>JBMOGR010000001.1:0-621836 GCA_049318265.1 Bacteriovoracaceae bacterium
ATTTCGAACAAACAAGATGAAATCAGCTTCATTAACCATTTCAAAATGATAGAATAGTGGCCATGGAAGTCAACGTTAGTTTAAAGAGTTTACAGACACGCTGCGAATAAAGCTTAGGCAGTTCTTCTCACGATATTTATCTAGCACTATGGATAAATTTTGGCAGCAGATTGAAGACAGGTTCAAAGTGGCTGGATTTAGCTGCTGGAAAAGGGGAATTTAAAAAATTTCTTCTCACCAAAAATATCTTTTCGATAGAAGAAGCGGATTTTGCCTTTGGTAATAAACGTCAAGGTTTTCACCAGATGGATCTCAGTAATGACTTTGATTTAAAAGTAAAATACGAAGTTGTAAGTATTATTGAAGCGTTACATTTTTTTGAAAATCCGAGAAAACTGCTCCGAAATGCCTATGAACACCTTTCTCCACATGGAACACTCATTATCACCATCCCAAATCTTCACACCTTCACCAGCATACTAAGTTTCGTTTTCAGAGGTTGTCATTCAGCATTCTGGGGAAAAAATTATCCGGCTCACATAACTGCATTAGATAGGATAAGCTTAGAGAGAATGATCCAGGATTTAGGTCCAATGGAAGTCGAAATTGGTTACTCCGATAAAGGGCGCTTACCAGGATTAAAGTTAACTTGGCAAAGGCTTTTTCCATTCGCTCATCTCGTTTTTAAGGGACAACGCTTTTCAGATAATATGATCTTTATCGCTAAGAGGAAAAATTAATGCAAGTGTCAGAAAGCAATGTAAAAAAAGTAATAGAGAATTATCTCAACGCTGAAATTACCGATGCGCAAATTGATTTTTTTGAACTGGGTATTTTAGATTCTTTTGATGCCGTCAACATTTTACTTACACTTGAGAAAGCGTTTCAAGTCAAACTTGAAGTCTTGGATTTTGCGGATAACAGCCGTTTCACTCTCAACTATGTCGTTGAAAATGTAAAAAGAAGAAAAGCCTAGTAATTCCCACTTTCAATCTTCAGTTTTAATTCTTTCTTATTTATTTTTCCTGCAATACTAAGAGGAAAATGATCCAGGCGAATTGCTTTTTTAGGATGCATGTACACTGGTAGCTTTTTATTCCACTGATTTTTCATTTCAATTTCAACCTGATGAAAATCCTCTCTTTTTTCATTTAGGGTATAAAATAAAAAAAGTTCTGTCTGTAGTTTCTCATTTACTTTCTCCACTACGATTGAATGAGCAATAAAAGAAAGTTCGCTAGTGCAAATTTCAATTTCACCTAAATTTACTCGATGTCCATTTACCTTAATTGTGTCGTCAATACGACCATGATAGTAAAAATTCTCTCCAACCTTCGTGATAAGGTCACCAGTTCGATAATATCTTTTTCCATTATCAAACAAAGTCTTCTCTGAAGTTAATTCTGGCGACTTCCAATACTTGAGAAAAAGTTGTGGACCTGAAATAATTAGTTCCGCTTCTAACCCGTCTGCCATCTGATTGCAATCGACAACTTTTTCATTTAAGTAAAAAGCGCCCCCCATCCCCCAAAGTAAGTGACCTATGCTTAGAGGCTCTGAAAGATTAATTTGTTCTTTCACTATTTTGGTCCAAGTACAATAAACAGTCCCTTCCGTTGGACCATAAGCATTGTAGAGAGTTGCTTGATTGAAAGTATCTAACACTTCAAGGGCGACCTTGGGAGGACAATAGGATGCTGAAGTGATTAACAATTTTAGAGTTGAAAAATCAAATCTCTTCAAAATTTCTTTTGCTGACATTAAGATAGCGTAAGCCGGTGCTGCCGCTGTCATAATCGTAACATTATGTTCCGTCATTGTTTTGATTAGTTTTAAAGCATTAGATTCAAAATCAGTAATTACCAATTTCCCACCATAGATAAACCATAGACCCAGATCCCAAATGGAAATATCAAAAGAAAAATCAACCATTTGAAGAATGATTTCTTTATTTTCTAAAAGTGGAAATTTTTCTTTGAGAATAGCTTGGTAAAAATGACTAACAGAGGAGTTTTCAATGACAACTCCTTTGGGCATTCCCGTAGTACCAGATGTATAAATAATATAGGATAAATTTTGAGTCGGACTTTTGGCTGAACTTAGCTCTAGTGTTTCCGATGTCGAAAGCACTTTCGGGTCATCCAATAGAAGAGACAATTCACAATTTTCTACTATGTATTGGACACGATCAGTTGGATTTTTTTTAGAAATTGGAACATAAACTAAATCATTTTTCCAAATCGCGAGCATAGTTGCAACCTGATAAACAGTTTTTCCAAGTGCGACACCCACTCTTGCACCGGGAGTAAGATTCTTCTTTGAAAGTAAGATAGAGATATGCTCAATATGAGAAATGAACTCTTCTTGTGACCAATTATGATCATCATCGGAGAGAAGCATTAATTTAGTCGGCAGTTGGTTTAAAAAATACTCGTAAGGTGTATTCACTTGAAATATACTAACATATTATATGAAGATTTTTACCTTTTTTGCGGGCATTATTGTTGCGTTTTTTGTTAGCGAGCAAGTTCTTAGACCTACAATCACGATCGGTCCCGCAATAATTGATAACAATAGTTTTATAATTAAGAGAAATTATTTTCAAAGCCATATATCTGAGGAAAACATTAATAGTTTTTCTGTTTTCTTAGGATCTTCTACTTTTGCACGTGGCGTTCATTGTAATCTCCAAAGTTTTCCATGTGTAAACCTGTCTCTCGATGGTGGGGATGCTACGTCATACACTGAAAGCTATGAGCGCTACCTTAATAAGCCTTTTGTACCCAAGAGAGTCATTTTGGAGCTTACCTCAATAACTTTATCAGATATAGACTACTCGGGACCAGCCATAGAAGGTTATATGAAAACTCCCCGAGAGTTTTTTCATCGATACGGTCATGAAGGTGTGACTCTTGGTTTAAAACAGTCTTTAAAAAACCAATTTGATTCATATTTTCTTTGGTCTGGCCTCAACTACGTATCTAGACGAAACCGCTATGTCGAATGGCCAGAACTGATAGAGAACTATATTTTTCCAAACAAAAAATCGAAAAATCTTGTTATACAAACAATGAACAATGAATCTAAAACATTTTTTGACCCTAATGAAAAAAAATATTCTCAGTTTCTTGGTCTGATCAAAAATCTTAATCAAAAAAAGATCGAAGTTGTTGTCATCGCAACACCTGAGAAGTGGAATGGAGTGATAGATTCGGATGATCTATTTAAAAGCAGAGTTTTTCAAGACATGATTCAATTAGAAAAATCCAAAGATATTATTTTTCTTCATTCTTTGACTAAAAAATATTTTCATCCTCAAGATTTTAACGATCAGCTACTTCATCTTAGACCTGATAAAGTTGACAACTTTCTCAGGGTTCTCTCTGGACTCATTATCGAAAAAGAGTCTAAGTTATTTGAGGGAGTAACAAATGAATCTGTGTGATATTGATTTTTTTCTCTTCTTCCCTATTGTCTTTTTAATTTATTGGTTAATACCATCTCAAAAAATTCGCTTGTTTTGGCTTCTCATATGCAGTTACTTGTTTTACTCAACCTGGAAACCAATTAACCAACTTATTTTAATTTCAATTACGATAATTAATTTTTACGGTTCTCGTTTTTTTTCTCAACTTGAGCAAGATAAAAAGAAATATCTTTTTTATCTTCTTATCCTCTTAAACCTATCCTTTTTTATCATATTTAAAAGCTGGCTTTTAGCACATCATCCAATGGGTTTTTCATTCTATCTACTTCAGGGTATAGCCTATCTTGCCGATACTTATCGAGGTACTTGCCCTTCGGAAAAAAACTTTATTCAATACGCACTTTCAATGAGTTTTTTTCCTCAAATACTTTCAGGACCGATAGCAAGAGTGCAGGACCTTACTGCACAATTTAAAATTAAACAAAATTTAAAGGATGTAGATTTTCCGAGCGCCATTACTGAATTTTCGTGGGGACTTTTTAAAAAAATTTACTGTGCAGACTATTTAAGCCTAACAATCGTAAATCCAGTTTTTAATCAGACACAAAGTTATCATTGGTCAACATTGCTCTTTGCCGTGCTATCTTATACCGTACAAATCTACTGTGACTTCTCTGGGTATTCATCCATGGCCAGAGGAATTGCAAAACTTCTAGGGATCAATATTATCCTTAATTTCAACTACCCACTACTTTCAAACTCATTTGTTGAATTTTGGACCAGGTGGCATATCAGTCTTTCTACCTGGCTTCGGGACTATATCTACTATCCGCTTCTCAAAGCTTGGGGAAAAATCGCAACTCCAGGAATTATTTTTGCTGCTACTTTTTTAACTTGGACAATCGCTGGACTTTGGCATGGTCTAGGACTCACTTATTTCGCTTATGGACTATTTCAAGGGACAATGGTGGGGGCCAGTACCTACGCTAAAATGTATTTTCAAAAAAAGAGAAAACTAAAAGGCTTAAGAAAAGAAAAAGAAAAATTTCAGATTCTGAATTGGGTCACGACATTTGTTCTTTTTAATATTGCGATGTCACTCTTTCGCAGTCACGACCTGACAAGCTTTGCTCAATTCTGGAAAGAAATTTTTACTGGAGATGGTACTACAAATCTCGTCAAACTACATGCGATATTCATTATTATAGTAATTTCAGTTGAACATATAATTGGGTATTTTAAATTAGAAAATAAAATTATTCCCCAAAATTTATTTCTGAAAGGGTTCGCCGTCGGGCTTGTCTTAGTCTACCTTTTTATTGTCGCTCCAAAGAACTATGTATCCTTTGTTTACTTTCAATTCTGAAGGGCCAATAATTTTTCTTTAAAGAGTTTAAACCTAAGTTGATCATGATAGAACTGATAGCATTGCTGAGAAAGTTTTTTCATTAATAGTGGATCATTCTCGAGCTTCTTTAAACTGTCTAAAAGAGATTGGCGATTTTCAATATCAAAGATTAAACCAGTCACTTCATCATTAACTAAAAAAGTAACTCCGGTCGGAAGATTGCTTGCAACAACAGGTAAGCCTCGATGAAAAGCTTCAACAATGGTCATACCATAAGCTTCTGCACGGCTATTTGAAGAAACAATGAGTACATCAGCAAGGTTAAGATAAAGATTTTTAACCTCTTCAGTGACATCTCCCACTAATCGAAGATTTGGTCCTTCAAATTGTTTCAACTTTTTATAAAGTGGCCCACTTCCCATTAATGTTAGACGGTAGTCAGTTCCTTGTAGCGCTTTTAATAAGAACTCAAAACCTTTATAAGGAACAAAACGGCCAATCGCCACAAGCTCCTTGGTAAAGTTTTCTCTAATTCTAAAATGATTATTCTCCTCAACACAAAAAGGAATAACCTTAATTTTCGAGAATACTACTTTTTGAAGAACATGAGAACTCTCTCTTAATTTCGGGCTAGAACAAAGAAAGTTATCATAAAGATGTTGGTGTCGAAGAAAAAAACGATCGTAAAGTGAACCCAAAAATCCCTTGTTCACAATATCACTATGGTATACACCGATCACTTTTGTATTTGTTCTCTTTAAGATTTGTTGAGCTGATTTTAAAATCTCATGCATGAATGGATTAGGTAAATGGATGTAGATTTGGTCAAAAGATTCAGCTTCTAAAATTTTTTTGAACGAAAAGTAAAAGCGATAACTAAATGGCGTCGAAAGAAAAAAAAGGTTTTGCTTTATTTCCCATATTTTCTCTCCGTAGCGCCCGATACGTTCTCCTTCATTATCTGAAAAAGCCACTACTCTTACTTCATGATTATCTTCACGAAACGCTTTCGTCATTAATTTGGCTACCAACTCTATTCCCCCATTCACTGGTTCGTAGTACTTGGAAAGCTGTAGAATCTTCATTTAGTTCTTCTGGATTTGGCGATAAAGAAGGACACCCGTTAATACTGATACAGCAATGGCGATTAGAGATGTATAGTAAGCTCTATTTTCATAAAAACGATCTTGCTTAACGAAAATAATATCGCCCGAACGAACGGTAAAGTTTTGTACATCCTCTCCACCCCCATTAGATAAATCAAAACTAAATTTTTTCGCTTCGCCATTCACTGAGCGAGTTAAGGTTACGTTTTCTAGGGCGGCTCCTGGTAATGGTCCTCCAGTCGAAGACATCACTTTTATAAAATTTGTTTCCGTCGGGACAAAGTGAAGTCCAGGCTTTTGTAAGTGCCCCCATAGGTGTACAGGGACAAGAACCTTATTTTTTGAGGGACTAGAATAAAAAATAGCGCCCGGCTGTTTAGCCATATCTTTGATGTCTGTCGGCAAAACCATATCTTGAAGATTAATTGGAGATGTATCTTCTTCTTCTTTCTTATTTGCCCAAGCAGATGGTACACTTGGCATGAGAAAAGAAAAAATTAGCACTGAGTTAACTAATATTTTTTTTATTTTAAACATAAATTAATCTTATGATGAAAACTGAGACGAATCAAGTATTTCAACTAGTAAAGGATCTCCTTTACTACATCAATCACAACAAGCTTTTTGGGCTGATTCCACTTGATATTGTTGCCCATATCCTAGTGAGTTACTTCTACACTTTATTTGGGTTATTCTTTAAATTTAAACTCCATATCATTTTCATCTCACTTTTTTGCTTAGAAATTGCAAAAGAAGTTTATGACTCAACGACTCTACAGAGTCCATGGGCTGAGCATATAAAAGATGTCATCGTCACCTTTCTTTATCCAGCATATGTTTTAATTTTAAGATACGTGAAGCGAAAGGCTAGTCAAAGTCCGGAGTCTTCCCAATAATCGGCAGATCTTTGAAGCATTTTTCAATTTCGTGTTCTTCATAGATACGGTCATCAAGCAAATAACGAGTAATGAGTGCTACAAGTAAAATGGTACAGGTAAGTATCAACGAGTAAAGAAAGTTTTTACTTGAGGTACTTCGATTGAACTCAATAAGATCACCACTATATTTTTCAAAAACCAGGTCAGAAGTAATCGTCGCCATCATAAGTTTAATGGAGATAAGCTTTGATTCTAAGAGTTTAATGTATTCTAAATCTTGTCTTAATATAGAAGATGTCGATTCAAGTTTTAAATTTCCCTCAATATAACCTTCCATTTCAGCGGTCATTGATTTTAACTCAAGATTTTCTTTTTCGATTTTTCTTTTTAGAACCTGGTAGTCAAAATCAATGTAACTCTTATTGCTTTGTTGTTGATTAATAAAAGTTTCTTCTTCAGATAATTTGCGGGTATTTCTTGAAGAATTACGAAGTTCATCCTCCATTTTCTTTAATTCGTCTTTCATTTGCTTAAGAACTAGTTTATCGGATTCTGTTCGGTAAGATTCTGGAATGGAGTTGAGGGCAACAATATTCTGTCTGTAATCTTCTACTTTTGATGCCTTTTTCTTAAAATTAACAACTGATAACTTTTCAATATTTTGTACATCTGAATCCTTGGCACGTGCACTTGTTTCATGAAGTTTAAATTCAGTTGTCGCTAATAATGACTTATCCTGATTAATTGTATTCTGCATTGATGAAATTCGTTCTTTCAATTCTTGTAAACGTAATTCATTGTTTTTATATTCGTTCAGGACGCCTATACCGCCTCGCTGAACCATTTCCTCGCGGCTTTTTTGTATCATTTCTTCAGCAAGACGAGCTTGTTCTTGGTAAACAATTTGGATATTTTTGGCACGAGCTTTTTCAATCGCTTTCGTAATAATTCTCGCGATAACTCGAGTAGTGATAGGATCGAGAGATGATATTTCAAAGATAAAACGGCCATCAGTCTGACCTTTGCGAATATCGTAGAACTGTCCAATCAGACCAGTCATTCTATCTACAAAGCATTTTTTATTTTCATTACAACCGCTGAAAGAATCTTCCCATGTTCCTACTCGTTTAGCGTTTAAGCGGGTCAGATTTATTTTTCTAAAATCTTGATCCTCGACAAGAAGCTGAGCGAACAAATGAAGAAATTCATAACTAGTACTTGAAGCGTAAAGTTCATCAAAAGTTAACGGGCTTTGTTGTTCTAACATGAGGCTCGAAGAAAGTCCTGCAGTAACTCCACTCGTAGCTCGACCAGCGACCTTAACATCAATGTTTAAGCGATAGATCGTTTGTTGGGTTTGAGCAAAAATAGTAAAGAATATGACGAGCATGACGGGAAATAGCCCCATCATAATTTTATATCTCTTAAGCTGTCCCCATAAAAAGGGAAAATTTAAAAAAGTTACTTCATGCAGGATTGCATTCAGTTTCCTCAAATTATCTCCTTAATATTGTATCGAGCAGGCTCTTTTTATGTGTCGTTTGTGTCGTATAGTCCAAAAGAAATCCTTTTAAATTTACTCCATAATTAGTAAAAAACTTTTGAAGCTCTTCAATTTCTTTACTCTTTGACAATGAATGAGAAACAATAATTGATAGAGAATCAAAATACAGAGCAATCGGATAATAAAGATTATGATTTGCCTTCAAGGTATCTAGTTCTGGAATATCCCAAAAAATGAGATCGTAATGCTTAACAAATTCAGCAATAGAATGCTCATATTCAAAATTTGGAGTACCTTTAGGAGCAAGTTTCAATATCTCATCAAAAGAGACGAAATCAAAATGGTGATAAAACCTCTCTACCGCAATACTCTTCGAAGGGATAACAGGTAATATAAGTCCTGCTGGCCTTGATGCAGAAACCAAATCGTGAAATGCACCATTTACCATTTGATTCGTGACGATAGCAATTTTCATAGACTTAACATGATCAAAAAAACTAGCAAGTGCTAAAATTGTTCTTTGTTGGGCTGCTTTATAGCCAGTTGAAGTTATAGCAAAAGATTTGGCTCCTTCTTTGAAATCTTTTAAAAAGGAATTTCCTATTTGATAAAACTCGCAATGGTTTGAAACACTATAGAAATATTTTGCTAAAGGTCTATCATTCTCATTTTCATTTGAAAAATTATTATGCAACTTAAGCTTGCGTTTTTCTTGCTCGCCTTCAATAATAAGCTTTTCAAGTTCTTCTAATTCTTGATCTTCATCAAGAGATCTATTCGTATTATTTTTCAAGACTCCACCTCTTTCGCCATCAGAATTCCTTTAATCTTCACATTGTAGGCTTCAAAATATTCCTTAAGTTTATCCACATCTTTAAAACTTGATTTATTCTCTCCAACTACAAAACTAACACTTGCAGCTTTTTTATATAGAGGGAAATAAAGATCTCTTTTTTCAGATTGTGCAATTACGGCCGGTAAATCACATATAACACAGTCAAAATACTGAGTTAAATGCTCAATAACCTGTTCCAGATCTAAACCACTGTCAATTTTTAACTTTTCCAAACTTAGAGCATCTGTAAAAGTCATTCCTTCGTGAAAAAAAAAGGTGCACTCCCCGTTCATATTGGGTGAGATACTCAAGTCCTCACCATCTACACCACGTAAAATCTCTCTAAAATAATTTTGGTTAATTCTAGAAGTAAGTATAAGCACTTTGGCGTTCTCGAAATATTGAATAAAACTTGCGACTCCTAAGATTGTCTTCTGTTGAGGAGTTGCTGAGTTTAGATTAGTGAATAAGAAAAACTTATTCCCTTGCTTATAATCTTCGTAATAACTCTTGCCTACGTCATAGAATTTCTCATGATCTCGAGCTTTGAAGAAGAATCTATTCTTTGGGCGTAAGTCTTTCTTTATATAAGTAAGCTTTTCGCCTTCAATTTTCTTAGTTTCTTCAATGTAATAATCAGAAGATTCCCCATTTTGAGGCTTCTTCATTTCTTCGAAATTTTTCTCAATAGGTTCATCGATGGCTTTTTTGGCGCTGAATTGTTCTTCGTATTGCTTATAGCCCCAAATCGCAATTGCTTTTTCTTCATCAGTAAGAACTTTTAATTGACTGGCTTCAGTCACCTTTACTTTATCAACTACGACTTGTTTAATATTGGTGGTTGATGGTAAAGGGCGGGTGCTCTTTTTCTCAATATTATAACTTTGCTTACTATCTAAGATAAAATCTTGAGACTGATCAATAGTACGAATCATTCCATTCACCATACGATAAGACTTTTCTGCATCATTTTTATCGATGGTTTTTTTATAAACAGAACGTTTATTTTTATTCATTTCCATTAAGCAACTCCCAAGAGTCTTTCAAGATCTATTTTCACATTGGCTTCAATCTCATCACCATTTTTTGCAGCTTCTTCAATCAGACGAGAACGAAGTTTTTTATTGATAATTAATTTTTCAATTTGACGAAAGAGCCCATGATGATCATGTTTAAAGAAAACTAAACTATTTTCCTCATCACGAACTAACTCACCTGCACCACCTAGGGCGGTAGAAATTACAGGTACTCCGCTCTTGAAAGCCTCAAGGATTACTCGGCCAAAAGGTTCAGGCTTAAGTGATGGATGAATTAATAAATCAATTTTTGTAAAAATTTCTTGTGGATTCTTATCAAAATGAAATTTCACAAGTCTGCTTGGAAACTTTACCAGAAGTTTTTTTAGTTCTTCGTGATACTCGCGATGCTCACCTTGAGTTTGATAAATACTGGCTGAGTAGATTGAAAGCTCTTCTACACCTAGTTCACATAATTCCTTTTCATAAAGATTGGCAAAAAGAATCATTTGATGAATCCCTTTCCATGGAGCCATCATCGCCACTACACCAATTTTTTTCAAATCGAAATTCTCTACTCTCTTTGTCATTTTGGCGGTTTTGTTGTAGATCACCTGAGCATGATCAAAACTAAGCTCAGTTTCGATGGCTTTTTTTACTGAAAATGAATTGGCAACTAAACTTAAATTAAATTGACCAAATTTTTCACTTAAAAGAATAATCCACTTAAGGCTTCTTTTCTTTTCTGGATAGTCGCGGAAATGCCAAACCACTCTCCCCTTATAAAAAGTAAATAGTGCCCAAAAAATAATCCAAGACGCAGCTTTATTACCGTTACAATAAATGACTTCGAACTTTTTTAATTCTTTTAAATCAGTAAACAATAAGGGAGAGAAGAGCAGTGAAATCATGGCAAAAAAGATCTGCCACGAATCACTTTTTTGATGTAACTGATAAAAGGCACTTGGAAATCTAAAAGATTTTGTTGGAGAAGACAGATTATTCTCGATACTTGCCCTGAGTTTATTTTCATTCTGTAATAGACGTGGCAAAAAAACTTCCAAGGTAAGCTTCTCTTTTACCAATTGTAGTTGTTCAATCATGCTTCTCTCTGCACCACCTAAAGCATTCGTATTCAGAATTAAAGCCATTTTCATGCCGCCTCCTGAATCTTAGAAATAGTGTAAAAAATTTTTCTCCAACTATTAAGGTTATGAGAGTTCAGGGTGTGTTCAAAACAGTATTTTGAAACATGAGTATAACTTTTCTCTATTTTTTGTTGAAAAAGATCTTTTACTGTTTCGATGTCAACCTGATTTATTACCCAACCTGTAAAATTATCGTGAACTGAATCAGTTAGCCCACCTGTATTCATAACAATACTTGGCGTTCCAAAAAGTCCTGCTTCGAGAACAGTTAACCCAAAACCTTCCACAAATCCTTGTTGGTAATCTGGCAAGGAAAGTAAAAGATTAAAATGAGCTTCTTTAAATGCCTTCAGTTTGTCTTCTTCACTTTTTGATAAAAGATTTTCGATCGTGATCTGTTCTGATTGATAACTCACACCCTGTGGAAGAGTAAGAACAACTTCTTTTCCAAGAACCAATTTAACCAATTCACAAAATTTAACGGCACCAACTAAATTTTTATGTTTTACATCACGGGCAATACAAGCAAACTTAACTACTTTTGAATCTTTCATCGAGTTCTTAGGAAAAAAGCAGGGTGCCTCAGCATCGATACCACAATGGTAAATAATGTCTCTTGCACTAGAAGGTTTAAAACCAAAGCTTTGAATTAATGAGTGAGTAAACTCCGAAATAAAGAGATTTAAATGACAACTTTCTATATGTGAAATAACTGATTTTTTTGTTAGTTTTTTAATTCCTCTTTTCCACCATGTTGGAGAAGTAAAAAGAATTTCTGTTCCACAGATAAAGTTCACCATTGGAGTATTGACTGCTAAATCATTCCTTCTTAAAAAACCAAAAAGGTAGTGAATATTAATAACGAGTTTATAGTTCTGTAGTTTTTCTTTGGAGAAAGCCTTAATATCCTTCCAGGAATTCCATTGAAAAACTTCACATGACAACCCCATCTCGCGCAACGAGTTTTCCAATTGAAGAGTCAGGGTGCTAAGCCCCCCTAACTTTGGAAAGTAATCTGGTGTAGTGATTAAAATCATTTAATGGTCTCCACCCTAAAATTATAGGGTCAAATCTAAATAATATTTTAGTTATAGATTTGAAGGCAAAAATTGCCTTGAGATACTAAAGAAGTCGAAGAGAGTCCTTTCCGAGTGAATTACTTTGAGCAAGAACCGCTGTTGACGTTTTTTGTAGGGCATCTGAACGAAGATAGTTAGCTGTGGTTAAGGCCAAATCTGCATCATGGATTCTTGAGTATGAACTGTCTAGATTTGTACCTGATACCTCAAGGTTGTTGATGGACGATTGCATTCTGTTTTGAGTTGCACCTAATGAGGCCCTTGCTTCCCCGACATTTCGAAGGGCTCCATCAAGCATTCCTATATTAGATTGGGCAGCATCTTTGGAATGAATACTAAGACCTTTTAATCCTAATCCTCCAGCACTTAAATTAATATTGCTACCGACATTAATTGAATTCTCTGAGCCAGAATGTGTGCCGACTTGTACTCCAATATCTTCACTTGCTCCGCTTATCAATTTACGCCCATTGAACTGACTATTTTCTGCTATTTGATCTATATGTTGAATTAAAGACTGAAATTCCAAATCCGAAAGTGATCTCTCTCCGTCTCCTAATGTATCGGAGGCAGACTGAATCGAAAGTTCTCTTAGACGAATAATAATGTTACTGATTTCTGCCGTTGCTCCCTCTGCCGTTTGTGACATGGAAACACCTTGATTAGCATTTTTTAAAGCCTGACCTAGACTTTTTCGACCAGCGTTCATATGAGTACTAATAGCAATCCCAGCAGCATCCTCACTAGCACTACTGATTCTTTCACCTGAAGAAATCTGCCGAACAGCTGTCGTCATTTCTTTCTGGTTTTTATCCAGATGCCGCTTAATAAAGCTTGAAGCAAGGTTATTATTTAGGGACATACTCATACAGATTAATTATCGGACTATTATGATCAGGAATTTAGTCAATTAGTCTCATGTCTAAATTTTAGACAAATAATTCAAATATAATGATGAAAGAATAGACAATGAGAATTAGAAACGGATACCGACCAGAAAACGCATATAAGTTCCAGAAAAGCCTGCATTCTTTTTATTTCCAGTATCGGTGTTTACAAGAAAGCCGCCACTATCATCCTTAAAATCTCTCGACTTAAAATGAATGTATCCAAACTCACCACCTAAGGCCAGGTGTCCAATATGAATTCCACCCTCAGCGCCTAATGAAAAACTACGATTTTTTTCAGCGTTATAGCTTGTTCCGGTTCCGCCAATTTTACTTTTAAGATCTGTTGAATGAGCCATCCCTATTCCTATGATGGGTCCAGCATAAACACTATTATTGATAACACGATAATTGAGAAGAGCAGTCAGTACGGAAGAACGAAAAGAATATTCATCTCCAGCATCTTTTTTAATTTTAGAGAAGTTATCAAAACGTAGCCCTCCCCCAAAACCAGCAAGTCCCATAGGATTGCCAATAATATCAAAGCCCAAAATATTGAGACCTTTCATTTGCAAACCAGCAGGTATATTTTCATTAAGTGAAGCTGGATCTCCCCATGTATGACCAAATCCCATTCTCACATCGACTGTTGCTTGTGCGGTCACAGAGGCAAACAACAAGGAAAAAAAAAGAATCAGTCTAGAGGCAGATTTCAAATGGTGATATCCTCAGGGTTAGGTTTGATAGGAGTCATCCCATCATCAACTTTTTTAGAAGGTAGTTTCTTTTCCTTATTGTCCCCTGAGAGCCCTCTTCTTGGCAAGCGCACCAAAATTTCCTCTCCACGTTGTTCAATCTGAGCCTTATTTCCATCAACATCCTCTGGTAAAGAAGTAGAACTCATGAAGCTAGAGGAAAATCCTCCACCATGCTCTTTTTTCTCTTCTTTAGCTCCAATACTAATCATCTGATTATTTATTTTTATATCGAGCGGAACATTTTTATTCATGGGCTTAATTGCTAAAATTCTTTCATTTTTATTTTCTTCCCAGTGAGATTGATAAAGATCTCCATTAGTGGCTCCAAGACTAAAAGTTCCCTTTCTCTCTTTTTCAAAAACTTTATCCAGTAGATTGTCAGGATTTATATCATCGTCCATAAAGGCTTCATGCATTTGTTTTAACATCTGAGAGCGCATTTTTAAAAACTCATCCAACTCTTTTTGTTCAGTAGATTGCTCTTCAAGCTTATATAAGGAATTTGAATTCTTTTTATCAGCGACTTGTTTCTTTTGAGAATAGGCATAAGTTGTTACCACGAGGATAAAAAGGACAAAAAGAGTTCTCATTATTTTCTCCTACTTTTTAAGATTTCCATCACTCAAAATATGGTAAAGCAGATCCAGGCCGTCAAGGATGGGAGCAGGGCCTGGTTGTAAAAATATTTCAGGTTCAAGCTCAAAAACCTTCGAATTTTCAATGGCTTCTATATTTGACCAGTTTGGTCTCTCTTTAAAGTGGTTTAAATTCACTTTTTTACCACACCAGCAACCTAAAATAATTTGTGGATTTTGTAGTACCACCTCATCACTAGACACAAAGCGATCCTTGGCCAAAATACCTTTTGATTTATGTGCAAATAGATCCTGCCCTCCAGCCAATTCAATTAACTCACTCACCCAACCTATAGCGCTAATCATAGGTTCATCCCACTCTTCGAAGTAGACTCTGGGCTTAACCATTAATTGTTCAGCACTCTTCTGAGCTTGTTCCATTTTTCTATTTAAGCGATCAACTAAAAGTATCCCTTTTTCTCTTTCGCCAATTAATGAAGCCAGCATCAAAGTGTAATCGAGAATCCCTTGAAGGGTTCGATGATTTGCAATGTGTACATTAAGTCCAAGTCCAATTAAATCTCTTGCAATATCTTTTTGAATATCAGAAAAACCTAAAATTAGGTCAGGTTTTAGATCAACTATTTTTTCTAAGTTAGAACTTGTGAAGTAGGACACTTTAGGAATCTGCAAGGCTTCTTCTGGACGCTTCACGAAAACAGAGACACCTTTCACTAGGTCAAGCCTACCTAAATGACCCAATACCTCGACGGACTCTTCCGTTAAGCATACAATAGATCTTGGATAAAACATTGAATTCATACTCTAAGGTTTACTATGAAAAAGACTTTTTTGACACTATTCTTTTTACTTCACTCATTTCTGTCTTATGCTCAAACAGACACAAAAAATTTAGTGAAGTATGGATTAACAAGTTTCACAGATAATAAAGAATCCTACATTGTTTTATCTTTAAAAAACGAAGATGGATGGCATACCTATTGGAAAAATCCTGGTGATGCCGGAACTCCTACTGAAGTAAAATTCTATGAAGGAAAAAAAGAAATATCTTTTTCTCCATTGGAATGGTCTGTCCCACATCGCTATTTTGAAACAGGCGACTTACTTGCTTACGGATATGAAGGAACAACTCACTATTTCTTCAAGCAAGATCAAAAAGTTAAAGGGCCACTGAAAGTTGAAGGTAAGTGGCTAGTATGCAAAGATATATGTGTCCCAGGAAAAGGGGAAATTGATTTTTCTCTTAAAAATAATTCTATCGTCGAGCAAAAAGGACAAACTTTTCTTCCCACCTCTGACGAAGTTCAAAATGCTTACAAAGCTCTTCCTCTCAAAATTGAAACACCAAAAGACTTGCAGCTCAATTTAACGGGTGATATTGAAAAGAAAATTTTAACTTTGCATTATTCTTATAATATTTCGAAAGCACAAATTTCGCTAAAGGATAATTTCTTAACTCCTTTTCCAATGAAACCCCTTGGCTTTAAACGTGAGGAGCTTTTTTATCAAGCGAAGTCAGGAAAGGTATTAGGAAAAATCTTGATCGATTGGGAAGGCGAATACCAAGATCCAGAAATGCCTCTGCCCAAGTCCAAAAAATTTCTATCTCCCATCTCCATGCGCTTTTTGTTAACCATGAAAGGTAGTACTTCTGTTATCGAAAGTAAATTCTCTGAATTCAAAGATGATAAGAGTATGGATCAGGCATATTTAGGAGCAGATCTTGTTTCACCAACTGGAGCGACTCAAAAAAAAACTCCAGTTTTAAATGATGCTAATTCGGTAACTGAAAATTCTCAACAAAGTTTATTATATTTCATGCTCTTTGCATTTTTGGGGGGGTTGATTTTAAACCTTATGCCTTGTGTACTTCCAGTTATCTCACTCAAGCTTTACTCTCTGCTAAAGCAGCAAAATGAAAGTGACAACCGTATTTTAAAACATAACTTAAGTTATACCTCTGGTATTCTAACTTGTTTTTTATTATTGGCTGCAATCATTATTTCTATCAAAAAATCCGGTGAAGATATTGGATGGGGATTTCAATTACAATCACCTACTTTTCTCATATTGATGATTGTTCTTTTATTTGTCTTTTGTTTAAACCTATTTGGCCTCTTTGAATTCATGACTCCTGGTGGACGAACCATCGGTAATAAAGAAGTTAAAGGTGGATTTATTGGAGATTTCTTTTCGGGAGTATTTGCTACAGTTCTTTCAACTCCTTGTAGTGCTCCATTTTTAGGAACGGCCTTAACTTTTGCTTTTACTACCAGCTATCTCAATATCGTACTCATTTTTATGATGATTGGTTTAGGGTTGGCCTTTCCTTTTTTAATTACAGGATTTTTTCCAGCACTCGCCCATTTCTTGCCTAAGCCAGGACTTTGGATGGAGCATCTTAAAAAATTCTTAGGTTTTACATTGCTCCTTACTGCACTTTGGTTGTACGACGTACTCTTTGCAAATAACCCTCCTGCTAGTCTTTTAAACTTTGTAAATTTAACTTTGAGTCTTTTGTTCTTTGGCTTTTATTTAAGAAAAACAATGCCGAAAAATAAAATATTAGGATTAGTCTTTATCGTTTTGGCCATGACGACTTTAGCATTAAGTATGAAGATTTCAATGCAGGTCAATAGCAAATCAGAAGTTATCGAAGTCACTCAAGGTTGGGAAAACTTTTCAGAAGAAAAATTGAATTCTTATAACGATCAAGTAGTCTTCATCGATTTTACCGCTGATTGGTGCTTTACCTGTAAGGTCAATGAAAAGTTATTACTGAATACATCTCGTTTTAAAGAATTTGCTCTTAAAAACCAAATGGTCTTAATGAAAGGTGATTGGACAAAAAAAGACGATAATATTACTCAATTTTTAAAACGTTATAACATTTTTGGGGTTCCAGCCTATTTTGTAAAAAAGAAAAATGGTGAAATTATTTTCTTGGGTGAACTAGTCACTCTTGAAAAAATTGAGAAGCACCTTCATTAGCCAATTTCAAACTTTGAAGGTGATTTCATTAACTCTTTTATGACTTCATTAGGTGAAGCATTCTCATAAAGTACATGATAGAGACCTTGAAAAATTCTAGCTCTAATTTCGTACTTCTCTGATAATAAGAATGCAGCTTTAGTGGTTTTATAACCTTCAACAACAGTTCTCTGTTGAGCAATGATGTCCTGGGGCTTTCTACCCTTGGCTATTTCAATACCAAAACTTTTATTTCTTGAAAGCTCACCTGTCGTCGTAAGAATCAAATCTCCCATCCCTGATAGGCCGTAAAAAGTTTCAGGTCTGGCATTATAAACTTGCCCAAAACGAAGCATTTCCACAATTCCTCTCGTGATCATTGCCGCTCTGGTATTATGGTTATATCCAAGCCCTTCAATAATACCACCTGCAATTGCTAAAATATTTTTTAAGGCTCCCCCTAACAAGACCCCCTTCACATCATAACTTTGGAAAACTTTGAAAAAATCAGTCTGTAACATTTCACCAACTGCCACTAAGTGGCGATGGGATCTTCCTGCCAATGAGACAATGGTAATTTGTTCATCCAAAATTTCTTGAGCAAAGGAAGGGCCAGAGAGAAAGGAAAATTGATCTTTAAATTCTTTAAATACATCAAAGAATAAATCATCAGGTAACTCTAAAGTATCAGGGTCAATCCCTTTAGAAAGTGAAACAAAAGGAATATCTCCCTTTAAGAGGTTTTCTATTTCTTTTTTATTTTCACTACAAAACTGTCTAATGCCAGCGGTAGGTAGACCAGAAACAATAATTTCGACCTTTCCTGATTTAAGTTTACTTACTTCATCCCATGTTAGTGCTGGAACAATCTTCGAGGAAAGTTTTCTTCCTGGTAGATAAATAGAATTCTCACCTTTTTTGAGAGCTTCATAAATATCTTGTGAACGAACCTTAACAATAACTTTATCAAAATTATTTGAAAGTACTGAAGCGAGACTGGTTCCAAAAGCACCTGCTCCAATAACTAATGCAGTTCCATATTTCATAAAGATAACTCCTATAAAGCAATTACACCAGGGACGACACTGGCTAATTTATAAATTTCAACAACCTGTTCAGGTCTTGCCACAAGCTTTTGGCAATTTACGCTAACGTAGTTCCCATTTTTAGATGGATTTAATTCTACATCTTCTGAGCCAAAGATCTGGATTAACTGATCTTTGTACTCAATCTTTACGATAAACTTAAAAAGGTAGTATGATGGAAAACTAAGTTCAGCTCTAAGAACTTCTAAAAATTGATCATAATCCTTTTCCATATATCGCTCCTGTTCAAATTCCCACACTTGGAATGAAGTTCAAGCTTAACGCTCAAGTATAAAAAATCAAGGCACTGTTCATCAACAGCATCAGACTAATCCACTCTTCAAGTTACTTCAAATTTATACCGAAGAAGATGTGGTCCGATGTCAAAGATGACTTACCAAGAGAGGTTCATGATGAACAAAATGAAAGTATGTTTCCTATTTCTATTATTACTTTCTTTCTCATCTTCACTTTATGCCCATGAGTTTAAATTCATTAAACTTGCTCCTTTAATGGAAGAAAGACTTAGAGTTTTAACTCAGAAGCCGAGCTTATCAGAGCTTCGAAAAAGCAACCAGAAGATGTTGCGCTCACTTTCTCAAGGAAAAGCTTCAGGAGTTATCAGTGCCCAAGGTGGCGGTCCTTTTGAAGATCCCAATATGTCACCCGTTTATAGCAAGATTGTCGAACTTCTTTCCGGAAATTTTCAAAAAATAGGAAATGATGAAGCTGAAAGCATTTTAGCCTTTAATCGTCAGTTTAATTTAGGAGAAGAAAACTTTTCAGGCTTCTCCTGGCAAAAACCTATGGGGAAATTTTCGGTTTCCGCCAATCGAGTAATCAGACCGTATCTATTTTCCACAACTGTCTGGATTGTGGAAGATACATTTAGTATTTATATCGATGCCACATCATTTCTAAAAAATATGAAAAGCGAAGGGCTGATTGATATATCGGAAGCGAACATCGGCCTCTTTGCCGGCCTTTCCTTTAAGCGTAATTTTCGTTATGAGCATTTTGCCTCAAGCTATAACGAAGGACTTTTTTCAGACTTCTCAAAATTATTTATGAGTTGGAATATTTTCTCTCTTAAACCGATTATGAATTTAAGCCAGTATGAAATCGTAACCAAAGAAGATCAGGTTACAGCTTCTGTCGGCGGAAAGATAAGCTCTCCTCCAATCTATGGATTTTCAGGAGCTGCAGGGGTACTGGTAACATACAACCATATCGGAAAAACTGTTATTCAAAAATTAGGTCCTGATGATAAACCTGCTGAAGGAGAATTTCTCCGTGTAGCTTCTACTAAAAGTAATGCCGTTAGTGTTGCCGCCACAGCTCAGATCCAATTAGATTTCTTAAAACTAGTAAAACTAACTCTTTTTAGCTACGACTTTGAATATGAGCATGGTAAATCGCAGACTGTTAATTTAAGTTTTTTTGAAAAAGATCGTGAGAAATTAACCGGTAATACTGCAGAGGCAGCAGAATTTAAGCATTTGATTGGTATTGGAACTACCGACATTAAAGCTTTACAAGCAAACGTCGTCTCTCTTGATCAAAGAGAGCAACAAAACATGGATTCAAAATTTGGATTTCTGTTGTTTGGTGTGATGAAGAAAAAAGAAACTGAACAAATTAAGATTGTTAAAAATGGAAATACCAAACTTTTTTTCAGAACTCATTTTGAAAACTTAAAAACAGTTCAAAACTTTTTCTCCCGATTTTTAAATACTGCCATTTATGCCTTAGTCAAAATAGATCTAGGTGCAAAGCTTGATGCTTCTCTATCACGTCAAGTTGATATGGAGTATGACTATCAACATGACGGATCCCAAGATGATGTCTTACTCGATTCAGAAGAAAAACTGTCAGTGACTTTACAGAAAAGATATGAGGCACGTGACACTACTGGTTTTTTTAGAAAGACTTATAAAAATCATGCCATCAGTATCATGCAAGATTACTCAGGACTTTCAGCAGATTTTATTACCATGGTTCGTAAAGACGAGCTCCAAGGACCACTTGTCATTCATACCATCGTGAGACTTGAAGAAGCTGCTCTTAAGTACTTTAATCAACAAAATCCAGATGAATTGTTTTTATCACTAGCACTTATTTGCGGATCTCGTAGACCCAATCAATGGCGCAAATCAGATTTTAGAGGGCGAGCTTTAAAGCGTCTCCAAGTAGGCCCAGATGCATGTGTGAAAAAGCTAGGAAAAGATTATCTCGCTTACCGCGAGGATTTAGATAACTACCATCAAATTAATTTGAAAAAATTTAGAAACTTTACAATCAACTTACATAAAGAAACAGATAGAATTCACGATTTGTACAAATTCTTTGGCGAGAAAAACTTATTTTTCAATGGATACTTCGCCGCCAAGACTAAGTCAGGAAATAATTTCTCAACTTTTTTTCAAGACGGCGTGTTCCGTGGTTTAGGTGTCGTAGACAATTATCTTAGAGCGAATCGAAGTCCTTCAAGTATTGGCTTAGAGTAGAGACGGCTTAACCGTCTCTGCCCCAATCCAAACTTGATGAAATAATTCATTTTGCAGAAGATTCGTTATCACATCCTGCTGATATCCTTTTCTTTTCAAAATCTCCCTCCCCCAGTCAACTTGATTTTGTTCAGCATAAGCCGTTGAATAAGGCTCAAAGGATTGACCATCAAGAATTTGATTGATCATCTCTCCAATAAACGGCATAACGAGGTTATTTGTTTCTTTCACGACTACATCATTCGAAGTAAGATAAAGATCTGCATTAAATTTAGGAATCGAAAAATTATAACTTTTTTGAATAACTCGAGATGGATTATCATCGATTAAAAGAACATGTTTTAGATCAGGAGCAATCAAACGCAAATCTTTACTTGGTGTATTTGTGGTTGAATCCAATCTTAACGAATTTCTAGCATACAAACTTTTAAACTTGAGACGAAGTTCTGGTACATGGATCAAAAAATAATCAGCAAGTTCTTGAGCCGATCGATCTTCTCTCGCCGTAAAAAAGACAATTCTCTCGATTTTCGAGTTTTTTGCCAGACCTTTTAAGAGTTCCATGGCCTTTGGTCTTATTGTTACGCCCCAAGGAGCGAGAGTCATTTCTTCTTTTGTTTCATTTAAAACTAAATCACGATATTTAACTTTAAAGGAGGTCTTTTCAGGATTAGTTAACGAGACTTTACTCCATTGCGTAAGCAATGTTTCATCCATATCAAAAACAACTGTTAGCCCCTTACTACTTTGAGATGGGGTAAAAGATAAGGTTTCTTCTTCCGCTAATTTTAAACATTTGCTCATAAAGAGAGTTTGTTTTTGACGAAAAAAGCTATTGCTATTCAACTGTAAGCAAGTACGAAGCTGAGACTGAAAATACAGTACTTCAGAAACACTGACATCCCTGCCCCAATCCTCCGAAAGGGATTTTTGACTTTCTTGTACCTGTAAATAATAGCCTCCGAATTTTTCATCGACCTTAGGTGATAAAACCACCCCAGCCTGCAAACTTACCGAAATTACTAAACTTAATAACCAACTAATTTTTTTCATTTTTTCCTCCAAACGATTGATGGAGAACTTATAGATCAAAAACATAAAATGTAAAAATTCATTTATTTCATAAAATTAATAAGTTAAACTTATTAACATGAACCTTTACCACCTTCAATATTTTCTCGATGCTGCTAGAACTCTTAGTCTTACTCAGGCAGCACAAATCAATCACGTGAGTCAATCAGCTATTTCTCAGGCTATTCGCAGTCTTGAAAGTTTTTATGAAGTAATGCTTGTTGAGCATAAGAAAAGACAATTTAAACTTACTCCTAGTGGCCTAAAACTATTTGAATTAGGCGAGTCACTTATTGCACAATCAAAATTGATCAAAGAAAGCATCAAAGAAAAAGAAGATTTGTCAGGAGAGATTATCATTGGCTGTACCCAGAGTTTTATGATGGGCCCGATGAAAAACATTTTAAAAAAGCTTAAGAAGGAACTTCCTCTTGTTAAGCCAATCTTTAAGATTGGCTATAGTGATATGATCAAGACTTGGCTGCAAAAAAATGAAATTGCTTTGGGTTTTATAGTGGACGATGGAGATTCTAAAAACTTTAATTCAGAGATCCTGCAAAAGGGAAATTTTGTTAGCATAAGTCCTTTAAAATCTGAGCCGGACCTCGAGTACATCGTCACACGCTTAGACAAGATTGAAGTTAAAGAATTACAAATTGCTTATAAAAAGAAATTCAAGAAAACACTGACAATCCATCGCCAAGTTTTAAGTTGGGAAGTCATTAGGTCGCTTGTTGAAGGTGGCTATGGAGAAGGATTAGTTCCAGACTATGCCGTGGATAATAAAGTTCAGATCATTTCTAAAATGCCTAAAATTCCTTACGAGCTCAAAGTCATTTGGAAAAAAGAGAGGACACTTACTAAAAAAGAAAAAATTCTTTTAACTCTTTTTCATTAATCACATATATTCAATTTTTGGAACAATCCCCTGAGCGTAACGTAGCAGATCGATGACCTCACGGACGCATCCCTCTCCTCCACGCATATGAGTCACATAATCACAAATCTCTAAAACTTCGGGATTAGCATGAGGGGCGGTTGCGGCAAAACCAGCTTTTTTCAAAAGTGGCATATCAAAATGTTCATCACCCATATAAAGCATTTGCTCAAATTCTATTCCCATATCTTCTTTTATTTTTCGAAAGGCTTCTCTTTTGTCTTCATTGCCTAAAAATAGATAATTAACTTTTAAAAGTTCAAAGCGTTTACGGACACCAACTGAGTCACCGCCAGTAATAATTCCCACTTTTATTCCAGCCTCTAATAACACCTTAATGCCATAGCCATCTGGAACATAAAAATGACGGTTAAATCCTAACTCTTGGCCAGCATAGTAAACCATTCCATTGGTAAGGATACCGTCAACGTCAAAAACGACAACTTTGATCTTTTGTAATTTCTCTTTATATTTTAAGGCTTCAGCTCTCAGATCTCTCATTTTAATTTCCTTGAACAACATCTCTAATTTCTAATAATTTCTTAATCATCGCCTTCATATCTGGCAAAGGCATACAGGTTGAAGCATCAGAAAGTGCTTTTTCTGGCTGGGGATGTACTTCCATGAAAATACCATCGGCACCAGCAGCAATCGCCGCTTTTGCTAGAACAAAAATTTGTTCACGTTTTCCACCTGTGGCCTTACCAAGTCCACCAGGTCTTTGTACACAATGAGTAGCATCGTGAATGGTCCGTACGCCAAAGGACTTCATAATGGAAAAAGAGGCCATATCAACAACCAGGTTATTGTAACCAAATGATGATCCTCTTTCCGTTAAAAGAATTTTATCTTTGGATAAGAAATGTGAAGCCTTATCTACAATATTTTTAGTTTCTTCAGGACTTAAAAACTGTCCTTTTTTTACTTTTAATTCACGACCATATTTCTTGCAGGCTTCAGCTCCAGCAAAAATCATATCTGTTTGACGACAAAGAAATGCTGGCACCTGTAGAGTGTCGACAACTTTAGCAACCGTTTCAGCCTGATCTGGAGTATGAAAATCAGTAATCACTGGAAGTCCAAAAGTATCTTTTACTTTTTGTAAAATCCTAAGACCTTCAACAATCCCTGGTCCTCGATATGAATCAAATGAAGAACGATTAGCTTTATCGAAACTTCCCTTAAAAGTAATTTTAAGTTTATTCTGGTAGGGCGATAGTTCTTTGAGAACAGTCTCCGCTATCATCATAGCAAGTTCTTCGCTTTCTAAAACACAAGGACCAATAAATAAATCCATCTTACTCATAAAAATCTAACCTACTTTACGTTATTGGCTGAAGCTTCCACGAAACTTTTAAAAAGCGGATGAGGAAGAAACGGGCGCGATTTAAATTCTGGGTGATATTGGCAACCGATAAAATAAGGATGCCCTTTAAGTTCAGAAATCTCTACTAGATCTAGCTCTGGATTTGCACCAGAAATAATTAAGCCCTTCTCTTTTAAAAGAGGAAGATACTTATTATTCACTTCTAGGCGATGACGGTGGCGTTCTGTAATTTTCTCTGAGTTATAAATTCTACTCGCTAAACTATCCTTTAAGATATCACAATTATAAGCTCCTAAACGCATATTACCGCCTTTAGGTCCATCTTGAGTTTGTCCGTGCATGTAATGAATGACTAAATCTTCCTTTGGAGTAACGTTCGGAATAAAATCCACGAACTCTTCAGAAGTAGCAGATTTTAGACCTGCCACATGACGAGCGAACTCAATCACCATTAGTTGCATTCCCAAGCAGATTCCGAAATAAGGAATTTTATTCACTCGCGCAAATTCCACAGCTCGGATTTTCCCTTCAGTTCCTCGCTTCCCAAAGCCCCCTGGAACTAAAATACCATGAACACCTGAAAGGAGTTCTTTTCTCTTGTTATCATCCATTAATTCTTCAGCATCAATATAAATGGGCTCTAGCTTAACTTGATTTGCAATGGCTCCGTGACGAAGAGCTTCGTCTAATGATTTATAAGACTCTACTAATTCTGTATATTTCCCGACAATACCGATCCTAACTGTTTTGAGTGGATGCTTAATATTATAAACAACTTTTTCAAGTGGTGTAATATCAGGACGAGTAGCCCACATTCCTAATAGCTCAGTAATTCTTACATCGAGTCCTTGTTTATGAAGAACGAGTGGTAATTCATAAATTGTTTCCACGTCAGGAGACTCAAAAACATTTGATTTAGAAACGTTACAGAACATGGAGATTTTATCTAATATTGATTCATCAATTGTACGATCCGAACGGCAAATAATAATTTGAGGGAATAAACCAATTGAACGCATTTCTTTGACCGAGTGCTGAGCTGGCTTAGACTTAAGTTCGTGAGCAGCGCTGATATAAGGAAGAAGAACTAAGTGGATAAAAATAACGTTTTCAGTACCTACATCTAAAGCAAATTGCCTAATTGCTTCAAGGAAAGGAAGTGATTCTATATCCCCTACTGTTCCACCGATCTCTCCAATTAATAAATCGCAGTTCTCAGCAGCAGTATGAATACGACGTTTAATTTCATCAGTAATGTGAGGAACGACTTGAACTGTTTTTCCTAAATATTTTCCTTCGCGTTCATTTTCAATAACCTTGAGATAAACTTGTCCCGTAGTAAAGTTATTCGTCTTGGACAACGTAAGTGAAGTAAAACGTTCGTAGTGACCTAAATCTAAATCTGTCTCCGCTCCATCGTCAGTAACAAAAACTTCTCCGTGCTGAATGGGACTCATGGTTCCTGGGTCAACATTTATATAGGGATCCATCTTAAGCATGTTGAGCTTTATGCCACGTCTTTCTAACAAACAAGCAATACTAGCTGCCGCTAATCCCTTTCCTAATGATGAAGTTACACCTCCGGTAACGAAAATGTATTTCTTAGAATTTTTCTTGTTAGCAACCATGACTTTCTCCTTAAAGTAAACGCTCGACTCTCGAAATATCTTCCGGCACATCCACGCCGATTAGATTTAATGTGGTAGGAACTGCACCTATCGTAAATCCATTTTCCAATGCTCTTAGTTGCTCCAATTTCTCTAAACTTTCATAATAAGACATCGGCAATTTTTGAAACTCTTCTAGCGCACTCGTTCTGTATGAATACACTCCAATATGCTGAAACCAATCGAATAGATTTTTTTGGTCCCGATCAAAAGGGATAGCTCCTCTAGAAAAATACAAACACTGACCTTTCACCTCACTATAAATGGCTTTCACAACATTGGGGTTGTGAAATTGTGGATCAGGATAGGTCCTTTTTTTCACCATGGTCGCCATATCAAATGAGCTCTTATGATGAAATTGTATGAGACGTTTTACTTCCTCACCTTTTAACAGAGGTTCATCACCTTGGACATTCACCACTAAATCAACATTATCTTTTTTTAAATATCGTTCATAAGCCAAATAAATTCTTTCTGATCCTGTTTCAACTTTATCATCAACTCTTAATACATTCCCCGCGAAAGATTTAACATGGTCATCAATTCGAGAATCATCAGTAACGACATAAGTTGGAAATCCCGATTGGGCAACATTCTCATACACTCTCTGAATCATACTGATTCCTAGAATTTTAGAGAGAGGTTTACCAGGGAAGCGGGACGACTCAAAACGAGCGGGAATTAAAATAACTGCTTTGACAGACATTGCTCTTTCCATGATGACTAAACTTTACGAGATCGACAAGAGAGAGTATTATTATTGTAAGGGAAAAGGAAGAATTATGAGCAAGAGTATTTATCAGTTCCAAGTAAAAGACATTAAAGGTCAAACTTTTGACTTAAAAGATCTTCAAGGGAAGACACTTTTAATCGTCAACACGGCCAGTCAGTGCGGTTTTACACCTCAGTACAAGGGACTTGAAGAGCTTTATAAAAAATATAAAGATAAAGGCTTTATGATACTCGGTTTCCCTTGCAATCAATTTGGCAAACAAGAGCCAGGTGATGAAAAAGAAATTCAAGGTTTTTGTGAATTAAATTATGGTGTGACCTTTCCCCTCTTTGCTAAAATTGATGTCAATGGTTCCAATACCGCTCCTCTATACGATTTCTTAAAAAGCGCCAATCCAGGAATTCTTGGAACAGAAGCCATTAAGTGGAATTTTACAAAATTTTTAGTAAATAAAGACGGCATTCCAGTTAAAAGATTTGCCCCAAATGATTCTCCAGAATCACTCGAGAAGCCAATTAAGGAGCTTTTAGGCTAAACATGCTCAAAAAGATTAGTTTACTTTTTCTCATCATCTTTTCTTTCTCTGGCATTTGCAACGACACTCTCTTGTTAGACCCTGCTCTTAGTAGACGGTGTCGTGAATTATTAATAGATAGAAATGATAAAGTGGCCCTTAAAAGAAAAATAGTTACCTTGATTAAACGGAATGAAGATATTTTAAAACATGCCGCTAAAAATAAAGAATTAGGTATTTCACGTCTCAAAAGAACTCTCAGTGTTTTAGGCCAAGAGCGAATTGTAACTGAACTAAAAATTGGCTCCATGGAAGAAAATATTGTCAAGCAAGGTTGCCCAGGTATTTCTTTATCAGAATAAATTTGTCAGTCTCTTTCAGCCGATGCTAGACTTTCTTTCATATCATGATGAAATGTTTGTTGTTCTTCCTGCTTTTAATTACAGCGAAGGTGTGGGCCCAGCCTATCACTGATGCCTCAACTGATGCAGAACTTGAAGACGTAAAATCAGAAACTAAAGTTGAATACGCGCCTGAAAATCAGGGCGTAGCACTTTCACTCACCAATGCCATTGAACAAGGTCTACGCTTAAACTATCAAGAGAGAATGAGAAATTATACTCGTGAAAGCTTAGAGCTTTATTGGGACAGTACTTTTTATTCATTCTGGTTTCCAGCTCCAAAACTTTTTGTTTCCAATCAAGATCAAAACTTAAAAAGAATTAGTCCAGGTACTTCAAACGGGCAGCAATTTGGTACCACTACTAAAACTGGTCGAGCAGCATTTGGATTAGACTTAGGTGAATACACTGTTTTTAATTGGGGCAAGGATTACCTTCTCTATAAAAGTGCCGAATATACTTTTGATCGTGGGAAGCAAATTCTCGATGAGCAAAAAAGAAAGTTAAAATTCAACGTCATTCGCGGATATTTTAACTTA
This sequence comes from Bacteriovoracaceae bacterium, assembly GCA_049318265.1. GTDB lineage: Bacteria > Bdellovibrionota > Bacteriovoracia > Bacteriovoracales > Bacteriovoracaceae > JBEIOQ01. Next base: position 28,334 of record JBMOGR010000001.1, read on the forward strand.
GTGCGCTTAAAACAAATTCAAAAAATTAAACGTGAACAACTTCGCCACACTTCTTTCATTTATCGATTAGCGAAAGAAAGAGTCTTACAAAGAAAAATCTCAAAGCAAGATTATTATCAGGCACGTGGCGAATTTCTTCGCTCACAAACTGAATATCAACAAGCTCAGTACGATGTCACCAATGAACAACAAAATTTAGCCAACCTTTTGGGTGAAAATCTTCAGACTGCTTTTAACCCCGAAGAACAATTACAATTTAAGGCCATGAATGTTCCGCTTAAAGATGCAGTGGACTTTGCTTTAAGCCAAAGCCCTACATACAGAACTGCCAAGCTCGAACTTGATAATGCTGAGCGCTTTTATCAGCACCAACTTCGCGACAATATGCCCTTACCTAAAATTACAACTGAGCTAGGAACCTATTCTTATAATAATAACCGTGAAGGTGGCAGTACCACTTATCAAACCTACCCAGGTAATTCTAACGTTGAACTGGTGGCCAGTATCAATATGAGTTGGGATTTATGGGGTGGAGACGGTTTCTTTAATTCAAGAAAAAACAAGCACGCTTATATTGATAAGAAAATTGCTGAAATTAATTATTTCAATGCTCGTCGAGAACTCGAAGTTAAAATGCGTATGAGCTATAACCAGATTAAATTTTTGGAAAACCAAATTCAGATTTCTTCGGTTCAGCTTGATAATGCTAATAAAAACTTTGACGTTATTCTTGATAACTTTGTGGCTGGAACAAGCTCATTTGCCGATTTAAAAAACGCTATTAATACTTTGGTTAGTTCAGGCATGAATGTGGAAAATACAAAATATGACCATTTGAACTTAAAATTAGATCTTTCCGATAACATGGGATTAGAAGATTTTCCAGGTGAGCGTTTTGAAAATTTAGCGGGTACTTTAAAATGATTAAGAATTTAATATTATTATTCTTATTCACTCTCTTTCTTTCATCAAACGCATTTGCCGTTATCCGTCCTGAATTATTTGAAGAAGAAGAAAATTTTGAAAAACTATCTAATGATGATGTCAAAGCAAAGAAAGATATCACACTCAAAAATGAGGCCATGATTACTGATACTAATTCTTATACGGGTATCAAAGACCGTGAGTACTACACAGGTAATGATCATCACAAACTCTCAGGTTCATATCAACTCAATCCAAGAATTACGAAACCTTTCGATTTTTCTTCGTTTGAACTTAACTACGGTTATAAAATGTGGGGACTGTGGTGGCAGGGCTTTGTAGCTCGATCTGCTGGAACTTGGGATACTGTAGCGGAAAATAAAGAGATTGGTGGCACTGGAGCTGATTCAGAAGCTCGCTTTCAAAGACCAAAAAATTCAAGAGAAACCTTGATGTCTTACGGTCTTGGCGTTGGTTACCGCTTCCGCATGATCTATGAATGGCTAAAAATCGATGATCTTTTTGAAACTATTTCTGTCTACGGTGCACGCCATTCTTTAAATGAGTCATACAGAGATTTAAATTACACCGGTTATGGGTTTCGTGCGGATTACGGCATTCATATGCGTGCCACTTCTTCTTTCTTCTATGGACTAAAGGGCTCTTACAATATTGGCAAGGTTACTCGCTCCTTAGGTGAAAAAGAATCTCATTCAGATGCTTCTTTAGCCATTTCTTGGATTAGCCTAGGCTTTGAAGCCGGCTACTTTTACTAATGATCACAAGAGCAGATCTTGCTCGAATTCCAAAGGTCGAATTTCACCGCCACCTAGATGGCAGTATTCGTTTTCAAACTCTTCTTGATTTGATTAAAGAAAATAAGCTTCCTAATAGTTATTCACCTGATGAACTTTTTTTAAAAGCTCGTGTGACTAAACCAATGAAGGACTTACAAAAAGTCTTGGATAGTTTTTGGATTTCACAAAAAGTTCTATGCCATTATGATGCAATTAAAAGAGTGACCTTTGAAAACATCGAAGATGCTTATCAAGACGGTATTAAACTAATTGAATTAAGATTTGCAGCGTCTTTTATCGCCTTTGGTAAAAAGCTCAATAATGATGAAATTATTGAAGCTGTCATCGATGGTGTAACTGAAGGAATGGCGAAGTTTCCAGTGCAAGTTGGACTTATCCATATATTACCTCGCTCATTAGGAGAAAAAGAAAATATCGAAGCCCATCAAACTATTTTAAAATACAAAAAATCATCACATAAAAATGCTGAGCGTTTAGTGGGCTTTGATTTGGCGGATGGAGAAATTGAAAACGACCGCGCTTACCTAACGCAAATTGAAGAAGCCAAAAAAGCAGGTCTTGGTATTACAATTCATAGTGGTGAAAATACAACCCATACCTGTGTCATGAATTCCATTAACAATCTCCATGCCCAAAGAATAGGTCATGGGTTAAAAATTTGGGGCCATGAAGAAGCGATCAAATTAGCAAAAGATAGAAATATTCATTTTGAACTTTGCCCAACCTCGAACTGGCTGACCAACTCTGTCTCAAGCCTCAAAAAACACCCTTTTTCTGCTCTTTCCAAAGCTGGAGTGAGTGTTAGTCTAAACTCCGATGATCCTCATTTAATGGGCATTGATTTACTAAATGAATACCGAATTGTGCACGAAATATTCGGTTGGTCACAAGAAGACTTTTTTCTCATGAATAAAAAAGCCATTGAACATTCTTTTCTGGCTAAAGATATCGTTGCCGATGTGAAAAAGAAATTTTTTCTAAATTAAATCAGTTAACTTATTCTCTTTTATAAATTGATAAACATCTTTTACTTTTTGAGCATCTTTTTTAGGCATAATTAATAAGGCTCTATCATTGGAAACGACAATCAAATCTTGAATTCCTACGAGGGCCACGAACTGCTTAGGAGCATAGACAATATTCCCCGAAGATCCTTCCAAGTAACATTCACCATTCTTAGACCGTTCATTTAAAAGCGAATTACCTTTAATGGGATTCATCACGGACTCTAATGCATCCCAAGAGCCTAAATCGTTCCAATCAAAAAGCGCTGGAACAACCAGAATTTTTTTACTTTTTTCCATCACAGCATAATCGATAGAATTTTCTGGAATCTGATTATAAGCTTCAGCCAATTCCGTTTTATCGTAGAGAACTGCTTTCAAAGGAGCAGCGTGAGCAAATATTTCAGGAGATAAACTTTCTAATTCACCTAAAAGAACGCCAATTGGGGCGACAAACATCCCCGCATTCCAATAATATTCACCGCTAGCAATATAAGACTTAGCCGTTTCAAAAGCTGGCTTCTCTTTAAACGCTTGTACATGAAAACTACTTAAATCATGAGATTTTTCCACTTGAGTACCACGGTGAATATATCCAAAACCTGTATGTGGGAAGGTAGGGACAATGCCAATAGTGACAATTTTTTGTTCTTTAGAAGCTAAATCACGAGCGTAGCTGATGGTTTGCTCATAAGCTTTAACATTCAATATGACATGATCCGAAGGTACAATGGCCACAATATCAGAAGGCTTGGCTCCCCCTTTTAAAAGCGTTACTAGCGATAAAAGAATACAAGGAGCAGTATTTCTTCCAGAAGGCTCAAGAACAAGTGAACCTCTACTGGTAAGATAAGGATGACATAACTCATAGGCGATATCAGCTTGTTCGTCAGTAGTAACAATATAACGATTTTCTTTCACCGTAAGATTATTAAAGCGATCAAAAGTACTTTCAATTAAACTTTTGTTTCCATGAAGTGGCATATATTGTTTTGGTTTTTTTGAGGTAGATTCTGGCCAAAGACGAGTACCTTTTCCACCTGCCATAACGAGGCAGTAAAAGTCGTTTGATGTCATATTGAGTCCTATAATTTTTACTTAATGACTATTTAATTTCGACGATAACAAAATCTTGGCCTTGAAACAGTGACTCTTCTTTTTTAACGTATTCTTTGGCTTCAGCCATTGAACCAAAAGAACCTAAGCTTACACGATACCAGTTTTTTTCGTTGATCTTAACTTGATTAATAAGAGGATTATACCCACGTACTGTGAATGCATCTGCAAATTCTTTTGCTTCAGAAAGTTTTGGGTAAGACCCAAGTTGAATAGTAAATTTCCCCGTGGCTGTTTCTTCATCTGCAGAACTCATCATGACATCTTCTTTTCCTGAACTTGTCATCTCCTCAGTTTGTCCTTTGCTACTTTTTGCTGTTGCACCAATATCAGAAGACTCAATTGTTTCCATTTCTTTTTGAAGATTATTAAAGCCATCCTTATTTACTTCTTCTTTATCAACTGGCTTGCCATCAATTTCATTTTTGGCTTTTTCAACTTGTTCTTCAGTTTGAGATTTTAACTTAAAAGCATCCATATCTGCTGCGGTGATACCCTGAGAGGTCAAAAGCATTTTTTTACCGATGCGAACACCAAGAGTAAAAGATGTAATGGCAATGACGATCATAAAAAGGAAAATAAGCGCTATTTCCTTCTTATCGAGCACGAACAGTTTATTATTATTTTCCATATCTATTAATGATAATGACTGACTGGAAAACTTGCAAACCTTTTGTACTTCAGTTGTGAAATAGCTTCACTCCTCAAGCTACCTTGACTCGTCTTTTTTGGCCCTTGCATGCTAAGTCTACTTTCAATTAATTCCCAGGAGGAAGCTTTTGAAAAAATTACTTAAAAAAGAAGACGGTCAAGGTGTCATGGAATACATCATTCTTACAAGCCTCATTGGTATTTTCTGCTTAGTGGCAATCAAACAATTCGGTGAAACCCTCCAAACACGAATGGAACAGATGAAAAAGCAGATCGTGAAGAACATCGAAATTAAATGACGATTCTAGTCCACCTTCTTTCCGTCTCACTGTTGGTCTTGGTCCTAGGGGCAATTTCCCGTTTTTCTCAATTGTCCATAGACCAAGGCCACTTTCTTTATCGTTCCTTTGTGAGTGCAACTGAATCAAAGGTTAAAAGCAAACATACTATTTTCCAAAATCCACTTTCATATATTGAGAAGGATCGGCAAAACTTTTATGAGCCAAAAACCAAGAGCTTATTCCGCAGTCAAATTAAAGGTGGCTTCTCCCGTAGGGGCAATGAACCAGCAAGGTAACGTGACAATTTTTGGATTATTTACCACTCTCATTTTAAGCTTTCTTCTGCTCATCTTCCTCTATCACCATTCAAATGAATTAAAGTTGATCAAAGAACGTTCAAAAATTTTTCTTTGTACTAAAAAATTCTACCAGGCCCAGGAAACATTGGTGAATGATATGGAACGACTGAATTTAGTTATCAAGGATAGTACATACCTAGAGTTTGCTAAATTTCTTTTTCCCGTTTTGGCTCCCCTACCAGCGAAAGAAATAAAATCCAGTGCCCAAAAACTACAACTAATATTGGTCTATTCATATTTGAAAAAGGTTAGTTCACTTCGAATAAACAAATGCCCAATCGATCCTCTATCACTTAAAACTCCCTATCTTTTCAATGCTATGTCTTTAGAGCGAAAAATCAATGGAGAGAGTATTTTACGGAGTCAGCAATGGACCAATATTTTAAAGGGGGATACTTTCAGTTTAATTTTAAATTTAGCAAAAGTAGAGTCATGGAAAAATTCTTTCCAAGGAACTGTTACACAGATAATTTATCCCAAGGTTACGCAATTCTAGAACTTACTTTATGGCTATTTATATTCAGTCTCTTTTATTTAACTTTTTCACAATTACATAACTATTACCAGAGGGCCTATGTTGAAGAAATTCAAGCTTTTCAAAATCAATGGAATAAGCTCAATTAGTCGTTATCACCAGTGTCTCTTTGTATTAACGATCATTGTATCAAATTTACTTTTCTACAGTTTAGTTCTTAGTCCTTCAAAAACTCCTGCACCTATTCAACTACCAGCCCACTACACTCTCGTCCAATTAGAAGCGAGAAAAGTCACACCATGGGAAAAAGGAAAAAAAATTTCACTCTATGATGATCAAAATCAACAGATTGTAGAGGAAGCCTACTATGCAGAAAGCGATAGTGAAACGTTAATAGAACTTTATATTGCGGAGAAGGATTTACTTAAAGTAATAGGCAGAGAAAACGTAATAACGATCTTGCCTCACCAAATAACAAACTCAAAAGGCAAAAGTCCCAAAATAGCTAAAGAAAATATCAAAGAGGATGACCATGAAATATTATTTTAGTTTTGTTTTTCTTTTTTTACTTTCATTAAATGCTCGAGCTATGGATGTGATTGTTTTGTCTTATACTGAAAAAAACATGGAGGTAGAAATAGTTCAAAAACTTTTAAAAGAAAGATTCTATATCCCTGAAAATTTAATATCTGTTGAACAAAGTTCGAATCCTTGTCGTAAAAGAGACGATGTTGTTATCCATTTATGCTTCATCAAAGAAGTGATGAAAGTAATGTATGTGAATCAGAAAGTGATGAAAGAAGTTTTAGGAGTCTTTTATGAAACAGAATAGTAGATGGTGTAGCAACGCTACACCATCAGATATAGGAAATTACTTTTTGTCAGTGTGGATGGCAAACTTAGGAGTTGTTCCCTTATTTTTCATTTGCTTTTTACGCGTTGAGCCCATTTTAACTTTCTTATTTGATCTTCTTGTTTTTGTTACGCGTGTTCTAGAAACCATATTGATTCTCCTGTTAGATTGCCTTCAAAATAAGCCCCTAGTTTTATCTAAGACGGCCGTTCCTGTCAAAACATTCTTGGGTGTTCTTATCTGTTTTGGACTCCAAAAACCTCTGGCAATGGCCCAAAATCAGGAAATTGACCTAATTTTGGCGCGGGGAGAGCAAAAAGAGCTGAATTTTCCCCAAGGAATAAGAAAATACTCTCTAGGCAATTCTGAAGTTTTAGCAAAAAAAGTCATGGGAAAAAGCTTACTCATTAAAGGAAAATCAGTGGGATTTTCCGATTTAAAAGTTTGGCACTCGAATAAAGGGCAAAGCCATTTCCGAGTCTACGTTCTCTCCAAAAGTGACCAATTGACGAGCCTGCAACTTGGAGAAGCGGTCAAAGACTTAAAATTGAAACTGAAGGTTTCGGGTAGCTTTATCAACATTGAAGGTGAAATAAACAAAATTGAAGACTACAAACTTATAAGAAAAATATTACAAACGAATCAAGATCTGATTATTGATAACGTTGAGTTATCAAAGACACTAAAAGGTCACATTATTGGAAAGATTTATGAATTCCTATTTAAAGAAAATCTAGAAAGTTTTCGCTGTCAAAATCACTTCTTAAAAATTGAGTGCCTTTATAGTGAAGAGCAGAAAATTTCAGAACCAATTCAAAAAATGCTCAAAGATAAGTTTATGGTCGATTTTGTACCCATTAAAGAAAAAGCACAAAATTATCAAATTAAATTAAAGTTAATACAATTGGAACGACTTGACGGTCTTGAACTATCACTTGGGCTTAATCAACTATCTTCCAAAGTAGAGAATTTTTTCCAACAAGGTTTAATGTCTCTGGTAAATCAAAATCTCATACTCTTACGTCATCACAATATGCACGCTTCGACACTTGCTGAACCAATTATGCTTTCTGTACTAGGTGAAGAAAGCAAAGTTGAAATTGGCTCTGAAATACCCTATCGTGCAGATGCTTTGAATGCCATCAACACACAATGGAAATTTGCAGGTCTGAAGCTAAAATTCACCTTAGTTCCTCATGGAAAAACACTTAAATTAAAATATGAGACTGAGTTTACGAGACCTCAAGAAGGAAATATTTCTGGCAGCAAAAATCAAGCATTAGTTCACGTTCAAAAAAATGTCCCACTTGAAATTTTTCAAATCGTTTTTAAAACTCAAACAGAAGAAAAATCAGGAATCCCCGTAATTGAAAGCATACCATTATTGGGAGAAATTTTTAAATCGAAATCGAATGTTGTCACATATAAATCTATCACAGGAATACTACTGGTAGAGGAGAAAATATGAGTCTGGTCATTGCTCAAGAGCTCTTCTTTAACCGCATGGAAAAGGGAAGCTTAATGGAAGCTGATGAACTGGTTCACTTTCTTAAATCAGAAAGAGAAACAGACTTAACTCTGTTCGAAACTATAGATCTCAATACTTGGCTAGAAAGACTCAATACTCTTTTTCCCCTGAGAGAGTTCATTGATGATACTTTGGTTAATGAAATAATTGTCCATGGAGAAGATGGTATACAGATAGACAAACAAGGAAAGCTTCAAACTTTTCCTTGGCATAAAATGGATGTCTCTTTAGTCCAGATGCTAGAACTTATGGCACTTAGAGAGAACCAAGCATGGAATTATCAAAAGCCTTTTGGAAGCTTTGCCTTAAAAATTAGGCATCATCATTTTCGCGCGACTCTACTTCATTCAAGTTTAAGCCCTGACCAAAAAACAAAATTATTTCTTCGGCGTTTAAAAACAGGTGAACTTTCGTTAGATGATTTCGATCTCTCTATTGATGAAAAAAATTTCTTAACCGAGCAACTTATTAACAAAAAAAACATTCTCTTTTGTGGAGCCACCGGATCGGGAAAAACGTCATTAATGAGTGCCATGTTAAAAGAAGTTCAAGACAATGAACATGTCGTCCTCTTAGAAGACACTCATGAAATATGCCTCAACAAAGATCACTTCACTTACCTTTTGGCGGAAGAAGATACGGAGAAAAAAACGCTCAAAGATTATTGCAAATATGCCATGAGACTAAGACCAGACCGAATCATCATAGGAGAATTAAGAGGAGAAGAAGCTGTCCCCTTCTTGTTATCGATGAATAATGGACATAAGGGTCTGATGAGTACCATCCACGCCCACAGTGCAATAGAGGCTCCCATGAGACTTGCGATGCTTTTTAGTTTGTACTCAAAGACAGTGAATATGAATTTAGAATTGGTCTTAAAGCTTGTCTGTTCGAATGTAGATTATATTGTTCACATGAAGGACAAAAAAATAAATGAGGTGGTGCAACTTCTAGGCTGCGAAGGTAGCACCCCTTATGTAGAAAAAATTTTTTAGTCGACGTTAAAGTGAAAAATCTTGATGTCCTGATTCCCCACAACGTCTTTAACTGTAACTTCTAAATCATAGACACCTTTCGTTTGAGGAAAATTTCGATTACCATTCACAGTAAAACCTAAATTAATATACATTTTACGGCAGCTATAATCACCACATGTTAGATTCGGTATAAAAAAGTCATTCACAAATTTTTCTTCAACTGCCCCACCAGGTAGGTTGTCAAATTTCCATACAGTAACTGTTTCCCCTTGATTAATCCTGTAACTAATTTCATAAGGTGGAACAAAAAATTTATCATGGAGAATTAAATCTTGAGTATGAAGATAAAGATTATAAGCACCAGTAATATGATCCCCAGCAACTATTTTATTTTTTCGAACAAAACCGATATCTAAAATCATAGGTGCTTTGGTATCTGGTAAGACATCTAAAAAATGAAATGGATTCACGTAAGCTTTGTCTTTATCCAAAATATTAAGATGAATGTGATGATAACGCTCACCATAACTAGTTATTGGCCAACTAACCACTTCACCTAATAAGTCACCAGTGCTTACTCGACCACCAGCTTTGAATGCTTTTTTAACAGCATCAGGAATAGATGAACTATCGATATGGTGATACTGCCAAATGAAACCGTTATCATCGAGGATAGCGACTTCCCAGTAAAGTGAGTTCCCACCATTATAGTTAGCAGCATTAACAACTTTTCCACCTTTAGCGGCATGAATAGGAGTTCCTTTATCTGCTCTTATATCTAGTCCGTGATGAAAATAAGCCTGATCAAGTCCACCACCATAATTCTGATAAGAAGCCATATTGTGACCAATCGAAAGTAATGGCAAAGGCCACGGAGATCTTTCCATCGATCTTTTATTCGTCAATTTTCCCCAAGCTAATTTTAGATAAGCTGGTTGATAATTTTTCACTTCACAGGCGGCCACATGAGTCTTTGCCAAAAGTTGAAATGAAAAAAGGAAACTGACTAAGATAAGCATGAAACTCCTAATCTCTCTTAAGCTTTTTATAGCCAATTCGGTGAGGTCGATCGGCTTTATCGCCCAATCTCTTCCTGCGGTCTTCTTCATAATTAGTATAGTCACCTTCAAACCAAACTACTTGTGAATCACCTTCAAAAGCCATGATATGGGTACAAATTCTATCTAAGAAATATCTATCGTGGGAAATGACAACAGCACATCCAGCAAATTCCATTAAGGCCTGTTCAAGCGCTCTCAAAGTATTGACGTCAAGATCATTAGTAGGCTCATCTAGAAGAAGCACATTTCCTTCTTCTTTAAGCATTTTTGCTAAGTGAACACGATTTTTTTCTCCACCAGAAAGTTCTTTAATTTTCTTTGAATGATCGTCACCTGAAAAATTGAATTTTGCGATATAAGCTCGAGAGTTTAATTCCTTTCCGCCGATTTTAAGAATATCTAAGCCCCCAGCAACTTCTTGAAAGATTGTTTTATCAGAATCCATTTCACGAGATTGATCGATATAAGCAAGCTTGACAGTATCTCCAACTTTAAATGAGCCGGCATCAGGTTTTAACTTTCCAGTAATCATATTAAAGAGTGTTGTTTTACCAGCTCCGTTAGGTCCAATGATTCCTACAATTCCACCAGGAGGAAGTTTAAAGGTCACATTTTCGTACAGTAGGTTATCGCCAAATGCTTTTGAAATTCCGTTGGCTTCAATAACAACGTCACCTAAACGAGGCCCTGCAGGAATAAAAAGATCATTAGTTTCATTTCTTCTTTCTTTATCTTGATTAAGCATTTGCTCATAGTTAGAAATACGCGCTTTATTTTTTGCCTGACGAGCGCGTGGACTAGATCGAATCCATTCTAATTCTGCCGAAAGCGCCTTTTGACGTTTCGACTCCGTTTTTTCTTCCTGTGCTAAACGTGCACTTTTTTGTTCTAACCAAGAAGTGTAATTCCCTTGAAATGGAATTCCCTGACCACGGTCAAGCTCAAGAATCCATCCTGCAACATTATCCAAAAAGTAACGATCGTGGGTAATAGCAATGATTGTACCTTTATAGGATTGCAAGTGGCGCTCTAACCAGAAAATAGTTTCAGCATCCAAATGGTTGGTTGGTTCATCTAAGAGTAAAATATCTGGTTCTTTAAGAAGAAGTCGGCAAAGAGCAACACGGCGCTTTTCACCACCAGAGCAATTTCCAATTTTTTGTTCGCCCGGAGGACAACGTAGTGAATCCATCGCAAGCTCTAGACGGGAATCGATATCCCATGCATTGCTGGCATCAAGTTTATCTTGAAGACTTGCTTGCTTATCGAGCATTTTATTCATTTCATCGTCGCTCATCGGTTCACCGAGCTTCATTGAAATTTCTTCATACTCTTTCATCATATTAACAGTTTCCGAAAGACCTTCTTCGACGATTTCTTTTACTGTTTTTTCTGGGTCTAGTTTCGGCTCTTGCTCTAGGTAACCAATAGTGTAACCTTTTGCTGGAGTTACGTTCCCTAGAAAATCTTCATCAACACCAGCCATGATTTTAAGCAGAGTTGATTTTCCTGAACCATTCAAACCAAGAACACCAATTTTGGCGCCATAAAAGTATGACAGTGAGATGTCCTTTAAAACTTGTTTTTTATTACCGTAGACTTTGCCTACTTTGTGCATAGAGTAGATAATTTTTTTATCGTCAGCCATAGATATTCCCTTTGTTGTTATAGTGGGGAAACTATAGCGCTACCCCTTCGTAAATGTCGAGATGAAAGAGTATAGATAAACGAAGTAGGCTCCGAGGTAAAAAAGCAGAATAATGGCCAATTTCAAAGAGCTTAAACTTTTCAAAAAAAGCTCAAAATCGCAGTCTTGAGTAAACCAAAGCTCGTCTAAACAAAATTTAAGGTCATCTTGAATGGGTGTTCCTTCCTTTTGAAGCCGCATAATTGAAGTTTCCAAGGCACCGATGAAAGGTTGAAATTGCTTTTTTTTGGTTTGAAAAAGTTGCAAGACATGACTTTCCTTGAGGCAAGTTTTTATTGGGCTACCAGCTGCTAAAAGTGAGCGTAAACGATAAAGGCGAAAAAACCATTCACCGTATTGGTCAAACATTTTCTTTTTTAAAGTAAGAAACAATGAAGTGAAAAGTAGTAGCCCAGAACATTGCAAAAGCAACATGGTTAGACCGATAGAAAAGCTTAATTGTTTTTTTAAAATAAATAAACTGAGCAAGGTAAAAGACCAAGTAATCATAGTAATGAAAAAAAATTGCCAATAACCCGCATACAGTTCTGCTTTGATTTTTTTTTCAAATTTCCCATCTTGAATTAAACCTTCTCTTAAGTTCTTTAAGCTTTGATCCTGAGATACACCTAAGCGTTTTCTTTGCACCACTAAATCTTCAAATAGAGAGGTATAAAACTTATACTGAGGTAAAGCTTCAGCATTCTTTTTGGGAAGTTGCATCGGACTCATTCGGTTCATTGTGATTGCTCCCTCTAAACTTCTGCGATTTTGATCTAAGTTTGTGGGCCACCAAGTGCTTAAGGACTTCTCTAAGTCTTTAAGTTTTTGAACACAATTTCCTTCGAAACAATAGACACCTAAAACTAGTGGAATTAAGCTCAATAAATACCATGTCATTATTCACCTCCAGAGCCTTTCCCTTAAGCAAAAGTGGAGCCAGCTTCCTTGACTTCTTGTGTCGTTTTGTGGGAAGTATAAAGGATGGAAAAGGTCATAAAATCAGAGCGAAAAAAGCCCAGAAAAAAGTCTGAACAAGAGACCATTAAAGCTGTTAAGCCCACGCTTCCTCAATCCCCGCTTTCTGAAATGAAAGAGCTCGAAATAAAACTTAAAAAATTATCCTACCTTGCGCTTCACTTAGATCCTTATGCCGCAGAAACAGGTGACCAAACAATTATCAATTTAATAGAAGAATTTGAACTTCAAACCCAATTAGAAAACCCTTTTCACTTCACCAATAAATTACTTTATCTCATCGACCAAACAGAAAATCGCTTAAAAAGTCTAATCCAATGAAAGCACCTGTAGAAGTTACCATCCACCCGACCTCGGCTGAATTAATTGAGAAAGGGCATTTTTGGATTACAGAAGATAGTTTTACCATTCGTTTTCCTTTTGCAGAGCCTTTACTCATAGGCAAACATAAAGGGAAAAAAGTTTGTGTCTTCCTCCATGATCCTCACCATAAAACAATAAAGGGTCGTGTCTGGAGCTTGGGTGATAAAATTCAATTTGAAAAAGAGTTAGCAGAAAGAATTTCTATTGCCATAAAAAACAGAAGCGGACTTTTGGAAGAAAGAGAAAACTATTATCTTTTTTTTGGTGAAGGAGATTCTTTACCAGGTTTATTTGCCATTAGATTAAAAGATACCATTCTGCTTCAGTATTTTAGTACCTTTTGGCGCCCTTTCACAAAGACCATTATTGCTCAATTAAAAAAAGAAGTTCCTGGAATTACCTCCGTCTGGTTACAAGAGCGTGGTATTGGCGAACAAAAACCACCACAAATTGCCGATGGTGAAAGAAATCCACTTTTTAATATTCAAGAATTTGGGGTGAATTATTCACTTTCCCTAACTAATTATTACGACCATGGTCTTTATACAGATATGGCAAGTCTAAGAAAAAAGTTAGGTCCAGAACTTAAAGAAAAAAAAGTACTCAATCTGTACTGTTACACTGGAGCCATTTCTTTATTTGCTTTAAAGTCTGGTGCAAGCCAAGTTGTCTCAGTGGATCTTTCCAAGCCCTATCTTGAATGGCTTGATAAAAATATGAAACTCAATCCTGACCTGGATGCGACAAAACATGTAAGCCTAAATATGAGTGTACAAGATGCACTCAAGAAATTACTCAAAGAAAATCAAACATTCGACATGATCATCTGTGATCCCCCTTCTGCTTCAAGCGATGGAAAGAAAATCACAAGTGCTCTACAAGAGTATGAAAATTTGCTCCCAATGCTCGTAAGCCTTTTGAACAAAAAAGGAAAACTTGTTCCATTTCTCAATACTCATCAAGTGACTTTAGCCAAATTTGAAGGTCGCATGAAAGCCATTCTTAAAGACAAGGGGCTCGAGGGAGTTTTGAAAATGAATTCTCATATAGGGCTTGGCGAAGATTGCCCTACAAAAAAAGGTTTTCCAGAGGGATCCTATTTAAAAGGTCTCATCTACACCAAAGCATAAAGAAATATGATTATTGTTAAAAATATAAGTCAGACATTTAAAGTGGCAGAAAAAGAACCTGGCTTTTTGGGTTCATTCAAATCTTTGTTCAGAAAAAAATGGATCACCAAGTTCGCTCTGACAAACATCAATTTAGAAATTAAGCAAGGTGAAGTTGTAGGTTTGATTGGTGCTAACGGAGCAGGAAAAACGACTCTCATTAAAATTCTTTCAGGGATTATTTATCCCACCAGTGGTAATGCCAGTGTTTTAGGTTTTAATCCATGGGAAAGAGATAATCGTTTGAGAAAACAGATGTCTCTGATCATGGGGCAAAAAGCTCAACTTTGGTGGGATTTACCGGCCATGGACTGCTTTCTTCTTTTAAAAGAAATTTACCAAATTCCTGATGCAGAATTTGAACATGATTTAAAAAAGCTTTCCGAACAGCTTAACATTTCATCACAACTTAAAGTGCAAGTTCGATCACTCTCATTAGGGGAAAGAATGAAAGTGGAACTTATGGCGGCTCTTCTTCACCGCCCGAAAGTCATTTTTCTCGATGAACCAACCATTGGTCTTGATATAAGTTCTCAAAAAGCCATTAGGAAATTTCTTCAAGAATACCAAAGAGATTATAAGCCAATTATCATTCTCACTTCACACTATATGGAAGACATTGAAGAACTTTGTGAAAGAGTTATCATTGTAAAAAACGGAAGCATCGTTTACGACGGAGACTTTAAAAAAATTGCTGATCACACTTCGCAAGAAAAAAGTCTGACGGCACATTTGAAAAATAAAATTAGCGCTCACGACCTTGCACTTTTTCCTGAAGAGCTTGGCAAAATTTCACAAGTTGATGAGCTTACACTCAAAGTGAATACTCATAAAGATAATCTGACAACTGCTGTGGCAAAAGTCCTTAGCCTCTACCCAATCAACGACTTAAGCATTGAGGCTCAGGACATCACGGACATCATCGAAAAAATCATGAAGGAAGGACTCTCCAGCGTATGAAAACCTGGACTCGGGCCATCCTCAAAATGGAAGCAAAAAATATTCTTTCCTATCGCTTTGAGTTCTGGGTGAATTTCTTAGGAGGAACGATTGCTAGCTTTTTGATCGCTTATTTCCTGTGGCAAAATTTATTTGAAGCTAAAGGTGTAACTCTCATTGGTGGAATGAGTTTTCGTGGGATGATTCTTTACTATGTTATCGCTCCTCTTGTGACCAGAGTACTTGATGCCGATAGCATGGGTTTTATGTCGAGAGAGATTTATGACGGTTCACTAAATAAATATTTGATTTACCCCATAGAGTTTTTTCTTTATAAGGGCATTAGCTACTTTGTTCGTGGAGCATTCTATCTCCTCCAACTTTTTTTATTTCTAACAATCTTTATTTCGATTATGGGCGTTCCTCCAGAATTTCATTTAAGCTTACTTTCATTATTTGTTTTTATCTGTTTCATCGCCATAGCGATGCCTGTTTATTATCTTTTAGTCGCGAACATCGAGATGATTTCTTTTTGGGCGGATAACACTTGGTCTTTAAGAGTTTTTATTTTCCTCCTTATTTCTTTTTTGGGAGGAACAATGATTCCACTCAATCTTTTCCCAGCTTGGTCATTTCCTCTACTTAAAATACTTCCATTCCGTTCCATGATCTACCTTCCAACTCAGTTTTTACTTGGAAATCAATGGGAGCTTATTCCTGAAGCCTTAATGACCCTTTTTATATGGGGAACAATTCTTTCTTTAAGCCTAAGACTTTTGTGGAAAAAAGGTCTCAAAGTTTACACTGGGGTTGGAATGTGATGAGGTATTTAAAGTTGTATTCTCATTTTGTTCGTTTTTCTTTTAGTAAGGCTTTTCAATTTCGTTTAGATTTCTTTTTTCGAATCTTTATGGACGTTATTTTTTATATCGTTAATATTTTGTTTTTCAAGGTAATTTTTCTTCATAGCACTTTGATCGGTGGTTGGAATGAGCCTCAGGTCACTGTCTTTATTTGTGGATATCTTTTAATGGATTCAATCTATATGACGATATTCTCGAATAACCTATGGTGGTTTCCATTTTACATTAACAAGGGCGACTTAGATTATTACCTTATTCGCCCTGTCTCCTCGCTCTTTTTTTTAACCATGAGAGATTTTGCCGCTAACTCTTTTATGAATTTACTATTGGCCATAGCTCTCTTCGTTTGGAGCTTATTCTCTTATCCTGGATTGATCGTCCCTTGGAAATTAATCCTTTATATTTTACTCATCGTAAATGGGGCTATCCTCTATTCCATTTTCTATCTCTTCGCCGTCATTCCCGTTTTCTGGACTAAATCACCCAGGGGACTAGCGGAACTTTATTGGAAAGCTTCTCATTTAGGTGAGCGCCCAGACCATATCTACAAAGGATTATTTAAGCGAATTCTTACCACAATCTTCCCAATGGCAATTATTGCATCATACCCAGCAAGAATTTTTTTGAATGACTTTGATCCTTGGATTTTATTTAATATTATACTAGTGACCATATTTTCGGGCGTGACCCTAGTTTTCTTATGGCGAAAAGCTTTAAAGAGTTACACCTCTGCATCTTCTTAAAGGATTAAAATGGACTTTTTCAATCAATTTCCTCCTCTTATAAAATCTCTCTTCATCGTTATTTGTTTGGGAGCTCTGCTCTTTATTTTGTTAAAGTTTGTTTTTTCTTTTTTCACAAAAAAACTAAAAGTTTGGGCGGCAAAAACAGAAACAAAAATAGATGACTTTGTTCTGGTATGGATTTCAAAAACAACTTCACTTTTTTTATTAATTCTATCATTTTACATTGCATTTCATTCATCTGGGGAAAACTGGGAAGGGAAAATTGAAAGAGTTGTGGGTTACATCTTTCTTACCATTATGGTCATTCAATGCGGAATTTGGGGGCATCACCTCATTGCTGAATTAATCAATCAATTTAACCTCAAGCATAACCATGGGGAAACCAAAAATCCCATTTATAATGTAATTTCTTTTACCTTTAATCTGATGCTTTTTGTAACATTGACCTTGGTATTTTTGGCCAACATTGGGGTCAATGTTCAGGCCTTAGTGGCAGGACTTGGTGTAGGTGGAATTGCCATCGCGCTTGCGGTACAAAATATTTTAAGTGATCTCTTTGCCTCGGTTACCATTGCCCTCGATAAACCTTTTGAAGTTGGTGACTTTATTGTACTAGATAACTTTAAAGGTCACATCGAAAAGATTGGTATAAAAACAACCAGAATACGTTCTGTCACTGGTGAAGAAATTATTGTCTCAAATGCGGATCTCTTAAAATCTAAAATTAGAAACTATTATCGAATTAAAAGACGCCAAGTGAACATTGAGTTTGGAGTTTCCTATGAAACTCCTTCGGAGCAATTAAAAGAAATTCCTGAATTATGCCGCAAACTTATTTCCCAGATGGAAACTTGTACTTTTGAGCGTTGCCACTTTAGAAACCTAGGTCAATATTCTTTGATGTTTGAGTTAGTTTTTTGGGTAGAACATAAAGAACACCCAGTACAACTTAATTGCACACAAGAGTTCCTTTTAAAATTAAAAGGAGAGCTGGAGAAAAAATCAATTAGTTTTGCCTATCCAACGCAAACGATTTATTTACAGCAAGCGCAGGTTTAGCTTTGAAAAAATTTAAACGCTTTGTCTATTTCTGTGCCAAATATATTGGTTTTTTTTCGCTTTCATCATTTTTATTCCGCCAAAAAGTTTTAGTCCTTGCCTATCATGGATTTTCATTTGTAGATGAACATCTCTTTCTTCCAGATCTTTTTATTCGTCCGGAAACTTTAAAAAAGAGATTACAATTAATCAAAAAGTATGGTTTCACGGTCATTGATCTTGACCAGGGAATGAAAATTTATGACGAAGATAAGCTACCTAAAAAATCCATCATCATAACAATTGATGATGGTTTCTATAGTACGCTTAAAGTAGCTCTTCCTATTTTTAAAGAACAAAACATACATTTTACATTATACCTCACTACCTACTACGTCATAAATAACTTACCTATATGGGATCTCACTTTTAAATATCTTCTATGGAAATCCAATATCTCTTTGGAAGAGAGAGTTCCTAATTCTTTTCTTGAAGCTCACGGACTTCTTGAGATGAAAGGATTTAAATGGAAAAAAATTTGGCCCATAATAAAAACCTTTAAAACTGAAACTGAAAAACAAAGTATGCTTCGTAGCCTTGCTGAATATTGCAAGGTAGATTTAATAGAATTGATTGAAAGAAGATCACTTCATCTTTTAAATGGAAATGAACTTTTAAAATTGATAGGTGAAGGACATATCATTGGTCTTCATACTCATCGACATTATGTACCTGGAGACTTTAAAGTTCTGGAGAATGAAATAAAGGAAAATCAAGAAATCATTGAATCAATTGCTCATTATAAATCTCAACACTTTTGTTATCCAAGTGGGGTTTATACACCACCAATAATAAAGCACCTTCAAATGTTATCAATCAAAACAGCGACTACAACTCAACCTGGATATTGGACAAAAAAAACTAATCCTTATGCCATTCCAAGATTTTTAGATTCTGAAAAAATTTCTCAAATTGAATTTGAAGCAGAGCTTTCAGGTTTTGCTGAATTACTTAGAAATATCGCGAGTAGATTTACCTTTGATTTTTCCAATCATCACTAGTTCAACATTTCGCTTAAAAAGATGTTGGCCATTGAAAAATAAATGACAATTCCTGTAACATCAACCAAGGTCGCCACAAAGGGTGCTGAGGCTGTAGCGGGATCAAGTTTTAGTTTCTTCAAAAGAAAAGGCAGCATCGAGCCGACTAAAGTTCCCCAAAGAACAATACCGATGAGACTTAAAGAAACAGTTACAGCGACCATCACAGAGTGTGGGCCATAAAGAGCATCTCTCCCCGGCCAAAGCATGATTCTTAAATAGCCGACTCCACCCAAAATTAGTCCTAGTACAAGACCAGAACCTAATTCACGAACGAATACTCTCCACCAGTCACGAAGTCTGACTTCGCCTAAGGCTATGGCACGAATAATAAGTGTTGTTGCTTGAGAACCTGAGTTACCTCCTGAAGAGATAACTAGTGGAATGAAAAGTGCTAGGACAACGGCCTTTGCAATGGACTTTTCATAAACGGCCATGGCAGATGCCGTAAACATTTCAGACACAAAAAGAATTAAAAGCCAGCCAGCGCGTTTACGAATAAGGTGTAAAAAATTGGCATCTAGGTAAGGTTCTTCTAGAGGACCCATCCCCCCGATTTTCTGAATATCTTCTGTCGCTTCTTCTTGATAAACACTGACGATATCATCGACCGTTACAATCCCTTTCATGATCATATTTTCATCAACAACAGGAATGGCAATTAGATTATGAATAGTAAAAAGATTAGCAATTTCTTCTTGAGGAGTTTCTTGTTGAACATGCACCATTTCAGACTGCATGATTTCAGAAACTCGTTTGTTTTGTGGAGTTAAAAATAACTGACGAAGTGAAGTCACTCCCAAAAGTTTTTGCTCACGATCTAATACATAGCCATAATAAATAGTTTCTAAGTGACCTTGAGCTTGAGCACGTAAATATTTAATGGCTTCCTCTACCGTCATCTCTGGGCGAAGTCTGGCAAAGCGGGTATTCATAAGTCCCCCAGCTTCGTCTTCTTTGTATGCCATCAAGGCAAAAACTTCGGCTCGAGTGGTATGTTCCAATAAATCCAACTGAGAGCCACGATCTTCCTCTGGAAGTTCCTGAAGTAAATCGGCTACATCATCTGGATCTAATAATCTAAGCCAAGTTCTTTTTTGGTATTCGGGGATAAGAGAGGTATAAATCTCAGATTGATAGGCGGAAGATAAGTTTAAGAATACATCTTCAGCTTGTTCACGGTTTAACTCTAAAAATTTCTCTCTACGTTGTTCAGGATTGAGACTTGGCCATTGGTTAATGGTGTCTTCGAGAGAAAAGTCTGGTTCTTGTATTTCAAAAGTATTCATAGCATCCCCATAGTTTCAGATTTTGGGGAAGTGACATCAATTCCCCGACTTTAATGAATAAAGTTTTTCGAATGATAGTCGTCCATAGATACTCCTAAGGATGTGTTTCAAGTGTTGAATTTATTTGTAAGGGATTTGGTCCTTTTTTACAACCCTAAAATCCTCATGGTGGGAAAAGTGTGTAAAAAAAAACCCGGATCTAGGCCGGGCTTTTATCGATATAGGACATTTAAGCTTTAACAATACGTTGTTTCCATGCACGGATGTCAGGAGCAAGATAATCGTATTTCATAGTATCCAGTGTATAGGCCGCAAATTCATAGTCGTGAGAGTGAGTTAAGCACTCTGTTGGGCAAACTGTCGTACAAAGACCGCAATAGCAACAAAGAGCTGTATCAATCACATATTGAGTTAATTTCAAGCGGATAGGTGTCCCATCAGAGGCTTTTGGGATTTCTTCACCTGCTTCTCTTTTTGTAGAAGCAATGTAGATACAGTCTACCGGACAGGCTGCTGCACATTGTGTACAGGCAATACAATTATCAGCATCGTTGAAAAGGCGCATTCTCGCTCTTTCAGGAAGAACTTCTTTCACTTCTGGGTATTCAATGGAAACTGGTTTCACTGCCCACACATATTTGAAAGTAATCCACATCCCCATTGCAGTTGTTTTTACTGCATCAGCGATATTGCCGAAATATTGTTTGAAGGTAATGTGGTCTTCGTGAACTGGTGATGTTTTCATTAGCGGTCAACCTCCCCCAAAACGATATCAATACTTCCAACAGTAGCAACAAAGTCCGCGATCATTTGACCAGGAGCCACTTCTGGAAGCATAGATGTATGGGTAAAACATGATGATTTAACTTTTAAACGGTAAGGAGTTTTTCCTCCGTCAGAAATAATATGGTAGCCAAGCTCGCCACGTGGACATTCCGTTTTCATATAGATCTCGCCTTTTGGAAGCTTGATCACTTTAGGAACTTTCGCCATTACAGGTCCGTCTTGAATTCCAGCCAAACACTGACGTAAAATTTTGATTGATTGAACCACTTCATTCATACGAACGATGTAGCGATTCCAACAATCTCCAAGTTGGCCTCTTTCAGCTGTACCAACACAAACATCAAAATCCAATTTACTATAAAGTGAATAAGGCTGAATTTTGCGTAAATCCCAGTTCACACCAGCTCCACGCAGAACCGGACCTGTTGCTCCATAATCAAAACAAACATCGGCATTCATCACACCTACGTTGGCTGTACGGTTAACAAAAATTTTATTAAATGAAACCAGTTGTGCGTATTTTTTTGCTTCTTCTTCCATTTCATCACAAAAAGTAGCAATACGTTCTAATTGGTCCTTATTAATGTCATTCCAAACACCACCAATCCAAATGTAGTTATAAAGTAAGCGAGCACCAGACAACTCTTCGAACAAACGAAGAATCTCTTCACGTTTTTGGAAAGCGTATAAAAATGGTGAGAAAGCCCCTAAGTCGATGGCGTAAGTTCCAAAGGCCATCAAGTGAGAACCAATTCGTTGAAGTTCAGAAACGATAACACGAATATATTCTGCTCTTTCTGGAATTTCAATTTTAAGCATCTTTTCAACGGCCATGGCATAACCCATTTCCATGTTCATCGCTGCAAGGTAGTCCATGCGATCAACGAAAGGAACGATTCCACGGTAATCTAAATTTTCAGCGTGTTTCTCAAAACAGCGGTGAAGGTAGCCTAAATAAGGTTTTGCTTCGGCCACGATTTCAGAGTCAGTTTTAATTTCAATTCTTAAAACTCCGTGAGTAGCAGGGTGCTGAGGCCCCATGTTTAGTGTGAGAAGCTCTGACTTCATTGCTTCTTCAGTGACATCACCACTTGCATTTGAATTAACTTTAACGATTCCTAATTCCATATATTTTCCTAAATTCTAAAATAGTCTATTGAACTGGAGTTTGCGCAGCAGTTGTTGTTCCTGTTGCCGCTTTCTCTGCTGCTTTTTGTTTTGCTGCGAATTCACGGTCAGGAATATTCATTTTGTGTTCAGGGTTCACAACCATTCCGTTGTAAACTTCTTGAACAACATAGTCTTTGCGAAGGGGGAAACCTGTCCAGTCTTCAGGACAAAGAATACGGCGTAAATCAGGATGATTTTTAAAGATCACACCCATCATATCGTAAGTTTCTCTTTCCAGAAAATTCGCTGAATTCCAAAGCTTGCATACAGACTCAACTTCAGGTGCATTTCTATCTAATTTAATTTTTAAAATTAATTCTTGGCTATTGGCAGGATCAAAAGTGGCGATTACATAAGCAACTTCGATGTAATCTTTAAAATCTGTTCCCCCCACCACTTCAAGAACTTTGAAACCTTTTTCATTTTTCAAAGCTTCGCAAACTTGAAAAAGTTTTGCTCCGTCAACCGTGATTGAAGCATCACCTGCTTCAACGGCAACAGTCGTTGCATTGGCACCAGCAACTTTGTTATTAATAAATTCGACTAATTCATTATGCATGCTTCACCCACTTATCACGTAACAATCTTTCGTTTGCAATTTTCTTTTGAAGAGTTAGTAAACCTTCGATTAAGGCTTCTGGACGTGGTGGACAACCTGGAACATAAACATCGACTGGTACCACTTCATCAACACCTTTAAGAACGTGATAGCCATGCTGCCAATAAGGTCCACCTTTATTTGCACAAGATCCCATTGAGATTACATATTTTGGTTCAGGCATTTGCTCATAAAGCATCTTCACTCTAGTCGCCATTTTAAGTGTCACTGTACCAGCAACAATCATTAAATCAGATCGTCTTGGTGTCGCCATAAAAGCTCCACATCCGAAACGTTCAAGATCATATTTCGCTGCACCTGTAGCCATCATTTCGATCGCACAACATGCGAGTCCAAAAGTCATTGGCCAAAGTGAATTCTTACGGCCCCAATTAAAAAACTCATCGAGTTTCATTAAGGCAACACCGTCTTGCATTTACAATCTCCTAGGTAGTGAAATGTGATCCCATTTTACAATTCTTAAGAGGTTTAAGTCAATGAAACTGCAAAGAAACTTGCACAGTAAAGTGTTAGGACTAGTTGCATTATTCTAGAACTGACAACGTTCTGAATGACCTTTTAAAAGTTCTTGATGAGCGCGAGCATACTTGTCTTCATTCTTCTCGACACTACTTGTTGGAGTACGTCCCGTTCCTGCTTCCATAAAAGCAAAACGTTTTTTATCGTTTTCGCAAACTTTACTCATCACTGCCATATACTCACGTACCGCAGCAAGAGGGTAAGGAGCGCCATAAGCAGACGAAATAAATGAAATACTGTCCTGACTTACTTGGGTATCAGTGGTTTTTGTTTTGAAACGAGAAAGTTCTTTTTCAAAAACCGGAAGATAACTTCCGACTTTATAAAATTCTTGAACCGCCAATGTTCTTGAAAATGATCCGCCCGATTCTTGGATTTTTCGACAATTGTGGCGTGAACTCAACTGCGTTGGAAAAAGTTCAAATAAAACTTTGCACTCCATCATAAAAGCGTCAACTTCACCGCCCGTTCCTTCGATGGTTGATGCTATAAAATCATTGACCGTCATTTTGTAGGTATAAGGATTAAAAGCACTACGGTAAGTGTAATGAGTAAGCTCATGGGCAGTATCAAGTAAAGCATCTAATAAGGACAAATCACGATTGATATAAACCTTTGATTTTGTCTCATAGGCAATTTCATGTGGATTAAATTGTGAAAATTTTCTCACTAGGGTTGTATCTGTTAGTGACCCTTCACCAGCTTTTAGTACATCAAAAATAGTTTCACCCGATTGCGCAGCCTTCATAGTGGCTTCTTTCAGGAGCCTCGTCCCTGTGTGAGATTTTTTTAAAAGCTCTATTAAGTAACGAACATTTTGCTCTGAATTTTTGCTGACTTTATCCCAAGTCGTGGCCAATGAAATATTTTCGATTAAATAGTCATCATTCGCCCCTGCCCTAAGAGCCCAAGAAGTAAGGAGAATAAGTACCGAAAAAAGAATCTTCATCCTTTCTTTTTTCGGCACAGAACTGTCTCAAAATTAGACTATTTTTATGAAATTATAGATGGCGATAGGAGACTATTTTAGTTTCTTTACTATCTTGAATATCGAAGTCAGGAATTTTTGTGGCAATCGAATTAGTTCCTTCTTTCATGATAATTTCTGCACTATAGTGTCCAGGAGCTAAGATAGCGTCAGCAACTCTTATCGTGTGAGGAAGGGTACTCCAGTAGCGTGTATCTGCTTTTTCTGAAGCGGCAATAAGCTTCGAGGCCCCGATATAGCTGGCTACTGCAGCGGTCTTGGCTAAAAACTCATGGTTTCCTCCACCCATCATTTGATAAGTTCCAAAAGCAGCAGCTATGGCGGCAACATGTTTAACGGCAACTCTCACACCTGTTTTAGTCACGCGTGAGATAGCATCTTCTTTAACAGAGGCATAAGCAATATCACTTAAAGGAGATACAAGAACCAGATTGCGTTCAAATACTTGGGCCCCTTTATCATTTTTCACCACTAAACTAAAACTTTGAGTCACTGGTTTTTCTACCACTTTGGGAATTTCAAATTCAATCCCAGCTTCATTAACGGCCAGTGAAGCCACTTGAACGCCTAGGTAGTTTTGCCCAAATGTATTATTCGGGCTCATCAAACCTAATTTATTAGCTGCAAAGACTGCTAAGACGGCACTTCCAAAACTGGCGATACTTTTCTTCGTTCCTGCATCATCAGTCTGTTCCATGGCCCCTTTCAAACCAATGTTCACTTTGAATGGAACTTTTTCTGCAATTAATCCTTCTTGGAGAACAAATTTGAAATTAGATTTCTTTTCTCTTTTGGTGAGTGCTTTTACTTTATCATCGAGATAGTTATCTAGTTGTTTTGACCAAGCAGTAGGCTCAATATATTTTTTCACATCCACTTCTGGCTGACTGGTAAATTTTTTAAATTCATCTCCAAACTCTTTGGCTTTCACATTAAAGCTTGGGTAAATATTGAAGTTTTTAGATAACAGATCTCTCGCGTCTTTATAGAGTTGTAAGGCTATTTGATCGTCTTGATTAGTGTTCATCGATTCATGAACGAAGGCGCCGTAAACCTTGGCCAATATATCATTTTTAAAGACATTTTTCCCCCAGTTGTCATTTTTAATATTTGTTAAAAATGAATCCCAAGAAAGAATTTGAGCACGAGCTGCCTGTCGGGCCAATCTCACTTCGTCTGGGCGAAGAACATATTCAGGAACGATTGTTTCAACGACATTTCGGTCTTGGCCGTCACGTGTGGTGTAGGATTCACGCTTACCATCTTGGCAAAGATTCATGGATGTTAGAGAAGCATAAAAATAAAGTAATGAACGCTCAAATTTCTCACCATAGAAATCTTTGAAATTGTCATTGGCCACACCAGTGGTTGCAATTTGACTAAACTTTTCGGTGAAAAGTTTTCTAGAAAGCTCAATGGCATCACTAAAAATTAAGTTTGATTGGTAGGGATGATTGCGAGTGAACTCAATGTTTCCCCGCTCCATTCTAAGTAAGAGACTTAAGTTGTTATCCTTTGACATCTTTGGATCATCAAGGATTTTAATCGCTTTATCATACTCGTGTTGAGCATATAGAGTTCTTAGTTCAGCCCGTTTTTCCTTCTGTCCTGACGAGCAGGACAGAAGAAAAAGGGATAATAGGAGAAAATTAAAAGTGCGGATTTTTACCACCCCATAGCCTTTTGCTGTGAGTACTTCTGAATCTTAGCACGTGTACGAAGGACTTCTTCTCCAGACTGGATATTAGTCATACGAAGGTTCAAGGAGTATTCCTTGATTGTCTTTCCACCACGGCTTTCTGGTTTCATATAAACAGTTCCGAAGATCATTAAATCAGCACCTGTTTGTTTGCCGATTTGCTTAGCTGATTTAGGATCAACCATTCCGTCATTTTGGTACTTGATTTCCCCTAGAATTTTCTCTCTTGCAGCAGCATCGATCAGAGTAAAGTCACCTGAACGTGAAATTTCATTCAAGAATTCATCATTCATATCACCGATTGGGAAATAAGCTTCTGCCGTAGAGTTTTGAACTTCAGCAATAAATACTTTTGGTGTTCCGCCAGATTTTGCCAAATAACGTTGAAAGCCTTTGTGCTCTTTCATTTGCTTTAAAGATTCTTGAACTGCCATTGTGGTATCAGTCGACATCCAGTTGTCAGTAATTTCTAAACCTTTTTCATCAGCCGCTTTAGAATCTACGCGTTCTGCTTTAAAAGATCCGCATGAAGCTAAGACTAAGCTTAATACAACTAATAAATATTTCATTAGATCTCTCCCTTACGAGCTTTTTCAAAATTGACAGAGGCATTTTCTAAAGCTTTCTTTACGTTTTCTTTTGTTTCTGGATCATCCGCCTTGGCGATCACTTTTTTAGCTGCTTCTTCTACTGCCATTTTCAAACGTTCATGTTCGATACGGATAAGAGATGCACAAGTGTATCCAATATAATCTTTCTTTGCTCCTTTAGATTGTAAGTACTGACGTTTTTCCCAGTAAGTATTAACAACTGAAGCTCCATTGATTAAAGATTGAATTTTTTCCACCAAAGTTTCTTCAACAAATTCTCTCATTGGTTTTGTTTCTGGATTGTTGGCATCAATTGAAGCTTGTCCTTCTTTTGAAACACCAAGTTCCTTTTGAATGAAAGTAACAATTTCTCCTGCGATATCAGTCTTAATGTTTGCGCGAGCAAGGTTACAGGCTATTTCACGTGAAACTTTTGGTTCTGTTTGGAAAGATAAATAACGGAATTTTTCCGGTTCTTTACCTTCAGTTTCATCTGCCCATTGAGAAGCACTTTCAACCCAAGTAGGGCGCTTCATTGAACTTGCCTCTTTTACTTCGTAGTCCAATTGGATAGTGTCGGTGTTGTCCACCTCAACCAACTTTTCTTCTTTTTTCTTCGATGAACAGCCCACTGCTAAAAGCAAAGTAGCTAATGTAACGAGAGATAATTTCCACATACAATTCTCCTTTTAAAATCTACTCGATGTTTAAGTCGTCAAAATTTTGGTTAATAAATTCTTCAATGTCAGGACGGATCTTTGATAAAGCTTGATCGTAATTACGTCCAACCGAAGCTTGATGCATTTTAAGAGTACCCAGATTTTCTTTATTTCTTGTTTGGCTGTTTAAGGCCACATCGAAAGAGTATTTCTCAAAACCTTCTACATTTAAATATTCTTTTTTATTTTTTATCGCTAGTTCAATTACGATGTCATGATTTCCACCTTCAACATCAGTAAATTTAAAACCACGATCTGAAATTATCTCCTGGATCATCGTCATAAACTCTTGATTATTTACTTTTAAAAAAACTAAGTTTACAGGGCTACTTAATTTTTTCTTCTTCATGATATCTTCCCATGAAACTTTTGAAGGATATCGGTTACCCTTTAAAAATTCATAGCGAGCATTAAGTTCTTCTCTTACTTTATAAAGTTTTTTCATTCGTCCGTAGAAACTTTTCTTATTTTCTTTTGAGTATACAATTAATTGCTGATCAAACTCTTTCATCTTTGAACGAAGACGATCACCAGCCATTTCCTTATCGAGTTTTGCTAAAGAAAAATGGGAGCCATTACCCATATAGCGAGCCTTTATTTCCACTCCTTCTAAAATTTCTTCGGTAATCTCTGCCACTTCATTGGCATAATATTCTTTTGCTTCGCCTTGAAGTGAATCTCCCCCCATTGTGCTTTGAGCAGCCTGAGTGACATTCATTTTCGATTCAATCTTAGTGGAAAAAATTTGTGCTAAAGACTTTCTAGCATTGGCATCAGCAGTAATTGATCCACTACCTTCACTGGAAGCACAAAGTTCTCTTCTCTCATCACATGCACTTATCGGTGCATTAACCCATTCTGGCATAAAAGCAGACTTAGAGGATGTGGCGTTCTTAGAGGCACAACCTGAGAAAAAAATGAGTACAACACTTAAGGCAAAGAAAGCTTTCATGCTTTGTCCTTTTATAAGATATTTCTTAGTTGAAAAAGATTACCCTATTTTGAAAAAGTTTTTGGTAAAAGACTAACGGAATCTTATAGCGCTCAGAGTTATCCGGTTTATCTTGTTGGATTATAGGGTCCTACTGTGATAGAAAAGACCTGCACTACTAACTTAAAAATAGCTAAAATTATCATGGAGGTTCATATGAACGTTGGTATGTTCTCATCTGCTGGTCTTGAAATGTTTTTGCGCTGGGTCCATTACTTTGCTGGAGTTGTTTGGATTGGAATGCTCTACTATTTTAACTTTGTTCAAGGTGAATGGTTTAAAGAAATCGACGCAACAATTAAGAATAATGCTTTCAATAAATTAGTTCCGAGAGCTCTTAAATGGTTCCGTTACGGTGCTCTTTTTACATTTTTAACTGGTGTATTTTTATTGAAATACAAATACCTAACTTCAGGAATCGAAATTTTCACTACTTCTTGGGGAATTTTTATTCTTACTGGGGCGGCGATGGGAACAATTATGTTCTTAAACGTTTGGCTCATTATCTGGCCTTCACAAAAAGTACTTATCCAAAATGCTCAGAATGCTCTTGAAGGAAAACCTGCAATTGCAGATGCTCCTGCTCGCGCAGCAAAAGCTGGATTAGCTTCTAGAACTAATGTACTTTTCTCTATTCCACTTTTATTTTTCATGGGAGCAGCCTCCCACCTTCCACTAGAAGTAAGTGATACATACAGTGGCTGGTTATTATTTGCAGCACTTGGAGTCATCATTGGTGGACTTGAACTTAACGCCATCAAAGGGAAACTTGGACCTCTTACAACAATCAAAGGTGTTACTCATTGTGCACTGGCTTTGACCATTGTACTTTACGCCGTGATTGAAATTATTTGCTAATTATGTTCACCATAAATGGTAAGGGGTTCACTCCCCTTACCTTCTCTCTTCTTTTACTTTCTATACCTTCTTGCTCAAAAAATGATTCAACAAAACAATTGTCTTCACCACTTGCAGAAGCTGGAAGAACAACTTATTTCTCTAACTGTATCGCTTGTCACAATCCTAATCCACGTGAAGCAGGAAGTGCGGGGCCAAGTTTAGAAAACTCAAGCTTTGAATTATTGTATGCAAGATTAATGAAAGCAGAATATCCATCAGGTTATAAACCAAAACGTTCTACCAAAATTATGCCGGCCATGCCGTACTTAGAAGAGGAGATAAAAGGGTTAGAAGCCTTTTTAAAAGAACCATGAAAGGAAATATTCTTGTTATTGAAGATCAAAAAGACATTC
Source organism: Bacteriovoracaceae bacterium (assembly GCA_049318265.1). Classification (GTDB taxonomy): domain Bacteria; phylum Bdellovibrionota; class Bacteriovoracia; order Bacteriovoracales; family Bacteriovoracaceae; genus JBEIOQ01. The sequence continues at coordinate 57,887 of JBMOGR010000001.1, forward strand.
GAGATTTAATGGTCGCCCAACTAAAATTCTTAGGAGTTGAAGTTGATGCCGTTGATAATGGAACTTCTGGGCTTCTATTATTAGAGCAAAATAATTATCACGTCCTTATTCTTGATTGGATGCTTCCAGGTGATTCAGGAATTGAAATTTTGGGAAAAATCCGATCCCGTGAAAAACTTAAACTGCTTCCTGTCATTATGGTGACAGCTCTTACCCAGGCAGAAAACATTATTCAAGGACTGGATGCTGGAGCCGATGACTATATAACCAAACCCTTTGATATGGATGTCTTTCATGCTCGAGTTCGGGCGCAACTAAGAAGAGCAACACTTCCCAAAGTGCAAAGTGATGTGATGGAATTTGGGGAACTAAAAATAGATAAAAAACAATGTAAAGTTTGGACCGCAGGGTTGGAAGTGGCTCTGACACTTACTGAGTTCAGAATTATTGAAACTCTGTCTGGTAGTCCAGGTCATGTCTTTACTAGAGCTCAGTTAATTGAAAAAATTCAAGGTAATAATGTTTTTGTCACATCTAGAACGATGGATACTCATGTAGCGGGTCTTCGCAAGAAACTTGGAAGCTATTCTGATTATATTGTGACCAGTAGAGGCATTGGTTATTCTTTAAGGGCTGAATAATGAGAAGGAGGCAAACATTTCCTTGGATGATTTATATTAAACTCGCGAAGTTTCATTCTGTGGTTTTGCTTTTTTCTCTCATCGGTCTTTTTATTATCTATCGTGAAAATTTACACCAATTTCCAGAAGCTCACGCCCTCATCAATGTCAATCGACAAATTCTTTTTACCTTTGTCCCAGTTGTCATCGTCGTATATCTGATAGCCCTATGGTTTGTTATTTGGACCGATGAACATATTGGCAAAGTAATGGAAAAGATTTCTGGTCTTGAGAATAGTTTTAGTTTTTCCCAAGGACTCAAATTAGCTTATCAACCAGACGAATGGACAAAGATTGAAGCCACTTTAGAAAAAGCCGAAGAGGCGATTGTAAAACAGTTCAACGAGCTAGAAATTGAACACCAAAAAATCAAAACAATGTTATCTACTATTAATGATGGGATTTTGGCCCTAGATCGTGGTCACAATCTTCTCTTCTTTAATGAGCAATTTCGTCGCTACCCTATTTTACAAGAAAACATTTTAAAAAATGGAACCGTAGGACAAGATTTGCGCCATGGTTTTTTGCAAGAAGAAATTCTGGAAGCCTATCAAAACGCACTTCAATATTCTAAGTTTTCTGAACTTAAACAATGGAATCTTATTGGCCAAAATGGCGTAAGTCTTTTTTTTGATATTGTTATAAACCCATTGAAAGACAGCCAAGGAAAAGTGGTTGGCGCCTTAGGTGTTTTTCATGATGTTACAGAACATAAATTGGCTGAACAGATGCGAGTTGATTTTGTCGCCAACGTTTCACATGAAGTTCGTACTCCACTGACATCCATAAAGGGATACACCCAATTGTTAAAAGGTAATATAGAAAAAATTCCTGAAGACCTACACGATTTTGTTGAAAAAATATTAATGAATTCCGAAAGGGTAACCAGTCTTTTTTCGGACTTACTCGATCTATCGGTAATTGAATCCCATGTCAAAGTTCCAGTTGAAGATGTCGATGTGAAAACTATTATTCAAGCACAAATCCATAACTTAAAGCCAATTTTAGAAAAAAAGAAAATTGAAGTAACACATGAGCTCAGCAGTGAATATCTATTCGCCAATAAAAGACTATTAGAACAAGTGGTAACTAACCTTATCGACAATGCTGTTCGCTATTGTCCAATGGGAAGCTTAATCATAGTGAAAACTGAAGTGACTAATGAAATGTACCGTTTTTCCTTTAAAGACAATGGACCTGGAATTGCTCCGGAACATCAAAAAAGAATTTTCGAAAGGTTTTTTCGAATCGATAACACCAGAGAGCAGCATGAAAAAGGAACTGGCATTGGCTTGTCCTTAGTAAAACATATCGTTCAAAAACATAAAGGAATGATTTGGGTCGAAGGTGAAAAAGGTTTCGGCGCAACCTTTATTTTTGAAATTCCGAGGAATCTAGAAGAGTTATAAAGAAGAGTTATAAAGAAGAATTATAAAGATTGAATTCTCCCCAAGCAAGCATCCCAAAGCTTACCTCTCAACATCAACGACTTCTCAGAAGCTCTATAGGCCCTGTCCCACTTCTCTTGATTATTACCACAAATTGCCTGAAGACACTTTTCTGCCTTCGGTCCATGGTCTTCCCCATCAACTTCAATATGACGTTCGAGATAGAATAACAAAGTTGGGTATTTTGCTTTATCTGCTAACAAGGTTTTAAGCATACTTTGAAACATTTCAGGAACAAGTTTTTCTCGCCCAAAAAGAAAAGCCCCAGCCACTTCTTCGATTGTGCCAGTGAGGGAAAGTTCTAAATTATAGTGAACAAACTCTCGAATTCCAGGCTCCAAGCTTGAAGTATCGAAGTGTCTACCATTAAGTGAATGAATGAAATCAAGAATAGGTTCATGACTTGCTCCTACTTCCTTCATCGATTTTAGATAAAGCATGAAGTGAGAGGTTGCATTCCCAGCTTGATCTAAATCTGATTCTTCACCCAGAACAATTTCATTCACAAACCTAACTATATCTTGAGGATAACTAGATGGTTTCCAAAAAAGATCATTCATTCCCACATGATTTTTAAGGGACTTTAAAAGACACATAAAATCATAAACGGCAAACGAGTGGTAGTGCATAAATATTTGCAATCGATCGACGGAATTAAGATTTTTATAAAGTTCATGAGCACAAAGCTCATCACTTAACATTTGAAGTTTTGCTTTCATGCAAGAAGATTAACATGCAGAAAAAGATTAGTTAAGGGCTTGAAGCTTTATTTGTTTGCGATAGTTTAGATAAAAGCTAGGCAAAAGTGCTAACGCTATGAAACGAACAAAGGAACTTAGGTAAAATAGATCAATAAAGGCTTCAAAAGATTTACCTTTAAGAGACAAGAACATTCCCCCTATCAAGGCACCGATCAAAATTCCGACATAATTAATTACGTTATAATATGAGAGTACTTTTGATCTTTTTAAATCTGGAACTAATTCCATAGTTAGAAGAAAAGCTGCCAATTCATAAATAGCCCACATGAATCCGGAAACCATTTGCACCAGACATAAAGTAAAAAAATCTGAACTTAAAGTCCAAAGCCAGGGCAGACCTGTGACTCCAATACTTCCTAACAATAGTAATTTGTGATTGGGAATACGTCTCATCCATGTACCAAGTAAATGATAAGCAAGTGACTTCGTTACATAAGCACAGGCAATCAGAACCATATAGGCTTGGTAACTTAAATTCAGTTTTGAGAGCATGAAGGGACTAAAATAGGGCGCAGAGATGTGAACACAAACATAAAAGAAAAGTATGAACTTAAATAGATCGCTGGCTTTTCCCGTTTTCAATTCTTGAAAAAATTCTTTAAAACTTGAAGTCGGTGAAAATTGATGAGCCACAAACATTTCTGAATGTTGAGTTAAATAAAAAGCTGAAATTAATCTCAAACAAAAAGCAGCAAAAAATAAAACGCTAAAAACTTCCATGCGAAGCCCAGCTTTTTCTCCCATGTGCAGGGCACTCCCCGCTATCGCCAAACCAAGCAGAGTGAATACTTGAGAAAATAATCCCCGGTTAGAGAAAAAACCTTTTTTCATGGTGCCTGGAATTAAATTTGCAATCCAAACGTTCCAAGCAGTAGAGGCGGCCATTCCGCTTCCCCAATAGACCGACACAAAAAAGAAGACAACCCATAAAGGTGCACTTCCCATTCTGGCGATAAAAATAAGAGGAAGAAAACTTAAGGCCTGAACGACGACACAGAATACCACCCACTTTTTGTAGGAGGAAAAAAGTTTAAGCCCGTATGAGGAATAAAGTTGAAGGAAAGCTCCCAATAAAATGGGAATAACTGAGACTAATCCTGCCCAAACATCACCTACTCCCATGGCCAAAAGAAAGGCGCAAAGAAAATTTTCCCCGCTCCCCTGCATTAAGCTGTAGAAGATCGAATCTTTGATACTTAAAAGAACATCGTTTTTTTGAAATTTTGTCATCGTTCATAAGAATAATCACCTTCAACATGAAGGTGATTATTCCATTATAAGCGAAATTAATTAGGGCTTAAAAAATATTTTAAGCTGTTGGAATTTTCTTTTCACGTGCCAGAAGTGAGTAAAGTGGCGGAATTACAACTAGAGTTAGAATAGTTGATACGATCATTCCTCCAATAACGGCAATAGACATAGGTTTTAGCGATTCCGCTCCAGGCCCTAGCGCAGTAGCGGCGGGGATGGCTCCAGCAATGGTGGCAAAACTAGTCATCAAAATAGGACGCAATCTTTTAGGACAAGCATAGAGCAGAGATTCTTTAATCGATTTACCTTCACGACGAGACTGGTTGGTAAAATCCACCATCAAGATGGAATTCTTTTTCACAATACCCATCAAGAGAATCAAACCAATCATCGAATATAAATTGAGTGATTGATGTGTAATGAGTAGACCAATAAAGGCTCCTGAAAAACTGAATGGCAAGGCCATTAAAACGGTAATCGGATCAATAAAACTATTAAACTGAGAACCAAGAACCATATAAGCCACAACAATTCCAAGAAGGAGAGCAATAATTAAACTGTCAAATGATTCACGAAAAGTTTTTGATGACCCAGATTCGACTATAGTATATCCCTGAGGTAAATTGTCAGTTGCAATTTTCTTGGCGAGGTTAAGTGCTATTTCTTGGCTAACTCCTTTTCCCATGCTGGCGTAAATAGTAATAGCGCGTGAACGATCTTTTCTAGCAATCGCCTGAAGACCTGGTTGAATTTCAATCGCCACAACATCAGATAACTTCACCATTTCGCCGCGATTATTGCGGACAAAAATATTTTTTATATCATTCACTGTTTTGTTTCGATCAGACATCTTGATACGAATATCATATCGGTGACCACCCTTAGAGTATTTTCCAATAATCGTTCCCCCAACGAGGGCATTCATGGTTGTTCCAATTTCTTGGATGGAAACGCCATAGCGCTTGGCTAAATCACGATTGGGTATAATGTGAAGCTCACTCACTGACTCTTTAAAGTCAGTATCGATATCCGCAAACTTTTCAGAATCCTTCATTTTTTTCATGATCGTTTGTGCAGACTTAATTAAGGTCGTCCACTCTGGCCCACGAATAGCAAACTCAATAGGAAAACCACGTCCCCCGCCAGAAAATCCAGCCGTTGATGGATCTTGAACAACTGCTTTAATATCTTTTATTTTGTTTAAATCTTTTCTAAAAACGAGTGCTAAATCGGCTGCACTTATATTTCTTTCATTGGGTTCTTTCAATGTCACAAACAACATCGAAGAGTTAGATTCACCACCGCCAAATCCTCCTACCGAACCAAAGTATCGAGCCACTTCAGGTCTAGAAGTTAGATAAGCTTCAACTTCTTTCGTCTTTTGGTCAGTATAATTGAGAGATGAACCATCCGGTGTTTTAATTCTTAAACGTAATGCACTTTGATCTTGAGCTGGTACAAATTCTTTCGGTAAAAGTTTTACCGAGGCAAAACTTATGGCAAAGAAAATTAGTGCTGCTGCTAAAGTAATAAAACGATGATTGAGTACTACTTTTAGATAACGCTCATAAAGATGAACCCATTTTTCAAAAATTCCATCGACATAACTTCCTAGTTTACTGGTTCTCCCTGGAGGATCCATAAACTGAGAACAACGCATTGGAGTTAATGTTAGGGCTTCCAATAATGAAATACCCACGGCCACTGAAATGGTCACACCAAATTGGTAAAAGTATTTGCCAACGATTCCTTTCATGAAAGCGACAGGAAGGAAAATGGCGATGATGGCGACAGTTGCAGCCAATGCCGCGAAAGTAATTTCTCTCGAGCCATCAAGAGCGGCAGTCATTCGATTTTTGCCTTCTTCATGATGACGATAAATATTTTCTAGAACCATAATAGCATCGTCGACGACAATCCCGATCGCTAGGGATAAACCTAACAGAGTAAAGGTATTGAGAGTAAAGCCCATGGCCTTCAGGACAATAAAACTCCCCATTACTGAAGTTGGAATAGCAAGAACCACGTTGATCGTGGCAGCAAATGAACCTAAAAATAGCCAACAAACAAATGCCGTCAAAATAGAGGCAACGATAATGGTAAAATTAATCTCGTGAATAGATTCTTTAATAAATTTGGTTGAATCAAAATTTAAACTTATATTCATACCTTCAGGTAAAGTCTTTTTTAAAGACTCCATTCTCTCTTTTACTTTTTCAGCAACATCGACAGCGTTCACTCCGCGCTGTTTTCTAATCCCAAGTCCAATAGAAGGTTGACCGGCGGCACGACTAATACGTCTAACATCTGCGAGTCCATCTTCGATTTCAGCAACATCTTTTAAAAAGATGGGATTATAGTTAACCCCCCCTCCACGCTTATTTATCGAGAGATTCTCAAACTCTTTCAGGGTCATGGCTTCGCCCAAAATTCTGACGTTTTTTTCAGTCGTCCCTTCTTCAATAAATCCAGATGGAGTCTCGCTATGTTCAGACTGAATGGCTGCAATGACGTCAGAGGCTGTCAGCGCATACTTTTGAAGTTTTTGCTCAGAGACCCAAACTCGTAAGTTCGGATCAACATATCCTCCAAGTAAAACATCTGCGACACCTGGGGTTGTTTGAAAACGATCTTTTAGATTATCACGAACAAAGGCCATCAAATCTTTGGTCGCCATTTTAGGAGCTGTCACTGCTAACCACATAATAGGTTGATCTTCAGGATTCACTTTTGAAATGACTGGTTGTTCAATTCCCTTAGGTAAAAGGCGAATGGCCTGATTTACTTTGGTTTGCACTTCAGTAACGGCAACATCAATATTTTTTCCGAGATCAAATTCAATTGTAATCGTAGCAGTACCCATTTTGGCTGAAGAAGAAACATTTTGAACTCCTTCAACCGTCATAACGGCACTTTCTAAAGGATCGATCACATCTAATTCCATAATTTCAGGAGCAGCGCCATCGAGGGTAACGGAAACGTTAACGATGGGAAAATCGACATCTGGAAGCTGAGAAACTCCCATTTCTTTAAAAGAGAAAAAACCAAAAAAGATTAAACCCAACATGAGCATCCATGCAAATACAGGATTTTTTATCGATACTTCTGAGAGAGAAAAATTACTCATGGAAGAACTCCTGCAACCGCTTCTAAGTTTTTATAACTCATTATGGTTTGTGTTTCTAAGCGGTCATAACTTCTTTTCGTTTCAACATAGCTATTAAGTGAAAGAATCACATCAAGATTGTTCACTAAACCAAATCTATAATCTCGCTGACTTTCGCGGTAAGTTTCTTCTGTTTTCTTCATCGCCTTCTTAAGATCATCAAGCTGTTTCAACGAGCGTGATACTGATTCATAAAGGACAGTCACATCTCGTTCAATCATTCTTTTCGTTTCATCGTGATTTAAAATAATTTCATTTTTTTTCTCTACCGCTTCTCTTACCTGAGCATTGACAACACCTCCCTGGAAGAGAGGCATTGTTAGAGTCACACCAACGTCCCAATTGGAAGTAGCAAGGATACCTGTTCTGGCTAAATAGTAATTTCCAAAAAGATCGAGATTAGGAAGATGGTTGCCGCGAGCAAGAGAAATATTTTCAGTTGAGACTTCCACCTCTGTCATTTTGGCTTTTAAATCGGGGCGATCTTGAGCCAGTGAGACATAATAATCCATCGGCTTAAGATCAGTTGGTAGGACTTCTGGAGCCAACACATATTCAGTGCTTGTTTTATCGTTGAGAAAAAAAGCTAAACTTGCACGACTTTCTACCACTAAGGATTCAGCATCGACTTCTGCGGCTAATGCATTCGCCCCTTGGGATTCAGACTGTAGTAGCTCGCCTTTACGTGAACGACCAATTTTAACTCTCTCTCTTAATTCCCGCGTTCTTTCTTCACTATATTTTTTTAATTGGCGAATACTCTCAAGATCTTTTTGAGCCATTAGTAAGTTGTAATAGGCAGCTATCACTGATTGATAGAGCGTAATCTTGCTGTAGTCTTTTAAATATTGATTTAATAAAACGGTACTTTTCGTTTGGCGATATAGAGCAAAATCGCGAAGGCCCCTAAATAATGGTTGGGTGACATTGATTGACGTTGAATATTGGTTGGTTCTGGTGAAGGCATTTGAGACTCCTCCGGCAGCTTTTGGGGGCTCAATCTCTAAATAATTAGCTTTCAAAGAAACTGCTGGCATGATGGCGCCAGATGCTTGATTTTTTCTTTCCTCAGCTTGATCGAGTCTTGCCTGACTTCGTTTCATCACCTCTGTATTTGAGATTGCAGTACGATAAACATCATCAATGCGAAGAGTATCTGCAAAGAGATGAGAACAAGTGAGGAACATGAGCATTAGCGCCATTTGAACTACTCCCGAAAGTAAACTTGCATGAGAGTAGCTTAAATGGCATTCTTCTTCAAAAAAAAATCACTTTAAAATGTAATTTGATTTTCATTATTCCAATGACTAACTTCAATCTCATAACCTGAGGGATCTTCGACATACCATGAAGTAGAATGAGGATAACGAATTGCGCCACCGTACATCACTTTGATTTTATGAAGTTGGACGATTTTTTCCCATTCTAGACTTGAATCTACGTTCAAACCAAAGTGATAAAGCCTGTGAAATTGATCAAAAATGTTGTCTCCTTCAGGGGCTGCCACTCGATTAGGTTCTTGGTACAAGCACAAGAGTGAGTTTTCATTTCTGATGATGGCCCAGGGTTGTCCTTCACTTACTCCTTGTTCAACCTTTTGAAATTGAAAGATCTTTTCATACCAAGCAACAGATTCTTCTAAATTTTTTACAGTCATATTTATATGATCAATGCGGACTTTTAACGTTTGCATAAGCACCTCCTGAATTGACTATACTTCTCCTGGGCAAAATAGTGTCACGAATGCTAATATATTGACCAATGTCTAATGCTTTAACAAATTTAAAAGAATTACCTCATCACTTGGCCTTAAATCTTCAAATGTTTAGGTTGCAAAGAGGTCATACTCAGCAATCTCTGGCCAAACTTGCTAAGATTCCTCGCTCCACTATTACCTATATGGAATCTGGGTCGGGCAATCCTAGCCTACAAAATTTAATGAAAGTGGCAGAAGCCTTAGGGGTTGGGTTAGAGGAAATATTGAGTCGCCCCAAGGAAGATTACATTTTGGTAAAAAACGAAGAAGTCAAAAAAGTGGTTCGTTCTGGTGGTAATGCTACCATTATGAAACTTCTTCCTGAACCTATACCAGGAACTGAAATGGATTACTTTACTTTAAAAAGTGAAGCAAAACTTTCAGGAATTCCCCATTTACCCCATACCAGAGAGCATCTTTATTTAATGGAAGGGAATTTAAAAGTTATCGTTTCTGGAAGGTTCTTTGACCTAGGCAAGGGAGATGTCTTAAGTTTTCCTGGAGACCAAACTCATAGCTATGAAAATGTTGGTAAAAAAACGGTTGAGGCTTTATCCGTAGTGGTCTTTGCCCGAAGTATTCTTTAACATTTTATTCATCAGCTACTTTGCCATTTTACCAGATGAATTCATTGGGAATGCCCGACGGAACCGCTCTTGTGATTGTATAAAAAAAGTACTTTGCTCTGCCAATCCTCTCTCATTATTGTCTAATAAAAAGACGAAAAGAGTGGAAGAAGTGAGGATGTCTTTTATGAACCAGATAAATGTAGCCGCCAAAAAACGCCCCCTGGGCAGAGTACTTAATCTCGATCATGTGGTCGAAGATTTATTGAATGATCACATTATTTCTCCAGATACGGCGAACACCATTTTAAAACATAAATTGCATGCCAAACAGCACCCACTCATTTCCATCACCGAATGCCACGCTAAAAATGCCAAAACCGGCTTGGTTTTAAGTATGGAAAGTCTCACCCAATGGCTGGCAACCAAAGTCAATATGCCCTATCTGCGAATTGATCCTTTAAAAATCAAATTAGAAAATGTTTCCCATTTGGTACCTCATTCGTACGCTCTACGATTGAATATTATCCCAGTTCATGTGGACGAAAAAGAATTAGTCATCTGCACCGCCGAGCCCTTTGTTAGCGATTGGATAGATGAACTCTCACCTATTTTGAAAAAGAAAATTGTTCTTAAAATGTCTAATCCTAATACCATCAAGCAGCTTCTTAATGAATACTATGTGGTACAAACGGCAGTGAATAAAATTGTTAAGCCTGTCACCAATGAAAAACTAATCCGCGAAGGAAAAGTTAATGAACTCGATAAAATCATTGAACGCAATAAGCTTAAAAAATGGGCAGCGGAAGATTCAGCGATTGTACAAATTGTCGATTGGCTACTTCAGTACGCTTTAAATGAAAGAGCCAGCGATATTCACTTAGAACCTAAGCGTGGCATGTCTCATATTCGTCTTCGCATTGATGGGAAACTTCGTACCGTCTATAAACTTGACCCAGAAATCATGCTTTCACTAATTAGTAGAATTAAAATTCTCGCCGATTTAAAAATCGATGAAAAGAGACGACCACAAGATGGTGGAGTCAAAAAATTATTAGAGAATGATGTCCGATTAGAAATGAGAATTGCGACGGTGCCAACTCTTCACGGGGAGAAAATGGTTATCCGACTTTTCGACCATAAACTTTCAGGAAAAAGTTTAGACCAAATTGGTTTTGATGGTAGTGATCTTAAAAAGTGGCGAGAAATGATCAATTCTAGCCATGGACTTCTTTTAGTGACTGGCCCCACGGGATCAGGAAAAACAACAACCTTATATTCTTCACTTTCAGAAGTCGCAAACTCAGAAGTCAATGTTTGTACCATAGAGGATCCTATTGAAATGGCGGTAGAAGACTTTAACCAAGTTCAAGTGAACAAAGATATCAGTGTCACTTTTGCCAATTCGATAAAAGCTTTTCTAAGACAAGATCCAGATATTATTATGGTGGGCGAGATAAGAGATTTAGAAACAGCCGAAGCATCTATTCAAGCTTCCCTTACAGGGCATACTGTTTTTTCAACGGTCCATACCAATACTGCGTTGGCGACTATAATCAGATTGATGGATTTAGGTATCCCACCCTACTTATTAAATGCCAGTTTAATAGGTGTATTAGCACAACGACTAGTTAGGAAGCTTTGTACACATTGCAAAGAAAAAATCGAAACTCCAGTAGAACTATGGGAAAACTTATTACGTGATCATGTTGTACCTACTCCAAGTCATGTTTTTAAAGCGAGTGGTTGCTCAGAATGTAAGCATACAGGCTATAGTGGTCGAATTTGTGTTTATGAATTAGTGCCAATGGGTAATGAATTGAAAAAATTAATTAAACCAGGCCTTCATTTAGCAGAGTTAGAAGAAAAAACAAAAGGTATGTTTAAGCCTTTCCGAATTAACGCCGCAGAAAAAGTTTTATCAGGTGAAACCAGTCTGGAAGAAATGATCAAAGTCGCCATATAATCGACGGATGATAATTCTTTCTCTTATAACCGTCTTCATCACTTTTGTTTCAAGTTTATTTGGAGCAGGAATTCTCGTATTTGGTACTCCATTAATGATGCTCTCTGGACTAACCTTTCTAGAAGCTTCAGCCTTCCTTTACCCCTTATCATTTTGTATAAGTCTAAAAATAGTAGTTCAAAATCGACACATTTTAAAAAATGAGCCTATGGTTCAATCTTTTCTTATTTTTACACTTCCCTTGGTATTAATATTTTCTTTTCTGAGCTTCAGCTTAAAGTCACCAGCCGCTATAAAATTGATCGTTAGTCTTTTTTTACTTTTTGCTGCTTTATTAAGACTAAAGACTAACAACCACGAGCGATTTGCACATTTTATTAACTCAATTGGAAAAGCAACTTATCTCATTTTAGGAATAGTTCAAGGATTCTCTAATATGGGAGCCACAATTCTTTTCCCATTTGTAGGAAGTAAAGATTTTTCTAAAAGCAAAAGTCGTGCCATTATTGCATTTTGTTTTGTTATTTTTACCACGGTTCAAATGTTTGTTCTTTTTCTAATTAAAAAACAAACCTTTCCACTTTCCGCTATATTCTTAATTTTGCTTGGTTTTTTTACTAGCGAGTTTTGTGAACGATATTTTTTTCATCAAATGGCCAATAAACTTTATTTTCATCTATTAACAGTTCTTATGTTTTGTATTTCTTTCATTCTTCTTTTCCAATATATTTTTGCATAAAAAAGGCCAGCTTAAGCTGGCCTTCATTTTTTTTAAAATCGGTTATCGTTTAATCGATATTAATCAATTTACATTCTAGTGCAGACTTCAAGTTTGATTTGTTCTTATTTTTTAGACAAAAGAAATCCAACTTAAAGTTTTCTTTGGCATCATAGGCTTTGATCTTTTTTAAATACTGTTCAATCACAAAAGAGCTGCCATCATCAAGTTTTACCGAAGGAACCTTAATCCCAACTTCTTGTTCCGCTGCCATAGCACCAAAGGAAAGAGTTAGTATAATTGAATATAGATATTTCATAAAAGTTTCTCTTCCTTAGTTCTTAATCACAGTTGATTTATACTCTTTACCACTTTCTTCAATACCAATTTCAAATGTACCGGTTTTCATATCGGCCATGCAATCTTCTGGTTTTGAAGGACAACTATAGCTCGTTAGAGGTTCATCATTTGTTCCTCGGTCCGAACAGTTGGCAGGGGCTCCACAAAGAACATTTGATGTCTTCTCGGCTTGGTCTTTTGAAGCTGGACAATAAACACGTCCTGTACAAACAGTGCGTGCATTTTTACATTCAGGACATGTAGCTTTTACGCGAGAAACGGTACTTTCTAACCAGTAACAAGTTTGTGTTTCAGGAACAGTAACGACCGGTTGTTCATCGATAACATCAGCATCCGGATCTTTAATTTCTTCTTCTTTAATGACTACTGCATCTTGAACATTACAGGCTTTTTTGATTTTGGGATTTGTTTTACATTCAGAGAGTTTAACAATATGCCCTTTAAATGAACCATCAATACTTAGGTCAAAACCATTCCACATCTTCCATACCCACGAACCGTTTCCGTTTTTCACTAACACTTTGCTCGCTTTACAATCACCGCATTCCTTGGCATCAACCAACTCGCCTTCTTTATAAGTTGGCAAGGCTTCACATTTCTGCTTCGCTTCCACAGCGCCCGCATAGATGATCGGACATCTTTCTTGAAAATTTGATTGAGTGACTTCGGCTGAAGTAAATTTTCCAGCCATACAAGTATCAGCAAATTTCTTATACATTTTGGGACAGTTCTCTTTAAATGATAGTTTTTTAGTAACAAAACCAACATTTAAACAAGTAGAAATCAATTTTGTACAATAAGCATTTGAAGAAGTCTTTTCACAAGCCTTTATATCCATCTTTGGACAGTACGACTGCACTCTTGCATATCCATATTTTTGTATAACGTTTGGTAAAGTGTCGTGATAGTTCGTTACACACTGATGAAGTGATACATCGTATTCATGGGGACAAAGATTATCCGCCACATAACTATTTTGACATAGGAGAAAAGCTTTATCGAATTTGTCTTGGCAAGCTTTTGGTTTAGTAGCAAAAGCAGAAAAAGAAAATAAGAAAAATATTAGTAAAGTAGCCATCTTCATAGACTCTCCAGTCAAAAAGTTTTATCTCTTTTATTGTAAGCTCATTATTATTTCCTGACCAAAATGGGCAAAAAGCTCCTTAGCACTATACGCCACTATCACCATAGTTAGGTAAAACGCGGGCACTTGGGTCCTTAACGTCACAATTTTTCCAGGTGGAATTAGGCATCCAATAATCTTTTATCACTTTGGCTCTTCCCGGATAAAATTCCTCAAATATTTCACGATACATCAAGGATTCTTTGGTAAAAGGTGGATGGTGAGGATATTTTTGGGCTGCCTTTTTAACATCTTCATCTGAATAGATCGATTGCGCGTGGGCTTTCAATTCATCCACCATACTATGTCCAACAGCATCGGAAAAAGCAGCTTTTTCACGCCATAAAATATGATGTGGAAGAAGATTATCATCTTTAAAAGCTTCTCTTAAAAGAAACTTCCCTACCCCTGTCGTATTCATTTTTTTAGTGGGATCTATGGCCATGACAAACGAAACAAAGTCTTTATCACTAAAAGGAACTCGGGCTTCAATGGAATGAGCAGAAATACATCGATCAGCGCGAAGAACATCATAGAGATAGAGTTCTTTAATTCTTTTTGCTGCTTCCTTTTGGAACTCTTCTGCGGAAGGTGCGAAATCAGTGTATTTATAACCAAAAAGTTCATCACTAACTTCACCAGTGAGAAGAACCTTTATATTGGTTTTTTCTTTAATGTATTGGCAAACTAGATACATTCCGATTGAAGCTCTGATCGATGTAATATCCCAAGTCTCTAGATGCCAAATGACAGGCCTTAAAGCTTTAAGTACATCAACTTTATTCATCATGACATTGGTGTGATTGGCTCCGATAAAGTTGGCTACATCGGTAGCATATTTACAATCAATGGCATCGGTCTCCATTCCTATCGCGAAAGTACGAATAGGTTTTTTGTAAATCTTTTGAGCAAGAGCACAGACTAAACTTGAATCGAGTCCTCCACTAAGAAGAAAGCCCACTTCAGCGTCGGATTGTAGACGCTTCTTCACAGCAAAGCTTAAACGAGTATTAATTCCTCTGGAAATCTCTTCCGCCGATTGAGTTGGATAAAGATCAACTTTTGATAAATCCAAATAAGACTGAAGATCTTCACCATCAAAATAATGCCCTGGAGGAAATGCTTCGACTTCCGAGCATATCGCCTGAAGGGCTTTTAGTTCACTGGCAAAAGCTCGTTTATTATCTTTTGTTTTCCCCCAGAATAGAGGTCTTATTCCCATTGCATCTCTGGCTGCGAAAAGTTTTTGTTTTTTTTCATCCCAAATGACGAGGGCAAATTCTGCGTCTAGATTCTCTACCATTTTTTTTATTCCCCACTTTTCATAGAGCGGAAGAAGTACTTCACAGTCAGAATGAGAAATGAAGTTATGAGTTTCACATTCAGGTTTTAGATCGAAATAATTATAGATTTCACCATTACAGACAAGAATATTTCCGAGATAGGATGTAAAAGGCTGTCTTCCATGATGACTTAAATCCATAATAGATAAACGATGAAAGCCAATTACGCCCCCAGAAAAAGGATGTATGACATGGTCATCAGGACCACGGTGCTTTATTTTTTGAAAACTTTCTGAAAAAGCTTCATCTCCCTTGTTGCCCAGTACCGCCATAAATCCACACATGGAAACCCTCTTATTCAACCTTGAACACTTGAAGAATCACCAGTCTATTCTAGCTCGGACTGCGAAAACTAAAAAGTCAGATAAAAGTGGATGAAAAGGCGGCAACTTTTTCTAGTTGATGAGTACTCATTTCTTCTTTTTAGGTTTTTCCTTTTGATTGAGTAAATCGAGCAGAAGTTCAAGAGCTTCTGTAGGGTCAAAAAACATGTGGCGAACTCTGTTGAGAGGGTCAGCTGCTCTTTTAAAACGTTCTGGGACTTGATAATCATAAACAAGGATTTCTTCTTTTTTACGAGGATCAACAATACTCACAGGAGGTAGGGATTCAATATCATGGCGATCAAACCAGATTATATAACATAGATGACAGAGCTCCAATTCAACATGATTCATTTCTTTGGAAGCGGTTACCTTGAACATTTCTCTCGAACATGCTGGGCATTCTTTCTTACTTTTTTTTCTTTCAAGTGTAGCTCTTTGGAGGATATCTTTTATTAAATCAGTGTTTGAGATTTCTTCTAGAAGTCGGATGTTCAGAGCTCTACCCTGGCATGGCCCACACTTCCAAAGCGGCCCATTATCAGTCTCGACGAGAAAAAGTCCCTTTTTACATTCTGGACAAAAAAGTTCGATCATTTTGGTCATTTGCGAAACTCGACGAAAATATGATAATAAAGATATCCGAAAATAAAAAGGGCAAAGGCAATTTTAAAAAAAATATTATCCAAATAGGTTTTGAAAATTTCGACTAACTTACGATTATCTTTCATTGGAGGATAAACTATTTGCTCTGGGCCTTTGTCTTTTAGGATGCAAATCTGTTCTAGTGTAATACTCGATGGACTCTCTTTTAACAAAAAGTGTCCCTTGGGAGTTAGGTCGACCTTGCCAATACTAATATGAATAAACTCCCCCTCAATTAATTCATCAATGACATAATTGAAATCTTTTGAAGCGTATTGAAATCTTTCTCTAAGATCTTGTTGAAGCTCCAGAATATCTAAACGGCCTAGCCCTTCCACCGAGCGAAGGATGAAATCAGCGATTATATCTTTTGAAGCGAATGGGAGGACTTTTTCCATCCTCCCATTATAGGCCAAAGATATTTAAAAAGAAGTTGTTACTTTTGTTCCACCAGTAAGCATTTGATTCATAGTATGGTCAAAAAACATATAGGGAGTATTCATTTCTAAAGCTGAAGCTTGATCCAGTTTATTTCTGAGCTCCTTTGGAATGGTAAAATCGAGGGCCCCCAAATTGGAATTTAATTGATCTAATTTAGTCGCCCCAATAATGGTGGAAGTTACACCAGGTTGTGTGGCAACCCAATTGAGAGCAACTTGTGCTGCTGGCCTGTCTATCTCTTTTGCTACTATATTTAAGACCTCAACTACTTCCCAGTTTTTTGCATTAGCAGTGATTCTTGCCATGGCCGGATTAGGAGAACCTTCCAGAGATTTTAATCTTCCTTGTAAACTATTTTTTGTATGCTTACCAGATAGTAGTCCACTTGCTAAAGGGGACCAAATATTCATTCCTATGCCTAACTCTTTACACATTGGAACATACTCACGCTCGATAGAACGCTCTACTAAATTGTATTCCATTTGAATCGCAGCCACTTTATCCCAACCACTAAGAGTTGATAATGTTTGCGCGCGAGAAACATACCAGGCTGGGCAGTCCGAAAGTCCGATATAACGAATTTTTCCTTGCTCAACTAAGCTATTCAAAGAATGCATAACTTCTTCCACTGGAGTTCTTGTATCCCAGGCGTGAACCCAGTATAGATCAATATAATCGGTCTTTAATCTTTTGAGAGAGCCCTCAACCGAACGAAATAAATTCTTGCGACCATTTCCACCGGCATTAGGATTTCCGGCAATGTTGTTAAATGTATATTTTGTTGCAATGACTAGCTGATCACGAAGTTTTTTTTCTTTTACAAAATCTCCCACCATTTCTTCACTCGTTCCACCAGTGTAGCCATCTGCTGTGTCGATGAAGTTTCCACCAGCTTCAACATAACGATGAAAAAGTGTTTGTGCCGTTTCCTTTCCTGTTCCCCATCCCCACTCTGTGCCAAAAGTCATTGTTCCTAGAGAAAGTGGTGAAACATTTAATCCCGTGTTGCCTAAAGTAACGTAAGTATTCATTGCTGACATAGATACTCCTAAAAAAATATTTTTACTTATTCTATGCAAGAATATCTTAGGGAACAAGCCGCCGTGATGAATGATGCCACATCAAATCAAGTTAAATTTAGTAAAGTATTTTTTGAAGAAAGTGAATTGAGCGTACTCAACTAGTTGGTCTTCTTTAGCATGGTAGAGGAAAACATGATCTCACTTCAATTCCTGTTTAAAAGAATCGACAGGTCCCTTTTCACTGGTCCAAAGGGAGATAAATGTTTTTTGAAAATTGTCCCCAAGAATTTCTCCTTTTAATACACCATTTTCAAAAACTTGGGTTTTCCCAGGTAAAATGACGAATCGTTCTTTTCGCTGATCTTTAATTTCAGTGAGCAAGTTCTGTAAGGTCTTAAGATCGGTGTTGATTTCGGGATATTGAAAGGTATTGCTCTCTTTATATTGAAAATCCCAAGCATCATCGACTTGCTGGTTGGAGAAATCTCGAAAATAAGTCAGTTCAAAACATTGAGGGTAAGATTTAAAGTCAGAACTTTTAGCATAAAGAGCTAGAGTAAAGATCTTTACTTTAAAAAAAGTGACAGTCCTTACTCCTGAAGCTTTTAGAGGCAAATCTACTTGTGCACAGTCTAAACTGTCTGGGATTTCCATTCCTTCAATCACTTTTGCATGGAGATTCCAAGTTAGAAAAAAGATTAAAAAAAAGGAAGTATTCATTCTATTTACCTTTCTGAAATAAATAATGGGAAACGCCCCATTCTGAACCATCTTTGTAATTAAAAAGTTCCGCACAAGACATAAAGAAAATACGCCAGCGTTGAAACCAAACTTTCGCATCATCTAAACCATAAGTTGAAACAAAAATTTTCATAATTTCATCTTTGCGGTCATCCATATTTTTAAGCCAAGCCTCTGATGTCTTGCCATAATGAGTGCCATTCCACATCCATTGTTCTTCCAGTGTTAAATCTTTTTGAAAATGAGAAAGAAGATGATGAGAGGGCATTTGACCGCCGGTAAAAAAGTATTTCCCCATCCAATTGTCATCTCCTTCTGTTTCAAAGAAGTATGAATAATCTTTATGAGTAAAAATATGAACAAAAAGCTTTCCCGAAGGCTTTAACCAAGAGGAAATTCGACTAAGAAGTAAATCGTAATTTCGAAGATGCTCAAACATTTCGACACTCACAACACGGTCAAAAGGCCCTTCTTGAAAATCTTTCACCAAAGCTATATTTTGAGTAATCACTTTTACATTATTAAGACCAAGTTTTTTAGCTTCAGTTTCGATGAACTCTCTTTGTGGTCTTGAATTGGAAACAGCAGTAATCGTAGAATTGGGAAACTTTTTGGCCATACTGAGTGTTAGTGAACCCCATCCGCAGCCCAATTCTAAAATATTCATTCCATCTTTCAGCTCTGCTCTTTTCATCGTAATGGCCAAAGCATCATCTTCTGCATGATCTAGTGATTGACAGCTATCAGACCAAAAGGCTGAACTATATTTACGATTTTTCCCCAAAACTAATTGGAAAAAGCCAGGGGGAAGTTCATAATGTTGTTGATTAGCTTCATCGGTATGAATGGCCAAGGGGGAAGCTTTTAAATTTTTTATATATTCTGTAGCAGATTCTTGCCACAAATCAAGACTAGGTTTTTTCAAACTAACCAATCGATCCTGACAGAGTCTTCTTATCCCAAAACGGATAGCCGTATCAGGCAATATTTTTCTTTCCATTGCTTCAATAATTAAACTTCCCATATTATCCTCCTATTCGATATCAAATAATGAATTTGCTTCTGCTCTGCCCTTTAATAACTGAACCTGCATACAACCAATACTTCTTTCAAGAAAACCACCTTCGCAATAACTAAAATAAAACTGCCATAAACGATATAACTCTTCTGGATATCCAAGTTTAATCATTTCAGCATAGTTATTTTTTAAGTTATCACTCCAAAATCTAAGTGTTCGGGCATAATGAGTTCCAAAGTCCTCTAAATGAGAAACTCTCATATCGGTTTTTTTTGCCACAGCCGAAGCGATACTACCGACTGAAGGAATCCCTGCTCCTGGAAAAATATGGGTTTGAATAAAATCAACATTTTTTCGGGCGTATTCATAATACTGATCTTGTATAGAGATGGCCTGAAGGAGCATCACTCCATTTTCTTTTAATAATGAACTACACTTTTCAAAATAAGTTTCTAAATGATTTAATCCAACAGCTTCAATCATTTCAATCGAGACAAGACAATCATATTTCCCATCAAGTAAACGATAATCTTTAAATAGAACTTCGATTAAATGTCCTAAGTTTTCCTCTTGAACGCGTTTACAGGCAAAAGCATATTGTTCTTCAGAAATAGTAGTCGTGGTAACTTTACAACCATAATTTCTAGCGGCATGAACGGCGAATCCTCCCCAACCAGTGCCAATCTCTAATAAATGGTCTTTAGCTGAAAGCTTTAACTTACGACAAATCCTATCGTTTTTTTCAATAGAGCCTTCTAGTAGGGTAGAGTTTTTATCTTTAAAAATGGCACTCGAGTACATCCAACTAGAATCTAAAAAAAGACCAAAAAAATCATTTCCAATATCGTAATGAGCATGAATGTTTTTCTTTGCTCCTGCGATTGTATTATTTCTAAATTTATGGAGGACTTTTTGTACAGGAGCCACCAAAGACCCAATACCTTTTTCCAAAGCCATTAAAGTTTCTCTATTCTGCACAAAGATACGAACCAAGTTTGTTAGCTCTTCGTTACTAGAGACATCCCAATCTTTATCTCTAAAACTCTCCCCCGAGCCAATCGAGCCACCCAACGCGATTCTGGAGTAAGCACTTGGCTTTAGTATAGTAAGATGAGTCGTTAATTCTGGAGCAGCATTCTTTTGCCCAAAGGAAAAAGTCTTTGTCTCATGATTGTAGGATTCATTAAAAACTTCTGTTATATCGATTTTCCCTACTTTGAGAAGTGCCAATTTTTCAAAAAAGACTTTTCGACAAAAAGCATCGAGATGATAACCACCTATATGCGAAACGGAAATTGTAGGAAATTCTCTAGTAAGTTTATACGTTTTCATAGACGCTTCTCCTGATCTGGATGAGAGTGAAATGGAATATTCTTTAGTTTTAAAATAAATGCCTGGTAATAAATGGAAAGAAAAGGTTTTAGGGTTAAAAGGGGAAAGAGCATAAGAACTTTGAATAAATTAGAGCGATTAAGCGTCTTCGGCTGCAAGTTTAATGTTGCGCTAAAATATTTTTCCTTTTTCTCGCCAATGGTCCAATCTTCCATATGAACTGAGACTGTACATTGATTTAAGAGAGCGGATGGTTTTTGAAAACGCCATTTCCAAAGTAGTTCCATCGGCATAAAGGGAGAAACATGAAAGTTTTTTGGCATTTCAAATTGCTCTGCCTTAGACTCATTTTGGCACTCTAAGACATAAACCTTTCTTTCGTTCCAAGGCGTATTGGTTATTTCTGCCACCAGAAACTGTACATATTTTTGATCTGTATCAAAACAGTAGTAAAAGCTGACTGGATTAAAACAAAACCCAAAGTATCGTAGTTGAGTGACAATTCTAATTGGTCCATCACATTCTTTTCCAGTCTTCTCCTTAATTAATCTTCTGACTGTGTCTTTGAGAGACTCGCTCTTTAGAGAGGCTCCTTTTAAATAATCTTCTCGATGAAAACCAAAAAGCTTAGGTATCTTAAAGAAGCTGTTGACCTCATCTAGATCTAGATAAAAAAGTACCAGTCCATATCGAAAAGTATGACTTTTGGGTAGAAAACGTGAATGTTGTAAATCCCCTATCATAAGGGAACTTTGTATCATAAATGATCCTAAAAGTGTGTTATGACCTTGAGTGCGCTCTTTACACCGTCTTCATGAAAACCAAATCCCCAATAAGCTCCACAAAAGTGTGTTCGATTATTTCCACTAATTTTGTTCCAGTTGGCTTGAGAGCGAATGGTTTTTAAACTGTACACGGGATGATCGTAGGTAAATTTGCGAAGAATCTTTTTTTGATCTATTTGATCATCTAAATTAAGCGAAACACAAAAGGTTTCAGGAGATTTCAGCCCTTGAAGGATGTTCATATTGTAAGTCACGGCCACGTGCTGAGTTTTTAATTTTGGAATGAAATAATTCCATGCTGCCCAAGCCAGCTTCTTTTTAGGTAACAAACTTTCGTCTGTATGTAATACCACTGAATTAGGTTGATATTGAAATCCATCAAAAATTTCTTTCTCTAAAGCGCTCGCATCAGTCAACATTTTTATGGTTTGGTCAGAGTGTGAAGCAAAGATCACTTGATCAAATTCTTCCTCAAGAGAAACTCCATCTCTCTTGGAAATTATTTTTACACTATCCTGATTTCTTTTTACTGAAAGAACCGGTGAGTTAAGTCGAATATTATTTTCAAAATTTTTAATAAGTGGCTTTATATAACTTGATGAACCATTTTTGATAACTCTCCACACTGGTCTATTATCGACAGAGAGCATGCCGTGGTTTTTAAAAAATTGAACAAAAAACTGAGCAGGAAAGCTTTGCATTTGTTCCGCAGAGGAGGACCAAATTGCTCCCCCCATTGGCACTATATAGTTGTCGATGAAGTGTCGAGAATAATGGTGTTTCTCTAGATATTCACCCAGCGATAGATGGGCTTCCTCATCTGAAGATAAGAGTGACAAGGATTCTTTATTAAAACGCAGAATGTCTTTAATCATGAGGTGAAAGCTTGGACGAAGAAAATTTAAACGTTGGGCAAAAAGGGAATTGATACTTGTCCCGTTATATTCAAGCCCGGAGATATCAGACTTAACGCTAAAACTCATAGCGGTTTCTTGAGAGGGAACTCCAATTTCGTTCATAAGTTTAATGAATTCTGGGTAAGTCCAATCATTAAATACAATGAAACCAGTATCAATGTTGTACTTGCCACTTTGGGTTTCAACATTCACGGTACAAGTATGGCCTCCAATATAATCTCCCTGTTCGAAAATATGAACCTCATTTTTTTTCGAAAGGTGATAAGCGCAGGTTAAACCAGATATACCGGATCCAATAATCGCAATTTTCATTTTCATTGCCTCCCATCACATGTACGTAAGAAGAACTAACTGAGTTACAGTTTAAGAAATTTTCTTTAAATCATTTTTTACCAACGAAGAAATTTAGATGAATTTTTCCATGAAGCAAAAATAACCAAAGTGAGAGGGAGAAAATGCCATAAAACCATGTGTGAAGATGTTTCATGACGACAGAAGAAATGTATCAGCATTGAAGTGGCAGCTCCAGTAGAAAGAGCAAGAGAGGCTCCAGTTAGGGCAAGATTTATTGGAGCAGCTTTTTTAATGGTAGCAAACAAAGAAAATGTCCAAATACTACTCATGATAAGGATAAAAATACCACAGGGTCCTTGCTGTACGTTCAATTCTTGGACGAAATCAGTCGAAAGATTTTCAATTGAAGTCTGGAACAATACAAATAAAACCAAGACAGAAACCACAACTTTACAAAAAAGACTCAATCCTTTTGTTTTTTCCATGGGTAGTGAACTTAAATATGTAAGAAAGGCACCTGCGACAGAGAGCGTAAACCAAAAAAGAGCCTGCATGATAAATTCCACATTGAGTGGATTTTCTGGAAAACGTAAGTCATTAGGTAATAAGAGAGCGGCTACTAATGTTAAAGAAGCAGTAAGAAAAAAACCAATGCCCCAGTTTTTCCAAAATGTAATTTTCCAGCCCTTACTTAGAGAAGGATTTTTTACATCTAGTGCTAATTTCCCAATAAGTGTATTTGTTTTATTCATCATTCCTACTTATTTTTCTTTTCATTATTATTTCGTAATAATTTAAGAGTTCGGTGAATAGTTACCTTTACTAATGAGTGTGAAATATTTTTTCTTTGGGCTATTTCTTGCAATGGGACTTCATCAACTTTAGAAAGCCATATTAAATCTTTTTGTAAGTCACTCAAGCCTTCTAACATTTCTTTTCCGTCACTCTCTCCCAAAAAATCTGATAACTCTTTTTCTAAGTTCTTAGGATCTTCAACGATATCTTTATATTCTGTATGCCTAGGCTTTCTGGCCTGTGATCTCATTAAATCAATCATACGGTAGCGAGCAATGGCAAATAACCATGGAAGTAAATCCTTCTCTTGATCAAATAAATCTCTTTTTTGATGAACAGAAATAAGGACCTCTTGCACTATATCCTCAGCATCTATTCCCATTTGACCATACTTCATCATTTTGCCTAAAAAAGCTCTTAGAAGAATTGTAATTTCTTCTAAAAATTGGGTGTAAGCAAGTTGGTCCTCTTTTAATGCCAGCAAAAAAAGCGACTTGAGCCTTAGTTCCTTTTGTGAGCGATTCTCACTCTTTGCCATGCCCTCTTCCTAACCCAATACGGGTTCTCAATGGTAATAGTTACAAACTATGTTAGTTTCTAGCTTAACCTAATACTATCAAATAGTTAAAGTGATTTTTAAGCTGCTGAAGGCTAACTTTTTTGATTTTCAAAAGCACTAAACTTAGGTCTAATTTAGTGAATGAAACAAAATTATTTTCTCTTTTTTATTTTTCTTATCTTACTTTTTATTGGCTGTTGTCGAACAAAGTCCTTTACTTAAATTTGGTATGTATCGAGTTGATTCTGAACAAACTGCTGAATCAACAATTGCCCTGCTTAAGAAAATTAGCTATTTTACTGTCATGACTGCTAATCCAAAAAATCCTCTTCATGGCTTGACTCTGGAAGCCATCCTAAAAGAATTAGTGGCCCATTATGGTTGGCAAAAACTAGGTGGCCTCATAGCCATTAATTGTTTTTTAGCTAATCCAAGTATTAAATCAAGTTTAACTTTTTTGAGAAAGACACCTTGGGCGAGAAGCAAAGTAGAAAGTCTCTATCTTGAAATGAAGTCTAGCAAAAATAATCCAAAGCTTTAAAATTTTTCTATCCTGCGATCGAAAACGAGCCATATTAAGGCGAAATCTGCATTAAGCCCTATTGAATTTTTACCTACGCCCACCAAAAACTCTCCTCAAAACAATCCAGTCAACTATCCTGTTATTTTACCTTAGAGTTTCTCAAGATCTCTACTCGAATTACCGAAATGAAGAATGTATTTAGCTAAGGTTTTATCCCATTATGAAACTCATTTATGCCTTCATACTATTCTTTACATTTAGCCTGAGCGCATTCGCCCAGAGTCCGTCTCAAAAACTTTTATTAGTAGGCGGAGGCAACAGACCTCAAGCAGCACTCACAAAATGGGCAGAACTTACCAGTCAATTTAATATTGAAAACCCTACACGCTCCAAAAAAATTCTAGTCATTACTTGGGCCAGTGGTGTTCCCAATGAAGTTTATGAAGACCTTAAAAATGATTTGGCAGTGGCCGGCTTAGAAAGCGAAGCTTCTCTTCGTGGACCCATTACAGAAGTTGAAAAAAGACTTTTGCTCAAACAAATTTCTAACTCCAGTGGAATCTTTTTTTCTGGCGGTGATCAGAAAAAGATTATGAAAGTGTTACAAGATGCAGACATCATGGCGGCGATAAAATCTTCTTACTGGCAAATAGGGATGCCCTTTGCTGGAACCAGCGCAGGAACTGCCATCATGTCCGAAAAAATGATTTTAGGACCTGACCTAGGCATAGCTGATGGACTTGGATTCTTGCCCAAAAGTGTAGTGGATCAACACTTCTTGTATCGAAATAGAGTTGATCGATTAAAAAAAGCTCTGCGTGAAGCACCGGCAGGATTTATTGGAGTTGGAGTGGACGAAGACGGCTCTATTCTTTTTCAAAATGTAGAAAACAGAAATGAATTTAAAGGAATTGTATTAGGTGATAAACAAGTGATGATCATTAGTCCAACAAATAGCGGAGAACAACCTACCCATTTATTAAATCCCAACGATATAACAGAATGGAAAACTAGTCCTATGACAAACTGTGATCTTAATTTCTAAAAAAATTTGTCTACTAAAGCGATGTGTGCCTTTTCTTCTAGAGCAATTTGTTGAAAAATAGTGGCTGTAGCAGGATCATTCTTTTCTAAAACCTCTGCAAATTTAAGCGCTCCAATTCTGCCTCTTTCTTCAGCGTCAGATACATAAAGAGCAAAGTCTTTAGCCGTTTGGCATTTTTGTAAAGAGTGGTAAAGCCCCAAACTCACAGCTCCCGCCCCAACATCTTGCCCTAAATCTTGCATTCGACCCAATAACCAAGATTCATGTTTAGCTTCTTCAAGCGCCACCCATTTCCAAGCCTCAATTAATCCTTGAGGAGCATCCTTAAATCTCTCTGATGCTTCATTAAAGGCGTGAAAAGCTTGTCGTTCAGCAAAGGCTACTAACCTTAAGCGATCGCCTAATCCTTCAATTGTTTGGATGGAACGCATTTTTCCAGGAAGACCAATTTTGTAGGGAGACCACATCGAAAAAACTCGGCTGAAATCTATTTTTCGTAGAAACGAATCATTACTTTACGGTTTAAAGCCTCATCTACATCTGGTTCGGCACGATTGTCACCATAGGCTACAATTTTAACTGCTTCAGGGCTTACACCGAGTTTCGTTAGATTTTCTTTCGTTTCTTGTCCACGATTTTCACTTAAGGTTAAGTTATGAGCATGATCATTGCCGCGAATAGAAGCAAAGCCTTCCAGAACAATGGTAGGCTTTAGTTTCGTGCCTTTGTAGCGTTTGTGAACTTTCTTTAGGATCTGCTTTGACAGTTCAGTTAAATCATATTTGTTATTCGCGAAATAAATGTTCTCTGAAAAAATTAAGTCACCATAAAGCTGGGACTCAGAAGTGAGAATTTTTTCACGTTTATTGACAGGGGCTTTTTTATGCACAACTGGTGGAGGTGTATGAACAACTTCTTGCTCTGTTGCAGGAGTAAATTTAATTCCTAAAGAAAGGCGGTAGTCGTTAGAGCTCTGATCAATAGGTCCCCCCACGGCCAGACCACCGAAAGCTGCTAGTGACCTAGTTGTTTGATGGCGTAAACCAGCATAAACCTCATTAGGATGCTGATTACCTTTGAACTGAATAAAGCGATAACCTTCAATGTTTAAAGCCCAAGTCTCCGTGATGGGAGCGACAAACCCTAAGGCGGTAAAGATAGCTTTTTTATAATCAATGCTAGTGTAGTTAGAACCTAAACTATAAGTCGCTCCAGGCTGCTCGGAGTACCCTAAATTAGCTGCCATTTGTAATATAGAAAACTTTTTCTCTAAGTTTAAGCCTAAGTATCCCCCCATTTTATCATCAGTAGTAAAAGTCTGATTCCCAGTAGGCAAACTTAAACGTGGATGAAGCGCCAGAGCGGTATCACTATTTTGATAAAAACGATATTTCGCTTCAACAATAGAGTCCCCCACAGAGTCGGCTTTGTTAGTATGGGCAAAATAAGTTCTCGCTGCTACAAAAAAATTATCAGTAAAACGGTAACCGCCACCTAAATGCAAAGCAGAGAGATAACTCACGACATCCGATGTTCGAATATTATTAGAACGAATCGAAAGCGGAGTTTTTACGTAATCAAAGGCACCGGTCAAAATATAAGGATAGTTTTTTGCCACTAAAGAGTTATTTAAGAGAGCACCTTCCGTAATGGAGTAATTTGGGTCGTTGGTGAAACGAAAATACTCTAAATTAAGCGCCCAAACATTAGAGCTAGTAAGAAGAAGTAGTAACGAGAGAAAAGGCATCATGTGTCAAATCCTTAGACAACTGTCTACTTTCCGAAGGTAATTTTACTTTTAAGTTCAATACTAGGTTACTTATTTGGCATGAAACTTGGAAGCATAATTCTGAAGAATTATTTTTGGAGCCGTTTATGCAATCGAAATTAGCCATGTTGACTGTAGTGTTTATCCTTTCAGCTTGTGGAAGAAACCCCTACATTACAGAGATTACCTCCGAAAAGTCAGGTGCCCTTCCCTTATTAGAAAGTCAAAGACTAGAAGCTGACCAAGAACCAGAACTTATTCTGCGCGATAAAGAGTCAGGCAAGGAAGATATCTTAGATATGGGTAGAGCTAAAAAAGGTGAACGGTTAAGCCGCATCTGGGAGCTTATTAACATTGGAGAGGCAAAGGCCCAAGACATTAAACTTCCATCTCAGATAGGACCATTTACCATTACCAACTTAAACTGTCGTGAAGACCTTGAGGTCAAAGAGGCTTGTCTTCTAAAAGGCGAAATAGAAACCTTCAATGATGCAAATGAAAAAGGCTTAATTGAAATTGCTTACTCAGGATCCAAAAAGGAAAATCTGGGCTTGAAGGCCGTCGTTGTGGCAGAAGAAGAAGCTGAGATTGTGATTGCCCCAAAACCAGAGGAAAAATTAGCGAAAGTCATTCTAATTAATAAGCATGAACCTTCGGGTATAGTGTTTCTTAAAAACATCCCCGTGGGAGATAGCAAAGAAGTTTACCTCGAGCTTAAAAACGTAGGAAACCTAGATGCAGACAAACTCACTCTGCCAAAAGTTAATGAGCCTTTCATTCTTAAAAATATTAGTTGTAAAGAGAATCTAAAAATTGATGAGTCTTGTGAAGTGGTCATTATATATTCTCCTAAAAAAGAAGGGGACTCTAAAGCCAACTTGAGCTTCACTTACTCTCCTAAGCCAGGTGAACAGAAAAAACTTTCTAATGACATCTTAGCGAGCGCAGTAAAAATGCAAAAGCCAGCGATCTTAGTGGTGGATAACTCCTACATCAACCAAGAAGTTTTTGATGTCCTGGGAATTAAGCCTGCTGACGTAAGCCCATTCCAATACATCAGAGCAGTAGACTTAGGTAATATCATCAAAGGTGAAGAGACTAAGTTTAAATTAGTCATTAATAACGAAGGTGATAAACCGGCCAACATCATTGACTTAAAAAAATTCAAAGGAACAATGTATTCAAATATTGGCGGAACTTGTGCCGATAAAATGAGCATTACTAAAACCTGTACCATTAATGGCACTCTAAAATCGTCTAAATTAGGTCCGGTCTACGATGTAACAGAAATTAGTTACCAAGATGAATCAGGAGTCCTTAGAAGGCTAAGTGTTTTAGTTAAAGCCACCATAAAAGAGCCAACGGTTAGTGAGACTTACCTTTGTCGCCAGACTAAAGAAGCTCGGAACAATGCTGACCAAGAAATGAAGATTGCCTATTTAAAACAGGAAAAATTATACCTTCTTCCTTATAAAACAAAGAACAACGTGACTTCGGCTAAACTAGATCTTTTAACTAACTATTTAAACAATAAAAATTACCGTGTGTCTCACCAGGGACGCTCTTATGTCGTGCCAGCAGTAAAAAATGCTGAAGTTCAGTTTGGTTTTCGTCTAAGCGAAGCAGATCTAGTGGACGTCGTCGATATCAAACTGTCAGTAGACATTCTTAAGCTGTCCGACGAAAATCAAAAATTTGAAACGACTGAAATTCTCTGCTTAAACGAAACAAGACAGTGTTCAGGGGCTTTCTTCATCGATTCTAACTTTGGAGAATTAAAAACCACCAATTACAGTTTGGCGAATAACTTGTTCTCGAAAGAACTTTTAAAAAGTGTGATTACCAATCCTGGAGAGATTTGTTACCAAGGAACCATTGGAAGTGCTGAGGCTGCCACGGCAACAACAAAAACTCACAGACTTAAAACGGAACTTTCACTAAAAGATCTCTTAAATTTAAACGAAGCAAAATTGAAAACGATGACGGGAATTGCAAAGAGAGGCTTTAACTTTGTTTTATCTGACGACTCTCTTTTATTGTCGACACCAAAACTTATCTTGATTAAGAAATCAGAAACACCTTGTAAGTAAACCCAAAAAAGAAAAGGGGGAGAAGAAATTCTCCCCCTTTTCTTTTTTAGTTAAGCAAAAAAATCATTTGGTTTGATAAAGTTGAGGGAAAATGTTGACCATAACCGTACCTGTTATTCTTTCATAGCCAAATTGATTGTAGGCGTAATTTTCTTTAATCTCCACAAAAGCTTAACATTCAAAACCACTCATTTTTGATTTAATGAATTCAGATTAGAAAAAGCCTTTTGTTACTTGGGTGTGTTTTCCTGGTTCAAACCTTTTATTGTTTTTTCCTCCATGACGAAACACAAAGTAAGAAGAAAATTCCCTCAAGTACGACAAAGCAATGCCAATGCCTGGCCACAATTTAATCTTTTAAATTGTGGCCAGGCTTTTGGTCCAAAATGGGCGGCACTGATGAGCGCACGCTTTATTTCCTTATTTATCGAATTTTGGGGAAAAACCTAACGTGGTAGACGGACTTCACCAGTCCCTACTTGAACTGTTCCTATGACCCAAGCTTTCTCATTTTTTAATTTCAAAAGTTCCAAGGCTTCTTCTGGACGACTAGTTGCTATGACTAATCCGATCCCCATATTAAAAGTATGGCAAAGATTCTCTTTTTTGAGTCCGGTACGCTCCATAATCTCTACCATAAAAGAGGGAAGCTCATTGGCACTTGGTAAAAAACTAAGGTCGTAGTCAAATTTTTCATTGATTCTTGGCACGTTTAAAAGGCCTGAGCCAGTGATATGAGCAAGTCCAGTCAAACTGGCTCCCAATTTTTCTTCCAGATGTTTAAAAGTTTCTACATAAATTTTTGTAGGAACAAGGCAGGATTTTTTTAAGCGTTGTCTCTCTACTTCCTGGGGGACTTGTTCAATCACTTTTCTTATTAAGGAAAAACCATTGGAGTGAAAGCCACTGGAAGAAATACCAATAAGAGAATCTCCAACGCGAACCCGGCTTCCATCAATTAATTTCTCAGTTGAGACTTCTCCCACTGAAAATCCCGCCAGATCATAATCTCCATTTTGATAAATACCAGGCATTTCTGCGGTTTCGCCACCAATTAAGGCCATCTTTGATTGCAGACAACCTTCGACAATTCCTTCCAATACTTTTTCACTCACTTCGAGATTGAGTTTACCGGAAGCAAAATAATCGAGAAAAAATAAAGGACGAGCACCTGTACAGATGAGGTCGTTCACACACATAGCGACTAAATCAATGCCGATGGTATGATGTATCCCAGTCTCGATTGCTAGCTTAAGTTTGGTGCCAACCCCATCGGTGGATGCCGCTAACAAACGGTTCTCGTCCATTCGGTAGAGAGCCGCGAATCCACCAACTGCTGCGATAGTTCTATCATCATAGGTTTTTCCTACCATGCGCTTTATACGGTCAACGAACTTATCGGCTAAATCAATATCAACACCGCTGGATTTGTAATCAATGGCCATCTTAAACTCCTAATGACGAAAATGTCTTTCACCAGTGAAAAGCATACTCATGCCACATTCATCAGCTTTGTTAATCACTTCCTGGTCACGGATACTTCCTCCAGGTTGAACAATGTATTTGATACCATATTTATTTGCTGCCTCTATCGAATCAGCAAAAGGGAAAAACGCATCAGAGACTAAAATAAGTTCCGAAAAATCGGCTTCCTTTTTCTGGGCTCTTGGTGAGGCCAAAAGATGAAGTGAGTCTAGACGATTGGGTTGCCCCATTCCTGCTCCAACCAAAGTTAAAATATTATTTTTTTCACCTACTAATGCGATACCATTGCTTTTTAAATGCTTGCAGGCAAGGACCCCAAAATTAATCAAATCTTTTTGTGAATCCAAAAATTTCTTTTGTGTTTTTGTGGTATAACTACTCACTGGAGCCAATAGCTCATCTTCATCTTGCAATAAAATCCCGCCGTGGAATGAACGAATGGTTTGTTCTCCACTTTCTCTCTTTCTTAAAGGCAACTCCAGCAAACGGACATTTTTCTTTTTTGAGAACTTTTCTTTCGCTTCAGAGCTAAATTTAGGTGCCATTAAAATTTCAATGAAACGTTCCTCAAAAAATTCAGCAGTCTTAGCATCAACTTCGAAGCTTAAAGCAACAACACCACCAAAAGAACTAATTTCATCTCCCTTCCAGGCTTCGCTTAAAGTACTTAAAGCATCTTGACCATGGGCTAGACCACAAGCATTTCCATGCTTAATGACTGAAGCAGAAAAACCCTTTTGAAATAAATCGTGAACGTCTCCCATAGATTTCCAAGCTGCATCTGCATCTAATAAATTATTATAGGAAAGTTCTTTCCCCTGGAGCACTTGAGCCTCGCCTAGGCCATCTATCTTGGCATTTTCCCATTTATACCAAGTACCTGTTTGATGAGGATTTTCGCCATAACGAAGGTCTTGCACTTTTTTCAGGGCAATAAATTTATCTTTTCTTTCTGGATGAAAACGTCCTCCCAGTTCTTCTGCAATGGCAATATCATAGCGTGCAATGCGGTCAAAGGCTTCTACAGCTAAGGACCTTCTATACTCCAAGCTAGTACTGCCTTCGGCATTAATATGCTCGATGAATTGGCTGTATTGTGAAGGGTCAGTCAATACCGCTACTGAATGATAATTCTTGGCCCCAGCTCTAATCATCAGAGGTCCTCCGATATCGATTTCTTCCACCAGTTTTTCTTCCGATTCATTTTTTTCAACATATTTTTCAAAGGCATAAAGATTACACACCACCAAATCAATTCTAGGAATTCCTAGTTGATGAGCTTCCATTTCATCTTGTACATTTGATCTTCGAAACAAAAGGCCAGACGCAATTTCAAAGCTGATCGATTTCATCCGTCCACCGAAGGCTTCAGGATTTCCAGTCAACTCTTCCACTGGTGTGACAGCAAAACCTGCGGCAACAAGGGCTTTTGCTGTTCCACCAGTAGAAATCAACCTTACATTTTTTTTGCTCAAGACTTCGGCCAAAGCAATCAGATCAGTTTTATCGGTCACACTTAGTAGAGCATTTTTAATCATTGTCATAGATTCTCCTGTGCATATTGAACAGCATTTTTAAAAAGGGCCAATGGAATTGTTTGTTCTTGTTTATAGGAAAACGGATATAAAGAAGCTTCCAAAGCAGCTTCCGGGTGGGGCATCAAACCTAAAACTTGCCCAGTTAGATCAGTCAGACCTGCAATCAAGCCGTAAGAACCATTAACATCTTCATCATAAACTAAAGCAATTAACTCGTTCTCTAAAAGCCTCGTATAGAGTTGAGCTTGACTGGCTTCGTCCCCTTTCAAAATGATCCGACCTTCGCCGTGACGAATAGGTAGCGCCATCTTCTCCAATCCCTGGGTCCAGACACAACGTGAACGCGGTACTTTACAATGAACCCAACGGTCGATGAAAGTAAATGAAGAGTTGTGAAAAAGGGTCATGGTCCGTTCTTTTTTTTCAGCTTGTAGCTCAAACAAACCTAGCTTCATGAGCACTTGGAATCCGTTACAAATTCCAAGCACCAGTCCACTTCGATGCATAAATTGTTTCAGCTCTCTTCCTAAATTGTATTTGAGATCGAGGGCCAAAATTTGACCAGAATGAAGTTCATCTCCATAGGAGAATCCTCCCGGGAAAACCAGAATTTGATATTGATCCAACAGATTTGGCTCTTTCATCCACTCTTGCCAATAAACGATATCGGCTTTGGCTCCAGCACGTAAAAAAGCTGATGCCGTCTCTTCTTCACAATTAATTCCTTCACCGGCCAAGATCATTGCCTTTACTTGTTTCATGCTTTTAATCCTTGATAGGCTGACTTACAGGCAGCTAAATCGATCTGCTGTCCATTAATCTTTATATGAAGATCAGAGCGTGTACTTCCAATCAATTTTACTTGTCCAAAATGATGCTGAATTTTTTCTCTCTCTGAAAGCCGACCGGAGAAAACAATCATTCCCATTCCTTCACCAAAAAGCTGTTCGTCTTCCTGAGGAAAAGATAAGTCAAAACCTAGCTCAGAATTAATCGCCATTTCGATTAAGGCCAGTAAAAGTCCACCTTCACTCACATCATGAGCACCGCAGATCAAATTTTGTCGGATAGCCTTATGGAAGGCCTGATAACGTAGTTTTAAAATCTCTGGTTTTGTATGAGGCCATTCTGATCTCTTTAGACCTGAAAGCGACCTTAATGTATGAGGATTGAGGACTTCTGTTCCCCCAAGCAACCATAAATCTTCTTGCACATCAAAACGAGAATGCACTGTCTGATTAATGTCATGCATATGTCCCATGCAAGTAACGAGTAAAGTTGGGAGTACAGATATCTTTGTTGTTTTTTGTCTGAAGTTAACCACAGCATCGTTTTTCATACTGTCCTTGCCACTGACAAAAGGCATTCCCAGCACAGTGGCCATTTCATATAAGCCTTCATTGCAACGAACGAGCTCTCCTAGTTTTTGGGAAAAATCAGGATTCTGTTGGCTAGGTAAAGGATCTGGCCAGCAAAAATTATCAATCAATACCATCTGATCAGGATCGGCTCCTGTGACAACAGCATTTCGAACTGCCTCATCAATCGCATACATTGCCATAAGCTTAGTGTCTTGAAGAGAAACTTGCGGAGCTAAACCTGAAGAAATCACAATGCCATTTTTTTCTCCACCACCATGGGCCTTCATTGCCAAAACACCCGCGTCTGAAGGGCCACCTTGCATAGTAAAAGGTTTTGTTACACTAGAGGCTTTCACTTCATGATCGTACTGTCTGACAAAGTTTTCATGGGAACGAATATTTGGATGAGTTAAAAGTTCATAGATTTTATCTGTTAATGTTAACGGAAGCTTTTGATCGATTGTCTCTTTCCAAGTCACTCGTTCGTAATTTTTTTTCCACGTGCTTTTTAATTTCATCGGTGGAAGGTCTTCATGTAAAAAAGTAAGTGGAAGTTTCGCCACAACTTTTCCTTGATTCAGCACCGTAAAAAATCCGTCATTGGTAAAAATCCCTAGGTTGGAGACTTCAACTTTAAAAGTGTCGGCTAATTGTTTAAACTCTTCCCACTCTTTTACAGGGACAGAGCAAGTCATGCGCTCTTGGCTTTCGGAGATAATTAATTCAGCAGCACTAAGCCCTTTATATTTCACCGGAGCAAGCGCCACATCGATAATTGCTCCATTTGTTCCGCCTGCCATTTCCCCCACGGACGAACTTAAACCTCCAGCACCGTTGTCTGTAATCGATGAATAAAGACCAAGGTCCCGGGCCCTTAGTAAAAAGTCCGTAACTCTTTTTTGAGTCAAGGGATCTCCAATTTGAACCACGGTTGAAGGAGTTCCTTCCTTCAATTCTTCTGAACTAAAAGTGGCTCCATGAATCCCATCTTTCCCAATTTTTCCACCGACCATGACGACCAAATCGTGGACCTTCTGATTTTTTTCGTGGGACTCTCGTCCACCAATACTATGCGGGAGTACCCCAATCGATCCACAATAGACCAAAGGTTTTCCAGCATAGGAAAGATCATAGTGAAAAGCTCCATTGACTGTGGGGATGCCCGACTTATTTCCCCCGTCCTGAACACCTTTGTGAACACCTTGACGCAAACGAAGTGGAGAATGCAATTCACTAGGCCAATCGCCCGATTGATCAGCATCAATTGGTGGCAGACAAAAAACATTAGTATTGGCAATCGGCTTGGCTCCTAGACCACAACCTAAAATATCACGGTTGACGCCTAGGATTCCTGTCAAAGCACCACCATAAGGATCGAGTGCTGAAGGTGAATTATGAGTCTCAACTTTAATGCAGACATCAAGCTTTGAGTCCCAACGGACTATTCCAGCGTTGTCGGTAAAAACGGAACGGGCCCAATCAATTTTTCGATCTTCAATAATTTTGGATGTTGCTCCTTTAATGAAAGTCTTAAATAAGGATTTTATTTCTCGTTTACCATCTTCATCAACATGTTCAATATGGGCAGCAAAAATTTTATGC
Source organism: Bacteriovoracaceae bacterium (assembly GCA_049318265.1). GTDB lineage: Bacteria > Bdellovibrionota > Bacteriovoracia > Bacteriovoracales > Bacteriovoracaceae > JBEIOQ01. The sequence goes on from JBMOGR010000001.1 coordinate 93,309, forward strand.
TTACAGTGTTCGCTCCAGGTTTGAGCGATGATTTCCATCTCAACGTCTGTTGGAAAACGTTTTTGTGAATGAAAGTAGTCCCGAATGAAGTGCAGTTCTGCCAAGTTTAAGGCCCATAGATTCTTTGCACTCATTTGCAGAAGTAGCTCATCTGGCACATTCAAATCAAAATGTTGTACTTCGTGGGAAGACAATTCAACATGGGGAAAAGTTGCTTCCTTAAATCTTTGGCCAGAAATGATTTGCTCGAAACTTTGGCTTTGAGCTTTTTCAAGCCACGTATTTGCCAATTCTTTATAAGCTCGAATTTTCAATTCACTTTCACTGCTATCTTTAAGCACATGCAAGGTGCCTGACGAAAGCTTAAATTGGGATTGCTTAAAATGAGGATGCTTGAGTAAAGCCTCTTGAGTGGAAGCCGCTGTGTTATCGGTTACTCCGGGAAGGAAACTGACATCAAGGAAGCCAGTTTTTTGATCAATCCCTAAAAGATGAAAATGATTGATTAATTCAGGGCCTTGATAAAGAAAAATTTCCTCTACCACTGAATCAGCAATTACTTCCTTTGATACTTTCTTTAAAAGAGCACAAGGTCCATCCAATTCTAAGCCGAAAGTTTTAATTTTCAGATGATCTGGATTTTGCACAAATCTTTTATCGAGTGGATAAACTTCAATTCGGTAAGTGGTCTTTAAATTTAAAATTTTTGCTACCTGTTCAGGATAATGTTGGTGCTCTAGCTTTAATCCTTTCTCTTGGAAAGTATCCAGATTGTCGCTCGCTTCAAGATTAAAAGCATACTGGGCAATGATCTTGCCCGTATCCACTCCCTCATCCACATAATGAATGCTTATACCGCTCTTTTTCACTCCGTCACGAAAAGCTCTTTGATATGAATGGAGTCCAGGATAGTCCGGTAATAGAGATGGGTGAATATTGACTATCGTTTCTGGAGCAAACTGATTTAAAAAGTAGGAACTTAATAGCCGTTCATATCCAGCCAAGACGATCAGGTGAAAATCCAATTGATACAACTCATCTATCAGTTTTTTTTCATGCATCATTCTAGTTTCACCGGACATTTTTTCGACTAAGAGTGTTTTGATTCCCCAATCGCGTGCCTTGGTCAATACCAAAGCATCTTTATTATCAGAGATGATAGCGCTTATACTGTAACCAAGTTCCTTTTGTTTTTGATAAAAGGCAAAAGCATTGGAACCCCTGCCAGAAGCTAAAATTACAATTTTTTTCATAAAAACTTTACCCCTATATCTCGACGAAAGTGGGCCCCTGTGAAATGTATTTTACTAATTTCTTGGTAAGCAACATCGCGAGCCTCTTCTAATTGAGAAGCTAAAACGGTCAAACCGCAAACTCGTCCCCCATTGGTCAGTAGACAAGATTCATTTTCAATCACACTGGCAGGAAAAAAAAGATTTCCTTCATTTAAACGGTCAAGCGTGATGAGATCCCCTTGGCGGATTTTCTGGCCATGTGTCCCTGGATAGCCTTGAGCAGCCAGCACTATATGAAGAGCGTATTGTTTACTTAATTGTAAGGAGCACTCATGCAAGCCTTTAGTCGCTGCTGCCATAAGAAGTGGAACAAGATCTTGAGTGATTCTTGGAATTAGGCTTTGAGTTTCTGGATCACCTAAACGAGTGTTGAATTCTAGAGCCTTTAGACCATCCTCGGTTTTCATTAAACCCACAAAGAGAAATCCTTTATAAAGAGTTCCTCTTTCTTTCATTACTTTCAAAGTCGGAGCAAAAATATTTTCTTTAATCCAAGTTTCGTCTTCGTCTGTTAAAATTGGCGAAGGAGAAATGGCACCCATTCCGCCGGTATTTGGTCCCTGATCTTGATCCAATAATCTTTTGTAGTCGGTGGCAGAACCAAGGTAAAGAAAATTTTCGCCATCACACAAAGCAAATGCGGAGGCCTCAGGCCCGATTATTTTTTCTTCTAATAATATTTTTTTTACCGGGTAACCTAGAAAACTACCATCAAAAAAAGCATCGACCACTTCCACTGCCTTTTCAAGAGTATCACAAACAACGACTCCTTTGCCTTGAGCCAAGGCATCCACTTTCACCACCACTGATTCAAGCTTCCAAGTCGATAACAAGATTTTTGCTTGGGTTACTGATTCGGCAATTTGATAAAAGGGTGTCGGAATGTTACCGAGCTCAAAAATTTCTTTGCAAAAAGCTTTCGAACCTTCCAGCATCGCTGCTTTTTGACTTGGCCCAACAACAGGAATTCCCTCTTTTTCAAAGAAGTCCGAAAGACCTTCCATGAGTGGTGCCTCGGGACCAATCACCACTAAATCCACTTTAAATTCCAAATAAGATTCCCAAGTCGAAACATTGACCAGGGAAATTTTGTTTGAGATTTTTTTCATGCCACTGTTTCCAGGGGAAACCATAACCGAAGTGACTAAGGAAGAAGAAGCCATTTTCCAGGCCAAGGCTGATTCTCTACCACCAGATCCAATTAACAGTATTCGCATTAGTTTTGTCCCCAAGTTTTGAGTGAATAGGATTCATCAAAAAAAGTTTTTCCTAGAAGTGCGCGCGATAGATCATTGGTGAAACCTAAATAAAGTTGGCGAGCACGTTCTAGTTCTTTAGACGAAAGAGCCGGCGGAGTAAGTTCACATAATTCTTTAAAATCTTGGTCCGTGCCCAAGGCTTTCTTCTTCGCGTTCGTTACAGCTTGATACCAGGAAGTTTGACGATAAAACTCTCTTAAAAATTCTTTGGAAAGAGAGCTTTCTTTTTTTTGCACTCTTAGTTCATCTAATCCGATAGAGTCGACCAGCATGAACTTTCTTTCTTCACCAGGTAAAAAAGACCATTCTAATTTACCATCCCACAACTCAAGACCCAACTCTCTAAATATTGATTTAAGCATAAAAGCTACTTTGGTCGTTTGATCGATCAGTAGCTCAAACTCTGTTTGAGAAAGTCCGGCTATTTTTTTCGCTTCAGTATGAGTGAGATAGCGATCAATTCTTTCTAATTTGGTGGAAAAATCTATCAGCGGAAGATCCCATAACTTGTCCGTTTCTAGATGAGTTAGTCCCCATTGAGAAAGAAGAGTTGCTTGTTCTTGAACTCGACTTACTAAGGAGCTTCCCTTTCCTGCACCAAAACGAAAAATTACTTCAAGAGGCACCAATGTTTCGACTGGACGAGTTTGATAAAAAGAATAATCATATCGCCCTTCTCGAATGGGTGGACGGTGAACATTTATCGATTTTACTTTTAAGTGGCGGCACGCTTGCCAAGAAAGGTCCTTGCCGGAAGAGTCAGCTAAAGAAAGAAAGTGATGAGGAATAGAAATTTTCTCTACTTCTTTAAAAAAAAGTGCTCCCATCAGGGCCAGGGCTTCACCTTTTTGCTCAAGATGATCCGGCATCTCTCCCCAATCAAATAAAGAATAACGATCAGAGAATTCAAACAAAATATTTTCCTGACTCTTATAGAGATTTTTTACTGAACCTTGATAGATAAGTTGGTAAGTCATGTCATTGGCTCCGTTGCTTCTCTTCTGCTTTGTTCAAATATTTCTGCTGACGATGACACATCAAAGGGATAGACCCCAGTGATACAGCCGACACAAAGACCAACTTGGTTCAAAGCTTCTTTCAGCCCCTCTAAATCCTGATAGATCACTGAATCAGCACCCAAGGCATCTGCAATGGCAGATTCACTTAAATGGGCGGCGATCAGTTCGCTTTTGAGTGGAAAATCGATGCCGAAATAACAAGGATTTTTGATTGGTGGACAGGTGCTAACAAAGTGCACTTCTTTAGCTCCAGCTTCTCTAACTGCTTCAATCAATTTCTTTGAAGTTGTCCCGCGAACAATAGAGTCATCCACAATCATGACTCGTTTATTTTTGATTTCGCTTTTAATGAACATGAGCTTTAATTGAACCGCTTTATTTCTCGAAGCTTGATCTTTTAAAATAAAAGATCTTTGAATGTATCGATTCTTTATCAGAAGTTCCCGGTAAGGACGATGGATCATCTCACTCAAAGCGATGGCAGCGATACGTCCAGACTCAGGAACAGGAATAACAACATCTACTTCTAATTTTTTAGCATCTAAAAGTTTGTTCACTTTTTGGCCTAACATTTTGCCTAATCGAAGTCGGGTCTCGTAGACTTGACTTCCTTCCATCATCGATTCAGGAGTAGCAAAATATACCCATTCAAACATACAATGAGCACGAGGCTTTGGATTGGCCATGAGTGAACTAAAAACTTCTCCAGTTTGTGAAATGGTAATCAATTCTCCAGGAAGAATATCTCGAACAAACTCATAACCGAGAAAATCAATGACATTAGTCTCCGAAACAAGAATATGAGAATTCCCTTTTTTCCCAAGCACCAAAGGTCTGATGCCGTGAGGATCGCGAAGACCGATCATATATCCATTGGCCAGGAGACAAATTAGAGAATAACCACCTTGGGCCTCATCTAATATTTTACTAGCAGCAGCTTTTAATTGTTCAATTGGTGAATCATTTAGATTTTGTTGTAGACTTGTAGAAATCATGTTCAACAATGTTTCAGCATCATTTTTCGTCAACATGATTCGGTGATATTTTTCTCTCAAGATTTTAGTCAACTCTTCCATGTTCACAATATTACCATTATGAACTAAACCAACTCCGTGGGGATAATTCAAAAGCATTGGTTGAAGATCTCTTTGTCCTTCTGAATTTTTTGCAGCAATGGTTGCATAGCGGGTATGACCTATCGCCATTGTTCCTTGCAGATAAGAAATATTTTTTTCGTCAAAGACCTGGGAAACCAAACCTTTCTCTTTATGCAGATGAAACTGCAAAGTATCTGGATCATAACTTAAAATACCGGCGGCATCTTGGCCTCGGTGCTGGAGCAGGAGTAAAGCTTGAAAAACTTCAGAAGCAGCATTGGGTGTGCCCTGAATACCGATAATTCCGCACATTTTGAGCTCGCATTTTTTGGAGTTAAAACAACTTGTAGCATATGAAAATTTCTAAGCCGTTGACAATAAATATTATAAGTAATACTAATGTGAGATATTAGTTCTGCTTATGAAAAATCTTTTTGCAAATAAATTTACACTAGGCATCTATGGTGACGGCCAGTTAGCGCGAATGCTCGCCCTCAGTGCTCAATCTCAAGGACTTACTGTACTTATTTTTACTCTGAACAAGGAAGACTCTCCTTGTCTTGGAGTGTCTGAGCTTTTTTTAGGTGCAAGCTTTCATGACCAAGAAAGCTTCGAAAATTTTTGCGCATGTTGTGAAAATATTGTCCTAGAAAATGAATTCATCCCACCGTCATTTTTACAAACTCTAGAAAGTAAAAAAGGTCGCTCCTTTCCCAATGCTGAAAGTTATTTGCGTGTCAGTAATAAATTGAAACAAGTTCAACTGGTAGAATCCTTGGGTATCAAAGTGCCCTGCTACAAAGTCTTAGAGCTCTCGAATGAAGACGCATTCTTAAATATCTCACTTCCTTGTATGCTTAAAAGTCTTTCGGGTGGCTATGACGGATATGGAAACTTCACTTTTAGCAAACAAGATCAATTGCCTGAGGCTAAACTTTTTCTTTCCAAGTGGGGCCGTGTTTTGGCTCAAGAATTTATTTCTTTTGAAAGCGAATTAGCGGTCATGATTGTAAGTGACGGGAACCAATTTCATTCTTTTCCAGTAGTAGAGACAGTTCAAGAAAATAATATTTGTCATTTTGCGCTGACCCCAGCGCGCATCAAAGTCGCTATTCAAGAAAAAATTCAAGAAGCCGCGATCAAGATCATTAAGGCCATTAATGGTGTGGGACTTTTTGCTGTGGAATTTTTTCTTCTAGGAGACGAAATTCTCTTTAATGAAGTAGCGCCAAGACCTCATAACTCTGGACACTTTTCAATTGAAGCCTGCGACTACTCTCAGTTTGATGCTTTAGTAAAACTGATTAAAGAGCAAAAGCTTAGCCCACCAAAATTAACAACACCGGCAGTAGGGATGCTGAATCTTTTGGGCACACACAATGGAGAGGCCAATTTTCAAGGTGATCAAAAATTTACAAAGCACCCACAAGGTTTTCTCCACCTCTATGGTAAACAGCATTCCAGAATTGGTAGAAAAATGGGGCATTTTACACTCTTAGGAGAGAATCAAACTCAAATTTTATCAGAATTAAAAGTATTAAAGGAGCGGTATCAAATATGAAAGAAACAAATAAAAAAAAAGCACTGGTTGGTGTCATCATGGGTTCAGATTCTGACTGGGAAACAATGCAAGAAGCTGCCGTCATTCTAAAACAGTTTGGCGTGGTTCATGAAGTCGAAGTGGTCTCCGCTCATCGCTCACCTCTCAAGATGGTTGAATACGCTCAAAGTTCTAACTCTCGAGGATTGAAAGTAATTATTGCTGGAGCTGGTGGTGCTGCCCATTTACCTGGTATGGTCGCCTCTCTCACGACTCTTCCAGTGATTGGCGTTCCGGTCAGCTCAAAAAATTTAAATGGTCTAGATAGTTTGCTTTCCATCGTTCAAATGCCAAAAGGGATACCAGTGGCAACAGTTGCCATCGGAAACAGTAGTAATGCAGCTCTGCTCGCAATTCGCATACTGGCCCTGAACGATGAAGTCTTGGCGCAAAAGCTACTCATGCATGAACAGGATCTCAATCGGAAAGTTACACAGATGAATCAAAAAATAGTAGGAAATAAAAAATGATTCCACGTTATGAAGTAAAGGACATCAGTGAACTTTGGACTGATGAAAAACGTTATGAAACTTTACTCAAAGTTGAACTGGCATTATTAAATGCACTAGAGCAAAAACAGAAAATCCCTCAAGGAACTGCTAATGCCTTTGCACATGTAAAAATTAATCCTGCTCGTATCCAAGAAATTGAAAGCCTTACTCAACATGATTTGATCGCCTTTTGCACTAGTATAACCGAGCAAGTTAAGACCGAAGAAGCTCGCTATTTTCATTTCGGAGTAACCTCTTCAGATATCTTAGATACAGCACTAACTCTTCAGTTAAGAGAATCATTGCAAGTGATTATAAAGGACATAGAAAATCTCCTTTGTGTTTTGCAAGAACAAGTGGAAAAAACGAAACATCTTTTAACCATGGGGCGCTCTCATGGAATGTTTGCGGAGCCAATGGTCTTTGCCCAAAAGTTTCTTTCTTTTCATCAGGAAATCTTCCGCCGTCTCAATGACTATCAGACAATCATAAAACAAGAACTGACCGGGCAGATCTCAGGTGCAGTGGGAAATTATACAATTTTGGATACTGAAATTGAGCAACTGACGCTCGATCAACTTTCACTTAAAGTGGAAAAAGTTTCTACTCAAGTGATTCCCCGCGATCACCTGGCAAAAATTATTTCCAATGGTGCCTTGCTTGCTTCGGCTTTAGAAAGAATGGCTGTGGAACTGCGACTTCTTCATCATTCAGATGTTTCAGAGCTACATGAAGGCTTTAAGCCTGGGCAGAAAGGCTCTTCAACTATGCCACACAAAAAAAATCCCATCAGTGCTGAAAATATTACTGGTATCTCAAGACTTATCCGCTCACATCTGGAGGTCGCACTTCAAAACAATGTGCTTTGGCATGAAAGAGATATTTCTCACTCGTCGACTGAAAGAATGTATTTGCCGGACCACTTTGGCTTGATTAGTTATGCCTTGAGAAGAATGAGCTCGACTTTAGAGCGGCTTGAGCTTCACTCAGAGAGAATCGAAGCTAAGGTGCAAGAGAATTTTGCTTCTCTATCTAGTTATTTTCTTCATCAATTGATTTTACTTAATCCAACCTCTAGAGAAGAGCTCTATGCCTTTATTCAAGAGGCAAGTTTTTGCGCTAAGACGCGCGAAGAATTTTTTACTTGGATTGAAACAACAGGAAGCAAACGTGGGTATAAGTTGCCCAAGCTATTAACTCCGACTGAACTCAAGCACCATTACCTTATAAGATTTGAAGCGGTATTAGAACGAACGATAAACTAATTTATTTTAAACAATTAGTGGTCAACCCAACTTGAAGAATTTCAAACTGCTATGGCAAATTCTGTGAGTTAGAAGCAAAGGAATTGTTTTGAGTAAGTTGATTATTATACTTAATCAATAACACTAAAGAACAAATAGCCAATGCAAGCATGGTCATCTGATTACCTTCAATCATCTCCTGGGGTATCTTCAAAACCTTAGAGGTCAATGAAGCAAGAACATTCCACGTGTAGTGAGCGGATATCGCTGTACTTAAGTTAAAGTTTAAAAATAAGCTGCTTAAAAACAAACCCGCTGCCGTAGTTCCTATTATATAATCCCAATATATTTCTTGCCCGTCGATGAAGTTCAATAAATGCAATGCTCCGAATGGTATAGATCCCAAAACAACTGCCCACTTCCAGCCATAAAAATAAAAACTCAATAACACTAAACCAAAACGGAAACCTACTTCTTCAATCACTGCTGGTCGAACCTGGAAGAGTAATTGGCTTACTACTTCAAAGGTTGAAATCGATTGTAATGAGTATGTTTGGAGCTTGATAATAAGAAACATAAAACAAATAAAGAATAAGGAACTACCGAAAATAAATCCTCTAAAAGCTCCGTCCCATGTGAAATGCTTGATGACCAAATCAAAGTTGCATTTTTTGAAAAGCCATAGGATTCCAAAATAGAGCAAAAACCCAAATACACCAGCTGTCCCCAAAGCAATTATAGATCTGACTTCAGGAAACACTCTTTCTATTTTATTGGCGAGAACAAGGGAAACAACAGTGCTAGCAAAGCATAAACATATAATTAATGAACGTCTGAAAATTTGCATGGCATTGATTAACAGAGCTTAAATGAATTTGTAAAGAATGAGTACGAGAGTAGTAACTGGTGAGCTTTGTAGCACTTTGAAATCAATGAGGATTTTGATTGGAGCACTCAAGTGGGGAAGTTTCGAACTTCTTTGAGCTGACCTTATTTAGTTTCATAAACATAACGCGAGAATTCGTAATTAATAGACTTTTGTGCCTTTAGAGTCAGCGAGTTTCCTGAGATAGAGAATATGTAAACACTGCTACCCTCAACATTTTGGCCACCATGCCAGACAGCGATAGCAATCTCCTCATTGCCATCTTTGTCATAATCATAAGCAAATTTTTCAGGGATTATAGGAATAAAGTGAGCACTTTGCCAAATATGATCACCATATTCAGAGTTAAAAGTCTTATCCCATATGACTTTATTTCTTTTCCTCATGAAAACTCTCTTTTTTACAAGATCTTCATCTTTTGTACCAGGTTGAGAAATGATGATTTCATCACCATTGGCCATCTTTAAATATTTCTTTGCTTCCAATTTTTTAAGATAAAGATCTGGCTCCATTGCATTAAGAGAAAGATTATTTTTTTGAAAAAGCATGATAAACAGCAAGGATTTTTTCAGCATATGGAGCTCCTTTTTGCCAATCATTGTAGGCTCGTAAAGTATTAAATAAATTTTTATCCGACTTTTTTGGAATTGATGAATACTTATAACTTATCCAGCGAATGCCCATTGCGATGCTAATCACTGCGTCTTCTAAGTCTTTTCTCTCAAGATCAATGACTTCATCTCTAAGATTTTTTGCATCCTTGCGTGTAGTATCTGTAATTTGCATCAATCCATATGCTGAACTCTGCTTCACTTTAGGATCAGCTTTAAGTTTAAAGCTAGACTCTACAGCAATCATAGTTTTAATGATTAATAGATCAATATCTTTTGGAAAGGGAAGCCCGGCTTCTTTCCAATAATTTAGCCAGAAATAAATAACGGAATCTAGCTCTGAAAATTCATCATATCCTTTAATCGCTCCAATGCGAGGACAATCTTGATCACCATGCCAATAGAGATAAAGTATATTTTCAGGAAGTAAAACTACTTTTTTCCCACGATTTTTCCTCAAGTGAGCTTTTACGTAATATTTAATTCCTTCGGATGTAACTTTAACATGTCTCTTTACGATATGAGAGCCAGGAGGAGCCATTTTTAAAAGTGGAGGTCGTTTTAATAGTGACAATTTAACTCACCATTTATTAATTAATAATAAGAACAGATATTTTTTCGATCACTTCGTTTAGGACTTCAATATGAGACTTTTCAATGTATTTAATATCTCTAGCTTTCCAATCTAAATTTTTTAGGTGATCTGAAAGAATTACCCCATCAATTTTTTTTCCACTAACAATTACTTCAAAAGGATAACCTTTGGTATTAGAAGTGATTGGACAACATACGGCCAGTCCAGTTTTTTTATTATACTCTTTTGGAGAAAGTATAATTGCAGGGCGTTTTCCTTTTTGCTCATGTCCTGCTTGAGGTGTAAAATTTAACCAAACTATGTCGCCTCTATCTGGAATGTATGCCATTACCAAACCTCATTTCCTTCAATTTCATCATCACTTGCTTTATGCAAATTATCTTTTGTAATTTGGCTTAGCAAGCTATCAAGAGAAAGCTTATTTTGACGAGGGAATATGATGATTGCCCCATCTTTATTTTCAATTTCGACTTCTGAATTTTCATTCAGGTTAGCCTTTTCTATGATTGACTTTGGGATTCTGATACCCAATGAATTTCCCCATTTCTGAATTTTTGCTGACATAATACACCTCTTTACTAAGTATATACAATGTTTAAACATTTTACAAGTATTGATTAATCATGATTTCGAAGGACACTGTACGAACTGTTAATAACTAAAGTGCTTGAATATATTGGACTTCAAGCTTTCATGAATTTATGTCGATGACGCCTTTGTATTAATTGGTAATATTGCATATTATTCAATAATACAAAGGTCGGGCAATATGAAAACTGTAAAAAAATCGATTAATATTTCAGAAGATCTTGTTAAGAGAATTGAAAAATCTTTAAAAGCATATCCAGGGTTAAATTTTACTTTAGTAGTAAATCAAGCATTGGAGCAATGGTTACAAGGACCGCAATCTATTAATTTATCACCAACACATCAAAGTTTTATAATCGATAACTCTAAGGGATTTGGACCAGAGTCTAAAAAGTGAATTTTAAAAAGTTTTAGACACACAGTCGGGTGGTCTTAGAAGTAATTAAAATAAAAGCATTTTTTTAAATGGTGCACCCGGCGAGATTCGAACTCACGACCTACAGCTTCGGAAGCTGCCACTCTATCCAACTGAGCTACGAGTGCATAACAAAAGTATATCGGACCAGGAGCCAATTCACCATATTATGTTATCATAATTGTTGTAACCCATAAAGGACTGCATCATGCTGACTCAGGTCTATTACAACAAAGAGAAGAATTTTACATGGATTGACGTCATTTCTCCCAATTTGGAAGATTTGGATGAATTGGCCACATCGTATAAACTTCCTAAAGAGCTTTTACACGATAGTATCGAGGCGGATCACTTACCTAAATTTGAAAATATTGCAGATATCGATTTTCTTATCTTAAGAGGATACGATGACTGTGCTTCTCAAGATGATGAATTAAAGGTTTCAACTTTAACCCGTAAGTTGGCACTCTTTTTTACCAAAGATTTCCTAATCACCATTCATAGATCTGAGCAGATTCATTTAGAAAGAGTGAAAAATCTCTATAACCGTACCACTGAAAATTTTCAAGCCCATAAGTTAATCGCTAAAATCATCAAAGAAACGGTTCTGACTTATGACAAACCCATCGAAGCTTCTTTGATTCAATTTGATGCCATTGAATACGCCGTTCATAAAAGAGAAAATGAACCATTCATCATGGAGCGAATTTTTGCAGTAAAAAAAGAAAACTCTGTTTATCGACGTATGTTAAGGATGTCGATCGAAGTTATTCATAAACTGCAAAGTTCAAATACTCTTCCTCGGCTTCTTGTCCAAGATTTAAAAGAAGAAACAGAAGACCTCGTTTTCTACACGGAAGATCTGTCAGAAAATATTAATAACCTTTTAAACCTTCATATGTCGCTTATTTCTCAAGAGACCAACGAGTCTTCTTTTAAAACCAATGAAGTGATGCGAGTTCTAACCGTTCTCTCACTTTTCTTTTTACCACTAAACTTAATTGTTGGTATTTACGGAATGAATTTTGAGAATATGCCGGAGCTTAAAACCCAATATGGATATTTTTTCACCTTAGGGATCATGGCTTCAGTAGCACTCGGAATTTATCTGTGGTTTAGAAAGAAAGGTTGGATGAAGAACGACTAAAAAGCCGTTCTTCAAACTACTATTTCCAATATTATGGATGAGCGACTTCTTCTTCTTTAAGATTCACTTTATGTTTACACTTCGGACACTGTAAAAACTTTCCATCACGTTTTGAGTATCGTTGCCCCATCACAGGATAAGCACATTCTGGACAAGCGTGCTCAATGGGAAGATCCCACATAGCATTGTTACAATTTGGATATGAAGAACAGCCGTAGAATAATTTAAAACGGCCTTTCTTTTCCACAAATTTACCTGTCTTACATTCAGGACAATGAACGGGAAGAGTGAAAGGTAAAGTAGTATCGCATTTTGGATAGTCTTCACAACGGACAAACTTTCCATATTTCCCAGTTTTCACTTCTAAACGCTTGCTACAAGTTGGGCAAGAATCAGTGTGATAAGTCTTCGGAACAATACTTATGACACCATCAAGAGATTTTCTAAAATCTTCTGTGTGATTACAATCTGGATAATTTGAACAAGCTAAAAATGATCCATTTCTACCCCAACGGATGTTAAGCATTCCGTCAGCGCATTTCCCACAAGAAATACCGGTTGGGATCTCTTGCTTTTTTAGATCCTTCATTTCTTCTTTGGCAATATCTAAAGTCTTTTCAAATGGTCCCCAAAAATCTTTTAAAACCTTGGTCATTTTTACTTCGCCATCGGCAATCAAATCTAACTGCTCTTCTAATTTGGCGGTAAATTGCACATCCATTTCATTGGGAAAAGAAAGCACTAGCATACGACAAACTGCCACTCCGAGCTCGGTTGGAAGGAGTCTATTTTCAATTTTTTCAACATAACCTTTGTCAGTAATGTTGGAAATAATGGCGGCATAAGTTGAAGGACGGCCAATGCCTTTTTCTTCAAGTTCTTTTACTAAAGAAGCTTCATTATAGCGTGGTGGAGGACTGGTCCAGTGTTCTTCTGAAACTGGAATTTCCAGTGGTTTTACCATCTGCCCCTCTTTTAGTTCAGGTAGAAGGTTGCTATTACTATTTCCATCTTGGTTAGCTTCTTCTTCATTCTCGTCATCGCCACCACGTTTCTTTGATCGCTCCATCGCTGATTCAATATAAACCGCTCTGAAACCTGGAAACTTAATGATCGATCCGTTAGCACGGAAAAAATGTTTATTTACATCAAAAGAAACTGTTGTTTGATCAATAATAGCTGGAGACATTTGTGAAGAAACAAATTTATTCCAGATCAGAGAGTAAAGTTTAAATTCATCTTCCGACAAACTGTCTTTTATTTTAGCTGGATCATAATCTAAGTTGGTTGGACGAATGGCTTCATGGGCATCCTGAACCTTGGCAGTATTTGTCCCTTTCTTTTTATAATAAATAGGCTCTTCAGAAACATATTTGTCTCCGTAGCGACCTTTTAAATATTTTCTTAAATTCTCTAGCGCTTCAGGCTCAGTTCTAAAAGAGTCTGTTCTCATATAAGTGATGAGACCTTGCATCCCCTCGCCTTTTACTTCAACCCCTTCGTACAGTCTTTGGGCAATCATCATGGCTTTTTTGGTAGTAAAACCAAGTTTATTCACAGCTTCCTGTTGAAGTTTTGAGGTTGTAAAAGGAGGAGAAGGATTTTGTTTTCTCTCTTTTCTTTTAACTTCAGTTACTTTGAAATCTTTATTCTTAATATCAGAGAGAATTTTGGCTGCTACTTTCTCATCCAAAATTTCAGATTTTTTATTCGACTCTTCACCGTAATAATTAGCTTCAAAAACGGTTGTTCCTTCTTTTAACTTGGCAGTAATTGAGAACCATTGCTCAGAAACGAAAGCCTTTATTTCATCTTCTTTTTCAACAATAATTCGAAGGGCGACAGATTGAACTCTTCCTGCCGATAATCCTCTCTGCACTTTCTCCCAAAGAATGGGAGAAATCTTGTAACCGACTAAACGGTCTAAGATACGACGAGTTCTTTGTGAGTCGTATTTGTTTTCATCTAATTCAGCTGGGTTTTCAATCGCTTTGATGACAGAGTTTTTTGTAATGGCATTGAAAAGAACACGGTAGTATTTTTTCTTTTTACCTAACTCTTCCATCAAGTGATAAGCAATGGCTTCACCTTCGCGATCTGGATCGGGTGCGAGGTAAATAGCTTTAGCATCTTTCGCTAGTTTTGCTAGTTTATCTAAGACAACTTGTTTTCCGGTAATCGGAACAAGATCCATAACAAAGCCATTTTTGACATCAACACCAAGTTTTGATTTTGGAAGATCTTTTACGTGTCCGTTAGAGGCGACAACTTGATAACCTTTTCCAAGATACTTCTTGATCGTTTTGGCTTTTGAAGGTGACTCCACAATCACGAGGCTATATTCGCCTGTGATTTTTTCTTGTGGTTCTTCTTTGTATTCTCTTTTTGGATATTCTTTTTTCCCGTAAGTTTTTACAGGAAGTTCTTTCGAAACTTTGGCTACCACTTTTGTCGCAGCTTTTTTCACAGTTGTTTTCTTGGGAGCAGCTTTTGCTTTCCCAGAAGTAGTCGTTTTCCCGCTAGGGTATTTTGGAGCTGTTGCCATGTATAAATCTCGGTAATTCAGTTATTCGATGGTTTCAGTCTTCTTTTGTTTAGATGACTGTGGTTTCTTATCAGTATTCAACAATTCGTCGACTTCTTCAATATCAAATTCTGTAAGTCCGTAAGGATTCTCTTTATTGTTCACTTCTTCATCAAGGAATTTCTTACCAAACTCTTCTTCTATTTCATTCAACGATTCCACTCCATCTTTTGCCTTAGAGTTTTTCTCAATCGAATCCAAGCTTTGGTTTTCAAGAAGCTTATCTTCATCAAGTTTCGATTCATTGATCTGAGATTCTGCCGACTCAATTTCTTTTTCTAAGCGTTCAAGTGACTTAAGATCTCGCTCTGACTCTTTTAAGATCGATTTCTCACGTTCTTGACGCTCAAGTTCTTCTAATTCATCTTCCGTTAACTGCACTTTGTCAGCTTTTTCTAACAGATCTTCGTTCAAGTCATTAAGATTAAGTTCAACATCCAACTCATCAATGGCCTTATCTTTCAAGCTATCGACTTTAGAATTAGCGTTCTTGTCATGCATTTTTGTGGCGCGCAGGGCATCTTCGGGTGACTTTGTAATGCTCACGTATCCTGGACGGAATTCCCAAATACTGTTGGTCACAAGTCCAGTAGCGAAGTTATCAGTCAAAGTTATAACCGTGATCTCACCAATTTTGTAGGTCGGGTTTTTTGTAATATTTTTCTTGGTTAATCGATCTTTGAAATCATAAACCTCAAAAACGTTCCCCATTTCAACTCCATCAGCACGACCACGGTCAAGGTAAACAATGTTTCCTAAACCGTACATAGTTTGAATGGGAGAATATCCACCGATAATTGCGGCTTCAATATTACGAGCATTAAATGTTTTAGTGATTCGGGGAATTTTAGGAGTGTAAACTGTGATGCGATCTTTACGTTGAATTCCGCTAACGGAATCTTGAACGATACATTCCCACTTGTCGTCAACTTTACGTACCGTCTTGATACTTCCAGAGATTCCGTATTTATAGCCAGTTCTCTCCGAAGACGGGTGTTTCATTTTCCCCATTCCTTCATAGATTGAATATAATTCTCCCGGCATGACATTCACTGATTTATCAAATTTCACATAAATATAATCATTGATCGAAAAAAGCATTCCACCTTTTTGACCATGGGTAACCTCACCAAAATCTTGCACGATATTGGTGGTCACAAAGGTATTTATGGAAAATCCCTCTTTATAACGAAACTGAATTTTGGAGTCTTTATCAAAACCAGAGTCGTCATATTGACTTTGAGCTTCTGCACCAAGTGCTAATTTAGCAGTAGGAGGTTCATATTTTTCATATTCTCTATTAGCTGATTGTGTAGATGCGGTTTCAAGATCTTCATATGTTGCATCTGAGGCATACTGAACATATACACCCTGCTCTTGAAGACGCTTCTTCTCATCAAGCCAGTCAGGCTTTGCTTCATTTCCATAGACTTCTAATTTTAAAGGGGACTTAGTTTCCGCGAAACTCTCATTGAATTCACCTAACTTTAAATTAGGCAAGTTGTCTGCACTACCAGTGTCGAAAGTTAAAACCATACCTGGTTTAATTTCATGGGGATTAGTAATGTAGGGGTTCAAAGACCAAATTTTGGCGTAGAAAAATCCAGAGCCAAAAAATTTCTTGGCGATTTTCCATAACCAGTCACCTTCAACAATAGTGTATTTTTCAACCTTGGATTTCGAGGCAATTTCATTCCATTCACTTACAGGGATTTTATTTTGTAGAAATTTTGAAACAGCCAGAAGCTCACGTTCTTCTTTGCCAATATCAAAGACAATCGGTTCAGCATCATCGATTGTTATATTTTCATTCACGACCTTCATATTTTTATTAAGATCATCACCCAGAATTTCATCAGAAGATTTAACTTTTTTCTTTTCTTCTTTTTCATCAAAACTAATGGTCCCGACATCATCTTTTAATGATTCAAGATCATCCACTTCTTCCTTTTTAGATAAATCTAATTCAACACCGTCAGTAAGTGTACTCTTGCTAACATTGTTTAAACTCTCTTCAGGAGCAGTTTTTTCATCGGCTTTAGTTGTCACAGCACCTGATTCATCAATTTTGGATTTAGGGTCTTCCAGAAGGGCAGCATCTTGTGGTTCGGTCAGATTTAAATCTTCTATATCAGAAGACAAATCAGAATCTTGCCCAAATGACTTTGCGCTTAAAAGGAGTAGCAATAAGAGAATGGAGAACTTCTTGTTCTGCATAGTCATTAATTAGGTACCAAACACATCCTTGAGTAAGGACTCATAACGAGCCTTCTTATCAGTAAGATTTAATTTTTCAGAACAAGTAATGGCACGCTTTAGTGCATTTAAAACTAACCCCGAATAGACATTGTGATTAATAATATCTTCATAAACTTGTAAGGCCAAGTCGTATTCTTTTTGAGCCAAGAAAACTTCGCCCGTTCCAAACTTGGCACGAACCTGGACTTGTTTATTATTTGAACTTTTACTTAAGCTTTGAAGCATTTTGGTGGCTTGATCAAATTTACCAGCGCCTGCCATTCCCATGGCTTTTTTAAGTTCAGTGATTTCTGATTCAATATTGCTGACACCAGAGTTACTCATATTTGTTTCACTCATCTCCCCTGACTTACCAGGAAGTGATGTCGTAACAACACTTGTTCCTTTAGCATCAAAAACATCAACCGTTTCCATTAAAGTACTTTTCGCTTCCATGGACTCGTTATCTTTCATGGCCGTTTTTTCTAGTTCGCTTACTAGGTCATCAGCCTTTGGAGTCGCGGCTGGAGCTTGTGTAGCCACTTTTTTTTCCAGCTCAGTAAACTTCGTCATCAATGCATCGTATTGAGCTCTTGGAACCATCTCTGGCTCCTCTTCTTCCTTCATCTGACGAGACATCCAGGCACAACTAGTGAGTGCAAGAAGCATTGGGATAGAAATAATCAGGTGATATTTACGAGACAAGGCGTCCTCCTGGACTTTTAGCATCATTACATTGCAATTTTTGACTTTCCTTCTTTCCTATTTTAAAGCAGACTCAGTTCAAGAGCAAGCAATCTTGATGTCTTAGGAATTTTGAAATGACAAAGGTCAACTATTCTACTCCCTATGCCAGTGAAAAAAAACTTCACTCATTGATCATTCGCGTGAACAAAAACGACTCAGTTTTTGTCTATTTTACATTAGAAGCCAACGAAGGAATTTGTTTTTACTCGACCCTCGAAGCCCTTCCCAACACTACTTTCAGAGATATTACCATTCACTGTACGCCAGAATATTTTTTGCCCCTACAAGAAATCATTGAAGGGCTCAAGAAGCAAATGGCACTTGATATCATCGAACATAAAGTGGTTGATGATGACGGAGGTATCCGTGTCCCATAACGAAGTGACAAGTACAATCTACGGACCGGTCCTATCGTGGCGATTCGGGGAATCACTTGGAATCGACCCCATTTTTCAAACTTCGATCTGCTCTTTTAACTGTGTTTACTGTCAACTTGGAGAAATTCAAAAAATTACGGCGGAAAGAAAAGTTTACGTACCAACATCGCAATTTGAAAAAGATTTAGAGCAATTTATTTCAAGTAATCAAAAAAAAATTGATGTCATTACTTTTTCTGGATCAGGGGAACCTACACTTGCCACAAATCTTGGTGAGATGGCTGATCTTTTGAAAAAAAAGTTGCCAGGAATTGCGCTCCAAGTTTTAACTAACTCGACTTTGCTGCTTGACCCAGATGTTCAAAAAGATCTTTGCAAAATGGACAGAGTGATCGTTAAGCTCGATGCAAGCGATGATAAAACTCTGCAAATGATGAATAGGCCTGCAGCAGGCATAACCATGGATAGTATTTATCGTGGCATACTTTCTTTTCATCAGGTTTATCAAGGTGAACTTGATGTACAAATTATGTTCATGCACACGAACCATCATCAACTGACCAATCTAAGCGAGATGCTTAAGGTTATTAATCCACACACTATACAACTTAACACCCCAAAGCGTCCTTATCCACTTTCTTGGCATCGAGAAACGAGAGGTAATCACGGGGCTCAAGTTGATTACCAAACAAGAAAGCTGAAAGTGCTTTCTGCGGAAGAAGCAAAAGTGATTGAAGATACTTTGAGAAAAAATACAGGACTTAATGTTCTATCTATCTATAGAGAATAGTCATGAAACAATTTCTGATGACCTTTAGCATCGCTTTCATTTTATTCTTTGCCTGCTCTCACAAAAAAGCCAAATTGCCCTCAAATCCAGATTTCAATGTTGAAAACTATACTTCAATAAGTGATAAACCACTCACTGGAACAATTTGTTTTATTGGAGATGCAGGACACGGAACTCCCAATCAGTATTTAGTTGGTAAAGCACTAGCCAAAGATAACTGCCAGCATATTTGGTATGTAGGTGACATCATTTATCCCGATGGTTTAACTAGCGCCGAAGACGGACTTTACCAAACAAAGTTTGCTCTTCCTTATAAACCTGTGATTGAAAATGCTAACTTCAATCAATTTCATATGGCCCTTGGTAACCATGACTACAAAGGTGATCATGATGCTTGGATCAATTTAGCCAAAAAATATTCTTATCTAAAAGCACCTCATTGGTACTATTTAGAGAAATGGCCCAATCTCTGCGTTTTTGTTTTTGATAGCAATCTTTATATGTATCCAGAGTATGAACAAAGAGCCAACCAAGATGCTTGGACCAAACATCAACTGGCGGCGAACAAAGGCCAATGTCCTGTGAGCATCGCTATTTTACACCATCCATACATCAGTTCTGGTGGCCACGGTGATGCTGTAGGAGCGCTTAAGAAATTTCATGAAGAAAGTACGGTAGGACATTTCGATTTAATGGTCGCAGGCCATGAGCATTTATTATCAGATGAAGGAACCTACTTTGGAACGAGACTACTTATTTCAGGAGCTGCCTCAGAATCAAGACTTAGGATTCGTCATACTTATCAAAAAGGGTACGAAGGAAATACTATTGGTTATTTAAAAGTGCTTCTAGAAGGTACTTCGATGACTTACCAATTTATTGAAGTTAGTTCGAAAAATGGTGAGCCTGTCAGTAAAGTTGCAGACTCACACAAAATAGAAGCTCAAGGTTTACGCTAAATTTTCTTTTAACCAAGAAAGAACATCATCATGATGAGTCTTAGTGTTTACTTTTTCCATAAGGTGTAAAAGTTTGCCATCTTTTCCGATGATAAAGGTCATGCGAAATACACCCATATATTTGCGACCATAGAGTGACTTTTCACCCCAAGCACCATATTTGTCAGCAATCTCATGGTCTTCATCAGACAATAAACTAAAGTTGAGACCCTGCTTTTCTTGAAATTTGACTAACGACTTAACCGGGTCTGGGCTAATTCCCAAAACAACTGTGTCTAGTTTATGAAAAGCACTTTTACTATCTCGAATTCCACAAGCCTGGACAGTACAACCTGGTGTCATGGCCTTAGGATAAAAATAGAGAACAACATTTTTCTTTCCTTTAAAATCTTTTAGACTTACTGACTCTCCTAATTCATTCAGCGTTTTAAAACTGGGGGCCGCTTTACCGATTTTTGGCAATGACATAATTGACTCCTTTAACTATGATAAGTGTATGCTAACACCACACCTTTTTGGAACCCTCTTTCTTTTCTTTTTAAGCTTCAAGTTTCTTGCGAAACTTTATTTAAATCTTCGCAATAGTAAACATATTCAAAAGTTCAGGCATGCAGTTCCAGAAAAATTTGCATCAAAAATGACTCTTGAAGAGCATCAAAAAGCAGCTGATTACAGTCAAGCGAAGTTAAAATTAGCTAATATCTCACTGTTTATAGACTCACTTTTTTTACTTATCATGGTCAAATTTCAAGGCTTAGGTTTGCTCGATCTATGGGCCCGTCATTTAACAATCAATCACGATTTCAAAATAACTGGAATGGTTTTTTTCGCCATGATAGGAATGCTATCTTACATGATTGATCTTCCAATGAATCTTTATCAAACTTTTGTCTTAGAAGAAAAATTTGGTTTTAACAAAACCACTATTAAAATTTATATTACTGACATGATTAAGCAGACCATTCTAGGTTTAGTGATTGGTACTCCTGTGCTCTATACCTTTTTCTGGCTGATGGATAAAATGGGTGCTTTTTGGTGGATCTATGCCTGGGCATTTCTGACTATTTTTCAACTTGTCATGATTGTGCTTTATCCAGTATTCATCGCTCCATTATTTAATAAATTTTCACCTTTACCTGAAGGGGAACTTAAAACCACCATTCTCAATCTTTTAGAAAGAGTTGATTTTTCTTCTAATGGATTATTTGTCATGGATGCTTCAAAAAGAAGTGCTCATGGGAATGCCTACTTTACAGGTCTTGGTAAAAATAAAAGGATCGTCTTTTTTGATACTCTTCTCAAGGATCTTGCTCCCAAAGAAGCGGAAGCTGTTCTGGCCCATGAGTTAGGTCACTTCAAACATAAGCATATTTTAAAATCGATGATTGTTTCTTTTGTTATGAGCTTTTTTGGTATGATGCTTCTGGGTTTTCTATATCTGAATTTAAGCTTCTACACGGGTCACGGAGTAGATCAACCTTCAACCTATATGGCACTTTATTTATTCTCAACCTTGGCTTCGCTCTACCTATTTCCTTTCACGCCATTTTTCACATGGAAATCGAGAAAAAATGAATTTGAGGCTGATCAATTTGCCACTATTCATAGTTCAGGAGAAGACTTAATTCAAGCACTGCTAAAACTGTATAAAGCGAATGCAGGTACACTGACGCCAGATCCACTCTACTCAAAAATATACTACTCTCATCCCCCACTTTTTGAACGAGTTAGCTACATAGAAAGCTTGAAATAATTTTCCGACTAAATGTTTTCGAACAAACTCGAAAGTAGAGATTTCTTTAAAAAATCAAAATAAGGGGCACGAAATTTTTCAATTTCGTTGTGAATTTCATGATAGGAATCTTTCACTGTTAAAACTTGAGCGCCCTTGGCATGAGTTTCAAAATAAGATTTAAAAGCAGGGTAATTCACAACTTTGTCTTCGGTGCCAATAGCGGCATAGAGAGCGGTTTTACAGCGAAGTGGTTTTGAAAAAACTTGGCGAGAGGCATTAACCAATTCCAACGCCAATTTTGAGTGAACTTTCAGTGAATTGAGTTCATCAGAAATATAAGCTTCTTTGACTCTTTGATCATGGGAAAGATATTTTAAATCGACTAAACCACCAAGCTCAATTGAAAATGGAATTGAAGCAAGCGTTTTAGTCAAACCAAGTGGAGCAAATCGAAAGAAATCACCACGGAAACCCGGAGTTGCCACCGCAGGGGCAGACAAAAAGACTTTTTCTGGGTATAGATGTTTGTCGGCCACTGTTTGAACATAATAAGCGGTGATTAGGCCCCCCATAGAATGCCCGAAAAGAATCAAACGCTTCATTCCATAATGCTCAGTTAAATAATCAACTACTCCTTCAAGGTCCCATACAAATTCCCTGAAGTCCTGAATGTAAGCCTTCTTGCCATCGGTTAGACCGTGTCCGCGCAAGTCGTATTGAAAAATATTGAAATAATCACCAAAGAGCTTAGGAAGGTAGGAATGGCGTCCTAAGTGCTCACCCAATCCATGAGTGGCAACAATCCAAACCGGACTGCCCTTTTCATGCACTAAGCAATTAAACTCAGCACCTCTGATTTCTATTTTTTTCTTCTCTGGTAGCATGGAGAAATATTAGCCTAAATTTGTAAAAAGCGGAGCTTTTTCTTATAATGATCCTATGTATTGCCCAACTTGTTTCAGTAACACTCTCAAACTTTCATCCCGCGGGGTGGTGAAATTGTCCGTTAATGGAAAACAAAAAGAGACTTCTCTTTTTCTTTTTAATTTAGTCAAAGAAGGTCCTGATGATATTAGAAGTAGTGTAAAAGAAAAAGTTGAGGAATTTTTCCGTTGGTATTCTACCTTTAGTAGCCCTGATCCCATTAAACAAATAGAACTATATTCTAACGACTACTCATGTACCAATAATTGCAAAATTCCTCTATCTACTAAAATTACAGTCATTGGAATTCTTGTTGCCGAAAAAGAAATTGTCGATATTGCGACGGAATTAGCAGCAAAATATAAACTTAATCTTCAACTCAAACCGAACTAAATTTTCTTAAACTCATTTTTTTCTTGGTCGATAACTTGCTTCTCATATATGAGTAGTTTGACCAGAGAACGATGCATAGCTTCGACTAAAGCGGCCATAAAACCTCGGCGCCCTTCTTTAATACATTTAAATAGCATTTGAAAAAATGTCAGATGAAAAACAAAGTAAACGCCAAAAGCGCTGATTTTTTTCCCTGATTTCATTTTCTCTCGAGCTTTTAAAATAGAGTACGTTCCAAGTTTTGAGACCGAATTGGTAATAGAATTATCAGGATCATGAAGAAGTCTCGCCTCTTCTGGGAGATTTCCAACAAGTGGTGAATCATGAGAAGGCTTCACTCCATCGATCACGGGATATTCATGAATTTTTCCTTCATAGTGAACATGGGCTTTTTTAAAAAAACGTTCTTGATATCCTGATTTTCCGTGACCCGTTTTCGTTTCTTTTCCTAGGATATATTCAGTACGGAAGACTCTATAGAGTGAGAGGGCATTTTTGTCTTCTGCAATTTTGTAAAGTTCTTTTAAAAGTTCGGGAGTAACACATTCATCACTATCAACCACAAGACACCATTCATGGCTGGCCTTTGTAATTGAAAAATTTCTTTGTTCTGAAAAACCAAGAAAACGATTTACTATGAATTGCCCCATATAGGAATGGGTCATATTTTCCGTTAAATCATTACTACCACTATCAACAACTATTATCTCATCAAACTCTTTCACTGATTCTAAGCAGCGAACTAAAGTACGATCAGAATTATTTGTCAGTATGAGAACTGATATCTTGGCCATTAATCCCAACCTAAAACTTTATAGCCTTTTTCACTCAGGCATGTGTTAACGTAACGATGCTTTATTTCATCCGGGCTAAGTGATCCTGCTGCAGCCCCACCAGCTCCACCAATCGCTCCTCCCACAAGGGCTCCGCGACCAATATTACCAGTAAAAATACCACCGACTGCCCCCATAGCGCCACCAATAATGGCACCTGCACCAGCACCTTTGGCAATTTTTTTTCCCTTACTACTTTCTAAATATTCATCAGATTCTTTCATGCAATACTTGATATCTTCATTGGCTTTCTCTTTACCTACTTGTTTAAAATGACTATTGGGATAAAGACGAGGTTTAGATGCACAGCCACTGAGAAAAGTGAGAAGGAGTAAAGAAAAATTAATAGTTATAAAAAGATGTTTCATAGATATAATCTTAGAATGGTGTCATAGAGAAGCAAAAGATAAAACAAAAACACTCAGGATTTTTGATGTCAAAGACAATAAAGTTAGAAGCTGGAGAAGTACTAATTAACGAAGGTGAAAAGAAACAAGATCTCTTTTGGGTTCAAAAAGGTGAATTGGCAGTCTATCAAAAACGAGCGAGCTATGAGATCCATCTAGATAAAATTCATGCTGGGGAACTGATTGGTGAGCTTGCAGTGATCGACCAACTACCTCGTAGTGCAACTATCAAAGCGATTACAGCTTGTGAAATTATTCAATATTCAAACGAAGAACTTAAAGACCTATTTGAGGCTCAGCCTCAAATCGTTAAGATTCTTTTGCAAACCTTAGTCGAAAGACTTCGTAAAACGACTTCTCGACTTCAAAGCTAATTATTTAAAGAAGAAGAAGAGCGAAGTGATTCGCTCTTTTTTTTAATGTTCACCTAAATAGATTTTTCGAACTTGATCATTATTTAAAAGCTCAGCCCCTTTCCCTTCTAACGAGATTTTGCCAGCTTCTAAAACATAAGCATAATCTGAAACTTTTAAAGCCTGTTTGGCATTTTGTTCTACTAAAAGCACGCTGACTTTTTGTTCCTTATTAATTCTTACGATAATATCAAAAATGAGTTTCACTACTTGAGGAGCTAATCCTAGAGAGGGCTCATCTAATAAAAGAACTTCAGGCTCTCCCACCAGCGCTCTAGCAATGGCCAACATTTGTTGTTCCCCACCAGAAAGAGTACCGGCTTGCTGATCAATTCTTTCTTTCAAACGAGGAAAGAGATTAAAACCATTTTCTAAATTTTTTTGAAAGTTCGCCTTAGCACTTTGTCTTCCAGCAACACCTAACTGCAAATTTTCTTTTACCGTTAAATTAGGAAAAATTCCGCGTCCTTCTGGAGCATGAATTAATCCCTTGGCCACAAGCTCGTGAGGTAAAGTATTTTGGGTATCTACACCTAAAACTTTGACCGATCCTTGGCGAGCAACAACCCCTGAAACAGCTCGAAGAGTCGTCGTTTTTCCGGCGCCATTGGAGCCGATCAGAGAAACAATTTTGCCCTCAGGAAGATTAAAAGAAATCCCCTTGAGCGCCTTCACGTTTCCATAATTAACACTAAGATTTTCAACTTCTAATTTAAATTTGCTCATTACTCATCTACCCCCAAATAGGCTTCTACGACTTTCGGGTCATTTTGCACAAAATTTGGCTCACCTTGAGAAATAAGTTCTCCATGATCTAAGACATAAATGTATTCACAAATCTGCATCACTAAGCGCATATCATGCTCAATAAGTAGAACCGTTAATTTATGCTTTTCTTTAAGTTCTTTAATGAGACCAGTTAGTTCCATTGTTTCAGTTGGATTTAAACCTGCTGCTGGCTCATCTAAAAGAAGAAGCTTTGGTGAAAGCCCCATGGCGCGAGCGATTTCTAATTTTCTTTGCTTCCCATAAGGAAGTGATCCCGCTAGCTCCTGAGCATTTTCTAATAGTCCCATAAACTTTAAAAGATCATGGGCCCGCGATCGATTTAGCTCCTCTTCTTCTAAAAAAGCTTTAGTACGGAAAATATTTTGCACAAAAGATGATTTGGATGAAGAAAAAAAGCTGGTCATGACGTTGGCTTCAACTGTTAGATCTTTGAAAAGTCTAATGTTCTGAAAAGTTCTACCTATTCCCTTTTGAGCTAGCTCAAAAGGAGCAAGACCATCTGTATTTTTTGACTGAAAAGAAACGCTACCTTTAGTTGGTTTATAAATTCCCGTGATGACATTGAAGATGGTTGATTTTCCAGCACCATTAGGTCCGATTAATCCGTAGAGCTTCCCTTCTTCCAAGGTAAAACTAACATTTTGGTTGGCCTTAATCCCCCCAAAAAAAAGGGACATATCATTTAGTTGGAGGATAGCCATTTCCACTCCTTCGTTCCCATTAGACCTTGGGGTTTTAAAATCATAATTAAGATCATACTAAGTGAATAAAGAACCATACGAAGATCAATTCCTGTAAAGTCTTGAAGCTTACGTAATGCCTCTGGAAGTACCGTTAAAATTGCTCCGCCCATAACCGCTCCTGATAGACTTCCTAGTCCACCAATAACGTTCATGGCGATAATTTCAAAGCTTTTCACAAAAGTAAAAGTTTGGGTTGAAAGATATCCTTCTGAGTGAGCAAAGCAAGCTCCGGCAACACCAGCAAAGAAAGAAGAAAGGACGAATGCTTTCACCTTAATCGATAATGGATTAATCCCCATTAAGTTTGCCGCCATTTCGTTTTCTTTGACCGCTAACATAGCACGGCCAAATTTTGAATCACGAATACGCTTGATGATGACAACCGTGGCTAAACTTAAAAAGATAATGGCACCAATATTGATGAACTGAGGAATTTCAGTCATCCCCCGTGCTCCACCAACAGCATCAATATTTAAAATTAAAATACGAATGATTTCAGAAAATCCTAAAGTTACCATTCCCAAGTAATCTCCCGAAAGTCGAAGGGACGAAAAACCAATCATGAAGCCCGAGATAGCTGCAGCTAAACCACCCACTAAAAGTCCAACCACAAGTTGCACAATAAAAGGTGTTCCGCCAAAAAACTTTGAAATAATAAAAGCAGAGAAGTAAGCGCCAATCGCCATGAAGCCTGCGTGCCCCATCGTGAACAGTCCAGTAAATCCATTAATCAATGCTAACGATGAAGAAAGGATAATATTAATTCCAAGTAAAATGAGGATGGAATAATAGTAAGGAGAAATGAGTCCATTAAAACGATCAGGCTTAATAAAGAAGATCGAAGTTAGATCAAAAGAAAATCCGCCCAAGACGAAATTTAAAACTAATCCAAAAAGAAAAAAAGATATAAGAGCCAATACTGTTTTATTTATTTTATTCATGATTACACCTTCTCAATCTTCGCCTTGCCGAGAATTCCGGAAGGTCTAAAAAGGAGAACGAGAATCAGGATCACGAACGCTAAAGCATCTCGGTATGTAGAAGAAAGATATCCGGCGACATAAGTTTCAGATAAACCTAAAATAGCAGAACCGATCAAGGCTCCAGTTATATTTCCAATCCCACCCAAGACGGCTGCAACGAAAGCTTTCAATCCAGGAAGTAGACCCATCAAAGGGTCAATCTTAGGATAGGCCACACCATAAAGAACGCCTGCTGCACCAGCAAGTGAACTACTCATGAGGAAAGTAAGCATAATCACTTTATTGACGTTGATACCAATCAAACTAGCGGTATCAAGACTATGAGAAATAGCGCGCATGCTTCGTCCAAACTGAGTATGAAACACTAAGAAGTGCAAAATACTCATGAGCACGATGGCAATGGCAAAGATCACCACTTGATTAGAATCGAGCACTAATCCACCGGGAAGAGCGAACTGAGTTCTTGGAACAATTTCTGGAAAAAGCTGAGGGCTTGCTCCAAAAATTAACTGCCCACCGTATTCCAATAAAAGTGAAACACCAATAGCAGTAATAAGGATATTAATTCTTGGTGCTTTTCTTAAAGGACGATAAGCAAAACGCTCTACCAATAATCCAATCGCTGCACTTCCCGCCATGGCCAAAACAAGCACGATAATGGCAGTGAAATAAGATCCACCAGCACTTGCACCTAACTTGAAAAAACGAATGGCATAAAGACCAGCGAATCCACCAATCATGAAAAAATCTCCATGGGCGAAATTGATCAACTGAAGAACGCCGAAAACTAAAGTATAGCCTAAGGCCACTAGGGCATAAATGCTCCCTAGGGCCAGGCCGTTAATTGTATGCTGTAAAAATTCGATCAAAAGAACTCCGTAACTTTAATTAAAATGAAGAATTATGGATTTACTGATTCTACAAATTTAAAAGTATTTCCAACAACTTTAAGGACAACTGCTGATTTCACAGCGTCGCGGTATTCATTAAGAGTAATTAAACCTGTCACACCTTTGTGATCTTTGGTCGCTGCAATGGCTTTACGTAAATCATCACCATTAAGACTTGAAGATTTTTTTAAGGCTTCAATAAGTACTTTTGCTGAATCATAACCAGCAGCCGCAAGACCATCGGGAACAACATTGTATTTTGCTTTGTAGTTTTTGATAAATTCCACAACTTCTGGGCGAGTATCTTCTGCAGTATAGTGATTAGAGAAGTAACCATTTTCCATAGCTGCTCCACCGATTTCAGCTAGCTTTGGAGAATCCCAACCATCACCACCCAGAAGAGGTTGATTAAGACCTAAGTCTCTTGCTTGACGAGCGATTAGACCAACCTCAGTGTAGTAACCAGGAATAAAAATAAATTCTACATTCTTTTGTTTAAGACTTGTAAGTTGTGCTTTGAAGTCTGAATCGCCAGAAGCATATTTTTCATCAGCAACAACTTCACCACCAAGAGAAACTAAAGTTTTCTGAAAGTAATCTGCTAGACCCATAGAGTAGTCTGATTTTGAATCGCGGAGAATAGCGCCTTTTTTCAATTTCAATGAATTGAAAACAAATTTCGCCATCACTTCACCTTGAAACGGATCGATGAAACATGTACGGAAAATATAGTCACCCTTCTTCGTTACATCAGGGTTAGTAGAACTTGGAGAGATCATTGGAACTTTGTTTTGTTGAGCGACTGGAGCTGCTGCAAGACTTCTTGTTGAAGCAACTTCTCCAAGGATAGCTACTGCTTTATCAACGTTGATTAGTTTTTCCACTGATAAACGAGCTTCTTCTGGTTTACCTTGGTTATCATAAACTTTAAGTTCTAATTTTTTTCCATTAACACCGCCAGCAGTGTTAGCTTCGTCGATAGCTAATTGAATTCCATCACGAGTTGAAAGACCGAAAGTGGCTTCTGAACCTGTTAAAGAACCGTAGTTACCGATCAAGATAGTGTCAGCTTGTTTTTTGTTACATGCCGCAAAGAAGGCAAGCAGAGAGAGCATGAGAAAAATGTTCTTTAACATGATTGAACTCCTAGATTTCTAAGGGAAAATTTTGTCAATTTTATAACATCTTAAAGACGTACCTACAATGAACTATTAAAATGCAATGCAGAAAAATTAGTCACTTACGAGGGAAAAAGGGGTAAAGATTTTATGTATAATAACCGACAGGTTTAGTATGAAAAGTACTTTTCTCCTTATTATTTTGTTCTTACATCTGGCCAATGTGCAAGCAAATGGACAATGCGATCCTGAGTTCAAATCTTATGTAACTAAATATGATAAATTCCAAAATGCCGTGACTCTGGCCCAAGAGAGAAACAGACTTCTTGCAGATATCCGTGCTTGGCAAAAGTTTATGGGACGCGAAGTAGGCCAACTTCAATATAGAAAAGCAAAAATTGAATCATTTTTAAAATTTAGTCTTAAGCATGATCGACCTCAATTGGTCAAAGAACATTTTGAATCCATGAGCAACAAAGTTCAACTCGCTTACCACATTATAAAGAAGAATCGCCAATTAGAAGAGGAATTGGGTGCACTGCTACTTAAAAGTCCAAATCATCCTGATCTAAGCTCAGTGAAACAAAAAATGGCTAATATCTACCAAGAAAATCTAAAGCAAGCAAAGGTCATTGCTAGACATATTGACGAATACTCTACCACTTTTACGAATCTCGAAAAGATCGCCAAAGGTTCAGATAAAAGTGCTGAGAATGCAAAATATGTCCTTCTTAAACTTCAGTCACAATACATTCTTGATAACTTTTTTTTAGAAGCACAAATTGTTGGAAAGGAAACACCAACGGTAAAAGATGTTTTCGCCATTTTAGACGAATACACCGAAGCCGATATCTATCATTTAAAAATTGCGAAGCGATTGGAAATTGTTTCAGCCCTATTCTCCTTGTCACCAACGGAGAGCTTTTTTAAATACCTAGATAAAGTAATGCTCAAAATTCCATGGGTAAATGAAACAAAATTTCGTGCCTTTATAGCCGAAATTCAAGACTCAAAATTACATGCTCTATACTATGCAGACATTGAAAGAGTTCTTATGAGCGAAAGCCAAGCGGAAGAAAGACTGGATCTTTTAATGAACCTAGCAGCAGCTTCTGATGAAGCGTTCTTAACAACTTTCTCTCGTCGGGTGGACGCCAAGGACCTGTGGAAAGAATTGAAGACCGCAGCCGCCGAAAAAGACCCTGACTTTTTAAAGACCATGGAAGAAGCGGAGAAAGCCGGCAAAAATCTTTCTCGCTTAACTCAACTCAAAGACAATACAGGTGCCAAAATCATCACACGATTTTTGGACTTGGCCATGGCTTCAGCTATAACCGCTGGGACTATCTATTACTTTGATGACCAAGGAATTTTAAAAACAAAACCAGACCCAAAAAAACCCGGTGTCCTTCCTTTATCTAAAGAAGAAGAAAAAGAATTAGATGATAGTCTTGAGGTTGCTAGTGCTCTCATGGAAGAAATGAAAAAAGACAAATAACTAATAAAAACAAATAGTTAGTAATGTTTGGGTACTCTTGAGCTAAACTGACACCACTATTTTTAATCAAAAGTAAGCATTTTGTGTTTGCCGTTACACCGTACTGTTTGATACACCAAACAGAATGAAAACAAATACAAAGTCACAAATCATTTTGACCTTCACTTTTCTCATTTCAGGGGCTGTTAAAGCTCAAAGTCATCAATCAACAATCGGGAACCTTTTTGAATCTAAATCAAGCTGGATGGATAAAGTCTCTATGACTTATATGTCTTTCTTTGATGGCCCGGGTGTTTTCAATGACAGCAATTCAGTCACACCAAACGCCCTTGGAAAACCTTCCGATGACGGTTTATTGTTAAACAACAACGTTTCACTTCGATATAAGATGGTGGACGACTACAATCTTGATCTTCAACTTCGTGCCATGTACGTGATGAACAATGGGACGAACACCTCGAGTTTTGATCCACTTCGTTGGCAATCCCCTCGACTAGGAATCTCTACAACATTTATTAAAACAGAAAATGGAAAACTAACTGGTGCATTCAATTCTGATTTACCTTATTTTCTACCACAACCAATTGGCGGAGGTTACATTGCTGGCAAAAGAACAACCATTGCCACGCCTGGTTTTTTTGCCAAGTATTCTTGGACGCCAAAAAATACTCGTTGGTCACTATTTAGTTTAGTGCAACCACGTTTTTACATTTATAAAGATCGCCATGTGGCTGAAGCACAATATTCTAGAGCTGGTTATGCTCCTGAACTTAAAAATGAACTAACTCTCAGTTTTTCCCCATCTGCCAATTACGCCATTACCGACAAACTAGGCTTTCGCTTGGGAACAGAACTTATTTATAAAAAACTTGTATTAAGTACATGGAATATTACTGATGGTAGTTCCAAGAGTGCAGACCCTAAATCACGAGCATGGAGAATTCAACCCATCCCTATCCAAACCGGCTTGACCTACGTATTCTCCAAATACCTTGAAGTTTCTTCCTTTATCCAGGGTTACCCTATCGCGAATGAACGAGCTGATAAAACCGGAAAAAGAGCTACTTTCAGAGACACTTTATCTGTTGGTGCTTGGATCAGTGGAGCAGTATTTTAATTTTTTTACACTTAAGAATTAATAGGAAACATTATGAAATTTTTGGCCATCATCATCCTCTCACTTTTTGCAAATTCACTTTTTGCTATGTCAGAATTGGATGTAAAACTTCAAGACTATGTACAAGCATTTAACCTAAAGCCAGTTACGCCTCCCTCTCCACTTAATAAACAACTATTCCTTTTAGGAAAAAATCTTTTTTTTGAAAAAGCTATTTCTGGAAATAAAAATATCAGCTGTGCTGAATGCCACCATCCTCAAACCATGACAACCGATAAACTTCCTCTGAGTGTTGGCGAAGGCGCAGAGGGAATTGAAACAGTTAACGGTGGAAGACAGCAACAATCAGGAAAGATGTTGGCACGGAATGCTCCAGCACTTTTTAATCTTCATAATGCTCCAACCATGTTTTGGGATGGAAGAGTTGAATTCGATGCAGCTAGCGGAAAATTTACCACTCCCTCAGAACTTCCGGATAATTTCAAACTGGTTTTAAAAAATGCCCTAGCCGCTCAAGCCCTCTTCCCCATGGTTAATCATGCTGAAATGAGAGGAGATGTTGGAAGCAATGAAATTGCCAATGCCAAAACTGACGCCGATGCTTGGCAGGCCATTTTTAAAAGAGTGGTTGCGATCCCAAGTTATAAGGCTGCTCTAGAAGATATTTTTCCTGGTGAAGTTCTTAATCTCGCTCACGTAGCCAGTGCCATTGCTCACTTCGAAGAACAAGCTTTCTATGCTGCTGATACAAATTATGACCGCTATTTAAAAGGCGACCTCAAGGCCATGACCGAAATTCAGAAAATGGGTATGGATATCTTTTTTGGAAAAGGGAAATGTGGCGAGTGCCATAAGGGTGAAAACTTGAGTGACTTCTCATACCAAAATGTTGGCACTCCACAAATTGGCCCGGGCAAAGTGAATGGTGATGATTTTGGTCGTCTAGAACAAGACCCGAGACCAGAAAATAAATATGCTTTTCGCGTTCCTCCACTTAGAAATGCTTTAATGACTGCTCCATATATGCATAATGGCGCCTTTAAGACGATCGCTCAAATAGTAGAACATTATGATGATATTGAAGTAAGTTTGAGGGAATATAAGTTAGTGAATAACTATAAAAATTATGTGGAAAAAATCTTTGGGCCACTAAGAGAAACGATTGAAGATAAACTTGATCACCTCTCTAACAAGCTTCCTCGCAAGATTGGTTTTTTAGAAACGGAAGAAAAAGCTGTTGCAGAATTTATCACAGGGGCATTAACAGATAATCGTTTCCTGGCAGCAGAAATCGATGGTGACTATATCACCTCTCTCCGCATTCAATTAACTGAACCTGGTTATAAGAAGTTGCTCGCCACTTTACCAAGTGATGCGACTACAAAGAAAAACACTTACTTCTATTTTGATATTTATAATTCTGAAATTGGGTATGGATTAAGAGAATTACAAAACCCAATCAAGCTCTACATTACTCAAAATGATGAAACAGGAGTAATGACTTATCGTCGCCAAGCTCATAAAGCTTCTAGCTCCGTTGAAGGGCTGGTGGGCGTTGGAACATTTGAACAAGAGGAAATGGTCGATCTCGCACCTGAAACATTGAAGGCCATGGCCAAAGCCAATAATGATTTTTTTGCACGTCTTTATACTTACAACAACGAGTCTGGTACTAGCGAAATTCCTGCTTTAGAAAAAACTATCATGAAAAATGATGTTCTTAGTATGAATGAATTATGGCATTCCATTAGCTATAACAGCCTCGATGCTCTTTCTGATTTATTAGGAGTTCCAAAAGACGATCTCTTCTATGCTCCAACTTCAACTAACTCTAAAGTTGAGTATTTCTGGGCTGAGACTATTAACTCTCGCCCAGTAAACGCCGTTCTTCAAAAATCGACTATTAGAACTGAAGTGGGAGGAATGGTGACCACTTGGGCGATTGAAATGAAGATGACGAAGACCCTTAAAAAAGATCTACCTCAAATACTTAATGCTTGGTTAATGGAACTAAAATCATACGATCTTGTTCCGACAGATGCTCAAGGGACAAGCCCAAGTCCATCGAAGTTAACGGAAGCCACACTAAATGAGATTATGTAATTATGCTTAGAAAGTATCATCGAATCGTTTCCGTTATCATTGCCATTCCTTTTGCCATTATTTTGGTAACGGGTTTGATCTTACAACTTCGTAGTCAAATCGAAGCGGTACAACCAAAAGCAGTGAAAATGACGAAGCTTCCTGGGCAAGCTCTTTTAACGCTTGAACAAATTGTTGAGAAATCCAATAAAGAGCCAAAAGAGATTGAACAAATTATTTATAAGCCAGGCAAATTTCACCTTGCGATCAGATTAGCCGATGACAACGAAATGCAAATGCACCCTCAGACGGGTGAAATTTTAAAAACGGCTCCTCGTAGGAGTAACTTTCTTATCGAATTACACCAAGGCTCTGTCTTAGGGGCTTTCGGACAATTTGGAATTATGTTTCCATCATCACTTGCTTTGGTTTTTCTGTTAATTTCTGGACTACTTATTTTCCCTTGGAAGAAATACAGATGAATAATCAATTTAGATTTGGACTTGAAGGAGAATTTCTACTCGCTGATAACAAAAGCTTTAGACCACTCTGGTATAAAGATGTGAGCTTTCAAACCATCGACGATTTGTTCACACAAATCTCTCTTGATGGTATCCCCCCCCTTGATGGACTTGATGCTGAGCCACCTCATAAAAAGCTCATGCCATTTATTGTGGAAGGTTATGGAATTCCTAACGACAAGATGGAAATCATTGATTCCAATCCAAAAGGGATAGAAATTAGAACTCCAGTCTGTCAGTCAATTGATCAAACTCTCTCCGTCTATGAAGAGCTTTACACTCGAGTCAAAGCATCTCTAGCGACTAAGAATATGGTTCCAGTGGCCATTTCTCATCATCCAACTGAAACAACTTTTACTGGTCCTCAAAATAAAAGACGCCATGACTTTTGGTTGTGGGCGATGGAAGTGATGACGACCTATGGGCCTGATATCAACATCAGTTTCCCTGAAGAATTAACAAAGTTAATGTTTAGTGATCTTAAAGATTTAAATGCAAAAGTGAATTACTATTCTCCGGCCATGTCTGCTCTTTCTTTGGCGTCTCCTTTTTATGCGGGATTACCTTGGGAAATTAAAGGAAAGACAGGTCTTTCCTATCGAACTTTTAAAAGAAGTGTTATTGCTCCGGCCATTGAATTACATCCTGATGAAA
Organism: Bacteriovoracaceae bacterium; assembly: GCA_049318265.1. Classification (GTDB taxonomy): domain Bacteria; phylum Bdellovibrionota; class Bacteriovoracia; order Bacteriovoracales; family Bacteriovoracaceae; genus JBEIOQ01. The sequence goes on from JBMOGR010000001.1 coordinate 128,351, forward strand.
ATAACCGCATCGAATTTAAAGTGTTCGAGATGACTAATCGCTCAGAGGATTTTGAAGCCTATTTTCTTTTAACTTTAGGATTGTTTCTCTCCCCTTTAAAAGGCAGAAGTAGCCAGCAAGAAAGAATCTATGATGCTGGGTCAGTGGCAAGATTTGGCTTAAATGCTGAAGGTGTAGCACCTATTTTAGGTGATCTCTTTGAAAAAACAGAAAAAGTTTTACCTCAATTTGGTTTTAAAACAAATGCCCTCAAAGTACTTCATCAGCGTTTAGAAAAAAGAACTCATATTTCTGATCACATGCTTGAACTGTTTAAGAAAAACCACTCGATCCCAGATGTTTTGCGGGAGTATTCAACTCTCATTACTCGTAGTGGCCTAGTCAAATGACCGAAAAGTTAGTTTCGCTTGTTCCCTATTGGCTAGTTATTCTAGTCATCTTTTTCTTTTTTCGGGTTAGACAAAAAGATTTGGCCAAAGACATCCTTTGGGCCAGTTTTCGTACAACTCTTCAGTTGATCTTTTTGGCCTTTGCCTTAAATTTTATTTTTCAAAATTCATTATTGATAACCAGCCTCATCGTCTCCATTATCATGACTATCAATTCCTCACTACAAATATGTTCCCGTTCAAAATACAAACTCAAAAACTTATTTTGGAATTCACTTTTCTCCAACACCATGGCCATTTGGCCCATAGCCTTTCTCTTTTCCTATGAGCAATCACCTAACGAATGGAGTGATAGTAAAATTCTTATTCCATTAATGGGAATGCTGCTGGGAAATACTTTAAGCGGCGCCAGCATTGGCATTGATTCATTCTTAACCAGCATGAAAGAAAAAAAAGATGAGGTCATGACACTTTTAGCATTGGGCGCAACTCCTAATGAGTCCACTAAAAAAGTTTTTTACCGAGCTTTAAGACAAGGAATTAGTCCCCAAATCAACTCCATGCTCTCCATGGGAATAGTTTCTATTCCAGGTATGATGACGGGACAACTTCTGGCCAAAGCCAATGTCTTTGATGCTTCTATCACTCAAGTTAAAATGATGTTGGCCATTTGCGCCGGAACTATTTTCACTATTTTTCTCACCTTAAAATTCTGTCAGCGAAAAATGTTTCTTCCAACAGGTGAGTTATGCTTAGAATAGAAAAGCTAAAACTCTTAAATGGGCAGATCATTTCTCTTGATATAAAAGCCGGTGATGTCATTCTCATTAAGGGTCAAAATGGAACAGGTAAAAGCTTGCTACTCAAGTCTTTGGCCAGGCTCATTCCATCAAGTGAAGATTCTTTAGAACTGCTAGGACAATCCATAGAAGAGCATCGTTCAAAAGTCCTGTATCTTCCCCCAGTCGTTGTCTTTGATCCAGAAATGGAAGTAAAAGATTTTTTTGATGACCCGTTAAAACTCAAAATCTATCAAGGTCATAAGTACAATTCTGAATTTATGTTACCTATTGAATCCTTGATGACGCAAAAAATGACTCTACTTTCTTCCGGCCAAAAACAACTTGTCGCCATGTTTAGAGCGATGAACCTCAAAGCACAAATTCTTTTATTGGATGAACCCTTTGCCCATATTGATCAAGCAAAAAGAAAAGAAATGATCGAGTTATTGGTCAAGTGGAAGAGTAGCGATAAGGCCATCGTCATTGTTACTCATGATGAAATAACATTTCCTGATCAAGAGACAAAATCGTTAACGCTAGAGCCACTTTTTGACAAGTAAGCACCTTCTCTATAAAGTTTGGCATGCGCATTCTTAAAATTATTCTTATTGTCTCTCCTCTTTTATTATTGCCACCTTATTATCTTCAATCCCGTATTGATTTGTCCTACTGGTCGCTAGTCCCCTTACTACTCATAAGCACTTTCACTTTTTCCTTTCCACTTTTTCGTGGAAAAAAATGGGTCAAACTTTCTTATCTAGCGATGGGAATAATGAGCTTTCTAGTTGTGTGCTTTTTACTGCGCGATTTGATTGGGCTAGTTACGCAATATTACCTCTCACCTTTATTGACCTTGGCCATCGCCGTCTCATCAACAGGAATTGGATTATGGTGGGGAAGAAAACCAAGAGTAAAAAAAGTTACTATCAAAATTGATGGGCTTCCTGAAAAACTTAAAGGTCTTTCCATCATTCAAATAAGTGACCTACATGTGGGAGCTAACATCACAGAAAAATATGTAAGCCAAGTGATGGAGGAATGTAATCTTTTACAACCTCATCTGATCGTCATGACGGGTGATATTGGTGATAGCGAAGCAAGCATCCATGAAAAAGAACTTCGATCTTTTAAACAGCTGATTGCTCCCCTAGGGATTTTTTATGTTCCTGGAAATCATGAATACTACTGGAACACGCAAGAATGGGTCGAAGTGATGAAACGTATAAAGGCAATTCCACTCTTAAATGAGGGACAGATCATTCATTATCAAGGCGAAAATATTTTAATGGCAGGGATTACAGACCCGATTGATCGAAAGAATCCACCTGATCTCAGAAAACCTCTGCAAAATATTCAAGAGACTAGTCTTAAAATTCTCCTTTCCCATAGACCTGATCCAGCTCAATTAGCAGATCAGTTAGGTTATCACCTACAATTATCTGGTCACACCCATGGCGGACAATTTTTCCCATGGACCTTGGCTGTCAAAGTGATTCACAAACACCATCTTGGACTTTTTACGCAGGGTAAATTAAAAATTTATGTCAGTGGTGGAACAGGAAGCTGGGGGCCCCTTCTAAGACTTGGCTCATCGCCAGAAATTACTTATATTACTTTGAATTAATCAATTCAGAGCTAATCATTGATCCCAGAGTCTCCCAAGTTTTGTTAAAACATTGAACACTATAATAGATGGCTGCAATGGTGGTGAAATAAATAATATAATTGAGGGGAGAAAAAAAACTGCCAAGAATGAGACTACTCAGCAAGTTAGCTAAAACTGCAGAAAGAATGCACCAGGGATAGGGAAGAATTTTATTAGTAACGACAGAACCTGCAAAAACAAGAATTGAACTGAGAAAAAAAACTGGTGCAATATACAATAGCATCACAAAAATCAACCCGTAATCATCCCTTTTTCCACCTTTCAAAAGAAACAAAGTCGCGAGTATTAAAGAAAAAGTGACAATGATGAAAAGTGTCGATTTTAAAGAAAATAGGAAAGTACCAAAAAGCGCTTGATTGAATTTAAGAACACTATTTACTTTCATCGTTATTCCAAAAAAAAACCACCTATTGAGGTGGCTTTCGATTCTTACCGGTATTTAAAACTATCAATAGATAACTCTCGTTGTCACGAATTTAATGGCTTATTTAGAGTTCAAAAGTTTTAAAATCAATGTCGCAAGTGCTTTACCAGAATTCTGTTGTTGGCCAGTCACGATATTGCCATCTGAAATTGCATAGGGAATGAAGGCAGGCCTTGCCATATATTTGGCCACTAACTTACAACGTCATTATTGAGTCGTTTTTCTATGTTTTATTAATGTGCCGTTCATCAAAGATATCTTTTCTGTTCGGCACGATTTAATTCTTCGTTATTCTGATTATCAAAAAATCATCAAACTAGCGTTTATGCGTTGAAGAAGTTCTCAAAGTGCAGTTTTGTTACTATCCCATTTTAATAACTGAGATGCTTCATCAAAAGAACACCATTGAGTTAGACACGTATCAAGAATAAATGGATTTTTAGGCGGACATTTTAACCAAGCTAAGGCTTGAGCTGCTACTTTTTGACTTGCGTGTCCTGTTGAATAAATAAAGTTATTCGCAAACAACAAAAATATAAATACTAGCTTCATAAACTTTTATTCTCGTATAATATAAAAATTGGCAATCGCTCCGATGGTATGAATGAACAGTAGACCAATGACTTTTAGTCATTCGTTGTTAATATTTTCTTCGTTTTATTAACCAGTGAATTTCAAAGCATGCTTTTCGTTTCACTGGTCGTTTATTCTTCGTTCATCGATCCATCAATCACATCAATGACTAGTGCTTTAGACCAATTTTAGTCATGGGAGCATTCGAGCAATCTTTATTTTTAAAATATGCTTTACCTTCTTTAGTCAAAGTAAGTTGAACATTTACGACTCCCCCAGACTTTGGTCTAGCTTCTCCAACAATTTCACCAGCGTTATTAATGTCAGTGGGGTCAAGGTGGTCTAGAATTTCACTACCAGCAGTAGATTCCAATAAATCAATCCTGTCAGTTCCATGGCTTATAAACCCATAAGTTCCAGCACTATTATAGGACGATACTTGTTCTGAACCAATAATTAAGCATGAGTCATTCAAATCAATTGGCCACATAACGTCTACACCGTCCCTACGAGGAATTATAACTGTTTTCTTACCAAGCCAAATTGTCCCTTCAATAATATAACCTAATTGTTTCCCGCCCCATCTTTTTTGTGTACCAATAATCATTTCATGAATATTAATTTTTTTAATTTCCACATCTGAATAACCATGAGTGGCTTTTAATATATTATAATTACCGTTTCTGAGATCAAAAAAGAATCCATCATTTTCATAAGTTCCAACAATTTGATTCTTATCATTAACCCCTTCTGCTTCTGTATATTTACTTAAGTTGAAGAAACTTGGTAATTTTAGAAAACCTAACTGCTTATTTAAAACAAAAGAATGAGAAGGGTTTTCTTCATCGATAAAATAATTAGCACCTACAATAAGACCTGATTCTGATGCGTCATTAGGCTTCTTTTTACCAAAAACTGTAAACTTAAGGTTGGTTCCTTGCCACACTCCTACACCAGAACCCGAGTTATCATTGGCCCAGATTGAAGCAACAATTTTTTCATCGTTTGTTAACTTTATTAATGTAAATGATGAGGACGTAGAGGGAATTTCTATCAATTTGGTTCCAAGAGCATTTTTAATATAAGCATCGTTAACCCCTCTTTGAAAAACAACTGTCCCTTTGTCATTAATAACTGGGTCATAACCGACCTGAGACTTTTCGCTAAGGATAGTTAAAGAAAATAATTTTGCTTTCGGCACTGTATCTTTGGCTTCGACTCCAAATATCAAAGTGATACAACCGACCAGCATCAATAGTGATAGTCTGCTCATTTAAACCCCATTTTCAATCTATATGTTTAGAGCATTAAAGTAACACTAGCCCAAAGAAAATGTAAAGGAAGTACATGGCCGATCTACCCGAAGTGAGTTAGCTGCTCGCCCTTCTTGCTGAATAATATTCTCATTAGGAACTATGTGTACTGGTATTTACACGTAGACACTACGTAAACAAATGTTTTTGACTCGTTCAGAGTTTATTAGCTCTTCGCCTTTTAATCTGAACTGAGTCTGTGTTTTTTAAAGATGCGCTTATATCATCATGCGAGATTAAGTGAAAAATCTTTATACTCATGAAGTAATTTTTTCATGAGTTCGCCGTAGCCTGGTTTAAAGTTGATGAATGAGAAATTAGGCTAAATTCATGAAATCAAGAAAAAAGCCCCTAAGATTTTTAACGATCTCAGGGGCTTTTAAATTATCGAAATTCTTTACTTTAAAACTCGAGCGCCGAGTTGATTACTAGTTATTATGCAACTTATTGATTAAAAGGGGCCCAATCAAAAGTCAAATAGCTGCTGATCTCAAAATGGATTACAATGAACAATCATTTCTATCCACAGGAATAGCCACTTCGTTAGCTCCCTTAAAGACATGGCCTTTAAAGGTAATCGTAAGGTCTTCTCGCTTAAACTTAAAGCACTCTCGGTTTCCAACCAATCTATAATTAGTAGAATATTTCTGAGTAGCATCTCCGATGACGGAAATATTAGAAGGAGCACTCAGTAGATTTGTAAAGGCAGCACAAGGTTTTGCTGAACTGTCCTCTAAATAAACAATCGCAACATTGGTCATTGGCATCTTATTTGGATAGAACATCGAACCATCAAGTCTGAATGAAATCGAAGTAGAAGTGGGATAATTATTTCCATTAGGGGATTCACCTGCATGACAATTGAAATAACTTCCTCCTGTTAAGAATGTAAAAGAACGGTCTTTAAGTTCTCCTGCATTGGCAGCCAAAGAAAGAAGTCCTACATTTACGACCGTTAGTCCTACTATCCAGAATCGCTTTAATTTCATATCAATCTCCTTACTGTTGAAAGTTCCGACTTGTTCACTTTCTAACCAGAGAAGCTTAATAAGTAAAATTAATCCAGGCTATGCTTGTTATAGGATTTATCTATGGCTAGTACTTAATGTTTTCGACTGCTTTATTGAGTTGATTAAAGGAAACTTTTCTACACGCACCCCTTTATACTTTCGTATTCATGGGTGTTCATCGTGTGGGTAACTAGAGGTACAAGGCAGAAGATTTTTTGAACGTGGGAGCTTATTATCAATAAGTGACCGAGTTATCGCATTTCCCAAGATCAACGCTAAAGAAGATGCTGTCGAGATGATTGACGAATATCAAAATTAATTACTTAGGGACTACAACTAGCTGCCCCTAAGCAATTAATTTTGAGTCATTTAGAAATCTTAACTTCAACTTCATTGTTATTTCTTAAAACGATAAGGTTTTTTACAGCAGATGGGTTTCCCAAATGCGCCATTAAATCATTCAATGAAGTTACTTCTTTATGATTAATTTGTTTGATTATATCACCTTTTTGTAATGTCCATTGAGCGTAAGCAGATCCTGGTTCAACCGATTCGACATTTATACCTGTGGTAGCCGAAAAAGCATTTAACGAAAATAAAAGTGTCGCTAACAGAATTAGTTTCATAATTTCTCCTTAAAATTTAAGATCATTTAATTGTCATTTAAATAAGAAATAAAGACAATAATTATAAATTCAAGATTTGGAATTTTGACTAGAGTTTTTTGCAAAGGCCACTAGGGATAAACTGATTTTTCACTTCACAATTCGATGAAGTGATTGTCTCATTTTGAAATTGATATAAACAAACTGAGTCATTCATTAAAATTGAATGGCTCTTTAAATCAAAACTCTGATCCATCTTTAAAGAGGTAGGCATTACACCCACTGACTTGGAATTATGATAATACGCGATCAGCTCCTTTGTTTTTGGACTAACTGCAAAGCCTACTTTGACTGTACCGCATAAGTAGGTAGCAACCACCGATTGGAGCTCACCGCCAAATACAGAATTTGCGAATAGAGTGATTAAGAAAACTAAAATTGGCTGCATATTCATTCAAGATTAAACTATCAGACTTTTCTTTACAATTGTTGAATACATCAAAGCTAATTTTGAAGAAAACGGCGATATGCCTTCGGCGATTCTATCAGCCATCAGAAGTGTGGCAGAGGCCAGAGGTTTTAAAAACTTTGCGGAAACAGCCGATCTAAACAGAGAAAATCTCTATCGAGTGCTTTCAGAAGGTGGAAAGCCTCCCGAGATTTTTAACAAACTCAGGGATTTTTGAAATATCGAAATCGTTCGCATTTTAGAGCATCAGTAGCGATTTATAATAGTTTTTCATATCTGAACTTCCAGTGCATTTTTATTAGTCTTAGTTAGAAAAGTTATTGAATAAAGTCTATTTTCTCTTGTTGCAAACATAGGAGGAAAATATGACTGAAGACTTTAAAATTGATGTTCCATTTGAAACGAAACCACCACGATTAAAACATCTCGTAAATAAACATGTTATGGGTGATGTTTGGGTTAGAGATACTCCATTTGGTCCAGTCACAGACTCTTTAAAAATTGCTGAGAAATTTGAAATGAATCATCACAACGTACTACGTGCCATTAAAAAATGTGAATCTGAGTTGGGAACACAACTCAAATTTGAGTTGTGTAAAAATATTATTAAAAACAGCTACTTAGGTGGTCCCAAAGGGCGAGAGACTAAACGTATAAAATACGACATAACAGAGTTTGGTCTGGCACTCCTACTGCTTTATATTAACACTCCGAAGGCCCGATTAATTTCGGCTGAAATTCTCTACCGCTTCTTTATTCTAAAAACATATTTGTCTAATATGACTGAAAATCAAATAGGAGCGATCAAAGGTTATTATCGAAAGAAGATGAAGTAGACTGGACTTGAATCAGGGCGGTTATACCACCACCCTAAGCTAGTCGAGCACCCCGTTGTGGCAAAAAAGGAATGGGCTCGAAATGGATAAGTTAATTTCAATTACAGTAATACTGGCTTTTTTAGCAGCAGGAAAGGGACAGCTGCAAAGTGATCAAGGCGGTTAGAAACGCTCAATTAGAGCTTATCAGAGATTCTCAGGCCTCTATATGGGGTAAGCCTATGATTCCCCCTAATCGGTAAAATCAATTGACACTATCATAATAGTGTCTGTATAGTGTAGTAAGTATGGCCCAATGGGAATTTGTCGAATGGCTACTATTTTGGATTTTAGAAACCTCCCACTTTGAATTTGAGTGGGATGAAGGCAATAGCACTAAGAATGCTAAAAAGCATGGGATTGAAACCCATGAAATCGAAGCAGTTTTTAGATCAGGATTAGCTTTGCCACTTGGAATCCAAATCGCTCCACCTGCTCCAGAGCAAAGACTTGGTCTTGTTGGCCCATCATTGAATGGAAAATTATTACAAGTAGCGTTTGCCTTGCGAGAAGGACGAGTCCGAGTAATTAGTGCTCGCCCTGCCCATAAAAAAGAGAGGATACAATATGAAGAAATCTTACGCAAAATCTCTAAAAGAGTATGATCAGGAATTTGAGCTAGATTCTAAAAAAATTCTAGCTGCGATGAAACGCTTTAAAGAATCGCCAAAGAAGCCAACCAGTGTGGCCCTTGATGAAACGACGATTCAGGAATTAAAAGCAATTGCTGAAATTCAAGGTATTCCTTATCAAGTTTTGATTCGTGTGTTTATTTTAGATGGCCTAGATCGTTTGAAAAAAGCGGCTTAAAATAAAAATCGTTCGCATTTTAGAGCATCAGTTGCGATTTATACTCGTTTTTAGATACTACAAGAAAATATTACCATGTATGACTTTTCATAACATTTTTTTTCGCTTTCGCAAAAATTGCCATAAATATATGTTTTAGAAATGTCTTTTTTCTTTGCGATCCCACACGAAATGGAACTGGATATCCTAAAAGTGTTAGATCTTCCTCTTTCATGACAGTAAAAATCTCTATCAACCAATGATGGTGTACTCACTCTAATCCAAGGTACATTCATAAAACATTCAATATCTTTTAGAGGGACATTAACTTTTTCACTGAATCCCAAAGTACGAGCACTAGATGGGCTACCTTTTTCAATCGATTTCTGAAAGTTTACTGATTGAGGTTCAGACTCGAATACTTCGTAACTCCATTTAACTTTATCAAAGAGAGAATCATCAATATTCGCAAATACTGAAAAACTGAAGAAAAAAGAAATTAAGATAATTTTCATACAAACCTCTATTTCATTTTTGGAATTCATCTAAGAACTTTCTAAGTGTTAATTGTTATAGACTTTTACGTTTTCAGAAGTAGTAAACTTGATATGAGTCATTTTATCTTTAAAAGGTCCGATCGTAATCTGCCTGGTGATTTTTCCTAGAATTTCATTTTCGCAAGGGGAAAAGGATTCTATGTAATAATGTTTTATTCTTACTGAAGCAGGCTTCCCTGTCTGTATCGAAGGATAATCTTTGCTGCTTTCAAAATCTTCAATTGTTAACTGCTCTTTAGATGGGTCTGAACATCTCTTACCTATCTCAAGATTAAGCACAAGTTTCTGATTCGGAACGAGCTCAAAAAATTTGTAGATGGCAGTTCTACCATTAGGGTCTGCAAGATTAGCAGAGAATGCACTCAAGGGCACAACAAGAAATAAACCGACTAAAATTGTACTCATTGAATCCTCCAAAAACTAAAATCTAAGGTAAGTGTATATCCTAAGTTGGAAGGATTTTTTAGGAAAGAAGCCATGAGCTAAAAGCTAATGAATAAAAGTTGTATCTTTTAATATTGTCGATATAATTTTTTTTTACATTTTCATGAGGTATATATGAAATCGATGTTGTTCCTTTTTCTTTTTATTTTCACTCATTCCGTCTTAGCAGCGTTTGACCGTCCTGAGTCGGTCTATGTTCATGGCAAGTACCTCTATATTTCGAACATGTCTGGCCCAGGAATTTTGAAAGATGGCATCGGCTGGATTTCGAAACTTGATAAGAATGGAAAAATAATCAAAGAGAAATGGGTAGTAGGCTTGAATGCACCTAAAGGCCTCGGAGTTTATAAAGATCAACTCTACACCTGTGACATAGATGAGATAGCGATGATTGATCTTGCAAAAGGCTCAGTCCAGAAAATTTTAGTTCCAGGAGCAAAACTTTTAAATGATATTGCCATAGATCTTGCCGGAAACGTTTACGTATCAGATACCTTCGGAGGAAAAATCTTTCGTCTCGATCAAGCAACCAAAAATGTGACAGAACTTGTGAGTCTGAAAGATGCACCAAATGGACTTTTACTGGTAGGTGACATCCTTTATATCGCGGGCTACGGAAAGCCCAAAGCCGATGGCACAGGTATTGAAGATGGACCAAAAGGTGGACTTTCCTCTTATGATCTCAAATCTGGTGAAATCAAAAGTATCATTCCGGATCTTGGAAAAATTGATGGCATCGAATTACTCAAAGACGAAAAAGTAGTGATAACAGTTAAAGGGGATGAAGCTTTATATTGGGTAGATTTAAAAGCAGGACTCATCACCGGATCTCTGCGCGGATCGACCGCTCTAGCGACCTTTACCGATGTTGCAGATATGGGCTACGACCCAAAAACTAATATGCTCTATGTTCCGAATACAAAAACTCATGACCTTCAGATGATCCAACTAAAATAAAAAAAAGCCTCCCGAGATTTTTAATAGTCTCAGGAGGCTTTTTAATTTTATCGAAATCGTTCGCTCTAAAGAGCATCAGTTGTTATTTATACTAGTGCTTTCTAATTATTTAGCGAAGATAGATATCAGGTATTTTAATTTCCATCCAATTCTTTGGATTACTAATCGATTCAAAACCGTATTTCTCATATAATCCATGAGCATCTTTAGTTCCCAGGCAGAACCGTCGTAGTCCTTGAAGATCAGGGTGTTCCATTATCGAGTCCATAAGCCATTTTGACAAACCCATTCCTCTATACTTAGAGGTTATGAAAACATCTCCAAGGTATGCAAAAGTCGCGTAATCAGTGATAACCCTAGCGAAACCAATCTGCATATTAACGTCATACAGTCCAAAACATAGCGAGTTCCTTACGGATCTTTCAAAAATGTCTTTCGGGATATTTGTCGCCCAATAACTTTCGGCAATCATTTGATGTGTTTGATTTAAGTCTAGTAGCTCTTGATTTGTGCTGATGAGAAAATTATCACGTTTTTTTTCAAGGATTTGCATACTTAAGAATATACCTAATTTTAGATGGTTTATCATCGATTAAGGGATTAAAAAACTTCATAAATTCACTCTCATTTGAGTAATTCAACTTGTGATTTGGAACACCAACAATCCATTGACTAAAATATTCAGAATTCTCTAGGACTTGAGTTGAACCATTTAGGCTACCAAAGATGGCCCCCCGGGCTCGTATAGATTCAAAAAAGTAAATGGTTTTCTTCTTATTTAAAGAATTGAAGGCCGAACTTGTTCCATACTCGGGGCAATGATCTACTTCTTCTTTTTGATGATAAGATCATCCACATCTTTTTTGCTTAATGTGAGCGGTGGCATAATTCGCTCGAAGACATAATTCAAGTCCATCTTTTTCTCGCCCTCATAAATCTTGTCCGCGATCAATAACCCCATTCCTCTGAGTTTTTCCGGATCAGTTGTGCCAGCGGATTCTTGTAATTTTTGCAGCATATAGGCGCCAGTCTCTCTGGCATTTTCAATCAGATTTCCTTCGTGAATGCGTTTGAGAACGGCCCAACCTTTTAAAAGCGCATCAACTTGACCGCGATTTGTAACTGGACCGGTATTATAAGAGATGCCAAGACCATTTTCCCGAGAGTATCTGCCGATGCCAGAAATCTGCAGCCCTTTTCCGAAGCTCACAAAGTCCGGTTCAAAGCCTTCATAATGTTCAAAGGCGAAAAATTTTCCGGTACGGCCTCCGCCAGTAAGAATTTCATCGGCGAAAATGGGAATCTTATATTTGTCACAGAGATTTCTTAGCTTCAAGGCAAACTCTGGTCGATAAAAATAAACACCCTTTGAACCTAAGATCGCTTCGAACAAGACTCCGCCAATAGGTTTTTCTGAGTTATTAAATTTTTCTTCAATCTGTTGAAGTGCCTCAGTTTCTTTGGCTTCAATATCTGCAATCACCATTGGATCTTCAGGCATCCAGTGGGAGGTGTGAGGACTCGTAATTCTGTAGGCATCAATTTCTCCTCGACCAGTCATCATGTTCATGCCGCTAACTCGACCACGAACTCCACCATAGGCACCATCAAAAAAGAGGATCTCGGCGTCTCTCACCGGCTTGTTCATTCGCCTCGAAGCAACCTGATTGGCCAGATCAAAGAAGAGATTGTTAGCATCACTACCAGTTTGAACATAAGCATCGATATTAAATTTTGGAGCTAGTTTGTGAATGGCATCATTAAAAAGTCCCTCAACATAGTTGGGGTTCAATGTTCCCATCCCACTAGCTGTCGCATTACTTTGCTTAATTAGTTTAGCGAGATATTCTGGATTATTAAAAGCGATGTCATTTTTTGGTAAAAGTTCCCAGCCCCATCCACGAAGGGCATCGGTTTTATCATTTGTAATTCGATCCTGAAAATATGAATCCTTTTCTTCCATCAGTTTTTTTGCTGCAAGGATTTGATTACCTGCCACTTCAGTACTGAGCTTTGAATCGTTAACAGTGTCTCTGATTTTTTTTAAGATGAGTGGATCGTTTAATTCTGCAATGGAACTTTTTGAAATTTGTGACAGGGCCTGGAGAGTTTTTTCGGAGAGCATTTGCGGGTTTCCTCCTGCCTCTAAAAAAGTGGCAGCTTGGAGGATATCTTTTGCTTCTAAGAAGGGACCGTCACAAAGTGGTTTGGTGGCCCAGGCGAATGAGCAGGCTAAAAATAAGGTCAAATAGAGGTGAATTCTGAGACTCCTAAGCATATGAGAATTATCGGTTTTAAGATTGAAGAGTTTAAGCAAAAATTTTAATGAAGAATTTAAGCTTGAGTTTTTTCATTGGAAATAGAATCTATTATTTAAAGAAATTTTGGTATTAAGCCGAAAATGGTATAGGCAAAGGGCTGAATAACCTTCCCCACTTTTGGGAACATATCAGGGAAAATATGAAAACTTTATTTTACTTCTTTTTTGTATGTACCAATGCTTTTGCTGAAACTATTGATTTTGCACTTTGGATGACTCCGCATATTTCAACATGAAGAAGACAATTTTATTAAGGTTTTACGAAGCGGAATTTATGTGGTTTCCGGTTCTTCTTTGTCTTATCGGTTGATATCTCTCCATCAAACCATTCCAATGTGACTTCAAACCCACTGGAAAGTGAATCGACCTTGACTGCGTCGTATTCATATAATTGTTTCGGTGATAAGGCGACGACAATGGGAACGGTAGGGTATCTTTTGCGCGTTTCGCAAATAATGCGTCGATATTCAAGGTCGTCCAAGCTTTGGTAGCTCTCCTTGGAGAGCAACATGAATACCTGGTCAACGTCTTTGGATTCCTTACATTCAGGGCGATTTGCTAGACTATTCGTCAGGGTCGTAATCGCCTTATCGGGATCCGTCTTCGCGGTTAAGTGGGCAAGGTTAGCTCTCTGACACGCGAAATTCATAAAAGATATAGCGTAACAGGGTCCAAATCCGCTCGATTGTACACTTTCGTTGGCTGAAATCGTCTTGAACTCGGACATTTCGACATCCATGCCTGGATTCTTTCCTTCGATAGGCCCCAAAAATTTTTTGTAGATCTCGAGGAGTTGAAGGTCAAGCCAATCCCACTCGCAACTGACTTTGTAGGGTTTGCACTTACTGCCGCTGTAAGCAACGGTCAAGCACACTGTCGCTTCAGATTGCTCGATAGGCGAGTAAACGCGTTCATTGCAGCGGTTTTCAGGCAAGGCCAAGGTTTCGAAAAGATTGAGGGATTCCTCGATTTTCACCAAAGCCCAATCCCCATGCTCCTGCTCCAGGAAATTGGAAGACTCGGCGGAGTATGACGAAAAGGCGTGAATAAAAGTAAACACGAGAAGTAAGCGCATACGCATTAAGGATAACACTAGTCACGAAATTTTCCTAGCCTAGTCATGGTTTGAAGTCCTTTGTTGAGACGAGCGCAACCTAGCTTCTTTGTTCGGACTTTAAATTAAATTTTTTCGACTTAGTTGTTCAATCGATTGTCTTTGATTAAATGAATGTTACTCAAAATTGGATTACGCTTTAGGAAAAGATAAAAAGTGCGAACACGCAAATTCATAAGGAATAAAATTGATGGCATCGAATTACTAAAAGGTGAAAAAGTAGTAATAACAGTAAAAGGGGATGAAGCTTTATATTGGGTAGATTTAAAAGCAGGACTCATCACCGGATCTCTGCGCGGATCGACCGCTCTAGCGACCTTTACCGATGTTGCAGATATGGGCTACGACCCAAAAACTAATATGCTCTATGTTCCGAATACAAAAACTCATGACCTTCAGATGATCCAACTAAAATAAAAAAAAGCCACCTGAGATTTTTAATGGTCTCAGGAGGCTTTTCTAGTTTTATCGAAATCTTTCGCTCTAAAGAGCATCAGTTGTTATTTATTCTAGGGGTTCGCAACGTACTTCAAGGATTTTTAGAAGACTGACTCTTAAGTAAAAGCCCAAGTTCTAGAGCAAAATGATTTTTAACCTTCGTCTCTTCTTCTCTAATATCTTTATAGTCCGAACAGTTTTTTGACTGCTTTTTGTTTTTAACCAATTTTTTCAATTTAAGACTTTCGGACTCGATCTTTTGACTTAATACTGCAACTTTCTGATTCATAGTCGGATCTAGAATATTATCAAAGTTCATCATGCCTAGAATACTAATGGCCATATTTATGTCTAACCATGAAGGTTTATTTTTCTGAACTTCGTTTAAATAAGTCCAGGTCTTATTAATAGCTTTCACTTTTGTGGCTTTGGACCAATTATAATGTTTAGCTCCGTATAAAAGCCCACGGAAAAAATTAAAGGTTGGAAAAGAGTTCTCACAAAAAGGCAGCGATTTACTCGACTCGCAATCTTTTAATTCTTTTTCAAAGGTCTCAGCATTTAAATCAAGGCCGATTTTTTCTGCGTCAAAACCAGAAATAAATTTGAGGGCTTCTTTTTCGTCTTTAACAAACCGATAGTGATGATCGTCATTTGAATCATTTAGTGATTTGAGATCTTCTATAATTGCTTTCTCTAAAATGTTATTTTTAAGGGAATTGCATTGCTCGAGAGTCGTTACTGCATACGAGTTAAAACAGACCATTAAAAGTAAGAATTGAATGAATAAAATCTTGATAAGACCTCCAATATGAAACTTATTCTATATTAGGATATTGAAGTTTGATTTAAAAAGGAATGACTCAAAAGCCATTCGTTGTTAATATTTTCTTCGTCTTTGTTAATAAGACATCCTGTTCGTTAAGTTGTTACTTTAAATCCTTTCTCCGTTCATCGAGCTAATTTTAACGAATGAATTAAATTCATTCGTTTTACTAAGCTCTATTTTTCAACAGCTCGTTTTTCCTTATTCTAAAAAACATGAGATTCCCGTAGGAGAAAAAATACTGATGATACAAATCTCGAGTTGAATCACAAATGGCTTAACCATTTGTTAATTTTCAATAACTTAAGAACGGCTTATAAATGTACTTGAATCTTATGATGAATTGGGCTTAAAATAATTGAACAGGTGGAAGGATGCTTCTAACATCCTTCCTAAAACTGTTCTAGTTCAGTCTAAGTATCACAGCAAGCTGTAATAATAGAATGAACAAAATCAGTACCCTGTTCAAGTCTTCCATAACAAATCCTTTACGAGAAAGGACGCCCTTCATTGGGCGTCATGGAAGGCTTTTTGTTTTACATTAATAAATTTAAGAAAATCTAAATGTGAAGCTTGAGTATGAAAGTTTTTTCAAACATGAAATTAAAGAAGAAGATGCAAAAACATATTTGCACTGTGTGCAACGTGAGTGCAATGATAAATGGAGTGAAATTTTTTGATTTTACCACCGGCATATCTTCGTCTGGTGGTGCGTTTGTTGTTCTAAAGTGGTGGGCCACTGCTACAAGTAGTAGAACCACAACGGTTTATAATAACGAGGATTTATCTGATTCGTTACTGTAAAGCGAAGACTGATTTTGCGTTGTTGGCAAGCATACGCTGGTTAGGTGGTGAAAGTATTAAGTCTTTAGCAATTTTTTTCGGACTCAAAGAGCAAACCATTAAGGGTTATCTTTGGAAGTTAAAAAATGAGCCGAGATTTAAAACTTTTTACGATCAAGGCACCAAGGAGTAAGCCATGGGACACTTAACAAACGCTATTATGAGCTTTATTAGGCAAGCTATTGATGCCAGCATGATGGGTAGCTTTCTGCTTCTCATCGCCGGAGAAGTCCGGTTATCGGCGTTAAAGTAGACATCCCAAGGATCAAGTAAGCTCTCTGGTTTTACTCATAAGATGACTAAGACAAAACTCCGTTTAAATCCCTAAAATCCTGTTTTTCAGAAAGAGAGAAACGGCAAAAGCAGTCTTAAAAAGGGAACCGACATGGTTTGAAGTGATGATGGATTACAAGGGTTGGTGAAAAGGAAAGTCTAAACATGCCAATACCTCTAAAGAAGAACTTAAAAAGTATTTTTTACTTATGGGCATGGAAATAAAATGAAAATTCTATTTTATCTAAGTATGTTTTTATTCACCCTCTCAGCTTTCCCTTGTGATGTAGACCTTTGCACAAGGACCTCGGGAGCCTACAAGGCATTATTCAAAACTAATCGTGACAAAGAAGGCTCTATTGAAAGTCGAACTTTCTTTATCAAGCAAAATGGAAAAATTATTTTTTCTGAAGTCTCATTTGATCAATACTCCTTCGGGGATGCGACGGAAGACCACAGAAAATACTTGATCAAAGATTTAAATAATAATGGGATACCTGATCTAGTGACAACGACCTATACGGGTGGCAGTCGATGTTGTTACATTTTAAATATTTATGAACTCGGCCCTGCCTTAAATCGAATTTTCTCCATTGAAACAAATCATCATGGATATGAAATTCAGGACATTAATCATGATGGTTTGTTTGAAATCTTATATAGAGATCCCGTTCTCGGATGTGAAGGAAGTGAACTCTACCATTGTCCGACAAGTGCTTCAGGACTTGTAGTTTTTAAATGGAAAAAAAAGGGTATAAAGTCTCAAGTGCTTTGATGAAACGAAATCCCCTTAGGGATTATGCTTCCTCTATTTATAATAATGGTATGTTTGATGTAGATTTTATTCAGTATATGGCAGATATGAGTTATTCAGGGAATATGGACCTAGCATTCAAAAAAGTTGAAGCCATTTGGTCTAAAAACCACTCTAGTTTTTTAGAATTTAAAAAGAAGTTTATTTCGATTTTAAACTCAAGCCCATATTGGAATGAATTTCAATCGTCAATTTGACACATGCATGCTTAAATAAAACCCGTATATGAGTGAAAACAGAATTCTCGCCTTTGAAAATAAATTTATCAGACGCACTTGGCATAATGAAGAGTGGTGGTTTTCTGTTGTCGATATTGTAAATGCGCTTACCGATAGTAAGGATGCGGGTGCCTACTGGAGAAAGCTAAAACAACGCCTCATAATGGAAGGCAGTCAGGTCGTGACATTTTGTCACGGACTGAAATTAGAGGCTTCCGATGGAAAAACCTACAAAACAGACTGTTCTACAGCTCAAGGAATTTTCCGAATAATTCAATCAATCCCTTCCCCAAAAGCTGAACCCTTTAAACAATGGCTCGCAAAAGTTGGGCATGAGCGTGTCCAAGAAATGGGTGACCCTGCACTCTCTTTAGATCGAGCGCGAGAACTATGGAAGAAGCATGGCCGAAGTGAAAAATGGATTCAGCAGCGGATGACGGGTCAGGAAACCAGAAATAAACTGACCGACTACTGGAAAAATCACGAAATCACTGAAGCTGAAGAATTTGCGCTCCTCACAAACTTGATTCATCAAGAGTGGGCAGACGTTTCTGTTCAAGAGCATAAAAAGATGAAAGGAATAAAAAATCAAAATTTACGAGATCACATGAGTGAAGCAGAGCTAATTTTTACCGCTCTAGCAGAACTTTCAACAAGGCAAATTGCTGAATCCGAAAATGCTACCGGCCTTGAAGAAAACAAGAAAGCTTCAAAGGTTGGTGGAAAAATTGCTAAGGGTGCCCGCTTAGAGTTAGAAGCAAAAACTGGTCGAAAAGTGATTACTTCTGAAAATTATTTACCGCCAGGAAAAACCAAACCAATAGAGACAAAAAAAAAGAAAAAGCGGTAAACATAAATTTTACACCGTTCCATGCTTTTGTTGATGTCCGACAACAATTACATCAACTATTTTTTGAATTGCTGAAACAATGCGATTTTCTCTGCGATAAACGACTGCAATTTTATTACTCACAGAAGGACTACCTTCAATCCTCTTTAGTTTATACCGTGGATGTCTGAGGGCAACTTCAGATGGTAGGATGTCAATACCATACCCGCTTCCAACTAGAGATAAAGCCACTTCTAAATCGGTGGTTGAGATTATATGACGATACTTAAATCCAGATTTTTTTGAATTTTTTAATTAGAGCCTGTGATTGAAGCAGATTCGGATCACATATCAACACACTTTCACCTGAAGTTGGTAGCTGCATCGGTTTGTTGCCTTGACCGACCCAAAAAAACTTTGATCATTAGACAAATATTTAATTACTAAATCAAGATGGTGCTCTGGATTCACGACAATACCAATATCAACCTTCATATCTATTACATCGGACGTGATTTCTCTTGATAGACCGTGCTTTAAATTAATAATTAGTTCAGGGTATTTCTCTAATAGACCCGGCAAAAAAAGAGGTAAAGAATCAATTGCAACTTCAGGGTGGCATCCTACGATAAACTCTCCTGAAATATTTGCGTTAACTGACTTTACTTCACTTTTAATTTTATTCCATACTTCGATCATTAACAGACTGTTGGATAGTAACGACTCACCAGCTTTAGTTAGTTTCGTTCCTCTTTTTTCTCTCACTAAAAGTTTTTCGCCCAAACTATCTTCCACTCTTTGGATGGCTAAACTTAAAGAAGGCTGACTAATGCCTATTTTCTCAGAAGCTCTCGAAATTGAGCCCAAACGAGCGACCTCTAAAAAGTACTTAAGATCTGACGAAGATGGTTCCATAGGTATATATTTCCTTAAATAAAATATATACCGGATCGACCGCTCTCGCGACCTTTACCGATGTTGCAGATATTGGCTACGACCCAAAAACTAATATGCTCTATGTTCCGAATACAAAAACTCATGACTTTCAGATGATCCAACTAAAATAAAAAAAAAGCCTCCCGAGATATTTAATGGTCTCAGGAGGCTTTTTAAATTTTATCGAAATCGTTCGCTCTAAAGAGAATCATTTGTTATTTATTCTAGTCTTTTGTATTCGCTCGCAGACCTATCTTTTTTCTGTTGGCCGGTAACTTTGGAGTAACTTGTTCTTTAATTGAGTCCAATTGCTCAAATACTACTTTAAAAAGTTGATTAGTTTCTTTTTCTAATTTCTCTACTCTATCGGATAAAGAAGCTTCCATTGCAAAAAAACTCCTAAGCTTCACAAATGTCCTCATTATAGAAATATTTACTTGCGCAGCTCTTTCACTTAGCAGCACACTCGAAAGCATTGCTACTCCACATTCTGTAAAAACAAATGGTTGGTAGCGCCGTCCCCCTTTCCCCACTTTTGAGATGCCAAATTGGCATCTCAAAGCTTCACTCTCTTCATAGGTAAGTTGGAACATGAAATCGTGAGGGAACCGACTTATATTCCGCTTCACCTGCCTATTGAGCGCCCCTGTTTCAACATCGTAAGCTTAGCAAGGTCACTATCTAGCATCACACGTTGACCTCGAATTGTGTAAATCATGGCTTCAATTTTTTCGACGGGAAATTGCATAAAGTTTCTCCTTTTGTGAAAACAGGAGAAAGTAACTTTATTATAAATAACTCAACAATATTTATAACAACGAACATTTAAAAGTTTCATTTTTGAAAAGGAAAAAACCAATGTTTTCGACTTTGCTGTTGAATTGATTGTCTTAGCTTAAATGAATGTTACTCAAAATTGGATTACGCTTTAGGAATAGATCAAAAGTGTGAAGACTCAAATTCATGAGAAATAAAAAAAGCCACCCGAAGGTGGCTTTTTAAAAACTATGGTGGGCGTTGAGGGGCTCGAACCCCCGACATCTACCTTGTAAGGGTAGCGCTCTACCAGCTGAGCTAAACGCCCGAAATTGTTCAATTTCAGTTAGTGAGGAAATCATCTTATGATCAAGGCAAAAAAGTGTCAACGATTTTTCAAAGGCAATTCAATAATTCTACCGCTTGAAGCACTTCAAAGTCTGGAAGCTCTAGGCTTTCTGCTTTCAATTGTGACTGATAGAGCTCCAAAATCTGTGGCATTTTAGGCTGTAAACACGCCTCTAGCTTCGCTGCTCGAGCTTTGGCCTCTGGTGATGGCTTCCATTTGGGAAACTTGTTGAACTCATAAACGTAACTCCAAGGAAACTCTTCCAGCATGTGCTGACGTTTAGTCACCAGATTAATATCTTTGTCTTCAGGCGTACGCTTCAAATAGATATCTGGAGTGACGCCATCTGCTTCAATTTTTGTTCCTGATGGTCGCACGCCAAAGTCATTGGCAAAATAGAGAACAACATCTTTATTTCGTTTTAAGTAAGGTACTTCGTCATGACGATCCACTTGAGTCAAGCCCGTTCCTTTACCTAATGTTCTCTCACCAACAATGATGGCCCTACCATGATCTTGAAAAGCAGCTGCCACTAATTCGCTGGCAGATGCAGAGTTTCGATCGACAAGCACTACCATAGGAGTTTTTGTATCGACTTCATCATCGGCTTCATGCACTTCTTCATGATCAACATCTAATGGATCTCGCAGATCCGTTTCAAGCTTTAGTGCTGTTTCGATCACTTTATCTTCTTCTAAAAATAATCCTGCTAAACAATAGGCGGCCTCGACACTTCCTCCGCCATTTTCCCTCAAACTTAAAATGATCCCTTTATAAGGTTTGGACTCTTCTAATATTTTCTCTATTCGTGGGCAAAATTCAGCTCGATAAAAACTTAAAATACTGAGATACAGAAATTTTTCTGTCCCATGAGAAATAACAGAATATTGAATGGGTGAGTAAATAAATTGTGATCGTTCAACTTCTTTAATAATCAATTTATCTTTTCTTTTGAGATTAAGAATTACTATTGACCCCTCTTCACCACGGATCAAACTTAAAGCTTCTACTTTAGGGGCTTTGGCCAATGAGATAAATGCATGTTCATGATTATTTTTCACATCGGTAATAATATCGCCAGCCAAAATTCCTGCCTGCTCTGCCGGTCCACCTTTCATCACTTTCTGCACCATAAAGCCATTAGTTGCTTGAGCTAACTCAACTCCAATTCCTTGAAGCTTTTTATCAGGACGTTGACTAAAATCACTCTGGCTTTCTTTGGTTACAAGATAGGTATAGGGTCCTATCAAGGCTTCTAGATAGGCATCATAGACTTCACTAGCATAATAATTTTCGTTATCTTGATTGATTGTTCCCTCTTTTTTCATCATCGCAAGAGCATCATTCATGAGGTCAATAAATGGTAACTGCTTCTTTTCTTTATAGAGCGTTGTCCATGATATCTTGTAAGCTTGATTGAGACTTTTGGAATAGGGACTAAGATTTTTTCGCACCAAGGGTTTTGTTTCGTCTGATCTTTTTACCCATTTTACTTCAACAGGTAAATCGTGTTTTACAAAGGGAGCTTTTGCAACGATGCCCTTTTCGGATGTTCCTTTAAAGACGAAAGCAAACCAACTCTCTTTCGAATAAGAAAGTAGGCGATTGAGAGCTTCAACACAGGCAAAGTAATGAGCCTCATCCTCATCACATGTGTCCTCAAAGACTGACTCGACATGATCAAAGTCAAAGTCAGTGTCAGCCCAATATTCTTGATCGGTTTTAAATTGTGAGGAATGGGAACATGAAATGAGAAATGCTGCTGCAAGAATGAGAGGAAGTATTTTTTTCATTTACTAATTATATAGCAGTATTTTTTTATGACCAGAAGTCTGCTTCGGCTCCTGCCTCACGCAGACATACCGTCCATCGGGCTTCGCCCTTCCATGGAATCGTCTGCTTCGGCTCCTGCCTCTGAGCAGACATACCGTCCATCGGGCTTCGCCCTTCCATGGACATAAAAAGCCCGTGTATTTCTACACGGGCTTGATTTCAATGTTGTATTTTCGAGAGAGTTTTAGTTCGCTACTGCGATTGGTTGACCACTGCCTTCCAAAACCTTGAGTCCAACTTTTTTCATGAAGTCCTCTGGCTTAGAAAGATCAAGCGCCACTTTTAAAACTTCTTCTGCTTCAGTACAAGCTCTAACATCAATTCCATCTTTGATCTCATTAGGGATCTTAAGAAGGTCTTTTTTGTTTTTCTCTGGGATGATGATGGTCTTAACCCCAGCTTGTTTAGCAGCAAGCATTTTTTCTTTTAATCCACCGATAGGTAAAACACGTCCACGAATGGTGATCTCACCAGTCATGGCCACATCTTGTCTTACTGGAATTTTTGCAATGGCAGAGCAAAGAGCTGTGGCCATTGTAATACCAGCTGAAGGACCGTCTTTTGGAGTCGCGCCTTCTGGAACGTGGATATGGATATCATTTTTGTTATACCATTCATGATCAATGCCTAATCTATCAGAGATTGAGCGAACATAAGAAAGAGCTGCTTTCGCCGACTCTTGCATAACATCCCCTAGTTTCCCTGTGACTTGAATCTTACCGTTCCCTGGAACAGTAATCACTTCGATTGTTAGCATTTCGCCACCAACAGAAGTCCAAGCAAGACCATTCACTAAACCAACTTGCGGTTGTTCTTCCACATCTGAGCGGTCGAACTTAGCAGGGCCTAAGTATTTTTCTAATACCTTATCAGTGATTGTAAATTTATGACCTTCTTCTAATTTTCCAGTCACAACTTCAGTCGCCACTTTACGAGTTACAGTGTTCATGTAGCGTTCAAGATCACGTACACCCGCTTCACGAGTATATCCGCGAACTACACGCATGATCATCTTGTCACTCATATTGATGGTGAACTTCTCAACACCGTTGTTCTTAATTGCCTTCGGTAAAAGATACTTAATGGCAATTTGTTGTTTTTCAAACGGAGTGTAACCAGCAACATGAATGATTTCCATACGGTCACGCAATGGGCCTGGAATGGCGCCAAGATCGTTGGCCGTCATCACGAACATAACTTTTGAAAGGTCATATTCACATTCAATATAATGATCACCGAAGTTTTTATTTTGTTCAGGATCTAAAACTTCAAGCATCGCTGAAGCTGGGTCACCACGGAAGTCTGAACTCATTTTATCGATTTCATCTAAGAGAATGACTGGATTTCCTGTTCCCGCTTTCTTCATCGCTTGGATGATTTTTCCTGGCATAGCTCCAACATAAGTTCTTCTATGTCCTCTGATCTCAGCTTCATCACGTACTCCACCTAAAGAGATACGAACAAATTTACGATTCAAAGATTCAGCAAGAGACTTCGCGATTGATGTTTTACCAACACCTGGAGGACCCGCTAAACAAAGAATTGTTCCTTTAGCACTTTCACCTGCAAGGGCTTTTACTGCTAAATATTCTACAATTCTGTCTTTAACATCTTCCATTCCGTAATGATCACCATCTAACACTTCACGAGCGCGGTTCACATCATTATCATCCTGAGTGTACTCTCCCCAAGGAAGATTAATCATCCAGTCGATATAGTTACGAACAACTGCTGATTCAGCAGACATTGGTGACATAGTCTTAAGTTTTTTGATTTCCTTAAGCGTTTTCTCACGAGCTTCATCCGGCATGTTCTTAGCTTTAAGCTTATCTTCCATTTCTGAAAGTTCACTCTTCCCGTCATCACGGTTACCAAGTTCTTTTTGGATGGCGTTCATTTGCTCATTTAAGTAATACTCTTTCTGAGATTTTTCCATCTGATTCTTCACACGTGTACGGATTCTTCTTTCCACGTTGATGATTTCGATTTCACCTTGCATTTTCTCAAGAAGAAGAGCCATACGTTTATCAAGCTCTACTGCTTCAAGAATTTCTTGCTTCTCAGGGATCTTCATCGTTAAGTGAGCGACAATGATGTCCGCTAATCTTGATGGATCAGTGATCGAAGAAATACTCATGAGTAACTCAGGAGGAATTCTCTTATTTAATTTTACATATTGTTCAAAAATGTTTTTGACACTTCTTACTGTCGCTTCAAGAGCGATTGGATCATGAAGAACATCGTTGCATTTTTTAACGGTAGCTGTGTAGCCATCCTCTAAGCATTTGAACTCTTCGATAGAAGCGCGGTACTTACCTTCGATTAAAACTTTTACTGTGTTGTCCGGTAGTCTTAGCATCTGAATGATACTAACTACTGTTCCAACTGAGTAAACGTCGCCTCGTTCAGGGTTAAGAACTGAAGCGTCTTTCTGGGTTACGAGAAACAACTCGTTTCCATTCTTAGCGGCCAATTCAAGAGCGGAAATCGATTTTTCACGTCCTACGAATAGAGGCACAACCATGTGAGGAAAGATGATGACATCTCTGAGTGGTAGAAGAGGGAACGACTGGGAATTTTCTGATGACTTCTTGTCCGACATAGCACCTCCTGCGCTTATGTTCCTTGGGGCCCTTGATCCAAAAGGCTTATCCAAAGTTCTTACTATAATCTTAACTTGAGAATTGAATTTTTGAGCAAAAAAAAACTTAGGATTTTTTTACCCTAAGTTTTTTTTATATAGAAACAGAAGTTAAAAGATCTAGTATTAGCCGTTTTCGACTTTTGCCGCTTTCATAGTTGAAGGATTTTGAGGAGTTATCTTACGTTCTCCTTCAATTACTTTCGGTCCAGAAATACCTACAATTGAATCTCTGGTTACGATGCACTTAGTCACTTTTTCATTTCCAGGAATCTCATACATCACGTCAAGCATAACTTGCTCTAAAATAGCGCGAAGTCCGCGAGCTCCGGTCTTCTTTTCTAGGGCAATTCTGGCCACTTCACGAAGAGCTTCTTCTTCAAATTCGATTTCAATGCCGTCCATCTCGAATAATTTCTTATACTGCTTAGTAATGGCGTTCTTAGGCTTTGTTAAAATATCTAAGAGAGCTGCTTCATCTAACTCTGTTAAGAGAGCATTCACTGGTAAACGTCCAATGAATTCTGGAATCATACCAAACTTCATTAAGTCACCTGGCTCAATACCACCAAGCTTCTCTACTACTGACTGGTCTTTCTTATCGTAACCAACAGACTCGTTAGATAAACCAAGTGGTCTCTTAGTGAGACGCTTTTCAATAATTTTCTCTAATCCAACGAATGCTCCAGCACAGATAAAAAGAATATTGGTTGTATCCACTTGAAGAAATTCTTGTTGAGGATGCTTACGTCCACCTTTTGGTGGAACGGATGCAACAGTCCCTTCTAATAATTTGAGAAGTGCTTGCTGAACACCTTCACCTGAAACATCTCTGGTGATTGATGGGTTTTCAGACTTACGACCGATTTTATCGATCTCATCAATATAAACGATTCCTCTCTGAGCACGTTCAATATCATAATCACAGTTTTGAAGTAGGTTTAAAATGATGTTTTCAACGTCCTCACCTACATAACCAGCTTCTGTTAAAGTGGTCGCATCAGCGATAGCAAAAGGTACATTTAAAAACTTAGCAAGAGACTGAGCAATCAATGTTTTCCCTGAGCCCGTTGGCCCAGCTAGTAGGATATTTGATTTTGCTAACTCCACTTCATCTTTGCGACCTGTTCCTGCCATCTTATGAGAAATTCTCTTATAATGGTTATGAACGGCAACGGAAATAATTTTTTTGGCGCGATCTTGTCCAATAACATATTGATCAAGGTGAAGCTTAATCTCATGGGGTTTAGGAACATTATCAAGTGTCCCCTTGTTCACGGACTTGGCCTGGTCTTCATAAATAATGTCATTACAAAGTTCAATACATTCATCACAAATGTAAACACCAGGACCTGCAATTAACTTCTTCACTTCTTTCTGGGATTTGCCACAAAAGTTACAATTTAGTGAGCTGAAATTCCCGAAACGATCCTTACTCATTCTTGATCCTTTTTTATGATCTTCACTTAAAACTTTTAACTACTTCTTCTCAGGGATAACTTTACCTTTGGGCTCAATCACTTTATCAATAAGCCCTAGTTCTTTGGCTTGCATTGGATTTAAGTAATTATCGCGGTCACAAGCTTTTTCAATATCAGCATAAGTTTGATTGGTATGCTTAACATAGATGGTATAAAGCTGTTTTTTCAGATCTAAAATTTCATTGGCTTGAATTAAAATATCTGAAGCCTGTCCACGTGCTCCACCAAGCGGTTGGTGAATCATAATACGAGCATGGGGAAGAGCGAAGCGCATTCCAGGTGAACCTGCTTGTAAAAGCAATGACCCCATAGAAGCTGCCATCCCTACACAGTAAGTGTAAACCGGACAAGACACGTGTTGCATAATATCGTAAATACCAAGTCCGGCGTAGACTGATCCACCTGGGCTGTTGATATAAAAATGAATGGGAGCTTCAGCATCTGATTGCTCTAAGAAAAGAATTTGCGCCACCAGAAGGTTGGCGACTACGTCGTTCACTTCTGTGCCTAGAAAAATAATTCTATCGAGGAGCAAGCGGGAGTAGATATCATATTGTCTCTCTCCTCTTGCAGTTTGCTCAATAACAATAGGGTTCGGAATATAAGCTTTTGGGCCATTGGAATCAAACATACTACCATCCTTTAATCATACAGAATTACTCACCTTATCGGTGTAATGAGAAAAATCTTAACCTTTCTTTTAAAGAAAATTCTTTTTAAAAATCGTATGTTAGCAGAACATTCGGAAAAGAAAAGGCGAAGCTCGCTATTTTAAATCACTATTTTGAAATTATCTCCCTATTTTCTAAGATAGTGACTGATGGAAGATCCATCGTTTTTCCCATCACTATGAGCTTGTGGGCCAAGACTTCTGTTTTCACCGGAGCATACTGAGGCAGGAAGCGATCAAAAACTTTGCTAAGTGGTTTTGTCATCATTTGCATGAACTCCTCCCCTGTTCGACTCACTTCTCTGGGAGTTAATAGAATGGAAGGTCTAAAAATAACTAATTCTTTAAAAGCTAACTTCTGGCAATATTCTTCAATCTGCCCTTTGATTCTTTGATAAAGCACCGCCGATTTTGAATTGGCCCCAAGGGAACTTACCAATAAAACTTTTTTGACATTTAATTTTTGCGCCAAATGCAAAATTTTCAAAGAGAGATCCCATTCAATATGGGTAAAGGCTTCTTTACCACCTGCCTGCTTGAGAGTTGTGCCATAACAAAAGTAGAGCTGGTCCAAATTTTCCATCATCGAAGGAATAGGTAGCTGCTCAAGTTGTTCAAAATCGACCAGTAATGAATGGAGCTTTGGATGTTTCAGAGATAGTGGACGACGACTAATTGTATAGACTTCGGTAAAAAAGGAATCGTTCAAAAGACCTTCTAGGACGTGCTTTCCAGTAGCTCCCGTGGCTCCCATTAATAACACTTTTTTCATTTAGCATCCTTTTCAAACGATAGAAGACAATTTTGCTTTCATTTTACGCAATTGATCAAGGAAAAGAAGAAATAATTTCATCTATTTTCACCAGTCGAGTCTTGCCCTTTATGCGAATACTCCTTAAAGTAGGGCATCAAATATCGGAACTACATATAACCCTCATAAGGAGTCCATCATGACAAGATTAGTAGGAAACCCAGCACCACACTTTGAAGCAGATGCTGTAGTAAACGGCGAATTCAAAAAAGTATCTTTGAATGACTACAACGGAAAATGGAAAGTTCTTTTCTTTTATCCACTAGATTTCACTTTCGTGTGCCCAACTGAAATTACGGCTTTCTCAGATGCTGCAAGCAAATTTAAAGATATGAACTGTGAGCTTCTAGCTTGTTCAGTTGATTCAAAATTTTCTCACTTGGCTTGGACTAAGCAATCTCGTAAAGAAGGCGGACTTGGCGAAATTAATTTCCCACTTCTAGCTGATATGACGAAAAAAATTGCGACTGATTACGAAGTCTGTCTTGAAGGCGCAGGAATTGCTCTTCGTGGATTATTTCTGATCGACGATAAGAACGTTATCCAACACTCTACAATCAACAACCTTTCAGTAGGCCGTAACGTTGAAGAAACTCTTCGTTTAGTTGAAGCTTACCAATATACAGCTAAGCACGGCGAAGTATGCCCAGCTAACTGGACTAAAGGCAAAGATACAATGAAGCCAAACAATGAAGGTCTTAAGACTTGGTCTGGCAAAAACCAAAAGTAATTCTGAACTTCCAATAGGATTCGTTTGTAAGGGGAGCACTTTGCTCCCCTTACTTTTTTATACAGGGACAAAATAGCTTGTCATTTCCAGCCGTTTTCCACTTTCATCCCTATAAAAAGTCCCTTTGATGCAGCAATCGTGAGTAAAAAGTTCAGGACCCAGGAAAAAAGAGAAATTGGGGTGTGACTTTCGCTCAGTTAAAACCTATAAATCGCCCCAGTTTCAAAGAATCAGGTTGGCACTATGATTGCTTTACACAAGATGTGAGCAAGAAGCTCTGCCAACCTAAAGATAGAATTTAAGCACAGAGGGAACGTCAATGATGACAACAAATCTAGAACTGGTACAGCCAAACGTCGTAAGTCTAGAGGCTGTAAAAAAGTCTCGCGAAGAGAGCCAAAAATTTGGATCGTACGTAGACTATCTAACGGTACTAAAAACAGAGGAACTTATGATTGAAGTGAAAGATTTGATCCGCTCTCTTGGTGAGGGTGAATTAGGCCGTGAAAGCCTAGTAAAAGGGAAGCTGATCTTAGCTGAGATCTCTGCCCGCCTTAATATGAGCTCACCCATGATGGCCCTTGGAGTAAAGAAGTTCCAAAAGGAACTAGAAACAAAACTTAAGGACATAGAAAAGCTTTTCACCATTAACATCCAGTAATTAGACAATAATGTAAAAAATACCCTATTCTGGGAAGGATAGTGATCAAAACACTATTCTTCCTCATAATACACCTACACGAGGTGCTTTATGCGTTCATGTCTTTTTTTAGCCGTTTTTACTCTTACCAGTACAATCTATGCATCAGATTTAAAAACTCTGGATCTTGCTCAAGAGAAGCTAACCAAAGAATACGCCGAACTAACACAAAAATTTCCTTCACCTGAAGATGTACTCAGTCATACTGACAATTATTCTGATGAAGACTTAAAAGAGAAGCTCTCATCACTGAAACTTTTTTTTAAACATTACGATTCTTTTAATAATCAAAAAATCCGTTATTTTACTGATTTGACTCACACTCAAATTCAGAGAGCTGTGGCTAAAATTTTACCTGATATTAAAAAGCGCGATAGAAAAAAAATAAAAGTCTCGCTTAAAAAAGTAGAAGAACTTTATCAAGACACATTTATCAAAGAAGCTCTTTTTGGTGGGCCAAACGATTTCTTACGTGTCGTGGCTTTTAGAAATTTTTATATGGAAGTAGCTGTTCTCATTAATGAGTTAGTCCAAGCTGAAGGAAATACTCCTTCTCACAAGGCTGGCAAAAGTATTCTCCCCTATACAGATAGCATGAGTGAATTTCTTCCTGTTGCTCCAGACTTTTTAAAATTGATGTACCAACTTTATTTCAGAACCAATGCTGGTGGGCAAGGTGAAGCCCCCATTATTGAAACACTTAAAAATTCTCAAAAGAAGATTGCCAAAATTCACGGGACAACCTTTCATTGGGATGGATTGGAAAATCTTGAAGCCAACCCTTATGACGGGGAAACGATTCACCTCTTCTTTATGAATCACGCTAATTCTTATTATGATACAACTGCCCAAGTGAACTTTCCTGCAGAAGGTGTTTCTTCCATTGGAAACGTGAATGTTATTTTTCCTCCTTTCATGGCCAAACGTTTAAAAAAATCAAATAATATGGTGACAGTTGGTGATGGACACGAAATTGAGCATATTGAAAAAACCATTAAAGAAAAAAGATTAAATCGTTTCATGGTTGCGACTGAAGGACTTACACCTGTAGGTTTCTATGAAATGAGACCGATGCTTACGAATGTAGCCCCTATCTTAAAAGCCATTAAAGACAAAGGACTCAAAATTAAACTTTACCCTATGACTTTTCCAGATCATTTGACCTTGATGAATGAATGGCGATCACCAATGGAAATGAAAAGTAATAGGGCCCATGGGGTATTACACTCTGTCATCAATCATGAACAAATTTTTGATCTAACATCTCGCACAGGTGACGATGATTCAATCTGCCAATTTATTCGTTACGTTTGGTTTAAAGATTTAAAAAACTCTCCAGAAGTCCTTTTAGGAATGCCTAAACCATCAGAAATAAATCATCGTATGAAAATTCAACTGTGGAGCGATTTATCGACTTTTAATTTGGTTGAAGAATAAGAGCTAGAGAATAGACAAACTTTGATAATCACGGGCAATCTCATTTCTCATTTGCGAAATTTTGAGATTACTTTCATAACCTAAGATACCTGCCAAAAGACGGCTTTTTTCCAAAGAGTCATGATTTGAATTCACAGACTCTAAAGTGCTTTGCAAATGCAGAATATTAGAAGCAAAGACCGTCACATAATCAGAAATAATTTTTTGGTCCTCTTTATTGATAGTCGTAAAGTGAAGACCAATATTAGAGACGAATAATTCGTCCACAGCGCTCATTCCTGAAGCTTTTCTTACCATCTGACCTTTAGTGCGTACAATTTTGGCGGGAAAAAGTTCCGGGGAATAACTTCTGAGCTTTTCTAAATTAAAATTAATCAGTGATGGGAACTGAGGGAGACGAAGCATTAAGGGAACTTGATCTCCTTCTGGAAAAGTAGGAAGGTCTTTGACCAACATCCCACCTACAGAAATATTTAGAGTAGCTGCCTTAAAAATATAACCACCATCCGCGAACAGGATGGTGGTAAAGCAAGGCGCTCTAAGATGACTACGTTTATATCCAGCCATTAAAGAAGTTTAGTCGCAATCTCAGATAGTGGTGAACGTTCTCCTACTTTCAATGAAGTATGGGCCACAATATCTTCACCTTTCAAGCGATCAACTGTGTAAGCTAAACCATTATTCACAGAATCTAAGTATGGATTATCAATCTGCTCACAGTCGCCTGTGAGAACAATTTTTGTCCCTTCACCAGCACGAGTAATAATGGTTTTTACTTCATGGGGAGTTAAGTTCTGAGCTTCATCTACAATCATGTATTGCGAAGGAAGTGAACGACCACGAATATAAGTTAAAGGCTCGACATGAAGAAGACCTTGATTAATGAGTTCATCCCAAGTAGTCGTTTCATTTTTTGCTCTTTGGTTTCCGAAAAGAAAATCGATGTTATCAAAAATCGGCTGCATCCAAGGGCCCAGCTTTTCATTCACATCTCCTGGTAAAAATCCGAGGTCACGTCCCATTGGCATAACTGGACGAGAAACCAGGACTCGAGAATACTCTTGCTTTCCAATAGCCACTTCTAAACCGGCAGCAATGGCAAGAAGAGTCTTACCAGTACCTGCTTTACCAACCAGTGAAACTAAATTCACTTCGTTATTTAAAAGTGCATCGAGAGCAAACTGTTGTTCAATATTTTTTGGGTGAATTCCCCACACGCCTTCGCGAAAACGAATCAGAGGAACAACTCCACCTTTTTTCTTAGAATAACGTCCAAGTGCTTTTTTATGAGGATTACCTGGTTCATGCATGATGAGGTATTCATTAGGAAGAATGCCGTTAAGATCTGCTTCAGCTATAGGAAGAAAACGATTGCGTTCAAATTCTGCAATCTTTTCAACATCAATTTCTAAAGTTCTCTGACCTGAATAGAGTTCATTTAATTCAATATCACTTGTTCCATAGTCTTCAGACTCTAGTCCAACAGCGTCCCCTTTCAAGCGAAGGTTGATATCTTTGGTAATTAAGGTAACATTTTCGCCCGACTCTTTGAGAATTAAAGCAGCCGCCAAAATTTGGTTATCATTGATTTTTAAATCAATTCCCCCAACGTGCACGCCTTTATATTCGGGTGTGGCGCTGATATAGAGCATTCCACCGTTATCTAACTTAACCCCTTTTGAAAGCGGGCCATGTGACCGCAAATCATCAACTAAACGAGAAAAGTAACGAGCGTTACGTCCAATTTCGTTTTGATCTTTCTTAAAACGGTCCAACTCTTCAATCACGATAAGTGGTATGAAAACTTTATTGGAGCCGAATTTGAAGATGGAATTAGCGTCGAATAATAGAACGTTGGTATCTAGGACAAAAGTTTTTTCCAATGAATGCCTCCATGGCTTTTAGTCATTAGAAAATTGTAGGGTACGGTTTACAGAACGTCGAATGAAAAGTCCAAAAGACTAAAATATATGAGGGCACGCTTGGATTCTGCTTGCCTAAATTTCGTTCCCGTCTCTACACCATAGAAGCCTGCCATGACACGAATGAGGAACAGATCGACGATGGCGCCATAACTAAGGTATCCACCGTTGTAGCCTGCCAAAAGTTTGACAATTTTGGGCCCTACTTCGAAACCAGCATGAACTTTACGATTAAATTCAATGGGAAGATTTAAAGGCTGAAGATCAAAAGAAAAGCGATAATCAAAGAATGCCCAATCTTGTTTAAAAGACACTCCTGACATCACCATCATTTGCTGATCGGGAATATCTCCAATGCCTTCTGTTCTTTTGAAACGAGTATTTCCAACATCCATAACAGAGAGACCAAAATTAAGTTCCGTATTTCCCTTCCAAATGGTGTGCTCCATCCCCACATCATGACCGATGCCATGGCCTCGAGAATAACCCAATTGATTTCTAATACTGTGATAATCCAAACTACCAGAAGCAGATATAATATTAATTAATTCTGTTCCAAATAAGGGAAAAGTCCCCACCAAAGAATCGCGGTAAATACTTTTGTAGTTATAACCAAAAGAAGTTTGTTCCCCAGTAAAAGTTGATGCACCTTTATCTTTTTTCTTGGTTTTCTTTTTTTTGGGTTTACCTTTACCAAAGGAGAATGCGTAGCCTGCTACGTAGCCGCGATCATAACGATAATCAATATCAATCACTGGTGTCGTTTTATCACGCAAAATAACATTAGCATTTTGACTTGCAAGTAAAGAAAAACCAAAACCCGCCATTTTGATAGAAGGTGAAGTGGCAGCGTGAGCATAGAGTGGAACCCCCATCACTCGGTCAGCAATGGCGACTGCATCTTTTTTGGGGAAATCTTTATAGCGTTCTTGTTCCGCGAGGACATTAGTTAATCCAAAGTCAGCTTGAAACGGTGTAAAAGAAAAGTCACGGCTTCGAGCAAGACTAGCAGGATTATAATACTGACCATATTCATCATCAACTGCAGCAGTATAAGCATCACCAAGCAGTAGTCCTTTGGGCGCGCGATTTAGATAATTAATGGTCTGAGCGAAAGATGAGATCGGTAATACAAGATTGATAAGGAAAAAAACTAATCTACCTAAACTCATATATGCAACGGCTCAAAGATGGCAGCATAGTAAATTTCTAGATTCTGTAAAGTGGCAGTAGCTTCGCAACTAGATTGACTCCTTTCATTACATAAAGTACCAAGTGGCGTTCCTGAAGTGCTAATAGCACATGAAACAATATAGTCTTCAATTTCAACTTGGACACTTTTTAACGATGTGAATTCTGAGCCCGCACTGAGTGTTGTTCCTAAGGCGAGATCAACAAAATTATTAAATAATACAACCCCACGGCACATGCGCTTTTTAACATTGGCGATTGTTTCTACCCCAGTATCAAAATCGGGATGCCCTGCTGGAGAAAGTGCGTTACAAGTATCATTACTGGTATTGGCATTGATCCAAGCAATGGCGGCAACCGCTTGGGGGTCTGCATAAGTATAGTAGCAAGTATTGATACCACTCCCCATTCCTTTGAGCCCAGTTGAATCAGGATTTCCGTAATACTTTGCCAATTTTCCTATTTGTGCCACCACCATGTAGAGTGCTTGAGTAGAAATATTTCCGAGATCGCGAGAATTAAAATATTGGCTTCTTCCTGCATTTGAGGGAGTTGATAAATTTCCAGCATAAATCAATATATCAATGGCTGTTTGTAAATCACTAAATTTAGCATCGGTATCGGGTGTCGCCGAATCAGTCATGGGAGAAGTCGTGAATTTTGAGAAGCTTCCGTTAATATTACTACTACTGATTTTCGCCACATCAGTTCCAAAAAAAACAATCTGGCTAAAACCAGCTCGACAACTATAAGCGGAGGCAAGTGTGGTGAGATAATCAGCATTGAAGTGATCTCTTCCAAGGGACTCAAGTGTATCAATGGCGTCTTGGCATCTTCCCAAGGTGAGGGAAATACGAGCAGAAAGGATTGCTGAATCCTTTTTTTCTTTTGCTGATTGTCCGCAACCAAAGCAGAAAATCAACAGGAGGAATAAGAGTGAAAAGTGCTGCTTTCCCATACCTATCATTCATTGTAGTAGGCAGGGATAAGTTCACCAATGAGAGCAAAAAGAGCCGATTATAAAAATGTTACTTTTCTTTAGAAAGGAAATGAGTCAACTTTTCCATGGCAGCCTCAAAAGGCTCCTTTTCCAGAGTTAAACTTATTCGTGCAGAATTTTTGAGGCCAAAATCTGAACCCGGGATGATGGCCACACATTCATCTTTTAAAAGATCATCACAAATTTGAATAGAATAATCTTTCTGATCGTTATCGTCCTTTTTATAGAGAGAAAAACAAGGAGTTATAGAAAAATCGACCATAAAATAGAAGGCTCCAGTAGTCTGGTACCAGCAATTATCGAGTCCCTCGTTTTTAAAAGCCTCTCTTAATGCATCAGCATTTCGTCTCAGGTATGTCTTTATCGGAGTAAGAAACTCAACATTTTTACTCCAATCCAATTCAATCAGAGCCCTTTGGATTAAACTTGAGGGACCAGAAGTTGTTTGGGATTGAATTAATGTCATAGCATCTATTATTTTCTTAGGTCCAACACAATAACCTAATCTAAGACCAGGGCCCATTTGAGTTTTAGAAATTCCATCAACAATCAGTGTTCGATCCAAAAGTTCAATTCTATTTTGATAATAGTATGTTGGTTTTGGATCGTAGTAAAAAAGATCGTAATAAATTTCATCAGACAAAATTAATGTATCTGGAAATTCTTGCATCAAGTTGGCAAATTCATCCATCCAATGCTCAGAATAATTCACTCCTGATGGATTGTTTGGACTATTTAAAATAAGCATTTTTGTTCTACTGGTAAGAACTTTTCTTAATTCATCTATATCAGGCACAAAAGCATTATATGATTTTGTTGTAACAACAATGGGTACTCCTCCCCAAAACTTTATCATCTCGGGGTAAGAAATCCAGTATGGTGCCACAATCACCACTTCATCACCTGGATCCACCATCGCTCCTAAAGCGTTGTAGATCGAGTGTTTGGCTCCATTGCTGACGATACAATCAAACTTTTCTCGAGGAAGATTGATTCCTCTTGAGCTTTCCATGTATTTTAAAACTTTCTCTTTTAATTCAGGAAAACCAGATGGTGGCGAATATTGAAAACTTTTTAAAAAGTTAACTTGCGAAATAATTTTGGCGTTTAATTCTGGTATCGGCTTAAAAGGTAATTGCCCAGAAGTAAGATTATAAACATGAACTCCGGAGTCATGCAGATCTTGCGCCCTTTCATTCATCTTGAGGGTTAAAGAAAGATTAGTATTTTTAATACGAGAACTTAAAAACATATTATTCGCTTTTTTTCTTTTTTCTAAACTTCAGCATATAGTTGTAAATGTGCTTTGGAACAAAACGTGACACTTCTCCACCATAATTATAAATTTCTTTAACAAGGCTTGAAGAAACATAATAATGTTTTTCACCAGTCATTAAAAAGACCGTATCACATTCAGGATAAAGCTTACGGTTCATGGAAGCCATTTGGAACTCAATTTCAAAGTCACCTGTAGGGCGCAATCCTCTTACGATTGAGCCAATTTTATTTTCCCTGGCAAAATCGACCACTAAGCCATCCCAGGTTGTAACAAACACTTTTTTGTTGTCCTTATAAAGTTCTCGGATCATCTTCACTCTTTGCACACCTTCAAAAAGGGGGGTCTTGTTGGGTGCGATAGCAATTACAATTGTGACGTGGTCAAAAATTTTCAGGGCACGACTTACTATATCTTCATGTCCATTAGTAAACGGGTCAAAAGATCCAGCATAGAGTGCAGTCTTAAGTTCGTGTTCTCTTTTTTTACTGACCATAAAAACCTTGGTGAAATTTTATGAAGACCCTTTAATTATCACCACAAAACTAGTGCCTTGCACATACTTTTTCACTATGGGAAGCTGCAAACTTAAGAGTTCTTTCTCTCTCACTCCCTTTGTCTCATCAGATTCTAACCATAGCTCACCTTTAAACCAGCCTAGACTGTTAAATTGAAACTGGTCCAAAACATTCAGGTACAATTGATGGTCCTCGTATGGTGGATCAAAAAAAAGGATGGTCGATTGTTGTTCCTCCAATGAGAGGGCCTGATAACTTTCCATCCATTGTTTGATAAATTTTAAGCAGTCTTGATTTTGAGTGGTAATGGGACGTAAGGCTAACTCATCAGCATAATGCTCTTTCATCATTTTCATATTTTTCAGCAAGATATTTAAAACGTGACGATTTTTTTCGCTTAAAATAACCTTGTATGCACCTCTGGACCAAGCTTCAATACCAACTGCACCACTTCCTGCACAAAGGTCATAAAATGTATTTTGACTTAAATCTTGTCGAGCATCGAAAAGTCGACGTCGGAGCATAACGGATGTGGGTCTTATTAGATCTCCCGTGGGAACACTCAGTGTTCTTCCACGGGCCAATCCGCCAAGTATTTGAATGGACATTTTTTAAGAGGCTTTTTTCTTTACGTCGTTTTGAGCATTCAGAGGCAAGACAAACTTTGCTCCCCCATGCATTTCGATCACTAGACCAGTACTTTCATCCATGGTTAGATTTATGGTTTGACCACTAACCGTAAAGGTTAAGTTAACAGCCATATTTCCAGTGATATTAAAATCCATAGTAGAAGTTTGTTTTCCTGAGGTAACAGAGTTTGAAACAGAAGTGTGTTCTGTTTTCACTTTCGCCACATCGGGAGACTTATTAGTGAAAGGTAATACTTTGTCTAGTGGTTCAGCGACAAAATCTTCCATGACGGAAGAAGACTTAGTATGACTTACTGATTCATCTACAACATCAGCAGTTGCTTCAATAGTTTCATCATCAGACACATCAGAATTTAGGTCTCTTTCCAAACCTTCAATCTCGTTCATGATGTCTGCTAATTCATCATCATTGAAGCCTTGATTGTTCTCATCTGCTGATTTTTTGTTGTCCATAAAAACCTCTTAACTTAATTCCTTTAATGGTCAGACAAAGAGATATTATTTAATCCCTATGTAATTTCTTTTCGTCTTCCTCATTTTGAAACTTTAAGGGAATTTTTCTGATAGTTTGTGTCGTAAAAAGGCGCGAAAAACCCATGACAAACAGTCGGTCTCTAGTTCACAATGCAAAACCCAGAGAAATCAAGCTCTTAAACTTTATTTATTTAACAACTGTTGGTCGGTTGGAGACACAATTTTGAGTCAAAATCCATTCAAGCTCGGCGATTGGTTTAAAGAGGATGCCCCTCTTAAAAATTCCCCACAGGGGAAACGTGAGAAAAGAATTGCGTCCTTTACCGATATTGAACTGAAGAGAGCTCTTGAAAAAAGCACTGTCTCATCTGAATTATTTGATCCTTCTCAATATTTCATACCAGGTTGGAAGGGAGAATCACTCCTTTCAAAACAAAGTTTAGAATTCAATACCCTACTTGATGAAATCAAAAATGATTGCCATACCCAATTCTTCAATCAATCCTTCACTAAAGCGCTGAAGATTGCCCTTCATCAAGAATTCTTAGCCTATGCTGAACACAAGTGTTTGGGTTTTGAAGGTATGGATGATTATGCTGTATTTTGGAAACATTTAAGTCTTAGTGACTCTCCCCATAGAATTGAGCTTGATTCATTTCTGACACTCTATACTTATCGTGTAGCCATTATCTATTTTCATAAAACTCGTTTTATTACTTTGCTTGCTGGAAAGCTCAATATGTTGCTAGCGGATCGTGATTTACTCAATCCCAACTCCTTTTTAACGAACATTTTTAAATCTGGCTCATCAACTGAATTAAAGGGACACGCGCTTCTTTCAAATCACTATACTTGGTACCGACCTAGTCCTCAAATGACCAATCAATTGCGTGAGCTAATGGCTGTGGCAAAGAATATTACTATCGCTGAAATTGTTAAAAATGTTTCTCAGAAAACTGAGCAATTTTTAAATGAAACTCGTTATTACTCACACGCTCTCTCGCATAAACATTTTGGATTATTCCTTAACTCTTTACTTTTAAATTTCCCCATTTGGTTACATCAAGTTCAAAACAAAGTTAAAAGCGGTACTCCACAGCTTTCAATGGATACAGTTTGTTGTAAATATACGGGAGACTTCTTAGAGTCCCTCTCGCTTTCTCACTGGTTAGCACAAGAAAACAATACATACTTGAAATGGGATGAAATTCTATGCCCTTCTTTTAAGGGCTCCAATTTTGTAACCGGGACTTATTTAAAATTATGTAATGAACTTCAGTTCTTGAGTTTTGTCAGCTCGATCGCTGATGAACAAGGCTTTGAGCCTGTTTCATTCATCGTCGACATCATGAAAAATAAATATTTAAGTAAAGAACAAACTCATCAAACGATGCTTCTTCCTTTAGAAGAAACTCGTTATGACCGTATTATTTTAAATATGGTGGATTTCCCCAAGAACAATGCTCATTACCACTTGGTGGCACAAATTGAAAAAGAAGGATCTTTCTTGAAAGAAGAAGGATTTTTGTTTGTGCTTTCAACACAAAAGCTGTTTGTACCGTCGCTTAAGGATAAAGTAGAAGCTCTACTAAAAGATTATACCTTAGAAACTAGCATTAATATGGATGAGCTTTTAGGACGTGGCGAAGTCGCTCCCTACCTCTATATTTTTTCAAAACCAAAAAAGAAATTAAGTGGTCAGGCCCATAAAAAACGCCAGATGCTTTCTTTTAGGATCATGGGTGAACTGCAAACTTTTCAACAGTTTACTCAGGTGACTGACACTCTTAATTCATTTTATCTAGAGCACCTAACTGATACTCCTCCACTTTTTCACAAAGAAATTGAGAGTGGTTTACGTTTTGAGTTTTATCAAGATGCAATTGTTGAAGGACGCTTAATTAATTCAAGCTCAAAAGACTCAACTAAAATTACTCATCCAAACTTTTTTAGAAATCTCACTAATACTTGTGTTGGCCTAGATAATTTCTTTTCCATCAAGCCAGTTAATGCTCACTTCTTTGAGAAAAGTGAAAAAGAAGATAAGCTTGGGATTGAGGTTAAGTTCGCTGACACCTTTTTATATTTGATGATTATCGACCAACGAAATCCAGGACAAACAAAATTAGAGTTAACTACTTTTGAAACGTTTAAACATAAAATGGCAGAATATGGCACAGGTCTTTGCCATTATTACGGGCTTACTCCTAAAATTGCTCATATTAACTTAAACCTTTTCCGCTTTTATTTTGAGTCCTCTTTGGGTAGCCAAATGATTGACCTTACCTTTCGAGGAAGTGCCTCTCGTTTTAAAGCAAAACTAGAAGGACTTTTTATTCCAAGGTTTTTCAAAGAAAGCCAAGAGCTTCCCGCTCACCTAGAGTCATGCTTGGCCCTATTCAAAATGACCGCCAAAGAATTGTCTGAACTACCTCCTATTGACCTAAAGTCAAAGTTCAACATTTTAGAACCTGTCGCTGCAAAAATGCTTGTGACCTATCCCTATAAAAGTTTTGGTCTTTCGCTTTATTTCCTTCACCACCTTGAAATTCTTTTAGAAGGGAGCCAGAGTGGAAAAGAAGAGATGGATTTTAACCATAAGACCCTACAACTTGAATTAAGCAAGCTCCCAACCAGAGCGCTGTATCCACACAACGAAGACCTCTTCATGGATTTTAAAATCCAGTCAGAGGAAGAACTTCATTTAACTTACACTCGTGCCGTGAAGAAGAGTCAAAGTTTAAAAGGTAATCTGGTTTATTCACTTGAGCTTTATCATGAGAACCAATTGATCGTAGAAATCTTTGGCGAGCAATATACTATAGAATTTGTCCAATATTTACTAGGCTATGTGACAGACGTTGAATTTACCCGGTTACTTGTAGGCCTTTATTTGCCAGAAGCCACTAAGCTCAAAGAAACAGTGGAAAAATTTGTTAGCCAAAAACAAGAATACAAAAACTTACACCACAAACTGACCCACCTTCTATCTCAAACCCTTATTGTTGGAATTTCGGGTAAGAAATAGGACCACCACCAAAAGCACTGTTTTAAGTTATAATAGAGACATGCAACTCCATAGTATCTACCGGCAGATTCATCGTTACATAAAAGAGAAAGCTTTGAGCTTTGAAACGGTTGGAAATGCAGAGCTAATAAGTTATCAAAAGAATCTCAAAAAAATTGCTCTCTCACCTTTTAAATTTACCAGCCTAGAAAAAATGTTGAAGACTTGCCAAGAATCTCAAATTGTTTATTTGGGTGACTTTCATACCTTCGATCAAAGTAGTAAAAATCTTGAAAGGATTTTGAAAGCCTTAAAGAAAAAAAATAAGAAATTCATACTTTGTTTAGAAATGGTTCATGCTGAATATCAAGTTTATATCGACAGCTTCCTTGCTGGTAATTTAACGGAAAGAGAATTCTTAGAAAGTATCAATTACCACGAAGCATGGCGTTTTCCCTGGAATCATTACCGAGCTCTGTTTGACCTTGCAAAAAAAGAAAATATTCCCATTATGGGAATTAATACCAAAGGAACACTAAAACAAAGAGATGAGTTTGCTGCTGGTATGCTTTCAACTTTTCTGCACATGGACCCGGACGCCAGACTTATGGTTCTCTATGGTGAATATCATATTGCCCATAATAAAATTCCCAAAGATGTAGAACTAAAACTAGGCAATAAAAAAATCAAACAAACCATTATTCAACAAAATCTTGAAGATGTTTATTGGCGCTTGCCCAAAACACCACGATCACAGCTAATACGATTTTCTTCTGGGGAATTTCATCTGCAAACAAGTCCTCCCTGGATTAAATATGAAAGCATGGTTTATTGGTTTGAAAATTTAACTGATGACGGCGAAAGTGATATCTACCTGGAAGCAGTAACCACGGGTCTTAAATCTTTTGATGCTAATGTGCTTGATCACTTTTCCTTAATCACAAAAAAGATACATCATAAATTGAAGTTTAAAAAAAGTGATGTTGATTTAGAAGACTTTAATCTTTACGACCAAACGAAACTCACCTCCATGACCAAAAAAATTCGTGGTATGAAAAATAAGCGTTTCCAAAAGTATTATAGTTTTCTCTTGGCCAGTCATCAGTCTTTTAAACTTCCCTCTGAAAATACCTTATACTGCCCAAATTACTCCATCAACCGCCTGAGCTATACCTGCGGATTATTTGTCTTTAGTCATTTGAAAAATCGTCAGGGTGTCAAACGTGAAGACCTATTGAAGTCCAAAGATGCCAACGATGTTTTTTCCTATCTTTTGGATCAGAGCTTTATGGGCTTTCTCTTTTCGAAAATTATAAATCCTTCAAGAAAATGTGATTTATACCTCGATTTAAGAGAGAAAATGAATAAATCGAAACGTGAGAATGAAATTGCAAACCTAGAGCTCTCGTTAAAGTTTCTAGCA
This sequence comes from Bacteriovoracaceae bacterium, assembly GCA_049318265.1. Lineage (GTDB taxonomy): Bacteria > Bdellovibrionota > Bacteriovoracia > Bacteriovoracales > Bacteriovoracaceae > JBEIOQ01. Next base: position 170,684 of record JBMOGR010000001.1, read on the forward strand.
GCCAAAGGTTCTATCGACCTTCCTCATGGCCTCAATGAATTACATCTTATCGCCAAAAACGTAGGGCACTTGTACGCCCATTATTTCTTTTTGTGGATGAATAAAGATGAAAGCGATGCGCTTAGCTTCTTGAAATCCTATTTCGAGCAGGAACACCCTTCTCATATGGGTCCTGTTCTGTTAAAAAAGACTATTCCTATGAAAAATCTAAAGCATGAAAAAAAGCAGTACTTCTAATGAAAATGGTCATTCAAAGAGCAAAAAAATCTAGTGTCACGGTTGAAGGTGTAGTGGTTGGTGAGATCGATCATGGGCTTGTAGTCTTTGTTTGTTTTGAAAATGGGGACAACGAGGAGATAATCGATCAGGCCGTTTATAAAGTCGTCAATCTACGTATCTTTGAAGATGAAAAAGAAAAGATGATGTTCAACGTATCTCAAGTTCAAGGTCAGATACTTTCCATTAGTCAGTTTACTTTATCTTGGGATGGAAGCCGTGGTCATCGTCCGTCTTTCGACCGATCAATGAATCCAAGTGAAGCCAAGATGATGTATGCCATCTTTAATAAAAAACTAAAAGAGCTGGTACCTACTGCCGTTGGAAAATTTGGCGCCAATATGATGGTGTCGGTTCAAAACGACGGGCCAGTGACTTTCACACTGGCATTCCCGTCGCAGAACTAAAATTTAGACTGATTGTTGGTAGCGATTTTGATCGTAACGATTTTGATTCTTGTTTTTCTTTTTGAAATCTTTCTTTTTTCCCTTCATATAAGAAACAAGTCTAGGTGACTCAACTTCAACACTCGGAGCAAGATTCAATTCAAGTGTAGTCACAGAGTGGCTTACAGTTCCGTCACCATTTAAGATGTTCTTCACTGACAATTCACCTTTGCATTCATTGACGAACTCTTTGCAAACATTGAGACCAAGATCTTCAATATTATTTAATTGAGAGTTAATCTCTCTTACCATCGACTCTGTATAAATCTGAGAATTATCGGTCATCTTTAATGTCACACGATCACCAACCGTTAATAATTCAGCTCTAACTCTTTTCACTGCTTGATTAGAAAGGTTGTTGTTAATTGCATGTGATAAAAGATTGAAAATGATTTGGCTAATTGAATCCTGATGCCCCTTCACTTCAATGGCTCGAGAAAGATCAAAATCTAAAATCACACCATTTGAAAATGCTTTTCCTGAAAGTAAGTTAATGACTTTTGAAATTGTCTCAGTCAGGTTAACACTATCGACTCTTACACTTGGATTTTTAATGGTTGTCACTGTTTCAACGATGCTTGCTCTTTCATTTTGAGTGTTAGCTGCTTCAATCCCTCTCTCTGTATTATTGGCTGGAATAGTGTAAGCAGTAGCTTCTACGCGAGGCTTTTGAAGCGTGAAAGCTTGGGCTGAACCTGCCTGAGCGATGGTTGCTTTATCTGCCCAGTAATTTTTAAATGATTGAAACATTTGACCAGTAAAGGTCATTCCATTTTGACGAAATGCTTGAACCAAAATTTCTTCCATTTGCGTTGCACGTTCAGCATCTTGACTTGATAGTTGCTCTCTTGCCATATTTTCAAGGGTCATATTATTTTTGTATTCACTGAATGAATCCCAAAGACTCTTTAAAGCAATTGCAGCCATTATAAAAAATGAAGCGATCAAAGAAAGCAGCATCCAATTTTGTGTGCTTTGATTTTTCATTCCAGAGTTATCAATTTCATCAATTAAGATATTGCGGCCAGCTTCAATTCGTTCGTAAATTTTTCCGATATCGGCTGTAGTTGCGGCACTTAGAAGAATTTTTTCATGAAGACTATGAGCTTCTGAAGCCAATTGGTTCATTTGGCTGCCGACTAAAGATAATTTGCTCGCGAGGTTTGCATTAAAAGAAGCGATATTGTCGGCAAAACAATCCTCGGTTAAATTCATGAAGTCATTTTGTAGATAAACAGAGTTTTTATCGCCAATCATTTTAGCAGTGAAACTTTGTGTTACTCGGTGGGAACAAGTACTAATACCTTCATGTAGACTTACAAGTTCTTTAAAATCTCTGAAGTAGCTATTATAGCCATAAGCCAACGCGGCAGTGGTAACGATTGCGATCGCAGTTAAGCGTAGGCTTCCGGTCCGAGACAATTGAAACAGAGTTTTCATGATATCCATCCTTGAATTTATTCCCCAGGTTTGCCCCAGAAAAAAGCGTCATCCATTTGCCTGAAAGGGTTTTGACCTACAAGCACGCTCCCTAAAATTGTATGCCCCCCACGGAAATAGTCAAGAAAAGGAATTGAGTTCTTTTCTTGCCATAGGGGCAAATTGAAATTTTTCCATGGTTCTGTTGATCGATTGACTCAGCTTTTGCCCCCAAGTATAGTTTGGACTATACTAAAAGGGTGTCTTCTAATTCGCTTGGAAAGGATTTCTAAGTTGTTGAAATAGAAAGGAATCGGGTGTCATATGCTAGATTCAGAAATTACCATCAAAATTGATAGGAAGGTGATCGCTCTTCTCTTATCTATAATTCTCCACGTTGTACTCTTTTTGGGTGCAGGCGAGGCTTATCAATACCATCATTCAATCGATCGCATCATGGAAAAAACTGCTCCTTTGGTCATGGAATCTTTGAGCCGTGAAGCTCTGGAGGAAATGAAAGTGAGAACAGTTGGAAAAAAGGACGGAGCGAAAGGCGCCATGGCCATTCCCGAGATGATTAAAAAAGCAGCAGGCTATAAAGCAGCCGCCACGCAACCACAGCCAATAGCTAAAGCCAACCCTCAATCCAAAAGCACTTCAAAATCTGAAAGCAATACTAAAACTCAAGCAGAAAATGTAGCCAAAAAATTAGCTATGCTTGAACATCAAAGAGAAACCCCCGCCCAACAAAAAAAATTAAATTTAAGTTCACTCGCTCTCACAAAAACAGAAGTAAAAGCAGACTATCGTCGTGGTAAAAATGCAGCTGCTTTAAAATCAGTTAATTTGAAAGGTAGTGAGATTAGAGAATTTTTAAAGAACGATAATATAGCCGCTCCTATGCTTTCCCCTCAAGCCAATCCCTTTTTGGCCAACAGTGGAATTGATGTCAAAATGGAAGTCCCTGAGGGCGTAGATATTTCTGAACTTAACGATTACGAATTACAATTTTATAGCTTTCAAAAAAGAACTGCCATTTCTTATATTTCTTCATTTTATAAAACGCTTGATGATTTTGTGCTAAAGAATCCCCAGATCCGTTTTCCATTATCAAGCGGCAAAGAAACAATGACTGGTAGAGTGACCTTTGACAAAGACGGTAATATTTTAGAAATCAGAATGATTCGCGCTTCTAGTAATGGTAAAATGCAAGTTTTCTTTGAGGATGTTCTTGAAGGAATTAGAAGGCTACCTAATCCACCCAAGTCACTAGTGAAAGATCAAGGCCAATTCAATATATTCTATACTTTAGTGATAAATGGCTAATTAAATCCAAGGTATTAAAAAAATCAAAGTCAGGAGACCTATTCCAGCAAGTCCTAACGCCGTCTTTTGCCAATTTTGGGTCCAATAAACTTTCAACGACATTTCATTTTCAAAGCTTGCATTTAAAAGCGCTCCAACTTTTGGTCGGTAAGTATTTTTAGTGACCTCAAAAAGCTCTTCAGTTAGAGCCTGAAAGGCTTCAGCAGGTAAGACATGGTGTGGAATGGTTTTTTTCAATTGCTCTTCTCTCGCTCTTAATGCTGCATGCTCTGCTTGACAAAAAGTACAGCTCAAAAGATGAGATTCTATTTTTTGTTGATCGTTCTGTGTATATAGTCCCCAAAAAAGACCAAGCACTTTGGCACTTTCATCACAGGATTTTTTGGTCATTTTAGTGAGTCTGTAAATCGATTCGACTTCTGGTATAGCGGTTGATTTGAACTTCAAATTAGGTGATTTAAAACTGGCATCTTCCATAATGTTAGTAATCTCCATTAAGCCTAAAAATGATCTATATTAAGCGGCAACTCAGGAGGAACTTCTCTCATGGGATTATTTTTCTTATCTCCCAAAAGTTCCAGCCCTTGAAAAAGCCTACTCATCACTTCGCTTTTTTCGAGTGTTGTGATATCCATGAGCTCTGTCATAGACAAATTTTCTTTGTATTTTAAAAAGACTAAGGCCCTCGTTTTTCCATCTAATTGAAAATAACTTTGGTTGTCTTCTTTTTCTGTCGTTTTTAGATTTGGTAATTGAGTAAAACGCTTCATCCCTAAGGAGAAAACTGATTTCATAAAATAAAGGTAGAAGTCTTTTTTAAGTTCTGATTCACTAGCGCGATCAAGGTCTTCCGTATCTATGTTCATCAGCCATTCCATCTCTGTAACAAGAAAAGTTGTGGTGGCATCAACCACAATCTGGCTCGCCTGGAGATCATCAGGCACTAAGGTGTAAGCCAGTTCGTAAGCTTTAGAAGAGAATTTTTGGAGAAGGCTATCGAGCTCTTTTTTATTCACCATACTAGTGTAACAACTTTTTTGCCTCCGTTGCAACTTAAGGAAGTTAAATTTACTCTATTAGAAGGAAATCGGTAGTTTATTCAGGAAAATAGTTGACCGTTAAAGTCACTTACCAGCTTCACCGATAAACCCTAGAGTTCTTCTATTAAATGGATGAAGGTGTAACATGAAAAAAACTTTTTTAAGCTTAACTACAGTGGCCCTGCTTTTAGGATTATCAGGTTGTATGCCTAAAACAAGTAGCAACTCAGGTGGAACTTCATCAAGCAATACATCTGCATCACAAGCTTGGTGGTTAACTCCCACTCCAACTGTAACAGCCACTTACTTTTATACACCAACAGTAACACCTACCCCAGTCTACACAGCAACTAATAGTCCATGTGGAGATCCCCTAGGAGATTGTTCTAGTTCTTATCCAGTGATCAATTTACCTATTACCAAAAGAGGAGCTTTAAACGGCTCTGAAGCAATGAACACATACAATTCGTGGAACTCTTCTGGCTTAGGGTTTACAACTGATGGTCGTTTACGTCTAAGAGTTGCCGTGAACACACAACCGACATCAAGATCATCATGTGGTTTATCAGGAAGCTACAACCCGTATTTCTATACAAAATTAAAAGCAAGACTTTCAGTAAAGTTAAATACTGGTGCTGAAATCTGGTCAACTGTAACAGATTCAGTTTCAACCAGTGGTGTTTCACCAATCTATGATGTTCCAGTATCAAATTTCCCAAGCGCTTATCCATACATCGTTACAGTCAGCTACGTAAATACGGATTCATACTGTCAGTATCAAACTGCCATGAACGGAGCAAACTATTGTAACTCTCACCAAGCCTGGTGTGGTTGTCCTGCGGAAGCACCAGATGGCACAAACTGTTGGTCACTTAATCTTCACGTCGTAACTTCACAAACAAACAATTTCAAATAGAGTTGATAGATCCTAAAAGCCCTTGAGTATTTCAAGGGCCAGGTTCTTTTTATGAGCAGAAGAAACTTCTACTAGAAGTCCTGGGCAAGTTATATTCACTTCACTAATCGAATCACCTAAAATATCAAAAGCAACAAAGCGCACACCATAACGTTTAAGCGTCATCGATATGTCGACACAAGCCGATTGAACAGAAGCTGATAAGGTATAAGGAAAATAGCTGGCACCTTGGGCGATGTTGGCAAGAAATTCACCTTGCTTAGGTATTTTCATAATAGAGCCTAGTTCCTTTCCATCAAAAAAGAGCGCTCTTGTTTCTCCCTCAACTACCTTCGGATTAAAAGCCTGAACAACTACGGCACCTTTATGCTCTACCACTTTGGCCATAAAAATTTCTTCCAAGGCTGGATCGGATTTTGAAACTTTCTCCACTCCAATTCCTTGAAATAAATCAAGTGGCTTCATGATCAAATCTGGAGCATTAAGTTCTTTGACGAAAGTTCGAAAACCAGAGAGTGAACTTCCGACATAGGTCTCCATAGAAGAAACATGTTCATAAGCAAAAAGTTTTTCGTTATGAGTGAGCACTCCTTTGGCGTTATTGACCACTGTTACTCCACGCGCTTGAAGCTGATCTAATAACCACATGATTCGCAAATACCGAGTATCAAAAGGTGGATCTAAGCGTAAGTGAATCACTACATCTTTAGTCATTAATTGTTTTGAATCTGTAGTCGTAATAAATTTCTTAAGATAAAAAGAATTAGCTTCAAACTCGGCTTCAAATTGGTGAACGGTGTACTCAGGAAGATTTTTGTTCAGAAGAAAAAAATCTTTCTCAAATAATAAACTCACTTTTTGACCTTGAGCTTGAAAGCTTGCGGCCATCATCAGGGAAGAATCTTTTTTAATATTTAAATTGGCCAAGGGATCGATGAAAAAAAGATGGTGCATATTTTTCCTATTTAATATTTTCTATTCGTAAAATGAAGCGAGCAAAGTTCTCTTCATCAGGGTGACTTTCTTTTTGGTATCTTTCGAGATCAGCTTTCACAAGTACCAACAGCCCTTTCAGATCAAGTCCTTTGGCGGCTCTTACCTTCTCAATAAAGTCGATGTCTTTTTCATAGGTCATGTAAGCAGCAAAAGTGGCATTATTCCATTGGCCGCGCAAAGGAAAACATTCAGCATCTGTCAGTCCTTGCTCACCACAAACTTTTCTAATATCAGGAAAGAAAGTATTTTCTAAGTAAGTATCCAAAATATACTTTGCTTTTTCTTCTGAAAGATCAACTTCCTTCTGATATAACAAATTGAGATCTTCGGAGTGTTTGACGAGTCGGCTATAAAGGGCATCTCGTTTTTTAGCCTTGACTGCCATTTCCTGTGCCTTAAAAGTATCAAATTTGAAATACTCCTTGGCCATTTCCATTCCAACGTAGTTCGCTAGAGCTTCATTTAGGTCCACTTCATTCTTTGCAAAAAAGATGGTGTGAAATAGCTCGTGAAAAATAAGTTCGGCTAAATCAAAATCATCAAAATAAAAGAAGGACGATAAAATAGTGTCTTCGAAAAATCCTAAGGTCGAATAAGCATATACAGGTCGCTTGTAAGTGACCAAATGCTCACTCTTCATTTCTTCTTGAAAACGCGTGGCCGATTCGGGATCAAAAAATCCCAAATAGGGAAAACATCCAGCAATTGGAAAGCATGTATTCTTAGCTTTAATTTCATTATAAGGAGAAGTAATGACTAAGTAGGTAGCCGCTGGCCCTTTCAGCATAGTGGTTCGAGAGTAAATGCCTTTTTCTTCTTCCCCAAAGTACTGATAGAAATGTTTCTTATAAGCTTCAATTTTTGTAATTTTATTTTTGTAATCTTGAGGGATTCGCTTGTCTTTTAAAACGTCTTTATTTTTTCTCGATTTGTTTTGCAGCATCATTTGCCCCGAGCCCTGCTCAATCACATAATCAAGCCGAGAGCAGCCACTGAAAAGGCTTAACAAGACAACCATCAAGAGAATAAATATTTTCAATTGTTTCGTGCGCATTACCATAGATTGGTATTTTAAACTAAAAGACGCCCTAGTGTTAGTGTCAAATTGGAACTTTTTAGAAGCCTTTACCCCTCACAATCAAAAATAAACTTACAAATGCCCCACATCAGGGTCCCTTTTTATCTCAGGGCTTTCCTTAATAGACCTTTTGGATGAATGATAACAAGTACCTTTACTTTATTTTTTTTGGGAGAGAAAAATGAGATTGTTAATCATTGGACTATTTATAGTCATGGCGCAAAATTCCTTTGCGCAGTTTCAGTATAATCCGGGCGCTAATCAAGATTGTACTTATCAGTTACTGGACGAATATAACCGTGAAGTTTCAAGAAATTCTGACTTCAGTTGTCGTGAAGCTGCTAGCGCTTGTGAACGTGAACGCCAATATCAGGTTTTTAATAACCTGATTAGAAGTGGCCGATGTCTTCAAGTTGGTGGTTACAACCCAAATCCAAATCCTTACCCTAATCCTTATCCACCACAGTATGGACAATGTTTAGTGACACTAGAAAATAGTTACGGACAGGTTCTAAGACAATTCGTTGGTCAAAATTGTTCTCTTGCTGTCAACAATTGTGAAATAGAAAGAATTCGCTACGAAACGCCTTATCAAACTTTAGCTTGTAGAATTCAATCAAGTGGACAAAATCCTAACCCTTATCCAAACCCAAACCCATACCCAGGTCCAAATCCTGGCCCAATCAATAATCAAATTTGTAATGTGAATATCATTTCCATTCGCGGGCAACTTTTAGAGAGAACATCTGCAAAAGCCTCGGGCTACAACCCTAATCAGGCTATGATTAATGCTTGTAACCAAGCCAATGCTCAGTGTAGAGAAATTATTAGACAAAAATCAGTTCACGGGCCTCAGTCAGCTTATTACAACGCCCGTTGCGAAAGATACTAGAGATAGTATTAGTCCTTTCCTCCCCCCCCTAAGTTAGGCCTCTTTTAGAGGCCTACTTCTTTTCTGATGGTCGAGAAAAAATAAAATAGGCCACCACCAAAGCAACCATCGACAAAACAATTTTCATTACAATATTTTTTAAAAAATAAATTGAACTACCAATCATGAGTGTCAGTGTAAGAATACTCATGGTCTTAGCTTTTTTATTAATTACACCATGATCTTCCCAAGCTTTTACGTGTGATCCGACATGAGGTAAGTTTAAAATTTTTTGATGAAGCTCAGGAGAACTTTGTGAATAAAAATAGGCCGCTAAAATCATAAATGGAGTCGCAGGTATTACCGGTAATAGTACACCTATTATTCCTAGCCCAACACAAAGATGTCCTAAAATGAGATAGAGAGTACGTTTACCTTTGTCAGGTGCTAAATTTTGCTTCGTCATTATTGCAGCAGCAGAGAAGGTGCCGCTTTTCCAAGATCACGAACCATTTCACCTTGAGTCGATAAAGCTGTCGCAGAAGTAATTTTTACTTCCATCCAGTGCCACATCATATCAACTTCGGGATCTACATTATTTAAATGAACTATGGTCATACATTCAGTACGGCCTAACCATTTAGTCGTACCTTTCATGGTATTTTTATCGGACACTAAAATACGATAAGTTTTCCCAATCATATCTTTGCGCAGTTTTTTCTGGATCTCTAATTGCATGGCATTCATTCTTCTCAAACGCTCACCTCTCACATCGTCCGTTAAAAAATCACTCATACGAGCTGCTTTGGTTCCTGCACGAGGAGAAAAGGTATAGGAGAAAATAAAATGATATTGCGCCTGTCTTACTAGCTCCATGGTCTGTTCAAATTCTTCGTCCGTTTCATTGGGAAATCCAACAATAATATCAGAAGAGAGCACAATGCCTGGTTGTGCCCGACGAAGTTTTTCCAATAATCCCAAATAGTGCTCAATGGTGTACTCACGAAGCATTCTTTGCAAAACAGTGTTCGAGCCTGATTGAACAGGTAAGTGTAAATGTTTTGCTAGTTTTTTTGAGCTACCATGAACTTCAATGAGCTCATCTGAAACATCATAGGGATGAGATGTTGTGTAACGAATGAGTTCCAGCCCATTAATATTGTCTAGCTCACGAATTAGTCCAGCTAGGGACTCCCCATTTTCTTTCCCATAGGAATTTACATTTTGTCCAAGCAGGGTCACTTCTTGAATTCCTTGGTATTCAACCAATCTTTTTATATCTTTTACCACTTCAGCTTGTTTTCTTGATTTTTCACGCCCGCGAGTAAAAGGCACGATACAGTAAGAACAAAATTTATCGCAACCTTTAATGATATTCACGTAAGCCTGAGGAGTTCCATGTGTAATTTTGGTTTCGATAGAGTAATCACTACTTCTATCCCAAGTATTAACCGTAAATTTATTTTCTCCAGCGTAAGTTCGATAAACCATATCGCCAATTTGATCGATCACGTCAGTTCCAAAAGCAAAATCTAAATGAGAGTATTTTTTAACTAGATCTTTGCCTTCAGTTTGAGCGATACAACCACCAACACCAACTACGATGTCTTGCTTCTTTTCTTTAAGATGTTTTATTTCCCCTAAATGGGAATAAAACTTTTCATTAGCATTGTCTCGAATGGCACAAGTATTAAAGAGAAGGAGATCGGCATCATCCTTATTTAAAGTTTCAGTAAAATTCATGCTGGTAAGCTGAGAGAGCAATCTTTGGGAGTCGTGCTCATTCATTTGGCAACCGTAGGTCTTCATGAAGACTTTGCGGGGAGGAAATTGGATTTCTCCAACCTTAATGGTTTCATGGTTCATAAGAACTCCTTCTTCCATCCCTTTATTTAGTAGGGGGCCTTAGGGTTAATCTTAAAGAGAAACTTACTTATCAATATTTAAGGGTTTTAGTCCATGTAAAAAAGACTTTTACTCTTTCTTGCTCAGCAAAGGCCAGCGGATCAGTAAAAACTGATTGCCGATGTGAAGATGACCTTCGAATTGCCCCTTGTAAGAGGCTTAAATTGCGCACTATCGGTCAAGAAAAAGGTTTAGAACACTTTGCCTAAAACTAAATTTTTTGAGTTTAACAAAAACTTGAGGAAGTGAACAAGCTTCGTTATAGTGCCGCCCCAAGCTGCCCTTAACGATAAAAAAAGGTTCATTATGAAAGTTCTTGCCCTTTATCTCTCAATTCTTTTTTCAGCCCAAGCATTCACTGCTATCAGAGAGAAAAAACTAGTCGCAGTCTGTGAAACCTTAAGCTCCAAACAAGTCTCAGAAATCCTTGTCGATGGCAGAAATTTAAAGCAACTTTTTACCGGTTCCAAAAGTGTCTCAGGAAGCTTACTTTTAGTTGAGGAGCAAATTGAGATGCCGGCATCAATGAGAAAAGCTAAAGGCGCCAACATTGATTTGCCGCTAGTCAGTATCGTTTCTAATTATTTTGGAAACGAAGTTCAATTCAATCTCAATTTAGATATTCCCACTTCTCAGAAAATTTTTGTTCGTCAATCTTATGACGGCAAAGATTATTCTTACGAGATGACTTGCGAACTAAAATAACGCTTCCTAGAAAAATCATACTTTTCACCACACTGGTTTCTTAATGGCCCTGAAAAGAAATTTTTCGGGGCCAAAATGATTCTGATAAGAACATTTTACCTGGTCCCATTTTTGCTTCTCTCACTCTTCGTACGTCATACTATCTAAGGGGGAGAGCATGAAACGTTTACTACTAGGGGTTCTGGTATCTATTTCTACATTATCGTCACTGAGCACATTTGCCCAATTTCATCCAAGCGTTGACGCTAATCAACTGATCGACAAATCTCGTTCCATTTCGGATCTAGTAGAAAGAAGAGCTTTTAATCTTAATCAGTCTCAACTCAATCGCATTAACCAATTACTGACACAAATTAATGAAACAATCATTTCTTCTGTTCCAGGTCAACCAGGCGGTGGCGGTTATCCTCCTCCAGGCGGCGGCGGTTATCCTCCTCCAGGCGGCGGCGGTTATCCACCTCCAGGCGGCGGCGGTTATCCACCTCCAGGTGGCGGCTACGGAATGATCTCATTTTCTCAATTAGTGCTTGCAGGAATTCAGGGCATTTCAGATGCGCAAAATTCTGTGAAAAGTATTCACTCTGCCATGGATAGAGTTAGTGATCCCTTTATAGGACAACTTAAATCAATGTGTGCTCCAATAAGTTCTTACCAAGGTGAAAAAGAATGTTTAGTTCGAGGTCTAGGTAATATTGGAAACATTTCCCTTGATCAAACGGCAGCGACAAAACTTTTACGTCCATTGTGTTCACCAATTAACACTTACCAAGGTGAACTCTCTTGTATTAAGTCGGGTCTTGGAGTTATCAATTCACAACAGGGTCAGTTTGTGCTTTCAAGCTGTTCGGTAGCTGGAGATGCAACATCTCAAGTTCAGTGCTTCTACCGTGGTTTAATGATTTAAGTAGAAAAGCGTCAAAATTCATACACTAGTTCTAGAAGGCTCCGAATGGAGCCTTCTTTTTTACGTTTGGCGCTGGCCAAAGTGCTTTTAAAAAAGCTAGATTTAATAAAAACCCCTTTAAAAAATATGAAAACGATTTTGAAAATTTTCTTCAAACTCAGGGTTCTCATGGGCCAACAAAAAACGGTCTGGAGGGATCGGTGAAACACTTTCTAAGTATTTCCGATCAATCTTCCGCTTCTCTTCAATCACTTATTGACCGTTCCTTTTATTTCAAACAAAAAAATCTCTTCGGCAAAAACTTACAAAACTTATACGTTGCTCTACTTTTCTTTGAAAACAGCACCAGAACGAAATTCTCTTTTGAAGTAGCGGCGAAAAACCTTGGTTCTCATGTTCTCCATTTTGAACCAGAAAATTCCAGTTTAGAAAAAGGTGAAAGCCTATTAGATACAATGAAAACCCTCGAAAGCCTTGGTACTCGTATTGCGGTCATTCGCCATAGCGATGACGAATTGATTGAAACCATCGCCAAAAAAGTTAATCTCTCTTTAATTAATGCCGGTGCTGGGAAAAAAGAGCATCCAACTCAGGCGCTACTCGACATAATGACCATGGTGGAAGAATTTGGTCAAACTAGGCGTTTAAAAATTTTGATTGCCGGAGACATTCTTCATAGCCGTGTCGCAACCTCCAATTTTCTATTGCTAAATAAGCTTGGACACGAAGTTGTTTTCTCAGGCCCCAAAGTTCTTATGCCTCTGTACCAACATGACTATGAAAATTTTGATCTAGCTCTTAAAACTTCTGATGTGGTCATGATTCTAAGAATGCAAAAAGAAAGACATGATCATAACTTTACTGGCAATCACTATTTAGAAGAATATGGCTTAACACTAGCTCGTGCTAAACAAATGAAAAAAGATGCCATCATCATGCATCCAGCTCCCATTAATTGGGGAATGGAATTAGAAGATGGGATTGCTGAACTAGCTAGCTCTCGAATTTTTCGTCAAATGCAAAATGGAGTCTATGCTAGAATGGCAGTACTAGAATCCTTAGTGGAGGCCCAATGATTTTGCTGCAAAAAGCGCAAATCATTTCATCTGAAAAAACTTTTTCTATCGTCGACATTGTTATTTCCCAAAATAAAATACAAAAAATTAGTCCTCATATCGAACCGACTGCAGACATGACCATCATTTCAGTGAACCACAAACTGGTGAGTTCAGGATTTATCGATATGCATGTCCATTTACGCGAACCAGGCTATGATTATAAAGAAACTATTCATTCTGGAACACTAGCAGGAGCGCGTGGAGGATTTACCTTTGTTGCCTGTATGTCAAATACCAACCCCGCTCTCGACAATGTTGCAACAATTCGAGAGCTACAAGATAAAATAAAAAAAGAAGCCTTTATTCGAGTTAGTCCCATTGGCGCACTAACGATGGAAAGAAAGGGAGTGACACTCGCTCCTTATCACCAACTTAAAGAAATTGGAGTGGTCGCTTTATCAGATGATGGTGATGGAATTCAAAACGAAGCAGTCATGAAAGAAGCGCTAATTCAAGCTAGCCTAGTGAATTTACCCGTGATGGCCCATTGTGAAGATTGTTTACTGGCAGCCAAAGGTGCGCTTCACGCAGGAGAATTTGCCCAAAGAAATAACATCCGCGGTATTTCTTCTGCTTCAGAATTTGTTCAAGTGAGAAGAGATATCGCCTTAGCGGAACAGACTGGCGGACATTATCATGTTTGTCATATCTCCGCCAAAGAATCCATTCAAGCAGTAAGAGAGGCAAAAGCAAAAGGTCTAAAAGTAAGTTGTGAAGTAACTCCTCATCATATTCTTTTAAGTGACTCTGATATTCCCGAAGTTGACTGTAATTTTAAAATGAACCCTCCCTTAAGAGCTGAAAGTGATCGCAAGGCTATCATTGATGGTTTACTTGATGGAACAATTGACATTATAGCGACTGATCATGCACCTCATACTGAGGAAGAAAAAGCCCGTGAAATTCATTGTGCCCCTTTTGGTGTAGTCGGTTTAGAAACAGCTTTTCCACTTCTTTACACTCATCTTGTATTGACAGGGACTCTAAGCTTAAAAAAATTAGTTGAGCTTATGACCATAAAACCAGCACAGCTTTTTTCTCTACCCTATGGAAAATTAGAAGTTGGAAGTATAGCAGATCTGGTGATAATCGATTTAGAAAATGAAAGAGTTGTAGATCCCAATAAATTTTTATCGAAAGGTAAAAATACTCCCTTTAAAAATTGGAAATTAAAAGGCTGGCCCACGATGACAATCGTTGATGGCCAAATAGCTTGGAGAGAAAATGAGAAAATGTAAACTGTGGCTTGCTGATGGAACAGTCTTTGCTGGTACTAGTTTTGGACATGATCTCACTTTGAATCATAGCTTTGGAGAAGTGGTTTTCAACACCAGCATGGTTGGTTATCAAGAAATCATGACCGATCCTTCCTACTATGGACAAATTCTCACCATGACTTATCCCATGATAGGAAACTACGGAATTTCTCGAGAAGACTTTGAATCTCTAAAACCGGTCATCAAAGGAATGGTGGTTAGAGAGTATTGTGAAGAGCCTAGTAATTTTCGTCAAAAAGGTAGTCTTGCACACTTCTTAAAAGAATTTAAAATTCCAGCTATATCAGGAATTGATACAAGAAAGCTGACCAAAATCCTTAGAAGTAAGGGAAACATGAAGGGTGTTTTAACCAATGAAACAGTCAGTATCGATGAAGCAAAAGAATATTTAAAAATGGAACTACCTCGAGATCAAGTCAAACAAGTTTCGACAAAGACTCCATTTCATTATCAAAATCATGGTGAAAGAATTGTTATGCTAGACTTTGGTTTTAAAGCAGCTATCCTTCGCCATTTAACAGAGAGAAATTGTGAAGTCATTGTCCTTCCTTATAATGCCACTCCAGCGGACGTAAGAAAATACCATCCTGATGGCATCCTACTTTCTAATGGACCAGGTGACCCTAAAGATGTTGCAGAAGCGATTCAAACAGTGAAAACGCTGCAAGCCGAATATCCCATAATGGGAATTTGCTTGGGACATCAAATTTTTGCTTTAGCTAACGGAGCCGACACTTATAAAATGACTTATGGTCATCGTGGAGCCAATCATCCAGTAAAAGATTTGTTCACCGGAAAAACATATCTTACCAGTCAAAACCATGGATACGCAGTTGACCAAGATTCTATGCTTCGTACAGAACTAGAAACAACACAAATTAATTTAAATGACTCTACCATTGAAGGAATTCGTCATAAACACCTTCCTTCTTTTTCTGTACAGTACCACCCAGAAGCAGCTGCAGGTCCTCAAGATACAGCCTTTCTCTTTGATCAATTTTTAACGACAGTAAAAAATCATAAAAACAACACGAGAGGTCTGTATGCCTAAAGACAATACTCTGAAAAAAATTCTAGTCATTGGTTCAGGCCCTATTGTGATCGGTCAAGCAGCAGAATTTGATTATGCTGGGACACAAGCAATTCGTGCTTTAAAAGAAGAAGGCATGGAGGTCATTTTAGTAAATTCGAATCCTGCGACCATTATGACTGACCAAGATATGGCAGATAAAATTTATATGGAACCACTGACGGTAGACTTCATTGAAAAAATTCTTTATCGCGAAAGACCCGATGGGATTCTTCCTACACTTGGTGGACAAACGGCTCTTAATCTTGCCGTTGAGTTAGCAAATAAAGGGATTTTAAAAAAATTAAATGTGCGCCTCCTTGGCACTAATTTAGATACCATCAAAAAGGCCGAAGACCGCCAACTTTTCAAATCCTTATTAGAAGAGATTGGGGAACCAGTTATCGAAAGCACCATCGCTCATACTTGGGACGAAGCCTACCAATTTTCACAGACAATTGGATTACCACTCATCATTCGACCAGCCTTTACTCTGGGGGGAACAGGAGGAGGAATTGCCGTAACAATGGAAGAATTTAAAACCATCGTCCATAGTGGACTGAAAGCTAGTCCAATTTCTCAATGCCTTATTGAAAAAAGCGTCGCTGGTTTTAAAGAAATAGAATATGAAATAATGAGAGATTCAAAAGACAATTGCATTGTTATTTGTAACATGGAAAATATAGATCCAGTCGGTGTGCATACTGGAGACTCCATTGTGGTTGCCCCATCGCAAACACTTTCTGATCGCGAATACCAGATGCTTCGAAACTCTTCATTAAAAATTATTCGTGCACTCAAAATTGAAGGTGGATGTAACGTACAATTTGCCTTAGATCCACATAGCTTTCAATACTACGTGATTGAAGTCAACCCAAGAGTCTCTCGCTCTAGTGCACTCGCTTCTAAGGCAACTGGCTACCCTATTGCCAAAATTGCTAGCCTTATTGCCATAGGATACGGGCTAGATGAAATTAAAAATCCCGTTACCAAAAAAACATATGCTTGTTTTGAACCTGCTCTTGATTATATTGTGACTAAGATTCCTCGCTGGCCATTTGATAAGTTTAATCATGGAAACAGAAGGCTAGGAACACAAATGAAGGCTACGGGTGAAGTCATGGGCCTTGGCCGAACCCTGGAAGAATCACTATTAAAAGCAGTTCGATCACTTGAAATTGGGACACATCATCTTGAAATCAAAGATTATAAAGGTGTCCCAGTAAGTAGTTTTAAAGAACGACTACAAAAACCAGACGACGAAAGATTGTTCTTGGTTATGGAAGCCATCCGCCAAGAAACCACCTTAGAAGAACTTCATCAGCTCACTCGTATCGATATGTTTTTTCTTCATAAATTGAAAAAAATTGTTCAAATGGAAAATGATCTTAAAAATTCGCCCCTGACGACTCAAGCTCTAACAGAAGCGAAGGTCATGGGATTTACCGATCGTAAGATTGGTGAGTTAAGTAGCAGAACAGAAGAAGATATTTTCAGTTTACGTGAAAAAATAAACCTTTTTCCCACTTACAAGATGGTTGATACTTGTGCAGGCGAATTTTTTTCTGAAACACCTTACTATTACTCAACTTACGAAGAAGAAAATGAAGTAGTAGAAACGAATCGAGACAAAGTAATCGTTTTAGGATCAGGTCCCATTCGCATTGGGCAAGGAATTGAATTTGACTATGCCACAGTTCACGCCATAACAGCACTCAAAGAAAGTGGTATTGAAGCGGTGATCATCAATAATAATCCTGAAACGGTTTCAACCGATTTTAATATTTCCGATCGACTTTATTTTGAACCACTTTTTTATGAAGATGTTATGAACGTCATCCATGAAGAGCAAAAAAGAGGAAATTTAAAAGGCGTGATCGTTCAATTTGGTGGGCAAACAGCCATTAATTTAGCCAAGCCTTTAGAAAAAAGAGGCGTTAACATTTTAGGAACTTCACTTTCAGATATCGATAGAGCAGAAGATCGAAAGCGCTTTGAAGAATTATTAGAGCAACTCAACATCAAGCGCCCTGAAGGCAGAACCGTCACGAATACGGATGAAGCCATTATCGCTACCAGAACTCTAGGTTTTCCAGTCATTGTCCGCCCTTCTTATGTCCTAGGCGGACGAGCGATGAAAGTAGTTCATGATGAAGAAACTTTAATTGAGTACATGAAAGAAGCAGTGAAAGTTAATCCAGAATACCCAGTCTTGATTGATCGATACATCCTAGGCAAAGAAGTCGAGGTGGACGCTTTGTGTGACGGAGAAAATGTTTTTATACCAGGAATTATGGAGCATATCGAAAAAGCGGGAGTACACTCTGGGGATTCAATTGCCGTCTATCCTCCACAAAATATAAATATTAGAACGCAAAATGCTCTGATTAAGACTACACAAGCGTTGGCCAAAGGGCTTAACACTAAAGGCTTGATCAATATTCAATACGTCCTATTAAATGACGAAGTGTATGTACTCGAAGTAAATCCTCGCGCTTCTAGAACAGTTCCTTTCCTTTCCAAAGTGACTAGAATCCCCATGGCTAAAATCGCCACCAAACTGATGCTAGGAAAAACTCTTCCTGAACTTGGTCTTTATCACGGATACCATCCAGAAGAAGAATTGATTTCCGTGAAAGTACCTGTCTTTTCTTTTGCTAAATTAGTCGACGTCGATGTGGCATTAGGGCCAGAAATGAAATCTACTGGAGAAGTCATTGGCTCAGAAAGAACTTTTGCCAAAGCACTTCATAAAGGCTTAGTGGCAGCAGGCATGCAACTTCCTCAAGCAGGGACAATCCTTGTGACTATTGCTGATAAACATAAAGAAGAAATTGTGCCACTCTTAAAATCATTCCGTCGCTTAGGCTTTAAGTTTATGGCCACTGAAGGAACCGCCAATTTCATGAGAGAGTATGGATTAGCAGTCGAAAATGTGAATAAGATTCACCAGGGTACTCCCCATATTTTAGATGCCATTAAAGATGGAAAAGCCAATATCATCATTAATACTTTGTCGAATGGTGATAGCGTAGCTTCCGACGGATTTAAAATGAGAAGAGCTGCGGTCGAAAATGGAATTGTTTGTTTAACTTCACTCGATACCACCCAAGCCTTAGTTAGTGCCCTTGAATCAATAAGTTTTGGTATTTATTCTTTAGGAGAAGCACTTGATGAAGTTCCAGTCCAAGATAATCTCTTCTAAAAAAGATGAGTTTAATACTTATTTGCTAGAGCTCGAAAGGCCAGAGAATTTCAAAAATCCTCTGCCAGGACAATTTGCTCTCATTCAAATTCCAAACTTTTTTTTACGTCGTCCAATTACTTTTTATGATCTAACGGAGAAAGCGATTATCTTTTGTTATCAAGTCAAAGGTAACGGTCTTAATACTTTATCTAAAATGAAGACTGGTGAGGAAGTGACTTGGTTTGGTCCTTACGGCAAAGGACTAGAAATCAAACCTTACCAAATCAGAACAGACAATTTACGTCATCCAGCTCTTCATTATCTTGGCAAAATGACTAACTCACCTATTCGCCCAATCTCTGAGCAAATTTCGGGAACAGATCAAATCATTTATGCGTTAGCAGGCCGTATACAAAATGCTTATCAAAATATTACTAAAGAATCATCTCCGAACTCTTTACTCTTTTGCCAAGAAACCATGGGCTGCGGAGTTGGTGCTTGCATGAGTTGTGTCGTGACCGACAAAGAAGGAAATCGAATTAAGATTTGCCAAGAAGGACCATTTTTAAAAAAAGAGAGACTTCTTTGAAGACAACAACAATACTTTCAAAGCTTGTACTACCTCATCCCATCATAGGAGCATCTGGGCCATTTGGTTATCTTCATGAATGGTCTAATGATATGGATTTAAATCAATGGGCAGCCCTTACTCTTAAAACAACAACCCCACTACCTCGCCTAGGAAATGAAACCCCTCGAATGGCAGAAGTGACAAGTGGAATGCTTAATAGTATTGGATTACAAAATCCTGGACTGATCGCAGTCAAAGAATTTGAACTGCAAGAACTTTCTAACATTACTTGTCCCATCATCGGAAACATTGGTGGAAACTCCATCGAGGATTTTCTCTTGATGGCCAGTGCTTATGAAGAGATCGAGCAAATCAAGCTCATTGAAGTAAATGTATCTTGCCCTAATGTTAAAAATCATGGAGTCAATTTCGCTCATGATCTTGAGGCTTTGAAAGAATTAGCTCAAGCATTACGCCCAATTATAAAAAAACCTCTCTTTATAAAACTTTCCCCCAATCTGCCAAGTTTAGTTCCGACTGCTTTGGCGTTGGAGAAAATTGGAGTGGATGGACTCACCATTGCCAATACCTATGTGGGAATGAAAATCAATCTAGAGTCAGGGAAGCCTATTCTTGCCAACAGAACTGGTGGACTCTCAGGCCCGGCCATCAAAGCTTTAAGTCTTCGTCATGTTTATGAGGTAAGCCAAGTGTGTGCATTACCTATCATCGGTTTAGGTGGGGTTGAAAGCGCAGAAGATGTCTTGGAATATATCTATGCAGGAGCCACAGCTGTTTCGATAGGAGCGGCTATCCTTCATGATCCACAAGTTCTTTCCACCATTATTAGCAATCTGCCATATATAATGAAAAAATATAATATCGAAGATCTTTCGAAAGTGAGAGGTATCGCTTGGAAATAATCGTAGCTCTCGATACCCATGAAGAATCAAAATTGAATTTTCTTTTACAAGAGCTCAAAACGTTTAAACCATACTACAAAATAGGCATGGAACTTTTTTATACTAATCCAGACATGGTCATGAAATTAAAAGATCAAGGTCATAAAGTTTTTCTCGATTTAAAATTGCACGATATTCCTAATACCGTAGAAAAAGCTTTAACTTCGCTTAAACGATATAATGTCGATTTAATCAATGTGCATACTCAAGGCGGAAAAGTCATGATGGAAAAAGCGGCTAACGTTTTTCATCAAACAAAAACACTCATCATTGGAGTCACTCAGTTAACTTCAAGTGATGAAAGTACTTTGAGAGATTTAGGAATCAAACTTTCTATCAATGAATCGGTGTTGAAACTGGCAACCTTAGCAAAAGTGAGTGGACTTCATGGAGTCGTAAGTTCACCTCTTGAAGTACCTATCATAAAAGAGCAGTTAGGAAATAATTTTATTACCGTTACACCAGGTATAAGGCTCGATAGTAACACTCATGACCAAAAGAGAGTGACCACACCGTTACAAGCGAAAGAATTGGGAACTGATTATATTGTAATTGGTCGGCCGATCACAGAAAATCAAAGTCCCGCTCAAGTTTACCAATCTATTTTAAAGGACATAGTATGAGAGAAGAAAAAGTTGCTCATTATTTATTAGATTGTGAAGCCGTATTTCTCAAACCTCAAGACCCTTTCATTTGGGCCAGTGGAATTAAATCCCCTATTTACTGTGATAATCGTCAAATGATTTCAATGATAGAAGCGAGAAAATTTGTCACCGACTCTTTTGTGGAGTTAATCAAGAAAAATTACCCTGAAGTAGATGTCGTTGCTGGAACATCGACTGCCGGTATCGCGTGGGCTGCATGGATAGCTGACAGAATGGAAAAACCTATGGTCTACGTCAGAAGTTCAAAAAAAGAGCATGGCCGTGAAAATTTAATTGAGGGAAAAATCAAAGCGGGTCAAAAAGTGATCGTTATAGAAGATCTCATTTCAACTGGGGGCAGCTCAATGAAGGTGATTGAAGCTTTGAAGGCTGACCAGGCTCAGGTATTGGCTCTTATGAGTATTTTTTCCTATGAATTTAAAAAAGCAACTGAGCTTTTTAGTAATGCTTCTGTTAAGGTTCATGTCCTATGCAACTTTTCCACTCTGCTTAATGTTGCCATCTCAAAAGGTACAATCCGAGATAACGAAGCCCAGGATATCTTGCAATGGAAAAGCCAGTTCTAAAGTGCTACAATTGAATCATGAAGAAATTATTAATTATGAGTTTATTATCCGCCTCTGCTTTAGCAGCTCCACTAAGCCAAAAAATTTATCATTATGAAAAATATAATGAAGCCAAAAAGGCGCCCTCACAAATTAAATTTATGAACGCCAGTAAAGAGTTCGGTCTCTTTACCCATAACTATGACGGCATGGCACTCGATTTTAAAATTCAATATTTAGTTAAAGAGAAAAGTTTCACAGAGGTAAAAGTAGAAATCCCTGTTACATCGATTGATACGGACAATAATGACCGTAACAAAAAAATGCATACCCTTTGTTTTGAAGCAGCAGACTATCCTTACCTTACGATTACTTTTCTAGAGCCAGTCAAAATGGATGGTTCTGAGCAAAGCATACCAGCGAAAATCAATATTCGTGGCCATGATAAACCGATCACCATTCATATCAAGGCTTCAGAAACTCAAGTTTCCGGGACTAGCAAAATGTCCTTTAAAGAACTCGATATCCCAGATCCTTCTATTGCCATCGCCAGTATAAAAGATGAAATTAATTTAGAATTTAAAGTGAATTTGGATCAGTAGATTCTGAATTTTCTTCACCAGTTTTTATATTGGGATATTGAGTTTTTTTTCTTCGAAGCATGAGCACTTCAAAAAGAAAAAAGACGATGAATGCTATATAAAAACCAATCGTTTTAAAAAAAGCCCACTGACTGGTCGTCCCCCAGAGTGCAAGGGCCCCCATCAAACAACCATAGACCATTAAAAAATAAGCCAGATGAGTTTCTAGTGTTTTAATTAAGTCCACAGGTGGTACCTTATTACCATTCATTTCTTTCATCATTTCAAGAAATAAACCTTCTCCTTTCTTTAATTTATAGAGAAGAAATCCCCCCATAATAAAACCAGTAAAGAAAGGCTGAAGCTTAAACCAAAGCCCATCTTCACCTAAGAGAGATATACCACCTAAGAGCGCAATCAGAATAAAATTAAATTTGGAGAGAGTATGAACATGTTTTGTGAAAACTTTTTCCAGAATAATTTCGAGAACTGCCAGAGCCAATCCGCCGGCAACAGCGATACGAATTGGGTAATATTCCTCAAGATACCAATAAGCAATTGCAGGTAGAAAAGAGATAAGAAAAAAACTTTTGGAAGGTCCTATGTTCATTTCAAAATCTTACTAATTGCTATTCAATCATGCACTATTTTTTAGTTTTCTCTCACAGAAAGAAAGATAATTAACCTTGAAACTTATAGGATCCAATATCTCAACTTTGCTTTCTAAATTTGATAGCCACTCATAAACATCTTCATTTTCCTCCACCGAGGCAGCCCAAATTAAGTCCCCCTTGGGATTACTGATGACATAGGGTTTTCGCAAAAAATGATATAGTGGAGTTAGTTCTTGTGCCTTTTCGGGATCTATGACTTTAAGTACAAGTCTAACTTCATTGCCATTGATAGCACGAATTCCCGAAATAAAATCATCTATTTCAAGAATCGAATGAAGTGGCACGTAATCTTCTTCTGACTCTTTAATACAATCTATTTTTGTTAAAGGAAGAAAGATAAGCGTTTTTTCGATTGTTTCCTCTGCAACTAAGGAAAGACTTCCATCAATATGAACTAAACGATGAGAAAAAACATTAATTAGTTCATCGTGATCCTGTAGTCGCAACTTCAAATGATGTTTGTGCTCAATGGCTAATTCAATGGCACTTCTAATAGCGTAGGTCGATCTTTCCACGTGCTCTTCCTCTGATTCTAAAACTGTCGGCAGAATATTCTTTGTCATGGTTCCTAGAACTTTTACAGCACGATAGAGATCAAATTTTTTATACCGATCTTCAACTTTACCTAAATTCTCTGCCACTTTTTGATGAAAGGGTTGGTCTTTAAAACCTTGTAGCAAAGGGAAATGGGCCTGAAACTTGAGCCAGTCAATTAAGTCAAATTCAATTTTTATTCTTGGTCTTAGTTGATTAGGAATTAGAAATTCTCTTTCACCTAAAATTTCACGAGAAAATTTAATGTTCATTTCTTGCAAAAAAAGTAGTGCCTTATCAAATTGTACTTTCTCTACTCCTACTTGATCGAGGATGAATTTAATTTCCAGTTTGTTTTCAAACTTCATTAAAAACTCTAAAACTTCCCAAAATTTCTTATCCTGTAAACTCGGATGTAACATTTGGCCTCCCAAGAACACTTACTTGAGCATACTTGTCGGCTACTGCTGCTGGTTTCTTAAGCTTTTTTTCTAAAGATGTGGGATAATAGTCCTATGTTTGCGCAATTTTTCATGAAAAATCCGGTACTTGTGATGGGAATTCTGATGTTCGGCATATTCCTTATGACGATCAATAAGAAACAGTCCTTCATGACTAGAGAGAAGATGTACCCCACATCCTGCCGAGCCGTTTTGGTGAAGCTTGAGAAGCGTTTACCGGCTACCTGGAAGGCGACCTGTAATGAAAATGATCTGAGAGTGGAAACAGAATCAACCATCAATAATGATAATCTCGATCTTTTACGCCAAGGCCTTTATTTAGAACTCGCTAATAATTTGGTACTCATGACGAGGAATTGCCCCATCGATAGTTTATCCAATGTGAGAGGAGTTAAGGTCACACTTAACCATCCCCAATTTAAAATTGAAGCTTATACCAAAGGTTCTGATGTGGTGAAGTTTGCAACCATGAATGAAAAACAATTTATCCTACAACATTTAAAGGCCACCGTTAAAGTGAACGAGACGAAAAGATAAAATCACTCGGCAACTCTGCCAAAAAATCATAACGAAGAGTTCTAGTCTCAAAAGCATACTCAAAAGCGTGAAGAAATAGTCTATGTGCCTTCTCTCCACCATAAAGATCATCACCAATGAGAGGAAAACCTAAGAAGGAAAGCTGAGCACGAATTTGATGTCTAAGTCCCGTCATCAGTTCAATCGTTAATAAAGATGTATTTGTTTTATCATCATAATCACTTTTCAAGACAGCTAACTCTCCTAGAAAATCTCCTCCATCAATACTCACTTTTTGCCTTGATCCTTTTTCGCCAATGGCAGTGAAGCCATGTTGATGGAGACCAAGAGAAGTAAATCGACCTTTCACTAAACCTAAGTAAGTTTTCTTTTTAGCCACTTTTGCAAAGTTATAGCGAAGCTCTTGATAGAGAGCTTCTTGTTTTATGTAACACATAAGTCCTGAAGTTTCATAATCAAGACGAAATAGCAATCCGCGATCATATTCAGTTCGGTTAACCATCAATAGTTGATCAGAGAAATGGCTACGGACAAAAGAAAGTAAATTATCACTTTCAAGGTAACTTAACGGATGAGAATGAATTTTGGCAGGTTTATTAAAGACTAACAAAAGATCATCTTCATAGAGCACTTGTACTTCTGGCCCCAAATACATAGGATTTATCATACCGTGATTAAGAACATCGAGTGACAACTCAACCGTATCCTTGGCACGAACTTTTTTTTGCAGAAAATTCTTAGGAAGATTTTTTTTTAATTTGTTTTTTGAAATAGGAAGAAGCTCTAAAAGAGCTTCTTCTATCGATCCGTGTTCTTTCAGAAACGAAACTTCTGACTTATTTGATATCAATCTTTTTTCCATTTTCTCTTAAGGAAGCCTTACGAATAGTAAATTCCACACGACGGTCTTTAACATCTCCAGTTAATCCGTTCCCGCCTTCAACATCAGATTGTGTATCACCATAAAAAAGTGTTGTCACTCGGCTTGGAGCTACACCTCTTTTAATTAAGACTCTCGTAACAACAGCTGCTCTTTCAGCTGATAGAGCAAAAGCATCTTTACCTTCGGGGGAAGCTTCACCACGAGAGGCATGGCCTTCTACATAGACTACCCAATCTGAATTAGTTAACAGCTTCACCACTTTTTCAAAAATTTCGACTGTCACTTTTTCAAGTTTAATTGAACCATTTTGAAAGTAAATTTTGTCATTAATAGAAACCTTGATTCCTTCTTTCACTTCAAAAACATTGGCGGCTTCAGACAACTCAAACTCTTTTAAAGTTTTTGTCATGTCGCCTACTTGCTCATCAGATTCACGATTGATTTCGTGTTTATCAAGCATCCCTTCCATCGTTTTAAAATCTATAGGAAATGGTTTTACTGAATCTGTTCCATCCATCATGGTAGCGATATCTTCTGGTGATTTACCAGGCATCATCACTTCGCCTTTTTCTAAAACGTTACCACCAAAAGCTTCACGTACGGATCCAAGAGCTGGTTCAGATTTTGTTTTATCAAAACTGGCCATTGAAACAAGTAAAACGAAAAATGTTAGTAAGAGCGTACATAAATCGGAGAAGGTTGCTAGCCAACCAGGGGCTCCGGGTTTACATGGTGGACATTTATTGGCCATACAATGCTCCTACTTCTCGCCTTTATCTTCAGGTACATTTCTTTCGCCGGGAGGTAAGAATGAATCTAATTTTTCACGAATCACTCTTGGGTTTTCTCCAGCAACAATTCCTAAAACACCTGCAACGACAATATTCATCTTTGTCGCCTCAGCCTTCGAACGAATTTTTAACTTCTGTGCAACTGGAATAGTAAATACGTTGGCAATCACAGAACCATACATGGTAGTCAAGAGAGCAACCGCCATAGCTGGACCAATGGCTGAAGGGTCAGACATGTTCTGTAACATTTGCACTAGTCCAATCAGAGTTCCAATCATTCCGAAGGCAGGACCATCGGCTCCCATTCCTTCCAAAATTTCGATCCCTAACCCGTGACGATCTGCCATGGCATCAATTTCCAATTGGAGAATGGCTGCAATCACTTCTGGCGGACGGTTATCAGCAGCGAACATGACAGCTTTCTTTAAAAATGGATCATCTATGGGTACTTTCTCTAAAGCAAAAACAGATTCGCGTCTTGCAGTCTCAGATAGCTTTTGAATTTCGTTAATCATGCCCTTGGAATCGACAGAAGCTGAGAAAATCGACTTCATATACACTTGCGCTAAGCCTTTTACAGCTTCCATCGGCCACTTAATCAAGGTGGTCGCAATCACTCCTCCGAACACCACCGCAATTGAGGGAATGTCGATAAAGATTGAGAGTGGTGAACCATAGAGAATGGAACCAATAATGGAGACTGTTGCGAGAATGAGACCGACGACGGTTGATAAATCCATAAATCACCTTTAGAAAATCCGTATTTGTGATTAACTTATCGGAATGACGAAAATGGACTTTAAATAAATTATAGGAAAATTAAGTTAAGGTAGGGAAAATACAAAAAAACCCCGCCAGTTGCGGGGTTTTTCATTTCTGACTAAATTGCTTTATTGTCGAGTACGAAGGCACGGTCAAGATATTGAGAAAGAACAACTCTTAATTCTTCAAGATTAATATCTTGTTCTAAATTGAGGTTCAACTCTTCTTGGATCATACCTACAGGAAACCCAGTAAGATCCGCTAACTCTTTTAGTGAAACTTTCTGATTGTTTGTCTTGTCACCTAGATCTACACCATTCATTGGATTCATTTCTTCTCTCTCCTTAAAGAAATTTCTTAGCATTCCATGCTAACCGCTCACGTGTGTCGTAAAGTAAGGAGATCAT
This sequence comes from Bacteriovoracaceae bacterium, assembly GCA_049318265.1. Classification (GTDB taxonomy): domain Bacteria; phylum Bdellovibrionota; class Bacteriovoracia; order Bacteriovoracales; family Bacteriovoracaceae; genus JBEIOQ01. Next base: position 197,590 of record JBMOGR010000001.1, read on the forward strand.
ATCGACGGACGAAAATTAATGTCAATCAAAGGAAGACTCGATGTAAGTTTTTATTAGAAAGAGAGACGTTATTGAGCTAATAACTGAATAAAGCTAGTAATTTTACTCAAGATTTCTTGATACTCGTCCTGTTTTTTAGAGAGTAAGGTTACACCTCCACCTGCACCATAATAAAACATTTTTTCTTGAGTACGAACGACACCAGTACGAATATTGAGTGAGGCTGCTTTAATATTTCCATCAAGCACAACTGTTGATCCACAATAAATTCCACGGGGATGATTTTCTAAATCATAGATAATTTTCATCACTCGTTTTTTTGGAGCCCCCGTAATACTGCCACCAGGAAATAAAGCTTCCATCAGTTTAAATAAAGAAAGTTTCACCGGGCTTTTTGTCATTACATGTGAATAACAATGAAGTAATCCTGGAACTTCCAAGACCACTCTATCTTTTAGAACATATGAAATACCACCCGAAAGATAGGCCAGATCATTTCTCATAAGGTCCGTTATCATGTTGAGTTCACCACGATCTTTTTCTGAAGCTAAAAGAATTTTCTCCGCTTCATGTTTGTTTCCTCCTTCGATCTTGACCGTTCCCTTGATGGGATAAGTGGAAATTTTATCTTTTTCCATTTTCCACAAGCATTCTGGAGTGTTGCTGATAATGAGTTTAGAGAATCCGGGTAAATTAGTGGCATGAGCAAAGGCTCCACGTTTAGCGGGATCACTCCAAATTTTAAAGAAAGAAAGAAAATTTTCCGTTTTGAAATGGTATGAAAACTTATGAGTCAAATTAACTTGATAGCAGTTTCCATCAAGCAGCTCAGTCTGAACTTTATTAAATTCTTTTTCATAATTTTTTTCAGATAATGCACGAGCAAATGTCAAAGTTATAGCAGTTGATGGCCCTAATTCACTTAAAGAAAATGCACGACGGTCAGAATATTCAAGATCAATCAATAAAGGTGATTCATTTGAGACAGGTAGGCCTTTGAGAAGCACTCCCCACTCATAATAAAAATGTAGTATTCGTTTTTCTATTTTCTTTTTCAGATCTAAGGTCGAAAGCATTTGATTTAATTCTTCAAAAGAATAGCTTTCGCTCTTTCCATTGAGAAGATTGACTCGACGATTGGAATAATAAAGATAAGCTATTTTGGGTCTAGAAAAAAGTATAAAGCCAAGGGTCCCGGCTTTGACCAAAGAAAACGTTTCTTGCTCGAAATTCAATAGGTCCTCCTCTCTAAAGAGTTAAGGATTGGGATCGAAGTTAAGATTGGCAAATTTGGTTTGAGAAGCAATCCAAGCGACCTTAGCAGTTCCCGTTTCACCGGCCCGGTTTTTCCCGACAATGATTTCGGCAATTCCTTTATCCTTTGAGTCTTTATTATACACCTCATCTCGGTACACAAAAAGCACGATATCGGCATCCTGCTCAATCGATCCAGACTCTCTTAAATCAGCGAGACCAGGGCGTTTATCCACTCTAGCCTCAACCGCACGGTTCAACTGTGAAAGGGCCATAATGGGGCACTCAAGCTCTTTTGCCAAGTTTTTGAGTCCTCTGGATATTTCTGCGATCTGCTGTTCACGCTGTGTATTTCCACCAGTATGAGAATGCATTAACTGTAAGTAATCGATAATCACTAATCCAAGTCCCTGATCCATCTTAATTTTACGACACTGACTCTTGATATCGACTAGGTTGATATCTCCTTTATCATCAATATAAATAGGAAGATTAGAAAGTTCTTTAACTGCAACGCCAATGGACCTGAGATCAGTATCTAATAAGTTTTTTGTTCTTAATCTTTGAGAGTCTACTGAGGCTTCACTAGAGAGAATTCTCATGGTCAATTCAGAGCTCACCATTTCGAGTGAGAAAATGGAAACTGGAAGTCCAGTAGCGCGAACTGAATTCACGGCCATATTGAGAGCAAGAGATGTTTTCCCCATGGCAGGTCTTGCCGCTAAAATAATTAACTGACCAGCTTGTAGTCCCAAGAGTTTTTTATCTAATTCTTTAAATCCAGTTGGAAGACCGGATATATCTCCTCGCTCTCTTTCTGAATTTTCAAGATCTTTTAAATTTTGTTTTAAAAATGACTTAATGTCTTTTAAGCCCCCAGTTTTTGACTGAGATGTTAACTGGAAAAATTTGGCTTCGACTTCTGAAATAAAATCTTTTGATTCTCCACTAAAATTAGTCCCCATCTCTACTACTTTTACAGCAGTACGAATAACGTTCCTAATGAGAGCTTTTTCTTTTACTACTTTGGCATAGGCGACAATGTTTGCTGAACTCACTTGGTCTTCGATAATGGTTAAGACACCAGTTTGTCCTCCTACTACCTCGAGTTTTCCTCGGTCAGCAAGCTTTGCGCAAACGGTAACCAAATCGATGGGTTCGGAATTAAAGGATAAATCGCGTACGATTTCGAAAATAATGCCATACTGAGGATGGTAAAAATCCTCTCTCGATAAACCAATATTAGAAACTTGGTCGAAGGAATCGCCGTCTATCAGCAAACTACCAATAAGAGATTTTTCCGCCAAAAGATCGTGGGGAAGTTCTTTAGTTGGTGCAGCCGTCATAGCATGTTCCTTAAGTGATAAATTTTTAGGGGCATAAAAAAGACCCCAACCTGTTTAAGGTTGGGGTCTACTGAGATTAGATAATGAATTACTTCTTAGAAGTTTTAGCGCCTTTCTTATTTTTTGCGCTGATGTCTTCATCTTTAACAGAGTTCGCAAGAAGTGCTGCTTCTTTTGCTTCAGCTGTTTCTGCTTCTGCTGCTTTCGCTTCTTGTTGAGCGCGAAGTTCTTTAGACTTCTTCGCTTCTGCTTGAGCAACTTTCAATTCCTCAACTTGTTTTTGATCTTGAACAACATTGATTTTGAAAGAACCTTCAACACCTTGGAAAAGCTTCACTTTTATTTCGTAAGCTCCAAGACCTTTAACTTGGTTTTCAATAACAATTTGACGACGGTCAATTTGAAGACCTAGTTTTTCAAGTTCTCTTGCAAGTTCAGTAGTAGTAACTGTTCCGAAAAGTTTACCGTTAGCTCCAACTCTTCTTACAAGTTCAAGAGCAACAACATCAACTTTCTTTTTAAGATCCATAAACTCTTTTTTCTCAGCTTCGATTTTCTTCGCTAAGATATTTTTTTGGTGAGTTAGGATTTTTGTATTAGCAACATCTGCTAATTTCGCTAGTCTCTTAGGGAAAAGGAAGTTTCTTGCATATCCTGCAGTAACGTTCACGATTTCGCCTACGTTTCCAAGAGTTAAAACTCTCTCAATTAATATTACTTTCATGGTAATTCTCCTTCATCGTTACGATTATTCTTTTTAAAAAATTTTCTAAAATTAACCCAGATATCAAATAACCCAATGATGGCAATCAACCAACTAGCAGTCACAACAGTAAAAAGAATTAAGAAGGTTCTAAAGAAGCCTGTAATCCTTAAAAAGGCTACAAAGTCCATGTAGATACCAAAACCCTGGAAGAAATAAAAAAGCCCCAAACACTTCAGTGCTGTCAGACCGCCCACTTCATACCAAGTTCCTAAATATTCTTTTCCCCAAATTGTTAAAACAAGAGCTGGTATCACCAACCACACCATCATGTCTGGCATAGCAAAAGACAAAAAGTCTTTCTCTGTATATGGGTATAATTTGTTTCCAAAGAGCAATGACTGACCTCTGATAATAATAAGCAAGTTTATCCACATACCGAAAAAAATAACCATAAAAATTGCTGATGGAAAAGTGAAGATGACTTCATCAGCCATTTTCTCAGGACTTGAAAACAAGTCCACCATCGCGCGAGATTCCTCTCCTCCTTCTGCCAGAATTTTTTCTCTGTCAGTCTGGATTTGAGTGGAGATTTGTTTCACTTCTTCCACAATGTAGAACCTGAGGGGCTTTGTCATGAGTTGTGAACTAACACCAATTGCAACACTGATGAGTAGTAAAAAGCCCATACCAAAACGAACAATCCCTTGAAAGGGAGCCATTCTTCTAAACCAGATTTCAGCGATAGCAAAAGCCATCACTAAAGCACCAGCGTAGAGGAAAACCAAAAGTTCTTTAGGAAAAAGAAACTGAGATAATAAAGCCGCAATTAATAGGCCCACGAGACCAAGTGCTAAGCCCTTTAATCGACCATACATAATGATGGCAAAGACTAAAGGTACTGGCGTGAACACTGACATAAAAACGCTAATGCAAAGAACGATTGAAGCCAATCCTAAAAATAGGAATCGGCTGAACCCTTTGTTGTCCTGCATGCCGCTGTTAATATGATCCATGTTCTCAGTCATCATGTTTGTCTCAAACTCGTTCTTACTTAGCTACGTGATTAGATAGGTAAGAAATAAGTCCCATTGCACGACCACGCTTAATTGCTGCAACAGCAAGGCGGTGGTTTTTTGGAGTAAGACCAGTTACGCGAGCTGGAGAAATTTTACCAAACTCGTTAACTAGCCATGCATATGTACTTGGATCTTTCCAATCTGGAGAAGTTTTCTTTGCAAGAAACCAGTCAGAGCGTTTCTTAGCAAACATTTTTCTATCTTTATCAACATCGTATCCACCGAATTCACCGTCGCCGCTATCAGCGTCGAAGTCACCATCGTTTCTATCGTTACGATCGTTACGGTCCATTGGTTTTTTGTATTCAGTTTCTTCTTTTTTCTTTGGATATTTTTTAATTTCAGACATGGTCTACCTCTTAGTTGTTGTTATAGCCTGGAGTTTTGTATGCTTTCACGATGTTTTCTTGAGACTTGTCATCTCCAAGTTTAACAATCAGTGAACGAATAACGTGCTCGTTAATGCGAAGACGTCTTTCAATCTCATTGTTCACTTGTGTATTAGCTTTATACATGAAGTAAACATAGTGGCCTTTTTTGTGGTTGTTACCCAAAGTCTGAGGAAAAGTTTTTACACCCCAGTCATCATTTACAAGAATTTCACCTTTGGCATTTGTCACAACATCAGAAACGATAGCTTTCACTGAGTTTGCAGTGGCTTCGTCGATGTCCGTGCGTAGGACGAGCGCTGTTTCGTAGATCATATAGTCTCCTGGTTATATACAGCCCACGGTCGTTAATGCCGCGAGCGAGAGTCTGATCGAATTGAAGAAACGAGGGGGAAAAGTAGCATGCAAAATGCCTGAAGTGAAGGAATTTGATAGGTGGATGCGCATAGTCGAATAGCTTTCTATTAGGGTCATAAGAAAGCCCCTTCTCAGGGGCCTCAAAAACAGAACTCAAATTTAGTTAAAAAACTGTATCCTGATAGTCCTCATCGGACTCAACACCCTTATTACCTTTTTCAATTTCAGAGCCTTCCCCTCTTTCAACTTCTTTTTCTTTTTCTTTGTCGACTTTCTTTTCTTTTAGTTTTTCTTTCATTGGATCCATAAAATACTCCTTGTTTGGGAAGTTAAATTACTTCCCAAGCACAAAAGTTAAAGAGCAAAGCAAAGGCCATAAAAATCAATGTAATTTCAGCAACTTAAAATTGATAGGATGGATTTATGAGGTGAATTTCTCACTCGAGGAGAAGACTCTATGAGTTTCGAAAAACCTTTATAAACAATATGTTAGGTTATTAAGAAGGAATAAATTTCAAGCTCCCTACTTATTTATGCAGCGGCGTGCTAGAAAAACAAGCATTATTTGGAGAAGCTTATGAAGACTAATCTACTTGTTGTAACAACTCTTGCTCTCACTTTTGGCTGTTCAAAAGCTAATAATCCTATCGATGCTGCTATTGGTGATATTGCTGATCAGGTTGTGACTTCAGTCATTACAGGTACTACGACGGTCATTAAAAAAAGTTTTGAATGTTCTTTTGAAACACTTGAGGGCGTATTTCTTGGTGGAACTAAAATAAAGCTTTCGCGTGAATTAGTTGAGACTGTCTTGTTTGAACTAGAAGGAAAGGAAGGAATTGAAGACTTTTGGTCATACCTGACAAAACCAACCAAACTGGAATTGATCTTCGAACTCAACATGGCAATGATGAAAAATAAGGGAAACGTTCAAACAGCTTATCGTGGTGTCGCCGTCTTTTTTGGACAAATAGCTAAAGTGACAAACAGAGATAATGCCTACGTTATTAAAGGTAAAGATAGTGTTGGTGTAACTTTTCAAGTGGCCAATGAAGTTATTAATACTACTTATTTTTTAAGTCATTGCGATGATAAATATTTGAGTCTATCTACCATTAATCTTCCAAGAGAAATTCAAGCAGCTTCTCAAGTTTTAGAAATTTATCAGTGTCAAACAGAAGAGCACTCCTTTCAATTACTTTCGATGAAAGAAAGTATGTATATTGCTTCCCATATGGATATCGAAGAAATTAGTCATGCTTTAGTGGGGAGAAAAGAGAATGAAGATAAAATTTCCTTCAAAATTCAAACTCCTGAGATTGAGATGAAGTTTGAATTTTATAAAAAACAATTTTATAAAATCTTAGATAAGTCTGGAAATAGATCGAAAATTAATATCAAGTCACCGACTCTGGATACGAAATCCAAAGCCGTTTGTGAAAGAGTCAGCAATCTTTAATTAATACTTAACAGAACAGCCATAAGACTTTGTTTTCGCTGCTTTGATTTCTTTTTTGTCTAAAATTGAATCAAGTGCGGCGCTAACATAGTTTTCAGCCTTCGCAACATCTTCTTTATCAGTGCTATTTATGCTGTCAATGGCACCTTGATAGAGTAACTTGCCTTCGGCACTAATTATAAACATATGCGGAGTTGTTTTTGCCTCATACATCTGTCCTACGACACCCTTTGGATCTAATAAAACATCAGTCGCCCCAGAATTAAACTTTAACTTATCCGCAGCAGCTTCCTTTTCATTTACATAACCTTGTTTTCCTTCAGCCGAAGATATGATGGAAAGCCAAACAATTTTTTTCTCTGTATATTTTTTTTGAAGCGCTTGCATGTTGCCAGACTCATAATGCTTTTTAACAAACGGACAACCATGATTGGTCCATTCAAGAACAACCGTTTTACCCTTGTAGTCAGACAGTTTTACTTCTTTTCCTGCTGCTCCTTTGAGAGAAAAATCAGGAGCAATGGCTCCATTCTCAACAGCAAATGATGTAAGAGTCAAAAGAAGTGCTAGAAGTGTTAAAAAAAATTTCATAAATAATCCTTAGTAATTCTTAGTAATCTTGAGCGTATATTTCATACTGCTCAATATGATAATTATTTTCGGCCCGTACTGAAACTGTCTTTGAGTAAGTTTCTTCAATCATATCAATCGCGTTCATGTCTTCATTGCAAAGTCTTGTCGAGACTTCTGGGTGAGCATAAACAGTAATCTTGTTACCCTTCGACTTCTTAATTGTTTTTATAATCTCACGAATAATTTCATAACAAACAGTTGTCTCTGATTTTACTCGTCCAGATCCTTCACAGTACGGACAAGGATCACACATAATTCGTGTAAGAGTATCTCTGGTTCTTTTTCTAGTCATTTCCACTAAGCCTAAACCCGAAATAGGAAGGACATTCGTTTTTGATCGATCTTTCTTCAAGGCCTCAAGAAGTGCATGATAAACTGTTTCACGGTGTTCAATTTTTTCCATATCGATAAAATCGATAATAATAATTCCACCACAATTTCTTAAACGAAGTTGATAAGCAATTTCTTTTACTGCTTCAAGATTGGTTTTAAGAATTGTTTCTTCAAGTGTCTTTTTACCAACAAACTTTCCGGTATTCACATCGATGGAAACTAAAGCTTCGGTTTGATCAACGTTAATCGATCCACCTGACTTTAAGAATACTTGATTAGAAAGTGCACGCTCAATTTCAATATCAATTCCGTAATGATCAAAAATAGGAACATCTGAATCGTAGAACTTAAGTTTAGTTTTCATTCCTAGTAAGTAGCGAGAAGCGAATTTTTCGACATGCTTATAAGCAGCCTTAGAGTCGATGACAATTTGATCAACATCATCGTCAGTGATATCGCGAAGGGCACGCTGAATAAAATTGAGGTCACGATATACTTCAGAGGGCGCTTTCATTTTTTCCGCTTTCTTTTGAATATCTTTCCAATTTTTCATCGCCATATTATAGTCGGCTTTAAGCACTTTATAGGATTGCCCTTCGGCTACGGTACGAGCAATAACGCCTTTCCCCTCTGGACGAATAGAGTCTAAAATTTCCTTTAAACGTTCTCTTTCTTTCTCTGATTCAATTCTTCTTGAAACACCTGTGTGCTCAATAAAAGGCATAAAAACGATATGTCTTCCAGCGAGAGAAATATGGCGAGTTACTCTTGGCCCTTTGGTTGAAATCGGTTCTTTGGCAATTTGAACAACAATTTCGTCTCCTTCTTTGAGAAAGTCTTGAATTTTGACGTCTGGACGAAATTTCATATCGAGTGTTTCAGACATTGAAGAAAGCTCGTCGGGAATGACTTCACCTACTCGGTTTCTCCTCATCTCATCACTATGTTGTTTTGACTTATTAACCATGTCACGCTGCTCTTCCAAAGTTGGAATATAAGCATCATCAACATATAAAAAGGCAGCTCGTTCCCCCCCAATATCAACAAATGCAGACTGCATTCCAGGAAGTACGCGAATGACTTTTCCTAAATATATATTTCCCACCAAAGGAATATTTCCTTTAGAGTCTGAGCCACGCTCAATGAGAAAATCTAAGATCTCGGCATTTTCGATAAGTGCGATCCTACATTCGTTGTAGGTTTGATTAATGATCAGTTCCTTGGCCATTTGGGATCCTAGTGCTGAGGTAATAAATACAACACTATGTTTATAATTTTTAAGGATTTATGACAAGGTTAAAGGGCCATTTTCCCCATAGCAGCATGATAAAACGGAAGGTAGCCTTGGCACATTTTGAGATGGGTAAAATGTTGCTCAGCATAGGAACGAATTTGTGTAGGAGAAGCAGAATAAGTGTAAGCCTCAATCAAGGGCATTAGTTGTTCTAAATCATTTGCTTCAAGAAAAAGTTGTTCTGATCCAGCTTGCCCTAATACCTCAGGCACAGAACCATATTTTAAAGCAAATACAGGAGTTCCACTAAACATGGCTTCAATCATCACCAGACCAAAAGGTTCCTGCCACAAAATTGGAAATAGTAAGGCTTTTGAGTGGCCTAAAAGAGCGAACTTTTCTTGATTATTAACATGGCCTAAAAATTCATATTGCCCAAACCAACCAAAGCCTCTCCCCCCTCCAATTTTTAGTTTGGTAGAAGTTCGACTAGCAATTTTTTTGGCTAAATGGAGACCCTTTCTCTTCAAACCAGCTCGTCCAAGAAAAGAAAAATATTTTCTTTCTTTCAGTGATGTTTTGTTGAGTGGGATATTCTTAGGATTGAGTCCATTAAAAACAAAATTCTTTTTTCCATGTCTCTCGGCATGATCACGACAGAGAAAAATAACATTGTCATGTAAGGCATTTTTATCTTCCTGGGGATGCATATTCCCATGCATAGTACATATGTAGGGAAACGGAAATTTCTCGAAGGTGAGAGGTAAATGAAAATGCACAATATCAGCGTCTTTAGGAATAAGTTCCACGAAGCGCTCATTGGCTTCTTCCATATTCTTGTAGCGGTCTAAGGGGATAAAGTTCACCCCTGGAATTTGATAATCTCCTTGATAGGAAATTAAAGTTACTTTATGTCCGAGTTCAATGAAGCCTTCTAGCAAAGACTCAACCACACGCTCCATACCCCCGTAAAGAGAGACTGGAACGCGAGCGTGATAAATTTGCACTATATGCATGAAAACTTATTAGAAAGTGAAACTATATTGAAAAGTTATGGGTTCTGAAGACTGATGAGTTGAATGATTATCTGCATGCCATGCTCCACGTGCAGTCGTTGAAAAATCAACAGGCGCACTTAGCTTTGCCTCTTCCTCCTCGGCCTCATCTTCAATAGTTGAAGAACGGGTTGCCTGAAGAAAAACAACAGCGGCGACACCAGCAATAACCCCTACAGCACCACCAACGGTAATATTTTTCCAATGCTCTTTTGGCTTTTGGTAAAACGATAATGTTGAAAGTCCGATAATCGCTCCGGCTGCACCAGCTCCTACCACTAATCCGACATCATTGACGGTCTGCTTAACCACAGGGTCGTTATTGAGCATATCGTCTTCGGCGGCTAAAGTAGGAATGGAAAATACCAACACCAAGAGCAAGCAAAAAACTCTTGTAGGTGAAATAAGGCTCATATTATCCCTCTGCATAATAGTCTCAGTTACAACTTAAATTTTTTATCAATTCTTCCCTCTTGGCAATCAATATTTAAGAGTTGCGTCTTTATTTGCCATCTTCTAGGAACTCGGTTTAACATTTTCCTCTTTCAGAGGATATTTATGTTAAAGCCAAACAAACACAGTGCCTACGAACTTATTGATAAGAAAAAAAATGGGGTGACACTTTCTGACGGAGAAATCAAATGGTTGATTCAATCCCTCATGAATAAAACCTTACCCGACTACCAAATGACGGCCATGTTAATGGCGATGTTTTTAAAAGGTATGAACGTCGAAGAAACTGCAAGCCTAACAGATGCGATGCTTTTTTCTGGAAGAACGGTTGAATTAAAAGAAGACAACGTAATAGATAAACACTCTACTGGCGGGATTGGTGATAAAACTTCTTTTATTTTAGCACCTATCGCAGCTGCATGCGGAGTTTTAGTTCCTATGATGGCCGGTCGTTCACTGGGATTCACGGGTGGAACAATTGATAAAATTGAAGCTGTCGAAGGTTATCGCACCGATCTTTCACTTGAAGAATTCAAGGTTCTACTTTTAAAAAATGGTTTAGTATTAATGGGACAAACAGAAGAGATTGCTCCCGCCGATAAAATTATTTATGGCTTACGTGATGTTACTGCCACTATCGATTCAATTCCCCTTATTACCGCCTCGATCATGAGCAAGAAACTTGCTGAAGGTGCAAACGGTGTGGTGATGGATATTAAATGTGGAAATGGTGCCTTCATGAGAAATGTTGCTCAAGCAAAAAAACTTGGTGAATCAATCATGAGAACAGCTGAGCGATTCAATAAAAAAGCGACAGTACTCATTACCGATATGAATCAGCCACTAGGAAAAATGGTGGGAAATAGTTTGGAGATCATTGAAAGTGTTGAAACCCTCAAAGGAAAAGGTCCCAAAGATTTAACCGATCTTTCTGTTGAACTTGCAGCCCATATGATTTTGCTAGCAGGTAAAGCCAAAGATCTAAAAGTTGCAAAACAAAAAGCCACTGAATCAATTCATAACGGTACAGCCTTAGAAAAATTTCGCTTAATGATTATCTCCCAAGGTGGAAATCCAAGTTTTATTGATAATTATGAGGTTCTTCCTGGGGCAACAGATGTGACAGAAGTTATTTGCCCTAAAAAATCTTTTATCAAAAGTTTTGAAACCGATCAAATTGGTTTGGCACTAGTTGATTTAGGTGGCGGTAGAAAAGTTAAGTCAGATAAAATTGATTTTGGAGTAGGATTTTGTTTTCACAAAAGAGTAGGAGATGCGGTCATGAAAGATGAAAGTATTCTCACTATTTATCACCATAAAAATCAAAAAGAACTAGTGCAATCATTGGTAGATAAATTTTTAAATCAAATTATTAAATTTTCTTCTTCAAAGACGAAAGCTTTACCGCTAGTTTACTCCACTATGCTGTTGAAGAAAAAAACTACCACCAAAGTAAAACCATCAAAAAAGAAATTAACCAAGAAAAAAATTACCAAGAAGAAAGGCTAGTTCATGTTGAAACAAATTCAAGAAGCCAAAGATTTTATTGAAAAAAAATTACCTAAAGATTTTCATCCAACAGTCGGAGTTATTTTAGGTTCTGGGCTTGGTCATTATGTAAACTATTTACAAAATTCCATTTCCATTAGTTACCATGAAATTCCAGGTTTTTTTGCAACCACTATTCAAGGTCATGAAGGTAAATTAGTTTTTGGAAATGTATCTGGAAGACAAGTTGTGGTCATGCAAGGAAGAATTCATGCCTACGAAGGTCACTCATTAGAACAAGTGACTTTTCCAATAAGAGTCATGAAAACACTTGGTGTACAAAATCTTTTTGTGACCAATGCTGCTGGATGTATTAACGAAGCTTACCATCCAGGGCACATAGTTATGATTAAGGATCATATTAATCTCACCGGCAAAAACCCTTTAGTAGGGAAAAATCATGCAGAACTAGGTCTAAGATTTCCAGACATGACCCAAGCCTACTCGCCTGAGCTTTCATCACTAATTAAACAAACCGCTCAAGAATTAGGCATGGAACTTCCGGTAGGAGTCTACTGTGGTGTTCTCGGACCAACCTATGAAACACCTGCTGAAATTCGAATGATGAGAATTTTAGGAGCTGATCTCGTCGGTATGAGCACAGTGAGCGAAGTGATAGTTGCCTGTCACGCTGGTATAAAGGTAGCCGGGATTAGCTGTATCACCAATATGGGGGCAGGCATGACAAGGGAAAAATTGACCCACGAGGAAGTTAAGAAAGAAGCTGATAAAATTAATGAGAAGCTAGGCAATTTAATTAATAAAACGATCGAGAAGATTTCAAAGGCCTGAGGTTAAAGTGGAAGATTTGAGAATGCTAGCGAAAGCAGCTTCAGAAAGAGCCTACTCACCGTACTCAAAAGCGAAAGTAGGAAGTGCCATTCGTATGTCTTCTGGAAAAGTGTACCAAGGGTGTAACGTTGAAAATTCTAGTTTTGGTGGAACTGTTTGTGCTGAAAGAGTTGCCATTTTTAAGGCAATTTCTGAAGGCGAAAAAATAATCGATAAAGTTTACGTTTATACCAAAGATGGCTGGCCTCCTTGTGGTCTTTGTTTACAAGTGATGGCAGAATTTGGTACACCTGATATGGAAGTCACCTTAGGTGATGAAAAAGGCCAAGAGAAAGTTTTGAAATTCAAAGAATTATTACCTCATGCCTTCACATCGGAACATTTAAAAAAGCTATAAACTTAGCATTTTCGTTCTAATGAATATTGGAACAAGGGCATTTATGAAATCCTCACTCTCTCAGTCTTCGGACTCCCAAGCACTTTCCCATGCACTTATAGATAGCCTTACATTTTGTGTATTCGACTTAGAAACCACAGGTGGTAACCATACTTTTGATCAAATTATTGAAATTGGTTTAGTGAAAGTCAAAGAACGACAAATTGTTGATAGTAAACATTACTTTATCAACCCTGGTATTCCGATTCCGGAATTTATTCAAAAGCTTACTTCAATCAAAGAAAAAGATGTAAAAGACGCTCCCAAGATTATTGAAGTGCTTGATGATATCCTAGAGTTTATGGGTGACGACATATTAGTGGCACACAACATCTCTTTTGATATTCCTTTTTTTAACTCTGTTCTTGTTCGTCACAATCGCGAAAAATTAAAGAATCGTGAAATGTGCACCAATATCATGACCAAACACCTTATTCCTGAAATCATGAACTCAAATTTAAACTACATGAGTTCACTCTTTAATTTAAATCATGGTCAAGCTCACCGTGCGATCGAAGATGCAAAAGCGACAGCGGAACTGCTCATTACTTATCTAAACTTTTTTATCTCGAAAGGGATTAAGAAAATTAATAATCTCTATTATCCCCGCAATAAATTTGAAATTGACCGAGTTCACTTTGAAAAAGGAACTGATCATGCTGAAATTCTAAAAACGGTTGAACGAATTAAATCACCTTTCTTAATGATTCTTAAAGGCGAAGAAGGAGTTTTGACGGCAGTTGTGCCAGTTCAATCAGCGAAAGAGGAAAAAGCTTTTATCGAACAAGAACTTTCAATGAGTCCTTGGACACAAATCACCATTAAAATGATGAGCCCTTACTTAGAATGTCTTTGGGGTTTAAACTTACATTGGGATAAGTTAAGCACGGAAAGTAAGGTTCGCTTAAAACATCACTTGATCGAAATTTTTCCCACAGATCATAAAATAGAATTGAAAGAACTGGGATTTATTCTTGGAAGACATTTAATCCCTGAACAATTCAATATCTACTCTGGACTGTCCTTTATGCACCGTACTCACCTCACGTTTAGGTATCCAGCGCAGGCAAAAAAAATGGGGCAATACATTTTAAGTCATCAAGGACGTTTTGAGATCAATAAAAAACAACATAAATTTGTTGTTCATCAAGAACTGGCTGATGTCTTTTTAAATTTTTTAGCCTACGCCCGAAAGAACTTAACAGAACATTACTTATTTCTCGATTTAGATTTGGTTAAAAATAGTCCCAAGAAATTTACCAAGACATTAGAGGAATTTACCTCAAAAGCTGGTAACCCTTATAATTATCCAGAAGAACACTTATAATATTTTTGAACTCAGGAAAAAATTATGATCTGCTTGTTATCAACTTGCAGTTTGTGATTTTCTAGCTCAAGGAGATGTTTTATCAACTTAGAGTTTCTGATCGAATCCTCAAAATCAAACGCAGACTGTATGCGAATGACTAAACTGTCTTTACCAGCTATTTTTTCTTGAAAAACTTTTCCTTCAATCAACTTAGAAAGTTCTGCATTTTTAGAGACTAAAAGATGATGTGAAAAAGCTGTTATTAACTCTCCAAAAATTAAATATAAAACCATACTAAAAATGGAATTATTAATGACGGACTGACTTCCAGAGAGCTCTTTTTGAAAAGAAAGTTTCATATTATTTTCCACCAAGCGAAAGCGGATAAGATTTAAGGCTTGTTCTAAAGCCTGCTCAAAACTTCCTCTACTTGTATGCTGAGGATTCATACGAGAAAAGCCTAAAAAAGTTTCCACCAAAGCTTTACAGCGGGCACTTCCCCTCTTCATTTCTTCTAGGTCATTGCGGGCTTCTGCACTCCAATTATCATCTAAGGCCAAGAGTCCAATGGCGGCCATAATTCCAGCCAGTGGATTATTGAGTTCATGTGCAATTGAGCTTGATATAATCCCTAATTCTTCAGAGTTCGAATTAGGATTAGCTTTTTGGCCAAATTGAGTTGCTGCTTGAAAAGCCAAAAAATAATAGCTTCCTTCACTATCAACTCTTTTCTTAATTAGTTTATAAGTTTCACCATAGGGAAGGAGAATTTTAGCATCATCATTAAATGCCAAACATTGGTCTGGTGTTAATGATAATTTTACAAAACTAGGATTATGAAGAAGGATATCACCAGTCGATGAGATTAAGGCCATTGGTAAACTTAATGTTTTAAAAGCAACTTCTAGTATCATTTCTTCTTTTGATAGATCGGGATGAGTTAGTAAATTTTCTTTTTCTTCCCAAGACTCTTTTAAAAATTGAACTAATGCTGATATTTCTTTTGAACCTAGTTTTCCTGAAAAAGCCAGATACTCATCTTCTTCCCAAAGTGGTAAGAGATAGTCTAGGTGATCCGCTTTATTGGTGTAAAGATCTGCTGTATTTAAAATAGAAAATTGTTTTAGTTTTAACTTTTTTGTTAATAAATCTTCAAGTGCCTTCATCCTTGATTGAAATTCAATACGAGAAGAAAATTGTTTTAATTCACTCTTCGGTTCTTTGATGAGATCGAGTGTTTTATCCATCTTCTCTTTACATTCATTGGTCTTTCTTTTTAAGAGAGTGCTATTAAGATCGATTAAAAATTGATGTAATAGCTGCAAAGACTCTGTAACAGGAAGCCAAAGAATTTTTTTCTTGGTCCGAAGGTCTTCTCTTTTCTCACCATGGGTTGGAACAATCACTAAATTTTCTTTTTTTCCCTGAGATGAAGTATAAGTCTCCGCCGCACAGATTAAAACATGTTCTCTCTCGCCAGTTAAAAAATGTCTTACTTCAAAAGGAATACCCCATGATTGAAGACTCTCACCTAATTGGTGAAAGAAATCGGGAGCACTGTCTTTTAAAGCAGAGTGTATATAGCAATCAAAAAGGACTGGTTGGCTAAAAGACTTCAAGGCGCTGATGCCTCTACTAAACTAATAGGGTGAACCCAATTATGGTTTATTTTTATTCCCCAATGCAAATGAGGCCCACTCACTCTTCCAGTTGCACCACTACTCGCTATAACTGCTCCTCGATCAACCATATTTCCTTTATGAACATGGAGCTTTGATAAATGGCCATACATCGAAAATATACCAAGACCATGATCGATGATGATAGTCTTACCGGTAAAAAAAAGATATTCGCTTAAAACGACTTTCCCTGAATTGGCAGATTTAACAGGTGATCCAACCACGGCTCTAAAATCAACCCCTAGGTGTTGACTTGCTTTATGGCCATTAAAAAGTCGACGACCACCATAATCACTAGTCAGCACTGAATCCATCGGAGGAAGAAAGGGTTCCGTAAACAAAGCACTACCATGAGGATGATTATACAATTTATTCAAGATGATTCGATCGTGAGCAATTTGCTTAAGTGCTTTTTTAGAAAAATGAACTTTTGAAGGGTCAACAGAAAGTTTTTCTTCAGGAAAAGCCCCATCGATAATTTCTAGTTGAGCTATATTCTTTTCAAGTTTAGCTTGATCTCGGAATCCACAATTAATTTTCACTCCTGGATTGGAAAAATAAGAAGTGGCAAAAAAGAAGAAAGTTTTCTCAGTTGTTTTTTCAAAAAAAAGTTCATCTTTTCCGCAAAATGCTGTTTGAGGAGCAAAGGATTCTCCTTTCGCCAAAGAGAGTTTAATAACTTGCCCAGGTTTTATTTTGATCGTTTCCTGAGCCATCAATAAATTTGATACCAATAGAAAACTAAGAATCCAATATTTTTGCACGAACACTCCCATCATGAAAATTAAGTTCAATAGAATCGTGGACCTTCAATGTATCAAGTTTTGAACTTAAAACTTGACCATTTCCAGAAGTAACAAAAGCATAACCTCTTTGTAGAACTTTCTTCGGATTCATAGCCTTTAGGATCCCATGTTGGCGCTCAAGATTTTCATCGAAAGATGATACCTTTTTAACTAAAGCCTTTTCCAATCGTGAAGATAAATCATCTAGATAAAAATTCTTTTCGTGCAATCGCAATATCTCATAATGGCGATGAATAAAATCTAATTTCGCCAAACGTTTTTGTGAGTTGGAAAATCGTTGCCACAATATTTTCAGTACCTGTTCCGGACTAACAGCAAAAAATCTTTTTTGCCAACTTGAAAAACGCTGATCGATAGCATGCAGAAAAGATCTCTCGATGTGACGAAACTTCATGACAACTTTGGCATAATGCTCTGACAAAACTTCAGCAGCCGCCGTAGGCGTCTCTAATCGAAGGTCCGAAACAAAATCACTTAAAGAAAAATCAACTTGATGACCAATGGCTGAAATAACTGGAATAGTACAAGCGGCAATTTTCCGGACTAATTTCTCATCATTAAAAGCCCATAAATCTTCTGCTGAACCACCACCTCTGGCCAGAACAACAACATCAATGCCTTCTGCATTTTGAGCTTTATCTAAAGCTTTGATCAGCGCTCTTGGAGCATCATCACCTTGAACCAGAGAAGGAATAAGCACAACATCGATGGATTGGGTACGCCTAAAAAGTACTTCAAGGAAATCTTGCAAGGCAGCTCCCTGAGGAGCAGTTATAATGGCTACTTTTTTAGGATAAGCAGGAATAGCTCTTTTTTTATCTAGATCAAAAAGTCCTTCAACCGTTAATTTCTTTTTTAGAAATTCAAATTGAGCCTGTTGATCGCCTTTCCCTTGGTGCATGATTCTTTTCACCACCAACTGAAAAGTTCCTCTCTTGGCGTAAACAGAAATAGAACCGATGCATAGAACTTTATCACCATCTTTAAACTGTTTAATTTGAGGATTACGAAGAGCATCCATTTTAAAGAGTGCTGAAGACAAAGTCGCGACTTCATCGGAAAGAGTGAAATACCAATGACCAGCTGAAGAAGCGGAGAGATTTGAAATTTCACCTTCGACTACGACATCCTGATAATTTGCTTCTAATTCAAATTTAATGGCATCGATTAAGGTTCGGACTGGGATTGCTTCTAGCATAAGCAAGATTATAGAAAGGAAGTAGCCTAGTGGCTACTTCCTTCTCTTATAGGGCCTTATTTTTTCGCGTCTTTATTTTCTTCTGGCACGACAACTTTTGATGATTTGAAAAAATTAACTGCCATTTTTACTTGGTAGTCTTTTTTGACGTCGTACTTACTGAAGATTTCATCTTTTTCTTCTTCTTCAGTTTCTGATTTCTTGTCCTTTTCTTTGTCTTTATTTTTCTCTTTATTTTCTTTCGCTACTTTACGAGCTTCTTCAATTTCTTTCCCGCGCTTAATACGATCTTCTTTTTCGATTTTTTCACGAGCTACTTTTTCTTCAGTAGTCTCAATCGTTGCGGTAAGGTGATTCCTTAGATCTTTTTCTCGGATATATCGGTCTCCACCTTTTTTTACTCCATTATTAAGAGCTGGGTCTTCATCATCGAGTTCAACTTCAGGCTTAATCCCTACCGCCTGAATTTTTCGGCCATTTGAAGTCATATACTGAGCAATGGTTAATTTAACACCATTTTGATCATCAATTTTGGCCACTTGCTGAACTGAACCCTTACCAAAAGATTGAGTTCCCATAAGAGTTGCACGTTTATGATCTTGCAGAGCTCCGGCGACAATTTCTGAAGCTGAAGCGGAAGCACCGTTGATTAAAACAATCATTGGCGTTTCAGTATCTTTAAAGCCACTACGATTCACATAACGAATTTCTTTATTATTTGGGTCTCTTCCTTCAGTACTAACAACAATCCCCTCTTTTAAAAAGAGTGAGGATACATCCACTGCCTCATCTAATAGACCTCCTGGATTATTTCTTAAATCGAGAATAATACCTTTTAGACCACCTTTCGCTTTAGCGTCTTTAGCCAATTTTTCCAAAGCTTCAGCAATAGAGTCAGCTGAACGTTTTTGAAATTGAGTTAAACGGACAAAGGCATAATTATTATCAATGAGTTCTAATTTAACCGGTTTCACTTTAATGATCTGGCGTTTTATCTCAAAATGCTTAATCCCTGGAAAACCTTCACGAACAATACCTAAATGAATTTTTTGATCGGCTTTACCACGCATTTTTTCAATTGCATGATCAAGTGGCATACCTAAAGTTGGTTCATGGTCAATCTCAACAATTTTATCTTTCGATTTAATCCCTGCATAATAAGCAGGAGTATCATCGATGGGATTGATGACATAGAGAACACCATCTTTTTGTGTAACTTCTATTCCTAGTCCACCAAATTCTCCCGCAGTGTCCATGCTCATCTTTTCAAAGTTTTCTTTATTTAAAAAAGCAGAGTGTGGATCAAGTGTCTCCAACATTCCTTTGATGGCTCCTTCAATTAGAATTGAAGTGTCTACTGGACGGTAATATTGATTTTCAACTAAGAAAAGAACCTTATTGAAAAGTTCAAGCTGCTCGAAGCGTGACTTGGTCACCGCCAACACAGTCTTACTCATCAAAAAGCCAGAACTCACTCCGATTAGTGATAGAAAAAGGCAAAGTGCAATGGCCTTATGCCCGCGGAAAGTAAATTTCATTTGTGTTCCTTAAGAATGGAATTTATCTGTTAAGTCGTTGTTAAAATTATAGCTTAAAGGCGAGATTTTAATAGGTTTTTATTCAAGTAGCGCACAGTGTTTTGGGCCACATTTTTTTTACGAACTTCAAAATAAAGGGTATTTTTTTTGTTTGAATCAATTTCCGTATATCCTATCAACTCTCCAGCATTGAGCTTATCGTGTTTACGTACTTTAGGCTGAAAATTCCCGAGTAAGACAGTCCGAATTTCTCCACCATGGTCTATCATGACCACATTTCCGTAAGTCGAAAGTTCTCCCGCAAAAACCACTTCCCCTGCTCCTGGCGCCACCACTTGGGCGACTTCAGAAAAAGTAAAAGTAACACCTTTAGCGGAGTTTGCGACTTCAATAAAATTATTTATTGGCGAAGAAAATTGTGAATGGATTTCTTTATCATCACTAATTGTTTCAGGAACAATTTTAAACAGATCTTCACTATTAGAGTTTTTACTGACAGTCTTTGCCGTGACAATCGTTTTAACTGGAGACTTATAAGCATTTGCAGTCGCGGTAGGCACTGGAGTTGCCACGACAACCCTTACTGGAGCAAGTTTCGCTTCTTCTAAATCAAAAGCTAGTGCCTCTTTCTTTCCTTTCATTTCTGCCATCAAAGATTGCAACGTCTCTTTTGTTTTTAGCATGGAAAGGAGATTTTCTTCCGCTTCTTTGATTTGCTTATCAGAACTTTCATTTTCCATTTTCTTGATTCTTAATTTCTCTAAATCAAGACTGATTACTTGGATCATCATTTTTTGGGCATAGAGATTAGCAGGATTTTCTTCATCATCTAATTTTGTTACTACGTATTGCTTAACGAGTTTTTTGAGTTCTAATTCAAGTTTAGAAAGCTCTTCTTGCATGGGCTTTGCTTCGCTCTTTAAAGTATCTATTTTTTCATGGGCCGACGTTAATTTTTCTGAATAGGACTCGATCTCTGAATTTTTGGCCGTCAACATTTGATCTAACTGCACCATTTGCTTTTCAAGTAATTGTACTTTGCTTTTCCTTACGTCGACTTTGCCCATAGTTTTTTTTACACGTGGGCCTAAAGAATAGGGAGCTGAAAAAGCATCTGCTAAACTAAATAGTGAAAGTAAGATGAAGAGAAATATTATTCGGCCCATTTCCACTTTTTTAAAAAAGTCATGGAGGCTAATACAAATAGCAGGGCTACTGTGGAAGTTTCCAGAATACCAATACTTGGTATAAGCCCTTTTGCTCCTTGGGACAATGCTATCATAGATAGAAAAGCTATACCCAAAAAGAAAGAGAGACCGGCAATACAAATTTTGAAACAGACATTAACTTTACGGCTAAACTCTTCAATCAAGTATGCTTTCTTTCTTACCACTTCAGACCATGACCAGAGCGAGAGACTCCAAAAAAGCAAAGCCGTCAGCAATAGAATTTGAGCCGCATTTTTATAAAGTATGACATCAATACCCGTCTCTGTTTTGGTGGGCGACTTGATCGACGTTAAAGTGACAGCGTCAGCACCAAAAATCCCTTGGATCTGAGAGCGAATATCATCATTGATAGTAGTTAAATTCTCTGGCTTTAAATTTATTTTTAAGCCTAAAAAGTGTCCGCCAGTGAGTTCATTCTTAAGAGCCGGATCTAGATCAAGATCTTTCATCACGGTGGAAAAGAGTTGTTTCATTTCTTCTTCATTCTCTAGTTTGATTGAATGAATACCAGCAATTGAATTAAGTCTTGGAACTAACTCTTCTGCTGACGAAGAACTTTCGACTAAAGCATAAAAATATGATGTGTTTCTAGCGTTATGGTAGTCACCGACATGGCGGTTGATTTCTGGTGATAACAAAGCCAATAATAAGACCAGTAAAGTGAAAGCCCAAAAGAAAAAGGTCTTCATCGGTGATAGGCCATAAGTTTTAAAGAATTGAATCAAATAAAACATGCCTGCCCTGAGTATACTAGTTTTCCTTGGTCTAGATGAATGAGTCGACCAGGAAATTGTTTAATGAGTTCTTTATTGTGGGTTGACCATACTATCGTCATCCCTCTCTTAGTGTTGTAGTAATTTAAAATCTCAAACATATTCACTGCTGAATTACGATCGAGCATGCTGGTTGGTTCATCAGCTAGTAAAATTTGTGGGCGGGCCAAGAGTGCTCTGATCATCGACATTTTTTGCTTTAGGCCACCATTGGCATCTTGCATTTTAAGTCCAAGCCTATCCCAGACACCCATAAGCTTACAAAGCTCTGTCAATTCAGAATTAAATTCATTTTTATTTTTATAAATAGTTTTATCAAATGAAAGCCAAAGATTATCTTCACACGATTTTTGATTCATTAATCTCAAATCTTGAAAAACATAAGAAGTAAAATGTCCGCTCTTTTTTAAGACTCTTCCTGAAGTTGGATCAATGTGACCTGCCAACAAATTCATCAACGTTGTCTTACCAGCACCTGATGCTCCAGTGACGAAAAGAATTTCACCAGCACTAATTGAAAGTTGTAATGAATGAAGAGCCACATAGTTGCCGTATTTCACAGAAACGTTTTCTAATAGAAAAGCTTGTGGATTTTGGCGGGGCTGTGAATTTCCTAAAACTTGTTCCTGGCGACGGTCCATGTACATGAATTCAACCTTCCTTCATGAGGGCTACCTTCTTCTATTTTACTCGCAAAAGACTATCTACGTCAAAGATTTGGCAAAAAAAGGTAAAATGGTCAGATAATCTTATGCTCTTTGAGGAGGGTATAGGCTGATTCTGAACAATAAACGTTCGGAACATAGTTAAAACAATTCTGAAGTCTTGAAATAATTGAGTTTTCGACTTCAGCTAAAAGCCTGACGTTGTCATCGGCACCAAGAATTTTGGCAGGGTCACGCTCTAAAAGCAGGTTCTCCCCTTTCTTTCCCTTAACCAATTGTCGGTGAGATTTCACGAAAATAATGCTCTTTTTGGGAACATCCTTTACGATCCAGTCGCGAGGTCCACCATGCTTCTGTAGTGCCTCTTCAATTTCAGCAATTTTATTGTAAACACTTTTGGTAATTTTATCATTAGTCGTTTCGTCATCTTGATTCAATATTCGCTGCTTAAATTCTTCGCACTTTATAGTGACAGGTGGTTTTTCAAAAAGAAGAGCATAAGCAATTTCTTTCATTTTAGGATTTTTATCTAAATCACCGCGAGTATAAAGTTCAAGCACTGTGGTCATGAAATATTGATCATTGAAGCGATAGAATTCTAAAGGATTATTGGCAATAGATTCAAGCAGCTGTCCATATCGAGTCATCTTTCCTTTCTCAAGCAGATAAAAAGTAAGCTCTTCAGCCAGAGCATCGTACTTCGCTCCTCTCGCTGAACGAACAACTTGAGAATACCAAGCAAAACGGGCCTGTAAAAAATCTTCTACACAGTGAAGAGCATTGTGGTTGATGACTAAAATATCGTGATCGCCAATCTTGGCTACTTTAAAATGATGAAGTAAATAGTCACGATCGTAAGTTCCATATTTCATTCCTGAGTAGTGAGCATCTCGCAAGAGATAATCCATGCGATCACAATCTATTTCAGAATGAAGAATTTGGTTAGCTAAAATGGAGGGATCAACTCCTTTCACTAAATCAGAAAGAGACTGTGGATCAATTCCATACTTTTTAAGAATAAAAGTAATTCCACCCTCGAAGTCGGTATTCTTAATAATAAAAGAGCCTAAGTTCTCATGATCATCAAGTAAGCCTTTACTATTTTTTTGATTTGTTGTTTCCCCAAAACGTATGTAGGCCATCTCGGTTGTATGGGAAAAAGGAAAAGTACCTAGATCATGCATCATCGCTGCAAGACGAATGGTACGATGATAAACTGCTTCTTTACTCTGAATATTCGGATCGACCAAAACCTTTTCAGGAACAGCTTTACCAATAGAAGTTAAAATACAATGAGCGTTATGCATAACTCCAATAGAGTGACCAAAGCGCGAATGCTCAGCACCTGGAAAAACATAACAAGAAAATCCTAACTGTTTTATCCAACGAAGACGTTGATAATAAGGAGTATGAAGTATTTCCCATTCACAAGGAGTGAGCGGAATAAATCCATAGATAGGGTCAAACATTAAGTGGGGTTTAAGGGCTTTCACATCCATGGAAATTCTTTTTGAAAAAGAGAAGCTTCCTCCATCATCGGAGGAAGCTTGAAATTAGATCTAGTGTTTTGCTGCTTTTTTGCTTTCTTTTTCTTTTTTCTTGGCCGATTTCTTTACCTTATCCAAGATTGTTTTGAACAATACCTTCGCTTCGTGGCGAAGAGAATTGTCATGAACAAAACGGTAGAAGTTCTCGATATCCGGATTGTGGCGAAAATTACGAGGGCCAATCGCCGGGTCTACTTTTACTTCTTCTGTTACTTTTGGTGTTGTCATTCTGTTAACTCCTGATTTTTTATTTTACCTGTATTCTACTCTATTCATCAACTTATTATTGGATGCTTAACTCATCCTTAGCAACCATTCCGTAAGCATGCAGCTTGTTATAGAGCGTTTTTACTGTGATGCCTAGGGCCTTCGCAGTTTTCGTCTTATTTCCTTTCAAATGATCAAGTGTCTTACAGATATGATTTTTTTCAAGTTCTTCTAGAGTCATTTCTGCGAAGTCCTGAATTTTTACTTCAACAACGGGAGCTTCTTTCAAGTAGTCTGGAAGCGCTGATTCGTCGATAAAGCGCGAGTCAGCCATGATGGAAAGTCTTTCTACCATTGATTTAAGCTCTCTCACGTTTCCTGGAAAAGAGTAGCTCATTAACATTTCAAGAGCACCAGCTGTAAGGGCCTTTAATTCTTCTTTGTTTTTGCCATGGTTTAAGAAGTACTCAGCCAATACTTTAATATCTTCTCTTCTTTCACGAAGAGCTGGGATTCTTACTGAAAGGTTTACTAAGCGGAAGTATAAATCTTCTCTTACTTTTCCAGCTTCTACTTCAGCCTTCATATTTCTTTTAGTCGCTACAACAATACGAGCTTGAGACTTGTATGATGTGACTGCTCCTACACGGTGTGCTTCACCTTTTACTAAGTATTTTAGTAACTTCGATTGCAAAGGAAGAGATAAGTGTAGAAGTTCTTCAATAAAGATTGTTCCACCTTGAGCTTCTTCAAGTAGACCAGCTTTAGCTTCAGAACCAAAAATTTCAGCATCTAATTGAGCTTCGCTTTTACATGAACAGTCTACTACCATATAAGGAGCAGCTGATCTTGCAGATGAAGCATGGATGCGTCTTGAGATTAATTCTTTTCCTGTACCAGTTTCACCTTCTATCATTAAATGAGCTTCTGATTTCGCTACTTTTAGAGCGAATTCGATAATATCTTTCATTACTTTTGAACCAGCTACAAATTCAACATCTCTTACTTCGTGGTAGTGAGGTTGAATTTTCTGAGCAGGAGCTTCAGATTCTTTTGACTGAATCTTCTTCATTAACTCTTCAGATAAATGCTTAGCAGCTAAGAACATCTTCATATTACGAATTGGTTGATCAATGTTTGAAAGTAGTCTTAATACTTCTGCCACATCGGCTTCTCCAAAGTTTCTATTTTCAGATAAAGACTGGACATGGATTGTTCCAAGAACTTGTCCGTCACAGTTAATTGGTATGGCGATTTCAGCGTTAACTTCGTTCTTATGCTTAGAAGTCGCTAAAAGTGGGTCTCTTTTAACGTTATTTGAGTAGTAAGCTTTCTTAGTGCGGATAACATAACCTGCTAGACCTTGGCCTTTAGGGCAGATTTCACCTTTTACAGCTTGTCCATTTTCGCTCATTAATTCAGATGAACCGTCTTCGTATGCTTTAAAGATCATCACTCTGTGTTCATTCAATGAGTTATGAAGGAAATCGCAAAGTTTTGCGAAAAATACGACTTCATCAAGGGTCGAAAGGCTTACTTGTAGGCTAGCAACTTCGTTTAAGTTTAGTGCGTTCATCATGTATAACTCCTTGACAGTTTTTGAGCGCATAGCGTTCAGCGCTATGCATAAAATCTACATGAATTATAGCAGTGCATGAAAAATTTACAAGACTATTTTACTTGGTTGTTGATAATTTTTTCACTATTCCATAAAGAAACAGCTACTTAGACCACCTAGGAGTTGTACAGTTTGAAATGCCTTGGGTCAGGCCCCCAATAACCTCTCCATTCTTGTCCATAATGTAGATATCTTGTTCAGCAGATGACCTAGATTTGACTCTTTTAGAGGTAAATATGATGAATTCGCCATCGAGGGAATAACTAGGGTCTTCATTTGAACCGAAGTCTTTGGTCAGTCGGAAAAGCTCCGCCCCGTCTGAAGTAATGCGGTAGATATCAAAAGTTTTATCCCAAGAAGAGAAAACAATGTTTTTTCCATCGGGTGAGAAACTTGGAGTAGCGTTGAATTTTCCAATGAAACTTACACGTTTAACATTTTTTTCGGTAGCACTTGGATCAGCCACATAAATCATCGCTTTGCCTGAACGATCAGAAAGAAAAGCCATTTTCGTTCCATCGCTAGAGAGAGTTGGGTCTACATCATCAGCAGAGTTATTGGTAATCTTGGTAAGATTTTTTCCCTCTAAATCCATACGGTAGAGCTCAGAGTTTCCGGAAAAAGAAAGGGTGGTAATTAAATGTTCGTGATCTGGTGTAAAAACTGCACCTGAATTAATTCCTTTTTGATTAGAAATTAAATGGCTATCCCCTGTCTTAAGATCATAAATGTAAAGACCAATATTTCGATCGGCTCTATTCTTAGAAATCAAACTGTAAGCGATTTTAGAGTTATCGTAATTAAAAGTTGGCGAAATCACGATACCTTGATGGTTGGTCAGCTTCTTCACATTCTGGCCATCAAAGTCCATGACATATAATTCCTTAAAGTAGCGTTTGGGGCTAGCACCTTTATCAGAAACAAAAGTAATTTTCGCTTTAAAAATTCCCGTTTTCCCAGTCATCGCTTTGTAAATTTCCGTCGAAATTTGGTGGGCTTCTGAGCGAAGATTTTGGCGCAAGACTTTGAGATTTAAATTAGATAGTTCAGATTTAGTACGTACATTGATAATTTTTATTTTTAAATCAATGGCATTGGAATTTCCTGTCGCCTCCGCTTGAACGACATAAGAATATTTTTCTTTGGCGAAATCATCCATGGAAACGCCATCACCTGAATCAAGTGATTTCATGACTGTGAAGGAATTTTTATAAAACGAAAAATCATTTCTCACGATCTCTAATATATCATTGGCCAATCCTACTGGGGGGTTGGCTCCTTTGGCGGAATAAACCATTAAACGATCGGTCTCAAGTTCAGCCTCACCTACGGCAACAACGGTGAGGTCACTTTGCGCCAAAGTAGAAAATGAAACAAACACCCAAAAAAGAAAATTTAAATATTTCATCCATAACTCCAAAAAATTTCAAAGTGGAAATCCAAGAGCAATTTCACCACGGTTTAAACGGTTCGCAAATGAAGCATCGGGGGTAGAAAAGGGAGAAGCCGCTTCCACAGCTTGTACTGCACGTTGATCAAATTCTTCTACTCCAGAGGATTCAAAAACTGCGGCTTTAATTAATTCCCCACTGGCATTTATAAAAATACGAATACGGCATTTTAAGTTACGGCCTAATAGATAACTTGGTAGACGCCAAAACTTTTTCACTCTAAAGGGAAGAGCCGAAACATATTGAGCAAAAGCTCCATCATCAACTGTCGCGGATCCACCACTGAGGGCATTACCTTTGGCCAATTTATTTCCAGCAATGATCAGACCATTCATTTCTTCCTTGCTTAAGGTAGGAGCGTTGGCATTTTTTGTAGCCTTGCCTGAGCTTGCACCCTTCACTTCTTTTTGACTGAGATTTTTTAAGAGAGACATGAAATCTTTTTTCCCAACTTTTTTATATTCAACGGTATTTCCTATGGGCTCTTCATCTTTTTCAATTTTCTCAGAATCAACTTCGCTTTTAGAAGTTGGAGCAGACTGAGTCTTCTCAATGTTCTCAGGTGGTGGAGTCATTTCCTCCGTTTTCATTTCTTTTAATGTTTGTGAGGGCATGGAAACGACATCTACGCGAACTGCAGTCTGGAGCATTTTCACTTCAGGACTAATGGGATTTAATACCTGCAATGCTGGAATTAAATTGAGTTTGGTTGCCAAAAGCACCAATGCAAAAAGAAGTAAATGAGCAGTTAAAGCACCCAAAAAACTTTTTTTGATATCAGAAGAAGATGAATCAGCGATATTCATATTCCTACTATTTATCCTTCTCGATGTCTGTGACTAAAGCAATATTAACAATGCCGCTTCTTTTTAAGGAAGACATAAGGCTAGCCACTTTTCCATATTTTATATCGGCACTAGCGCGGATATAAACGACGTCAGTACCATAATCCTTAAAAAGTTTTTTTATTTGTGGTAAAACTTCATTGCTCAAAACTTTTTGTTTTCCCAAATAAATTTCACCCGCTGTATTGATTGATAGGATCACCTGGTCTGAAGATAAATTCAGACTGGCTACTTTTTTTGTTTTAGGTAACTGCAATTTAATACCATTAAACATCATTGGTGCCGTGATCATAAAGATCACTAAAAGAACTAACATAACATCAACTAAAGGAGTGACGTTAATATCCGCCATGGGACCTTTTTTACGACTTATTTGAAAGGACATGATTTCCTCTATTTTTTGGTCATTACTGAGCGCTCAACGAAGTTTAGGTAATCTTGTCCAAAAGATTCCATCTGCGATTGAATACGACCAATCTGATTATTAAAATGGTTATAAAACCAGACTGCTGGAATAGCCGCGAATAAACCCACGGCAGTTGCCACTAAAGCTTCGGCAATACCTGGTGCCACTGCTTCCAGTGAACTACCTCCACTTGATAAACCAGTGAATGAATCAATAATTCCCCAGACAGTTCCAAAGAGACCGATAAAAGGAGCGACGGAAGCGATTGAAGCTAAAGTTGAAAGCAAAGCTTCAAGTGAAAGCGAAGCTTCGAGTGAGCCTTTCTTAAGAGCTCTTTCTAGAGAAACAATTCCTTGGCTTTCAAAATACTCACGTAAATTTTTGGCATCTTGAGCATTAAGGCGTTCAGTAATTTTACTAATTTCTTCATGACCACTCCTAAACATTAAGGCCATCGAAGATGCACTATACTCCTGAGCCTTAGAAAGCATTTCAGAGCTTGAAGTGGAGCGATTAAATATTTCTAAAAATTCCGCGTTCTCTAATTGAACTTGGGATAAAACTTTTTTCTTTTTAAAGATGATTGTCCAAGAAGCAATAGAACAACAAATGAGCGAAAGTAAAACAATTTTTACCACCAGACCTGAGTCCATTAAAATTCGCAAAATATCCATTTTCGATGACATGATTTCTCCTTCTGAATGTACTTCATTATCTGACAGCGAGTCTTAACTAGTCAAACTAACCTTGAACGTTTTTGAAAAAGATAAAAACATGTAATGAGAGTGAGAACCAAAGTTGAGAGAATTGGTTGCCCATGAGTGATGTAGAATGGAGAATACTCTTTTCCCCAAAAAAGATCTAGTCCCATAAGACTTCCCATAGGTGCAATAAAAAGGAAAACGAATAGAGCGACATTGATCCATCCTCGAGCAAGCCACGAATCAATTAAATAGATTAGAAACATGTAGAAAAACATCAGAGCCGAAATTCGCGGATCGTAGTCCGTAGAAATAATAGTGAAAAAATAAAAAAGAACAGGAAAAACTAAATCAAAGACTAGTTCTCGCCAAACTCTTACCGGATCTGCACCATCTCTCTCTAAAGGATAAAGAAAACGTAAATAGGAAATAAGTAAAAAGTCGATGAAATAAAAAAAGAAGGTTCCCCAAAAAGAAACTATCTGATGATTAGTATTTTCATTGATAGTGGGTGAAGTATGGATGTGGACTGGTACCAGCATGACTACATAAAAGCTAATGATTAAAACCAAAATTGTGGACCTTGGCTTTTCTTTGAAGTGTCGAAAATAATCGACTAAAGGGTTCCCTGCATGAAAAAGATAATTCACAATTCGGATGGTGGTAAAAAAGGCAAGGAATTTTGCGACGATGGTAATTTCCCAACTATGTCTAAAAATCCAATCTTCAATGGTTCCAATTTTGTGCTCAAGCATAAAATGAAAAGAGGAAACAACTGAAACGGTTCCCATATTAAAAAGAAAGAAAATCAATCCGTAGACAAAATAGTAAAACAAATAACGACGGAATTGTTTGGTGAAAATTTCATTCATGAGAAAGTTTCTGACTTTCATGGAATGGGATTTTTTGCTGGAGAAAGCCATTTAATTTGCATTTCGGGGCTGGGGTAAAGCTTGATATGGCTTTCAAAAATTAGGTTCATTTTAACTAATTTATCCATCTTATTGAGTAGCTGGATGTAGGTGTTCCAATTTTGCTGGTTACTTTTTAGAAGTGTATCCATTTTTTTAGTAATATCGAACTGTTCTTGAAAGGTGAAACCTTTTTTTAAGGTAAATTCAGTCAATTTATCCAATGTTATGTTAAGTACTTTTTGATCAATATTTTTTCCGGCATAGCTCTTTCCAAAACTTTCCGTTAAATCTTTGCTTATAATATATTTTTCCAGAAGCCCAGACTCTAATCGAAGGTAATCTTCCAAAATGATCATGGCAATTTCTTGCTTTGAAAGATCCATGCTGCGAATAAAAGGAAGAGAGATCAAGTAAATAGATTCATTGCCATTGGCCGGCAGTCCAAGATGGGAAAGATGAGGGCTATTAATAATTAAGATTTTAATTCGTTTTTCTAAAAAGCCATGGCTTCGAAACAAATTCATCACTGCTTCATTTAGGCCATAGTCGGGCTTTTCAAAGTCCCATTTTAAATCTTGAATATTTTTAACTAACCAAAGTTCCGAAAAAAAGCTCCAGAAATCTTCCTTCACAGGATAAAAAAATCTTTGTAATTCTTTTTCTTTATTCTCTACTTTTATTTGCTGAACGATATCTACTTTCTTTTTGACTTCTTTATCTAATAAGTCGTTCTTTAAAACTTTTTTCAACGAATCAAAATTAATGTTCTCTGCTTCCTTTTCAACTTGGGTCTTTTCAACAGGTATAGGTGTTACTTCTGCTTCTTGAGCAAAAGAGGCCAAAGAGAAAATCAATAAAAGAAACAGCCATTTATGCATTAAGGTGCCTTTATGTCGACGTGAATATACTGGTCATTTAAACGGCCCCAGTAGTACATCTGCGATAAATCCAAATTTAATCCATTAAAAAAAATTGGGTAATTCCCCTGAAAACAATCTGGCTTTGTACTGGTTGTAAAATCTTCTTGAACGTAACCTTTATGAGCTCCAACTTCAGTATAGTACCAAGTTATTGTTTTAGTTTTCTCTGTTTTCAAAACTTTCAATGGATGTCCACAGGCCACGGTGGTTAAACTAACTGAATTGGCGTTTGTAGTCTGGTGTACGTGAGTAAACATTGATTTAATGTAATAAATACCAACAACTTGATCATCAGCCTTTGAAATTTGCATCCCAAACAAAAATAAAGAAAATAGAAAAAAAGTTTTTTTCATACCTTCCATCGAAATTGAATTGTCTCCCAGTTATGACACTGAGGACATCGCCAAAAAATATTATCTGAGTTGTATCCACATTGTGAACAGTAATGTCTTGTAAGACTCGAATGAAGATTCTTTAATAATTCCTTCGTCTGCTCCATCGCCACTTCGGTTTTACCTGTATCGATTAACAATTTAATATATTCCATTTTAAGAACATCGCTATGATTAGAATTTTTATCCATCCAATCTTTTAGAATGGCAAAAGCCTGATCTTGTCGCCCCGTATCTTTTAGCAATCTCACTTTTGACAAAACAACTGAGGGAGAAATAGTTAAATCTTTGTCGGTTAAACTTAAGAAATAATCTTTTAAACTTTTTAAGCGTTCAAGGTATTGTCCTCTAAGCTCAGGCGTACCTTCAAATTCTTCCACCGAAATAAAAATAAAAGACGCATACATCGGATGCTCTTTCAGTAATTCCAAGATTAATGCTTTGGCATCGTCCATTTGTCCTTGTGCTAAAAACAATCTTAAACGTAAAATCTTGGCCGATACAGAAGGAGCGAATCGTAGAGCATCTTCTAAATCTTCAATACACTCTGAGTATTTTCCTTTCGAAAAAAGTATTTTCGCCTTCTGTACTAAAATATGGGAGATAGTTTCTGATTGGTTTTCATGACCAACTTTTGAAAGCATAATGCGATAATTATAGGCTTGATCCCAATCCTCAATATCTTCATAAATTCTGCAAAGCGATTGGATTACTTCGTACTGATCACGATTAATTTTTAAAACGTCTTTATATGTTTCGATCGCTTTATCAACAAATCCGCCCTTATCAAAATCAACTGCTAATTCTTTTAGCGCTTGAAGTCTAGTGGACTCAGAAATATTATTTCGAGCGATTAATGAACGGTGAATACTAATGGCTTTTTCTATTTCGCCATTGCTTCTGAAAAGATTTCCTAAGGCAAAATACGTATCAATCGTTTCACGGTTTAAATCAACTGCATTCAAAAACTCTTTAATCGCTAAATCTTTGTTACCAGAGATTAAATACTGGGTAGCATTCAAAAAGATTTTTGATTGAGCTTCAAATATTGAACTGCGATATTTTTGCGAAAGCTTTACCCCTTTATCTTTTTCAATAAGATAATGGTATATCAGAACTAAGGTGGTCGCTATTGCGACGACAGTTAGTAAATGATCTTGGGTCCATGTCAGTACGGCGGAAAAATCCATATTACGTCTTGTTCCTTCAATAATTAAGGGGCGTACATAAACGTCGGCATTTTGCTAGCGATGACGTTATTTCTAATGTGAGAAAAAGATTCATCAACATTTTCTAAGAACTCACTGAATGAAAGATTCTTTTTATGCTTAATAAAACGAAGTCCAAATTTTCCTTTCAAATTAAGCTCTTTATGGATAGCTCTACCAGTAGCCCATAAACCGCCTATCTCATCAACTAAACCAATTTTTTTAGCATCTTCACCCGAAAAAATTTGCCCTTGGGTATGAGTATTAAAGTCGCCTTTAATTTTGTCTTTTCGCACAGCTAAAATATCTCGACGAAATTGTTCGTGGGTTCCAGCAATCATACCAGTCAGCAATTCTCTTTCTTCAGGAGTCAGTGCACGACTTGGATCTCCTACATCTTTGTAGTGACCAGCTTTAATCGTTGTTGGACTAATCTTGGCAAATTCATAAAGCTTAGAAAGATCCATGAATTGCATGATCACTCCGATGGAGCCAGTTAAGGTGCCGGCATTGGCGTAAATTTTTCTACAAGCTGCTCCAATATAGTATCCACCAGAAGCAGCAATGGTTCCAAAAGAAGCATAAACTGGTTTCACAGTATCAATACGTCTTATCTCTTCATAAATTTCTTGAGTAGGCCCTACAGCTCCTCCAGGAGAATCGATTCTGACTAAGATAGCTTTAATCGATTTATCTTTTTCAGTAGATAATAGATCCTTAATAATTGTTTTACTCTCCATTATTGGACCTGTGATCTCAACCACGGCAATCGCAGAATTTTTATTATCTTCCAAATATGATTCAAATTCATCGCTTCCACTTTTTAAGCTACGAATAGTATAAAAAGCGAAAAGCAAAAATACAAAAAAGAGTGAAAAGATTAGAATGAAAAGTCCGGTCAAACTTTTAGAACGTGTTTGATTCACGATGGCTCCTGGTTTAAGGCAACTTTATTAGTCAGTGATTAAAGGAATTACATCTCAATTCTAAACTGTCCGTTGTTAAAATCCAACCAGTTAAAATAGTCTTTTTCAGATTGAAAAGCTCAAGTTTTGTCTAGGGGGATTTTGCCGTATAATTAATTAAAGGTGCGCCAAATATCTTCCGATAGACTTAAGGTAGGAAGCAAATCCTCAAAGGAGTTTGGAAATGAAAAAATTAATTATTTTAAGCTTAGTACTCACAGTAAGTTTGCCGGTTTTGGCTGATAATAGCTATAAATTCGAAGTGGCAGACGAAGTTGGTGACACTAAACGTAATTCTCTCGAAGAAACGTCTACTGGTCGTGATGTAGCAAGTTCTGAAGACTTCTACATTGATCCAGATGATATGGAACTTCAACGTAACCCAGCTGCACTGAAAAAAGAGAAAGCAAGAATTCGCACGAATTTAGCTATCAAGAGTGATGAAGGAAAAAGACACGTTCAGGAATGGCGTGCCGAAAGAACTTTTCCTCAAAATAAATAGCCAAGCTTCGCTTCTCTACTTCAATTGATTATTACCAGGCAGTGAGTAATCGCTGCCTTTTTTTTTCTAGGAAGTATCTATGAAGAAATTATTGTTTTTAAACCTTGCCTTTACTTTTAGTGCTCCTCTTTATGCTGTTAAAGGTGTCAGTACTTTTACACTCTCAGATGAGATGAGTAGCAGCGAAGTAAAGACAGAAAAGACAACAGAAGAAAAAGTTGAAAAGAATGAAGTTGTAGCCAAGGGTCTTCGCAGAGCACCTGCTGAAGAGACGTACTACATAGATCCTGAAAGTGTGGATATCAACGATCCAGTGGCAGTCGCTAAAGAAAAAGCAAGAATTCGCGAAAATCTAGAGATAAAAAGACAGGAAGATTGGTACTGGAGAAGAAACCGTGGTGCCCGTTAATTAAGCTTGGTTTACCAAGTATTATGTTTTTCCACTTCTGATTTTAACTGTCCACAAGCCGCTAAAATATCACTGCCTTTGGTGGCCCGAATGGTAGTGGTGTAGCCTCTCTGGTTCATTGTTTCCATAAACCATAAGACTTTTTCTTTCTTAGGACGCTTAAATTTAGATCCTGGAAAATCATTGAAAGGTATTAAGTTAATTTTTGATTCTTCACGGCGAAGTAATTTGCATAGTGCTTCTACATCTTCTTCCGTGTCATTCAGTTCATCAATTAATAAGTACTCATAGGTAATTCTTCGGTAGGCCTTAAGAGGAATTGTTTTAATAGCGGTAAACAGTCTTTCCAAATCGTAAACTTTGTTAATAGGCATTAACTCGGAACGTACATCGTTTCTTGCTGAGTGAAGTGAAATAGCAATATTCACCGGTGGAAATAGAGCGAGCTTTTCAATTTGTGGGACTAAACCAGAAGTTGAAAGAGTAATTCTTCTCTGTCCCAATGCAAAAGCTTTCTCATCAATAAAGATCTCTGTTGCTTTAAGCATGTTATCAAAGTTATGAAGCGGCTCGCCTTGGCCCATATAAACGATATTGGTAATTTTTTCTTCATTCGACATGTTTTCAATGAGCCATCGACTCACGGCCAAAAACTGACCCGTAACTTCTCCTGGACGTAGGTGACGTTTTAATCCTTGAGTAGCGGTATGACAAAAAGTGCAACCAATTGCACAGCCTACTTGTGAAGAAATACATATGGTAAGTCTTTCTCTAGCCGGAATGACGACAGTCTCTACCGTTTGTTTGTCAGAAAATTGTAAAAGAAATTTTTTGGTTCCATCGTTTGAGATAGCTTCCCAAACTATTTTAGGTAAGGTGAGATCAAATTCTTGACCAACAAATTCCTTCACTAACTTTGAAACATTAGTCCATTTCTCAGGGTCTATTTCAAATTTTTTATAGATCCAAGCGAAGATTTGATCTGCCGCAAAGGGCGTAAGTGAGGCTTCTTTAAGCCTGGCTTTAAGCTCGGAATGTGAGAGGTCATAAATTGAAGTCGTCATAATGAGGCTGTTTTAGACTTATTTTGTAGGCCAGTCTAGAGTGAAAATTACTCTTTGAAAAACTTACTGAAAAAATTGGAAGCCTTCTCTTTTTTAATTTGTGGATTAAGAAGTGAATGACCAAATCGGCGATATATCTCCCTGAAATTACGAATATCTCTTGTCCCCTCGACCCCTGAATTATAGTCGATAGAAGAGAGTACAAAAACTTCAGGAGACTCTAGGTGCACACATACCCCTACCGCAAAACGAGTCAAATCCTCAAGATCATCAAACATAAGCTTGAGCGCAACTGGCTCAGAAAAAAGGGCCCGAGCTACTTCTTCAAGGTCTCGAACAGGAACAAAACTAGATTCAGAAAAAAAATAGAGTACTTTAAAATAAGTACCTGGATATTGCCCCTCACCCTGATTAATGGTGATTTGAGAGTAGATTAAATTTAAAGCTAAGTTGTGATTCATAAATTACTCAAAAAAACCAAAATCAAGTGAAACTGATCCACCTGGCAATACTTCTAAATCTATTCCCATGGTCGATGGCTTTACCTTCGAATCTTGTTCATCAATGATTTTCAAAAGGGCAAAGTTTTTTGTTCCTACAATACGAGCACGCTTTTTAACATCACTAGGATTGTAAAAAGATAAACGTCTAATTTGTTCATAATTCATTTCGCTCATTTTTGGCGTTCTGAATTTCCAGAAATGATAAAGCTCATCTTCATCTTCAATTTTCATATGCTTCAGATTGATAAAAGAAATAAGGTTTTCCCAGAAAGAAATCTTTTTAATCAATCCTGTGTTCTCAACTTTATCGCCTTCGAAAAGTATGAACTTTCCCTCTCCTAAAGCAGCATGAGTAACGGTCGTTAGAAAATTAACTTTTTCCGTTTGGATACTATTTTCCATAAAAAAAAGTGACAGTTTTCGCTCAAGATCTGTGGTTAAGCCATTAGTATCGAGAATAATTTTAGCTCCAGCTAAAAATAATTTAATCATCTTATTCACATCATCTTTGGTAATTCCATAGCCAGAAAAAATGTGAACTTTGGCGTCGATATAATCTTCTTCAAGATTAACTTCAACTTGGTAATTGAAATTATAGCTCCACTTAAATTCTCTTTTAAAAAAAGACATCAAACCTAAATCAGTCCACTTTTCTGGCGAACGAATGGCCAAAGGTGCTTGATAATAAATTTCAAAATGAACTAACGGGGTATAGGTGGATAAATAATCATCTTCATAAAGCTTAGTATCAATTTTTTTATATAAAAAACCAGAGGTTAAAAAATCATTAAATGCTTTTCTGAGTACCGGTGTTTTACTTTCAAGGCGTAATAACGCGGTAGATGGAATGATTTTATTACTTACAACTTCAAATAAAGTATCGAAGTAATGTTGCGATTTTTCCCACATGAAAGAAGTGCGAGAGAACATATCATCACGACCACCACCAAGAAAAGCCACATCGATCTCACCTGCCCAAAGACTAGTTAGTGATTCTTTTGCTGATTGTGAGTAGAGCTCTTTTATTAATTTTAAAAAATCAATTTTGAAACGAATCTTATCTTCCAAGCTTAAATTTTCCGCGCTCATCCCTTTTTCAGCAAGCTGAGAACGAATAAAACGATTGAATGCTTGTTCATAGACTTCTGACTGATCTTCCCAGTAAGGAATGAATTTAGCTTGATGAATATAACCTGAGCGAAGTCCAAAAACCGGAGAACTAATCCCATTAGTCGAAAGATATTGGCCAAGATGCCACGCAAATTTTCTAAAACTTTGATAAACCTTGGGATCAAAAAAAGAATAAATCTTATTCACTCTCTCTTCATTATCTACAACAGCTAATGCTAGGCCATCAGAATTAATACTCATGGTCTTAGCTAAGGCAGAAGGTAATCCGCCATAAGGTAAATAAGGTTGAGGACCAAGGGGAAGTAAAAAACATATTTCTTTTCCAAGAGCATGGGCCATAGAGAAGAGTTTTTTTAAATCTGTTTCTGGTTTTTGGTCGGCAAAATCAAAACGGTCAAAATCTAAGACATGAAAAGACCAATTGATGGGAACAAAGATAGGCGTGCCACCTGGAAATTCTTTTAACTTCGCCTCCCAAAGACTTGGCGAAGTTTTCCAATAGAAAAACCAGTTCTCTCCTGGGAACGCTGAGTCGTACTGATTGGATGGCGTGAGGGAACTCAATTTGTTGTTCCTTAAAATCAGACTAAAAAGTCAAAGTATTCTGTTACATTAAAAGTATTCATCTTAAGCCAAATAATGTAAAGATATTAGGACTTCTTATTCACAAATATATAAAATTATACTCATCATATTATCATTGACGTTAGGGGGACTACCATGTGGTTTTGGACAGAAGAAGAAAGAGAATTACAACGAGTAGCCAGAGATTTTGCCAATAAGGAAATTACTCCATTTGCAGAAAAGCATGACCGTGAACAAAGTTTCAACTTAAAGTCTTTTAAGAAAATGGGAGAAATTGGAGTTCTTGGAATAACGGCTGATCCAGAATACGGTGGAGCCGGTCTGGGAGCCACTGCAGCGACGATCGTGATGGAAGAGTTTGGAAAAGCCTGCGCTTCAACCGCCCTTTCATATTTGGCCCATTCCATTCTTTGTGTGAACAATTTAGACAAAAATGCTAGCACTGCTCAAAAGGAAAAATATTTACCAAAGTTGATCACTGGTGAACATATTGGTTGTATGGGGATGAGTGAACCTGAATTTGGCTCAGACGCTGTTGGAATGCAAACAAAAGCGAAACTTACTGGAGACTTTTACTCAATTAATGGTTCAAAGATGTGGATCACCAATGCGCAGTACGCTGACGTTGCCTACACTTACACCAGAACTGGGGTGGAAAAGAAAGCGCTAACCACTTTTATAATTGAAAAAGGAACTCCAGGATTTTCAGTAGGTAAAGAAATCAAAAAAATGGGTATGAGAGCTAGTCCAACAGGAGAACTAGTTTTTGAAAATGCCAAAGTACCAGTTATTAATCGAGTTGGTAATGAAGGTGACTCGGTCTACCACATGATGAAAAATTTAGAACTAGAACGCATCACCATTTCAGGAATTTCTTTGGGGATTGCGCAAGCATGCGTGGATCAATGCTTACGTTATGCTAATCAAAGAAAACAATTTGGGCAAACACTTGGCCAATTCCAAATGATTCAAAAAATGATTGCCGATATGGCAACTCATACAGAGATGATGAGACATTTTCTTTATTCTGTAGCCAAAGATTATGACAATGGAAACAAAGGGCGTGTGGTTGCGGCTCAAGTAAAACTAGGTATTCCAAGAATGGTGACTCAAATTGCACTAGATGCTATTCAAATTCACGGTGGCTATGGCTACTCTCAGGAATTTCCACTTGAGCGCTATATGAGAGATGCAAAATTAAATGAAATTGGTGCAGGAACAAATGAAGTAATGATCATGATCATTGCCAAAGAACTTTTAAAAGAAGCTGAACATAAAGCTTAACCCAAATATAAACTATGAGTGATTATCAAAAAGAATTAGTAGCGACGATACACAAATTTTGCCAAACCCAAGTTGAGCCCTTCATGGAACAAGATGACCATAATTCGAAGTTTCGCATGGAAATTTTTCGAGGTTTTGGCCAACTCGGATTAGCAGGATTAACCCTACCGGAAACTTACGGTGGGGCAGAACTTCCCTACAGTGATTTCGTGACCGTCTTAAGAACTATCGCTATGTACTCTGTTCCCTATGCTGTCACCATTAGCGTTTCTGCAATGGTACAAACTATGATTAATGAATACGGTACAGAGGAACAAAAACAAGCCTATCTACCTGCCCTCACCTCAGGGCATGAAATTGGAGCCTTTGCTCTTTCTGAATCAGGAGCGGGCTCTGATGCTGCTTCCTTAAAGACAACCGCTAAGAAGGTGGATGGTGGCTGGATATTAAATGGTTCAAAATTATGGATCACCTCAGGTGGAGTGGCCCAGACTTACACTGTTATGGCCAGATCTGGTGGTGATGGTGCTTCAGGAATATCTTGCTTCATCGTAGAAAAAGACACGGCTGGATTTAGTTTTGGAAAAGCTGAGAAAAAAATGGGATGGAAAACAAGTCCAACTCGGGAACTTATTTTTAATAACTGCTTTATTCCTGATAAAAATCTATTAGGAGCAGAAGGAAAAGGCTTTAAGTTAGCAGCTGGAGCTCTTGATCGAGGTCGCTTCACAATTGGAGCCATTGCTGTCGGTTTAAGCGAAAGAGCACTCAAAGAAGCAACTAAGTACGCCTTAGAAAGAGAACAATTCAATCAGGCTATCTTTGAATTTCAAGGATTACAATTTATGTTAGCCGACATGGCCACTGAAATTGAAGCCTCAAAACTGATGGTTGAAAAGGCGGCACAAAACTTTGACGAAAAAACACCCGACCAAAAACTAGCTAGCATGGCAAAAATGAAAGCTTCTGATACTGCCATGTATGTTACAACTGAAGCAGTTCAAATATTAGGTGGAGTTGGTTATACCTCAGAATATCCTCTAGAAAGATATATGAGAGATGCCAAAGTTCTGCAAATTGTTGAAGGAACAAATCAAATTCAAAAAGTTGTGATCGCTCGTAATTTAAAAAAGGAAATGCAGTCATGAACTCCATCCAGTTTAAATATTCCAGTGAGAGAAAAGTTGCTGATTTGAACGCTCTAAAGCATTTTGAAAAAATTATTAATGATCCTAAGATTGGATTTTTTCATTGGACTGAAGACAATACGGTTCTTCACGAAGTGGAACAAACTTACCTTAAATTTAAGCACAAAAAACTATTCGTTCATATTGGCATAGGTGGATCTAGTCTGGGACCAGAGATGCTAGTTTCTGCCTTGAAAAAAAATCATGATGTTCGTTTTGTCTTTATTAATAATATTGATAGTGATGAAATCCATGATCAGCTCAATGGTTTAAACGCTAAAGATGCACTTTTTTATGTAGTCAGCAAGTCAGGCACAACCGCTGAGACGATGGCTGCCCTTTCTATTGTCATGAATTGGGGTCAATTTAAAAACTCTGAAATGAAAGACCATTTCGTTTTTTGCACTGACCCGCATAGCGGAGACCTTCGTCAAATGGCGAAAGACCTCTCGATCTCTTGTTTAACTGTGCCTTCATCTATTGGTGGACGATTCTCTGCTCTTACTTCAGTAGGGCTATTTCCCGCTTCCTTTGCTGGAATTTCCAACAAAGATCTATTTACTGGTGCAGAGAGAATGAAAAAAATATTGCTAGAAAAAAATGAGTTGAATCCTATGCTCACGACGGCAGAAATGCTGCTTGAACTAAAAGCTACCGGTGTTTCTCAAACGGTACTCATGCCTTATTCGTCTAAACTTCGTAATCTTTCTTTTTGGTTTGTTCAACTATGGGCCGAATCTCTGGGTAAGAAAAAAAATAAATCAGGCCAAGTCGTTAACACTGGCTTAACTCCTATTCCATCTTACGGAGCTACTGATCAGCATTCGCAAGTGCAACTTTTCATGGAAGGACCAAACGATAAGTGTTTTTTTATCGTCAAAGTAAAACACCCAAAAAATAACTATCAATTGGCTTGTGATCTTAACTACCCATCGCTTAAAAATCTTTCCAACGTTCATTTAAATCAACTGATGGAAGCAGAATTGATCGGAACAGTAAAAGCCCTTCAAGAAGCAGAAAGACCCTTTGTGATATTGGAAATTGAACACAATAATGAAGAGAGCCTAGGTGCTATGATTCTCTTTTTTGAATCTCTGACTGCTTTAATGGGTTATCACCTTAATATTGACCCATTTGATCAACCCGGTGTAGAAGCTGGGAAAAAGTATGCTTGGGAACATATAAAAGGTTCTTAACCCAAAATTGACACGTAAGTTCTTTCAATTTTTGCTCATGACTACCCGATAAATCGCTATCTTATATTGGAAAAAGAAGCTCTTTCCCTTAGAATAGGCTTTGAATTCCTTTAAACATTTTTGTTCTTAGTTCGATCTGGAGAAGAATTACATGAGTAACGACTCAACCATTATAATTACCGACATCAAAGCAGCATTACAAGCTGCTGAAAAAG
The DNA here is from genome assembly GCA_049318265.1 of Bacteriovoracaceae bacterium. Classification (GTDB taxonomy): domain Bacteria; phylum Bdellovibrionota; class Bacteriovoracia; order Bacteriovoracales; family Bacteriovoracaceae; genus JBEIOQ01. The sequence goes on from JBMOGR010000001.1 coordinate 239,108, forward strand.
AGGCTGATGCAAAACCAGCTTGTCTTTTAGTTGTAGGCGGCGATCTCAATGGAACAATTTTTAATTTAATTCCTGGTGAAATGACTGCCGGAAGAAGTGCCGACAACAACATTCCACTGGAATTTGAAGGTATCAGTCGTAAGCATATTAAACTTACTATTGCAGAATCAGTTGTCCTTACAGATTTAGAATCTCGTAATGGAACTTTTTTAAATAACTCTAAAATTGAAAGTCCTCAGGAACTTAAGAAAGGCGATATCATCAAAGTTGGTAGCGTTGCCCTTAAATTTTTACCAAAAGGTGATCCTGAACGTCTTGCTTACGATCAACTTCACATGCAGGCCAACACTGATGGCTTAACCAAATGCTTTAATAAAACTTATTTCAATATCAATAATGATCTTGAAGTAAAAAAATCAAAAATTACTGGCAATCCACTAACTTTGATTCTTTTTGATTTAGACCATTTTAAGAAACTCAATGATAACTTTGGCCATGATGCTGGAGACTTTGTTTTAAAAGAAATGGCCAATGTTATTCGTTCTGGTGGTGTACGTGATGGCGATATCTTCGCTCGTTATGGCGGTGAAGAATTTGTTGTTCTTCTTCCAAAGACTAATCTGAAACAGGGATTTGAAATTGCTGAGCGTTTAAGAAAATTGGTTGAAACTCACCAATTCATTTATGACAATAAAAGACTTCCAGTTACTGCTTCTATCGGTGTTGCTGACTATCGTGCAGGTGTAAACACTGGGACAGATTTATTTAAACGAGCAGACACAGCTGTTTATAAATCAAAAGAAGGCGGAAGAAATCAAGTGAACTTTTTCCGCGAATAGACTTAGTCTCTTCATTAGGGGCATAAGCGTGGACTATCAGGAAAAAAACTCTAAAATAAAACTCCTTCCAGAACACATTATTGATCAGATAAAAGCTGGCGAAGTCATCGAAAGACCAGCCAGCTTAGTGAAAGAACTTTTAGAAAATGCTCTCGATGCAAGAGCTTCTAAACTTAGTCTCCACTTAGTTAATAATGGTCTCGAACTTTTAGAGCTAGTCGATAATGGTGAAGGAATGTCCTACGATGAACTTCCCTTCGCCTTTTGTCGACATGCCACCTCAAAGCTATCTCGCTTTGAAGACCTCTATTCACTGAACTCCTATGGTTTTCGTGGGGAAGCACTTGCTAGCCTTGCTAGTGTCGCGAGGGTAAGATGTACTAGTTTACAAAAAAATCACAAAGGCGGAAAACTTATCATCAATGGTGGTGTTGTCGAGTCTCTTGTTCATCATCAAGGGCATAATGCAGGTACAAGTTTTTATATCAAAGACTTATTTTATAATACCCCGGCTCGTCTCAAATTTATCAAATCAAAAACTTCTGAAAAAAATGCCCTTCTCAAAATCATCCATGGTTTTTTACTCAGCTATCCTGAAATCGATTTTGAATTAAAATGGGATGATAAAGACAAAGAAATTTACCAAGGGTTTGAAAAAGGCAATGATGGTCTTAAAAAACGTTTAAAAGACCTCTACTTCAAAAAAAATCTTCTTCCAGCAATCCAGGAAAAAAGTCTACTTCACTTTGAACAATGCTATGACAAAAGCACTTTATCTCTCACATTATTATCAAATGAAGCCATGGTGTCAGGTGCAAAATGTCAGTATATCTTGGTCAATGGAAGACAAATACAAGACAAACAAATCCATTCAATTCTTTCTCATTTTGAAAATCTTTTAGGCGATTCTACTTACTCTCATTATTTTTTAAGTTTAACTTTAGCCCCAGAAGACCTTGATGTTAACGTTCATCCTAATAAGTTATTTGTCAAATTTCACAATGCAGGTGAGATTATGGGGCTGGTTTCAGCTACTTTAAAAGCCCACGAACAAAAAAGAAGCGCTTCAGTTGAGAACAAAACTTACAAGCATACGATTGAGAATCATTTTCAATTTGAAGAGAATTTTTCACTGAAAGACCTAAAAGACAATAAACAAACTCATAGAGCGACAACCTTAGAAGAGGAGATGGCCCTAGCAACAATTCAAAATAAATCTCATCCACTTTTTCTTCAGACTAATTTTTGCTTAAAAGAAGGTTTTGAAGGCTATTACCTGATCAAAATATCCTCACTTTTAAAGCATCATCTGATGCAATCACTTTCTGAAGAGGAATCTATCCCCTTGATGATTAGTGAACCCATTCTTTGTTCTATCGATGACCCTAAAATAAAAGAACTTAAAAGTCTTGGTTTTGAAATCGATCGCCTTAACCCAGAGACAATGGCATTAAGGGCCATGCCCAAAAACTTTGAAAAAGTGAATACTCGAATTTGGTTTAGAGATTTTCTTCTCTTCTTCCTCAAAGAAAAAAAAGTGGCTCATGACTGCCTGAAAAACTTTTTAGAAAAACAGTCTCCCGACCTTCGTTATGAAAGAGACTATGTAAATGAAGTGATTGGTGAGTATGAACTTCCAGCGTTACAAGCTTTAGGCTGTGCTCAACTTCTAGATACTGAACACCTACAAAAAATACTCCGCTAATGAAAAGAAAAGTTGTCATTATTGCAGGCCCAACAGCAACTGGAAAAACAAGTCTATCTATTAGACTGGCCAAGATCCATCAGGGTGTTGTGGTCAATTTTGATTCACTTCTTTTTTATAAAGAACTGGCCATCGGAACTGCCAGGCCAACTATTGAAGAAATGCAAGGTGTTCCCCATTTTCTTGTAGGAACTGATAGCATAGGAGAACCACTAAACGCCAATCAGTTTGCGAAAAAAGCAAAAGAGATCATTGAAAATCGTCCTCTCCATGAACCTATTTTTTTAGTGGGAGGTAGTGGGTTTTATCTTCAAGCTTTAATGAGTGGTATGTATGAAGATACTAGTACACCCAATACTATTAAAGAAAAATCGGATCTGCTATATAAAGAGAAAGGCATTACTCCATTTCTTGAGCTATTAAAAGAGCATGACTCTTTAAGTTTAGATCGACTCCATGCCAATGACCATTATAGGTTAAGAAGAGCGGTTGAATATTTTTGGACCACTGGCAAAGCCATTAGTCTCGCACGCCTTGATCATGAGCAAGTAAAAAAAGAAAATATTCATGGATGGGATACACTCACTCTCTATCTCGATATTCCGAAAGTTGAGCACTATCCATACATTATAGAAAGAACAAAAAAAATGTTGCAGCTAGGACTTATTGATGAAGTTCGCTCGGTACTTGCTAATGGTTTTACTGGAAAAGAAAAACCCATGCAGTCCATTGGATATAAAGAAGCTCAAAGGTATCTTGAGGGAATTTATAGCTTAGAACAATGTGAAGAGGAAATTTTTATTGCCACCAGGCAGTTAGCTAAATCTCAAAGAACATGGTTTAAAGGTCAAAATTTAAAAAGCCATCATCCATTGCTAGATGATGGCTTTTTGTTCGATAAGGTTCAACAATTTTTAAAATCAAACTAATCTTGCAGAACTGTCGCTCCAGAAATTTCAGGGAGCTTAGGTTGGGTAATCTTAGGTAATTCTCCTGTCAGTGAATTCAAAAAGGCAACGATACTAGTAATTTCATCTTCCTTTAAAACTCTGTCTAGTTGCACTTTTCCCATCACTCGAACTGCTTCTCGAAGTGTTTTTACTTTTCCATTGTGGAAATAGGGAGCCGTAATCTCAACATTTCTCCATGTTGGAACTCTCCACATATTTTTATCATCTTCATTTTTAGTTACTTGAAAACGACCTAAATCAGAACTGATGTCGTACTTTTTCTCGATATCTGCATCAGGAAAAGTTGGAAATTTTTGATAAAATCCTTCACCCATTTTGACCATATTATTACCGTTGAAGTTGCTTCCAGCATGACATGCTAAACAACCAATTTCTTCTACCAGCTTTAATCCCTTCACTGCTCCTGCAGAAAGAGCTTTTTTATTACCGGCTAAATATTTATCATAAGGTGAATTGTAGGCCACTAATGTTCTTTCAAAACTTGCTATAGCACGGGCAAGATTATCAATAGTCATGGGATTATTTTTTCCAAATACTTTTGTGAAAGCTTCTACATATTGAGGAAAAGCTTTGACTCTATTCATTACAACATCATGTGAATCCATCGCCATCTCTACTGGATTCAATAATGGACCTTTCGCTTGCTCCTCAAGTGATACAGCTCTACCGTCCCAAAACTGAACTGTATTGAACATAGAGTTCCAAACAGTAGGAGCGTTTCGTCCACCAAGCTGACCTTTGTGCCCGACTGATAGACTACTATCATCATCCCCTCCTGCCATTACGTTATGACACGAGTTACAAGAAGTAGCTCCTGAGCGAGATAATCGAGGATCAAAATAAAGTTGTTTTCCCAATTCAATTTTTTGCACTGACTGGGCGTTATCTTTTGGAAATTCAACCTTGGGAGCTGATTGTGCTGTAGACTGAAAAAGCGAAATAAGAGTTAAAACGAGAATCACTGAGGGCCTCCTTAAAGGTTAGAAAAATTCTGGGGCATTAATCTTTAAAAGATTATCGCTTAAGATTAAAATAAGGGAAAGATAGCTTCATCTATATTAGAATAGAGAAAATAGATAAAGAATCCTGACTAAAAAAGTCAGCAAAGAGAAAGGCTTACATGGAACCAAAATTAAAACTGATTATTATTTCCGACGGCACTGGAGAAACAGCGACTGCTTTAGCAAGAGCTGCCATGGCCCAATTTGGAGATAAAGATGTTTATTTTACACGTTATAAAAATGTTCGCAGCAAAGAACAAATCGATGCTATTTTTACAGAAGCGGCAATCAATCATGACTTAGTTGTGTATACCATTGTGTCTTCAGAAATTAGAGAATATATTTCTGAACTTTCTCGAAAGAAACATGTTCGCTCCGTGGATTTGATGGGACCAATTCTGACTGCTTTTTCTAATGTTTTGGAAAAAGAACCAGAAAATAAACCAGGACTACTCCATGAAGTAAATGATGATTACTTTAAAAGAGTTGCTGCCATTGAATTTACCTTAAATCACGATGATGGTCGAAATGCAGAATCTCTTCATCTTGCAGATGTCATCTTAGTGGGAATTTCAAGAACTTCTAAGACCCCCCTTTCAATTTATCTCTCCCTTGAAGGGGTAAAGGTTGTTAACGTCCCTATTATTCCCGGGGCCCAACTAACAGAAGAACTTTTAAAAGTAGATCAGCGAAAAATTTTTGGTCTGACCATTGATCCAGAAGCCCTCCAACAAATCAGAAAAAATCGTCTGACCAGATTAGGCATCACTGAACAAGAAGGTGATTACGCCGAGATGAGTAAAGTGATTGAAGAAATTGAATGGGCAAACCGTTTATTCGCACAGAATAAACGATGGCCAGTATTCAATGTAACGGGAAAAGCATTAGAAGAAACGGCAGCTGAGATTATGAAACTTTTAAATATGCGTAAAAATAATATTTTTAAACAAAATAAAAGATTCGAATCATAGCGACTTCTGCAATTATTCGAGAGTAGCCTTCATTGAATCTTCAACTGTAAAAGTCACATTCTTCTCTGTACCAAGAAGTGGATCCTTCACTATCCCCTCATAGGTTCCTGCTGGGATTCGATAATTATCAAGTGGAAGTGTTTTCTCCATCTCTTGACCATTAACTGTAATCTTCAGAACAGAACCTTCTGTGTAATTGTTTGAACTTGAAAGTAGTCCGTATCGGACTTTTTCCAATTCAGGAATGACAATCGAAGTATTAGGACTTTCTTTAGTGAGAGTAAACTTCGTGTTGAAAGAAGCATGATGCTCTTTTTCAACTCTAAGTAAAATCTCTTTGTTAAACGGCTGCTTAATCCCTACTCCTGAATAGCTTACTTTTTCATCATTAATGTAAACTTCCATGTAAGGATCAAGTCCAGAAAGTGTAAGGACACCATTACCTTGTCTCTTTACTCGAGCTGGATTTACTTCAGGAGCATTTCCTGAGGCAATCGTTTTCTCTGCTCCACCAATACCTAAGTCAATTCCGGTATATTCGAGAACAAGATCAGGGTAAAGAAAACAAATCGCTCCTAATCCGGCAACCAATATAATTACTGGTAAAACGGGGCTCGACTTTTTTTCCGATTTATCTAAATTTGAAATTTTACTTTTATCACGAGCTTGAGTTCCAGCGGCAATTTTCACATTGCCACGTGCAGTGGTTCCTGGAGTTGATTTTTTTGCCGTAGTTGTAGAATCAGCGGCTGGTCTTTTCTTAACTGGACCACCAATACCAGCAACTTCAAGTGTTATACTACTCGTTACTGACTGTTGATCTTCACTTAACTCTAAATCAATTTCACGACGAGGACTAAAGCCTGAAGCAACTGTCTTGTCTGGATTACTTAAAGGAGCATTTCCGTTAGTCGCAGCATTCTGACCATTATTTAATTCATTTTTTAATTCTTCTAAATAAGAAGTAATATCAATTTTTCCGTATTCCATGAATTTCGCTTTATCACGCTTAATTTCATCTTTGAACAATTCCTTGGCAAAGAAAGAAAGATCTGACGAGTTAAAGTCAGGGTAAGTAGCATAAAGAAACTTCACTAGATCACGGTTAAACTTATCTAAGTTTTCATATCGATTGGTACGATCTTTGGACAAAGCCTTAAGTACAATTCTATCTAGTTCCTTCGGAACATTAGGGTTAATGGAAGAAGGCGCTGGTATCTTACAAGCTTGAATTAATTTTAAAACGGCTAAATCATTGGCTGCTTGAAAAAGTTTTCTTGAACACAACAATTCCCAAAGAGTAATACCAACCGCAAATTGGTCATAGCGATGATCCAGCGTAAGACCATCTAGATATTCTGGTGCAAGGTAAGAGAGCTTCCCTTTAATTGTTCCAGCTTGAGTTGCTTCTGAATTTGTTTCAGCTTTTGCGATACCAAAGTCGATGACTTTAATCGCTCCATCATAGGTGAGCATGATATTGTGAGGAGAAATATCTCGATGGACTAAGTTCAGTGGTTTTCCAGAAAGTTTATCTGTAAAAGTATGAGCATAATGAAGCCCCTGACAAATTTGTGCAGTAATATAAGCAGAGATTTCGACAGGAAAAACGTAGTTTTTTTCTTTAAGTCGATCAAGATACTGTTTCAAATTTGCACCGTCGATGTATTCCATCGCAGTATAAAGTTGCTCTTGATAAATACCATAATCGTAAGTTTGGGCAATATTGGGATGAAGAAGACTGAAGGCGACTTTAATTTCATCCATGAACATTGTTTTAAAATTGGGATCTTTCGAAAACTGAGGCTGAACCATTTTAATCGCAACAAGCTTATCGGCTTGTTCACCTAAAAATCTTGCACGACAAATCTTCGCCATACCACCGTCCACTAAGTGGTCGAGGATGAGATAGCGTCCAAAGCGCTGTAATTTTCCAGAATTGTTGTTATTATCAGACATAACTAAGTTCCCTCATTTAAGCTTCTCGGTGAAAATCCTAAAAAACTTTAAGTGGGAAAGTGGCTAAATCGATAAATAGACTAAAAAGCTCTGAATTCTGATGAGTTAGTTGAGTTGGATGACGGTTTCTTTAAAATTCGGGAAATTAATCACAAGAGGATCGTCAGTTAGGCTTTTACGGCAAAAACCAATGACCTTATGTTTTTGAAGGCGCCACTTAATGGCATCTGGGTGCATCTTCAAATTCTTGGCAAATTGAGTCAGGTATACGTCCTCATACTTATTTAAATTCATTTCTTCTTTGAACATACGATCAGAAATTCGTTTTGAATCATATTGATAATGAATAACAATCAACATATCTCGGCAAGATTCTACGTCTCTTAATTCATCCTTTGAAAACCACTGACGAAAAGGTGAATCAGGTAGCAAACGAAAAAACCAAGTGTCGTAGATCATTGTTAGTTCTTGAAACCAAGAGACGCGTTGGAACTCCATCGTGTCTGACCAAGTCACGTTACGATAAGTCCCGCCACTGATATGGCGTTTGGTTTCATTGACAGAATTTTGGGACATATTGTTGGCACAACTCAAAAGCAGAAAGAACATGATCCCGTATTGAATAGCTAGGTAAATTGAAGAAGTCTTCCTCATCTCTAAATTCTAATGGTTTTCTGTCAGTTTGCCCAGCCAAGTTCTAACATCTTGAAAAACATTTTCTCTTCCCACCTCGTTATACATTTCATGCTTCATCTCTGGATAACTCTTAATAGTAACAAAATCATTGGCTACACCGCGAGCAAAGAGCAATGTTGTTTCGTTATCAACTAACAGATCCTGTCCCGCGACGAGGAATAAAGTGGGAACATTCAGATAGTAAGCCAGTGAACGTATCTCTTTAGAGGCTTCTAATATTTGCAACAAAAGTCCGATCGTGGTGAACTTTGGAATTAAGGGATCTGAATCAAAATCATGCGCGAGTTTTGGGTCAGATGTTAAAGCATCTCCACCATAGATAGAAGGAAGACGCAGTTTTTTTAAATAGCCTCCAACAGTGTGAATTGCACCAAGATATATCTTAGGCACTTCCTGCTTCACGCGAATACAAGGGTTCGATAATATTAGACCTGATATTTTGGCTTTCAGACTAGCACTCTCTTGCAACATTAGTTTTAGAGTTACCAGACCACCCATACTGTGCCCCATTATAATATGGTTCATTTTATGGGTAGGACTGTATTCACCATCGATCAAATTAATTAAATGAGCAACATCGAGAGAAAAATCACGAAATTTTTCAATATAAGCTCGAGGTCCCCCAGACAAACCATGGCCAATGAGATCAATCCAAGTGAACATGATCTGCCCTTCACCGGCTTCTTCTAAATATCTAGGAAGAAGCATTTGACGACCTTGATGCTCAACCAGTCCATGAACTAAAAAAATTGATCTTACAGGCTTTTCTTTATCTAAGGCTTTCGGAATGTATGTTTTGTAGTAAATATGTCCAAGGCCACTGACTGAAGGAAATCGACCTGTATGGTACTCAGCTTTAAAAGCCTTCTCTGAAGGAGCTTGCAATTTTGACTCTTTCATAGAAGTTTCTTTCGCTAACTTTTTCTCTTTCTTAGACAATTCCATCTTCTTCTTCCTACAATTTTTTATTGCTCATTAACAAAACGAGTGATTGCATTCACGGCATCTTGCCCAAGATCGGTAAAACGGAATGAAAATCCACTATCTGAATCGAGCATACGAACAATTTTTCCTGAAGCGACAAAATGGAAGTCGGCATTCTCTGGATGGACGTTGAGTGAAATTTTGTCACCAGGTCTTCCTGGAAAGTCAGCAATCATAATCTGCATACCGCCAACCGAAACATCTCGACAAATACCTTCATAAACTTTTTTATTATCATGAAAAAACATTCGAGCAATGAAGGGTTTTCTTTTATATTGTCTACGATCTTGCTCTAGAATTTCAGGTGGCTCAGCTTGGAAAATATCTCTGTAATTTGGAAGTTCCGCCAAGAACATCCATGAACCCATGCCTGGAGCATAGACCAAAGTTTTGCCATTGATGCGTTCGTCTTTTAAAAGCGTTTTCAACATGTTCAATGAGAACGGGCCATACTCTTTTTCCTCACCATTTCTATCTGGTCCAGTTTTTATCAAAAAAACTTTTTCGCTTTCAATGATGGTTTTCATATCAAATTTAATTTCTGGTATAGATGAAGTTATAGGAGCAGTATTGAAGATTACGTATAATTCAGGTACATCTTTAATTTTCTTCCAAGTATTTTCGAATCCTTTTTTCCAAACATAGTCAGATTCACCTAAAAACTTATTTTGGATTTTCACTTCCATTTCATCATGGGTGATTGGGCCCTTGCGCTCCCCTCTTTCTACGTAATACCAATTGTCGGCCATAAAAGTCTCCTTCAGTAGTAATCAAAATTCTTTAATATCATACACTTGAAGCTTACTTTCAGCAGCTTTGGCAATTTTTGCCTTCCCAGTTCAAGACTTTTTATGGACTCGCTTAAGCTTTGTTAAAGTTTTCAAGTAAAAATACCGAAATGACAGATTGAAAAGGTCAGAGAACCAACAATTGGAAACTTTATGAAATTGAAATGGATTCAAAATTTAAAGCTTCTCTTACTCGCAGTGTTCGTTACAAGTTGCGGTAAAGAAGTTTTTGTTGCAAGAACACAGAATGAAACTAGCTCTATTGCTGGCGCTGCTGTTTCTTCCTCACAAGGGTGTGCGAACTTTACAAAGATCAAGCCACCAGTTGATATTTTATTTGTTGTCGATAACTCGGGATCAGCTGGATTGATGTCAGCCAGTCTAAAGTCGGCGATACAATCAACAATTCTTACTGTCTCTCAAGAATTTGATTATCATATTCTTGTGGCCCCCTTAATTGATATTGGAACTGACCATTCACTTCCAGTTGTCGCTTCTTCCCCAACTGGACTTTCTGCCAATGTCATTTCACGTCTGGTTGCCCCTGAAAATATTACTTTCTTCTCTGCCGCTACTTCAGGTGGTTCAGATGAAAAAGGTTTTCAACGAGTTGTAAATATTGTGAACAACAATAAGAGCAATGGAATTTTTAGAACTGGTGCCTACACTATTACCGTTTTAATTTCGAACGGTAACGATACTGACTACGTCCTAAATCCAAATTGTCCTCAGTGTCCTCCGGCAACAGATTACTACTCAAATCGCCTAACAGATTTTCGCAAATTTACGAAGCAATATAAAGAAGCAGTTGAGCCTTGGAATTCAAGTCTCTTAAATTCACCCAATTTTTATTTCATGACATTGATCTGTCATCAAACTGGAGCAAACTGTCCTGGCGTTGGTTCACGATACAAAACAATGTCAAAAGATATGCACAACTATGTTAACGGAAGTGGGCTAACAGATACTTCTGGAATTAATACTTTCGATATATCCAACAACGTTAACTTTATAAGTCTCTTTGCTGGAGTGAATGCTTCCATCCAAAGCATAATTCTTGAACACAAATATGATTACTGGCCTGTCTCAACCGTCAATAATTTTGACCGCAATAGTGTAACAGTGAAGAAAAATGGAGTGCCTTTAACAAAAGGTGATACTGTTGACGGCTTTACCCTTTATCCAGATTTAATGGCAAACCCTGGCGCAAGTGCAGAGACTCAAAACACTCGCTATGAACCAACTCCGGGAGAACCATTCACTGGTTACTTAGTAAAACTCTATGGTAACGGAAGAATTAAATTCAATGCCAATCAGTTAAAACCTGATTGCTTAGAAATCGTAACCTCTGCTCCCAAACAATGGTTTGGTTACTTCTCAATCTCGAGAAATCCAGACATGAGTACAATGGTGGTGAAGAAAAATGGAGTGAGCATTCCAATTAGTGATATGCAGTTATTAGGTTACAACTCAAACTATAATATCCAAATTGCTTGTACTGAAAGTTATAATGGAACAAGCTGTGCTCCAGCTAATGTCAATAGCTATAGCGCTGGCTCTCCTGGAGTTTCACGTTCAGGTTACATTATCAGAGTTAAATCTCCTTGGATTTTCTCAAGTGGTGACCGCATCGACATCGATTACAAACCAGCTACAAACTAATAAAAAAGGCCCCAAAAAGGGGCCTTAATATATTAACTCTTAAAAAATAAATTAGAACTTAGCCACGAATTGAATTGTTCCACCATGGATAAGATTATCGTCTTTGTATTTATCCTGAGTTTGAACCACTCCATTTTTAGAGATCTTCTTGTCGTAGTCAGAATTCATGCCGTAAAGGTATCCACCAGAAATGTATAAATCACGTGTATAGACAAATCTGATTTCAGTATTGAAGGTAGTAGAAACATAGCTATCAGTTTCTTCTATATAACGGTCACCGTTAGCAAAGACACCACCGTTAACAGTTTTGTCGTGGTAGTAAACGTCAGCACCAAGACCGAATTTCCAACGTGTATAAAGATGAGTAAGAGTTTTCACACCAAAAGCAAAATCGTTAGTTGAATCTTGGTTGTAATCAACATTTCCATATCCTGGACTTTTTGATTCCGGATCAGTATTTGAAGTGGCAAATCTATCAACAGCTTGTCTTTGGGTTCTTGCCTTCATTCCAAGCAAGTACTCTGCCGAAGCTGAAGCTTCGAATACTCCGAAATTCTTTCCTACTTCTGCTCCGATATTGTATTGGGCTCCACCACGTTGTTGGTTACCAATAGTCGAGTTATTTTGATCAGTCACCGCTCCACGCTTAGCACGGTTAAATCTAGTCGGATTTAAATTCACTAAAGCTCCAGCAGTTAAATCCAAAACAAAACCGTGATCTTTTGTATTCATTAAACGGTAACGAGCATAGATAGACGGGTCAGTCAAACTAGCAGAGTTTTTTACCATCGGCTCTTTCGTTCTAGTTTCGCCGTTTGGTCCTCTTTTTTGATCGTTGAAGTTACGATCTTGGAAAGCAAAACCTAAGCCTGCTCCGACAAGAAGATAGTCAGAAATTGAATAAGAAAGTTTTTGGTTCATTTTACCAATCTTTCTTTCGTTCTTGTAAACATCTGTCGCTGTTCCCGAGCCATTCGCGCGATCGATGCTGTACTTACCATTTGCCGAATATGATTTGTTATCGAACAAGAACTCTGATGAGTTAGGCATGTACATTAGGTCCCCGAAAGTTGTTCCAGTGTCGGCAAACATTGGAGCAGAGGCGGCGAGGACTAACATGGCGATTAAGAATTTTAACATAAAGACGTCTCCCTTTTTGATAAGGGGAACTTTAGAACAAAGAAGCTGGTTCTTCAATATTTATTCGATCCAGATTGCGATTCATTAAATCTTTTTAAACCGTTCATCATACGGATAGCAGGCATGGTTTTTGACAGTTTTTCCCATGCCACATTGACCGTTAATTCGTTCTCTTTATCAACGATAATTTCCTCCAAGAACCCCGCTAGACGGGCATCTTGAAGGTCATCTATGTCTAAGGGGCGGTTCACAGCTTTAGCCTCATTTAGGATAGGATTTAGGTTTAAATTGTAATGGGTATCCTGAACATTCAGTGGCAAAATGACACCACAGATTTTTTCTAACCAGTTCTCACAACGGAAGTTGATCTTAAGTTTTTTCTCATCCACTAGGGTTCTTTGGGTATTAAAAAAGACCAATAAGAAACGGACCATCTCTATATCTTTTAAGACCAAAAACTTTAATTGCTTGTCTTTATCAGCTAGAAACTTAAGATGACCTTGAGCTTTTAGAAGCTCTAAGAAAGCGTCAAATTTTGCCTCGATCACATTGAAAATATCGATGGCATAAAAGCGCAAAGTATTCATATGAACACCCACACCATCTTGGTGTTTTTCGCCCGAGCTTTTAAACACTAAATAGATCACTGAAAGAGAACGAATAATATCTTGAGTTCTCAGAAACTCATACTCAGACTTACCTCCACCATAGCCACCAGCGACAGAGTTTGATTCAAGTTCTTTCACTCTGGCATTCATCTTTCGAAGACGACCGGCAAGGGTGTTGATAATTGTTTTGAACCAAGGATTAAGTGATTCCATGGTTTTAGAAAAAGCTCCAAATGAGATTTCAATAATTTCAGTGGGAATTTGGGCTTGAGCTGAGCAAGAGCGTTTACCACCTGAGCCATCATCGTCAAAATAAGCCATTTCCCCGATAACTTCCCCTGCTCTCAGAACGGCAATCTCAATAAAGCCTTTCCCTTTGGGTTTAAACAATCTTAACTGGCCCTTTTGGATAATATAAAGGGACTGAGCAGGATCACCATCATTAAACAGAACATCACCCTGCTTTAGACTATGAAGCCCTGACTTTTTTGCGGCAGCAGTATCTTGTTTTGGCACTGTCATTTAAACCTTACGATTGTTTAGCATCTTTCAATGATAACACTTAATGCCTCGCCACCACCAATACAAATTGCAGCGCAACCATATTTGGCTTTCTTGATGTCCATGGCATTCATAAGCGTTACTAAAATTCGAGCACCCGAAGCACCAATGGGATGTCCAAGAGCAACTGCGCCACCAAAAATGTTCATCTTTTGATGATCAATTTTTAGCTCTTTCATCGTTGCAAGACTAACTAATGCAAAAGCTTCATTCACTTCAAATAAATCTATGTCCGAAAGTTTTAACTTTGCCTTATCCAAAGATTTTTGAATAGCTGTGATAGGAGCGGTGGTGAACCATGTTGGGTTTTGAGCATGACTAGCATAAGACACAATCTTATACTTCGCTTGACTCTTATATTGCTCTCCACCTAAAACAAGAGCGGCTGCCCCGTCGTTTAAAGTAGATGCATTGGCCGCCGTGATAGTTCCTGTTTTTTCAAAAGCAGGTTTAAGAGATGGTATCTTTTCAAAATTGGCTTTGCTTGGGCCTTCATCTTCAGTAAAGGCAACCTCACCCGACTTAGATGGTAACATCACTGCCGAAATTTCATTTTTAAAGAAACCTTCTTTTTGTGCATGCTGAGCACGCTTAAAAGATTCTATGGCGTAAGCATCTTGATCAGCTCTTGAAATATTAAATTTAGTGGCGCATTCTTCGGCACAATTTCCCATGGCTCGGTTTGAGTAAACATCCCACAATCCATCCCATTGCATAGAATCACGCATGACTGTTTCACCAAATTTAAAGCCATTGCGTGAATTAGGAAGTAAGTGAGGAGCCAGAGACATATTCTCCATTCCACCAGCAACCACTAAATTGGCATCACCACATTGAATAGCTTGGCTACCAAGTAAAACAGCTTTTAATCCAGAACCACAGACTTTATTAACAGTCGTACTTGGAGTTGATTCTGCAAGTCCCGCAAAAATGGCAGCCTGACGAGCTGGAGCTTGGCCCACACCAGCTTGAATAACAGTACCCATATAAAGCTCTTCAATTTTATCCATTGAGAGATTAGCTTTTTTCATCGCTCCTGAAATAGCAACAGCTCCTAATTTTGGAGCAGAGACTTGAGATAATGCACCTAAAAAACTGCCTTGTGCAGTACGAGATCCACTAAGAATATATGTGGCCATAAGACACCTCTATTGTAAAAAAATAACAATAAAATTCTATCTTATTCGGGGAGTCTCTTGCTAGGAAAAAATTAACAAGGTAGAGTGCCCGAATAGTAATTTTTAAGAGGTAAAAATGCTGGCACGCAAAGAGCAAACAACGATGGGGACCCAATTCCCTAAAGAGTGGCAAGAAGAAGTCACCAATTTGCTAAAAAGCACCTATCTCCAGGACTTCAAAGATGATCCTAGAACATTTTCTGTCTTTGGATTTACTTTTCCCGACGAAATCCTCATCATTGTTTCTTTTGCCGATGACCATAGTGCCGATTCCTCCCCTATCACTCTCTTCATTTCAGTAGATACCGATGAAAGCACAAAGATAAAACCTCTTCTTTCTAAATTGATTGATGCTTCAGGTGTCTTTTTTGATCAAGTACTTACAGAAAAAAACTATGATGATCCCGATCTATACGCTGCCAATTGGCAGGATGGTGAGAATAACGGGCAAGGCTTCTTCTTTAAAGTGAGCCGAGAAAACGTGAAACTTACTTTTGAAGCAACCAAGCTTTTAGCAGAGTCTGGTTTTTATATTGATGATGATTCTGAAGGTAGTGAACATTAACCATAAAAAAAGCCTCCTTGCGGAGGCTTTTTATTTTCTCTATTTCAATTCTTCTTACATTTCTTCGTCATCATAACCAAGGCGAGCGGTTACGATTGTTCTCGTTTCCAACATAACATCATCATCATCTTCCTCTGGAACAACAGCATCTTCAACTTCTTCATAATTGTAGTTAGTTGTAATTCCAAGGTCATTCAACACTTTGTAAAACTCGCGGTCATCAGTTAAATCAGCAAGCATTTGTTCAATGAATTTTGGCGGATATTTAGTAATTAATTCCGTAATATAATCTTGCAGTTTTCCTTCGCGAAGAATTTCTTTCTTACGTTTAATGGTCTTAGAGTTTTTGATGTAATGTAGACGACAATATCCTTGGGTTGTACGAAGATTATCACAGCCCTTTTCCATACATTCATCAGATTTGTTATCAACGAAAAAATCTAAAGTACAAACAGCTTCATGAATTTCATTCCAATCAAAGTGTTCAGCCAAGTTAGTAATTTCGTCAGAAATTCTCGTTTCAAGCGAATCAAGTTCGGAAAGTGAACCCCGTTTAGGTTTTGCCGCAACTTCTTCTTCTTCGAAATCAAATTCTCCTAAATCTTCAATTTCTTCACCGTCGGTAAAGTCATCATCTGAAAAAAGATCATCTTCTTCGCCGCGACCACGACGAGGCTTTTCAGCTTCAATTGGAGCAGCTTTACCTTTTGTCTTCTCAACTTCTTTAGCTGATTTTTTATTGGCTTTTTCGTCAATCTTAGCTTGTTTCTTATCTAAAACGTCTTGCTCTTTAGCAGCTTTTTTAGCTTCTTTTTCTTTTTCTTTATTGGCCTTTAAAGCATCTTTTTTCGCCTTCATTTCTGCCGCTTTATTTATTTTCGGCTTTGCTGGAGCGACTTCTTTTTTACCTTTAAGAAGTTTGCCAATACTCTTGACCATTTTCATGGCAGTACTTTTTGCAGCAACCTTTTTAATCACGGGCGCTTTCGCTACTTTTTTAACGGCAGGCTTAACGACAGCTTTTTTAGGAGCTGGTTTAGCGGCTTTTTTAGGCATAGGAGCTTTCGCTACTTTCTTGGCCGGAGCTGCTTTTTTAGGAGCTGCTTTCTTTTCTAATTTTTTCGCAGGCTTTACTTTCTTTGCCATACACACCCTTTTAACTCTTAAGTTGACCTTAAACGGTTATCATTAATCTTATTTTGTAGCTAGTTCTAATTACACTTTAACTTTCTGACGGATAAACTGAATCATCGTGTCGAGAGAAGCGCCTGGAGTAAAAACTCCTTCAACTCCTAATCTTCTTAATTGCTCATGGTCTTCTTCTGGGATAATTCCACCCATAACCACTAAAATCTGGCCTTCCATATTTTCAGCCTTCAAAAGGTCCATGATACTCTGAGCCACTTCTAGGTGGGCACCAGAAAGAATAGATAAACCTAAAACATTGACGTCCTCATCTAAAGCAGCACGAACAATCATAGCCGGAGTTTGGTGAAGACCAGTGTAGATCACTTCCATTCCAGCATCTCGTAAAGCCTTGGCAATAACCTTCGCTCCACGATCATGTCCATCAAGACCAGGCTTGGCCACTAATACACGAATTGGCGTACTCATTTACTTACCGCCTTAATCTCACTAGTCGCTATTACAATTCTCTGAATTTCCGATGTTCCTTCATAGATTTCAGTAATTTTGGCATCTCTAAAGTGTCGCTCAAGAGGATATTCTTTGGTGTAACCGTTTCCGCCGCAAACTTGAATTGCCTTGGTGGTGATCCACATGGCAGCTTCAGAGGCAAAGAGCTTCGCGTGAGCGGCTTCTTTTGAATATGGTACATGGGCATTTTTCATTTTGGAAGCATGCTCAATTAGTAATTGAGAAGCAGCGACCTTAGTACTCATATCGGCCAGCATGAACTGGATGGCTTGAAGATTTGAAATAGGTGCTCCAAACTGCACTCGTTCTGTTGAGTATTTTACGGCGTAAGAAAAAGCCGCACGACTAATTCCTAAAGCCTGAGAGGCGATACCAATTCTTCCACCATCGAGAGTACCCATGGCGATACGGAAGCCTTTTTGTAATTCTCCCAGCAAATTTTCTTTGGGGACTTTCACTTTATCAAAGGCTATTTGACCGGTTGAAGAACCTTTGATGCCTAGTTTTTCTTCAATCTTGATGATAGAAAAACCTGGGCTATTGGTTTCAACAATAAAGGCAGAAATTCCTTTATGGTCAGGCGTTTTTTGAGTTTTAGCAAAAACTAAAGCAATTTTTGCTTCACGAGCATTGGTAATCCAGTTTTTAACACCAGTAATCTCCCAGTGGTCGCCTTTATCTTCAGCAAAAGTCGTTAGTGAGCCTGCATCGGACCCGGCATTGGGTTCGGACAAACAAAAACAACCAACATCACCACCAGAAGCGAGTCTTGGCAGGAATTTCTTTTTTTGCTCTTCATTTCCGTATTCTAAAATTGGCCACATACAAAGTGAACTGTGGGCTGAAATTAAAACGCCTGTTGAGGCACAAGCACGAGACATTTCTTCCACAATAATTGAGTAAGAATAGTAATCCATTCCTGCTCCACCATAAATTTCTGGCACAAAACTTCCCATAAAGCCATTTTCATAAAGTTGCGCCACAATTGAATCGGGAATTTTTTCTTCCTTATCAATTTTTGCCGCAAGAGGGGCGACCTCTGAATCAGCGTATTTTTGGCACAAGTCTCTAAGTTCTTTATAATTAGCGTCCATTATTCACCTTTAAAAAGAGGCTTTCTCTTTTCCACAAAAGCCTTGGTTCCTTCTTTTAAATCATAAGAAGAAAAAATATTTGAAAATTGCTCTAGTTCGATATGTAGCCCTTCTCCAACAGTACGATCATTACCATTATTCATCACTTTCTTCGAAATACCGACGGCAAATGGAGAATTCTTGGCGATCATGGCAATGGTTTCTTTTGCAGCCGCGATCATCTCGTCTTTTGAATTAAATATTTTAATCACTAAACCAAGTTTGAAAGCTTCTTCAGCATTTACATTTCGACCAGTATAAATAATTTCTTTGGCATAATTTCTACCGATCAATTTCGCCAGTCTTTGCGTTCCACCAAATCCAGGAATTAATCCAAGTTTTACTTCTGGTTGTCCAAAGACAGCAGTATGAGTGGCATAAATAAAGTCGCAACTCATGGCCATTTCACAGCCGCCACCCAAAGCAAACCCGTTTACACAAGCAATCACAGGCACAGAAATATTTTCAAAACCAAGTGTTACCTGTTGGCCTAGTTGTCCAAATTTATAACCATCATCAACCGTCATATTTGACAACGCAGCGATATCGGCTCCGGCAATAAAAGCTTTATCACCTTCACCAGTAAATACAATTCCATTCACTTGGCTTTTAGTACTTTTAAATTCAGTAAAAAAGGTTTTCAGTTCACTAAGAACTTTTTCATTCAAGGCATTCAATTTGTCAGGACGATTGACGGTTAAAAAGCCAATTCCATCAACTTCACTATATTTTAAAAATTCGAAATTACTTTTTGTACTCATAAAATCCTTTGCCGTTCTTACGTCCAAAACGATTGGCGGCGACATACTGTTTTAAAAGTGGACATGGACGATACTTAGTATCAGATAACCCCTCGAACAAAACTTGCATAATGGCCAAACATGTATCGAGACCAATGAAATCGGCTAACTCAAGAGGCCCCATAGGTTGATTAGTTCCAAGCTTCATCGCCTGATCGATATCGGAAGGTGTTGCTATTCCTTCGTAGACTGCGTAGCAAGCTTCGTTAATCATCGGCATAAGAATACGGTTCACGGCAAAGCCTGGCATATCCTTGGCACGTATAAAAACTTTTCCCATCGTAACAGCGGTCACTGCCACGGTATCAAAAGTGGCCTTAGAAGTTTCTAACCCTTCAATTCCTTCCACTAATTTCATCACCGGCACAGGATTCATGAAGTGCATACCTGCTACTCGATCGGCACGCTTAGTTTGAGCCGCGATTTCAGTGATGGAAATGGAAGAAGTATTGGAAGCCAAAATAGCCTCAGGTTTACAAATTTGATCTAAATCTCGGAATAATTTAAACTTAATTTCTTTGTTTTCAGTCGCTGCTTCAATCACCAGGTCACAGTGTTTCATGTCTTTTAATTCTGTGGTGATATTGAACTTTTTATTAGCCTCATCAGCTTGCTCTTGAGTCCATTTCCCTTTCTCCACACCCTTTGAAAGCTGAGTACGAATAAAATCAATGGCAAAATCCAAGGCTTCTCTTTTGATATCGAAAATGGTCACGTGATAACCTGATTGAGCAGCAACCTGCGCGATCCCTCTTCCCATTTGTCCTGATCCAACAACGCCAATGATTTTGATTGCCATGTTTTTCTACCCCGTGCACAAAAAGACCATGTTTGATTCTGAATTTAAGAGACACAAATATCCCTTTCCAGAAGGTATTGGTCAATCAAAATTAATCCTTGTCAGAGGGATTCTTATCGTCTAAAAATATGCAGCTAATCTTAAGTTTGAACCATCAGGAGAACAGTGTGGCAAATCACAAATCATCAGTAAAAAGAGCGAAACAAACTATCAAGAAGACTGCTACTAACAGAGCAAAGACTTCTAAAACTAAGTCTGCAATGAAAGACCTTCGTACAGCTATCGCTAGCGGTAAAAAAGACGAAGCTAAAACTCTTTTAACAAAAGTTCAGTCATTTTTAGGGAAGCTTGGTAAATCGAAAGCTATGAATAAAAAGACAGCAGCAAGAAAAACTGGTCGCTTAGCTACTTCAGTTTCTAAAATGTAATTTTCTTTTTTATTTTAAATTTACTAAGGCTTAAATGGTTTTATCATTTAAGCCTTTTGTTTTTTTTGGAGTTATTATTTCTATGAAGAAGTTATTTCTTATTATGTTCGCTTCACTTTTCTTAGTATCTTGTGGAATCCAGTCTATACCTCAAAGCCAAAACCAAGTGGATGCAGATTGGGCAGAAGTTCAAAACCAGTATAAAAGAAGAAACGATCTTATTCCTAACCTAGTGAACGCTGTTAAGGGTTACGCAAAGCATGAATCAGCAACCCTAGAAGCAGTTATGAATGCCCGTGCCAAAGCTAGCCAAATTACCATCGATCCAAAAAGTATGTCTGAAGCTCAATTGAAAAATTTTGGAAAAGCTCAGGGAGAACTTTCTCAAGCACTGGGAAAATTGATGATGGTTACAGAAAACTATCCTAATTTAAAAGCCGATGAAAACTTTCGCTCTCTTCAGGCTCAACTTGAAGGAACTGAAAACCGTATTACCATCGCTCGTCGCCGCTATATTGAAGGGGTTAAAGAATTTAACAATCTTGTGACAGTATTTCCAACTAGTTTAACAAACTCAATGATGTTCAAGTTAGAGAAAAAACCTCAATTCACTATTGAGGAATCTGAAACTAAAGTTCCACAAGTTCAATTCTAGTGAAATCTTTTTTAAGCTCCTTTATTATATTATTTTCTTTTTTAGTCTCTCTAGCGAATGCAAAGTCGCTAGAGATTCCTGCTCTTACCGGACCAGTAGTCGATCAAGGTAGGCTTTACTCTGACTCTCAAAAAGCAGAGCTCGCAAGTCTCTTGCAACAACTACAGGATAAAGGCGGGCCTCAGTTTCAGATTTTGACCATCCCAACCCTTGAGGACGAGCCCATCGAAAACTATTCCATCAGGGTAGTCGAAGCATGGAAACTTGGAGATAAGAAAAAGGGCAATGGATTAATGCTCATTATAGCGGTCAACGATCGCAAGATGCGTATAGAAGTTGGTCAGGGAATTGAAGGAGAGATTACAGACTTCGATTCTAGTCATTTTATAAGTGATTACTTAAAACCGGCTTTTAAACAAGGGCAATACTTTGAGGGTACAGGTGCTGTCGTTCTCAAAGTAGCCGAGAAATTTCAAATTACTCTCTCAACTTCCATTGAACCAAGAAGACAAAGAGGGAATGGCAAAACTTCCATATTTAATCTAATCATCATGCTCATTATATTTGTTCTCTATATCATAAGCAGAGGCGGAGGCAGCGGTTTCTATCGACGCGGATTAGGTGGCGGCTACTATGGTAGTGGTAGTGGAAGCGGTTTTGGTGGGAGCAGTGGTTCCTCGTGGGGTGGCGGCGGAGGCGGCTTCTCAGGCGGTGGATCTTCAGGTGATTGGTAAAACTTAAGGAAACAACGTAGGAAATTATGTTATTAAATGAACAAAATTTAAAAAATCTCGATCTCAAAATTAAAAATTTTGAAGAAAATACCAAAGGCGAAATTCGACTAGCTGTCCTCACTTCATCGGATCCATATCCAGGTGCAAATTATCGTTTATCTTTTACTTTAAGCTTCCTCTTTACCGCTTTAATTGAAATCTTTTTTCCCTTAGGTGGAGAACAAGCACTTCTTCTCGTCTTAGCCTTTCTACTGTTAAATTTTTTCTGCGCTCCCTATCTACCATTTCGTTCTTTATTCATTCTGCCATCAGAAAAAGAGCGCGAAGTAAAAGAGAAGGCCATGACACTTTTTTGTACTCAAGGATTAGCCAACACCCAAAACAGAATTGGTATTTTGCTTTTTATTTCTGCTCTTGAGAAAAAAATTGAATTAATTGTTGATCAGACTATTTTGCAAAAGCTAGGTCAGGAAACGCTTGATCAAATTGTCAAAGAAATCACTGCGTACTTTAAAAAATCCGAGTATGAAGCAGGTCTGGTAGCAGCGCTAGCTCACTTGGAGAAAGAACTTTTAGTAGCCTTTCCGCAAGGTCTCCAAGAAAAACTTCAAGATGAGCTCTCGAATAAAATTATTTTAGACTAGCCACTTATTTTTCAGGGTCAAAGTGACACTTTCTTGATGAAGCTCAAGCACTTTGACAAAAATCTTCTTACAAAGAGCACTTTTTTACATGGTCCCGCCAACTTAATTGTATTTTCCACACAACTGTTGCTAGAAAGAAAATAGGAATGATTTTTTTCGGGGAGAGGAAAAATGAAAAGTTTAGTGGCAGGATTTTGCTTTATTGTGTCTTGTGGAGCATTCGCTCAATTCGGTGGAAATAATTGCACATATACACTCTTAGATGAATACAATCGAGAAATAGTATCCATTGATGCTTATTCTTGCGGAGA
The DNA here is from genome assembly GCA_049318265.1 of Bacteriovoracaceae bacterium. Classification (GTDB taxonomy): domain Bacteria; phylum Bdellovibrionota; class Bacteriovoracia; order Bacteriovoracales; family Bacteriovoracaceae; genus JBEIOQ01. The sequence continues at coordinate 261,896 of JBMOGR010000001.1, forward strand.
CGCTCAGATCAAGTGTGAACGTGAGCGTGATTACCAAGTATTTAACAACCTCATTCGCCAAGGAACTTGCGTTCAAGAAGGTGGATTCAATGGTGGTGGTTACAACGGCGGCGGTTACAACGGCGGCGGTTACAACGGCGGCGGTTACAACGGCGGCGGCTACAATGGCGGTGGCTACAATGGAGGTGGATATAATGGTGGAAACCAATACAACACTTGCGAAGTTTCTCTCCAAAACTCAATGGGCATGACTTACCAAGTATTTTACGGAAACAACTGTTCTCAAGCTCTAGCGACTTGTGACCAGGCCCGTATAGCTCGTCAAACTCCTTATGAAGCTCTTTTTTGTCGAATGACTTCTGGTTCAGGAAATGGTGGAAACAACGGTGGTGGTTATAATGGTGGTGGATACAATCAATCGATTCAATGTACTTTTGAATTGAAAGATGTAAGAGACCAAAGAACCGTGAACCAATTCATGCAAAGTGCAGTGAACGAGCAACAAGCTTGTGAACTTGCTTACAACCAATGTCAGGCTTCTGCTCGCTCTTATAACGGTTATAGCGGAATCCAAAATTATGTATGTTCTAAGCGTGGAATCAATAATGGTGGCGGACAAAACGGTGGAAATAATGGGCAGTACACAAGCGCTTCATGTTCTGTTTCGATCATGTCGACATCAAATATCGTTTTAGAGAGAACTATTGCACAAGCTTCTGGCTACGGACAATTTCAAGCGCAACAAGCTGCATGTGCTCAGGCTCAGACTCAATGTCGTAACATTATCTCTTCAAAAGTGATTCCTAACCGTCCATCTCCTTATTTTGGTGCTCGCTGTGTACAACAGTAATTTATTGAGAAGTTAAAATCTTTGTTTATAATGAGGGCTCCAGTAGGAGCCCTCTTTTTTTATGCTAAAACCACCATATATTGTCTTTATTTTCGTTATTTTACTGATTTGTAACCATTCCTTTGCAGCTCCCAAAGCGCTTAAGGTGGCCATTGTCGATGCTTTTTTCTGTCGCCATCTCAAAACAAAAAATATTATCCCAAAAGATATGACAGGAGAAAACGATCTCTATGGAAAGAAATGTGACGAAAGCCGCAAATATCATGGCAACAAAGTAGCTCGCGAATTTCTTAAGTCTTTTAAAGCTTCTCATCCACTAGAACTATACCTCTATAAGGTCTTTACAAAAGAAGGCAACCAAGACACCAAGGCATTGAAACTAGCTCTTCTAGATATTAAAAAAAATGAAATAGATGCCACCATCATGGCCATTGGATTTTTTAATTATAAGGATCTCCCCCAAGATCTCCCCACCCTCACTTTGGTAGCTGCTGGAGCTTCTGGCAATGGAGTGAATGGTGACGAAATGCTTTGGCCACAGATGTTAGAAAATCCAAATCTGGTGCTCTTTGCCCATTATTTTCCTTCTCAGGCTAGTATCAAAACGAATCCAAAAAGCTCAAAAAATATATTTGAGGGCCACATTGATCCTAGTCTCATGAACTTAAATAAGGTTAATTTCTTCATTCCTTCCCCTCCAAATCCAACAGATTTAAGCGGATCCTCACTGGCCACAGCCGTTGGTTCAGGAATGCTTTTACGAGCCTGTTTCCCTCTGAAAAACCTATCTGATTGCCTCAAAAATCACACTCACTCCTTAACCATTTTGAATTCAAAACTGAGTAAAAATTTCAGCACCTTTAATTAGCTCTCACACATTTTATTTGCGCATAGTATCATGGCAAGGTATTTGCTTTAAATAAGGGCAGTCACTTCAATCAGGATGATCAGAAGTAAATTTCACTTTGAAAGGGGTTTAGCATGATCTTCCGTACAATTGTTATGATATCCATTTTGGCATCTGGTAACCAAGCACAAGCTGCACAGTCTGCTGCATTGAAACTAAATTCGGGGAAAAATCTTAAAGCGGCCAAGTTGCTCATGAACATGGCTTCAGTGAATGATTGGACTCAAGACTTTATCGGTCAACGTACTTTTGAATTGATGGATGATTCTATCTACGCCACTCAATATCAAAACCTTAAAAATCTAGAAGCAGAATTATTACGTGTAAGAGGCATGCTTAACGATAAGAAGAATGCTCTTGATTTAGCGATATCAAATAAAAATAAAAAAGTCGCTGAACTTCAAACTGCGAATACAAGCTTAAGTGATAAAAACAAACTTAAGACTGATACAGAAAAAGAAGTTATTCTTTTGAATACTGAGAACACAGCACATACAAACTCTATCAGTTCAAACCAAAATCTCATCACTGCTCAAACAGATGAAGTTCAAAAACTTTCTCAAGAATTTACTTTTTGGAAAGGTGAATTTGATAACTCTGTCATTTCAATGAATGCTAAACAAGCCGCTTATGATGCTGCCTTCGCTGCTTGTCAGGCGGCTTCCCCCACTGCTGACTGTACTCAAGATAAAGATGTTGTTTATGCTCGTACTATGCTTAACCAAGTAATAGAGAGAAAAAATTATTTAGAAACTCAAAAAAATGCTGTTGCAGCAAGACTTGATACTGCTAACGGTAAAATTACTAAAGCCAATGCAGACATCAAAACGGCTCAAGCAAAAATTGAAGAAAACACAGCTAAAATTAAAGACAACAATTCGGTTATTGCAACACTTGGAACTGAAATCCCAGCATTGATCGCAAAGTCAGGTTCATTAACAGCTGAGATCAAAGATCTTTCAGCACAAGAAGTTGTGCTGGTTGATGATGTTAAGCGCATGACATCGATTGAACAAAGTCAGGGAGCATCTTATCAAGCAGCGGTGAATTCTTTTGATAAAATGAAAAGTGATTTAATTAGCCAAATCATCGCTTTCAACCGCGCTGGTTACGATAAGTCAGCTGCTGATGGAGCACAAGAAGGTATTGAAACGGCCAACAACATTGGTGGTGGAGCTGGAACGACTGCGGGTCGCGCAGCTGGTTCTCAAAAAGGTGAAGCTGATGGCCGCGCACGTGATTTCCAAATTGGTGCTCGACAAGGTGAAGGCGATGGCGCTCGTGATGGAAGTGTTGAAGGAGCAAAAGCCGGAACTCTAGAAGGAAAGCAAGCTGGTTTCAAGGCAGCTGGCTCAAAAGAAGGTGAGGCTTCAGGTATCAATAAAGCGGTTGCATCTGATGCGGCAGCTGTTGGAAAAAATCTTGGTAATCAAGCCGGATTACAAAGAGCTCAAAATAGTGGCCGTGATCAAGGTTATAGAACTGGTGAAGTTCAAGCTATTCAAGATCAAGAAAACGACGTCCTTGCAAACTTCTCAATCAATGGACAATTTTCAGGTACTTTCCAATCTGGAATGCCAGGGTTTCCAGGAGCAAATGGAAAATACTTTAACAGTAGTCAAAACAATACAAGAAAAGTTCTACAACAAGCTTACGTAGCGGGATATAACGTTGCTTACGCCCCAGCTGCAGAAAAAGTTTACTATGAAAATGTAAAAGCTATTTATGATTCAGCTTACGGCCAGTCATATTCAGGTTCTTACAACCTAGCGTTTGCTGTAACTTATGAAGATTCAATTCGCCAAGGTCGTGGAGCTCAATACGCAGCTGCTTACGATCGCGAATACAAACTTTCATACTCAGGAACATACAAAGCTTCTTACGACCAAGGGATCAATCAACCAGATCGTAATGGTTCAATTTTCATCAATGCTTTCAAGACATCTGAATCTTCAACTTATGCTTCAAAGTATGAACAAATCAAAGGGGCTTCTTACTCTGATGCTGAAAAAGATACTTTCAACCAGAACATTGGTTCTCAAACTGAGAAATTCCGCCAAGAAAGATTAGGTCAAGTAAATAAGATCTACGCTAACTTTCCAGTTTTAAAATTCATCTCATCTGCCATTCAAGATGCTGGGATTAGAGGTGTTGCTGCTGGAGATGCTTTCTTCATGCCAGGTGAAGATGTTATCCATAATATCACAATTGCTAACTACGGGTCTGCGGCTGCAACTGGTGTGAAAGTTGTGCTTAAGACTGGTGAAGCTTTTACTCTTCCTTCCATTGCAGGGAAATCAGTGGTGACCATTAAGGGAGCTGGTAAAGAAAAGATCGCTGTTTCTCAAGCCATTGGGTCAAACATCGGAACAAACCTTGTAACTAAATTCGCTCTTTCAGCTCAAGAGAAAAACATCCAAGGACGCCACTATGCAAGTCCAGCAGATGGATCATTGAACTCTGGAGATGCTAAAAGCTTTTCTGTGGATTACCCAATCCAAGTTTCAAGTTTAAGTTTATTAGAACCACTTGTACTTAAGAAGAACATTGGTTTAAAAGCTGTGATCGTAAACCGTTCTCAGAAAGATTTTAACGATATTGATCTAGAATTAGACTCTAACTTAAATGCCATTGCTCAGAAGTTTTCTAAGATTAATTTCCTAGATCAATCGATAACCAAAACTGATGCCATCATTAACGTGTCTTCTGATGATGATATGTTCAAAGATGTTGCTTTCAACCTAACTGTTAAAATTAGCGATGTGGTTGTAGGTAAATTACAAGCTTCAGCTAAGGACTTCGTAAGAGTTCCATTTAAAGCGATTGCTGGTGCACCGGTTGTAGTCCTTAACTCAGCTTCTGAAGCAGCGAGAGATATCTTTAAAGATCTTGCTCACGAATCTGGCGGCGTTGAAAAACTTTCGGTACTTGATTTAGCTGCCTTCAATGAAAACCAAGGCATCCTTGATTCGAAACTTTCTGGTAAAACTGTTATTGCCATCGACCAAGGTAATGATTCAATCTTCTCGAAAATGGGTGGATTCTTAAAGACCAGTAATGTAGCAGCTATTGTTCTGACAGAAGGTGAAGCTCAAAATAGTATGCAATCTGTAAAGAAACTGATCGGGAACAGCACTAGCTTAACTCTTAAAATGTTCGATGAATCTTTCCAAGTTGTTTCTTCTGCGCAAATCCTTAACGGAATTCCACAGAAAGTAAGTTTTGTAGCCGCAAAATTTAACAACCTTGAAAGTGCATTGAAAGTGTCTCAGGCCCTTAAGCTTTCAGACGACGCATTATTAACAAAAATTGGTGCTGAAATATCTAAAGACACTTTTTTGGCCAAAGCTGATAACGATGTTCTTTTAACAAAAGTTTTAGGTATCCGTGTTCTTGAAGATGCAATTCAAATGAACATTGGTTACCAAGGATCGAAAAAAGGATTCATATTCCTAAGTAAGGAACAAAGAGCTTGGAAAAACAAAGCTGATAAAGACGAATCTTTACTTGTAAACAAAATCGAAGCAAAAATGAAGAATGCAAACCGTGATGAAAAATTAGCAATCTCTTTAGCAGCAATGCCAGTACAAGGTTCGATTGAAAACTTACTTGGAGACAGAGATCAAATGGAGAAAAAAATCCGTAAAGCGACACTTAAATCAATTGATGACTTCAAATCTGATGCTAAGAAAAACTTCAAAGTTCTTGGTTCTAAAGGTCTTGAGAAATCGATTGAAGCCATTGAATCTTCTTTCTACGCTGGCTTCTAGTACTTAGGTTCAAAACTCATCATTCAAAGTGAAGTGGGCCCTCCTTTTGGAGGGCTCACTATTTTTAAGACTTCTCTTTCAAATCAATAAACTTAAAGGTCGAAACATCCACTAATCCTTTGTCTGTAATTTTAAGACTTGGAATCACTGGTAAAGCAACAAAAGCCATTTGCAAAAAGGGTTCATGAAGCGTAATGCCCATTTCCTTTTGAGTTAATTTGAGGTGTTTTAATTTGGAAGTGAGAGTATCTGCCGTTTCACTGCTCATTAATCCGGCGATGGGTAGTTCTAGGTGTGATAAAACCTTTCCCTGTCTCACAATCACAAAACCTCCTCCTGAGGTAATCAAGGTATTAGCGGCGAGGGCCATCTCCTCATCACTACTTCCTACTACAATTATATTATGCGAATCATGTGCCACCGAAGAGGCAATGGCTCCTTCGCTAAAACCAAAACCCTTAACCAGACCGATGCTAGGTTTTAAGTTATGACCATACCGCTCAATAACTGAGATTTTTTTTAAATCAGAACTCTCAAATTTTTTCCCATCATACTTTATTTTTAGATGATTGGTGACGATCTCATTGGGAACAATTTCAATCACATGATAGGTTCCCAAAACAAAGTCATAATAAAAATCGGTAGGCGAAAGCTTACTTCGATTCATGGTATTTTCTATTGGTGGAAGACTTTTTTGAAACTTTTGATGAGAATTTTCAGCAAGTTTAAGTTCAGAAACTTTTTTCCCTGCAATATAAACGGAATCAATCTGAACCTTTTTGGCATCAGAAAGAAGGATCAGATCGGCCCTGTAACCAGGGGCAATTAGACCCAATCGCTTCAGCCCAAAATGCTTGGCAGGAGAATAAGAGCTCAATCGGTAAGCCAAATGAAGTGGCATATGCTGATCTTGGATCAGCTTCTTCACCATGAAATTGATGTGCCCCTCTTCGTTGATCTCGAAGGGATTTCGGTCATCAGTACATAATAAGCATTGAGTGGAATTAAAGTCTTGAACAACTGGTGCAAGGTTCATCAGGTTTTTTGCTACCGAACCTTCGCGCAACATCACCGCCATCCCAACTTGAAGCTTCTCTTGTGCTTCAGTCAAGGTCACTGTTTCATGGCAGTTTTGAATTCCAGCAGCCCGATAGGCATTGAGGTCCTTGCCTTTAAGCAAAGGTGAGTGACCATCTAGATTCATTTCTTCAAAGCTTTCTAATTTCTCTAGCACCTCTGGAGAGCCGTTAATGACACCCGGGAAGTTCATCATCTCAGCCAAACCAATAACATTGGAGTGATCCTTATAGGAAACCATTTGTTCATTGGTAAATGACCCAAGATTGGTTTCAAAACCTGGAAGAGCTGGAACACAAGAGGATACTTGGACGAATAAATTTTGGTGCATTTTTTCTGAACATCTTAAAAACCATTCAAAACCTTTGGCTCCAAGAACATTTGTAATCTCATGGGGATCACACATGGCGGTTGTTGTACCTAATGGAAGTGTCTGGGCTTCGAATTCAAAAGGATGCATTAATGAAGATTCGATATGAAGATGAGAATCAATAAAGCCTGGAACCATAGTGAGACCGGTGCAATCGATCTCAAGCTCGCCTTGGTAATCGCCAATTCCGGCAATCCAGTCACCAGCAAGAGCTACATGACCTTTGATTTCACCACCATTGACGAGATCGATGACCGTACAATTTTTAAAAAGAACATCAGCTTTCTTTTCTCCTCTAGCAACTGATAGAAGATGCTGCATTTCTACTCGAGAAAGGCTTAGCGTTCTTTTCTTTTTCAAAAAATCTCCTAGAAATTAAACCAGTGACTTCCTTTGACCACCATTCTTTCATTGATTGGAAGCATTTCCAAACGAACACGCTTCAAATCATTCCAGTGAACAGTAGGCTTGTAATGGTGTTCTTGATGATAACCATTATTAAACCAGATCAAGTTATAAAGAGTTGAGTAACAGCTTACCGAATCGGTCATTCTGTTCCCAGGAACGGCACGAAAGTGCTCCATGTATGTTTGAGCAAAAAAAGCACATTGCCCTAAAAACCATGTTGGTAAAAAGAAAAAGACAAAGCCATAGAAATTGACAGAAAGAAAAATTAAAGCAATGAGAGTAATCAAAATAATTTCTTTTTGAGCCTGTTTTTTTAGTCCCTGCTCTTCTGCCACGGCAAAAATCTTTTTTAAGTCTAAGCGAAAGATCCCTTTGAAGGTATATGACCAAAAATTTTCAGGTTGCTTCGCAATGTCTGAATAACGATAAAGCGAGGACCAATCCTTAGTCTTATGGGAGTAAAGATCCTGCATGTCCGAATTATAGCGGTGGTGATTTTCGTGAAACAACTTAACCAAGGTTTGAGGCATTCCTAAACCAACTGAGAGTGCCATAGAGAAGTTTTGATTCCAACTCTCACTTTCAAAAAATGGATTATGAATGAAATTATGAGAAACACATTTATAGTTTGTGACATAGAGAAAAATAGTGAAAAAGAAAAATGGGATACAGTATAATCCGAGTTTCAAAGGGATCAAGGCACCAGCAAGAATGACTGCAATATGCAGCATCAAAATGGCAATCAAGTATATATCCGCTTTCGCCTTAAGTCCCTTCAATGGAGCTCTCCCAAATAACCGATGTTCTAACAATGACATTATAGTCTCTTTAAGTCCCTTCGCATAGTAGATTGAGAATTTTTTTTGCTTCTTTCCCAAAGGGTTTCTCCTTTGGAAAAGTTCACCTTTAGGGTACCATGGTATTATTATTTTAGAGGTACTTTTTCGTGACCAACTTTTCTTATCTATTTAAGTTTGCCCTGAGAAATATTACTCGCAACAAAGCGAGGAGCTTTTTTATTGGTTTCTCAGTTGCCATTTCTGTCACCATGGCAGTTTGGATCATGGCCTTGTTCGATGGCATGAATAAACAAATCATCGGCTCCATTATTGATGGAAACGTCGGCCATTTCCAAGTTCAAGAAAAAAATTGGGGAATGGCAGGAGATCCAACAAAGCCGATTTCTCCTAATAGCGATCTTCGCGCCAAACTTCTTGCCATACCCGGAGTTCAAGGTGTCAGCCAAGAACTAATCCTTGAAGGATTTGTCAATTCCACTCATGGGGCCCAGTCAGTGAATTTAATTGGAGTCGTACCTGAGCAAATGGATTCCGTTGTCCCTATTCAAAAAAATCTGGTTGAAGGGATGGCTCTTCAAAATGATTCTAAGGGGGCCCTGATTGGATTAGCTCTGAAAGAAAAATTTCATTTGAAGCTTGGCGATCAGATTGTCCTCAATTACCAAGATGTTGTTGGAAACTTAAGAAATGAGTTAGTGCCGGTAACCGGCATTTTTAACGCCAACGCCCCTAGTTTCCAAAAGGGAACAATCTACATGACAGGAACTGAGGTGGGGAAACTTCTGGGAGAAACTCCTGATAAACCTCTTCAGGGATCTCATCGTTTTGTTATCCTTGCACCTGATATTGAGGGGAAAGTTACCTTTGCTCCTATTCTCAATGACAATATCATCCTCAAGGCTTGGGCTGACATCAATCCTGAAATGGGTGGAGTGGTTCAATTTCATCATGGTCTAGTAAACTTCTTTTTGGTCATCGTGGGAATTTGCATCTCTGTTACTATCCTCACTCCTATTTCAATGCTGTGGCAAGAAAGAGTCAAAGAATTTGAGATGATGCATACTATAGGCATTAACCGTTACAAAATGTGGTTGATTGGTTTTTCTGAAGCCGTCATCATGTTTCTTTATTCATTAGGACTGGCCCTATTTCTTATCTTTGTTATTGTCGGAACCCAAAGCAAGACAGGACTCAATTTCGCAGCCCTTTACGATGATGTCGGAAGTGTTGAGCGAGCAGGTATTGTTTTACCAAGAGTGGTGTACCCTATATTGACACTAGGGCAATTTGTCGTTTCCATAAGTTTTGTTATGTTCACCGTTTTTATAAGTTATGCACTGGCCATTCGAAGTGGTTTAAAACAAATAAGATTCACATGAAAAATTTCGCCTTTTTATTAAAGTATTCATTAAGAAACCTTAAGCGAAATCCCAAGAGAACGATCATTCTCTTTTTGGCTTTAACTTTTTCCTCCGTTCTGGTGGTATGGGCCTTCAATGTCAATAAATCGGGTGTGGATGAAAGTATCAAAGAAATAACCGCTCAGTATGTGGGGAAATATCAAGCCAGCCACAAGGACTTTGACCTCTTTAGTTCTGAAATTAAATTGCATAAATACTTAACGGAAGACTACAAACAACCAGGATTTGAAAACCTTGCCCCAAGAGCGATTACTCCCGTTTTCATTTCAGGATTAAAAAAAACCATCGGTGCTTTAATGGTAGGAGTTGATCCAGAAAGAGAATTAAAACTGACCAAGTTTTCTAAATCCATCATTGAAGGAAATTATTTTTCCGATCCAAGTGTTCAGCATCCCATCATTCTGGGGCAAAAATTAGCCCATCGCTTAGATGTCAAACTGGGAGAAGAAGTGGTTGTCATTGGGCAAGGGCTTGATGGCTCCATGGCCAATGATCTTTTCGTGGTAGTTGGTCTTTTTGATGTGGGTGGCGGAGATATGGAAGAGAAGTTTCTTTTTACCACTATACCTCGAGTTTGGGACTTTATTAGCATGCCAAACGGAAGTTATCATAGTTTAGTGGGCATGGATGATTCTCTTATTCCTATGCTAGAAGCCAAAAACTTCAAAGTTCTTTCTTGGAAAAAATTAATACCAGATGTCTTTGTCTCTTTTGATTTTTTAGAAAAGTTAAATTTCATTTTAACTATCATTATGGTTTTTGTGGTTAGTTTGGGGGTTTCTAATACTCTTTTTGTTTCGTTTAATGAAAGGCAAAAAGAGATACATTCCTTAAATACTATCGGTGCAAATTCACTTTGGATTATGACTAGTCTGATGATTGAAACTTTTTCTCTTCTCATCATTGCTTTGGTATTGGGAAGCTTAATTGCTTCACTGATTAGTTATTATTTTAATGTTCATCCTATCGACTTAAGAGTCTTTAGTGGAAACCAGCAAATGATGGTGGGGGGAATGGAAATCAATTCTTTTATTCGTGTTTCAGATTTTCTAGGTAGCCATATCAAATCCTTCGTCATGATCACAAGTTTTGTATCCATGGCCATGATTTATCCAATTGGCCGTGTGATCAAGAGGAGCAAGCGTGTTAGTTGATTTAAAAAATGTGAACAAAGTTTACGGGGATACTAAAGAAACCCAGACCATTGCTTTGAAAGCAGTTAATTTGCAGATTGCCAAAGGTGACTTCATGGCGGTGATTGGTCCTTCTGGTTCTGGTAAAACCACTCTGTTGAATTGTTTAGCTGGGCTTGTTTTACCAAGCACTGGTGAGATTCATTTCGCTGGCAAAAGAATTGATCAATTATCTCTTGAAGAAAGAACTCATCACCGTTTGAATAGCATGGGTTTTGTTTTTCAAGACTATCAACTTCTTCCGGTACTAACTGCCAAAGAAAATGTTGAACTACCTTTACAACTTAAAGGTATAGATCAGAAAACAATCAATGAATATGCTCTTCAAGCATTAGATGAAGTAGGAATTCTGCATCTGAAAGATCGTTTCCCAAAAGATATGAGTGGTGGTCAACAGCAACGTGTTTCTATTGCACGCTCGGTTGTTGCTCGACCAAGCTTAGTCTTGGCCGACGAACCGACAGCTAACCTTGATTCCAAAACAGCTCAAGAAGTGATCGATCTATTTTTAAGATTAAATCAAAAGCATCAAATTACATTTATTTTTTCAACCCATGATCAACGACTAATGGATCACGTAAAGCGTATAGTTAAAATGCAAGACGGAGTTATTCTATGAAATTATTTTCTTTTGGAATGTTGTCGCTGGCCCTTACAACCACGGCTTTTGCCAATGGCTGTCCTTCAAAATCAAAAAATGCCGATGAATGGATAAAATATTCTGACGATCAAATCAGAGGCGAAAGCTCAGATGGTCGCTTTTCCCTTGAAATTGAAACTCCTGAGTGGAAAAGAACTCTTGAGATCAAAGCTTTAGTCAACGGCAAAGATCATTCGATTGTTTTTATCGAAAACCCTCCCAAGGAAAAAGGAACTGGTACACTTCGTATTGAAAGCCAAATGTGGAACTATCTCCCAAAACTAAAAAGAACTGTTACCATTTCCCCTTCCATGCTTCTTACGAGTTGGATGGGTTCGGATTTTACCAATGACGATTTATTAAAAGCGTCTTCTATTTCGGGTGATTATAACCATAAATTTTTAGCTGATGAAAAAGTAGATGGTGAAACTTATAAGGTGATTGAAAATACCTCGAAAGACTCAGCTAAAGTGCTTTGGCCAAGAATTCTTTTTTATCTTTCCCCAACAGACTGTCTTCCTCGTATGCAAAAGTACTTCGATAACACCAAATCGCTAGCCCGTACCATGAAGCTTTCTGAAGTAAAAACAATGGATGGCCATCAACTTCCAACTGTATGGGTAATGCAGTCAGAAGAGAAAAAGAATCAAAAAACAACTCTCCGTTACACTTCGGTGGATTTTGATGTTAAATTTGATGCCAAGACATTTACTCAGCAAAATTTAACAAAATAATATGATTTCGATGGTGTCATTGGCACTTTCTTTTTCTCTCCTTATGCTAAGCCTAAGTACCAATTCTTGGGCCAGTAATTTTAGTTACGAAGGCTCTTTTGGAGGGCAAATCAAAACCATGGGAAGAAAAGCGGAGTCCCCAGATCTATGGGCTACTCCCGCCACTTTCAGTATGATTCATGGAAATTTAAATAGCAAAAGCGTTATCGAAAAAGGCAAGTTAGAGACATCCGTCTTTTATCGTCGAACTGACACCGATCTCTATAAAACACTCAATTTCACTCGTGAACTTTTAGTTTTCCCACGTAATCTTGTGGCCCGAGAAATGATCGATCTTACCAAACAAAAAAATGAACCGGACTATCGCTCTGATCTTCTCATTCATCGTTTTAGTTATGAGCATGAGTGGAATAAGCTACGTCTTGAATTTGGACGATTCTTTATCAACTACGGCTTAGGTGAAACCTTTAATCCAGTGAACACGTTTAATTTGCCTAACGGACTTTTTATTATTAACGACCTTTCACAAGCTTCAGACGGTGCTCGTGCCACTTATTTCTATAACGAAAAGATTGATTTTGTTTTTTACTCTCTCGGGTCAAAAGATTACGCTGACTCTACTCACCCTATCAACCCAACACTTTTTCTTCAGGCCACTATTCGTCATGAGGACTGGCAGTATTTATTTGTAGGTGGAGCAGATGAGAAAAAAAATAAAGTTGGCGGAGAAGTCTCTTTGCGATTTAGTGATTACTTAGGTTTTATTCAAACACTTTATCAGAGTTCAAATAACCGAGAAGCCGCTCTGATTGATGGCTTGGTAGGATTAGACCGCCAACTAACAGAACTGTGGCACGTACGCTTAGAAGTGGCCTACCAAGAAATTCCTAAGAACCAAACGTTTAATACTCGCTTACTCCCTCAAGAACTTACTGTGGCCATTGCTCAAGAATATGAACTGCATCCGCTCTTTAAAATTAAACCCGTTCTGACTATGGATCCAAAAAATTATCTGATATTTGGGATCTTAAAAGGGACCCTTTCACTCACTCAAAACCTAGAAATCGAAGCCTTTGCTTTAGGTAATTTGAACCAAAATCCGGGGGAAGAAAACCTTCGTCAGCGCTTACTCACAAGGGATTTGGGTCTTCGAGGACAGTACTACTTCTAACATCGTCTAACATTCAGCGCATATGGGTCAGTACCATAATCTTACTGTAAGAATCTAAGCTATTAAGATTAAAGAGCTTTTATGACACTACTACTTAACCTAGAATAATTCTGCCAAAATCGTCCTAATCTTAAGCCCTTAAAGCTCTTGCACAAGTTAAAAAGCTTAGTTAAAAGCCAGTAAGCCAATTGTTAGAAGGATTTCTTAAGAGACTTTCTGACAAGGAAAAGAATCTTGATAAACAAGGTTCTTTACAAAGGAAGTCGTATGAAAAGAATTTTGAGCCTACTCGCAGCACTTTGTTCAATCTCAGGTTTTGCTTCAATCAAATTTGCGAACCAAGCAGCAGGAGTTTACGGAGAAGACGGCCGCCAAGATCTCTATCAAATTACAAATCAATCAACTTTAAAACTAGCCGCTTCAACGGCTGCAATGATTCCAAACAAAAATCTCATAAAAGACTCTACCGGAAAATTCTTTTCCGTCGCCAATGCAACAACTCTTGAAGAGGGTGATAACCTTTGCCCTACGGAAAAATTTTCTGAGCAACCAAGTGTAGCTATGTGTTCTGGCTTTTTAATTGGACCCGATACTTTAGTGACTGCTGGTCACTGTATGGATGCCGTTCAATTACCTGGTGCATGTCCAAATTTCTCGTGGGTTTTTGATTACAAAATGCAAAATGCTAACACCATTAACTTAAACAACATTTCAAAAGATAATGTTTACCGTTGTAAATCAATTATCATTCAAAAACTTTCTATGGACGTTGATTACTCAGTGATCAAACTTGATCGCCCAGTAGTTGGTCGCCAAGCACTTAAGCTTAGATCAAGTGGTGCTCCGGCTATGGGACAAAAATTAATTGTCATCGGTAACCCTTCTGGTCTACCAACCAAGATAACTGATGGAAATATTATTGGCGTTGATAACGCTAACTTTTTTAAAACGAATCTTGATACTTTTCACGGCAACTCTGGATCAGCCGTTTTCAATGCAGCAACAGGTGAAGTGGAAGGAATTCTTGTTCGCGGAAAAACGGATTACGTTCCAAGTATTCCAAGCAATCCGTTCAGCTGTAAGATCATGAATAAGTGTGATATGAGTGGAAATAACTGTACTACCGGTCCTAAAGTCAAAGATCTCGATAGTGAACAGGTAACTCGGATCTCGTTCATACTTCCTTACGTGAAAAAAAGTGGTCGCAGAAAATAATTAAAGCGAATTTCCTGGGAAGCTAAACAACGGAGCGACGTCAGATTGACATCCACCGGCCCAAGTCATACTCGCAGCATTACATAAAGCATAAGTCGTTTGGGTAGTATCAACACAGTTTGTTCCTGTCCAATATCTATCGGCTACAGCAACACAATCGGCTTGATTTCTGTAAGTAAAATCAATACAGTTCGTTGGCATCCAAACAGGAGTTTGAACTCCGGTACAAGATGCGGAAGTCGTAATCGTTGAATCAATACATCTACCGAGCCAAGTATATCCGGCAGCAGTACAAGTACCAGAAGCCACTAGAGCAGTTCTTGCACACATACCCTGGTTACTCATGGTCCACACTGCTCCTGCAACTGAACAGGTTGCTTGGGTGAGTGAAATTCCGTTTGAACAAGTTCCGCCGCTTTTGGCAAAGTCATCCCAGTCGGCAAAGTCATTATATGAAGTAATACCACCAGGCTCCGAACCTCCGCGATCCATTTTTGTTCCATCATTTGTATAGTGAAGAACGGTATCATCGGCGGTTTTAGAAAAGCGAACATTCCAATCTCTCACCATCACACGAATACGACCGATGACTTCAAAGTCTTGGTCTAAACATGAAAAAGTATAAAATGGGTTCGGCCCCTTTCTAGGGTCATACATTAAATCTCTCTGTCCGATACCTGTTGCTTTGGAGAAATCGCTCGCAAAGGAAGCAAGGTTATTAGTATTCGGTGACCAAACAAAGCCATTATCTTCACAAGTAACTTGAGTAGTATAAAGTCCTGAAGAACAAACCCCACCAAGCTCATCCGAGTAACGGTTTACTAAGTTACTGGTAGAGCAACGATTAGTATAATTAGCTAAATAAAGATTGGATCCATGTCCCTTTGAGATTGGAGTAGCAAAGTCCCACTGCTTTTCATAACCAGCAGATGCATTCACCACCATTTGACGAGGCCAATTTGTAGTAGCGCTTTTATCTTGATTATCAACCGCTGGCCCATTTAAACAGCTTCCTATTTTTCCACCACATTCAGTTGTTGTAGTCGTTACAACAGTCGCACCAGTAATGGTACATGGATTTGGATTTCCTCCCGCACCAGTCATATGAACAGTATTTGTAATATTAGTAATAGAACCATCATCACAATTTGGTCCCGCTGGATTATTCCCTGAATAGTCTCCTACGCAAAGTGCAGTCGTCGCAGGAATATTTGTAGGTAACGATGAACAACCATCATCAGAGACGTACACTGTTGCGACTGTCTGAACATTTTCAGCGGTTGAATTTCTATATTGATATTGAAAGAAAGAATAGTGATCGTAAGCTAAGTATTCACAAATACCAGCGGGAACTTGTAATTTTAAACTTAAGCCCTTATGAAATAATTCCAGTTCATCTGCATTCAAATAACAGGTCACATCTGCATCTGTACCAATCACACCACTTGAGGTTGATGGGTTGGCACTTATATCCGTTTGAACAGCAGTGATTTCACTTTTTTCAATAGCACAGGTATAAGCTGAAGATGTTGTTGAAGCTTGATCAACAAACAGCGAATAATTTCCACCAGAAGTTTGATTGGTCACTTGAAAATATTCTAAAGTCGAAAAATTTGTCGTCCCTGCTGCTACCGTGGGAACCGCTGTGGGAACAATCGGATCGACTCGATATTTTGTTAAACTGTCTGGCATACAGCCAGTAACAGTCACAACGAGAGCTAACAAAAAAGAATAATTCTTACTCATATCAACCTACTTAATCTTCCGTAATTGAGAAATATTTAGGAATTCTCAATAACTTTATCGACCAATAAAATAGGCACTTGAGACAATAATAAATTGCTCAAGTTTTATAAAAGCTTTTTATGCTCCAAGATTAATCGATCAACCACCTCAGGTTCTGATAAAGTTGACGTGTCACCAAGTCCCTCATAAATACTTTCCGCAATTTTACGTAGAATCCTTCTCATGACCTTTCCACTGCGGGTTTTAGGCAAGCCAGTAGTAATATGAATCTTGTCAGGACGGGCGAATTTCCCAATATGAAGTGATACTGTTTCAGCGATAGCATTGGCGGTACTCTGCTCAACTTTTGAGTGGGCTTTTAAAATAACATAAGCATAAATACCCGTGCCTTTCACTTCGTGTGGATAACCAACAACAGCTGCTTCAGCCACATCAGGGTGCTCAATGAGAGCACTTTCAATTTCGGCCGTTCCTAAACGGTGACCTGAAACATTTAAAACATCATCAATACGCCCAGTGATCCAATAATATCCATCTTCATCTCTCTTAGCACCGTCACCAGTAAAATAAAGTCCCTTGTATTGGGTAAAATAAGTTTGAATGAAGCGATCATGGTCACCAAAAATACTGCGAGCTTGTCCGGGCCAGCTTTGCTTCAAACATAGAGCTCCTTCGACTCCATTTCCTATTTTTTCTTTTCCCGTTTCTGCATCAACGATGATGGGTTCCACACCAAAAAAAGGCAAAGTTGCTGAACCTGGTTTTGGAGCAATTGATCCAGGTAGTGGGGAAATTAAAACACCACCCGTTTCTGTTTGCCACCAAGTATCTACGATGGCGCATTTTCCCTCACCCACAACGTCGTAATACCATTTCCAAATTTCTGGATTTATGGGCTCCCCTACCGTTCCTAAAATTTTTAAACTTGATCGACTATATTTTTTAACGAACTCGTCACCTTTTTGAGCAACTGCACGAAGTGCCGTAGGTGATGTGTAAAAAATTTCAATTTTTAAATCATCCACTACTTGCCAGTAGCGAGAGGCATCTGGATACAAAGGAGTGGATTCAAAAAGAACAGTGGTCGCTCTATTCGCCAGTGGCCCATAGACAATATAAGAATGTCCGGTGACCCAACCGATATCAGCTGCACACATATAAACCTGGCCCGGTTTATAATCAAAAATATAACTATGAGTAAGTGAAGCGTAAGTTAAATATCCACCTGTGGTATGAAGGACACCTTTAGGTTTTCCAGTAGACCCTGAAGTATAAAGCATAAAGAGCGGGTCTTCACTATCCATCCACTCACAAGGGGTATACGGCCTAAACCGTTTTAACTCTTCTTCATAATGAATATCTCGTCCCGCATGCATTGGAACTTCTAAAGAAGTTCGGTGAACAACAAATACTTTTTCAACAACACTGAGTCCCCTTAGTGCTTCATCTGTAATTTTTTTCAGAGGAATTGTTTTTCCTCCTCTTAGACCTTCATTGGCGGTGATAACAATCTTGGCTCCTGCATCTTCAATACGTGAAGCAAGTGAATCACTTGAAAATCCTGCAAAAACGATAGAATGAACGGCTCCTAACCTTGCACAAGCAAGCATGGAATAAATAAGTTCAGGAACCATCGGCAAGTATAAACAGACCCGGTCACCTTTTTTAACATTGTGATGTTTAAGCATTCCTGCCACTTTACAAACATTTTCATAAAGTTCTTTATAGGTAATTTTTTGGTACTCTCCCGGTTCATCCTTGGCCCAGATAATGGCCACTTCATTTCCATGCTCTTCCACATGACGATCGACACAGTTATAGGAAACATTCAACTTTCCATTCAAAAACCAAGACATGTTTACAGAATGAAAATCACCTTCTGAAATTTTAGTAAAAGGGCTAAACCAATCTAATTTTTTTGCAGCCTTGAGCCAGAATTCATCAGGATCATTTAAGGATTCAGAATAAAGCTTTTGGTAATCCTCGAGATTTTTAATATAAGAACTTGCTTGGATATGGGGCAATAATGGGTATTTGGTCATAAGGTTTCCTTCGCTGTGACTCTATATAGGAGTTATGAATATCTTGCTCGCTGGAATTAATTTTCTCTAGGGGCTCCGCTACAAAAAGCAGGGAAAAGTTCACATTAACGCCAAGAACTTAACTAGACAAAGGAGCGATATCGCCTACAATGAAAACTAATTTAGTCAGTTTTATGAATAAAAAAAAGCACATTTTTATCGTCGATGATGAGGAAGAGATCTCTTCCCTGCTTTCTTATTTGATAAAAAACGACTTTGATGTTGAGACAACGCTTCTGAAAAATGGTGAAGAAGCCATTTTTCAATTAGAACAACAAAATCCTGATATGATCATTTGTGATTATACTATGCCTATTAAAAATGGACTGGATGTATTAAGGCGTAACCATCAATTAAAAAATTGTCCTTTTATTATGCTCACGGGAGACTTTCCTGATAAATACCCCGAACTTGCATCTATCAAAAATCTAAACCAACACAATGAAGTCCTGACTAAGCCTTTTTCACCTGTAGCAATACTAGATTTAATTGAAAAAATTTTGGAAATTAAGAGATAGCTAGGATTTTACCTTCAAAAGGAATTTCTTCATGTTTGGCGTACTCTAGTACCATTTCTAACTTTGTAGATATGTTATTAGCTTCGAGGATCGCCATTTTGTGACTTGGATTTTCAACTAAAAAATGAGCTGCGTAAGCTACAATTTCATTGGGCTTTACTATTTTTTTGAAAAAAGTTTCACGATCTTCTTTGCTTTTAATATTTGTCTCAAGCCATAGCTTCAGCATATTTTTTAAACGATTAATACGAAAGCGACTGTCGTTCGATATTTCTTCGTCTTCTTCAATCATTAAAGCATTATAAGTTCTGTATTGTTTATCATCAGTCTTTTCAACTAATTTTGCTTTGCCAACTCCACGAAGCATAATAAACATACTGCCATCAACATTTTCATGAATAATTTGAGGATGTCCAATTCCTACAATCGTCTCTGTAAAATCGCCAGCATTAGTTTTTAAAATGAATTGCTCATTTTCAAGAAAATTAGTCAACATTAATGCTATTGGTGTATGAGAGTTAATGGAGTCGTGAATCATTTTAATATAACGTGGTTCGAAGATATTTAGAGGTAGAGAAGCATGCGGGTAAAGTACCACGTCTGACAAAGGAAAAAGGTTCACTTTCACATACTGCATACTTAAATGCTAAACTATCTTCTAACAAATAACAAATTTTAAAAAATTTACCAGTATAGGACCACTTTGCTTTTCTATCGAACCAAACTTCCCTATTGAAAAAAATTCAAACAGTCCTCACAATAGTAGTATGTCTATATTGAATACCATTTTTTTGACAACTATTTCTCTTCTATTGGCTACTCCAGTAATGGCAGGAAAAAGTAAAGAAGATCACTCAGAAGTTTTGGGATTAAATTATACTTATAAGCCGGCTGTAGAAGAAAATTATTATCAAATCAAAGACGATAAACAAAAAACTCTTGCCTCACTAAAAAATATGACCCAAGAATGGCAACTCCAAGATGAGTTCGTGAAGAACTGGCATGTTCAATCAAGTGGTATGTATACAACTCCAGAAACAACAAAAAGAAGCACACTGATTCGTACCTTCTCCCGTTTTACTGAAAGAAAAGGGAAAGAGTACATTAAAAGTAAAAGAAATAATTCGAAAAATTCAGGCGGACCAGAAGAGAAAGATCTTACTACTAAAGGCTCTAATTACTTTTTTTCTTACCAAACGATTCTGCTCAAAGGTCGAGCTAAATTAGAATTTCATAATCCCTACTTCGAAATTTATAGTCAGTACTCCATTTCTGGTAAAGACCAAGTTGTTGTGAGTAAATTGTTTCAGGATTTTAAATTTAAAACCAGTTTTCTCTATTCACCAATGCGTGAAACATCAACAGTTACTTTTGAAAAATACCTTACCGATAGCATTACTGCTCGTTTATCCAGCATCAATTTATTTGAGAATAAAGTAGAGCTTCTTTACAGCACCCTTTTCTAACACTTTCTTATTCCCATTCTATAGTTCCCGGTGGCTTAGAGGTTATATCATAGACTACCCTAGTCACTCCCTTCACTTCATTTGTAATTCGTGAAGAGATTAGTGCTAAAAGCCAGAAAGGTATTTCGGTAAACTTTGCAGTCATACCATCTTGTGAGTTTACTAATCTGAGAGCGATTACTTCCTCGTAGGCCCTGCCATCACCCTTCACTCCAACTGTTTTGACTGGAAGTAAAACGGTAAACGCTTGCCAAGTTTGGTCATAAAATTTATGTCGCTTTAACTCTTCATAAAGAACTTGATCTGATTCTTGAACCTTTTTAATTCGCTCTAATGTAAGTTCCCCTAGAACACGCACGCCAATTCCAGGGCCAGGAAAAGGATGACGAAAGAGCCACTCATGACTTAAACCTAACTCTTTTCCCAAAGTCCTTACTTCATCTTTAAATAGATAGCGAAGTGGCTCGACCAGTTTTAATTTCATTCTTTCAGGCAACCCACCCACATTATGGTGGGACTTGATGGTGACCGACTTACCATCTTTTTTATGAGGAGAAATCGACTCAATCACATCGGGATAAAGAGTTCCTTGCAAAAGATATTCGAAATGAATTTTCTTTTCACTTTCATAACGTTTCACTTCAGTTTCAAAAACTTCAATGAAAGACTCACCGATAATCTTTCTCTTCTTCTCTGGATCAGAAACGCCTTCCAGTTTTTTCCAAAAAATATCCTTCACATTTAAAGTGACGATATTGAGGCCCGTTTCTTTTTTTAGTAATTCAATATGGTGAATGTCTTGTGGTCGTAGTAAACCGTGATCGACAAAAAAGCAGTGAAGGTCCTTAGCGCAAAATTGATGAGCGAGAGTTGCTGCCACTAAAGAATCGACTCCGCCTGAAAAAGCACAAAGAACTTTTTTTCCTCGATAGGGTTCCATATAAGCCAAACAAGACTTTAAAATATTATCATCCTCCCAATCAGGAATTAGCTTGGCCACAGTTGTTAGAAAATAATGAATAACTTCAGAACCATATTCAGAATGAACAACTTCGGGGTGAAATTGTAGACCTAAAACAGGACGGTCTTTAGACCTTATTCCTGCTAAAAGTCCATTATGACTTTTTAATATTGTTTCAAATCCCTGAGGAAGAACTGAGACATGATCTGCATGGCTCATCCATACTTTAAATTTTTCAGGTACTCCGGCGAGCTTAAAGCTATTTTCGAAATGAATTGTCGCTTCACCGTACTCACCAACTTGTCCTTTTTCTACTTTTCCTTGAAAAAATTGTCCAATCAGCTGCATTCCATAACAAACACCAAGAATAGGTAAAGCGGCATCCTGAAAAAGAGAAGAGTAATCTGTCTTATCCTCGAAAACAGATTGTGGCCCTCCTGAAAGAATAATGGCCTTGGGTTTCTTATGTTTGATTTCTTCTAATGCCATCTCTGGAGTCATGATCTCAGATGAATATTTTAATTCACGAAGTTTTCGTAAAATTAATTGTGTATATTGTGAACCGAAATCCACAATCCAAATCGAATGCATGTTATTTTCCTCTGTAGTTTGGAGCTTCCATCGTGACCATCACACCGTGAGGATGACTTTCCTTCAGACTGGCAGCAGATATTTTGATAAACTTAGCTTTCTTTTGCATTTCAGAAATAGTTTTTGCACCTAAATAGCCCATTCCCGACCGTAATCCACCAATCAATTGGTAAATAGTTTGCTCAACCGAACCACAGTATGGGACTTGTCCTTCAATACCTTCTGGAACTAATTTAGTAGTGTCATGGACATCAGCTTGAGCATAACGATCTTTACTTCCAAGACCCATGGCTCCCATTGAACCCATTCCACGATAGACTTTATAACTTCGACCTTGATAATGAACTAATTCTCCTGGGGATTCATCCGTTCCTGCAAAAAGGGAACCGATCATGACCGAGCTTGCTCCACCAGACAGCGCTTTAACAATATCGCCTGAAAATTGAATGCCACCATCAGAAATGAAAGGTACTTTGTGTTTATGACAAATTGCCCGGCAAGAAAAAATCGCATGCATTTGAGGCACTCCAATTCCTGCCACTACTCTTGTGGTACAAATCGATCCAGGGCCGATTCCCACTTTAATGCCATTAACACCTGCTCGGATAAGATCAGCACAAGCTTCTCCAGTCGCCACATTTCCTGCCACTACATCTAAATTTTTTTGCACTTTTTTAAGTTTCTTCACCATCTCGATCACTCCTTTCGAGTGACCATGGGCTGTATCGACAATTAAAACATCAATACCCGCTTTTATAAGCATACGAGCACGTTCGAACTCTTTCTCAGAAACACCAACTGCCGCTCCTACTAAAAATTTATTTTTGGAATCTAGATTAGAAAGAGGAAAACGGATTTTATCAGGTTTTGCTGCTTTAACTTTTATGACTTCTTGAACTTGTAATTCCGCATCTAGATTTTTATGGATAACTCCCAGCCCACCTAATGAAGCCATCATAATGGCCATTGTAGCCTCAGTCACCGTATCCATCGCAGAAGAGACGACTGGTATATTCAATGATATATTTTGCGAAAAAAGAGTTTTGGTGATCACACCACTTGGCAAGACTTCTGAATAATTTGGTAACAATAGTAAATCATCGAAGGTAAGACCTTCTTCCAATTTCAGTTTCATGGGGCAACCTACTGCTTAGTATTCTTTTGTAAAATCTGATTGATAACTTTTTAATTCGTCGATCAAGCTGTTAACTTCAGGCTGATGACGAGGTTGTTTCATTTCTTCTTGTTTTAATGATTGCTCAAACTGATTTTGAACTTCTACCACAGGAGCTTCTAAACTAGCGGGAGTTCTTTTATCAATACTTTTTAAAGTTGGAGCCACCGTTTCCATCATTTCCGTTTGAAGACCATAGATTTTCATTTCTACTTTTGTCACACTGGGCTTCTGTCTTTTACTTTTTTGTACTTTTGATTTAACAGAAGAAATTCCAAGAATTTTATCTTTTTGAGCTTTGATCTCTGGACTTAAGCTGGCCAACTCACGGGCAAAGTTATCTTCTTTTACCGTTTTATTCATTGGTTTTTGACCTTGAATAACTGCCACCACTGAAGAATCAAGCGGTTTTACTTCATCAAATAATCCAACTATTTTGGTATAAGATTGATATCCAATCAGTGTTCCCTTTCTAGGCATGCCACTTTCATAATCTTTGTCGATAAAAGAAAAGTTACCTGTTTCAATACTACGGCTTAAATTTCTTTCGTTAAGGTTTGCAAAGTCAAATGGGCCTGTCACGGCAAGAATTTGTGTTCGACCAGAGTTATTGTCGAAAGAAACGATAAACTCGCTTTTTCCATAAACAGTAATACTGTTAGCCGTTTTAATTTGTGATTTGGTATAAGAGTTAAACGATTGAACCCAAAGGTATCCACGTTTAAGTTCAAAGTCTTTTTCTTTGAGGGCAATATTTCCGGATCCGGATAAATGAAAACGATGATCAGTGTAATCGTTAAAGGAAACTTGAGATCCTTCTTCACTGATTAAATCAGCTCCTGCAGGCAGATCATCTCCCACTTTTAAAACTTTGGTTTCCCCCATCGATATAGTGAAGGCATGCCCTTTAACGGCAGTGACTCGACCTACGCTTCCCGCCCAAACTGAGCTAGAAAGAAGGAAAATGCCAAGGATCTTACTTGTACTTTTGATAGAAGTTTTCATAATGTTTACTCAAAATTGCCCATTCTTCGGTATTTCTGTATTTAAGACGGAATTCTTCAACGGTTTTAAAAAATTTCTCTTTCTCACCAGTCTCATGTTGTGACATCGCTACCCAAAGTTTTGCTCCTCTAAAATATTTAGAAGTTGGATACTCCGCGATTAGACGTCCAAGGTGTCCCTGGGCCCAGTCATAATGTTTTGTTTTAAAAGAAGACATACCTGCTTGATAAAGCACTTCTTCGGTAATGAATTTATCTTTCGGATAACGAGTTAGTGCTTCGTTAAAAAATTGTGCTGACTTCTCAAAGTTTTTTAAGCCAAATTCTTTTTTAGCAACAGACAACATTTCATTTACTGACCACTTATAGACATCAAAGTTAACAAGGTCCGTATAAGCTTTTTGTACTGTTGAGCTAGCAATTGTTCTTTCTTTTCCCTGACCCAATTTAATTTCAAGAAAGCTATTTTTGGCTTCAATGGCTTTCATTTGATATTTCAAATCATTAATGGAAGCTTTTAAAATTCTATTTTCTTTGGTCAATGCCAAGGCTTTGAGCTCATATCCATTTACTTCTTTCACTCGTGATTGAAATTTTCCCCAGAAGTCCTGAGCGTGCATGGCCCAAGTGTAACCGGCAACTAAAACGAATGCGATTAATACTGACTTCATAATCTACCCTTTAATATTTCCAAAGAAGTTTCTCCACTTCTCTCTTTGGTTTATCGGGGGTTAACGGACTAAACTTAAGTCTTTTTGGGATAAACTTTGATTAAAGTTTAAAGGCTTTTTTTCCGAAGGGTAATTGAGGGTATTTGCATGAAAAAATCACTATTATTATTCAGTCTTTTCCTTAACTTAGCATCCATTGGAGCCTTTGCTCGAAGTCCAGCGGTTGATAACTTTATTGGAGTAGAACCAGCTAATTATAAAGACCGCGCTCCAAGCTCGGAAAAACCATATAACTTTGAAAAAGGCAGTGGCCTTACCCAACGTCAAATTACTTCACTCACTTCAGCTCCTTCTAAAAAAGAAGCGATGGTCGGATTTTGGGGTTACACACTATTCACCTTAATTCTGGGAACACCTTTCTTGCTTTGGGGAATGATGATGAAGAAATTGGGTTCTGAAACAGCTACAGAAAATGTTGTTCCTTTGAACAACAAAAATGAAGACGACATTAAAAAAGCATCTTAATCATTTAAGGCATGGAAAATTGGCCTTTGCCTCTATAGGCAAGAGCACGATTGGAGCGGTTAAAGCTAACAATTATTTCTTTGGTCTTATCACCATTTAAATCATTCACATCTATGGAATAGAGCCTCTTAAAATACTGATCACTTACTTTTTCTCTTTCTAACCAAAAACTTGGACCCGTACTAAAACTAATTTGTTCTAGTTTATTGTCTTCAAAACTAAGTAAGAACAAGCGAGCAGTGCCATTAAATTGTTTATAATGAGTAAAGCCTTCATAAAAACTTAAAAGCAAAACTTTCACTGTGGAAGAAAGACTCACAAGATTTATACGAAAAAGAGAACTGTCTTTTCCCTTTGCCTCTATTTTCACTGAATAAAATGGCTGCCCCAATTTTCCTGAAAGTTCTAACCAATTTTCGCCATCTCTTTTTAAAACTTTGAGACTTTCAGCGACCCCATCGCCGTCTAAATCAAGTTTATGTTCAGGAGACTCAGCAACCCATTTATAATCTTTTCTTAGTTTTGCTTGCTCTTTTCCCAACTCTCCAGTGAAAATTTGACGAAAAAACCTCTCGTCCTGGGCCCAAATTGGGCAGGATTGGAGGAAAATGAAGAGAAAAATGCCAATCGGAAGGAAACGCTGCATCTGATTATTGTAACTTAAAATGAATCTTGATACACTCCCATTTTACCTTAATGATTTAGTAGGTTTTATGCAATTCACCCTTGGCTTCCTTAAATCCGCCCATCAAGTGATGGTGAAAACAGTTAACCTTAAAGAAGATCGCTCAGAAGATAAAACGATCGATATCGCTGATATTGGGGATGAAAATCTCCAGATCCTTTTTTATCCTGAAGAATTAGAAAATCAAGATGTCATGGCGGTACTTGCCCCCTATACAAAATACTTTCCCTTGGTGAAAGCTAATCTCTACCAAATCAATGAAGATGTTTTTAAAACGCTAGAAGTCCCTGCTTCATGGAAACTTTCAAAAGAAGTCATGATGAGAGTTTTGATGAAAAATAATATCAACACCCTTAGAGAAATTTTTCCACTTTCTACCCATTTAAAAAATCTTTGGATGAAAGATCGTTATGCATTTTTTCATGAAGTTTGGTTTTTACTTAGAAGTAACCTTGGCTCCCCTGAGGTCAAAATTCTTTTTCATGATGTACATGAGAAAGAGTCTGAAACAGAAAAACACAAATTAGTACTTTCTAAATTAGAAGCTACAAATCGTGCCAACATTGAAGCAGCCAAGGGCCCTGAAGTTGAATTATTTAAACACTATGAAAATAAATTTGAAGGTCGCTTCCAAGTTGCGGAGTACTTCGCTGACAAGGGTGATTTACTTCTTCTTTGCCATATCGAAAAAAGCCCCGTGATGATTATGGTGAAAACTTTTGAATTTAATCAATTGCAAGAAGCCATCCTTTCGACTCTTATCAAAAGTCTTTAGGCACCAAAGCCCTTGAGCTGTGTCCCGCCCAAGACATGAAAATGGGTATGAAAAATGGTCTGTCCACCATGGGGACCGACGTTTGTGACAATTCTAAATCCGCTCTCATCTAATTTTTCTTTTTGAGTATAGTCAGCAATCGCTGAAAATAAATCCTGAAGACATTCAGGCTTTGTAGTTAACTCATTTACATTATGAGAGTGCTCCTGATGAATAAAAAGAACATGGACAGGAGCCAGGGGGTGGAGATCTTTAAAGGCCATCACCTTGGGGCTTTCATAGACTTTAGACGAAGGGATTTCCCCCCTAAATATTCTGCAAAATAAGCAATCTTTCATCAAATTTCTCCTATCTACTAAGAATCTTAGGGCCAAGCCTAAAAATAAACAAGAATTTCCCCAAAATAGGTCAAATAACTAGGGAATATCTACAAGCTCTCTTGAAGCAAACCCAGATCCATGGGATTTATACCCTCCATGATGAAATCTATTTTCTGCTTATTTCCGATACTACTTATTTTATCTGCCTGTGGTAACGACACTCCGGCTTTTCTCCTCGGTATTTCACGAAATAAATTCCAACGTTCAGGCCTAATAATGGAAGCAGACGCTTTTAGGTCCATGGGCAACTCAAGAATTACCAATCCTCGAACAGCCGAAGATTTTGCCATTAATCAAATACAAGACATCTACAGTATTCATCAAAATTTTAAAACATATGCACTTTCTCAGGGGATTTTTCTACCTGAACCTTCAAATAGTTACGGCCTCAAAAATGCTTTCACTTACTCTCCAGGCCTGGTCTTAAAATCAGTCAATGCAATAAAAAAAGATATGCCCGCAGAACTTCAGGCTATCTATCTGGGAAAAGCTTCTTTTCCAAAAGTCATTACCTTTGAGCCAGCACTTTTAAACTATTGGGCAAACGTCATCAGTATCGGCAATCAAATGGCCGTTCGATGGCAACAATTAATCGCTCCCCAAATTGCTTACTGGAAAAAGTTTCAGAAAAAAGATGTTAGAGGTTATGCCTTTTTTAAAAACTTTGCTGACATCGACAAAAAATTATTAAATTTCAACACACAAGATGAGGACTTTAAGAACAAATCAAAAACGGCTATTTTTTCTATGTGTTTAAATAATGGCTACTCTATCGATACTTGTAATCAAGAGATGAACGATCCTACCCTCGATGGACGAATGTTTGCCATTTACTACAAATATCTCACAAGGTCAGAAGATAATTACAAATCATTTTTTAAAATTCAACAGAAAATGGATTTTATAAATTGGCCTGATAACAAGATCTTCTCTTTGGGTCTAAGTAAGCCCAGCAAAGCCGATGTAGCCTCTGTTTACAAAAGTACTGTTGAGAATGCCTGGAAATTTAAAGATGAATTTGCTTTGCAGGTTTTGTTTTATCACACGCCAGATAGTAGACTTGGTAGCGTTAACATCAAGGAAAATACCATCGCTCACGTACTCAATTTCAGAAGCTTATTTATTTCGACCAATGATCTAAATTTTAATCCTCAAACCGTTATCCATGAAACAGGTCACCTACTTGGCTTTCCTGACTGTTATCTTGAATATGTCGATGGAAAAACGGGTGAAGCCGTTTACTACGAAATCAATCAACACAACATTATGTGTTCGATGGGTGGACAAGTTGAAGAACAACATTTTTTAGAACTAAAAAAGATCTACTAAGTCCCATCATTCACGCGTTTTATGTTAACTCCTAAAGCAGAAAACTTTTGGTCTAATTTTTCATAACCGCGGTCCAAGTGGTATACTCTTTGAACAACAGACTCACCTTTGGCAACAAGGGCAGCCAAAACGAGAGCGGCGGAAGCTCTCAAGTCGGTACACATCACTTTTGCTCCAGTAAGTTCAGATCCACCTTCAATGAATGCGCTATTACCTTTCAAGGTTATTTGAGCCCCCATACGAATAAGCTCTGGAACGTGCATAAAACGATTTTCAAAAATTGTTTCTGAGATAAATGAAGCTCCATCTGCCATTAACATCAGACTCATCATTTGAGCCTGAACATCCGTTGGAAAACCTGGGTAAGGAGCCGTTTCAATTTTTGCCCCTTTTAAGCCATTATGTTTTTTGACCTTAATGGAATTAGGCAGTCTTTCAAGTTTTGCCCCCATTTGATCAAGAGTATCTAAGACAGACGTCAGATAATTAGGTTTAATATTGGTCACTTCAATTTCTGAATTAGTCATAATGCCCGCGATAACGTAAGTCGCCGCTTCGATACGATCACCAATAATTTGGTAGGTACAACTTTTAAGTTTCTTAACGCCTTCAACCTCTAAACGAGAACTTCCAATACCCTTAACCTTTCCACCCATAGCATTGATGAAATTAGCCAGATCATCAATTTCAGGTTCACGGGCAGCATTCTCAATAACAGTTGTTCCATCAGCTAATGAAGCAGCCATCATGATATTTTCAGTCGCTCCCACCGATGGAAAAGAGAGAACAATATGCGCCCCTTTTAAACCCTCTGACGTCGCTTCAACATTTCCATTTTTAAGTTCGATTTTTGCTCCCATCTTTTCCAAACCCGAAAGATGGATATCTATAGGTCTCGCTCCAATGGCACAACCACCAGGAAGTGAAACAATGGCTTTCTTATAACGAGCAAGAAGTGGTCCTAGTACTAAGATCGAAGCACGCATGGTTTTGACCAGTTCATAACTAGCTTCCGTACTGGTTAAGTTTCGACAATCAATTGTAGCATCATCATCAGACTTCTCGATTCCCGCCCCCATCATCTCCAGTAACTTAAAGGTTGTTGCCACATCACGAAGTTTTGGCAACTTGGTTAATGTCACTTTTTCATCATTTAAAAGACAGGCTGTAAGTATAGGAAGAGTGGCGTTCTTCGAGGCTGAAGTCTCTACTGTTCCACTTAGTTTTACAGATCCTTGAATGATTAATTTATCCATGGCATTTCCACCTTAATTTTTTATTTCTAAAAATCGATTATTTTGGGCGTAGTCTTTAACGATATTAACTGTTCCAAAGCCCATGGTCAAAGCTAAGCTCTGAAGATTCTCTAGGTGATCCTCATGACCTTCCATCAAGCAAAGTCCGCCAGGTCTTAATGCACTTTGAATCTGAAGTAGAAAAATCTTAAACCAACTCTCATATTCTGAATCAGGAATATATAATGCAGAATGAGGTTCATACTGATATGTTTGCTGATGCACTTTTTGACGGTCTTTTTCAGCATGAATATAGGGAGGATTCGTTACGATTAAATCAAATTGATCTTGAATCCCAAATAGTCGATCGGCATAAAGAAACTTCAAACTGCTCTTGGCATGAATTTGGTAAAGATGGCGTTGATAATTGGTTCTCGCCACTTCAAGAGCTGCACAGGATAGATCTGTAGCGTAGGCTTCTAATGGATGCATTTGATCCATTAATAAACTGAGAATGATCGCTCCTGAACCAGTTCCAATATCAATGATTTTTTTCTTTTCAGGATTTTTTTTCAAAAATTGACTGGCCATGTCCACTAAGATTTCAGTTTCTGAACGAGGAATTAAAACTTTTTCGTTCACTGTAAAAACACTACGGTAAAAATATTTTTCACCAGTCATATATTCTAGGGGAACTGCTTCGAGCCATTGTTGATAAAGTGGATTTAAAGGAAGTAAATGAGATTGAAATTGAAGAGGGAAAAGATCTTTCACGACTTGAATCAATCTTTCGAAATTAATTCCCGGGTAACTTTTTTCTAATTGGAAAAGATGTTTTTCCCAAAATAGCTTAAGCTCTGTCTCCCAACGGAGCATTACTCTTCAGTCCCTTTAAGTAGCTCAGCTTGATTATAGGCAATCAATGCATCTACTACTGGCGCTAATTCACCAGCAATAATCCGATCCAGAGAATAAAGGGTAAGATTAATTCGATGATCAGAGCATCGACCTTGGGGATAATTGTAGGTACGAATTCTTTCAGAGCGATCTCCAGTACCGATCAACCCTTTTCTTTCTGCAGCTTCTTTATTGTGTTGTTCTTGAACCATTTTATCGTAAATACGATTTCTTAAAATCTTTAGCGCCTTCTCTTTATTTTTAAGCTGAGATTTCTCATCTTGAATGGCAACGACTGTACTGGTTGGCAAGTGTGTTACTCGGACAGCAGAGTCAGTGGTGTTAACAGACTGTCCACCTGAACCACCTGAACGATAAACATCAATTCGCACTTCATTTAAATCTAACTCAAACTCCACTTCATCAGCTTCTGGCAGAACCGCCACTGTAATGGTTGAAGTATGGACACGACCTTGTGTTTCAGTTTTAGGAACACGTTGAACTCTATGAACTCCAGACTCATATTTCATCTTGGAGTAAACTTTATCGCCAGTCACTGCAAAGATTATTTCTTTGATGCCTTCATCACCCTGTGAAAGTGAAACCATTTCAGAGCGAAATCCCACCGTTTTAAAGTAGTTTTGATACATATCGTAGACATCCCGTACGAAAATACTGGCTTCATCTCCACCAGCACCAGCACGGATTTCGATCATCACGTTTCGATCATCAAGTGGATCCTTAGGAAGAAGAAGAAGTTTCATCTCTTGTTCTAGATCAGGAATGAGTCTTTCTTTCTCGGCTAGTTCTTCCTTGGCCATTTCACGCATATCGGGATCAGATTCATTTTTTAAAATTTCTTTAGAGCCTTCAATATCTTCTTTTAGTTTTCTATATATTTTAAAAGTATTTACCAAGGGCTCTAAGTGAGAACGCTCTTTGTTTAATTCCTGAAGATCTTTAGGGCGATCGTAAAGATCCGGATCGCCAAGACGATCGGTCAGAACTTCAAAACGTTTTACGACTGCTTCTAATTTATCAAACATATATATTTTTAAGCTTCTAAAAAATCGGTCAGTCCCGAATTTGTATCTTCAATTTCCGCTAAATTTTTAATTTCAACTTCTTCCACTTTCAAAACCTTTTCTTTGGCTTGATTCAAGTCGAATTTATCTTCCAAAAAAAGAACGGCTTTAATACTAGCAAGCGCCACTTCAAGTTGTTTATCGTCAGGCTCTTTTGTCGTTAGTTTTTGCAACATCATTCCTGGATAGCTAATTCCTTTGCAAACAGCATTACCTGCATGTTTTCCAGCAAAACGAATGATCTCATAAGAGATTCCTGCAATCGGAATTGTAAAAAGCACTTTTAAGCCCATCGCCATTGCATGCTTGATAATTGGTGGTTGGCCAACACCCACAGGGATGAGAGCAAAAATGACTGAAAAAAGAATGATCGATATAAAGAGTAAAAAGAAAATAAATGAAGTACCACAACGAGGGTGCAATGTTGTGTACTTACGAGCATTTTCAACGATCAGCTTTTCCCCTGCTTCAAAGGTCGCAATCGATTTATGTTCAGCTCCATGATATTGGAAAACTCTTTTGATATCAGGTAAAAAGCCAATCAACCAAATATAGAGAATAAATATAGAAGCCTTTATGACGCCATCGATAAAATGAAATTTAAACCCATTAAGTTCAAATCCTTGACCTTTTAATGAAGAAATCCAAGCCGTGATTCCATGGGGAAGAAAAACAAAAAGAGCAATACCGAAAACAAAAGAAGTGGCGATGGTTAAAAAAGTAGCGGCATCGACTTTTTCTTTTTTTCTCTCGACTGACTTTCCTTTTTTCTCATCTTCCGCAGCTTGTGCAATGTTGGCAGAATAATTTAATGAAACAATTCCGTTGGCCATTGATTCAATTAAAACTAAAACCCCTCGTACAAAGGGCTTCTTAAAAATATTCAGTTTTTTTGAAAGGCCATACCACTGATCACGACGAAGTAAGATACTGCCATCAGGCTTTCTCACTGCGACCACAAAGGCATTGGGAGATCTCATCATCACCCCCTCAATGACCGCTTGTCCACCAATGGAGGTGTACTGTTTAGCGACTAAAAGGAGGATTTTTTGTATCAAATTAAACATGCATTATCCGTTCATTGAACTCATAAATTCAGCGTTCGTTTTAGTCTGATTCACTTTATTCAGTACAAATTCCATTGAATCGATAGGATTCATTGGGTGTAACACTCTTCTTAGAACATAAAGACGAGTTAAGTTAGCTGGATCGATAAGAAGCTCTTCCTTACGAGTAGCTGACTTATTGATATCAAGACATGGGAAAATTCTTTTTTCCATTAGTTTTCTATCAAGCTGAATTTCAGAGTTACCTGTACCTTTGAATTCTTCAAAAATAACTTCATCCATTCTTGAACCAGTATCAATTAATGAAGTTGCGATGATTGTTAAGGAACCACCATGCTCAATATTTCTAGCGGCACCAAAGAATCTTTTTGGTTTATGAAGTGCATTTGAATCCACACCACCCGAAAGAATTTTTCCAGACGGTGGAACGACTGTATTGTATGCACGAGCCAAACGAGTGATTGAATCGAGAAGAATGATTACATCAAGTCCCGCTTCTACAAGTCTCTTGGCTTTTTCAATAACCATTTCGGCTACCTGTACGTGTCGAGTGGCTGGTTCATCGAAGGTTGAAGAAACAACTTCTGCATTTACGTTTCTCTTCATATCTGTAACTTCTTCTGGACGTTCGTCGATCAGAAGTACAATCAAGCGTGCTTCTGGATGATTGTGAGTAATGGCATTGGCAATATCTTGCATCAAGACTGTTTTACCAGCTTTTGGCGGAGCTACGATTAAGCAACGTTGGCCAAAGCCTTGTGGTACGAACAAATCAATAATTCGAGTAGCATAATTTGTTGGTTTATATTCTAGATTCATTTTCTTCGATGGATAAACTGGCGTTAAGTTATCGAAGAGAACTGTCATTTTATGAGCGTCAGGATCTTTAAAGTTAATAGTATCTACTTTAAGAAGAGCGAAATAACGTTCACCTTCTTTAGGTGGGCGAATCTGTCCTTTCACAGTATCACCAGTACGAAGTCCAAAGCGGCGAATTTGGCTTGGGCTTACGTAAATATCATCGGCTCCCGGAAGGTAGTTGTAACCAGGCGAGCGCAAAAAGCCGAATCCATCAGGAAGAGTTTCTAAAACACCGTCACCATAAATGGCTTCATCATTTTTAGAATGCTTAGTGAGAAGGGCGAAAATGATTTCGTGTTTTTTCAAACCGGCGGCATTTTCAATTCCTGCCTCAGTGGCCATTTCAGTTAGTTCTTTAATGTTCTTTTCTCTCAGTTCCGTTAGGTTCATGAAAGCTTGCTCCTTTGGGATTTCAATTCTTGAAATTTTGGGGGAAAATCCGTTTGATTCTTAGGTGGTACTTAAAGCGGATTTAGTTGTTATTATTGCTTAATATTGAGTTAGTTTTGAATACAAATCCATACTAGCTTGCCTGACTTTAAAGTCAAGGAAGAAGTCGATAAAAAGAGATTGATTTTGTACAGGTTCCTTACTAAAACCCCCCTGTGTCATTGAAACAATATCGTAACTATCAAAAATTCCTCCAGCAAACCATTCTCGCTCTCGATTATGGGACCAAGTTTACAGGGTTATCCCTCTATACGCCTGGGCGTGACCCCTATCCTATGCCTCATTCAAAGATAAAGTTTGAGTCTAACGTACAACTAATGCGAGAAATGAAAAAAGTTGTGGATGAGGAAATGGTGACCATGTTTGTTTTAGGAATCCCTCGTTTTACTGACGGCAAAGAATCGACTTGGACAAAAACCGTACTTGCCTTTGCTCCTCTGTTAAAACAAACTTTGTCCCTACCAGTCTATTTGCAAGATGAAACTCTATCGACTTTTGAGGCTGAAGAAAGAATGAAAGCTTCTCCACGCTATAATTTCAAGGTTGATTACAACCAAATCGACGCCCTATCGGCAGCTATTATTCTTGAAGATTTTCTTCGCTCACCTATAATAGAGGAATGAATAAAAGTTTAATTATTAAAGCCCTTATAGGGATGTTTGCCGGTATTGTTTTAGGCTTAAGTCTCGCTTCCTTTCACATTTATAGAATTTGGAACACACATTATGAAGGTGAAGCGAAACTATTTAAAATTTCCCAAGGTGAATCCTTCGGTCAAATAAACTATCGATTAGCGAAAGAAAACTTAATCGCCAATGCTCGAATTTATCACTATTACAATCGTTACAAAAAGACTCTGAATAGTTACAAGTCTGGAACCTATGAAATCCCTTCCGGCGCCACCATGGCCGATATCTTCAACATTTTTATTTCAGGCATTCCCATGTCTATATTGGTCACTATTCCTGAAGGCAAAAACATGTATGAAGTGGCTAAAATTTTAGAGCAACAAAAGCTAACAACCTATGATGAATTTATGAATCTTGCTCGAAACACAGAATTTATGAGTGAACTTGAAGTTCCTGCTGGAACAGTGGAAGGATATCTTTATCCAGAAACATATCGTTTTTCACCTGATGTAGAGACTAAAACCATTATCAAAACATTTGTTCATGAATTTAAAAAGAAGACAGCACAACTTCAATTCGAGAACACTCTTTTATCTCCACATGAAGTCGTCATCCTCGCCTCTATTGTTGAAAAAGAAACGGGAGCAAGGAAAGAGCGACCAATTATTGCAGGTGTTTTTCATAACCGCTTAAAGAAGAAAATGCGACTTCAATCTGACCCTACGACCATTTACGGAATTTATGAAACATTCACAGGAAATATAAAAAAATCTGACCTCATGACTAAGTCACCCTATAACACATATACGGTCGAGGCATTACCAGCTGGTCCGATCTCTAATCCTGGCCTTGATGCCATGAAAGCAGTGTTAAATCCTGTGGTTTCTGACTATCTATACTTTGTCAGCAACAACGACGGTACTCACACTTTTTCTGCCACCTATGAAGCTCACTCTTCAGCAGTTGTAGAACTTCAAAAAAATAGGAAATCGAGAGAAGGAAAAAGTTGGAGAGATTTAAAACAATAGCCCTATTTCTGTCGCAGAAACTCAAAGAGAAAAACTAAGGCCGTGATGAGAAAACTGAGACCAAAAGTAACATAAATAACGACAGCTAAGTTTTTTTGAAAACCATTTCTTTGTAAAGATAACAAAGTACCAGGCAGTGAATCGGTCTGATCTGTTCCAACCACTCCTTCTTCAATACCGACATTCAAGAATATTCTCAAATCTTCCAGTGGCTTTACGTATTCTGGTGGAATTTTATTTAACTGCAAATCATTGATTTCAATTTGTAAAAGTGAGTTGTCGACTGAAGCACCATGAAGATGACGTAAATCGTATTTCATGGAAGAATTTACAGCTTCAATTGCGGCTTGATAAGGAGAGATTTCATAAACCACACCTAATGGTGAGAGTATGGCCTCAATTTTTTCAATTTCGTGCTGATTAAAACCACAGTACTTCATGGTCTTAATTATAGCACTATTTGGTTAAGGGCAGATAGGAATTGCTGGATATGGGTCAGAGAAGTCTGCTCCCTGGAAAGATCCTTTCACATTGACCTCAGAAGCTTTGTTTTTGCTAATATCACGAGGTCGAATAGTCATAGCATACTTAATAGTCCCTTGAGTCTTATATTGAGCACGAGGTTTTAAAAGGCCATCAAGTTTAATGTCGATAGTATATGCAGCTATGCTCATTTCTGTATCTTCTTTAGTTTTGTAACCGAGGATAAAGCGATGAAACTCTTTTTTGAGCCATTGATCCGTTTTATAAAAACAAAGCGGGATATGTTTTGTTGTCATTTGCTGGTTTTTGACAGATGAAAACTGAGTTTCCCACCGCAAATGGCTACCTGAATCTAATTGAGTCAAAACGCGAATTTTGCTTTTTGCTTCATCTAATCCACTAGCTTCGTTTGAAGTGGCAATGGCTTTTCTTTTGGCAATGAGCTGCTCATCTGAAAGGTCACTTTGACATTCCGACGGCACGACACCATTCCAAAACTCTCCAATACAAGACATATTGGTCGCAAAATTCATTGGTCTTCTAGCTATTCCTGGATGGACAATACCTTGGTCTTGAAGTGCAGCGAAAGCTTCTTTAGTAATAGATAACTGCCCTAACATCCCAGTAAATTTACCATTTAATAAAACAAGTCCACCTTCAGAACCGTCATAGATAGAAGTCTCTTCTTTTGAAGTATCATCTGAAGCATCTCTATAAAAACAATTTCCAATCGCTGAATTGGCTGAGTATTGATGATCATTAAAAGGGTTAGCGTAAGATTCTTTGATCACATTACAAGTAAAGTGCTTGATGAAACTAGTTGTTCCATTTTCGATTTCTGTCGATACTTTCCAAAGGTCATAAACTTTCGCAAATTCTTTTCCTGCCCCATCAACATCACTGGAAGGCATACCTGCGTTAACAGGTCTAATGGCATCCCTACTCACAGAGTCAGAAATCCTAATTAAAGCCATATTGTTTTGCCACTGACTTGGATCTTTATTGTCATCCAAAGCAGATACATTCACAATTGATTGACAGTAGTATCGAGCTGCTTTGAAATTTTTTGTTTCAGGAAAAAAGATATGGATCGCTTTTGAACAGTCTTTACCCGCAGCACGAAGAGCTGGTGGAAGACAAGTTGCTGAAGTCATCATGGTATTAGAATTGACTAGAATTCCTGTACAATGAGTTGTTGCCCCATTTTTCATACTGACAATTTTGGCAACGTAAGAAGGACAATTTTTATTTGTGTCGTAACAAATAGGAGTTTGATCTTTTAAATCGTCAGTTTCCTGGCCTATAATCAAGTTCCCACTAGTCTTGATGGGCTCTTCATCTTTTGCGCCACAACCCACCATGATGAGGGATAGTAGACAACAGTGAATAAAAATACGGAGCTGATACTTCATTAAAACCTAGCTTTTATAGTTCACCTTTAGGCTACGCTAGTCCACTTAAATACTCGAGCAGTTTTGCCAGTCCCTATAGATCTTACACAGGGGGATTGTCTAACTGTCTTTTTTTAAGTCCGCGGCTTGCGTAATCACGGACAAGTTGATCTTTGTCATTGGACAAACGTTTAAGTGTTTCTAAACCAGTGTTCGGATTTAAGGCCACTGCATGCCTTACCACAATAGAAGTGTGCCTTGTTAAAAGATCCAACACTCTTACCGGACTATTTAATGAACGAGCAATCTCCAGAGCTATGGCAGGCTCATGGCTCTGACACAGCTTAAACAGCTCTACTTCATCTGTACTTTCTCTGATCAATTTTAATTTATCTATTAATTCAGTACTCATGTCAGCCTCTTACTTAAATGAAGTTTTTTTAAGGAGCTTACAATTATAGTAGTCAAATTTTAGTAAGTTAAGGTTTTTCGGTCAATGACAGGGGCTTTTTTTCCTGAGTAAAACACTTGAAAACACGACAATTTTGCCTAGAGAGTGCTTTTTGTTTTAGATAACTCATTTACTGGTACAATGTTAGGGTAACAATTCTTCAATCTAAATTGAAGATTAAGGCTTTCTGGAGGAACTTATGGATAAGACAAAACTCGAATACTTCAAGAGTAAACTTTTGAAGATGAAAGCGGCCATTCTTAATGGCGGGATCCTTAGAAGTACTGAGGACCTTCACACTTCTACAGATGATTTGTCTGACGAAGCAGACTTGGCGACAAGTGTGATAAATCAACAAGTCTCTTTCAACATCCGTGATCGTGAGATGGAGAAAATTCGTCTTATCGACATGGCTTTAGAAAGAATTGAAGACGGTCACTATGGTGTTTGTGATGACTGTGCAGAGGAGATTTCAGCAAAACGCTTAGAGAATCAACCTTGGACAGATCTCTGCATTGTGCACGCAGAAGAAAGAGAACGTGAGCAACAAAAATTTGTAGTTGGTGCTAATCGATTTTAAGAACGGCTAAAGTTTCTGCTTCATAATGACTTAATTGGGCCTGTAGGGAAAATGGATGACCAACAGGCCCTTTTCTTTTTTTCATCAACTCACTTCCACAAGCTGAATTCATCACCATAACAATAAATAAAACTCCTGTTCTCACTTTTATTCCTCCTTAAGAAATAACCTCACCTTCTTTCATTACAAAACGCTGGCCATGAGTAAATTTGGGATTAGTACGTTATTTCAATCAGAAGATGCATGGCGGCAACGCTAAAAAGGTGATAAAAAGCACTATTTTGAAATTCTTCGCACCTTTCGTTGAGTCATTTGGAGCCATTACTTAACCGAAAAGGAACGACAGTACACTCGAAGTATTTTTCATAAGAAAGGCCGTTTTGTAGCATCTTCCGATTTTAAAACTCAGAATGTTAGTCTCACTATCCTCTTCCACTAAGAAATCAGTGAGATAGCGAAACTGGCTTTAAAAGCCCTCATATCCCACTTCAAAACTGTCTAAAATTTGGAGATTAGGATTTTCCTCAAAAGCTAACTTTGTCTAATAAATGAGCAATTGCCTCTTCTCTTGTCTATAAGTTTTCCACACTCGCTTCTAAGTGCTTAAACCCCCATGCTAGACTTTGGCAGATGACTTGCTTTAGTTAATTCTGAGTTTGGTTCTAAACCTTAAGAATGTAAAAGCTAGTTAGAGTAAAAGAGGGTCCTTCATGAAGCACAAGTTGTCGTCATTCCTCATCGTATCCGCGCTTTACACGCACGCATTTGCGGCAGAAGTTGTAAAGCCTGCTCCGGTTCTGGTCAAGCCTAGTGCGCCAGTGGTAGTTGTCGCTAAGAGTTTCTTTCCTGAAGGTGAGCTACAATCAAAGTATGCTAGCTGGGGAATAGATCCTGAACAAAAAAATGCTTCTATTAACTTAAAAGAATCTTGGTTCAAATTCAAAAAGAACAAAGAGATCGTGGTCGCTGTAATCGATACAGGTATCGATTACTCACATCCATTTTTACAACAAAACATTTACACCATCGGTGGTAAAGGATCTGCCTCAAACTATGGGATGGATTTTTCTACAAAAGTTCCGACCAATACTCCCAGCGATGCTCATGGACATGGAACTCACGTCTCGGGAATTATCAAAAGTATTTTCCCCGATGTAAAAATCGTGGCACTAAAATATTACAATCCTCAAGCTTCAGGTCAGGAAAACTTAAATGCTACCATCAAAGCCCTTGAGTACGCTGTCGACCAAAACGTCGACATCATCAATTACTCTGGCGGAGGACCTGAGCCGGCAGTGGAAGAGCTTCGCATTTTAAAACGTGCTGAACAAAAAGGAATTATCGTTGTAGCTGCTGCTGGAAACGAGAAGTCTGATATCGATGACAAAAAAAATGCATACTACCCGGCAAGCTACGGCTTATCGAACATCGTTACCGTAGGTGCTCATGATGAAAACAACGAAACTATTTCTTCTTCAAATTGGGGAAAGAAATCGGTAGACGTGGCTGCTCCTGGATATAGAATTCGCTCTGCCATCCCAACTTCGGGTGTAGGGTTCATGACAGGAACTTCACAAGCAACTGCCTTTGTAACGGGTGTTGCAGCTCTTTTAAAATCTCAGTTCCCTGAGCTTACTGCCAATGAAATAAAAACCATTGTGGTAGCTTCTTCGAAAAAAGAGAAAGGATTAATAGGAAAATGTGTTTCAGAAGGTCGTCTGGATGCAGGTCGCGCTTTAGAAGTTGCTGATACTTTCACAAGTAGCAAATTTTCTAAGACCAGAGCAGTGGCACAAACAAAATAGTCATTCACGAAAGATAATAGAAATGGCACAATCAACCTATGATTGTGCCATTTCTTTTTTCACTGCTCGCAGGTATTCTTTATGCTTTTGGCTTTCCTAACTTCTTAGGGAAAGGAATTTTTCTTCTTCCCACTTTAAGTTTTGGCTTACTCTACTTTAGCTGGCAAAAAAGTCCGAATTTAAAAGCCAAAGCCTTGCACCTTTTAATCTTGAGCTTAAGTTTTACACTTACTGGTTATTACTGGATCACTCAAACTCTTGTTGAGTTTGGTGATCTTCCTTACGTTGTCGCCATTTTTTTAAATCTTTTATTCTTCCTTATAGCCTTTCCACAATACTGGGTCTTTCTCCTATTAGAGGCTCTGATTAAAGAGAAAGCCTGGTTTCAAACTCTAAAAAACAAATTACCATCTGGGACAAAGATAATTTCATTAGCTTTTCTTTTTTCATTCCTCGAATATTTTGTGCCTCAGCAATTTCCTGGTCATTTAGGACATAACTGGCTGCAATTAACACCATTCTTAGGCCTTGCTCCTATTGGTGGCGTGCCTCTTTTTTCTTTTATGAGTTACCTCTTAGTCTTTACTCTCATCCACTATTTTA
This sequence comes from Bacteriovoracaceae bacterium, assembly GCA_049318265.1. Lineage (GTDB taxonomy): Bacteria > Bdellovibrionota > Bacteriovoracia > Bacteriovoracales > Bacteriovoracaceae > JBEIOQ01. Next base: position 302,923 of record JBMOGR010000001.1, read on the forward strand.
ATACTTCAGAAAAAGAATGGTTATTAGTTGGATTTCTGGCCATTTTTCTTCTTATCAATTTATTATTTCCACTTCAACCTTTTAAAGAAGATCACAACACCATAGCACTTCGTGTAGTGCAACCAAACGTTGGCAATTTTCTTAAAATTGAATCGGAAAAAGGCGAGATTGGTTCAGTTAGTAATGTCTTGCAATCACTCCATAATCTCGCCATTACTGAAAATGGTTTTGAACCTGATCTCATTGTTTTTCCTGAAACTTCTTATCCCTACTCTATCTATTCACCGCGAGTAAAAAAAGACGCTCGTTACGTCCCAGATTTATTTCAAAAAATTCAATCAGTTAAAAAAGCCTCTATCTTGGTGGGAGGTTATGACTTAAAACAGGAAAACCCAAGTGCCACTGACTTTTACGAACAAGAGTATAATTCAAGCTTCTTTTTTAACGCTCAATCTAAACTGAAAGATGTTTACCACAAGCACCTACTCATTCCCTTTGGTGAAACTCTTCCCGTTGGCCCTTTTAAATCGATACTCGCAAAAGTAATCAATAACATTACCTATTTTGCCGAAGGAAAAGAAGAGACGAAATTCGAACTAAAACCAGGAATCAATTTTATAACTCCTATTTGTTATGAGGTTCTTTTTCCTTCTTTCATTCGCTCTATGATTCTTTCAAATGAAAAACCCGTTCACTTTCTCATTAATTTAACAAATGATTCTTGGTATGGAAAAACCGCTGAAATTGAACAACATTTATTTTTAGCGAAGTGGCGTGCACTGGAATTTGGGTTACCGATTGTTCGTTCTACAAATACAGGGATTACTTCTGTCATTTATCCCGATGGTTCTGAGTCGAATAGGCTGCCAATTTATGAAAAAGTGGTTCTCGATCACCAGCTAAAAGTTCCTGTGTATAAAAAGACATTATATTTACGCTACGGTTTTGAAGTGGTCGCTTTGCTATCGCTAGTCTTTTTTCTGTTCACTTATTTTTTAGAGAAACCTTCTCTTAATAAATCGTGAATTCGAATTACACCTAAAAATTCATTGCCATCGATGACAGGAAGGACAGTCACTGGTTTTTCTCTTTTTTCCATCATTTCAAGCGCTTCATAAGCAAGTTTATAGGAAGAAATACTGAGCGGATTTTGGTTCATCATTTCATTGGCAAGGGTCTTAAGACCAGTCGCTTTACTCGAAAGCGTTCTACGAATATCACCTTCGACAATAATCCCTCTCAAGATTTTATCATCAACCACGGCGCACATCCCTGAAGGATATTTTGTCATTGAAAGAATGACATCTTCCATAGTTTCTTTAGGGCCAACATGGGCGCAATCCCCTTTTTTTATCATTAAGTCACTTACTTTTAGAGAAAGCGATTTTCCTAATAATCCTCCAGGGTGGTATTGAGCAAAGCCTTCTTTTGACAGTCCAATCATGTCCTCAAAGAGCACTGCCAAAGCATCACCTACGGCCAAAGCGACTGTGGTAGACGTGGTGGGAGCTTGATTGTTTAAACAGGCTTCTTCACTGACAGAGCAATTAAATACTACTCCACATTTTGAGGCCAAGGAACTTTCGACATTACCCAATAAGCCTATAATCATTTCTTTTTTTAGAGGTAGATAGGGTAAGAGTTTGATTATTTCTTCTGTCGTACCGGATTTAGAAATTAAGATAAACGCATCTTTCACTCCTACTTTTCCTAAATCTCCGTGTAAGGCTTCAGTTGGATGAAGATAAAAAGAGGGTAAGCCTAAGGAACTCATAGTTGAAGATATTTTTTTTGCGATAATTCCAGACTTTCCTACACCTGTAGTGATTAGGTTTCCACCGCTAGCTCTCAATAATTCAAAAATTGTCATCATGCCATTAACTTCGACATCTTGTACAAAGCTAGCGGTCCTTTCAATAGCACGCGCTTCCTTGAGAAGAACATTCTTAAATAAAGTGGCAGAACTCATGGGCTTTCACCTTTGTCTTTTAATTAAAAGAGAGTCATAATATAACTCATGTATAACATAAAGTGCGCATCCCACAAACTGAAACAATTGGCCTTAGGGCTACTTGTGATGTGCGCCCTCTCTTGCTCTTCATATCAAAACTTTAAGCATGTTACGGAAGAAATGGAAATGCCCTCTCAAGTATATCGGGCAGACTTCAATCAGTCTTGGCAGGCTGTCATTCAAGTCATGAAAAAATATGACATCGCTTCCCAAAATCAAGAAGCCGGAGTTATTAAAACACGCTGGATAGATAACACCATTGAACTCAATTTTGCTGACTCATTTGGTAGCTCCGATTCAGTAAAAGCGGCGAAATTTAAAATTCTTGTGAACGTTGTGAAAGGTTTTAGAAATGGCCGTGAAGTAGCAAAGGTTACTTTATATAAACGGCAGTTAGTGGAACAAGATTTTCTTCAAGGTTGGAAGGAAATCCCAAGTGATGGTATACAAGAGAAGACACTCATTTATCGTATAGAAAGATTGATCTCCATCGATAACAAGCTAAAAGAAATCGATAAAGCACGCGAAAAAGAACAGCTCAAAAATTTCTAATTATTTCAATCTGGCCAAAGAATAACGAATATCTTCATGAAGGTCAGAATAGTTTTTATTTTTTAGCATCACTTGCATTGGCTTTTCAGCCTCTTTAAATTCAATATCTCCAAGGGTACGAATGACGTTCTTCATAATTGAAGCTCGTTTCAATTTACCATCTTTTCCAGAATAATTGTCTTTGTTATAAAGCATCTTCCAGACCTGAGGACCAAGCTCTTTCATTTTAAGTTTATCAACATTTTCTAAGGCTTGATATCGGACCAATAATGATTGGTCATGCAAAGCCTGAGCATAATGGCGAGCATAATTTTTCTGCTTTAAAAGTAGCAGTGTTTTAAGTGCAGCCAATCTCATCATCCAATGTGGATGGGCCACAAATTTTGCAATAAAAGGTGCGGATTTATCGCCCATCGTACGTCCTAAAAGAAAAGTTGCTAACCAACGACTCTGCTCAGGATAGGAACCATCTTTCATCACTTTTATCAAAGCCGATACTGCCTTATTTTCGTGAGTAAGCACCATTTTTTTTAACTTCTCGACGTCAGTTTTTGCGACAGGTGCGACTTTAAAAGCAGTAAGAATATTTTGTTCAACTTTCTCGTCTTGAGCTTCAGCTAAAGCAGTTGTCGCAGATGCGGCAAATGCTGTCGTAGAAAAATGGCAGAAAAAAATAAATAGCGCTAGAGAAGAGAGTTTCATTCTTATCCTAACATCTTTTCAAATTCTGAAAGTAAATCTTCAGGACTCTTATTTTCTTCACTGTTTGCCGGTGCTCCTTCTTCAGCTGCAATAGCAGCTGGAGTAGTCGCCGGTTTGGGAGCAGCAGCTGGAGCTGCAGCTTGGGGAGCGGCTCCACCTGCTCCAAGAGCTTTTTTCAATTGATCATTTTCTTGCTGTAGGCGCTTCAAATTAGCTAAGTCATCTTCAATGATCTCATATTCTTTTAAGCGGTTTTTAAGCTCATCTCTATCTTTTGAAACTTTTTCTAATTCTTTTTTGAGGGCCTCATCGTCACCACTAGAAGCTGCGGGAGTAGCAGAACCGGTGCCAGCATTTTTTAAAGCTTCTTCTAATTCTTTAATACGAGCGTTGAGCGTAACGTTTTCCGCTTGCTCATCTTCCACTTGTCCTTGAAGATCTTTCGCTTCACGAGACTTGAGCTCTAGTTCACGCTTCAATTTATTCAAGGCCTCATTATCAACAGTGCTTGATGCCGCCACTGAAACAGACTCTCCACCCTTCATTTTATCAACTGGATAGACTTGAGCCAACTGAGCTGGATCAATACTATCTAAACCACCACCTCTGAAAAGTGACGACTTAAGAGAAACTGAATTTTGGATAATAGAATCAAGATAACTTTTTAAAACACCAGCTGGTATTTGGTGTTCGTAGTTGTGATATTTTTTACGATTAAAAATCCAAGTAATGACAAAAATAGCAGCAATGATAAAAAGCAATGCTGTTTCTATAATCAAAACTTCAGGAGTAAAATTATCAATATACTGAAGAATGGCTTCCAAACTTCCCTCCATGGAAATATATACTGGACGCTTAAGAGTGCTAACACTCCATTCTAATTATAGAGGGGACCTAGGCTTTCGCAATGAATTTCTTGATCTCGTGATAGAGAGGTTCTCTCGCGACTAAGATGGTCCGATCAAAAGGTGTAAAATTCCGACCATTAAAGTCAGAAACCTTCACACCCGCTTCAATACAAATAATCCCACTGGCAGCAACATCCCATGGGGCCAAGTGTCTTTCCCAATAACCATCAAAAATACCTTGGGCGACATAACACATATCTAAAGCAGCACTTCCCATGCGTCGAACCGCACGAGAATGGGTTAAAATATTTTTAAAAGGCAGGAACTCTTCAGAAATTTTTTCCCCTTTTTCCGTAGCAAAGCCAGTTGAGACAATTGATTCCTTCAGCATTTTTGCGTTTTTCTCGACAAAAAGGTTCTTTGGTTTCTTGAGTTCAGGCTTTAAAAGCCAAGCCCCTTTTCCTCTTCGAGTGTAAAAAAGTTCGCCAGTAGAAGGTCTAAAAACAACACCAACCACAGGGACACCATAATGTGCAAGAGCAATACAAATACCGTAGTAATTAAATCCATTTAAAAAATTATTAGTTCCATCAAGAGGATCAATCACCCAAGTAAATTCTTGTTCAATAAAAGTTTGATAACTGTACTGACCTTTTTTATAACTGTCTTCTTCCGCCAGAATATGGTGACCTTTAAAAACTTTTTTAATTCTTTTGATGATATGGGCTTCACTTTTTAAATCAGCAGTGGAAGCGACACCTTGGGCCTTTTTATGGTGTACTAAAAGCTTTCCAATTTTCTTTTCAAAAGAAAGTAAAATTTCTCCAGCTTCTAAAGCAATTAAAGTGGCAAAGGAAAGATAATCTTCCAATTCGTTTTCAGAAATTTTTCTTTTAGTAGTCATCTGTTTCACGGTCAAACTCGTCGGTTAAAATATGTTCAGTTGAACTTTCTTCTTGATCATCATACAGAGCAGCAAACTCTTCAGGTTTTAATTTTTCCCCAGCTACAGAGTAACTTTCACTGAGCCAGTGACCTAAATCCACCATCTTACATCGTTCACAACAAAATGGTCTAAATACAGAGGAATAATAAGCAAATTTTTTCTTACATTGCGGACAAAAAACTAACAGTGATTCACTCATAGACTTGGAAGAGTATCATTGCTGGAACGCCTTTGTCATGATAGCAATTTGACTATGAGTGAAGAAAAAAAACTGGCCATTATTGGCTTCGGAAATCAAGCTAAAGCTTGGGCCTTAAATTTACGAGATTCTGGTTGGGATGTTGTTATTTATTTACGTCCACAAAGTAAAAGTTTTGCTCAAGCTCAAAAACTCGGCTTTCTTGCACTACCCTGGAGCGATCAAAGTATTTCAAGCTGCCATTCATTTGCACTTTTAATTCCAGATCATGAACATGGAGAAGCTTTAAGTCATTTACCGATGAAGCAATTAAACCATGCTCGTATGATTTATGCTCACGGATATTCACTAGCTAAGTATAAACTAAAAGTTAAATATCCTGAACTCACTCATCTACTTTTAGCACCAAAATCAATCGCCAGCGAGATGAGATTTTTTTATGAAACGGGAAAAAAACTTTCTGGTGTTTTTTCCGTTGAACACTCAACAAATCCAACAAAAGATCAAGAGTGGTTGATGTCATTAGCAAGGGCATTGGGAATTAAAGTCGGACCATTTCCTGCTCAATTTAGTGAAGAATGCAAAGCGGACCTCTTCTCTGAGCAAGCCCTTTTATGCGGCCTTTACCCTTACGCCATCCTTGAAGCTTATAATCAACTTCGAAAAAATGGAGTCAATGCTGAATTGGCGTATCTTGAGTGTTGGCATGAGAGTAAATTGATTATGGATGCGATGGTAGAAAGAGGACCGAAAGCTTTTTTCTCTCTTATTAGTCCAAATGCCCTTATGGGTAGCCAAAAAGGAAAAAAACTTTTAAGCCCAGAATTAAAAAAAGTATTTAACCTGTTACTAAACGATATAGATGATGGAACTTTTGAAAATGAAATGGATCAATTCTCTCATCAAAGCCTAAAAAAAGAAGTCGAAGACTTCTGGGATCAACAAGAACTTCAACAAACTTATGAAAAGTTAAAAGATTTATACCTATGAAAATGAACACAAAAAATATCCGTGATTTTAAAAAATCAATCAATATGCGCAATTTACAAATGCTCACATGTTATGATTTCCAAACAGCACAAATATTTAATGAAACAGAGATTGATTTGTTGTTAGTTGGGGATAGTTTAGGAAATGTTGTATTAGGCTATGACTCCACCATTCCGGTTGGTTTAACCGAAATGATTATTTTTACCAAGGCCGTTAAGCGAGGAGCTCCCGATAAGTTTGTGGTAGCTGATTTACCTTTTGGAACCTACTCAACCATTACTCAAGGGATACAATTAGCGACTAAGCTTTACAAAGAAACATCAGCAGATGCGATCAAACTCGAGGGTGCATTTCCTTATCAATTAAAACTAATAGAGCGTCTTACTCAAACTGGAATTCCTGTTATGGGGCATATCGGTTTAAAACCTCAATCTGTTGGACAAGCTGGTGGTTACTTTATTTATGGAAAAACTCAGGAAGAAAAAGAAAAATTAGTAGCTGAAGCCCTTGAACTTGAACAGGCTGGCTGTTTTTCTTTAGTGCTTGAATGTGTAGAAGCAAGTGCCGCAAGCAACATAACTGAATTACTTTCTATTCCAACTATTGGTATTGGATCTGGTAAATCAGTTGATGGACAAGTTTTAGTCATCAATGATCTATTAAGGTTAGGTAAAAATAAAATTCCTAAATTTTGTGAACCAGTAGCCAACTTATTCGAAACAAAAAAGAACTTAATTCAAAAATACTTACAAGATAATCATGCCTAAAACAATCGTCACCTTTGACAATGGCAATAGTCATCCTCATCTTGGAATCTATCAAGATGGAATTCGTGTTGCTTTGTTGGATCCAATGACTTTTTTAGCCAGATATCCCTATCAAGAATGGAAAGATTGGACATTTGTTGTTTCCCATGTAGGCAAAAATTCCGAATTGACTGAAAAAGTTTTTAAACTTGCAAAAACTATTACTGTAAAAAAATGTCGAAAACAAAATCGCATTGGGGATATGCCCATTCATTATCAAGAATCTCTGGGTGATGATCGCTTAGTTCAAGCATATTCTATCTTTCAAAACTTTAAAAAACAAAATACGATTCTGATCGATGCAGGAACATTTATTACTGTCGACAACATTTCGGAAACCGGTTTTAACGGTGGCTATATCTTTCCAGGAATTACAACATATCTAAAGTCTTATGGTATAGGTGCTCATTTACCAGTACTTGATGCAAAAGAAATTCCTTGGGATCATTTGGAGCTTCCTCATAGCACACAAGAAGCTATTTTTTTGGCTGCACAAGTTTATCTAGATGGACTTCTTGAACAGATAAAAAAACAATTCATTGGAAGTCATTTTGTAATTACTGGCGGAACAGGAACTTTGATCAAAGAAAGATTAGTGAAATTAGGAATAACAAGTATTACCTTAAATCCATATTTTATACACGATGCTCTTTACCAATTATCAAAAATTTCAGGAGATAAAACATGAAAGTTTTGTTGGCCGTAACTGGCTCAATTGCTTGTTATAAAAGTTATGATCTTGCCCGCGAAATGGTAAAAAAGGGTGACATTGTCAAAGTCATCTTGAGTAAAGGTGCTTTGAAATTTATTCGACCTGAACTTTTTCGCTACTTAGGTGTCGAATCAGTTTATCTTCCAAATGATGATTTTAATTTAAGTCAATACCAAGAAAGAAGCTCTGGACAAGTTCTCCATATTGAATTGGCCCGCTGGTGTGATCGACTCGTCGTCGCTCCCGCTAGCGCCAACATGTTAAAAAAACTTTCTTCAGGTGAAGCAACAGATCTTTTAACTTCCGTTTTTTTATCCATCGGCAATAAGCCCATTGCTATCTATCCAGCAATGAATACAGAAATGTTAAATCATCCTTTTACCCAAGATCATTTAAGGAACTTGAGCCGCTTACCCAATCTTTTTTTAGCCTCAACTCAGGAAGGAATTCTCGCCTGCGGAGAAATTGGTGTTGGAAAATTACATTCGGTAGAAACTATCCTTAACACTTATGACATCAAAAGTACGAAGCCAGCTCAGAATAAAACCGTTCTTATTACCACCGGAGCGACCATTGCCCCTCTGGATCCGATTCGTTTCATGACCAACGGCTCAAGTGGCATTACAGGTTTTCACTTAGCTAGAAAGTTTTTAAGTGAGAATTATAAAGTGGTCGTTATTGCCGGACAAAATGCAGTGACAAAACTTGATGATTTAACCACTTTAAAAAATTTTAAATTAGTTCGTGTGGTAACCGCAAAAGAGATGGAAGAAGCCGTCAAAAATGAATTTCCCACTTGCGATTTATACGTTTCTTCTGCTGCTGTTGGGGATTTTGAATTTAATCTCGCTGATGAAAAAATAAAAAAATCAAACCTCAAAGAAAGTCTTCCGATTCGTCCATCAGTAGACATTCTGGCTGAAACATTAAAGCTTCGAAAGCACCAAAAAATTATTGGTTTTGCTGCTGAGACATCAACAACCTCTGAAACATTTAAAGAAAAGTATGAGAGGAAAAAAGTTGATCTCCTGATAGGAAATCCCGTCAACACGAGCTATTCAGGGATAGCAGCCAAGGGTTTTGGAACTGAGGACAATCAATATTTCTTCATTGAAGAAGGAAAAATTCAAAGCACTGGATCTTTTTCCAAATCTGATTTAGCCGATAAAATTTTTGAGTGGTACACATGCTAGAAGTAATTAAAACAACAGAAGATCTTAAGAAAATAAGAAATCAAATTCAAGGAACAGTGGGTTTTGTCCCAACCATGGGAAATCTTCACCGTGGCCATATTTCCTTACTAGAGCGCTCTCTCAAAGAAAAAGAAAATACCTTTCTTTCTATTTTTGTTAATCCAATGCAGTTTGGGCCCAATGAAGATTTTGCCAAATACCCGCGAACTATAGCAGAAGATATCAAGAAAATTGAAAGCAAAATTGAAGAATTTAAAATCAAAAATACAGTTTACCTTTTCACCCCAGCTTCTAATGAAGAAATTTACCCAGAGGGCTTTTCCACCGTTGTTGGAACTGGTCCTTTAGCCAACATTCTCTGTGGAAAAATTCGGCCTGGTCACTTCGATGGTGTAACGACTGTTATGTATCGATTACTACAATTAGTTAAGCCTGAAGAAACTTTTATGGGCGAAAAAGATTTTCAACAACTTTTTCTTATCAAAAAAATGGTCAGAGATTTAGAACTCCCCTATAACATTACTGGCTTACCTATTATTCGTGATACTGATGGTCTAGCGCTTTCTTCACGGAATCAATATTTAACTCAAGAAGAGAGAACGACTGGTTTAATCCTTCCAAAACGTTTGCAAGAAGTGGCTCGCGCTATAAAAGAAAACATGCCTCAGGCTAAAATTCAAAGCATGATTGACCAAACTCTACAGGATAAGCGCTGGGATTATTTTGAAGTGAGAAGTACAAAGGATTTGTTTTTAAGCCAAGAACGCAAAGGTATTGTTATTTTAGGTGCATTTAGGCTCAGACAAACTCGCCTCCTTGATAACATCGTGATAAGCTAGCCCTCCTATGTTAACAATTGATGAATTTAGAATTCCCGTAGACGGTCAAGCAACGCTTGTGAGTGTTGTCTGTGACTCGTTAGATGGTCACAAAACAGAAATTGATACAAATCGGTCATTAATAGAGTTACGTGAACTTCTTCGTACTCTAGGAATTAAATTTGCTTCACAACATATTCAAAACAAGAAAAGCATTGAATCAGGTACTTTTATTGGCGCTGGAAAAGTGAAAGAAATTGCTGAAGCGGCACAAGCTGAAGGATCAAATCTTTTAGTTTTTGATTTTGAACTAACGGCCAGCCAAGTAAGAAACATTAAAGAAATCACTAAAATGGAAGTAGTCGATAGAGTGACAGTCATTTTAGAAATTTTTGCCAAGCACGCTCATACTAAAGAAGCCAAGTTACAAATTGAAATTTCTCGTTTGCAGTATTTACTTCCAAGACTCTCTTCAATGTGGTCGCATTTTTCTCGTCAGAAAGGGGGCGGTGGCGCTGCTGGGGGAGCTTCAGTAAGAGGTGGTGAAGGAGAGCAGCAGCTTGAGCTTGATCGCCGTATTATTCGCGAACGTATTGAATTTTACAAAAAACAATTAGAAGACGTTGAAATTTCCAGAAAGGAACAAAGTAAACGCCGCCAAAATAAGGCCATTACAGCAGCTCTTGTAGGTTATACCAACGCTGGTAAATCTTCCTTAATGAACCGACTTTGCCGAGTCAACGTATTAGAGGAAAATAAACTTTTTGCAACGCTTGATGCGACTTACCGGATGCTCAATCCCGATACAAAACCCCCTATGATTTTGATCGACACAGTGGGTTTTATTTCAAATTTGCCCAACACTCTTATTTCAGGTTTTCGCACAACCCTTGAGTCGGCCATTGAAGCGGATTTACTTCTTATTGTTTGCGACGCTTCAGATCCTTACTATGAGAAGCAGCTCAGCGTGACCATGGAAGTGCTAAAAGAATTGAAATTAGAAGAAAAAGATAAACTTATTATTTTTAATAAAAAAGATTTATTGCATGATCAATTTAAAGAAAAAATCATGTTAAAAAATTATCCTGGCTCTATGATGGTATCTTCCTTGAATCCTGAAAATATGACTGACCTTAGATCATTCATTATCAATTATTTTCTCGATAAGCAGACACACTACGACTTATTTATTCCTTATGAAGATGGTGAGAGTCATTCAAAGATTATGGGAAATACCAATATTCTTAATACTGTTCATCATGAAAGCGGGATTTTTTATCGCATCCGTATTCCAGATTTCATTTTTCACTCTCTGAAACTAACTTCTTTTCTTCTAGCTCCCCACGATCCTGGTAAATTATTGCTCGATACAAAAATTTAATTTGAAGCTTAAATTCATTGGCAAAAGATGTAATTTTTCATAAAGTCCATCTTTCTTTATCTACATAAATTAAGGTCCTAGCAATATGGCAAAATCCAGAAAATTAACTGGTGTGAAAATCAATGTTCAAAAATCACTTGAAGCCACTCTTTCGAATCAAATGATGTCGTCACTTGAACGTTCTCGTTCTTTAGATAATCCTGTTCTAAAAGCATCTTGTGTTTGGGAAAAAGTTAGTGATCAATTATTAGATATTATTGGCGAACAAGTTTACAAACAATGGTTTGGATCAGTCCTTCCAATCGTTATTGTTGATAAAATTTTAATACTGGAATGCAAAAATTCCTTTCAAGCTCGCTGGCTAAACTCTCATTATCAAGGGTTAGTCGATTTATTGATTAGTTTTCAGGATAAGAAAATTAGTTCTTTTTTTGTGTCTCAATCAGAGAAGAAAAGAATTTTCATTAACTAGTTTTTACTAAAAGCTCCAGAGCGATAGTAAATAATCAAAAGAAAAATAGCTAAAGTCAGTGGAATACCTAACAAGACAATCCAGAAATCTTTCCCTTTCATTTTTCCTTTAAAAGTACACTACACCTGAAATGATCTAGTTTTCTTTAGTTTACCATAAATTGTGAAAAAACTAACTAGCGTAGGACCAAGAAAGATCAATAATATTTTAGTCGAAACGTTTTTTTAAAGTTCTTCTGAGTGAATTGAATCTTAATTCAACCTTAATTTTATTTTTAAAATCTAACTGTTCTAGAGTGATACGATTTGGTTCGTTGAAATTCAAAAAGAATGAGCCCACAGTGCTTTGATTTATAGGTCTGGTCTCGATCAGTTGGTCATTGATATAAACGTTTGACTTGGTAAAAATCTTAAGGGCGTATCCATATTTGTTTTCAAGTAAAAATTTTAAAGATTCTAATAACATAGTTACCAGTGTATTGTCTGAAAACTCAACTTGTGTTGGAGCTAAACCTTTCTCCCCATTTTTTAATCGACAAACATGTTCAATATCAGATTCCCAGCCACCTACTCTTACTATGCAGGCGCCATTCGTTTTACGCATCCAGATTTTACCTTTAGCTTCAGGTAAAACAAACTTTGTACCATCAGGTTCAGTATAGATAATAGTCGCTACATACTTAATTTTATACTTATCTGCGGCCACAGCTGAGCTTGCTATCAGAGTCGATAAAATGAGGTATATGAAGAGAGAAAATTGCCTGGCCATGAAATTCCTTCAAACGAAAATTGCTCTATTCTAGCAAAACGCCTGAAGAATGGGAGAGACCCTGAAAATAGGTAAGACTCTGATTAAAGATTACTCAAAATAGGAAACTTCATAAGCATTGGCTGATATCTTCTTAGACTCAACCCAACCCCCTAAAACCTTCATATTAGGGTTGTTTTCCTCCTTAGAGCAATTTCGTCGGACTCCAGTAACTTTATCCTGACAGTAATATTCCATCCCTGGATGCCCCCAATAGCCTTGTCCGTAAGAATTTCTTAAAAGCAGTTGGCATGATTCAGCACTTTTTCGGCTTCCTACTAAGAGTGAATAGTGAGCTCCACATTTTGTACTCATTGAGCGAGTTACTCTTGGAAAAGAACTCATATCTTCGGTTGTAGGATCTTTGACCACTTTTCTTGAGCAGTAACCGATGGCCACAACTTTATCCTCACTTAAGGCCATTTCAATTCGGGCCTTAACATCATTGTTGCTTTCAAAGGCTCTTCCAATACTCACCAATTTGTCATCAATTTGATGACTCATATTGCGGCAAACGCTAAAAATATCATCCCCTAAATATTCAAAAAAACTTTTTGTTGCCACATGATTTTTAATAGGACGAAGAATTTTTTCAATATCTTCTTTCTTCCAAGGTACTTCAAATTGTTTTGATTTTTTCATGACTGAATCATAGGTATGATCTAAAACTTTTTTAAAAGCACTATTCAAAGTCACTAAATACAAACGTTTTTTTACAAAAAAAGTATGAAGTAAAAACATTAATTGGTCGTTGCTGTACGGAACACCTTGTTTTACTAATGACAACTGTTCTTCCACTGCTTGATAAGAGCAAACACCATTTTTCTTAATATCGGAATAAGACCAAGAAAGAAGTGAATAGTTTAAATTTCTTGGATTCCAATGAATAAAACGTTGCTTGTGATTGAAGGCAACCCAATCGGTATGAAGTGATTCAGAAAGATTAGTTGCTTTCTCCATACTATAAAGTGCTGCCAAGGTATGAGCATAACAAGTGTTCATGTCTCCTTGATTTACGATCTTGGTTTCCATTACTCTGGGTTTACTTTCAAAGAGATTCACCTCTTCACAAGCTATGCTTTGATTTATTGAAAATAGAAAAGGAAGGATAAAAATTATTTTCTTCATCCTATTATTCTAAAACGCACTGAAATTTTGTACAACTACCTATTTTTGAGCAAGAAAAACAGTTGCGCATTTTCAAAACCTCTAGGTATGAAAAACCTATAAGTTCTGAGACATAAGCCTGCATTTTAGAGTTAATATAACCAACTGATGCGGCATTGAATTCCATAAACGAAGAGTTAAACTTTTTAATCAACTACTAGGTCCAACTTTGAGAATTATTGAGGAAGAAAGTACTTTTCAAGATTTTCTTTAATCTTAAAGGGAGCAAGCGGTTTGATCAGAAATCCAAGAAAGGCCCCATTCATCACTTTTGCTTTTTCATCCTCTGTTCCCGCAAGGATCAAAGGAATCTCAATTTTTCTTTCTTTCATGCCCAAAAATAACGACTCACTTTCAGTAAGATAAAGAGGTGCATCCATGAAAATAATTTGCGGTTTTAAATCTTCCAGTAAATAGAAACAGTCTTTGCTTGAGGTCAAGGTGTAGCAATCAACGCCTTGTTTTTTCAATGCTTCCTTTATTGTGAGGGCGAGAAATTCGTTAGCGCTTATAAAAAAGATGTTCTTTAACATATGTGATTGCTATATTTAGTGGATATGAGTCCAATAGTCAAAGTTAGAGATACTGCCACGCAAACAGAGCTCTTTACCTGCCCATTAGAAGAAATAGAGCAGGCTTACCACTATGCCCGCAAGATGGAGCAAATGGGGCTAGACGTTTATGTGGATGCCCCGAGCATAACTCGCACCCTGGCCATGAGTTTAGGCATCGAAGATGAAAGGCTCACCAAATACGAAAACAGTATTACCCAAGAGATGGAAGATCACGATTGTAGTTCATGCGCAAGTGAGCTTTCCAAAGATCATTCAAAAGAATAAGTCATACTCAAATAATAAGATCTTTTCTGCGTATTGTAGCCTGCAAGTTCAACATACTCTTTATTCAATAAATTTTCGATTCTTGCGCCAACACTAAGCTTAGTCATCATTTGGTAGTCTGCATTCCAGGCAACAAGTGTGTAGCCAGCATTGACCTGTGATGTGCTAGATGAATTTCTTCTTTTTCCGACCATCGATAGTGATAAATTAGTTTTAAAATCATCAATCCATTGTGCACGCCAATCAATAGCGCCTTTGTGTCTAGAGCGAGCAGGTAATGGAGTGTCGCTCGTGACATCACGTGCTTCCATATAAGTGTAAGCCAGATCAACTTGTATAAATGGATGCAAGTTGAATCCCATACTATTTTCTAAACCTTGAATATGTGCCTTTTTGGTATTTTCATAATTTCTAGTTGTCTTGGCAGAATTGAAAAGAATTAAATTTTTATAGTCTGAAAAAAAGATCGATGATTCAAACTTTAAAAAGTTATTGAGCTGATACTTTGTTCCAAAATCATAGGAGCGGGAACTTTCTGATTTAACCTCAGGATTACCATAGATGGGAGCATAAACTTGATACAATGTCGGAGCTTTAAAACCTGTTCCGTATGAGGTTAGAAACTTCAAAGATGGTGTCACATTATAATTTATGGCAGCTCGATAGTTTTCTTGATGACTATAATAGTTCCCTTTATCAGTCCTGGCACCGAAATGAAGATCTGCATCGGCAAAATTATATTGCCCATAAACAAACTCTCCATGGGAATGATTGAGTGTTGGTTTCATAACTTGTGATGAAGCCGGAGACTCAATCGACATATTTTCAGTTTGATACTCTCCCCCTGTGGAAATCTTAAAGGCAGAATAAGGTCGAAATTCAAATGAGTAATCTATTTTTTTTAGTCCACCACGAGTTGTGCTGTCACCTCCAGGGAATGGATTGGCAGAATCAAAAGGATCAGAATAGTTTCGACGATAATGAGAATATGAGAAATCAATCTTTGGTGTCAGATGATCATTGAGCCATGAACTTTGATAAAGCGCCGCCAATCTTCCATTGAAGGATGTTAAATTTGCATTAGGGTCATCTTGATTTGGTCCCCCATCTAAATTCTGTGTTATCTTTTGCACTTCTCCCAAAAGTGACAATTCATGGGTACCAATATTCATATTAGTATCAACATTAACTCGACCACGAGTAAGCCTATCTCGATCACCTTTTCCTGGTGATTTCGCCACTGAATATCCTGACGTTTGAAAATATTGTCCTTTAAGGCCATATTGAAAATGTTCATTGACGCGTGTTCTGTAGCTCATATTGGTCTTGCTGGTGGAAAAAGTTCCTAATTCTTGCCTTGCTCTTAAAAGATGTCTACCAATCGCAATATTTTTCTTGGTCACAATATTAATCACACCTGAAATTGCATCACTACCATATTGAACAGAACGAGCTCCCTTAAGAATCTCGATCGATTCAATTTCAGAAATCTCTAACAGATTAAAATTAAAACTACGAGTAGGACTTGTTGGATCATTAACCTCAAGTCCATCAACCAAAACTAAAACATGAGACGACTCTCCACCTCTTATAAAAACCGAACTTTGCCCACCCAGACCTTCTCTGGCCACATCAAGTCCCGCTTCATTCTTTAGAACATCGAGAATATTTTTTTGTCCAAGAGACGTAAGTTTTTGCTGATCAATCACTTTGACTGAGCTAGCTTCCATCATTCGTGGCGCTGTAACATCGAGTTGTACTTGGGCATGGGAATAAAAAGTGAAAAGACTAGCTATTAAAAGCCACATTAGGCACCTCCGCGGGTAAATCTCTTTCAAGGCATTCGGACTTTGCAAATTGCATTTACCGTTGCGGGACAGTTCCGGATTTACACCGGATTCCCCTTGAGAGAGTGGATCAGTTTAAAGAAGGGTTAGATTAAAGGAGGCAATTGTTTTTGACAAGACATCATTGCTCAACTTGAACTTTAGGAAAACTCAGGATGACACGCTGACCATCATCCGTCATGGCCATATAGAAGTAATCATGGACATCATTAAAAAGGCTCCCTCAATGGGAGCCTTTTTTTAATTTTAATGAATTGTTTATTATTTTTAAGCGGCACTCTTTCGAATAATTTCTTTGAGTCCGGCTTCATGATGAATATGGTCTCGCCACTTTGATTTTTTCTTAGAAACTTGTGCTTCTAGTTTGTTGACTGCCATATCAATTGTTTTATAGAGTGAATTCGATTTTGCGCAAGCAAAATATTCAAAATTTGATCCTATCAGCTTAACATCAGCGATATGTTCTCCGTCTTTAACAAAGCATGTCCATTGGACTTCAAAACTTCCATTAAAAAACTTTTGTAATTTTTGTGTTTTTTCTTTAATACGATTGTCTAGAGCTTCAGTGTGGTTTAGGTGCTTGAAAGCGATTGTGATTTTCATAACGTCTTTCCTTTTTGCTTTTTTTTGTGACAAACAGTTCTGGTAAATGACTTATCGAAATTTTTACTTCTCCTCCTAAGACTATTTTCACTCCACTCGCAAATTAATGCCAGCATTTTGAAAAAACGTAAGAGTTTGATAGATTACTTCCATGAACTATTGATAACTTATTAGAACTTGGGGCCAAAATGAAACTAAAGTGAAGTACTTTTCTACCTTAACTTCGATTCATTTTCCGAAATAGAACTTATTGAGAATGCAAGATCTCCGGAGTTTTCCAAAAATGAATACTCTCCGAACTATTCTTTTTTACGTGTCGAAGAAGAAGCAATGTTCATCATTTCGCGGTACTTAGCAACCGTTCTACGAGCGACCACAATGTCTTCATTGGCAAGAAGCTCTACAATTTTTTGATCCGAGAGTGGCTTCTTAGCATTTTCTTTTTCAATTAGTCCTTTAATTTTAAGCTTCAACGTTTCGCCGGCGATATCGATCCCACCCTTGTCTCCACCGATACCAGCATTAAAGAAATATTTAAGTTCGAAAGTTCCAATAGGAGTATGCATATATTTATTTGTCGTTACACGTGAAACGGTCGACTCATGCATACCAATTTCCATCGCAATATCTTTTAAAATCATTGGACGAAGAAATTGAGGTCCCTTTTTAAAGAATTCCGGTTGATAGCGAACCAGAGCTTCAGAAACTTTTACAATTGTTTTCTGACGATTCTCAATCGACTTAATTAACCACATCGCTGCACGAAGTTTATCCTGCACAAATTCTTGCGCTTCACCTTCTTGCCCCTTTTTTAGCATCGATTTATACAGATTCGAAATCTTAAGTCTAGGTACTCCCTCATCATTGAGTTGTACGACAAACTCATCTCCCACTTGAACCACATATATATCTGGGACCACATAATGAGTCTCTTCCCCACCAATCAAACGACCTGGTTTAGGGTTGAAACTTGCGATGATTAATTCAGCATCTTTTATTTTTTCTCTCGATACACCAGTTACCTTAGTAATATTAGCATAATCTTTTTTCTGAAGATCCGTCATATGATTTGAAATAAGAAGTTCTACCAGAGGGGCTCTTTCTTCCAAATTTCTCGCTTGGATCATTAAACATTCTTCCATATTACGAGAGCCACAACCAACTGGATCTAATTGGTGTATCATCTTTAGAATTTCAAAAGCATCTTCTCTTTCCAGAGGACTTTTCACTAAAATTTCATCAAAGGGAAGTTCTAGAAAACCATCTTCATTTAAATTATGGATAATTTCACGGGCAAGATTCCACTCTTCCTCTGTTAAGTTTTCCATTCGTAATTGCCACTCTAAGTGTTCGGGTAAGGTAGCTGAAGAGGTAACCATATTTTCATAGTTCATTTGATCATCTGGATCAGTACTTACCATTGAAGGAGGCGTAGATGAATTATTGTTCATTGAGTCTGCATAGGCATCCCAATCGAATTGATCTTTTGAATTTTCAACCATCTCAGGAGAATTGAAATCATCGGCGGTTGCTTCAGTAGAAGCTTCTATTTCAGCAGTCACTTCTTCTGGTGCATCTTCAATTTCTTCAAGCATTGGATTCTCGACCATTTCTTGTGAGATAACGGTCGTCATCTCTAAGTGAGTCAAAGTCAATAGCTTGATTGCTTGTTGAAGTTGTGGAGTCATGGTCAGTGTTTGAGTTTGTTTCAACGACTGATTCATTTTAATGGCCATGAGAACCTCTTTTAAATTCCCTAATCCATTAGAGAGTTCGCCATCATCCTTAATCTAATTTTTTTATGAACTAATTACATTTTAAATTCTTCACCTAAATAGAACTTACGAGCTTTTTCATCTTTCACAATTTCTTCAGGCGTTCCTGCCACAAGAAGTGTTCCAGCACTCATAATATAAGCTCGATCAACAATTCCTAAAGTTTCACGTACATTGTGGTCGGTAATTAATACACCAATGTTGCGAGCCTTAAGACTTTTAATCACACCCTGAATATCACTCACTGCTAAAGGGTCAACTCCAGCAAAAGGTTCATCTAATAAAACAAATTTTGGTTCCAGGGCAAGACATCGAGCAATCTCTACTCTTCTTCTTTCTCCACCTGAAAGTTCTCTGCCTTTGGATTTTCTAATATGGCTTAAACCAAAGTCGGCCAAAAGTTTTTCTAATAATTCTTGTCGCTTGGCAGTTCCCATTCGACGACACTCAAGCACTGAATAAATATTTGCTTCCACTGTTATTTCACGAAAGACAGAAGCTTCTTGGGGCAAATACCCAATTCCCTTTAAGGCTCTTTTATGAATAGGGTTTGATGTCACATCTTCTCCCATCAGTGTTATTTTTCCTTCATCTGCAGAAACCAAACCAACCATCATATAAAAAGAAGTTGTTTTGCCTGCTCCATTGGGACCTAAAAGTCCTACCACTTCACCTTGATCTACTTGCAAGTTCACGCCACTAACGACTGTTCTCTTGCCGTATGTTTTTTTCAAATCTTTAGCTTCTAATCTGATCGCTTGGTTTTCCATAACCTAATTCACACCTTTTTGAATGATGAGTGAAGATTTGTTGTCTTCGACTTCAATCAATTTTGCTCTCTCACGCAGAGTAATCTTATTTCCAGTGACTACATCCGTACCTGAGATGATCTTTGGAGCTCCAGTGAGCACTGCTGTTTCTGTCAGCATTTGCCCTTCTAGTTTTTCACAAAAGCCCTTTCGAAAAAGAACGCTTCCGTCTTTATTCAAAACTTTTTGCTCCAGTTTCACATCGTCATAAAGAACGTAATACTTGAGTTTTTTATTATAGTTTTCTAAGAAAACTTCAGCCCTCAAAGATGTGGCGGTAAAGTCTTGTTTTTTAAAGAATACGTCTTCTCGAAGGGTTATCAGATTTTGAACCATATCTGCTTCCAGTATATTTGATCTGAAGCTGATTCCTTCCTCATAGGCCTTTTTCTTGTCTACTTGTCCATGAACTCTGCCGGTATAGCGGGCGAACTGTTTTTTAGGCCACGCCACCGCTTGATCTGACCAAATGGTAAGTTTATCGCCATTGACCTCAGAAGTCTGAGAAGAGACCACGTTTTGTGTTGCTTCGAAGCGATCATCTTTTTTAAAGTAACTCGCTTTATGACCAGTGAGTTCCATTGTTTTGTAATTCATCTTAACAGCTTCAGTAAGATGAAAGACTTCAGTCAGTTTATTCATTTTTCCAATTTTCGATTGATAATAAATAGGAATTTGATCTTCAGAAAAAGCTTCTCCTCGAGGAGAAGTCATATCCATCATCTCGTTATTTACTAATTGCAAAGTATCAGCAGTAAGCTTTAGAGCTGGCTTTTCTTCTTTGACTAAAAAGTAGTGAACCATGGCAAAATCGCTTTGCTCTTGGGGATTTTTCACTTCAATGTGACTCTGCTCTTCCCGCTTTAAATCAAGGTTTCTCACCAGCATGATAAAGCCAATAAGGGATGAGGTAAAAATAAATAAAATTACTGTAAAGCGTCCTGCCATCATAGAGCTTTATTATAGAGGAAAAGGGCGATTCTGGCTCTGCATTCTTTGACGGGAATTATCTGAGCATGTTAGTCTGGAACCATGACAACCACAATTCAAGACATCCTTAAAGCCGACGTTAAACTTACGCCGATGATGACCCAGTATTTTGATATCAAAAAAGATTATCCGGATACCATCGTGGTTTATCGTATGGGAGATTTTTATGAACTATTTTTTGATGATGCTAAACTAGCTTCCCAAATTTTAAATATCACACTCACTCATCGTGGAAAATTAGGCGACTTTCCCATTCCTATGGCCGGCATTCCCCACCATGCAGCCAGTGCCTATATTGATCGCATAACGGCCAGAGGACTGAAAGTC
The DNA here is from genome assembly GCA_049318265.1 of Bacteriovoracaceae bacterium. Classification (GTDB taxonomy): domain Bacteria; phylum Bdellovibrionota; class Bacteriovoracia; order Bacteriovoracales; family Bacteriovoracaceae; genus JBEIOQ01. Next base: position 323,717 of record JBMOGR010000001.1, read on the forward strand.
GTTATCTGTGAACAAATTGAAGACCCTAAAGATGCAGTAGGAATTGTTAAAAGAGCAGTGACCCAAATAGTTTCTCCAGGGATGCCGTACGACCTTGAAAAAACAGGTGGAGCTGAAACTCGATATATGGCAGCAGCTTATGTCGACAAAAGTCAAAAAGAAAAAACACAGTTCGTTTTAGTCTTTCTCGATTTTACCACGGGAGATTTCTCAGGCTATATTTGTGGCACCGAAAAAGAATTAATCGAAAAATTAAGTCTCTTATCTCCCAGAGAATTTTTACAGCATCACGGACAGTGGGATCAATACAATGAGTTCAAAGAGTACTTACAAAAATCCCCTATTTTAAAAACCACTTTGGCCAAAGAGTATTTTAGTCATAAAGAAAATGAACTCTATATCACGAAACTGATTCCCCATTTTAAACGTGACCAAATCTTAAAAGAAAATGCTGCAGTTCTATCACCGGTGGGAGCGCTTTCATATTATGTCTTCTCCACTCAAAGTTTAGAAAATCTTTATCACATAAGACCCTTCCGTCTAGAGGCTAAGAAAGGTGTCATGCAAGCGACACTTTCCACCCTAACTAGTTTAGAGATCCTTCCAAGAGGAAGAGAAAATTATAATGATTCTTTATTAGGTTTTTTTGATCGCACAAAAACAGCCGTGGGAGCAAGAAAACTAAAAGAGCTCTTTTTAAAACCGACCATGGATCTTGCTCTGATTAAAAAGAGACAAGTGACCATTGAGAAATTGTTACAATCTGCTGAAGCTTTAACTTTTATCCGTGAACAATTAGAAAATATCCGTGATATCGAAAGAATCATGGCGAAACTGACAACTAAAAAAATTAATGCACAAGATTTAGGAAATTTAAGTCTAGCGATTAAAACCTATTTTCAATTGAAGAAAGGTTTAGATGTAAAAATCAGAGATCATTTTCATTGGCTCACGACCTCTGCTGAAAAATTATTAACTGAACTCTCTGAGAAAATAATTTTAACTATTAATTTAGAAATCGGCGCCCATCTGGACAAAGGCAACCTGATCATGGTTGGTGCGAGCAAAGAGCGCGATCGCTTGAGCCGTCTTTCCGTGAAAGCCAACGATGAGTTACTCAAACTGGAAAATAATTACCGTGAAAAATCGGGTATCGGAAACTTAAAAATTAAATTCAATAATGTGAATGGTTACTTCATTGAAGTGTCTAAATCACATTTAACAAAAGTTCCTAAGTCATTTGAGCGCCGTCAAACTTTGGTCAACTCAGAAAGATTTACCACCAAAGAATTATTAGAGTTCGAAAAAGAAGTGATCACGGCCCAAGATAAATTACTGCGATTAGAGAGAGATATTTTTCAGAATGTCCTTGATCTGGTGGCAACCACCTGTCCTGCGCTGATTGACCTAACTCACTTTTTGGCCATCATCGATGTTGAGCAAACCTTTACCTTCATGGCGAGAGAAGAAAATTTAGTCAAACCTGAATTCTCTCATGACAAAAGACTGAAGGTTTTAGGAGCCTGGCATCCTTTAATTAAATCGATGATTAAAGATGAGTTTGTTACCCATGATTTAAAGTTAACCAGCGAAAAATATTTTGGACTCGTCACTGGCCCCAACATGGCCGGAAAAACAACAGTCATGAGAGAAATGGCCATTATCCAATTCTTGGCCCAGGTCGGATCTTTTGTTCCAGCCAAGAGAGCCGAGCTTAGTCTCTGTGATGCTCTCTTTTCTAGACTAGGCGCCTCAGATGATATTCTCAGAGGTCAATCAACCTTCATGGTGGAAATGACTGAGACAGCAGAAATTCTTCGTCACGCAACTGCACAATCTCTCATTATCATCGATGAAATAGGACGAGGTACTTCGACATACGATGGTCTTTCAATTGCCTGGGCATTAGTTGAATATTTCGTTAATCAAACGAAAGGTTTAACCCTTTTCTCCACTCACTATCATGAATTAATCGAGCTGGTAAACGGACTGCCTGAAGCCAAGAACCTGACGGTAGAGACCGTTGAAAAAGGAGGGCAAGTGCAATTTCTTTATCGTTTGATAGAGCAAGGGGCTACCCAAAGTTTTGGTATCTACGTTGCCAAATTAGCGGGCCTACCACGTTTAGTTCTGGAACGTTCGACACAAATTCTGAAAGAGTTGGAAGATAAAGAAGAAGTAAGAGCGGCCATGGATTTTTCTAATCAGCTTAGTTTTTCGTTAGATGAAAGTAGAGTTGAAGAAGATTCTGAATTGAAGAGATCATTGGAAGGAATTGACTTGAACAGTATAACACCTTTGCAGGCCATGCAAAAATTGCATGACCTACAAAAGCTGATTTGATGAATTATTTACAATGAAGTGAAAGATCTTTAATACTTGCAACACCGCGCATGATTTTGTTACCAAATAGTGGGCAAGCTCCGTTACCTGACAAAGCTTTAATAGCTTGGAATGATCCTAAACAAGATCTGCCAGTTACTACTTTTTTATGACTTCTAATAGCGATTGCTCCTGCTTCAACATCACTTAACGGCTTTCCACCATTTTTTTCTAAGGCGCGAACAGCATCATCAGCAATGTCAGTTACTACTTCAGTAATTACAGGAACTACACTTTCAGAAAATGCAAATGCACCATCTTTACAAGCTGTACTTGAAAGCATTCTTTCACCTGTTTTTGCGAATTGCATATCAGCCTGTATAATGGCTGGTCCAAAGTTATCTAAAGCTGGTTGATTTTTAGCTGCCTTTTTAAGTGTTTTGGCAAAGGCAGATACTTCTTTCCCAACTGCTGGAGAAGATTGTTTCAGAAAATAAGCATTAACATCAACTGAAGGACCAAAACCTGACCGCTCTAATTGATTTCCAGGGATACCTTTAAGATCTTTGTTCAACATTGCTTTTGTAACATATGAGTTCGTTTGACCCATGAAGCTTTCAGCCGATTTCTCAAGATTTGGAACATTTGAAAACATAGCATTTAAAGCTGAGCCTTCCTCAGCAAATTTTGCTAATACATTTATTCTTTGAGGTGCAGAAAGATCTGATAGCTTCTCTACGTTTCTAGTTAAACCTAAACTTTTTTTACCAGCTCCGTTTACCCATTTAAGTGTTGTTTCAGTTGCATCCGGGCCTAGTGTTTCTACAAATTTAACTAGTGCCGTACCACCCGCTTGAGCAGGAATACGTCCATCTGTATTTCCTCCGATATAGTCGAAAGGAACATAACTAATTTGTGGATCATTATGAGTTACTTCTTTAAGTTGAATAGCTTTTTGAGCACATCCAAATAGAGCTAGAGTCGATAGAGCGATAAAAATTTTGCTGTTCATACGTGTCCTCCAAGACAACTTAAGATTTACTGTGTACTCTTCGGAGGTTAAAAAAAAGACTTTAGGCTTTTTTTCTTATTTATTAGTAAAAAATTTTGCCATTATTCAATAAAAGAATCTTAGCATTTTCTAAATACTTTTAAAGGTTTAGAGCAAAATGAATGATTTTTAGTCGTCAAAGGATCAAGAAGTCTATCGTTTCAGTCAGGAAACTCTTCTTCAGAATAATTAATTTAACTCAATTCTTGGATTAATAAAATCGTTTGTGAATTCATTGAAGGTCTAGAGACTGCAACAGGGGAAAATCTAGGCTTGTCGTTTTTTAGGGGTGAAAGAATTGTTAATTATTCTAGAAGCAAAAATTGAGGAAGAATTTCTTTCACGACACCACCCCTGGAATTTTCATATTCTCCGCGACCACCACTATATTGAAAGAGGACAGCATTCCCTCCGACCTCAATTTTGGGGCTGATTTGACCCAAATGAAAATCTCTTGCTCCCATTACTGGTTGATTTTCATTCGAAAATGATCTTCCATCTATGATCTTTTGAGCCTTATTCTCTGAGAGTATGAGAAATTGATAACGAGCAATTTTATAACCATCACCGGCTTTATATCCCAATTTTTCTTCTATCGAAACGCCAACAACAAATAATTCATCTTTCCCGTCAGCATTTTTGTAAGTATTCATGAAAAATGAATCACCTTCAAGCTTTATTCCCTTAGTACTATATGATCCATTAAGTCCCGTTGGGATGAGAGAAATATTAGCTTCATCTCCTAGCTTACTAAAGTGCACATTAAATTTTCCTACAATTAGTTCATCAATATTTTCTAGTTCGGTTTCACTATAAAGTTTAACCGATTCACCCTTAAAGTAGGTTTCACCATTAGTCCTTTTGGCCTTATTATAAATTTTTCCTTCAGCGCCTATGGATTCTAATTTGGTAGAATAATTTGAAATTCCACCCCACCAATGATTGCAAACCTGGGCATAGGCATGACCTGAAGTCTATCGTTTCAGTCAGGAAACTCTTCTTCAGAATAATTAATTTAACTCAATTCTTGGATTAATAAAATCGTTTGTGAATTCATTGAAGGTCTAGAGACTGCAACAGGGGAAAATCTAGGCTTGTCGTTTTTTAGGGGTGAAAGAATTGTTAATTATTCTAGAAGCAAAAATTGAGGAAGAATTTCTTTCACGACACCACCCCTGGAATTTTCATATTCTCCGCGACCACCACTATATTGAAAGAGGACAGCATTCCCTCCGACCTCAATTTTGGGGCTGATTTGACCCAAATGAAAATCTCTTGCTCCCATTACTGGTTGATTTTCATTCGAAAATGATCTTCCATCTATGATCTTTTGAGCCTTATTCTCTGAGAGTATGAGAAATTGATAACGAGCAATTTTATAACCATCACCGGCTTTATATCCCAATTTTTCTTCTATCGAAACGCCAACAACAAATAATTCATCTTTCCCGTCAGCATTTTTGTAAGTATTCATGAAAAATGAATCACCTTCAAGCTTTATTCCCTTAGTACTATATGATCCATTAAGTCCCGTTGGGATGAGAGAAATATTAGCTTCATCTCCTAGCTTACTAAAGTGCACATTAAATTTTCCTACAATTAGTTCATCAATATTTTCTAGTTCGGTTTCACTATAAAGTTTAACCGATTCACCCTTAAAGTAGGTTTCACCATTAGTCCTTTTGGCCTTATTATAAATTTTTCCTTCAGCGCCTATGGATTCTAATTTGGTAGAATAATTTGAAATTCCACCCCACCAATGATTGCAAACCTGGGCATAGGCATGACCTACAGAGAAACTCAGAACGAAAACGAATAAGACTAATTTTTTCATAGAACATTTATCGGAAAATGAAGCCAGTACTTTAGTAAAAAAATCTTTAGAAAATTTTTGCTTTTAAATTGAACACTTAGGACCTAAATTTGATCGTTTGCTTTAACCATTTCGCTAAAATCATCAAAGGCTGCTTGGGCCCAAGCATCGGCAATTGGTATGGCAGCTGGGAACCAATAATGAATTCCATCCCCACCTGTTGCGGGATATTTTGTGACTTGAGTGCTATCGAAGATTTGACAGTAATCATGAACAGCTTTGTAAGTAAGATCCAAAATACGAGGGATGTCGTTAGCATTTTTTCTTGAATCAGGCTTGGTAATCCAAAAACATTTCGCTCCACTATCCTTAATCACCTTAACGACTTTGGCCATATCGGTAATGGCGAAGTTGTCACTTGGTAGTCCCCCATAGTTAGCACCTAATTCGACAATGACATAATTTGGTTTTATATCTGCCATCAATGTAGGGAAATTAGGCGTAGGTCCCTTTGTTCCACTAATGACCAACGCATCTTGACCTTTAAAGTAGTACCCACATGGAGTAACTGTATTATTCCACCACCAATTGGCAATTGAACCGCAACTAGCGTAGGTCGCAACCTTCGATTCTGGGTGGGTTCTTAAAAGTGAATCTAATTTCCAACCAAAAGGCCCCACTGAATGAGAGTCGCCTATATAGAGAACATTTAAACCGGCTACTGAAGGCATTGATAAAATAGAAATTTGCCCTGAAATAATCAACTTTTTCAAGTTCACCGTAATGCTCCTGGGCCGATCGTGTGAAAGTTTAAAGAAGTGTAACAAGAAACAGGGAATTCTCCACTAAGTCTGTAATTTTTTTAGAGTTCCTTCATTTTTAATATCGATCCAATGGCCTCCAGCTAATCCTAAGTTAACTAGTCTTTTTCTTTAAAGATTCAAACCCTTTAAACCGTTAAGAGCATAATGAAGATTCTATTCATAAAATAAAAAGAGTGAACAAAATATTATGGATATCAAAATGAAACGAACGAAAAGAGCCCTTGTCTTTACCCTTATCTTCGGAATTTTAAGTTCCGCCTGTTCCTTAAATGGAAAAGATGAAGGATTTTTCTCCAAGATGGGGCGATTCATCGCTTCAGCCGACACCATCGAATCTGAAATGGCAGCGGTTCGATCTATCGTCCAAGAGTTAAACACAAATGGGAATAAAGTTTTCGATCTTTATGCTTATCCGACAGCCTTCAAGGTAACGACATTTAAAGATAACACTAGAATTGTTCTTGTATTATCAAAGCTTAAAAGTATTCAGAAACAACTTCTTGCCGATACTTCAAAAGTAGATCCGCTAACAAAAGAAGGACAAAAACTTCTTCTGCTCACAGCTGATTATCTACAAGCATTAGTCACAGTCAATAAATTATTTGCAATGGTTGCTCACTCAAAAAATATCAATGGTGGTTGGAATGTTCCATCAAACTATGATTGGAAACAATTAGACCCTTATAATCTTTTGCTGGATAAAAGATACGCTCTGATTCTACTTTCAAAAATTAACTTTGTTGCCAGTCATATGAGTGATACCGAAGTGACTGCTCTTGGATTAGATCCTAAGAAGATAAAAAGCGCAGTAGAAATTAATCTTGGTGGTGAATCAAGGCAAATGCTAGAACATTTGGCCATTAACAACCCTAGTACGCCTACCGATTACGCAAGACTTCTAAAGTACAATGCTGTCCGCGAAACACTTATTAATACATGGGGTATTAATCGTGTTCATTCCCAACCTAACGAACCAGTCGTCAATGAATATCAAGCCAAAGGGATTTTAACTTTTAGACCAGGTAGCGATGGAAAATATACTTCGGGTGAATATTATAAAGAGTTAATGCAATCAGATAAGTACTACAACATATATACTCCTATTTTAAGAGAAGTGGTTATGGCCACAATTTCGACTAAATCCAAAAGGCTAACAATTGGTAACGCTGAAGAGTATGCTGAAATTTATCGTACTTTAATTTATGGTTACCCTGAAGTTGGAGAAAAGAAAACCATTCAGCCATTTGCACCAGTTTCAGATTACTTTTTAGGCAAAGGTAAATACGAAGGTGATGTTCCTTGGACAAAAAAATCTATCGCTCAAATGTATACTGGTGAAGAAATTATGACCGTTGAAGAAGCTGACTGGTTAAACGAAAAGTCAGTCAATCTATTTTATACTGCCTTTGTTGGGGATAAATTAGAGCCTAAAGAACTTACTCGCAAAATGGTCGAATATGCTTGGCTCACTCGTTCTACCGCGGTGGTAACACAAGTAAGATACCGTATTCAAAATGCTGACATGACCGAAGACGAAAATAAAAAACTGACCGATAAAATCTGGCTGATTGTCGGACAATGGAAGGATCGTTATGTCACTTCTCTAACCGCTACACTAGAACCAATTTTAACAAAATATCTTAATGAAGATGCAGTAAAGAAAATTAAGATTATTAGTAAATATGCTGGTCTTTTTGAAGTAGTAGACAAAACAGAAGCAGCCAGAGCCGCTTATGTTCAAAGTTATTTAAAATCGAAAAATGAAATCCCGGCCTTAAGAATGTTACCGCGAACTCCAGAATCCTTGATTGCCTTTGTTCAATACTCTTTAGGTAAAGGGGGTTACGAAGGTTTAGTTTTCGCACTTGAAGGAAATCCTGAAATTACCAAAGTGGTAAAAGATTTTTACACTGAACTTTCCAATAGCTTTTATAAAAGAGCGAAAGCAGAAGATTCACTAGATACTTTGACGCAAATTATGTGGGAAGAAGCCCATAATCTCGCTTTTAAATATTATCATCGTTATCCTTATACCAGCCAGCAACGATTAAATCAGAGCAATGCAGATTATATGGAATCTCATCCTACGAATCCAGTAGATAACAACTATGTTTATCGTAATCCCTATATCAATATCAATTTCAAAACCAAAGTTATGCCTACACCTAATCCAATAGCGACACCTGCAAATAAGACGGCAAAACATATAAAAGTTGAACCATTAAACTTTGACCAAAAACTGATGATGATGATGCAGACTTTTCAACCTTATATGCAAGGCCAAGACTATTCCGCTGCGTCCTCTCAAGCAAAAAATGAAACTCACGATAATTTTATCAATATTGATTACGAAAAATGGAAAACGAAAAAAACCTATCAAAATGTTAACCGTGTTCTCTGGGACATCTTCTCTTTGATGGGTCTCAATGTGTTTGACCTAGAAACGAAAGGTACCTTTCATAAATACCAGCAATTTGCTAAACAAATTGCAGCTCAAGAGTTTTACGCTTCACAAGCCATTGCCATGGCTTACCAAGCAGGGCCACTATTACGTAATGAAATTTTCTTCCGTACTGTTGAAAAAACAGTTCATGAAGGTGGTGACGGTTTGGGTGATCATGAACGTACTTACACTATCAAGATTGATGAATATTTACCTGCTTTAGAAGTTATGGGTCAAACAGCTTATAACCCGACAACAGGTATACTTGATAAAAATAAAATTATAACTCAAATCTCATCTGCCATAACTTCCGCTATGAAAAGTTTAAAAGGCCATGCAAATGGAAAAATTCCTGCCACGCCTTTTAAAGAAGGCCTACTTGAAACGTTTGCAAAAACTGATCCAAATGATTATGCCGAGGATAAACGTTTTCATTTTATGTATGATAAATTAGAGCAGCTTCGTCAAATCATAATGTCAGGCGCTGGGCAGCCACAATCTGTATCGAGCAAAATGGAAAAACTCGATTTCGAGCTTTTCAAAAAAATCCATCCTTGGAAATATCGCTACGAAAAATATATTGAGCCTATTGCTAACATGATGATTATATCTTTTATGGTGATTAGCTTTATTGTTGGTATCGTTTTCCCTCCAGCTGCAATGCCAGGTTGGTTAGCGATGTCACTATTTGTTTTTGAGGTATCTGCTTTTAGCTTTACTATGGCCAGTAACGTTGGTTATCGAATTATTTACCAACGAATGTACGAAATTCCGGCTAATTTAAAAATGCAAACACACTTAGCAACTATTCAAAGTGGCGCAGAAAGCCCACTTAAAATGTTGTACGCCTCTGCTTCTGGAATAAAAAGTTTCGGGATGAACACTCCACTTGATAGCTGGGATAGAGTTAAAGAGGCCGAGAAAGAAAATATCGATGAACGCAGATCAATGATTTTAGAGCGTCTTTACTGGCTACCGTTAGATATGATGTGGGGTGTTTCCATTCTTAAAATGGGTAAAAACGTGGTCGGACTCTCCACCGTTAAATCTCTAAAAAAACTTGGACTACCAGTGCTTACCTTTAATGATAAAGTGAAAGTGGTCTTTAAATCCGATACATGGAAAAAATACATTGAAGAGAATGGATTATTGAGAGGGGTGAAAAAAGTCACAAAAGATATTGTGTCAGGACTTCCCGAAGCTGGAAAACTGTTACCTAAATATCAACCTTACTCGAGAGAGCTATTAGAAAAACACGGCATACGTATTGGACTTTTCAATAAAATTGAATCCTTTCAATTTATTGGGAATAAATTAGTGGTTGGCACTGCAGAGAATGCCATCAAAAGTGAGTCCCTCGTCCTTTCGGGTCTCTTTAAAGAGTTTCGCCAATATAATGAAAAAGAATTTAAGGCCTTCATTGAATTCCAAGAAACCCACAATACAACGAACATAATGAAAAAAATTCAAAGTATGCTATTGCAAGGTATAACACCTGCGGAAATTATCAGTAAGCCTTTAGGGACTATTCCTAAAACTTTTCTAGGCATGTTATTTCAAGGTGTCACTGAGTCTCGCCGATTAAAAATCTTAAGTTCACAGTTACAGGAAAATAAGAATCTAGCAGATGCCATCGAAAAATTTCGTGATGCTAAAGCTATGGGCAGTAAAAAGGCTTTAGAGAATGTCCTAGATGAATTCTTTAAGCCTACTGATGACGAAGCATTGATAAAGGCCCTAAACGAAGCGACTGAAAAAACTACCTTAAAAAGTGCCTGGGCTAAAATGCAGTCGAACTATCATGAGTGGAAACTCACAAAATCAGATGAATTTATTTTGGCCAACTTAATCATGCAACTCGACCAGGCATTTACTGGAGCCAAGCATGTGAGAGCATCTAATCTGGTAGAAAAATGTGCGCAAGTGGAAAAACTAGCAGCAAAAAATCCAGAGTTTTACACCGAGTTTGGTTTTAAATCCGTGACCGATTACTGGTTATCACTGCTCGATCATTCAGACATTATGCTCTTGGAAGAAATAGCCAAAAAAGCCCCTCGAGGATCGATGGTAAAAAATCTTAATTCCGTTTATAAAGACTACAAAATCTTAATGGAAACAATTAGACCGCTAAAATGGAAAAAAGCAGCCGAAACCTACACTCCTAACGAGGATATGGGAAATGCCAGCTACGCTAATGACTATGCTAATACAGTGATGGATGACGCTAACATTTATCCAAATGACGGCTTTGGAGATAAGGAAACGGATGCAATGATGGATCTTGAACAGCAAATTGAGAACGCGCTATAAATAAGGCTTCAAAACGGAAACGATTGTAGTGCCAACTAATAAAACGAGAATGATACTGTAGTACCAGGGAGCCTTAAGTCCTTTTTTACGAAGACTTAAGGCTCCTGTTATAAAAAGAACAACAGTTAAAATCATCTTTATGTAAACCCAAGATGGGAATACACCAGTGCCTACTAAATTAAGTCCAACAGTATTCATAAGCATCATCCCTGAGGACACTGTCGCGAAAAAAGAAGAAAAGTACATAAGCCAGTGACGAAGCTTGATTTGCTCTTCTCTAAGAGCGTAAAAGACAAAGCTTGACCAAAAGACTATGGAACACAAGTGAATTATTTTCAGAACATGAAATCCGCCCATTTAAAGATCATAACTTTATTCAAAGAAAATTCCAAATGGTCCGATATGTCTTCTATGAATATGTTTAAAAAAGACAAGCAAATTTCCCCTAACGACCTTGTAGCTCATATAGAAGAGCACGCGAAGGTTTTACCTTTTCCCCGTGAGATTCTAGCCAATGAGAAAAAACGCAAGACGAACTATATGCGTAGGCGTGTTTTAGCTTTCTGTGTTGATCTCTATGCCATTCTCGTGGTGAAAATCATGATGACACTGGCCTACACTTCTTTTTTCAAATCATTCTTCTTTCAACTTCCACAATATAAACAAAAACAAATGTTGGAAGGAATACAAGTGCTGGATCTTGGAACAACTCCAGTTATCTTCTTTACTTATTTTGTTGTTTCTTATTTTTCGGGCGAAGGGAAAACATTGGGCAAACTCATGTTCAAGTTAACAGTCGTCAATCCAGCATTAAAAAATGATTATTTTCCAAACTTGAAGCAGTCTTTCATGCGGGCAATTGGTTACTGTGCTTGCTATTTAAGTCTTGGAACTCTTTTCTTTCTTCCTTTTATTCGTAAAGATAGAAAAAGTCTTTCAGATTTATTCTCCAATACATCAGTCTTAGCTGACCAAGAGCTGTATGAAGCTCTACAAGCTGGAGAGATTGGCGAGTCTAATGTGGTTACACTAGATCTCGCACCAACTTCAGAAGATCAGTACAAACCAAATAAAGCAGCTTAAGCCTTATCGGTTATGTAGTTTTCCGGAATCCCTAATTCTTTTAATTGTGGCAATCCAGGTTCTGATGGAGCATTGGCCATCAAATCAGAAGCATTTGTCGTTTTTGGAAAAGCGATGACATCTCTAATTGAGTCGGTTTTAGCTAACAACATCACTAGTCGGTCTAGCCCGAAAGCCATACCTCCATGAGGAGGAGTTCCAAATTTTAAAGCATCTATAAAAAATCCAAATTTACTTAGAGTCTCTTCTTCGCTCATTCCAAGCATTTTAAACATTTGTTTCTGCACTTGATTGTCGTAGATACGTAGTGATCCACCACCAACTTCATACCCGTTGCAAACAATATCGTAAGCATGAGCACGTACTTTTTCTAACTCTTCTTTTTTGCCATTCATAAACATCGCAAGGTCATCCTTGTGAGGCATGGTGAAAGGATGGTGACGAGCTGCAAACCTGGTATTGTCGTTATCCCATTCTAAGAGAAGAAAATCATATACCCATAAGAAAGCATATCCGTCGCCAGTAAGATTTAATTTTTTACCAAGAAATCTTCTAACAGCATCAGCACAATTATGAACTGTATCTGGATTTTTATCGGCGAAGAATAACCACGTTCCATTGCCCTTCTCAGAAGCTAATTTTTCTAAGTCTGCGTGAAGTTCTTTAGTGACGAACTTAGAGATTCCGCCAGTCATCTCAGCTCCTGCGACCTTAAACCAAGCAACACCTTTACCACCGTATGGTTTTACGATCTCAGTCCACTCGTCTGTGTCTTTACGAGAAAATGGTCCATTACTCTCAGGAACAAACATGGCCTTAATTAAACCTTTAGCACTTGCAACTTCCTTGAAGGTTGCAAACTCTGAATTCACAAAAAGTGAAGTGACATTCATATGAGGTAAAGCAAAACGTGTGTCGGGTTTATCAGAGCCATAAGTATTAATGGCATCATCATAAGTCATCGCCGGAAGGACAAAAGAGTCTGGCAACTTGAACCATTGACGTATCAAATGTTCTGCCAAATTTTTCATGTACTCTTCACTTGAAAATGAAACTTCAATATCGATTTGAGTAAATTCTGGTTGTCTATCTGCTCTCAAGTCTTCATCACGGAAACAACGGCATAATTGAAAATATTTATCTGTTCCGCCAATCATCAATAATTGTTTTAGGGTCTGAGGTGACTGAGGAAGTGCATAAACTTTTCCTTTATGGACACGAGAAGGAACGATGTAATCGCGAGCACCTTCGGGTGTTGTTTTATAAAGAATAGGTGTTTCAACTTCTGTAAAGCCTTCAGAGTAAAGCGCTTGTCTAGTCATCTTGCTGGTTTCAGAACGAAGAGTGAGAATATCTTGAAGTTTTTGAGTTCTGATATCAAGATAGCGATATTTTAAACGTAAATCTTCCGTCACAGTATTTTGCGAGCTCGGAGAAAAAGGTGGAATTTCAGCTGCTGAGAGAACTTTAAATTCCGTCACCTGAACCTCAACATCTCCCGTATCCATTTTACTATTTCTTGATTTCTCTGGACGAAGTCCAACTAAGCCCGTCACTTGAATAACAGTTTCTTGAGAGGCTTTTTTAAGTTCGTTGATATCGCCCTTAAAAGTTTCAAATCCTAATTGTGTTAGCCCATATTTATCGCGAAGGTCGATGAAATGGAGCCCACCAAGGTCGCGGTATTTATTAACCCAACCGCAAAGTGTAACAGTCTTTCCCTGATCAGAACTTCTCAGTTCCCCACAGTGATGACTTCTCATTAAACCTTTAAGCTTACTCATTGTCTTCTCCCTCTAACTTCTTTAAAATGATTCACATGAAAACGATAAAACGAACGACCAAGTTTAGCATAGCCATTCCTTTTTTTTTAGCTCTAATCAGCTGCCGCTCTGAGAAAGTCGAGACCGTTCAGTCTTTGACTCAGAACAAAGAAGCTGTCAGTGCAATAACCCCGACTCCTGTTGCACTTCCTAAGGCTGTCAGCCTAAAGTTGGCTTCTGGCGAGGAACTAAAGGTGCGGTTGGCCATATCGATTGAGGAGCAAACCCAAGGTCTTTCTGGACTTAAAGACGCTGACTTTCAAAACGATGAAGCCATGCTTTTCTTCTACACCGAAGATAGTGATCGTATGTTTTGGATGCCTGATACCTATTTTAATTTAGAGATTTATTTCTTGGATAAAGACTTAACGATCTTGGCAGTTGAAAGAGATGTTCCTTTTCACCCAACGAGAAATGTTCCACCTAAAATTCCGACAACAAAAGTTCACTACTGTCGTCACGTGCTAGAGATTAAATCTTCGTCACCATTGGCGAAGAAGATTAAGCCAGGTGATAAACTTAGTTGGACTGGGGTTCCGACTCTGTGGGAAATAGAAGCAGGTATTCGTTCCCGTCAATAGCACCAAGATGATCACGAACCAGTTTCTTTTGATAAGGAGTATTGTTTTTGATCAGATCTATTTCTGTTTTTAGATCTTCATTTTCCATTTGAATAGAACGCAAATCCCCCAGACGTGCGTCTAGGCGTTTTTCCATTTTAATAAAATCAATAATTCCAGAATCCATAAAAATTAAACGAAAGAATAGAAAGCAAACAAAAATCCAACCTGCCTTTGAAAGCTTCTCGCCCGTTGATAGGCCTTTCCAATCAAACATGCCTAAATACCCAACTTTCGCAGGAGATTTCTTGGCTTTCTTTTTTATTGGTTTATCAAATTCTTGTTCTACTTCTTTATGAGCACGGCCACGAGTAATTCTTGATGGCGATAATTCTTGTTCTTCTTCTAAAAATTCAGGTTCGAAGTTTTGCGATTGTGGCTCTTCATCCATTTCTTGCTCAAATGTCCGATCAAAAACGGCAAAAGCATCCTCGTTTGCATCAGCATCAACTTTCAATTCTCTACCATCGCGTGAAAGGAAAGGTCTTTGTTCAAAATTTCGAGAATTTCTAGCTTGAGAGCGATCAAAGTCGTAGGCCATGAGAAAAAACTTCCTGTTTTAAAAAAGTCACCATCCTAGTAACTTATTTAAAGTTTAACGACTTGTCGAATAAAACTCAAGCATTGGGAAGAAAAGTTCTGTGTGTGGACCTATACCGACTTGGGTTGTTGACCATAAAGATAGAGATAATTCTTTGCACCTGGAATTGATTTCTTAATCATATCATCAACACTGATGCGAGCATCTTTATGAACAAGTCTCAATGATTCTTGTTCAAAAGAAAGTAACCAACCTGCTCTTGGGTACTCTGTTCCTAAAAAATGTTTGTACTTAATTTCTTGCAGGAGATAGAAGACAAATTTGTTGAGGGCTTCGTTTGTGTCTTCACCAAAGTAGATTTTTTTAATTTCTTCCACACAGTCAGCTAGTTTCATCGAATCCTCCTTGTTTCTTAGGTAACTTTTGAGAGGTGAAAAAAATCCTATTTCTCACCTTATGATAGAGCACAGTCCCGCATCCATGCTTCTTGTTACTCTATCGGACCAGAGATCATCCTAACCTCTTTTCCTTGTCTCATCTTTCTATAAAGCAAGCTCAAGGCCAACGAAAAAGGGGCCTAAAAGGCCCCTTTTTATGCGAAACAATTGATTAGTTTTTATTGAGGACGAGCGGTATTTCCACTGGTTCCACGATTGCCTCTATATCCGCCACCGCCACTATTGCCACCACCGTACGGGCGTCTAGTGTCACTACGTCCAGCTCCACCGCCACCACCGAAACCGCGTCCACCACGACCACCGCCGCCTCCGCCATCACGGCCAGAAGTATCAGCTAACTGGAAAGAGATCTCTCTATCTCCGTAGTATTCACCACGAGTTTCAATCATAGAAGTAGCGTAGCTTCCTTTCACTTCAAAGAAAGTGAAACGGTCCTTAAGATCAATACGACCAATTTCATGGCCTTTAAGTCTAAAAGTTGAACATAAGTAAGAAACAAGGTCTTTCACGTTTAAGCCGTCCATACGTCCAACATTTAAGAACACTCTTTCAAGACCATTTTCATTTACAACACGAGCAACACCCGTGCCTGTACGAGGTCTATCCATTAGATCGATCTCACGAGCTTTTTTATAGCGCTTTAAGCTTTGTTCGAAGATGAATGCATAAAGACCTTTTAGAACGTCTTCATTTGTAACATCTTTGAATTTTTCTTTAAACGTTTCAAAGTTATGGTTTGAATGATCTTCAAATTTAGCTAATAAATCTTTAAAGCTAGTTTCAGCTTTAACCATTAATACATCAACGATCTCTTCCACTTTAGGAAGCATGATACGTTCAATTTTTGCTTTAGTGATTCTTTCGATCTGACGAGTACGACCCATTTCAGAAGGATCAATAATTGAAAGAGCGATACCTTTCTTACCACCACGACCAGTACGACCAATTCTGTGGACATAAGATTCGTTATCTTGAGGAAGACCGAAGTTAATTACGTGAGTAAGATCACTCACATCAATTCCTCTAGCAGCAACATCAGTACAAACTAACAAAGTTGCCTTACGTTCTTTAAAACGTCTCATGGTACTATCACGTTGGTCCTGTGACATATCTCCATGGAGAGAGTCTGAAAGGTATCCACGGGCATTTAATTCAGTGGATAATTCATCAACACCAATTTTGGTACGAACAAAAATGATGGCATACATATCTTGGTAATTATCAAGCATACGGCAAAGGGCTTCACACTTATCGTATTCTTTTACTAATACGTACTGTTGCTCAACTGATTCAGTGGTTAGAGTTTGCTTCTTTACCTTTACAGTAACCGGAGTATTAAAATGCTCATTCACTAACTCAAGGATTGGCCCTGGCATAGTCGCTGAGAACATCCATATTTTACGATCAGCGCGAACTGACTCAAGAATTTGTTTCACATCATCAAAAAATCCCATATCAAGCATTTCATCTGCTTCATCTAGGATGACAGTGCTGACGTTATCTAATTGAAGAATCTTTCTTTCAATGAAGTCGATTAATCGACCTGGAGTTCCCACCACAATTTGTGGTCGAGCAGCACGAATTTCTCTAATTTGTCCTGAAACTGAAGCTCCACCGTAAATACATACAGTCGATACTTTTTCAAAAGCGGACAATTTGTGAATTTCTTCTACAATTTGATTAGCTAGCTCTCTTGTTGGAGCAATGATCAGAGATTGGATACCTCTGTTCGAGCGGTCAATTTTTTCCAATAAAGGAAGGACGAAAGCAGCAGTCTTTCCAGTACCTGTTTGCGCTTGACCGATAAAATCGATGTCGCCTTCAAGTAATACGGGAATGGCTTTTTCCTGAATTTCGGTTGGTTGGGTAAAACCCATTTTAGTAATAGCTTCTAATGAGGACGGACGGAGCTTCAGCTCTGAAAATAGCATAGAGTAACCCTTTTTTTGGGGTACCTCTGATCAGCAAAAAGAAAAGCATTTGGAAAAAGGCTTAAGTCTTGGACGTAGTGAGATCAAAAAGTACCAGTTTAAGAAACGTTAAGCACCTTTTAGCCTTCCAAAGGCTTTAACGCAAGTGAAAAATCCTGGTCTATAATAATTACCAATCCCCACTATACAAGGCCTTGCATCCTCTCTAGAATCCAATTATCTGTTAAGGAGAAGATATGACCACGACCTCAAAAGTACTTGAAATTAAGAGTTTCTTGAAGACATTAGAAAATATGGAAAGCGAGCAGATGATGATGCTGGTCGAAAAGTATTTAGATGATGATGCAATTGAAGCGATAGTGGATCATATCGAAGAATTTTACGGAATTTCTGATGATGAAGAGTTAGGCATGCTAGCTCAGTTAGTAGTGACAGGGTATTTAACGGCCAAGAATGAATTGAATCCCGTTAAAGCTAACAACACTCCGAATAATCTATCTTAAAAATTAATTTTTAAGTTCAGACTCAAGCACACGCCAGAATTTTCTGACGAATGAAATCTCACGCAAAAAAACCAAAGATTCGTGATGTTTTTCGTGTAGTTTACTTAAATCAAAAAGCTCTTCTAGGTCTCTTCCTTCTAAAAAAAGACGCTTAAACTTTTCAAAAGCTAAAGTATTAGCGGCAGTCGTTTCTACTCCGAATAGATTTTCATTACAAAAAAAGTGCCCTAAAGGAAATAATTCTCTTAAAAGTCCTTGGCACTGATTGAGCTTCATTGCCGATAACCGAGGATCTCCTAAAGCACCAATGGACTGATAGCCACCAGTATCGTCAAGACGATAATTTTTAAAAGAAATATTGATAACGTTGGGACCGTGGGTAATCCACCAGTTAAAACCAGGATCACTAAGATTGCATAGAGTTTGCTCCTCAAGTGGGAAGCGCTTATTAGCAATTTTATCTTTTATGACTTGGGCTACTTCTCGGTTAGGAGTTTCAAAAAAATGGGCGGAAATTGGTCCTTCTCCATTCAAGCGAAGAAGTTTACGAAGTTGGATGCTATCTTCCACCATTTGCATAGTCTCAGAGATATTACCTGCTTCAAGCATTCTGACAACAAAAGTAGAGAGACCTTTTTCAACGTTATAAATGAGTCCTGGACCTTTTGGGAGAATTTTCTCCATAAAAAAAGGATTACTCCCCACTATGGTTGAAGCAAGATTCATGGTCTCTTGCACTAAAAAATCTAAATCGTCTTTCATCTTCAACTTTCCAATTTTAGAAAATAAGCATTAATAAATTAAGTCCCATTAAAACAATGATAGGAGAGAAATCAAAAGGTAAATCCTGAGGTAAAATTTTTCGTACAGGACTTAAAGTAAAATCTGCGGCTTGTTTGATTTTCTGTGCCCATGATTGACGTCGGAATTGAGGAAAGTATGTGAGAATACTATCCGCAATAATTAACCACAGGTAGAGTTGAATCAAATAGCGCATGTGTCTATTGTAAGGAAAAGGAAGAATATGTGAAACTATTTTTTCTCTAACTTTGGACGGATAAAAGCAACACTGGCGCTCATAAAAAAAGAAATCATCACAAAATAAACCCATAGGACCGCAACGATCATGCTATAAAAGTCGCCGAAATTTCTAATTAAATTTGTCTTTAAGTACTTTAAATAGAGCCAAAAAAGAAATTTTGAGAGGAAGAATAAGATGACGAAAGTAAAAGCGCCAAGAAAAGCGTCCTTCATTGAGATGGTTCTACCCATAATAAAATAAAACATAAAAGTAAAATAGAGCAAAATCACCATCCAGTGAAAGATATTAGAATCAACAAAGATCATAAACACCACTGCTGCGACAGTAACGATTAAGACTAAAAATGATTTAACTGGAATAAAAAGGGTTTTATGAAATTGGTGACCGGATAAAATATGGATCCCATGAAAAATAGAATTGATGAATCCAGTCGCTGCCCAAACTAAAACGATCCAGTTAAACCAATTTACCTTTAAATGACTATTGGCCAAGACCACGTTCTTCACCGTTGAGAAAAACCAAGGTGAAAGATTTGGAAAAAGAAGTTTCATGTAAAAGAAAACTTCACCTTGAGCCCAACGGTAATCACCCAATAGCACACCAAGAATCGAAACCAAGGTCAAAACGATGGGTAGAGAACTTAAAATAGCATAAAAAGTGGAAGAGGCGGCAATCAGAGAGCCATGGTTTTTTCGATAATTTTGAAAACCATGCCAAAGTTTATGCCCAATCTCTTGGAGCATGCCTTTATAGTTGATTCGCTTTTTAATTTTTATGGTCATTCTTCAACATTATCTAAAATCACATACCAGGTTTAAAGACTGCCGAGTACACCGCTAAAAGAACTAGAATCACTAAAGGATACCACAAAAGTGATTTTAGTTTGGGTGTTCTTTTAATCAAGATAGGAAAAGCTATACCAAGAGCAATCCAAATGAGAAGTTTTATGATGGCCCAAAGAGGCCAGCCACCTCGGTGAGAAATTCCTAAGCGGGCTAAAAGTCCCATGCCGCCAATAAGCACGAACAAACTTAAAATGCCTGAGAAGATTGCTATCTTTTTATGCTTCTCATTTAAAAATATTTGTAACGACAACAATGCCACAAAAAAAATGACTGAGAAAAGGTGAAGAAGTTTATAAACGGGATATGAAATCATAAAAAAAGCCGTCCCCATAAGGGGACGGCCCTTATTTTGTTAAAGTGTTTTATGAGGAAGACTTTCTACTCTTCCAGCATTCGTTACAACCATATAATCAAGCTTACGTTGAAGCTCTTTCACAGTTGCAGCACCGGCATAAGTTAATCCAGAACGAAGGCCACCGATAATATCAGCGATGATCATATCCTCAGTTTCACGATAGGCTACTTCTGTCGCTACACCTTCAGCCGTTTTCCATTCTGCCATACCGCCATGGTAATCTTCCTGAACTTCAGCCGAAGCCATCCCACGGTACGTTTTATATTTACGAGTAACTCCATTCTCTGTTTTTTCTAAAACTTTACCTGGAGTTGGACGAGTACCAGAAAGCATACTTCCCACCATGACGAAATCAGCGCCGAAAGCTAATGCTTTAACGATATCTCCAGGAGTACGAATTCCACCATCAGCAATAATGGAGCGGTCAACGCGAGCACATTCTTGTATTGAAGTAATATTTGGAACACCAAATCCTGTTTTAATTCTTGTGGTACAAACAGATCCGCCACCAATTCCGACTTTAATCACATCGGCTCCGCAAGAGGCAAGATAATCTGCTCCTGCATAAGTCGCTACATTTCCAGCGATGATACATGCATTCCCACCAACCATTTCACGAAGCGCTTTAATGGTACGACCAACATACTTGGCATGGGCATGAGCTACATCAATACAATAGTATTCTGCTCCAGCCCCTTTAAGGGCCTCTACTCTCATCAAGTCTTGTGAAGCACAACCGATTGAGACAGCGGCTTTATATTTTGCTTTCTTGAATTCCTCGACGTTCTGATCAATCGACATAAAACGGTGAAGCACACCCATCCCGCCTTTTTCACCAATGAAATTAGCCATAGCTGACTCAGTAACAGTGTCCATATTAGCAGTTAAAAGAGGAAGACTTAATGAAAGTTTCCCTGTTTGATCTGTACTAGAAATGTTTACCATCTTTCTTGACTCATAATGATTGTAAGAAGGAACGAGTAAAACATCGTCGTAAGTAATGGCTTGTCTCATGGATATCTCCTTATTGTGTGTGTAAGAGAACTATGGTTTGAGAACGCGTTTTTTTATTTTAAAATAATGATGACGATAATGAACCAGCATTTCTTCATATGAAAATTCAGGTAAACTTAATCCCGTTTTCTCTTCTATTTTTTCTTTGAACTCGCTGGCAGTTTTTAGATCCATGAATGAAACTTCTTGGATAATGGCATAGATTTCTTCTCTGGTGAGCTTACTTTTAATAATCAGTTCATGAAGATAAAAACTAGAGATAGAAGTAACCGACGTCATCACTCTTTCTTTCATCACTTCTTCATGGGTATTGAGCGCTCCCACAACTTTTTCCATTCGCTGTAAAGCGTAGAACAAAAGGCCTAAGTGATCAGGCAGATAAAGTCTTTCAGCAGAAGAATGAGAAATATCTCGCTCATGCCAAGTAACACTATTTTCATGGGCTATGGTTAGATGGGATCGAATGACTCGAGCAATGCCCGTTAAATTTTCTGTGGCAATCGGGTTTCTCTTATGTGGCATAGTAGAGGAACCTTTTTGCATTTTATTAAAACGCTCAGATACTTCTCCAACTTCTGTTCGAGAGAGATGTCTTATTTCTACAGCAAGTCTTTCGATGGAAGTGGCGATCATGGCACCTATGGAAACTAATTTTAGCAGACGATCACGAGGAATAATTTGGCTTGAAACAGGCTCAAGTTTTAAACCGAGTCCAACAATCACTTCCTGCTCAATTTCGGGTGAAATTATTGTGTAATTTCCGACAGCCCCGGAAAGTTGACCAGTTATTTCATTATGAACAAATTGATTGAGCTCTTGATAGCGGCGATCTAATTCGGCATAAAAAGAAAGCCATTTTTGAGCCAGTAACATCGCTTCAGCATGCTGACCGTGGGACCTTCCAATACAAAGAATAAATTCTGAATGTTCAATTAATGTCTTAAAAGTTGAAAGCATCTTTTTAAATTCAGCCAAAATTAAGACCAAACTATCTTTCATCTGTAGGGATAAAGCAGTGTCGATTATATCTGAAGAAGTAACGCCGAAATGGAAGTATTTACCGATCTCCTTGGGAACTTGCTCTGTGATCGAAGTACAAAAAGCGATCACATCATGATGCACTTCTTTTTCTATCTCATGGATTCGGTCTAATTTAATGCTGGCTTGGCTTTGGATGGTTTGTGAGAGGCCCTGAGGAATTCTATATTCCCTTTTACTCTCTAAGACTTGAAGAAGTTTTAGTTCAACCTTTAGGAAGTACTCGAACTTTTTTTCTTCGGTCCAGAGGCTCGAGATTTCTTTACATTCGTAACGAGGAATCACGAATTACCTTTTGCCTATAAATGTCGAAGTTCAGATTAAAGTCTATCCAAGGGCTGAAAGCTTTGGCCAGAAAAAAAGAAAAGACAAATAAGTTTGGTCATCGTATAAAAAGATGAAACACACCTCATCTGCATTAGCTGTACCTCTGAGAGAGTTTCACCCAAAACATTTACAACAAGAAAGGACTAGCATGAAAACACTGGCCGTTATTGGTGCGCAATGGGGAGATGAAGGAAAAGGAAAGATCACTGACTTCTTTTCCCACAAAAGTGATTTAGTTGTTCGCTTCCAAGGAGGCAATAACGCTGGTCATACTATCGTTGTAGGTGACAAAAAAGTGATCACTCACTTAGTGCCTTCAGGCATTTTAAGCCCTGGGTGCCTCTCCCTCATCGGTCACGGAGTTGTCTTTGACCCAAGAGCCTTTCTCGCTGAATATAAAGAGCTATCAGATGCTGGAATCAAGATTACTCCTGATAACCTCAAAATATCTTCTAACTGCACGGTCATCACCAGCTATGGAAAATTATTAGATGCTTGTCGCGAAAACAAAGGCAAAGTAAAGATTGGTACTACCGGAAAAGGCATTGGCCCAGGCTATGAAGATAAAGTAAGTCGTCGGGGAATTAAACTTTCTGATCTTTTTGATTACGAACTTTTAGTCAATAAACTACAACTTAACTTCGAAGAAAAACAAATTCTTTTCAAGCATCTTTATAATGTTGAGGCTGTGGAGCCAGCTCAAGAAGCCAAAGAACTTTTTGAGATCGGTAATTTTCTGAAACCTTATGTCACCGATACTTTCAGTATCATCATCAAGGCCCAAGAAGAAAAGAAGAACATTATGTTCGAAGGAGCACAAGGTGTCCTGCTTGATATCGATTACGGAACTTACCCTTTTGTAACTTCTTCCAATACAACCTATGCTGGAATTTACTCTGGCGCAGGCATGATGGGAAAAGTGGATGAAGTGGTTGGTTTAATGAAAGCCTATACGACGAGAGTAGGAGAAGGCCCATTTCCCACTGAACTAGATAATGATCTTGGTGAAAAAATAAGACAAATTGGTTTTGAATTTGGTGCAACCACAGGAAGAAAGCGCCGTTGTGGATGGCTCGATCTTCCACTTTTAAAATATTCAGTTCGCTGTTCAAACATCACATCCATGGTTTTAACAAAGTTAGATGTTCTTGGACAAATTGATGAACTTAAAGTTTGTGTAGGTTACGAATATGAAGGAAAAGTTTTAGATGCAGCTTATCCTGGACTTGATCTTTCAAAAGTAAAACCGATCTACAAAGATTTACCTAATTTTGGCAATGAACTAAGTAACGAAAAGAAAAGTTTGAACAAAAATTTACTAGGATATATCGAATTTATTGAAAGCTATCTGGGAATTCCAGTGGGAATCGTTTCCTACGGGCCAGAAAGAAATCAAATTCTGATGAGAAAAGACTATTTTTGATTTTGTGACCAGTATTCACCTAAAATAATGGCGGTGGCCACTGAGACATTAAGGCTCTCCACCGCTCCTGATCCAGGTATGGTAACGGTTTTATGACAGAGTTTTGTCATCTCTTTGGAGAGCCCATGTCTTTCTTCACCCATAACAACCACTAATCTCTTTGATAATTGACTCTGAAAAAGTGATTCTTTAGCGTGGCTAGAAGTTGCAACGAGTTCAAACCCCTCTTTGACTAAAATCTTCAGTGCTTCGGTCATTTGAGTGGCTTCAACAATATCTAAAACCTCTGCGCCTCCCTCTGCTGTTCGATAAGCCGACGAAGTTTGGGCAGGTTCTTTCGCTGTGACCAAGATCGCCTTGGCCCCAAAATGAGCCGAAGACCGCATAATGGCACCTATGTTATGAGGATTAGAAACATTTTCTAGGGCCAGTAATAGGACGGGCTCATCTTTTTTGATCGTTTTTAAAAAGCTTTGAAGTGTGATCACTGGCTTTCTCTTCATCACCATCACCACACCTTCATGGTGATTAGTGGCACCTACTTTTTCCAGTTCAACATTCTCCACCACATGATAGGCGCGTTTATTTTGAGTGCAAAATCGAACTAGCTCAGCAAAGGTTTTTAGATGTGTTTTGGTGAGGTAAAGCTTTATAATATCGTTAGGTCTCTTCATAAACGCCACTTTAACAGCATTTACGCCAGCGACTTTAATCTCAGACTCTTTATCAAAGTGGTTTTTTTTCATGATTCATGATAACAGTTTTTCTACTATGGAACAAAATAAATTGATGGGCTTGATCGCTCCACTCCATTTCATCGAAGAATTAAAAGCGGAACTCGCTCATTACAATATTGAAGCCTTGTATATAGAGGACCGCTTTTTTATTGTTCCTGAAAGCGAGCGCCCATATCTTTGGGTTGATGATGTTCTTCATGATTTACAAATTATTTCCATCGAATCCATTAACGACGCTTCCAAAAAATTGAAATTGCTGACCAAAACGTGGGTTCATTTTGGAAGCAAAGTCCATCGTCGCGGTGAACTCATTCTCGATAACTTAAGTTCTATTAAAAAAAAATCAATTCCCTTTTTGCACGAACTTCCCGCAAAAGAGTACGGCGTCTTTGGTTTAATGGAACAAAATAAACTATTTTATTCTTTAAAACCCCAAAGCAAAATTCCATTGGGAGAAGTTGAATTTCATGAAGATAAAGTAAACCCTCCTAGCCGTGCTTATCTTAAATTATGGGAAACCTTTACTGTTCAGGGCCTAAGGCCAAAAGCAGGCGAAAGAGTGATCGATGTTGGATCATGTCCAGGTGGTTGGACTTGGGTACTTCAAACCATGGGTTGCCTTGTAGTTAGTGTCGATAAAGCTCCCCTTGAACCCAAAATTGCAGCCCTTCCTCGCATAGAGTTTCTAGAAGAAAGCGCTTTTGGATTATTACCTGAAAAAGTGGGAGCACTCGATTGGTTTTTCTCAGATATTATTTGTTACCCTTCAAAATTGCTTGAACTGGTAAAGAAATGGCATGCTTCTGGCATGGTCAAAAACTTTGTTTGCACAATTAAATTCCAAGGAGCAACGGATTACGCCATTATGGAAAAATTCCTGACTGATTTTCCAGGTTCTAGGATAGTCCATCTTTATTGCAATAAGCATGAAGTCACTTGGATTTTTCAAGCAAAGTAATATTCCCCGATATACCAATTTCTTAATTCATGATAAAATTCCTTCATGGCCGAATTAGAAAAATTATTCGAAGGTGCTTATAACTATCTTGATAAAGGAGTTAACTACTCCCAAGAAAACTTTACGGTGCTTAAAAATACCGATAAAAACATTCTAATCTATACTTCTGAAATATTAACTCGAGTTTCGACCGGTGAATTTCTTAAGATCAATGTCGGATATGAAGTTAACTCTTTTTGGGCACCGTTAAAAGTAGTGATTCATAAAACACTTGGTCCTAATTTTGCGACCGAAACATTTATTCCTGATTATGAAGCACAACTTTTAACTTACGAGTTCACTAATAATGATGGAACTCAGACTTATTCGCGAAATATTGTGACTCGTTATCAGATTGCGACACCAGCGATATGCAGCTCCATGATTGTTTCCATGACTAAAAAATTTGATTCGATGTCGAGAAATGCTTGTATCCTAGTTACCACTAATAATAATTGGGAATACAAAAATCCCTTTGAAGATCAGCCTATTTTTATAGAATATAAAACCCATGAGAAGACTACATTAAAATTAAATGGGCAGGATCTCTCTTCAGTGCGCTGTCTCGTTTATCAACATGACAGTGTTCATCAGTCTGATCTTGAAGTACCGACAACTTTCTATATATCTAAAAATATTGGAATTCCTTATCTGGTAGAAAGTGGCGATATTAAGATTCAAATCCGCTTTTTGAATAAAACCAAAACATCTAAAGTTGAAGATTTCTTTCGCTAATTTATCCTCGGATAAATTTATAAGCTTCAGAGCAAGCCGTTTTAAAGTCAGTTAGTTCAATCTTATATGGTTTCATTAATTTAATGAAGTTGTTAAGAGTGTTAGGCTTCCACTCTTTGACTCTGGAATCCAGAATAATCACACTTCCCTTATCATTTTCGGTCCTAAGTAGTCGTCCTAGTTTTTGGTGAAGGCTTCTGGCCCTTGTTGCTTGAAAATAATCGTTAAATTCATTTCCAAACTGCTTTTCAAAAAACTCTCGACGCTCCTTGATCACCTGTTCAATGCGAAGATCTGGAATTTTATCAATCACAATCAATTCCAGTATATCACCGGGGATATCGATTCCTTCTCCAAAACTTTCCATTCCCAGTAAAATTCCTCCACCAGCTTTCTTAAACTCTTCCACTAAGTTGTGTCCCATACCTTGAATGAAGACAGGAATTTTTCCTTCAAAGTTTTTGAGAATAATTTCAGTAGCTTCTTGAAAACGCTGACGTGAAGAAAAAAGCAGTAATGTTCGCCCACCAAGGTCACGGATCAAAGGCATTAAATGGTCAAGTGCTCCACTAACAAATTTGTAATTATTAAAAGGATAAAAATCAGGGACCAGAAAAACCTTGGCCTTATTTTCATAGTCATATACCGGAGGAAGAAAAAAACCACTTTTAAATCGCTTATCGGTTGAAAGGTAAGTATAGCCGGTAAGCCACTCGACTCCTTGAATTCCTGCATCCCCTTGAGCATTGGCCATGGTGGCAGAGGTAAATACCACTGAGGAAGAAGTATTGAGTAATCCATCAAAAACTTTTTGCCCAACATTTATAGGCGACGAGAGAAAAACATAGCCTTCATCTTCATGAAACTTCATGACATTGGAGTAATTGTTTTTGTCTGAAAGTACAGCTTCAAAATTTTCCGAAGTCTCCATCAGTCCTGAAAGAAAAGTTTCAAAACGAGCGTAAGCTACTTGATCATTTGTTTCAGAGAGGCTTTTGGGATCATAGATCGCCATATAAGGTGCTATTAGTGCTGTTAAATTGCCGAATACAAATTTCAAGCTCTCAACTTGATTAAATATCGAAATGGCGAGAGCATCTTTAAGCCCACCCTTCTTTACCATTGGCAGTTCATTCCAGTACTGAGCTGAATAACGAGTTTGTTTCTTAAAATAGGCTTCCATTAAAGTCGAAAGTGAGTTTAAGTGTTCACTCAAAATTTCAACCATTGATTGAGCTTCTGTACGAATCTTACGAATGATCTCTTGGTTGCCAGACTCTTCTTTACTCAAAAGATAAAAAAGCGCCCCAATCCCTTGCATGCCGACCAATTGTCGATAAAAACTTTCAAGCCCCGTTTTAGTAATTTCGTGACTAAATACTGTGGTCGCTTCGTTTTCAATTTTATGGGCCTCGTCTACGATGATGTAGGATGGTCTTGGAAAGGACTTGGGCCAGGTGAACATTAAGGCGTGGTTTCCAACAACAATATCTGCCTCTTTGGCGAATCTCAAGCCTTGCAAGTAAGAGCAGTTCGACTTATAAACACAATTATTTCCCGTGCAAGCTCTGTAATCAACCTTAAGAGCTTCTTCTTTTTCTCTAATTTCAGGAATCACTTTCTTTAATATATAAGCTAAGTGACCACGGTGGATCCTCTCTTCTTGAGGCTTGGTCTGATTATGAAAAAAAACTAACTCAAAAAAAACTTGGGCATATTTTTGTCCAAAATGGTCAAGAGAACTTAAAAAATCAAGCTCCCCTTCATCACTTCTAAACATCAACTCGCAAAGATGATTTCCTGATCCAATGAGCTCGGACACTTTTAGTTCATCTTCTTTCAACCCCAAAAGATCTAAAACCGAAGGAACATCTTTTTCCATGGCCTGACTTTGAAGAGTTTTCGTTCCCGTGGCGATCAATACCTGTTTTTTTTCACTATGAGCAAAAAGAGCTGCCGGTAATAAATAACCAAGAGTCTTACCTGTTCCAGTAGGTGCTTGAATGAGAGAATGAATATTATTTTTAAATGATTGCCCTACCCTAGAAGCAAACTGTTCTTGGGAAGAGCGAAATTTATAGCGAGGAAAAGTTTTTTGAACCATCTCTTCTTCACCCAAAATCGCTGAGATATTTTTCCCAGAAAACTCTAAGGAAAAATTTTGCTTAAAATTTTGGCGATTATTTGATTTAGTACCGCGATCAATTTCAAAATCTCTTAGATTAAAATCAATTTGATCAGCGATACTCAAAAGCTCTTGTTTTGATAGTTGATAAAATTGAAAAAACCAGTAGTCGTCCATTTTATATTTTTCAATTAAGCTTAAAGTAAAAAACCTTTTCTCTTTTTCTTCATAGGAGAAGTAAGTTGATAATAACAAGACTTTCAGTAAATCGATTGAATCAGAAAGCCCGCGGTGTAATTCCTTTTCAGCAATACCAAAATCCAAAATAAAAGATTCTAAATTAAGTGAACTTCGTTCTGGATTGAGAACCCCTAAGAAAAAAATGGAATCTATAAAGACAGTAGCATCACTACTGCCTTGATAATTGTTTTTTTCAAAATATTTTTTTAGAAATTTTTCTTCAAAGGAAGAATTATGAGCAATTAATTGATGGCCTTCAAGTTCCAATAATTCAGGCTCAACTTCTCTCCAAAGTGGAGCTTTTTTAACCATCGATGAGGTAATTCCAGTTAATTTTTGAATAAAGTGAGAGAGCTCAGCGCCATGGTCTGGCTGATATCGAACAAGTGAACTATACTTTTTAACAAGAGTCGTACCTTCAAATTGAAGAAACCCTAAGTCGATAACTGAGTCATTAGCGGGGTCAATACCTGTTGTTTCGATATCGATGACGGCCCATTTTCCTAAGCTTTTCATGAAATTGCCTACACGTACCCTTTTAGTGACAAATTTAAGTAGTTCTTATCGTTTGCAAATCTTAGACAAAGAGCACAAAATGAGAGGAAATCTTTCACCTTTCCCCCGAGTTATGCTACAAAGTTCCCATTCAAAAGTAAGCTAATATTTCTCACTTAGAGGTTCTATGTCTACGTCCGCCATCATTTTTCAAATCCAATCGACAGTTATTTTGCTGTTAATTTATGTTGGTGTTTATTACAGAAAAAAACGTGATAAGCACGTAAAAATGATGGCTTCTGCTATTATTTGGGATGTCCTTCTCATCCTGCAAATTGAAATTACCCGTCAAGCAGTAGCCAAGGCTCTTAAGCCAGAAAGCAATAGCGCTTTACTGAATTTTCATATTTTAATTGCTGTAATTACAGTCATTCTCTACTGCGCGATGTTTTACACCGGTCGAAAAATGCTTAAAAATGATTATAGCGTACGCTCTAAACATAAAGCGATGGGTATCATAACTGTGGTCCTCAGAACCAGCACATACATTACATCATTTTTAGTTGTTAACTAGAACTGTAATTACTAACAAAACTTGAGAGGGATCGATGAGAGATAATTTAGACCTTGTTAAAAATCTTATTACTGAAAAAATGCCAGAAGCCCATGTGGAAATCACAGACCTAACTGGAACATATGATCACTTGGGTGTTCTTGTTGTAAGTGATGAATTTAAAGGAAAAATGATTTTTGAACAACATCAAATGATTATGAGTATTTTAACTCAAGCCTTAAAAGAAAAAATCCATGCCGTAAAAATCAAAACAATGACCAAAGATAAATTTCAACAAAGTCTTAGCTAGGAGGACATTATGAGTTTCAATATTATTGAAAATAAGAATTTCGGAGAAGTCATTACAGAAGCAGGCAATCACCCAAGTCTTGCAGAACGCCTAAAATCACTTACAACAAGTAGTGACATTGTGGTTTTCATGAAAGGAACTTCAGAAGCACCTCAATGCGGTTTTTCTGCTAATACATGTGCCATTCTTAATTCTTACAAAAAAAGTTTCAAAACTTTTAACATTTTAGCTGACCAAGATGTTCGCCAGGGCCTTAAGGAATTTTCTAATTGGCCAACTTATCCACAAATTTACTACAAAGGTAAACTTCTGGGTGGAAATGACGTCATCATGGAAATGCATGACAACGGTGAACTAAAAGAACTTTTAGGATAATGAAAAGGGCCCCAGGGCCCTTTTTACATTTATGGAAAAACTAATCGGTAAAATTAATCCTAAAGAAACTGTTCATATTATTGGCGCAGGAGCCTCAGGGCTTATCCTTGCTCATTATTTAAAAAAGAAAAATATACCTATTAAAATTTATGAAAAATCTCGCGTAGGTGGACTCATTTCTACTGAAAAAAGAGCTCGTGGCATCATTGAGTCAGCTGCCAACGCTTTATTTACTAATGATGATGTTGTGGATTTATTAAAAGATTTAAAGCTTGAGTACATCTCTGGAAATGAAAAAATTAAACGAGTCTTAGTACGCAAAAGTAAATTTTTGTCGTTTCCATTTTACTTCTGGGAAATTCCTGGAATTCTTTTTAACTTTTTCTTGAAAAAGCCTCCTTATCAAAAAGGACTTTCTCTTAAACAATTCTTTCAGCCACTTTTAGGGGAGAAACTTTGTGATGAAGTTGCCAGCACTGGCTTATTAGGAATCTACGCTACCGACAGCTCTGTTTTAGATCAAGAAACTTTTTTCCCTTATTATCCTTATTCCTCCTATCGTGAAGCTTTTAAAAAATTCACCATGGAAAGAAAAAAATCGCGAGAAATTTATAAATTAAAAAAATCCATTAGTTTCATCGGCGGAATGCAAGACTTTATCAATGCTCTTAAAAATGAACTTCAATCAGATATTGTTTTACAAGAAATGAGTACTATTCCTTCCAATGCTATCATCTGTACCAATGCTCCTGCAGCAAGCGAACTCTTAGAAAAGACACTTCCACAGGTAGCTAAACTTCTAAAACAAATTAAGTATCAAAGTATTTATACTGAAACTACTTTTACTGATGAAGTTTTTGTACCACTAAAACAAACTTTCGGTGTTTTATTTTCTCGCAAGACCCCTCTCCATTGTTATGGATTATTGGCCAATCATGAGATCTTTGCAGGTAGAACGAATCAAGGATATTCATACACTTTTATCAAAAAAGCCCAAACCAACAATCAATTGAACGAAACAGAAATCAAAAAGGATAGAGAATTTTTAAAATTCCCCAAAGTGGTCGAAAATAAACAAACAACTTGGGACATTGGAATTCCAATTTACTCTTTTCAAAGAAGAGAAACCATTGAACAAATTAAAGACTATTTTGAAAAAGAAAAAATAGAAAACTTAGCCATCTTTGGAAATTACGTCGGAGGAATTTCTTTACGTGAAATAATTTCCTTAGCTCGACAATTCAGCGAAACACTTTAACAAATGGTATTTAGGAGTACAGATGACAAATAAAAATAAAAACTCGGACTTTCCTTACCTCCATGGTTTCTCTCCAAAGGAGCAAGAACGATTAAGAAAACAAGCCGATTTTGCAGAATATACTGTTTATAAAGATGTTAATTTTTCCAGTGTCAAAGACCTACTTGAAGTGGGATGCGGAGTTGGAGCCCAATCAGAAATTCTCCTTCGACGTTTTCCAAAGCTAAATTTAACCGGTCTTGATCTCAATCAAAGTCAACTCGATGCCGCTCAAAAGCACTTACAAAGCTTACCTTATTGCAAGGACCGCTTTAAATTAATGAATATGGATGCCAGTAATATGAGTTTTGAATCCAACTCATATGATGGAGCTTTTCTTTGCTGGATTCTCGAACACGTTCCAAGCCCAACCAGAGTTCTTTCTGAAGTGAGAAGAGTGATGAAACCAGGCTCATGGGTTTACATTACTGAAGTAATGAATTCTTCCTTCTTTCTTGATCCTTACTCTCCTAATTGCTGGAAGTATTGGATGGCTTTCAATGATTATCAATACGAAAATGCGGGAGATCCATTTATTGGAGCGAAACTTGGAAATCTTTTAACATCTGTCGGCTTTAGAAATATTGAAACAAACATTAAAACTTGGCACCTCGATAATCGTTACCCAGAAAAAAGAAAAGAAATTATCGATTACTGGACAGAACTTTTGCTTTCTGGAGCAGACATGTTAGTCAATGCGAAATTGGTGACAGAAGAAGTGGTCAAAGAAACTGAAAAAGAATTAAAACTGGTTAGTAACGATCCGAATGCTGTTTTCATGTATTCATTTATGCAAGCAAAGGCCCAGGTGATTAATTATTAAAATGTTTTTCTTCTTATCACTTCTAATCTCACTTCATGCCGAAGCCGATATTAATTTTCAATGGCTTGGCATAACTGGTTTCAGTCTAAGTGATGGTAAAACAACGTTGCTTTTCGATCCTGTCATTACTAGGCCTTCGCTTTTTGATATACTCTTTCGTCGTTCCATTAAAAGCGACCCCACTTTGGTCGATGCTTGGATAAAGCAAGCGAAACTGACCAAGGTAGATGCTACTTTTGTAACTCACTCACATCATGACCATAGTCTTGATATGCCAGAGTTTGCAAAAAAGTTGGGCGGACATGTTTATGGTTCACCATCTACCATTACCATTGCACGTAATTTTGGAGTTAATGAAGAAGAACTAAAACCCATCAAAGAGGACCAAGTGATCCAAGTGGGTGACTTTAAAATTACAGTCGTACAAAATGAACATGTTTCCATTTTGGGCCCATTATATTTTGCGAAAGGTGAAGTTGAAAAAAAAGAAATGAATAAAGATTCATCAGTTTTTGATTACAAAATGGGCGATTCTTTTGGTTATTTCATAGAACATCCAGAGGGCAAAATTGTTTTTCAAGCCACTTCCAAAGTCCCTCCCAAATACCAACAAAATGGATTTCCTGCCTCGGTAGTACTTCTGTCAGTGGCCAAGATTGATGGTATAGAACATTTACTATCTAAAGTAATTTCTATGTATAAACCTCATACGATTGTTCCTCTTCATTTTGATAATTTCTTTAAGCCCATTATCGACAATAAAGTTGAATACTTATTTGGTGTGAATATGGATCAATTTAAGAAAGTTGTCGTGCAACTCTCTCCGAATATGAAAGTAATCGAACCAAAGTATACTACCCCAATCAGGTTGTATTAAATGACTGAACTGCGATTAGAAGTTAGTTGGCACAATCGCTTGAAGGATTCATTTTCAGATGAACGGATGAAAGAATTAAGCTTATTTTTAAAAAACGAGCAAGCTCTGGGGAAAATTATTTATCCACCTTTTGAAAATATTTTTAATGCTTTTACCTACACCCACTTCCAAAATGTAAAAGTCGTTATCATTGGACAAGACCCTTACCATGGTGAAGGTGAAGCTCATGGTCTTTCATTTTCAGTAAAAAATGGTGTTAAAATTCCACCTTCTCTTAAAAATATC
The DNA here is from genome assembly GCA_049318265.1 of Bacteriovoracaceae bacterium. Classification (GTDB taxonomy): domain Bacteria; phylum Bdellovibrionota; class Bacteriovoracia; order Bacteriovoracales; family Bacteriovoracaceae; genus JBEIOQ01. The sequence goes on from JBMOGR010000001.1 coordinate 357,332, forward strand.
TACAAAGAATTAAACAGCGATCTAAAACTGAACATGCCTAAAAAAAATGGATGTCTTATTCCATGGGCAGAAAGAGGGGTTTTGCTTCTAAACTCCGTTTTAACGGTGGAAAAAGATAAACCAGCTAGTCATCGAAAGAAAGGTTGGGAACATTTTACGGATGAAGTGATTCAGCTCTTGAATAGAGAAAAAAACAATCTGGTCTTTTTACTGTGGGGAAAAGATGCAAAATTAAAAGGAGAAAAAATTGATCGTTCAAAACACTGCGTTTTAGAATCAGGCCATCCCTCCCCTTTTTCAGCCAAACTGTTTCATGGCCACCATCATTTTTCAGAATGTAATGCTTATCTAGAAAAACATGACATTAAACCCATTGATTGGCGTTTAGACGAAGCTCCATAAATATGGGTAAATGATCAGAGAGAACACCAGCTTCTTTTAAAACACTTACACTCAAGACTTCAGTTTTCTCATTCACAAAAAGATGATCTAAGCGTCGATCAGGGGTATCGCTAGGAAAAGTAAAATAAGCTTTCTCGTAAGTCCGATAAACACTTTCAGGTAATGAATTTTTCAACCCTTTAATCGATTCCATTAACCCTAATGTTTGATCTTTGGTATAGCGATCTTTTGGATAATCGGTAAATCCTTCTTTCACTAAAGCATAATGGGGAATTGAATTTAGGTCTCCACCGGCTAGCAACAAATGATGATTTGAAACTTCTTTTTCGCATACATGCTTTAGAATTTTAGCTTGCCCAATTCTTCCTTTCTGATCAAAAGCCTCTAAGTGAGTATTGATGACAGAATAAGTTCTCTTCCCTATTTCAATTTTTACTTTTTGATAATAACGAAAGAGATAGAAAAGATTGTACCACCATGGATTATCTTCCGGCTTAGGCAGCAGTGAAAAGCTATGCTCGACAATTGGATAACGAGAAAGAATCACTCCTGCAGCTCTCACTTGCCCAAAATGTTTGGAAGGTGGCCAATAGGGAAAAGGAACATAATTGGCATCCCAATTTAGCCCATAGGCTGCAAAGTATTGTGGCAAAAAACGTCGAAATACTTCTAATTGATTTTGACCATGACTGCGATGAGACTTCAAGTCAACTTCTTGTAAGAGCACTATATCAGGCTGCATTTTTGCGATAAAGGTTCCCATCTGATTTAGAATTTGCTCAAATTCCTTTTCACTTTTTTTGACATAAAGATTTCCACCTTCAGATCCTAAACCTTGTCCATACCCAATATTCCAACTTAAAACCTTGAGCACATCTGGGGTTGAAAGGATTGGAGCATTTTTGGGATGAAAAATTTTACCAGGCAAAACTTTGACTCTTTGAAAGCCGCCAGCACCCCATAAGAGAAGTAAAAAAGGAAAAAAGATGAAAGAGAAAAGTAGAATCATTGAAATTTACGTTTTAGTGAACGATGAACAATAAAAGCGGAGAGAAAACTAGCGAGAGCTAGAATAGAGTTGAAAATCCAATATAGGGCATGACCAAAACCTCTCATTACCATAGAGAAAAAAGGATTTTCATAAATATAATGAGTATATGAAGGAGCCGTTTGATAATAAAAATTTACTAAACTCTTTCCGAAACGACTAGGTAGTAAAACTAAGTCTCTAAATTTTCTAAAATAATTAAGAACAAAGTGTTCTTCCTGAAAACCCGCAGAAAGAAAAAAACATGATTGTTCTTTCAAGAAAGTCTGAATTTCTTGTGGAGTCTCATGTACTGTTTCGCCAATCTTACTTGTTAATTTATACTTATTGGCAAGGATAACCCCAAGTTCATATTGAGAGCCATTCAAAAGATTGTAGGCTGAAACTGTTCCCGCGAGGTTGGTATTCGGACCTAAGATGTAACAGTCACCATTATTAACAATATCTACAGCTGGAGGAACTAAACATAATTTAGGTGGGGACATGTTATCTTTTAAATTTTCAAATGTACCAGTAGCTACCGCTGAAGATAAATTAACAATAATAACTTTATAGAGGCCTTCAACGGGATCAAAACTACCTGATGTCACGGTACCATTATAATCCAAAGCTAAGCTTGTATCTCCACGATGAATTCCTGTCGTTGGAAAAGGAGGTGTTACAATATTGCTACTAAAGAGAAGCTTAATTAAAACTCCAGTATTCTCCGAGCTACTAGAAGGATCAGAAATAGTGGGCGGGACTTCACCAGGTGTAGAAATAGTGTCAAAAGACTTAATATAAACATACTGAGAGGTTTTGACATTGGCAGTATTACCCGAAAGCATACTATTAAAGGCAGTGTAGCAGTTTACAGAATTACTATTCAACGAACAAAGTTCTTTTAGGCTTAAATGAAAACTAGTAAAGCTTTGTTGATTGAGTAATTTATAATAATTACTCCCATTATCGCCATCAAGGATTTTTATTGCTATCCAGTCCCCAGAAGAGGTTGGCTTTACATACATGGCAATTTTACGACTTCCATTAAATTTATTTTCAACGTAAAAACCGAGCTTGGGATTATTGACGAATAAAGCATCCCAGTTGGCAGAGCCCGCAACAACCTCAGGAATATCAGTGTAAAGATTATTCAAGTCTGCATCGGAACCACTATTATTTGAAATTGGGATAAAAGCCCATGGAGCATTATCTGTATTTTCGGTACTAACAATAACTTGGATGGGAGAAACAGTAAAAGTTGAATCTGAAGCTTCAATTTGATTATTATAAAGTCGGATCTGGCCAAAGGCCTGAAGTGAAAGTGAGAAGGTCAGAATGGAAAGAATTTTTTTTCCCATAAGCAATTATGACTCTTTTTTACCATGGAGTCAAAAATTCAAGAGAGGGTTTGAAAGAACTTACTTCGGATGTTTTGAAATAATAAATCGCTTCTAGATTTGCAAAGGATTTCTAATTTGGAAAACTCTTGGACACTGACCATCAGTTCAGCTGGAGTCCAAAGCTTAGACATACTAATGATCTCTTTATCGTATTTAGTAAGGGCATTTTTTTTCTCAATAACCTTAGTGTCCGCCAATTTGATTAAGTGACCTTGAAGAAAAGAGAAAAACTGACGAAGGACTTCGAAATCTGCCTCTACTTGCATGAGTTTCTGATAAAATTTGTTTTTTTCTTTTCTAGAATAGAGGTTGGCCAGATAAAACTGATCCAAACGGCTTTGTTCCAAGACCGATTTTAAGTCTTCAACCGATAGATCTTTTTTTCCAGGAAAATTTAAACTAAGAATGTTCATGGCCACATGAAAACTAGAGGTACTGTTTTCAATTGTTTCCAAGAAAAATTGTTTGGCATCATATGCTAAACGAACCTTATAGTGGGAACCCAGAAAATCGAGAAATTTATCCATTTCCCAAAATTTAGGAGGAGTAATATTCATGTGCACTCCACCAACACTAATGAGCTTTTTGCGATAGGGAGCTTCTTTGTTAAAAAAGAAAATGAGATGTCTTGAAGCTAAATCAGGAACATTATCAAAAAAAAACTCTTGAGCTTCTTTAGATAGATCCTCAGCAGAAGAAATTAAAAAATTTTCATTTTCACCAAAAAAACTTAAAGTGCAAAGATTATCATTGAGCCAATCGGCTGTGACTAAAGAAGCTGAAAGAGTTCTCACGGGTAAAATTTCTTGAATCTTCTCGTGCACAACTCTTTGTACATAAGGGTCTGGAAAGCTAAATGAATAGAGTCCAGGCTTACTAACATCAACTGGTGTTGCATGATTTTTAAAATAATCCCATACATTCCAATTAGAAAGCATAGAGAACCATTTCTTTGAAGCTTTGAGAAAGTGAAGTGGCCATACTTTTTACAGTTCGCTCTTGGGCACCTTTATTCTGAGTAAAGTTAACCTGAGTCCCAGCAGAGTCATGAATTTCTCGGTTAAAATTTCCTACGATTTGAATCGTTTCATTGAATAAAATTTTAGGATTACCTCTTATGGAAGCACCAAGCTCAGAGGATAGTAGTTCAAGTTCTTTGGTACTTGGATCTTTAATTAAAATTAAGTTCACTTCTAACTTAATCTCCGTGGCGAAAGGAACAAAAAAGTCACTTCGTCCGGCAAGGGCCTTAGGAGCCACCGAATTGGTAATTTTGTAACCAGTGGTTCTTATCGTTTCAGAAGTTTTATCTTTGGAATTAACGATTCCTACCAGCACAGCGTCTGCATGCCCTGTATCAGCTCCAACAATTTCAAGCCCTGGGTATTGAGAAAGCAGCAAGGTAATTTCTTTGGTAAAAGGAGCGGCAGCATTTGGTATAGGGCTTTGATTTAAAAATAAGGGAACTGCTACGGTACGAATACCATAGTTATCAAAAGGATTTGATTGATTTTTAAAGCGATACCCGCTGCAAGCAGTAACGAGCAAAATAGCGAGTAAAGTAACAAGTTTCTTCATGGAGAAAGCTTATAATCCGTGACGTAAAACTTCTAGGCATTTATGGAGTTTCTTTGGATCAAAGCGCTCATTGTGGTCTACTGCAAGTTGCTCTAGGGCATACTTCTGCCTTTCCTTTAAGGTTCCTTTGAGAGAACTTGCATAGTTATCAAAGACGTTAGCAATGGAGACAATTTTCGTCAGTTCATAGATTCTTTGCCCACGTAGGCGTTTGGGATACCCAGTCCCATCTTGGTGTTCATGGTGCTCAGCAACAATCTTCAAAACTTCCGATGATAAATTGTTGGCTTTTGATAGAGCTATACGCCCTAACTCAACATGAGTCTTCATGATCTGAGCTTTTTCAATGTCATCACTTTTTTCAAATTGATCACTATTAATTCTGGTTTTACCAATATCATGGAGGAGAGATCCCATATAAACGTTTTCTAAAATAATTTGTTGAGCATAGCCCAGATGCATACAAAGATAGATGGAAAGGGTGGCTACGTTAACAGAGTGCTCCGCTATTGAGGGGCTATAATTCATTAATTTATTAAGACAAGCTTGAGATGATTTTTTTGAATTAATACTTTCAATGAACAATCGAGTGGTTTCTTGTAATTTCTGGCTTCTTTCATCCGACACATCACCAGAAAAAATCTTAAATAATTCGACGCTAACAGCGGCTCTTCTTTCCACCAATTCGGCATTTTGAGAGCCTACATTTTTGACCATTTCTTCTTTCGCCATAGCGATGAATTTTGATGCCCAAGCATCATAAAGCTTGATTTCATCCATTAAACAAAAAACAAAATCAACTTTTTTACTGAAGAATTCATTATACTTGGCGGCCGGAATGATATCTCCCACTAGTTTGTATTTGATAAAATGACCGTTTAAGAATAGATATAAATCAGCAGGAAGAGGCACCTCTGGTGCCAATTGATTAAGTTGCAGTGAGATAAAGCGTTCTTTATCATGTTTCATTAATTACTTATCGTTGTATTTTTAATTGACTAAGTGTCATTCTAGCATTTTTTAGGTAGTCGGGGAAATAATTTATGTTGAAAAAATTTGGTCAAATTTTAAACAATAAATCCTCTTCATCTTATTCAAAAAAGACTGTTTCAGATGAGACTGCTTCACTTTTTGACTTTATTACCCTCATTAAAAATTGGAAAGAAGTTGTTGGAGAGATGCTCGGAGCGAATTCAATTCCACTCAAAATCAATCACGGAACTCTTACCATAATCACTAAACATTCAGCCATTTCTAATGAATTGAACTTTATGAGCACGATGATCAAAACCAATATTGTTAAAGCCTATCCTCAACTACGAAACCAAATTGATAAAATATATTTTCAAAACTCCCCTGCCATTTTTGATCAAATGAAAAAAGATGAAATCAAATATGATGAAGAAAAAGTCATCAAGAAAAACTTAAATCACCCTTTTTCTCCCGAATATATCGAGCGTTTGGCAACGGCAAAAGAATTTTACAAAGAAGTTTTAAGTGATAAATCAGTTGGTGAAATTGATCCCGAAATAGAAGCATTGCTACTCTCTATGAAAATTCAGAAAGACCGCTCTACTCAGGACAAGAGTTAAGTAAATCGAGATAATTTTTTTGCTCATCGCCTAAAGCCACTAACTGGTAAAAAGCGTAACTACAAGCTGTCTTCTTTGCCAAAATTTCACTATAAATTTTTCTTCGTACATTAAAAAGTGGCTTGGCTACTTCAGGATGTTTTTTTTCCATCTCTCTTTTAATGATTTCCTGAGAAAGTAATTTTGCCCATAAATCTTGCTGCCAAACATCTTTTGATAACTTCAGTTTTTGGCTTTCTTCAAAAATACTTTTTCTAAGTTCGCCTGAGGCTGGCATATAAGACATGAACACCCAGCCAACGTTTTCAAAATAATTACGAATCAGAAATGAATCGAAATACTTATCGGCTAAGTCATATTTTTCTTTTTCACTGGTGATTGGATAGGACAAAAAATACCAAAAGGGAAAAAAGTTTTTTCCCTCTTTAATTCCCTTGAGCTGCTCTTCGATGTTAGGCAAATTCACTTCAAAACTCACCAAACTTTCCAATTCTTTATTTAAAAAAGTATTTTCATATAACAAATAATACTGAATAAGCATTTCTGCCAGCATAGTATTTTTTAAATGCTCTTTTACATATTTCATCATCAGAGCAATACCTTTAGACATTGCTATTTGATTTTTGATCCACTCTTTTTTGGGAATGACACAATTGTTGAAAAATGCTTTTTGTGGATCCCGAAAGAGAGTTTTTTTGATTAACCCCTCAGCTCCATTTTGGTTATCTAGCTTGAGATAAATAACCGCTATTAAAAGCTCCGTCAGAGCATTTTCAGATTGCTTTGAAAAAGGCTTTAGGTATTTTTCTAAATGGGTAAAAAGTTTTAATTTGGATTCTGGTTCACGTAAAAATTCGTCAGGCTTCTGAAGTACATCGGTTAAAAGACTTTTGGGGCAAGCAACAGTACTCTCATTTTTAGCATAGACGTAAAGTGCCCAAGGAGTAGTTTCGAATTGAAATTCACCAAGAGAACTATTTAATTTGGGAAAAAAGTAGATTTTTTTTTTAAGGCATCACTATTTGAGATTTGTGCTTCGGCGTTCTCAATAAAAAAGGAATTTAATACAACTTTCTTTTTTAATACTAATTTTTGATAAAGTACCGCAACAATGACGACGACTAGGAGAGCAACTACCGCCATTGAAAGCTTCTTGCTTTGAGCATGAGATCCCTTAGGGGGAGTGTGAATTTCATCCTTCTTTTTTAAAGGAACTTCTTTTCTTTTAGGAGGAGGAATTGTTACATTTTCACTTTTTTTTTCTGGATGAGCTAAAGGCTGCGTTTTAGGCGTAGCAGGAGGTAGCTGAGCTGTCTCAGGGTCTGAGTGAACTGGTGAAGTTGCTTTCTGTGAAACCGGAGCTACTTTCGCTACAACAGGGGCCATATCTGGGTAATCTAGATCATCATCAGTTGGAAGCTTAAGCTCCTCTTCTTTTTCTTTCTCTTTTTCTTTCTCATTATGAGCATGAAGGTTCTTGAGATTAAAAACGGCAGTAGCGTTTCCTTCTGACAAGACGTCGTTCGCTTCACTAATCGGGTTAAATTCTTGGTTTTCATCTCCTAGCAAATAACGATCAACTAAAGCCTTTTCTTTGACAAAAAACCAATAACCATTTCCAGAACAAAATTCGTCATCCGGTTTCACTGAGCCATTCTTATAAAGCTCTGTCACTTTCGCTTTCGAAATAGGTCCCAGTATATGGTTAGATTTTGTTCTAATTAGCCAATTTTTTATCATTTCTAGCCCTTAAAATACAAACGCCAGTAAGCGTCCAATGTCATCATCCGTAAAGCGTAAACCACCACCGGCGGCATAGTTTTGTTTTTGGTTTTTTCCCACTAAATCTTCAGCCGCTAAACGAAGGTAAAGAACATTCCAAATATGAAACTCTGTAACGAATCTAACATTGGGTCCAATCGATTTTCTGTAATCAAATACCTCAAAGGTAAAACGAGTCCCTTCTCTTTGTGGAAAATAATCTACACCAAAGCCACCAGTCGTTTCGATTAAACCTGCTCTTAAAGCAAAGTCATCCCACTTTCTTCCCAATTGAAAATTGAATCGATAGGAATTTTTGTAAAATTCAGTACGGTTTTCAATACTAGTAGCTCCACCATCTTTTTGCGTTTGGATTTCTTTTTCTTTACGTACACCAAACTCAGAACTAACAATTCCAAAACGATAAAAACGTTCTGGCGACGTGTTTAAGTCTAAGTTAATCATGGTCGCCTGATCTGTCGCAGAGCCTACCTGAGTAAACATCGAGAGTTCAGTTTGCATCATGTTTACACGATTAACAATTCTGTTTACCCCGGCCAATGTTTCAGTCACTTGATCAATAACTTCTTCATCACGTAGAAGTTTACCAACAGTTCCTTTACCTTTTCTCACATCGCCGACAATGGCACTTACGTCACCCATTGTTTTTTTGGCATCATCCAAAATTGGTCCAATTTTTTTCACATCGGCTAAAAGAGCATCTGGATTATCGTTGTTAAGTTCATACTCAAGTGAGCTTGAAATTTTCTCAAGGTTGGCAATTGTTTTATTAATCTTGTCTTCATTACCTGACATTACTTTTCTTAAAGTTGCAGTAATCGCTTTGGTATTTTCTGATATTTCTTGAATATCCTTCATGATTGCTTTGAGAGGAGTTTCTTGTCCTTCTGGGGAGATTGTCTCTCTAATACTCTTCATTACGACTTTCACATCACCTAAAATATCAGAGGCATCTTTAGCAATGTCATCAAGTCCGCCACCTGAACTATTTCTCAAAAAGGCATTTAAGGGTAGCGGCGCTCCAGGCTTACCAACATAAATGTCTAAGTATTTATCGCCAAGAAAACCTACTGACTTCACACGAAGAATTGAATTCTCAGAAAGCTTAATTTCATCTTGTACTTCAAAAGTAATAAGTGCACGAGATCCATCAAGATCAATGGATTTAATTCTACCTGCAGTAATACCAGCAACTTTAATAGGAGTTTTAGGAAAAATTCCTGAGGCATCATCAAGAATAGTACGATATTGGGCATGCTTACCAAAACCAGATTGGTTTGAAGTCACACGCAAGGACATAAAAATGATAGCCCCAATTGCAAACAAGCTTAAAAGGCCAACTTTGAGTTCGTTCAAATCAACACTCCGAAAGATTTAACTATTGAGATTTATTCTAAACTAAGTTGCCTATAACTCAAGAAATCTTCGCACTAGAGGGTTCTTTGATGCTCTAAATTCTTGTACAGGCAAATGCTCAACAATCTTTCCCTTATCTAGAAAAGCCACATAATCAGAAATCTTTAAGGTCGCATCAACATCATGGGAAATAATAACCGAGGTAAGTTGTCTATCTTTATGCAAGAGCGCTGTGTCTCTAATCAGCTCATTCACCATCTTAGTCGTAATGGGATCCAAGCCCGTTGTAGGTTCATCATAAAGAATAATTTCGGGAGCCAAAGCCAAAGCTCGGGCCAGCCCCACTCTCTTTCTCATACCACCCGAAATCTCGGATGGTAGCTTATAAAAAGATTCTGAGGTCAAATTGACAGAAGCCATGAGACTTTCAACTTTTTCTTTAATTTGTGATTCTGAAAGGGAGGTAAATTCTCTCAAGGGAAAAGCCACATTTTCAAAATTTGTGAATGAGTCAAATAAGGCTGCATATTGAAAAAGCATACCGAATTTACGACGAAATTCTTTCATTTCAAAGGGATCAAGTTCAGCTAAATTTTGCCCAAGCACAACTACATCTCCAGTAGTTGGTGTTAACAAACCAAGAATATGCTTCACTAAAGTCGATTTACCAGCACCAGAAAAACCAAGAATCGTGGTAATTTTACCGCGAGCAATATTAAAGCTTAAGTCATCAAGAACTCGATGCCCCTTAAACTCTTTTACTAAATTTTTAAATTCAATTGCGTATTCTTCCATTACTTCCTTAAAGTACGTGAACCAAAAAACTTGTCAGGAAAAAATCCACCACCAAGCAGATAACCATTCCCCAAACCACCGCCATATTAGTTCCGCGGCCAACACCTTCTGCTCCACCTTCCACTCGAAAACCATGAAAACAAGCAATGACCGAAATAAGAAAACCAAAAAAGAAAGCTTTGATTAAACCTTCTATTATATCTTGCACGTGCATGAAGGCTGAAACTTTTGAAAAGTAAATAACCTCATCAATTTGTAAAACTTTTGTTCCGACTAACCAAGAACCGATATTACCGATAAGAAGAAAAATAGCAGAAAGCATAGGAAGTGCTAAAGTCGCCGCAACTACTCTTGGTATGGCAAGATATTGAACTGAATCGACTCCCATGACTTCTAAAGCATCCACTTGTTCGGTCACTTTCATTGTTCCAATGTGAGCAGCAATGGCAGCTCCAACTCTTCCGGCAACAATGAGCCCTGCTAAAACTGGAGCAAGTTCTTTGGCCAAACCGATAGCAACGATGGGCCCAATAAATGAGTCAGCAGAAATAAGTTTAAAGCCTAAGTATGTTTGATAGGCCATAACAGCGCCCGAAAAGGAAGCCGTGAGTGCCACGATAAAAATACTTTTATTTCCTATAAAATAGAGTTGATCGAAGAGAAGCTTGATGCGAAAAGGTGGCCGAACCATCCAATAAAACACTTTTGCAGTAAAAGTGGAAAAAGCTCCAAGCCCCTTTAGTTTCTCTATAACTTGAGCCCCAAGCCATTCCACTGGAACGATGAGTTTATTGGTCATTTCCGTCATGGAATTATTCTAGTCTATAAATTTTAGGAAGACGAATACTTAAGTTACAAAATAGTTCGTAAGAAATGGTTCCAACATGCTCAGCAATTCGATTTATTTCATTGGCATCTTCATCCCAAAAAACGAATTCTTCTTGAGGCTTAAACAGTTTTCCAGAAGTGGGAGGAAAAAGAAAACTAACCATATCCATATTTACGCGACCAAAAATTTTTCCAGTTTCTCCATGAACTTTTTTTGTTAAGCCTGAGTAAGCACGGCTAATTCCATCTCCGTAACCTAAACCGACGATAACCACCAAAGCTCTTTCAGGAGTAATTGTACCACCGTAACCAAGGGGCGTGCCACGCTCAGCAATAAAGGTTTTTAATATTTTCCCTTTAAGAGTAGAAATATTTTTACCTTTCCAAGTGGAGGCCTCAGTATTTATAAGTGAAGTCGGTCCGTAGGCCATAATTCCAGGTCTGACATGAGTTTCTTCGACGCCCAATCCTTGTTCAATCGCTCCAGAGTTGGAAATAGATGTTCTCTCGATAGAAATTCCTGAAGCTTTAAATTGAGTTTTTATTTCTTGAAATCGATTTTCTTGTTCACTCGATCGCTTGTTTTGTTTTATCGGCAAACCCGAGGAAGAAAGATGAGTCATTAAGTGGTAAACAGAAGTTCTTCCTGCTTTTTTAATGGCGTTAATAACTTCGGGAATTTCTGACATATCAAAACCAAGTCGATACATTCCGGTATTAAATTTCAAAGTCAGAGGAGTCTTTTTAAGGCTATCTGAATGTAAAAAATTTTGTAAATCCAAAAGATCTGAGATCACAGGAAGAAGGCGGTTTTCACTGTAGTAACTTTGATTTTGGTCTAAAGATAAATCTGAGAAGACATACAAATCGGCGTTTAGATCAGGTATGGTTTTTCTCAAAAATAAAGCTTCACCCAAACTTGCGCAGCCAAAATCTCTTATCCCGTTTTCTTGATAAGAAAATTCCGCAATCTCTTTCATTCCGTGTCCGTAGGCATTAGCTTTGACCATTAATAGAGTGTCGGCTTTCGGAGAAAGTTTTTTTATCTCATATAGATTATGGGCAAGTCTAGGAAGATGAACAGTTAGCTCACTTCCAAATCTCATGCGTCTCTAAGTTCGCGGCGAGGAGCTGTGAAAGTTCCTTTTCTTGGACTTATATTAATTTGATCAAAGGCTCTTTTAGCTTCTTTAGCTGCCATCGAAACTGCTCGATCAATATCATCAAACTCGCGATCTATATGGTTCATTAATGTATATGATGTAAGCGGAACTTCTTTCACCTCAGGAAGTAAACTCAAGCTCAAAGAAGCCGAGCTATCTTCAAAATAGCGCCAGTAAGAAAATCTAACAACAAAATCTTCTAAGTTTTTCATAAAATTTTCTAGCTCAGCAGCTGGAACAAGAAAATTAAAATGATAAACCCCAAATTCAGATAATTTGTAATTATTGCCACAAGCCTTTTCTAATTCGATCACAAAATCATTATAAAAAGTTTTCCAGAAAAATCTCATTTTTGATTTCAGTTTTACGCCATCAACTAATCGCTTAAAACTTAAATTCACTAAACGAAGTTCAGCCGCTTTTAAATTATAATGATGCTCGTCTACTTGATTCATTAATTCCCAAGCTGAAATAGTTTTTTCAGCATGCTGAGCATTTTCTTTATTTTGTACTAAAGCCAATGAACGGGCGTAGAGGCCACTAATCATTTTTGAAAATAACTCCCAATTAAATTCTTCTTTAGTGCTTTTTTCCACACTTAAATAAAGAAGCATATCTGGAAATTTTTTCGTTCCCTGGATTTTGACCACTTGGACATCTAAGCCGAATTGATCAATCGCAACTTGCACACTCATATTGCGTGCGTTTTCAGATATTCCTGCAATGGCTAGACTACCTAACCAAAGAGATGGAAGCTCAGTATATTTTGACATTCTTTTCACAGGGGCAATTAACTTTTGAGAAGTTCCATTGAGTTCATAAAGTCCGAAAGCTAAACTTTTATCCCAAGAGCTCATCAATTGAAGTAACGAATCCATGAAAGGAGCAGTACGAGCTCTATTTTCAAGCTGGTCCACAAGATCTAATAATTCATTAGTTCTATCTTCTTTTGCTTTATATTCTGAAAGATCTTGTACTAATCGAGCAGTACGATTTTTTAAACGATTGATCGCTTCTTCATTTTCAATATTTTGATCTTTTAACTCCGTCTCCGCTTCAACTCTGCCCATGAGGATTTTAATCTGGCCTTGCATATCAAGACCTTCACGAACAACACCATAATTCGCAAGTCCATAAGTAGAGGAAAGTAAAATCTTGGTAGTTTCTGTATGAAAGAAGGCAAGCTTAAGTTCGCCATCTTTAACTTTTTGGTGATTCTTTAAAAGCAAATCACCATCACTCATTCTTTTCACATCAACGATGGCAAGATGAGGTAAAGTTTTAAAACTATCACGCCAAAAAACACTTAATGAATCATAGAGGGTCGCTTCGATTGAATGATTTTTTTTAAGGATGGTAGCGATTTCATTGGCAATTTTTTGATCTTCAATTATGACTGCGACCTTAGTCGTTTTTTCTTGAAAAAGTTTGTCGTATTGAAACCTTTGCATAGGCATCTCCATCCATGAATTTTGAGTGATCAAACATCAGTGTCTGATCTGTCCTATTATTATGGCTTTTGAATAGCGTATTTGACAAGTTTCCCTATAACATTTTCAGTCTCAATCCGCTTCCAACCGTAAAAAAAGACCTTAGATACTCTCATGAACTCTTTGCATTTTCATGGTCAACATAGACCTTGTCAGCTTGAATCCCTCATCTTCTGTAACCAAAGCTGGTCCAAGCTATCAAATTTACATAAACTATGCGTCATCCTAGTTTCATTGGGCTTGCGTCAAGCAAATTTCCCTTGTCCTCAGATAGCGCCTGAATTATATTGGCAACTCACATTTTTTAATATAACTATGTGGCTTACTTTTTTAAGTATCAATCTAATTTAATGTCATCTGGAGATAATTATGGCAGTTCCTAAGAAGAAAACGTCAGTATCAAGAAAAGGTTTAAGAAGAGCCGGACAACACCATAAGCTTTACCGCAAATTCCCAATGTCGTGTAAAAACTGTGGAGAAACAACTCTTCCTCACCATGTTTGTCCTTCATGTGGACACTATAAAGGTGTAGAAATGATTAAAATGAAAGTAAAAGAAGCTCCAGTAGCTCAAGCTTAATTTTAAACAAACTTTCAATATCTATCAAAGATGTTGATCTCTTAACTTTGAATCCCTATAAAATAGACACACCACTCTCCCCCGATCACATCGGGGGAGTTATATTCCATTCCAATAAATTACACTAGAGGAACGTATGAAAGCTTTTAAATCCAAAGTTCTGGGTACAGGTCGATATCTTCCAAAAAAGATTTTGACCAATCATGAACTGGCTAAAATGGTAGAGACAAATCATGAGTGGATTGTAGAAAGAACAGGAATTCACGAAAGAAGAATTTGTTCAACCGAAGGTGGAGAATGGCCTACAGACATGGCTTTTCATGCCACACAAGAAGCACTAAAAATGGCCAACCTCACAGCCAACGATATTGACTGCATTCTCTTTGGTTCTGTAACTCCAGATATGGCCTTGCCAAACTCTGCCTGTCTATTACAAGTAAAATTAGGAATGACCAACAACTGTGCAGCCCTCGATATTGCAGCCGCCTGCTCAGGTTTCGTATACGGCTTCAACATGGCCGACTCATTTATTAAAACTGGCTTATTTAAAAATGTTCTTATTATTGGATCTGAAATGCTTTCCCGCCGAGTAGATTGGGAAGACAGAAAAACCTGTATTCTTTTTGGCGATGGCTGTGGTGTCGCAATTCTTGGCCGATCTGAAGAAGGCACTTCCGACGTTCTTTCTTCCGTTTTATCTGCAGACGGAACGGGACAAGATTTTTTTAAACAAGTTCCAGGCGGAGCTGTTAAACCAATCACAGCGGAAATCATCGAAAAACGCGAACACTTCATGCTGATGCAAGGTCAAGAAATGTTCAAAGTAGCGGTGAGAACACTGGCAGAAAATGGATTGAAAGCAATCGCTCAAGCAGGTCTAACTAAAGAAGACATAAACTGGGTAGTTCCTCACCAAGCCAATATTCGTATTTTAGAAACTACACAAAAACGTCTCGATATCCCCATGGAAAAATTTATTATTAATATCGATAAATACGGTAACACTTCTGCAGCGACTGTCCCTATTGCTTTTGATGAGGCTATTAAAGATGGAAGAATTAAGCGTGGTGATTTAGTCCTCTTCGATGCCTTTGGTGCGGGTCTTACTGCAGGTGCAACTGTCATACGCTTCTAGGAGAATAAAAATGAAAAAAGTAACTTTAGTTTTCCCTGGTCAAGGTTCTCAATATGTTGGAATGGGAAAAAACTTTACCAATGATGCTGAAGTTGGCCATCTTTTTCATGATGCCAATAGTGCTTTAGGATACGATTTAAAATCAATGATGTTAGAAGGCCCTGAGAGTGATTTAAAGCTTACGCAAAATACTCAACCTGCAATCGTCACTCATTCAATTCTGCTTTTACAAAAATTAAAATCCATCTTAGCTCAAAAAAATATTACCGTTGAAAGAGTACTGGGGCATTCGGTTGGCGAGTATTCGGCTTTAGTCGCTGCTGGTAGTTTAACTTTTCAAGATGCAGTGAAGGCGGTTCATTTTCGTGGCAAATATATGCAAGAGGCAGCTCCAGTAGGCATTGGGACAATGTATGCCATATTAAAACAGCCAGAGGATATTATTCGCGAGGCTTGTGCACTTTCTTCAAGTGAAATGGATCAAGTGAGTCCGGCCAATTTTAATGAGCCAAATCAGATCGTCATTTCTGGAGATAAAGTTGCTTGCGAGCGAGCCATCAAGTGGATGGAAGAAAAAACTGGGGGGCGAGTCAAAGCGATCGAGCTTCAAGTTTCAGCACCATTCCATTGCGCACTTATGAAACCTGCTGAAATTAAACTAAAAACCGTCTTGGATAACATAAAATTTCAAGATCTTACCATTCCTTATGTGGCCAACATCGATGCATTTGAGTATGCTGTCGCCACGTCTGAAAAAACCCTCCGAGAGAACTTGTTAAAACAAGTTTGTGGAAGTGTCTTGTGGACCCAAAGTATTGGGAAACTAGCAAGCTCTACGGTGGTCATTGAAGTAGGCCCAGGAAAAGTATTAGCTGGTCTCATTAAAAAGATTAATCCTGAAATAAAGGTCATTAGTCTTGATACTGAAACTGCTATGACTGAACTTGAGAGCCTGTAAGGAACGTTATGCAAATAATTTACCCGGATCTAAAAAATAAAATAGTTCTCGTCACTGGTGCTTCGCGGGGAATCGGCAAAGCCATTGCCATGAACTTGAGTGCTCAAGGTGCTCACGTAGTTTTCAATTATCGTGGAGACGAAGCGAAAGCCATGCTCTTGAAAGAAGAACTTGAAAAAGTTGGGGGCATTGCCACCGGCTTGAATTTCGATGTGACAGATGCTGCTGCAATGACAAAAGCTTTAAGTGAATTCGCTACCAATGTAGGCCCAATCGCGGGTCTAGTGAATAATGCTGGAATTTCAAAAGACACACTTCTACTGCGTTTAAAAGAATCAGATATTGACCAAATTTTAAATACCAACTTAAAAGGTGCCATGCTGGTAACACAAGCATTATCACGCGGATTTTTAAAAGCGGAAAATGTTTCAATTGTAAATATGAGTTCCATCGTTGGTCTTATGGGAAATGCTTCGCAATCAGTTTACGCTGCTTCAAAAGCTGGTTTGATTGGTTTTACTAAATCTGTAGCCAAAGAACTGGCCAGTAGAAATGTACGTTGCAATGCTGTTTGTCCAGGTTTTATCACAACTGACATGACAGATGCCCTTCATGAAAAAGCTAAAGAAGAATACTTAAAAGCAATTCCCCTTGGTAAAATGGGAAGTACAGAAGATATAGCAAATTTGGTTAGTTTTTTATTAAGCCAAGCTTCTGCTTATATCACTGGTGAAACAATTAAAATTGACGGTGGATTATACATTTAACTTTTAGAGACTAAAACTATCCGGGAGGATCAAATGGAATTACAAGACAAAGTTATTAAATTGGTGAGCGAAGCAACTAAAGTTGAAACTTCAAACATTAGTGCTGAAACTAGCTTCATCGATGACCTCAACCTAGATTCTCTTGATATGGTTGAACTAATGATGAAAATGGAAGACGAATTCGGCATCGAAATCCCAGAAGACGATACTGAAAAACTAAAAACAATCAAAGATGTTGTTGCATACTTAAAGACAAAACAAGGTTAATTCTCTAGTGAAGAGTACAAGAAGAGTTGCAATCACTGGTATAGGAATGATTAGTGGTCTTGGTCACAATGTGTTCGAGACTTGGCGTAATGCTTTGGAAGGAAAATCCGGCATATCGACTTTAGAATATCTTCCGACCCATGATTTAGCGGTGAAATTTGGTGGAGAGGTAAAGAATTTTACCATCTCAAATCATCTTCTTGAGCCCAAAGAAGCTCCTCGCTATGACAAATTTATTCACTACGCTCTTCACGCAACAGATGAAGCCATAAAACAAGCCAACATTCCTGAAGGTCACTATTCAAAATTAAGAATGGGTTGCATCCTAGGTGTAGGCATGGGCGGATTCCCTATTATTGAACATACACACAAGGAATTTTTGGAGAAAGGCTCCCGTAGGGTTTCACCTTTCTTCATACCTTCTGTGATTCCTAACATGGCCAGTGGAATGATTAGCATCCAATGGGGTCTGATGGGATTAAACTATACTATTGCTTCTGCATGCGCTTCTTCAGCACACGCAGTTTCTGCTGCTGCCTATGAAATTATGCTTGGAAGACAAGATATCGTTATTTCAGGTGGAGCAGAATCCGTAATTACCAACCTTACTATTAACGGCTTCAATAACATGAAGGCATTATCAAAAAGAAATGATGAACCACAACGTGCTTCTCGTCCTTTTGATATCGATCGCGATGGTTTTGTGATGGGTGAAGGCGCTGGAATTTTAGTACTAGAAGATTATGAAAAAGCAGTCGCCAGAGGAGCAACAATTTTAGCTGAAGTTGTTGGTCATGGGGCAACTTCTGATGCAAACCACATTACAGCTCCGCATCCAGAAGGTGATGGCGCTTATGCATGTATGACTCAAGCAATCGAATTTGCTGGCATTAAAAAAGAGCAAATTGGTTATGTTAATGCGCATGGTACTTCAACTGGATTAGGTGATATCGCTGAAACAAAAGCTATTAAACGTACTTTTGGAGATCATGCAAAAAACTTAGTTGTAAGTTCCACTAAATCAATGACTGGACACTTACTTGGTGCTGCAGGCGGCGTCGAAACTATTTTTTGCGTTTTGGCGCTAAAAAATCAAATCATTCCCCCGACTATCAATTTAGAAAATCAAGATCCTCAATGCGATCTTAATTACGCTCCAAATAAACCTGTTAAGGCCAATATAGAATACGCTTTGAACAATTCTTTTGGTTTTGGTGGTACGAACTCTTCTGCTATACTCAAACGAGTTTAATCAGACTTTTTTAGGAGAACATTATGTTTCACAAAAATGCCTCATCGCTAGAAGCGATGGATGCTGAAGTTTTTTCCGTTATTAATCAAGAAAGAAAACGCCAAGAAGAAGGTCTCGAATTAATCGCTTCTGAAAACTACACTTCACAAGCTGTAATGCAAGCTCAAGGCTCAATCCTCACTAATAAATATGCTGAAGGCTATCCTGGAAAACGCTACTATGGTGGTTGTGAGTTCACTGATATCTCTGAACAACTTGCCATAGATCGAGTGAAACAACTCTTTGGATCAGGCTATGCCAATGTTCAACCTCACTCAGGTTCTCAAGCCAATATGGCGGCTTACTTATCTTGTCTTAATGTTGGCGACACAATAATGGGTATGAATTTATCTCAAGGTGGCCACTTAACTCATGGTTCCCCAGTTAACTTTTCAGGAAAACTTTTTAAAGTTATTTCTTACGGCCTAGATTTGAAATCAGAAATGATTGACTACAATCAGCTAGCTGACATCGCCAAAAAAGAAAAACCTAAAATGATTATTGGTGGAGCTTCTGCCTATCCAAGAATTATCGATTTTAAAAAAATGAAAGAAATCGCGGACTCAATTGGTGCCATTTTCATCGTTGATATGGCCCACATTGCAGGTTTGATTGCAGCTGGACTTCACCCAACACCAGTTGGCCTAGCTGATATTGTTACTTCAACTACTCACAAAACTCTTCGCGGTCCACGCGGAGGAATTATATTAACGAATAATGAAGATTTGGCTAAAAAAATTAATTCTAATATTTTTCCTGGAATTCAAGGTGGACCTCTTGAGCATGTGATCGCTGGTAAAGCAGTTGCTTTTAAGGAAGCCCTAGATCCAAGTTTTAAAACATACCAAGAACAAGTAATCAAAAATGCCAAAGTAATGGGCGAAACATTACAAGCTGAAGGAATTCAATTAGTCTCTGGCGGTACGGACAATCATCTTGTGTTGGTGAAAACTGATTCAGTCAATATGTCTGGAAAAGAAGCAGAAAATTTACTCCATCATGTGGCCATTACATGTAATAAAAATATGGTGCCTCAAGATACACGTTCACCTTTTGTTACATCAGGAATTCGTCTGGGAACACCTGCATTGACCACTCGTGGAATGAAAGAAACTCATATCAAAGACATCTCGATGTGGATCAGCAAGACGCTCAAAAACCCAACTGATAGTGCTCTCCATGAAAAGCTTAAGAAGCAAGTGGTTGAATTATGCTTACAATTTCCTGTTTATAAATAAGAAGCTGCGCATTATCCCTTTCAAAAGAAAGGAATTTTGGCTGACTTGCTTCTCTTTTTGCGATAGAAAATCAGCAGGAGACCTTCATGAAGTGCCCCTTTTGCCAAGCTCAAGATACCAAAGTTCTTGATTCGCGTTCTTTAGAAGAAGGCCAGAGTATCCGTCGTCGCCGTAAATGCGAATCGTGTCTTCGACGTTTCACCACCTATGAATCAATTGAAATTACCATGCCAATGGTAGTGAAGAATGATGGGCGAAGAGAAAATTTCAATCGCGAAAAAATCTCTAGTGGTATCAAGAAAGCTTGCCAGAAACTTCCCATCTCAACGGCACAAGTAGAGCATACAATTACCAATATCGAGAAAGCTATTTTCGAAATTTCTGAAAAAGAAGTTACAACAAAAGAAATTGGTAAAGTAGTGATGAACTATCTTAGAAGTCTAGATCCAGTTGCTTACATACGTTTTGCCTCTGTCTATTGTAACTTTAAAGATGTACAAGAATTCTTCCGCGACATCCAAGTTGAAGAAGGAGAAAAAATGTTTCCTCAAAGAAAAAATAAAGACACTCTCGATATAGGAACTCTTCATGATCATTAAAACTGGCCGCCACGAAGCTCGTGAATACAGCTTTCAATTTCTCTTTCACTTACAGATTCACGGTTTTGAAGATCAAAGATCAACGCTGATGAAAGCAAATAATGATCAATACCTCGATGATCTGCTAGCTAACTTTGAAGAAACGATTGAATATAAGCTTGATCAAGGTAGCTACCACTTTGCTCATTCCTTAATTAAAGGTACGCTTAAATGCTATCAAGAATTAGAAAAAACAATTGAGCATTTTTCGAAAAACTGGCAGCTTCACCGTATCTCAAAAGTTGATCACGCTATATTGTTACAAGCTATTTATGAGCTTACTTATATCAAAGAAACACCGACTAAAGTTGTGATTAATGAATCTCTTGAGATCGCTAAGAAATATGGCGCCCACGATTCAAAGAATTTCATTAATGGAATCTTAGATAGTGTAGCGAAATCTTTTTCTGGTGATAACCAAGCAGACCATGAATAATTTTTCCCTCGAAGTTTCGCCCAAGCTTAACCAAGAGTTTCTAGGACTAGTGATCTTAGGGCCAACAGTACTTAAGTCTACTGATCCCGAATACTACCACGTTAACTTTCTTCTCGATGGTTTGCTTTCACAGAAAGGCAGCGATCTTAATCATAAAGATACATTCCTAACTAAACAATTTGGTCACACAGTTTTTGTGCTTTATCTGGATCAAGATAAAATGAGTGAAATTTCAAAATGTGTAGATAATTCAATTTCCATCATGACATCAGAGCTTAAAATACGAAAAAAAATCTTAATAACTTGGTTGAGCGGTAAAGAAATACCTGGGGTGGAAAAGCTTCAAGAAACTTTTCTCACCCAAGGTCTTGAATTAGTAATTTAGTAGTTCCAGCATAGCTTTCAATACTTTATCAGTATTAGGCAGTGTTGCTTTCTCAAGAATTCGGTTAAATCCAACTGGTGTATAGGTAGAGCCAACGCGTTTAATTGGAGCATCAAGAAATTCAAAAGCCTTTTCATTAATCAAAGCCACTAGCTCTCCGCCAAAACCAGCAAAGACTTTATCTTCATGAACAATAAGGGCCCGTGAAGTCTTTTTTACGGTAGCTAATATCGCTTCCTCATCTAGAGGATTGAGCGAACGAAGATCTAAAACTTCAATATCATGGCCTTCTTTGGCTAGTTTCTCAGCAGCCTCTAAACAAAAGTGAACAGTGTTGCCGTAAGTGATCACTGATAAATCTTTGCCTTCTCTTCTTATTCTTGCTTTTCCAAAGGGAACTTCAAAGTCTTCAGGAACTTTTGTAATAGCTGATTTAGAGTTATAAAGAGATTTAGGTTCAAGATAAACAGTACAACCTTCACTTCTCATGGCAGTTCGAAGCAATCCGGCAGCATCATCAGCAAAAGCTGGAACCACAACTCGTATACCGGGAAATGTCGTTAGCGTTCCTTCAATATTTTGGGAGTGGTACAACCCTCCTCCAATATATCCTCCAGAAGCAATTCTCACAGTGACGTTTGGAGAAAAAGCTCCATTCGAGCGCCAGTAATCGTGAGAAGTTTCAACTAATTGCTCCATCGCGGGCCAGAAGTAATCGGCAAACTCTGCACCTTCAACAACGACACGAATTTTTTTATTAAATCGGGAGAACCCATTTGCAGTTCCTAAAATAAAATCTTCAGCAATAGGACCATTGAAAACTCGAGATTTTCCAAATTCTTGCTGCATTCCTTTGGTAACATTAAAGATCCCGCCCTTTTCTTTGTAAGCAACATCTTGTCCCCAAATATATGTGTCAGGGTTCGCACGAAATTCGGCTTTAAGAGTTTCATTAATGGCGGTAATGAGGGACTTGTCTTCACCTACTCCACTACTCTCTCCAGTGCCATATTTGCTAGCTTGATAAGCAGGTGGGACTAAGAAATCGTAGATCGTTGCAGGATCTGGATTTGGAGCTTTAACTGCTTTTGTATGTGCAGTTAATAGCTCTTCTTTACATTCTTCATCCATCTTAATCAACTCTGCCTCAGAGAAGATTTTATTTTTGACCAACAGATTTCTAAAATGTGGCAAAGGATCCTGAGCTTTTGCAGCAGCTAGTTCTTTTTCATCACGGTAAAGTTCATGTTTATCAGAATTTGAGTGAGAACCAATTCGTACACACATTGCATGGACGATTACTGGCTCTGATTTTTCTAAAGCAATTTTTTTAGCTTCTGTCATGGCATTCATAGAATCAAAAATATCTTTGCCATCGCAATGAATGATGTTCAAATTTTTAAAACCGGTAAAGTTATCGGCAACTCTTTCATTGGCAGTCTGATCTGACTTAGGAACAGAAATCCCATAACCGTTATCTTGAAATACGAATATAACTGGCAATTTTTCTTTTGAAGCTCCATTAATTGCTTCATAACAGTATCCTTCTGAAACAGAAGATTCACCTTGAGAAGAAATTGAAACACCTTTGTGATTGTATGTTTTCATTGCACGACCTACACCTACAGCGTGTAGAGTGTGGTTACCAGTACATGAAGAAACGTTATGAATATTCCATTCTGGTTTTGCAAAGTGATTACTCATATGGCGCCCACCACTGGCAAGATCAGTCGCTTTTGAAAGCCCATTTAAAATTAACTCTTCGGCTGTTAAGCCTGCAGAGAGAGTGGTGAGCATGTCACGATAATAAGGGAAAAGATGATCAGTATTTCGATCAAAGATTTGTCCTATCGCTAATTGAATTCCATCATGACCAGCATAAGGAGCGTGATATGACCAACCCAAGGCTTGCTTTAGATAATTTGGAGCTCTATCATCGACCATTCTTCCAAGAGAAAGAAGGCGGTACCACTTCTCCAAGGTCTTTCTATTTGTCTTCTCCAACGAGAAATGAACTGGAAGCTTCGTCATAATTGAACTCCATCGTGAGAATCTATAAGTCATTAATAATGCTCTGGAAACTTATCACAAAGGGCCATTAATGCCAATTTTTGTTACCATTCTGCAAAATAGAAGTTTAGGTATATCAGGCGGTTGGGAGCTTTTTAGGTCCCAGATGAAAAGAGCTTCATAATTAGCTTCAGAACAAACGTTAGGTTTAAGAAAACTTAGGTTTTTATAAGGTATTGAAGTCAATAGAATGAATGAGTTACAAGAAAAATCACAGATCAAAAACTGCAGTGCATAATTAAAATGACAAGGCGGATACATTGAAAAATATTTGGGTTATCGAAGACGAAGTAGAGATAAACTCAATTTATCAAGAAGTTTTGAGTCACAGTTACAAACTTCAAACTTTTCTTACAATTGGCCAGTTCACCGAAGCTTTAAAAACTTCACCAGCTCCAGATTTAATTATTTCAGATATTCGTTTACCGGATGGAAATTTTCTTAATTATTTAAAGGACGAAGGAAAGAATTTAAAAAATATTCCCTACCTCGTTGTTTCAGCAGTGATTGATGTTGATGCTCTTAGATATTGCTTTGAAGAAGGCGCAGTTGATTATCTAACAAAGCCATTTCATGTTAATGAGCTACAAGTAAAGATCGAACGCTTTTTTAATTTACGTGATCAAAAGATTGCTGATCAAAAAAAACAAAATCCCCTTACAGAAAGCTTCATCAACACTAAACTCACTTATAAAGAATCTAAAATTATTGCGCTTCTAATGAAAGAAATGAATTCTTACGTTGCAAGAAAAGATATTATTGAGACTGTATGGAACAGTGTTAATGTTCATCCCAAAACTCTTGACGTTCATCTTTACAATCTTCGTCGCAAAATCGATCCACTCGGTTTTCAAATTTTCTCTGATAGCACAGGGCGCCTAAAGCTTACCCAGGTTGATGACCAATAAAAATGGTTGGTTAGTTTACGAAATTTCAACTTGTTAAAGGCCCAGATGTTAGCTTTTAAAAGGGGAAAAATTTCATACCTTACTAGTAATCAGTAAATATCATGTAAAATAATAAGGAGACGATTAATTTTGTCCACTGGCCATGATGGCCGGTAGAAAGAAACGGATTTCTTTTTGAGTACTCTAAGATTAAAAAAATCTTTGCTGACCCTAACTCTCATCTTTGTAATAGCAGGATGTACGGCAGTAAATGATGAAGCCCCTAAGTCCGACATTCTTGGCGGAAGCTCAATACCACAATTATGTAAAATTGATTCTGAAGCATTTAAGAACATCACCAAATACGATATTTCTGGTGACCTTAATTGTTTGCGAGATAATTTTAATCAATTCATAAGTTCAGTGGAATCAGCAAGACCTGGTTATCTTTATAGAAAAGATTTACAAAAGTTTATCGCAAGATATTTTAATTCAGATGTAACAAATCTAACAAAAGGGATCGATACACTTTTTCAAATCAACTTTCTCTTAGTTGGCGATGAAGAAGAATACATATCACGTAAACAGCTCAATCGCTTAGTCGATTTGATGGTTACTTTTAATAGCGGCATCATTCAAGTTTATCGTTACTATGAAGATAAATCTAATCGAAGTGATTCAATGCAGGCTGCATTTCGATTAAAAATCGAGTCTGTGTCAACTGAAGTTGCTACTCAAGTACAAGAAATAATCAAAGAACGAAGCGATGTCCCAGCTTCACTTGATCTCATGTCCGTTCTGAAGAACTTCATTGATAGCGATATCTCACTGAACAAAATAAAAGTCTTACTTTTTGCTAAGAAAATGTTTTTTGGTGGAAACAAAAATTTGCTCACCAACGTGGACATGAAGCGAGTAATTGATAATTTACCTCAAATTGCTGGTATTGCTTTTGACTTAATCCAAATTGGCCATGTTAACTTTTATGATCCTAATGGTGTTTATGAATACATTGATAACAACGTAAAAGATGTTCAGAAGCTTCTTTACTTTTCTGAAAATTCACAAGAAATTCTTTTTACGCTTGATGAGTTAGCGAAAGCTTCTGTTCCTTTCAAAGAAGACTTTGTCGACTTAACTAAATATCCTAATACTCTTTTCGAATTAAAAAAAATGTTAGTCGATACCCCTAATCCAGCTGAAGAATACAACAAGCATATACGTGCAAAAGACTTAACAGCCATTTTAAACCATGTTTACCATGTCTTGGATGAAGGAATTCACTTCGCTAAATTCTCAGTTTACTACGCTGATCTAATCAATATGCCAGGGCAAATCTCTCATCCAATGAATGACTATCCTGTAACAAATGAAACAGAACAAAAGTATTTAAACCATTATCGAAGCATTGTTCAAAAATACCGTTTTTACAAAGGTTCTTTTGAAGCTCCTTACTATGCCAACCGTTATTACCGTAATGCAAGAGGGTTAAACGAAGTGGCTATGATTGAATATGCTTTAACTTTACTTATGAATTTCCATGGCAAACCGGTTGACAATACTCCGGCCTTAAATGTTGAGCAGATACTTGGAGTCGTTAAACGCTTCAGAGATCTACTACTGGATAAAGAGATTATCATTCAAGGACGTGAAGTTGCCTCTTCTGAAAATGCACTTCTGTTATCTAACTTATTCCAGTATCAATCAAATGGTAACAAGACTCTGGATTTACCAGAGGCGACTGAGTTTGCTTATACTTTGATTTCGGGAATTGGAATAGGGGACTACATTAAAAACGAAATGACCACATTCTGTAAACCATCAGGTGATGGTCAAATTGAAATTACTTGTTTTCAAAAAAACTTTTTCAACGTCCTAAGGTCAAAATACGGGCAGAGCTTTCCAAAGCTTTATCAGTTTATTGATGAAAATGCTAATAATCAGTCCAAGGTCGATGAGCTTATAAATGTAACTGCCAGATTTGCCCGAGTCTGTCCTGATAACCCTACTTTTTCACGCAATGATATGGTGGCAGTATTGGGTGGATTACTAAACGTTGAATCGACATTGATTCGTTTTGACCGTAACCTGGATAACAAGTTGGACTATCCTGAACTATTAAATGCTTTTGATGTGTACCGTGGTTCAATTGAAAGTTTAGTTGATAAGGATGATGAAACACATCAATTGAAAAAATTCTCGAAAGAAATTTTCTTGTTCCTAGTAAAATATAATAAGATGCCAGGAAAAAATAAAGTGACAGGTGAAAACACTACTGGGAAATTTCTTTTATTCTTGTTAGAAAATAAAAAAGGCATTACCGGAGACAGAACAACTATCGCTAATATTCTGAGAAACCTAGGTGTATTAGCGAAATACGATAGAGAAAATAATAGACACATATACGATCCGGTTGGATTATGTAAGGGTCAATGAAAAAAAACACTATTTCAAAATTGATTGTCGCTTTTCTTCTTACAACTATTCTCGTGGTATACAATAATTGTGGTGCCCAAAAAGCAATTCAAAGCAGCCTAGATGGTTATTTTGCCGTTTTAAATAGTCCTGTATCCGATCCTACCGGTGATCCAAATACCCTTAGTGGAATATATTATAGGGCCTTTTATAGCGGCAATGGAGACGTAAATTATATTGAGATGACCTTTTCAGGAAGTAATACTTTTAATTTAAAAAATGTAGTCTTTCCTGGTGCTGATTTTAACGCTGGAACCATTGATGAAAAAATTGGAACGGTGGCCATTAACAATCAACAGTATATTGCAACTTATACTCAAGAACATTGTGACCCACTTGGAACAGAACTTTTTACTATTAACTTCACTGATGCCACAGACACCATTCAAGTATCACAAAATTCTATTACCCATGTTTTCTACAACAAAAGTAAGTATAACCTGTCTCAAACAATTCTAAGTCAGCTTGGTCCATTATCACCGACTGCCTGTCAGTAAAATGGCCAATCACAAGTTTTTGCAGCTGGTAATTCCAGAGGAAGAAATTCGATAGGAATGAGAGTTTCTTTTTTATTGTAGACTTTCATAATTGATTCATAGATTGAGAGCATTTTATTACGCTCACGCCTCCATTCTGAAATGGTTTTCGGGTCATAGGCTCCCCTTTCCAAGGGTAGATCTTCAGCAATCTCATAAAAGTTATATGTTTTTCCAAGCCAAAGTTGATGAGCTTCTTGTCCTGGCATGGTGAAGTTTTTTGAATCATCGACTAAGATTACGAGAGAGATGTTACTGTTAATCCGAGTCAAATCTTTTTTAAAACGTTGATTGAAAGGTAAAGATTGATCGTCACTTACCGTGAATAAATCAGCATTGTTTAAAATTTTAAAAGCGATGTCAAAGGCTGATTTTCCTGAAGCTAATTTTATCTTCTTCAACGCCTCAATATTTCGAATGATTGATCCCCCACTATAAAATGAAATACGAACATCAGGTCGCTCACTTAATTGTGTTAAAACTTCCTCAGTCCAATCTGCAACACGATAGTATCCGCCGTCTGCTTCAATTAATTTTTCAGGTTTTACTTTTGAGGGGTCCTTGATGGGATAAAGCAAAGTCCAATCCAAATCGAATACAACATCTAAGAAGCGCTCTTGTGCACTAACAGAGAAAGACAAGTTAATCAGAAGCAAAATGAGATAAATCTTCATCGAGTGCTTATCGGAAATGGGGTTCATATAATAAGAAATGATTGACCGACCGAAGAGGTCTATTATTTTCTAGATAAGCGATTTTCGGTAGGTATCCCTTCTTTCACTACTCTCAACAAGACTAAATTTTAACTTTTGATAAAATCTTTGGGCCCTCAAATTTTTTCTTTCAACACTAAGAAAGACTTCGTTGTGACCATTTTCAAGCAAATTAAACTCCAAAAACTGAACCAATTTCTGGGCAACTCCAGTTCCCCTAAGTTTTGGAATGACATAAAGATGGCACAGAAATGGAGTGCGCTCACTCGTTTGAATAAGACCGATATGCCCTATTAAGTTTTTTTTCTGATCATAAAAAAGCCAAGATTGATTTTTTTCAACAGCATAAAACTGATTAAAAATGGTCGGATTAAAATGTTCACCAGAAGCAGGTGAAACTAATTTTAACTCCTTTTTATCTGAAAAGAGAGTGGCAAGAGGCTTGTCGTCAAAAGGAAAATTTCGAACTGCTTTCATACAAGCTGTATTATGAACAATAGCAAAATAAAGTACAGCCAATTTTGATTTTTTATAGAGTCTCAGTCATATTCTTTGCATTAAAAATATCTTTTATTTGAACATCTGAAAGAGGGCCTTTTTTTAGCACAATAATCAAACTTCGATCCATTTATATCAAAACTTAATTTTAATAAATCCAATTCAAACTTTAATTTTTTTCCTAGGGCTAAAGTCGATAAAAATTCTCTTTTGCTCTAAGTGATTGAATGCCGTATTACACCTCATTATCAATCTCTTTTTCCCCTAAACTAGCTTTTTCAATCCTCATAACCCCTCCCTTGTCCTTAATGACATATTCTCATAGCCTTTTCTTAAAAAAAGATAAAAACTGCTTTGCTACCTTGTGAACAACTAGTTTATGATGAAGCTATGAAATGGAATGCAGATCCCGAAATATTTAGAATTGGTTTTTTTGCCTTAAGATACTATAGCTTAATGTTTGTCTTAGGCTTTGTTCTTATGGGCTACTATGTTGAAAATTTATTTAAGCGCTACAAAAAAGACCCTCTTCTTGTGTCTTCGCTGACCACTCACATTATTATAGGCATGCTCCTTGGATCTAGATTAGTTCACTGCTTTTTTTATGATCCAGATTATTATTTATCTAATCCCATCGATATTTTTAAAGTGTGGGAAGGTGGTCTAGCCAGTCATGGCGGATATCTAGGCGTGCTTATTGCTGTTGGTCTTTTTATGAAAAAAAATAAAGACCTTACTTTCTATTGGATTATGGATCTAATTGTTGGCCCATGCTTGTTTGTTGGTGGGCTTATTCGAATTGGAAATTTCTTTAATTCTGAAATTGTTGGTTATCCGACGAATCTTCCATGGGGTATTATCTTTGAGCGAGTTGACCAACTTCCAAGACATCCAGCACAGCTCTATGAGGCGATTGGATATTTCTCAATCTCTTTTATTCTTGCGACAATGGTAAATAAAAAATTTCTTGATTGGAAACGAGGAACTATTTTATGTGCCGCAATCATCATTAGTTTTACCTTTAGATTTTTTATAGAATTTGTTAAAGACGAACAATCCACTTTAACGACAACATGGCCTATTAATATGGGACAAGTTTTAAGTATTGTTTTTGTTGTTTTTGGATTTTTATTATTACGTAAAATTCAGAAAGCAACTAATGGCCCAACGAATAGTTCTAATCAGCAGAAGAAGGCAAAGGTATAATTCCCGTTACTCTTTGTAATTCTTCCCAATTACTCTCGACCGAAAGCATAGAAGAAAGAAAATCATCATTAACAGATAACTGGCTTACATTGTTGATGTTTTCAATATGATCAAGACGAGAAAAAACCATTCTCACAGCATCCGATCTCGGAACAAGTTTTTCAGAATATCCATCAGTAGATTTATTACTAGACCAAAATTTAATCATCTCTATTCCGTCTAAATTCTCCAAACCAAGATAAATCACCGAATGACCTCTCTCCTTGGATCCAACTTGATCATTCCAATAGATTTTTAAAAAATCTCCAGCTCGAGCTAGTTTAATATCTTCAAAATTTGTTCCAAGCTTAAGATCATAAAAAAACTTTGCTGTCCCTGGCCCATTGGCATTCCATCGTCCCCAAAGCCTTTCTCCATCTTTTTCCATTTGAGGTTTAAGCAATGAATATGTTTCTTTAGTTGGTATGATAGATGTCCAGCGCCAGTACTTTTGAAGAGTTTTATAAAAAACCATATAGGTTGCAGTGGTACAATAGCTAGGCCCATTTATATTTGGGTTAAGCTCTAGGGTTAGAACACCCAAGGAATCTTCCCATGAAAAAGACTTTTCCAAAGCTAAAGCCGGAGCGTCAGTTAGCTCATAGCCACCCTTATTAGGCATTTCAGCAATACTTTGCAGTATCCAACTTTGAACCTGATTTTCTGTGATTTGTTCGGTAGAGGCTGCCTGAGAGTGACTTAAGATTCCAAAGAAAGTTAAAAAACTCAAAATACTGGCCAACATTACTCTTTTCATAAAGAGGGCTTTATCCTGAGTCGAGATTGATAGCAAATTGCCCTATAAAAAATCCATAGCCACCTAATTTTTTCCCCTTTATTTCGAAACAGGTGTAAGTTGCCGCCTTCTCTGGAAATTAACAGGAGTTAATCAATGGGCATCAAATTAAGCACGGTCTATCTATTGGGTTTTAGCGCCATTATTTTATCAAGTTCGATGACAAAAGCTTCAAGTGAATTAATTTCGGATGCACTTCAAAAAGAAGTCGATAAAGAAGTTCAATATGAAACGAATTATGAAAAAATAAAAAGCGAGTGGTTTTCCCCACGATTATTTTCAGTGCCCCTAGATAAGAAAATCACAGGTCTTACCCAAGTTCAGGTTCCACTACTTATTAATATATTATGGAATGAACAGTCTCAAAGTGAGTCCCCCCTCACAACTGCTTTCATTGATTTATATAACTACATACCTTCACTTCGTAGTTTAAGTACCAAAGACAGAATTCACTTTATCTATACTGGTTTAAATACAGAAGTGAGTTCATATATTAAAAGACAATTAAGAATGGAACTTTATCATATAATGATGAAAAAAGACTTAACCACAGATGAGGTTATGACTTTGTTAAGTGAATATGAAGGAAAAAAACTATCCCTACTTAGACTTGCAGCTTTTAGAATTCGTTATCATGATGAATCTAACTCTTTGGATTCAATCTCATCATCAACTAGTAAATATCCTACGAAGGAGGAGCTCAAAAGTTTAGTTGAATTCAAACCTGACTTAACAAAATTCAAAAAAGGAATTTATCAAAATTCAATTTCTGTTTTTTTATTCTGCCGTAGTGATAGAACTTTTCCATGCAAAATGGTGATGAAAGACATTCACGGAGATATCGTTAAAAATGCTGACGGCTCAATTTGGACTGACCAAAAATTAGCGAAGTCAGCCAAAAACACCAACTACACACGTGCAAATGGTCATACTCCTACAGGGATCTATACAATGGACTCCGTTATGCCAGATGCCGACCAACCTTTAGTCTATGGAAAATTTCGTCGAGTTATTTTAAATTTTATTCCGTCATCGACCAAGGAAACTAGACAGAAATCTTTAATGCCTGAAGCGTTGCAAGCTTATCCTTGGTGGAAACAGGCAGTCGTCGCAAGAAATGTTGGTCGTGGCCTTCTCCGTATTCATGGGACTGGAAGAGTGAATCAAAAGCCCTATACGAACTACTATCCCTTTACACCAAGCTACGGTTGTTTAAAATCTCGTGAAGGTACTTATGCTGGCGTAGAATATAAAGATCAAAGATCTATGCTTGACCAAATGATGCTGGCGTTAAGCCTTGAGCCACTGGTCAAAAACGAAGTGGGGATTCGTGGTTTACTTTATGTCATCAACCTAAGCAATGAAAGTAAGCCTGTTAAAAACTCAGATTTACAAGGTATAATTGATCTCTAAAGATAATGTCTTAGGAGATGGCAAAATGGAACTCGATCAAGAAATGATTGATAGCTTCAAAGAAGAGGCTGGCGGAATTCTTAACGAACTAAAAGTTATCATTGAGCAACTTGAAGAAGTTGAAAATGAGTTTCCCAAGAACTTACTTGAAGAATTTGCCAATAAAACTGATCGTATTATGGGAACTGCCAATACTTTCTATTCTCAATTTCCACAATATGAAATTTTTCAACAAATTGGTAACTTCGGAGGTCTTTGCAAAGCCACTGGATATAAAGCCTCAACGCTGAATCACATGGGTTTAATTCCCATTTTTGCCGCTTTTTGGGCCGACACTCTAGAAATTATGGAACAACTTTGTTCTCACATTGAAGATAGTCATAAACTAACGGAAATTAATCAAAATATTGCACCAGTGATGCACAAAAGATTAGTTTGGTTAGCAGAGCAAATTGTAAAAATTAATAAGGCTCAAGGTATAACGGAGCAATCAGCAATGAATGTTGATGGTTTATTAAAAAAACTTGGAATCAATGTCTAATTATCAAATGGTTTCGGCACAATAATAAATTCATCGATGGCATACCTTGGTCGGCATTCACTGGAATCCTTCATCACAATTTTTTTCTTAAAAGCATCATCAATTTTAAGCCAACGCTTTCTTAATTCATCAGGTGCATTGGTCTCTTCAAAAGATGCAATCAATATCTTTTCACGATGCTGCCACATCTCTTCAGAGATGAAGATATGAGGATGGGCCTCATCTGGACTTCTTCCGCTGTAGCGTTTAATTCCCCCCATTGCCCCTAACATAAAGTCTGTTTGTTGTAACACAAGAAAACTTTCTTCCACACCTCTAAATACCTGACTAAACCATTTATCTGAAAATATTTTTTGATAAAAAACGACATTAATCGTTTTCAACCATTGTTCTAATATTTCGTCGCTAAAATCAAAATTATTCATCATTCGTTATCGGAAGGTTAAGAAAAAAATTAATGAAGTTTCAGATGACTTTGATCAGCACGCTATTTGATCAAAAGCCCTTAGAAAGTGACAAAAGTCATCTACTTATAATTTACGAAATAGAGGTAAAATAGACTTAGATTTTATGCCAATAAGATGATTTAGAATAAAATCTAAAATTAAAACGAGAGAGCTTATGATCATAAAAAAGATGATACTTATCGTAGACGACGAAGACGACATTCGAGAAATACTAATCGAACAAATTAATCGTCTCTTTCCTGAACATTATAAAATCCATGAAGCCAAAGATGGCTTACAGGCTATCCGGAAAATTGAGAATCAAAAATATTTTCTTATTATTTCAGATATAAAAATGCCGAAATATGATGGTGAATCACTGCTAGAATTAATTACTGAGGCCAGGGAAGAATTAAGACCTCAACATATTTTAATCAATTCAGGTTTTGCAGATATTCCTCAACTTAAATCAACAAAAAAAACGAATATCTATTTTCTTCCTAAGCCTATCTCTGACTCATCATTGAGAGAATACCTACTCTCATTAAACATAAACAGTACCTCCGAAACTAGCAACAATTTTAAAATGGATGTAAATTTTATTAATCCATTTATAAACTCAACACTCGAAGTCCTAGGTATTACGGCAAATACAAAAATTCAAAAAGATAAAGTATATGTAAGAACGGAGGACATGTTTAGCGGTGATATTTCGGCTGTCATACCCTTAAACTCTAATATCTTTGTGGGTAGTTTTGCTCTCTGTTTTGAAAAGAGCTGCTATTTAGAAGTTGTTTCAAATATGTTGATGGAGAAATATACAGAAATCAATGAAGAGAACCGGGATGCTGTAGGAGAGCTTGGGAATCAAATATTCGGACTGACAAAGGCGAAAATGTCAGGCGGCTCAGGAGTGGAGATCAACAAAGCCATTCCTACGATCATCATCGGCGATAATCACAAGATCAGACATATGATTGCAGGTAAGTGCATCGCGGTCCGTTTTAAGACAAATTTAGGCTATTTTAGTATTGAAGCAATTGTTAGGGCCGTATAAAGATTACCAATTATTATTTCGAGAAATTTCTCTAATGGTGGCGAGATCTTTTTGAATTTTTGCCAAGTAAGTAATCACTTTATCAAGTCGATTTAGATTTTCTTCAAAGGATTGTTTTTCCTCTCCTTCTACATTATTTTTTAAAATCTTAGCCATACCTTCAGCAATCGTTGCTGAATTTATTAGATCGTGAATGACTTCTCTTACTTGTGACATAAATTATTTCTTTTGGTAAAAAACCGCATTTGAGTAAGCAATTTGATTATAACTATCAGATAGTCCAAAAAGACTCTCAGCCGCTCCCAAAACCAGGAATCCTTGAGGCTTAAGCTTTTTCGTCAACTCACCAATAATTTTGATCTTATTACTAACTGATTGATATATAAGTACGTTTCGACAAAAGATTACATCGAATGTGCCAATTTCTCCCCAAGTATCAAGTAAATTTAATTTCTTGAAATTTACTTTACGCTTTATCGGGTGATTAAACTCCCAATAATCATTATCATTTTTTGTAAAATATTTAATGAGAAGTTTTGCAGGAAGTCCTCTCTGGATATCTAGTTGAGAGTAAACACCATTTTGAGCACGTTTTAAAATCATTTCAGAGACATCAGAAGCCAAAAAATTCAGGTCAAAATGAAACTGATAAGCTTCCTGCATTTGATCAATTTCCATGAGAACAGAATAAATCTCTTGTCCAGAACTTGAAGCCGCCGACCAAATATTTAAATTATTGTTATTTTCATTTATTTTATCTTGAAGAATTTTCTGGGAAAAAGCTTTAAAGATATTAATGTCTCTAAAAAAACTGGTTTCATTATTTGTTGCAAGATCTAAGAGGAGTACTTTAAATTGACCATCTATTCCTTGTTGACCTTTTTTGTATAGCTCTTCTAAATTCTCTAAGCCAAGTTGGGTTTTAATTTCAACTAAACGATGTTCAAGCTGATAATAATTGGCTTCTACATAAACAATCCCAAGTTGAGACTCAATATAGTTTGCAAAAAACTTTAAAATAATTTCGTTGTTCATAATTAATCCAAATGCATTTGAATTTTTTCAATTAAGATGTCTTTAGTAAATGGCTTCATGATATATTCAGTAACACCAGCACTAATCATCCTCAAAATATCTGAAGGCTCATTTTTTGATGTGAGCATAAAGACCGGTGTTTTCAAACCAATCTTAGAAAGTTCTTCAAAGGTTTCAGGCCCATTTTTCAAAGGCATTTCCCAGTCAAGAAAGATTAGGTCGTAGAATTCCTTTTTATCGGACAAATGCTCTACCGCTTCGGCTCCGTTAAAAACGGAAGTAAACGTTTCTATTTGTTCCGTTAAGCAATCTTTTAAAAAAGAATGAATTGATTTAGAATCATCAATGCATAAGATTTTATATTTCTTCATCCTTCTCCGCCTTTTAATTTTAAAAGAGTTTCTAGGAGCTGGTTTCCTTTTTCATCCATAAAACTCTTTTCAGAACAGGTTGATATAATACTACCTCGAAATTCCCAAGCTAACTCTATCGCTTCATTTAAGATAATATTCGTTTCAACGTTTTCATTATAACAATTACCTTCACCAGACTTTGCTATTCTATCAACAATTTGCATTTCAATAGCAACTACTAAGGAGCCAATACGATCTAAACCTAATATTAAACAAAGTCCGCTCACCGACTTTAAAATTTTTAAAACATCCTGATAGAGTTTTATTGCTGATGTTGGATCGGTCTGGGTGTTATCCTTGATTAATACAAGAGCTGTTTTAATAACTTTCTTTTTTCGATCATCAAAGATTTCTTCTAATTCCATTATAAGTGCAGGCTGAAATTCTATAAATTCTTCATCTGACTTTGATGATGTTGGCTCATTTATCGTTGCTTTAACTTGCTCTTGCATGGGTTTTTCAATCTCAGCCGTGCTTAAAAATTCATCTAATGCTTTAGTAAGATTGTGTATATCAATGCAATTAAGATCGAGTAAGACTTCACCTAGAGGCTTTCTCTTGGATTGTAATTTCATTTCGAGTTTTTTCTGAAGGTCAGAAGACCACATTCCTAGAGAGTCACAAGCCTTTAAAAACTCACAATGGTTATCTTGTTGATAACGAAAAGCTTTAAGCACTTGCTCCTCATTAAGAAGTGTTTCATCGATAACTATTCGAGGAATAGAAGGCAGTGCTTCCATTTGACTAATTAAAGCTTTAATCAAAACACTACTTTGTATTATCTTTTTTTCGATTAGAAATTCACCAAAATATTTATTTTTCATTTTAAAACATCTTTCAAGTAAAGGCCTATTTTTTCAAGGTCCATAATTTCATCATAATCATTTCGTTCAAAAACAGCACCAGGCATACCAAAGACCACACAAGTTTCTTTGCTTTGAATTAAAACCGCACCCTTATTCTTTTTAATCCGAGTCGCCCCAACAACTCCATCTTCACCCATTCCCGTCAAGACAACTCCAAGAAGCTTATCTTGATAAATATCAGCTGCAGTCTCAAACAGATTATCAGCAGCAGGTCGCACAGAATTTCTTTGCTCCGTTTGATCAAGTGATAAATAAACCACACCACTTTTAAGTTTTAAAGACATGTGAAAATCGCCAGGAGCAATATAAACCGTGTTTTCTAAGGCTTTTTCCCCATCAACAGCTTCTTTTACGACCACTCCACAAATATCTGAAAGTCTATCAGCAAGAATTTTAGTAAAAACTGGAGGCATATGCTGAGTGATAAAAACGGGATATCTAAATGGTCCCTTTAGTTTAGAAAAAATATTCTCTAAAGCATTGGGTCCACCAGTAGAAGAAGCAATGACAACAGCCTTAGGACTAAACGTTTTTAAATTTATTTTATTTCTTGCCTCATTTTGAACCGATTCTTTCTGTGATACTCGCTCAAGAGAATGATATGGATTATTCATAATAAACTGTAAAACACTAGGAATTAAAGCTTCTCGTATCATTTTTTGTGCATGTTCAAAACTTATGACATCATTTGAAGGCTTTGCCACAACATCATCTGCTCCAAGTCTCAAAGCTTCCAAAGCGGCTGTTGCACCACGGGGTGTTTGCGAAGAAAAGACAATGATTTTAGTCTTTAAACCTTTCTCTTTAATCGCCTTGATCGTTTCAATGCCATTAAGCTCGGGCATTTCCATATCCAGAGTAATTAAATCGATATTCATTTGTTCTAATTTCTGTAAAGCAATTCTTCCGTTTGCCGCTGTCCCAACAACTTCAACTTCCTTGACATCTTTCAAGGAAGCTGAAATTTGTGTACGAAAAACAACTGAGTCGTCGACTACTAATATTTTCAATTTTTTACTGCTTTAAGCTCTTAACAAGCCCTTTTAATTTTTCAGCTAATTGCGAAAGTGCTTTCGCTGCATCTAAAGTTTGTGAAGCTCCGGCAGAACTTTGTTTAGCAGCTCCACTTACGCTTCTTACAACTTCAGCAATACCTTCTACACCTTTATTTGATTCTTTCACAACTCTCGCAACTTCATTCGCCGTAGCCGTCTGTTCTTCAACCGCAGCAGCAATGGCGACTGAAATGGAATTTAGTTTTTCAATAACATTACTAATTCCATTTATGGCATTTACAGCATCCTTACTATCACCTTGAATGGCATTAATTCGGTTTGTAATGTCATCAGTTGCTTTTGCCGTTTGTTTTGCAAGTTCTTTTACTTCATTGGCAACAACCGCAAAACCTTTACCCGCTTCACCTGCTCTCGCTGCTTCAATGGTCGCATTTAGTGCCAATAGGTTCGTTTGTTGAGCAATGGAACTAATCACTTTAATAACGTTACCAACTTGTTCAGAACTCACACCCAGCTGAGTAATAGTCTTATTCGTATCTTGAGCTCTCTTCATCGTATCTTTAGAAATATTAGCGGCTTCTGAAGTATTACGTGCGATTTCTTTAATCGATGCCACCATTTCTTCAGTATTCGTTGCCACAATTTGTACACCTTTAGAAACTTCTTCAGTATTAGCGGCTGCAGTATTAGATTGCTGAGAAGTAAGATTTGAATTTTGTGTAAGTTGAGTTGCCGTTGCCGATAATTCTTCCGCCGCAGAAGCTAGTTGAGTTGCGGTTTCTTCTAATGTTTGAATTAAAGTGACCTTACTAGTAATAATATCCCAAGTAACCATTGGTCCAAGGTAAGTTCCACTTGAGTCCATGATGGGAGAAACAAGTAAATCTAGAATTTCTGGACCAACATTAATTTTTGCTCTATAGGGAAGATTTCGAGGATCACCAATGAGCTTTCTTTGATGTTCAGGTCTCTTATGAAAAATATCAATCGATTGACCGACTAAATTTTCAACTCTATCTGGTAAAAACTTTTCTAGCGTTTTAAGTGTCTTACGAGAATTTTCATTCATGTAGATAAGATTCCCAGAC
This sequence comes from Bacteriovoracaceae bacterium, assembly GCA_049318265.1. Classification (GTDB taxonomy): domain Bacteria; phylum Bdellovibrionota; class Bacteriovoracia; order Bacteriovoracales; family Bacteriovoracaceae; genus JBEIOQ01. Next base: position 395,537 of record JBMOGR010000001.1, read on the forward strand.
TTATCTGAGAACATTGTATTAATAGGAGATAAATCAACCATTTGTTTCATAAAAGCCATTTTTTTCGTTTCGGTAATATCGGATGCTACCTTAACTACGCGATAGAGCTTTCCATTTTCATCCTTTATTGGTGAATAGGCGGCAGAAATCCAAACTTCTTTATTTGCTTTTGTGAGTCGCTTGAATTCTCCAGTTTGAGATACACCATTCGCTAATTGTTCCCAGAAATTTCGATACTGCTGAGAATTAACGTAATCCTTATCACAAAACATACTATGATGTTTCCCCTGGACTTCATTTAAACTATAGCCACCCAATGTTGAAAGGAAATTTGCATTTGCCGAAATGATTTTCCCCGTAAGATCAAATTCAATCATTGCAAATGACTTATCAACAGCATCTCTTAAACCTAGATTAAAAACTTCTTGTTCAGACGACATTTAGCACTCCTTTCAAAAAAATATTATTGATTCAAATATGTAACAACTTTAGAGATATCAATCACACTAAGTAGTGCGTGGGGTAACTTATAAACACCTGTCATAAATTGAGAAACTTGAAAATTAACTGTGTCCGGGGTTGATTCGAAAAGAGTGTCTTCAAGCTCAAGAACATCGCCAACTTCATCGACAACCAGAGAGATTAATAACCCTTCAACTTTGCAAACCACGTTTATCTTCGATTGATTTTCTTCAGCAGGATTAAGCTTAAATAGTTCACGTAACCCAACTGCAGTTGCAATTTGACCACGTAAGTTTATTAATCCATGGATAAAATAAGGAGCTAAAGGGACCGGAGTTATTGGCATCGCTTTGGTAATTTCTTGCACCAACTTGACATTAATACCGTATAACTTTTTATCCACGTAAAAAGTGGATAATTGATTTGTAGACATTACACCCTCTCAAAGATCGATTTTATGGTTTCGATCAGCTCATCACTTTTTAATTTTTCTAAGTAGTAATTAAATCCCACTTCTTTTCCTAGCTTCACATCAACTTCTTTAAACCTGGTTGTTAAAGCAATCATAGGAAGTTTTTCAAAGCGTTTATCAGCTCTTACATTTTTAGCAAGATCAAAGCCATTCATATGAGGCATTTCAATATCAGATAGTAGTAAAGAATATTCATCCGGAGATGATTTTAGAATAATGTCTAAAGCGGCTTTGCCATCAGGAGCATGTGTGACCTCTAAGCCAGCTTCCTCTAGTATTTTTCTTACTTGTTTGACAAAGAAGATGGTGTCTTCAGCGAAAAGTACACGGGACTTCTTAAGCTTGATTGGAGCAATTTTTTCAGTGGCAAATCCCATAACTGAATCTATTATGGCAAGTGCGTTTACTAAAGTGACGACATGCTTATCTGGAGATATAATCGTTCCTAGTATTTCATTTGATTCTTTTAAATTAGGGATTATCTCGGCATCAGAACTTAAAATATCCACGATCTCATCTACCACAAGTCCAAAAACTCGATTACGTTTACTTATAACAACGACAGATACTTTTTCTTTCTGAATGTTACTCCGTTCTGTATTTAAATATTTTCCAAGCTCAATAAGTGGAAGAAGAGAATCTCTATAGAGCACCACCGTTTCTGAACCACTATGTTCAATTTTTTGCAAACTGAATTCTTCTAGTCGATTGACTAACGTTAATGGGAAGGCAAATAATGAGTCTTTACCATGTTGAAAAAGTAAAAAGTCTGAAGACTCTTTCAATTTTTTCTTTGCTAGCTCCTCTTCTCCCCATTTTTTATCTTTATCTGAAATCTTTTGTGACAGATGACCAACATCTGCGATTCCTTGTGTATCCAAAATGAGAGCAACTTGGCCATCACCCATGATAGTCGCTCCAGAGTAATAACTAAGCTTTTTTAAAAACATGGGCAGTGGCTTTACCACAATATCGGCAGTATCACATATTTCATCGACGATTAAACCATAACTTCGTCCTTCCGTTTTCAAAACGACGATATTAAAAACTTCTAGATCAATTTTATCAGCGTTCAAAGGTGATAAGATGGTTGAGAGATTTTCCAGAGGCAAAAGTTCCCCTCTCAGGCGGTAGATCATTTTTCCCTGGAGTAAATCGATTTTTCCTGCCACTTCACTTTTTTCAACACGAATTAATTCTTGCAGCTTAATTTGAGGGATTGCAAAAAATTCTTTTTTAGTTCTTACAATCATTGCAGGAACTATGGCGAGTGTGAGCGGAATTCTTAATTTGATTGAAGTTCCTTGACCGGAAAGACTGTTGAGCTCAACAACTCCCCCAACCTTCTCTACATTGGTTTTTACAACATCCATACCAACGCCGCGGCCAGAAACAGAAGAAACTTGTACTGCTGTCGAAAATCCAGGCGCAAATATCAATTCCTGGATTTCTTTTGTTGTCATTTGTTTCGATTTTGCTTCTGTGACAATTTTCTTTTCCAAGGCTTTCTCTAGAATTTTCTCAGGAACGAGACCTCGTCCATCATCACGAACTTCGATAATAACCTGACCACCTTCGTGATAAGCCTTGAGAAAGATTGTACCCTGTTCTTTTTTATTTGTTTTTTTTCTTTCTTGTGCCGTTTCCAGTCCATGATCACAAGAGTTTCGGATAATGTGTGTTAAGGGATCCTTAATTGCTTCAATTAAGGATTTATCTAATTCTGTATCGGCCCCTTGAATTGATAAATCAATTTCTTTCCCTAGATCTTTCGCCAAATCTCGGATGACTCTTTGGAATTTAGAAAAGACTGTGCCGATAGGCTGCATTCTAGTTCTCATTACACTATCTTGCAATTCTGAAGTTACCAGATCTAATTTTTGTGTAAGTGAAATAAAATCATTATCATCGCTACGTTTGGCATATTGTAAAACCTGATTTCTGGTTAAAACCATTTCGCCAGTAAGATTCATTAATTTATCTAAAACGGCAACTTGTACACGAATGGTAGATGATTCAGAAACAGCTTCCTCTTGATGAACAATAGGTTTATCAACTTTAACATTTTTCTTCTCTTCTTTTGGTACAAAGGTTTCATTGATCATTATTGGAGCCTGAGTTGGAATTTGAATTTTGCTTTTCACTTCTTCCTTCATTACTACTTGCTTGATAACAATTTGTGGAAGGGCTTGAGCTTTCTTTTGAGGACGTTCAATATCAAGCAATTGACCGTGGATAAGGTCCATGTTGGCTGAGAAACTTTGAAGTGAGCAATCAATTAACTTGGGAAGTATGTCTTTGATCTCAAGGTTTATACTAGAATTTTCTTTCCCTTCAATTAAAGGTTCTCTAATAATCTTTTGTACAATATCAATACAGAGGTAAATGATATCGACTAAGTTTTTATTTAGTTTTATTTTATTCTTACGGACTGGTTCTAGACTTGCTTCTACGGCATGAGCAATGACGCCAATTTGTTTATATCCAAATAATTGCGAAGATCCTTTAAGGGTATGAATGTCTCGGTATAATGAATCAATGTCATCGGCAATAAAATCTGAGCGTTCTATTTTTGCCAAGGCATGAGTTACCCTTTGAATAATTTCATCGCTTTCAGCAAGATATTCTTGTATTGCAGATTCGGATGGACTAAAACTCATACTTACCCAATTAGTGAATTCTTTTTACTAAAATTGAATTTTATCTTAACATATTTTTTATAAACTGATCTTGATCAGTTTACGACAATTATGAGTTTTCATATAGGCTGGTAATTAAGATGAAGTTTAGTGAAGATGATTTAAATGATTTTAAAATAGAAGCCGATGAACTTCTTATCTTGGCCGAAACTGCTTTACTCAACTATGAGAATGGCTCACCTTTATCGGCCCAATTTGCTTCAATATTTAGAGCCTTCCATAGCATTAAGGGAGCATCGGGAATGCTAGGCTTAACAGCATTGCAGGCTCATGTTCATAAACTTGAAAATGTACTACAAAACTATAAAGATAAAGATTCATTTGGACCCAAATCAGTTTCTTTTTTCTTAGAAGGTATCGATGCAATAAAAGAGTTACTTAAAGGAAGAGATATTGAATTTCAATATCTTGAAGATGTTGCAACGAGTGAGGAAAAAAATTCTCCACAGGATCAATCTTTATCATCTCATTCTAAACCGATAGTTTATATAGTTGATGATGAGCCTATTTTATTAGAAGTACTTGCAGACATCATTAGAGATTTTGATATCACCATTAAAACATTTGTTAATCCAGTGGAAGCATTTGAAAACTTTGTTGTTGATCGCCCTCAGTTAGTTCTTTCAGACATGAATATGCCTGGTATGAGCGGTCTCGATTTACTTAAAAAATTGAAGGAAATTGATAAAGATTCGATGGTTATTTTCATTAGCGCTTATATAACGAAAGATGTGGTGATGAAATCGATGGAGTTAGGTTGTTTCGGAGTGATTGAGAAACCCTTTAATGAATCACAAATACTCTCCATTGTTTCCAATTCTTTAGAAAGAGCAAAGTTAAAAAGAGTACTTGATAGGGCCATTGAAATGCTTCTTTTTCAAGTTGTCGATTTAGGAGACTTCCTTCAGCAGAATAACAAATTAGAAGTTTTTCAAATAATGAAAAAAGAGATGAGCGAGCTCATCAAGGCTCGCCGTCTTCTTCGTTAAGCTGCGTTTTTCATTTGTTCACCAGGCCTCTCATGATTTTCAAATTCTTTCTGGTCAAATGATTGAACAATCTCTGAGAAATTAACCTTGGTAACGACTGATCCATCAATAAGATAACTTCCTTCAAGACCTTTTTGCTTCTTCAGGAGAGCATTTAAATCACAACTTGTTTTGACAAGATCAGAAACAGAATCGATGACTAAACCTAGGTATTGATCTTTATGTCGACAAATGAGGATAGTTAAAATTTCTTTTTCAAAAAGATAAGGAAGTTTCCCACCTTGTAGCCACTGTCCAACATGCACCAAGGTGAGTAGGCTTTCACGGTAAGGTAAAACATGGTACTTTGCAGATCTTTCCAAATTAGCGGTTGGGATTTGTTCAATCCTTTCAACATCTTCTTCCGCCAGACAATAGTTTCCTTGAAGTTTATCTATTGAGAACTCAATCAGCGCTTTCTCTGGTAAAAGATTAGAATAATCTTCAACTTGTTTTGCATGGTTTTTTTGAGGTTTTAAACTCATTTTTTTGATCATTGCGGGGATATCGTAAATTAGACCTATGGTTGCATCAGAAAGAAATGTACCACCGAGATATAATCCAATATTCTTCAGGAAGTTGAATGGTAGTGGCTTGATGACAGTATCTTCGATATCAAGAAGTTCTTCTACTTTTAGAACATAGGAATAATTTTTTTCTTTCATGACGATGAGAATTTTTTCAGTTCCCGATGGAGCTTGACCTAATATTTTGGCATTTGAAAAAATAGGTAAAAGTCGCCCCTCAATTTCTATAACCTCCGCTCCCTCAAGCGATTGAATGGAAAGATTATTAAGCTGATGATCATCTAGTACTTTAATAATGTAGTTTTGAGGAACACCGAAAGTCATATTACATGACTGGAAAAAGAGACAATTAGTTATAAGGACCGATTTTGGAGCTGGGATCTCCAGCGTGAATTTAGAGCCTTTTCCTCTCACCGATTCAATCATTATTTTTCCACCAACCTCTTCTACGCAGTCTTTAACCATGCTCATACCAACACCACGACCTGAAAAAGCAGTAACCTCTTTAGCCGTTGAAAATCCTGCATCAAATATCATGGCCCAAATTTCTTCAGGATGCATCAATTCAATTTGTGCTTTTGTTCTTATGCCTTTTTCAATCATCTTCTCTTTGATTTTATCTTCATTTATTCCAGCGCCGTCGTCTTCGATTTCTACCTGGAAGAGATCACCTTTCATTAAAAAGCGAAGGCTTAATTTTCCTTTGACTTCCTTTTTTGCCATAACTCTTTTTTCGGCACTTTCAATCCCATGATCAATAGAATTTCTCACCATATGAATAAGAGATTTACTTAAAATTTCAGCCACGGAGTTATCTAGCCTTAAATCTTGTCCTTCGATATCTAAAATAATATCTTTTGATAAAGCACGACAGGTATCTCTTACCGTTCGGGAAAGTGGTTTAACCACGGATGAAGCAGAAACTTTTCTGATATCTGTGATTTTGGTTTGCACGTCACTATTAATTTTGTGCATTTCCTCCAGTAGCTCTGCAAGCATCGCTACGTCTTTATCACCTTGGTATTGCTTTTCAATACTTCGAACACTCTTATTAATCATGTTACGAATAACAGTCATTTCTCCGGACATTTGCATAAATTCATCAAGGAGATCCATGGAAACTTTTATTTCTGCAACTTTATCTTTGTTCGCTCCATGATCTGAACTTTTTTCAACTTCTATTGAAGTCACCTTTTCTTCAGACTCTTTTTCATCGTCAGTGAATACAAAGATTTCTTTTAGTTTATCAACATCATAAGTATTATGAGTTCCAGTTATAAATTCATTATTGAATACTTTTAACACATCAACTGCTTTAAGCCAGACTGAAATCATTTTAGCAGTAACAGGTCTACTGCCAGCTTGAACTTCCTTCATTAAATCTTCAAAGGAATGAGCATATCGATGGAGATCTTTTGGTTCAAAAAATCCTGACGAACCTTTTATAGTATGAATCATCCCAAATATTCGATTTACAGCTTCAGCGTTATTGGGAGTTTGTTCTAGTTCTAGGCAGAGTGATTCAACTTCTTCTAAAATATTACTAGCATCTGTGGTAAAGCTTCTTAACATTTCCATATCTTCACGAATGCTCTGAATTCTTTTTTCACCATCATTGTAAAGCAGATTTAAAAAGATATCCGACTGCATTGGCTTCTCAAAGAAGGCACTAACTTTTAACTCCATCCCTTTTAAAGCCATTTCTTTATCGACATATCCTGATAGAATAACGAAGGGGATTTCGGGGCATATTTCATTCACTTTTTCTCTAAAAAGAAAGCCATTCCCCTCAGGCATTCTAAAATCAGAGATAATAAGTAGAACTGAGCTTTTTTCTGATTGTAAAAAGATAAGAGCCTCAGGAATTTTGGTAAAACCTTTAAGAGAAATTCCATATTTACGAACTTCATTGGTTAAGATTTCTATCGCCAGCGGGTCATCATCGACAAAGACAATTTGTGGACTTAAGTCAAAACATTCCTTTTTTACATAAGCAGTCTTTTCTGCAACACTTAAGTTAAGCCACTGTTCATTAAAAATTACTTTGGACATATTAGACTCCTATCTCAAAAAGGGACAATTTCTTATCGGCAAATAAAGATGACGCTTAAGCTTTTACCGACAAAACTGCTCAACATTGACAAAAATCTTAGAATTAACAATTGCGAAAATAATAAACAGGGTTAAGCTGCTACCATGCTTAAAAAGGAAGGATATTTATGCTAAAAGCGAACATGAAAATCTTGGTTGTTGATGACATGTCCACCATGAGAAAAATTATTAAAAAAAGCCTTACCCAATTTGGCTTTACCAATGTTTCCGAAGCCGATGATGGAGCTCCAGCCTGGGCCTTACTTCAAGAAGCATCTAAAACAGCAGAGCCATTTGAATTTGTCATTTCAGACTGGAACATGCCAGGAATGACAGGCATTGATTTGCTTAAAAATGTCAGAGCAAATGAGACAACTAAAAAACTTCCTTTTCTGATGGTAACAGCCGAAGCTGAACAAGCAAATGTTATCGCCGCAGTAAAAGCTGGAGTGAGTAACTATATTGTTAAACCATTCACTCCAGATGCTTTAAAAGCTAAGATTGAAAAAATTTTTAACACTGCAGCGAAGTAATCAATGAATATCAAAAACTTTTTAGAATTTTCAAAACCTTTTATCAATGCCACCAAGATGGTTTTTGAGACAATGATTTCTACTCAAATCGAACATTTAAAGCCAGAGCTCAAAAACGACTCTAGAATGTTTGGAGATATTTCGGCCATCATAGGGATGTCTGGAACAAAAAAAATTGAAGAAGCTAGCTCTCGCTTCAGAGGTTTAATGGTTCTCTCCTTTTCCAATGAAACGTATATTGCTATTGCAAATCGTATGCTTCAAGAAGATTACAAAGAATTCAATTCTGAAATAGAAGATGTTGGCGCTGAAATTGTTAACATCATTATGGGGAATGCCAAAAAAGATTTGAACGGTTTAGGAATTTTTCCAGAAATGGCTTCTCCCTCAACGATTAGGGGTACAAATCATACCATTACTTCATTAGATAAGAGTTATACCATTGTCATACCATTTCAATGTGAACTGGGCGAATTTAAGATGGAAATATGTTATGTCGAAGTTCCTTAGAGAATTTCCATAAGTGCCTGAAGGGGTTTTTTATAGTTTCCTCGAGAAAAAACTACATTCATTTCTTTTTTTATATCCTCCACACTTTTTCCTGAAATAAATCGTCCAAGATATTCTTGAGAAAAATACATACTGACATTGAATAAAGCACTAAGCCCTGTGACGGCATTTTCTCCCAGTTTTCTTGGGTAGCCAGATCCATCTGGTAGTTCATGACAGTTGATCAATATATTTTTAATTTCAGGGTCATCCATTTCGATTTGTTCAAATAAGCTACTAATTTCGTTGTAATAACCGTGTAATACTTTTTTGAAACGACGATCTATACTTAGTGTATCGATCTCATCGTTATGACGAACTTTAGATAGTATTGGGCTATTGTGGATACAATCTTTAAGAGCAGCGGCCATAAGCACTCTTTCTTCGTTGACTTCCGAACGCCATCCTAACTTTTCTTGCAACAGTATACAGATAAAGGCTGTTAAAATAGCATGATCAACAAGGTAACCTTGGGATGTAAAAAGTTCCAAAATAAGAGTCTTCACTTTTTTAGACTTTGTTTTATTAAATTTGGCAATGACGTTGTCCAATTTAAGCTTAAATTGCTCAAATTCTTGCTCCGAAAAATGAAGTTCTTTTACTTTGTCTTTTGTGTAATTGAGATTCTCTTCACTGACATCAACTACATCTGGAAGTACCTTTTCTAAGATTATGAGCTGTTGATTAAGTATTTCTTGATATGACAATTGAGGAATATGATATATTTCAAGACCTTTCATGAAAAGTTCATCTAGCTTCTTTAGATCAAATGGATCGCTACACGAGAGAATTTTCCTTAGTTTCTGATCAACTAAGACATAAACATCTAAGTTTTTAATTTGATGTTTTAGAAAAAAACTAAATTTAACTTCAGTTGTTTTCATTTCCTAATCTCTTCTAAAATCTTTTGCAGATGAGAAAGTAATAATTCAGTTTTCAAAGGTTTCATTAAAGATAGATTAAGAGGATTTGTTTTTTGATAGTCGTAAAACTCAGGAAAAAAAGAAGTGTCTGTGGCTGAGATTAAAATAAATGGGATGTTACTATTGGTTTTGTTAAAAAGATACACTTCACCACCGTTGGCATGAGGCATTAAATAGTCACTTATAATAAGATCAAATTTTTCATTACGTAACTTTTCAATAGCGATTATACCATTGTCAGCCTCGGAAACATTTTCAATCCCTTCATCTTTTAGAGACTCAACGTAAATTTCCCTAAGCAGTGGTTCGTCTTCAACCACTAAAACTCTCAATCTTTTCAATTATTCACCTAATCAAAGTTCTAAAATAAGTATTATTCAATTATCGGAAGAATTACATTCTATATTACACTTACTTTGTCGAGGATTATGAAAAAAACGTGACCAATAAAAAAAAATCATCAAAAAGAATGACTTTTGTCACCCAAATGCTTGCAAATGATTCTTTCGAAAAAATTAAATTAATGTAAAATATGATTTCAAATAAAGGTAGTAAGACATTATGATGAAACCTATTAAACCATTGAATGAAGATGCACGATTAAATGAACTAAAAAGCTATGATATTCTGGATACGGAAGATGAATCTTCCTTTGATGACCTTACAACTTTAGCCTCTACCATTTGTGGAACTCCTATTGCTCTAATAAGCTTAATCGACGAAAATAGACAGTGGTTTAAATCCAAACATGGAATTGAAGTTTCAGAGACACCAAGAGAGCTAGCCTTTTGTGCCCATGCCATAAATCAAGATCAAATTTTTGTCGTCGAAGATGCCTTTAAAGACAGTCGCTTTAACGATAACCCTCTGGTTGTTGGAAATCCCAATGTCCGTTTTTATGCTGGAGCACAACTAACAACTTCTTCAGGCAATAAGCTTGGAACCCTTTGTGTAATTGACCATCAACCAAAATCATTAAATCCTGACCAGTCTAGAGCGCTACAGGCCCTAGCTAGGCAAGTGATCCATCTCCTCGAATTAAAAAAGAATAAAAATGCTATTGCTGAACAAAACATAGAATTCAAAGCACTATTTGAATCAATGCAGGATGGAATGGTCCTCCAAGATTCAGAAACAAAAATCATTAAGTATAACAAGAGAGCTCTCGATATTTTAGGCTTAACTGAAGATCAACTATTAGGAAGAACATCGTTTGATTCAAATTGGCAATCCATTCAAGAGGATGGAAGTCCTTTCTTGGGAGAAAATCATCCAGCAACTATTGCACTTGCCACTGGAGAGATTCAGCGAAATAAAATGATGGGAGTTAAGAAACCATCGGGTGAGCTCACTTGGATTTCGATTACTGCCAGCCCCATCAAAGAAAAAAATCAAGATAAGGTCAATCAGGTACTTGTTTGTTTTACAGATATTACAGAGAAAACTATTGCGACAAAAGAAGTCTTCGATTTAAACCAAAGACTATCAATCACTATACAAACAGTTAATTTTGGAATTTGGGACTGGAATTTAAAAACAGGTATGCTCATTTGGGATGAAAATATGTATCGCATATTTGGAATAAACAAAGAAGATTTCAGCGGTGACTATGATGCTTTTGAAAAATCACTTATTCCAGAAGATTCAATCAGAGTAAATATGGAGCTCCAGGCTATATTCAAAAAGAAAGAATCTTTTTTTCATTCTCGCTTTCGCATTATATCGAAAGATAAAAGAATTCTTTATATCAGCGCTTCGGCAAAGTGCTTTTACGACAGTGATGGGAATATTGAAAAACTGATTGGTGCCAACTGGGATGTTACGGATAAAGTGTTACTCGATAAAAAACTAGCCGATGAACAACATTTGTTAGAGATGGCTCAAAAAGTGGCAAAATTAGGAAGCTGGGAATGGAATATAGAAAGCAACAATATCACCTGGAGCAAAGAGCAGTATAAGCTATTCGGAAGAGACCCACTTCTGCCTTTAAACTATCAGGATTATTTGAGCTATCTATCTTTAGAAGAAAGAGAAGTGACCATGGAAACAGTTGAATCTGCACTGGCGGGATTAGGGGAATATAGCGTTGAACATGAAATCATTCGGGCAGATGGATCTGTTCGCTATTTTGCCGAATCAGGATTAGTTGAATTCGATGATCAAAAAAAACCTATTCGTATGTTTGGGACAACACAAGATATTACTGAAAGAGTGCAAAATGAAAGACTTGTTATTGCTCAACGACAGGCCATTATCTCAAGTTCAAAAATGTCTGCCTTAGGTGAAATGGCTGCAGGAATTGCACACGAAATTAATAACCCATTATCGATTATTTTTGGAAAGATTAATCAAATCATTCGCTATATAGGTAAGAATGAAATTGATCCAACAAAATTAAAAGAAGAGCTCATAAAAATAGAAAAAATGACAGAACGGATTGAAAAAATTATCAAAGGATTAGTTTCTTTCTCTCGAAATTCCGAGAATGATCCCAAATCAGAAGTCTTGGCTTCTACCATCATTGAAAACACCTTCGAACTTTGTAAGGAAAGATTCAGAAATCACAACATTGAAATTTTACTTAATATTCAAGATGATCCACTGATTTTTTGCCGTGAAACTCAAATATCTCAAGTATTGATGAATTTAATGAGTAATGCCTTCGATGCGGTTGAAAAATTAAATGAAAAATGGGTGAAAATTGACGTACTAAAAAATGATAACGCCATCAATATCAGTGTTACCGATAGCGGTAAAGGAATTGACCGCAAAATTATCGATAAAATTTTACAACCTTTCTTCACCACCAAAGAAGTTGGTAAAGGAACAGGGTTAGGTCTCAGCATCTCAAGAGGCATTATGGAAGAGCATAACGGAACGTTATATTATGATGTAGTAAGCCCCAATACACGTTTTGTAATGCAATTTAATGAAACTAAAAAAATCTAAGTAAGAACGGTCGCCAAGACAGAAAAAAGTTCTTCGTCGTAGTCATTGGCATATTGATCAAAAAAGGGGTCAATCGCACTTATGGCCGCCAGACCTTTTTCTTGACAAAAATGATCAAACTTATTCACCAGACTTAGAATTTGGTAAGAAATATCAAGCTTTGAAATATCTTTTTTCTCCGGGAATCCTCTGCCAAGCCCATATTCCTCGTGAGAAGCGATTAATCCCAATATACGAGGGCTAATAAAAGGTTTACCAGAAAGCATAGCCACACCATCTTCTGGATGATTTTTATACTGTTTTAGCTGTTGTGGAGTCAATTTTGAGACAGGAATACTCAGATCAAATTTTAAACGATTTTTACCAATATCGTGCAATAGGGCTGCAAATCCTAGCTCAGTGATTTCTTCTTTCGTTAATTTTTCTAACTTTGTAGCAACCGCCAGACACAAAGAGGATACAGTCGCCGAATGCTGATTATTATCCAAAGAAATTCCAGCACTCGAGAGCATTTCTTTGATCGAATTTCGATCTGAGCCAATAAAACTAGAAATGAGATCGAGCTGTTTTTTCTGCCCAAGGTAACCAGATTCTGTTTCTAGATTTTTTTCAGCGTTTTCAACTGACGTAACCATCGTATCATTGGCCAGTGCCGCTCGCTCATTCATTTGAATATTTTTATTAGAAAGTGTATCCAGTCCAGCTTCCAAATAAGTTAAATATTTTGGTTCATCTAAGGGCTTGATGAAGACTTTTTTGACCCCATGCTGTTTTAAATTCTTTACTCGATTTTCCTCTAGATCATCATCCGCTTGAGTATAGTGGACATGATGATCCCCGACTAAAACGTAAAGATCAAAAGGAACCAAAGTTCCGGCCCTGAGAGTATTAATTCTAATTGAGGTGAAATCACTTTTCATCAAACACTATTCTAACCACTTATAACGAGAATTCCACCTGACTTATGATAATTTTGTTAAGTAAAGGATGAATAGAAACAAGGAAGTTCTATAAGTACTTAAACTTACTAGTAATTTCAAGATTTTTGCCCACTTCATTTCATCTCCATAATTAGTCTTCAGTAATTAGTTTAGAGAGCCTTGATTTCATCAAGGTAAGGAATTCCATTTGTTTTTTTTCAGATAAAAAACTGCGATAAACCATAATTTCTACAGTTGGATAAGCATTGACCATGGAGTCTCTAAATTTCTTCATGACTTTTTCGGGAAGGTTGAGATTTTTTCCTAGTTCTAGAAAATCTTTCCATTTTAATTTATTTTTTTTCCCATTGATGGTTAGGGCCATTTCTTCCGGATCATCTTTTGATGAAATAAGCAGACGAGTACTTAGAAAATCATAACCAGGACTCATTCTAAAATGCCTACTTCTCGGCTCTTGCCATAAAGAGAAATTTTTTAAATGCATATCTGCATTGCCAATAATGAAAGAATAAAGAACAAATTGAAATAAAGTGAGTTTGTCATCTTGAGGGAAATCAGAATACTCCTCAATAACTTTTCCTAATGATTCGGTTGAGCCACTATATTTTTTGCTGGTAGGCTTAAGTGATAGTTGACAGAAATCTTCCATCATGATTTTTTCATTCTGTAATCGGTCAAAACGTTTAGTGACGTAGGCCAATTCCCCATTGGTCAATTGGACTAGTCCGCATTTGGCTACATTAAGACCCAAAAGTTCAGCCAGTTTCATGCAGAGATGTTCATTGGCTGACATTTCCTTATATTCTTCCGTTGAAGGTTTAAGGATGAATCGTCCATCTAATCCCACTACCGTCAGACGATTGGAATTCTTGTCACTTTCTGGAGCGAGTGAGAGTTTTTTTTGTACACCTGTTAAAGTTAATCGTTGGTTGATTTGCAGTAAAGCGAGCTCTTCCAATTTTTCGGTAGACACATCAACAAAGGAAATATGTTCAAAGCCAAATAAATCATTTGCACATTTTTTATGATAAAGAGGTTCTTCCAAAAGATCTTGCATACAAATTAGACAACGATCCATTTCAAATTTATTTTTAGTACTCATGTATTGTGGATGGGAAATTGGAGTCAGAGGAATTTGATTATGCGGTAAAATATGGGTTGCTCCGATACAGTCTTGGCAAGCGCTTAAGAGTAATGTCATTCGATCATCTTTGGCAATCTTCCAGTTCTTTTGAACCAAATTGAGTAACCATCCCTCTGGTATAAGACCATCAAAAAATGGAAAAAGCTCATCACTGTGATGAGGTTCTTCCATATTTTTTAAGGTCATACTTACTACAGGAGAACCATTTAGATAGGTGAATGTATAAGATTGGTCCTGATTTTTTTGAATAAATCCTGCGCGTTTATTCTTGAAAAAGACATCACCTTTAATCATCGACGCGCCTTTGGACCTACCTTTATTTCAAGTCCTAAAAAATTTAAAAGATCCATGACTTTATCCATGCGTACAGTTTTTTTTCCTCTTTCAAATTCTTTTAAGAAGCGTAAATTCACACCAGCCCGCATGGCCAATACTTCCTGAGTATACCCCAACTCCTCTCTTCGGTTTCTAATCGTCAAAGAGAGGAGAGGTAACTCGGATTTAATTTCTTCTTTGGTTCTGCGGATAGACTTTTTTACTTTTTTCATTTTTCTATTTTAGACCCCGAAAGGGGTCTAAAGCAAGCAAATACATCTTATTAGGTCCCGATCGGGGGCTAATAAGATAACGATCTACTTTTTAGCCCCCTTTCGGGGCATAAATTAAAGGACAGAAGTATAATCATTCAAAGAAGGTTTCTTTGTCCAAAAAGTGTTTAACACTAACTAGTTTGGTCTTGACCGATAAAAGTTTATCAACTTTTAGTCTTTATTTATGTTGAAGTTTTTTCTCGAGAAGCATTAGCCTGTCACTTAGACGTTTATTTTCAAGCAAGATGATGAGAAATCATTTAATTATATAAATTTGATTCATTTGAAAAATAAGATTTAGTAATAGATAACGATTTTTCCGTGTCCGCCGGTTGCTCCCGTTGTAGCTCCGCCAGCACCAATCCCAGCGCTATAATCCGAGTCACTAGTGTTAGCTGCAGTACCCCCACTTCCAGTTGTTAAAACGGAATTAACACCGGAAGAATATCCACTTCCGCCACCACCGCCACACCAACAGCTACCACCACCACCACCACCATAATAACCACCGCCTCCGCCACCGCCGCCACATTGGTTTGCTCCATAGCCTCCGCCACCAAAACCTCCAGCATAATAATTCTCCACCGCGTTTCCACCGGTGTATTTTGTTCCTGGATATCCTGCATAAGGAGCTCCAGCGCCGCCAGCTCCTCCTGCTGTTGCAGTTCCTCCTCTACCTTGATTCGTTCCCCAATAACAATCATTACCAGCTGAACCAGTTGTTCCACCACCAGGCCCACCATCACTGATACCAACGGTATGTGTTGCCATGACTACCAAACCAGAACCTCCTCCACCACCAGCAGTTAATAAATCATTTCCTGCACTATGAATGGCCGATCTACCTCCACCCCCACCTCCTGAAATTGTTCCACCATTACCACCTCCTCCAACGATCACCGTTAATGACTGACCTGGTGTTACAGCTAAGGCTGCACTAGTGAATCCTCCAGCGCCACCTAGAGTTCCTTGAAAACCTGAGCTTCGAGCCCCTCCGCCACCGGCGCCCCAGGCTTTCACATGTATTGTCGTGCAATTTGCTGGAACGGTAAAAGTTTGATTACTTCCGGTATAGCTAAAAACTTGGCTTCCGTGAGTACATTGAGATAAAGAATAAAGTGTTCCTGAAAGACAAACCGTTGGTACTCCTCCACTGCCAGATGTTTGGCCGTTATTTGAGCAAGTTCCAATATTAATTCCTTTCATTGACCACGAATTAGTGCCATCACAAAAAATAAAATCTGAACCTGTCACTTGGGTAATTCCAGCAACACTACAAGTACTAACACTAGAACCTTTTAATGATCGTAAAGTTGATCCATCACAAAATTGAATTGATCCGCTTGAATAAGAAATCTCTCCTAAATTTGAGCATGCAGTTCCATAGGCTAGATTATTAAATCCCAAAAAGCACAACAACAAAGTGTGGACAATTGTTAATGAACACTTCAAATTCATTATTTTAAATCCTTAACCTTGTGCATATCTTTTTCAAGCTTATCTAGTCTTGAGTTTAAAAGACTCATTTGATTTCGAAGATTTTTGTTTTCTTCTTTTAGTGCGGCAACTTCTCGATTCTGTTGTTTTGTAATATTCATAAATTTTAAATGAAATTCTTTAATCGCTTCAACAATTGGAGAAACAAGTGCTGCATAATTAATTCCTAAAAATCCATCTTCTCTTTGTCTTACCAACTCTGGAAATTGCTTTTGAACGTCTTGAGCAATAAATCCAATTTGTTTTTCTGAATCAATTGTTTGATTTTTCCAATCAAACATAACGCCTTTAAGATTTAAAATTTTCTCTAAAGATTGGGGAAGTGATTCAATGTTAGTTTTTAATCTTCGATCTGAAGTATATGTCACAGTTGTCGTAGATATACCGCTATCAAAAGTAGCTGCACCAGTTGCATGAACAGTTCCTGTAACATCTAATTTATAACTAGGTGATGTTGTACCAATTCCTACGTTGCCACCGAGAGGATTTAAGGCAATTGGATACGAAACTCCATCTGAGACTGAGTGCCTATGCTGTAAAGATGCAGTATAAGGTGAAGTTCCACTTAAGTTAAATACCAGATCAGTTGTTGCCGCTACTCCTCTTGCTATATTAAAGTTTGCGGCAGCACCGGCTGTTAGTGAAGGTTCAATCCCAGTACCATCACCAGTTATTGACAATTTCGAAGTTGGCGTCGTCGTTCCAATTCCGACAAATCCATCATCTCTTACCACGAAAGAATTGCTGGTGCCCGTGCTGTTATGAATTTTGAGTCCCTAACTGGCCGAAGTCGCCCCTCTTCCCTTGACTGCAAAGGTTGTCGAAGGGTTAGGATTTGTCACCGTTTGGGCATAGCCGATTGTCATTCCTTGGTCAGAATTAAAACCCTGAATCGTACTTTGATCGCCACCCGCATAAAAATTAATTGAGTTCCTATAGAACGCGTTATTGTAACCTCTGTTGATGTAAATTGCTCCCTCGGTAGTTCCAATATTTGTATCTCCACTCGCGCCGTTGGTCGAATTCAAATGGAGCGTTCTATTATTTAATGCCGATATTAAGACTTGTGAGGTCGAGTTAAGAACTTCAAATGATTTTGTGGCAGCAGAATCAGTGCCCAAAATCTTTAATTGTGCATCTGGTGATGTTGTTCCAATCCCCACGTTACCAGTAGTATCAATGGACATCTTTGCGTTTGCAATTCCATTCCCACCGATCGAAAAATGCATGGGTTGAGCTCCATGGTTTGCGATAACCGCTGGCTTATTGTTCCCCCCCATAGATAATAAAACTGATTCTGTTGAATTGTTTGGTATTAAATCTATAAACTGACTTGTAACAGTTGACCTCGTAACTCTAAGTCCACCATTAGCAACTCCGTCATACACTTCTAGTGCTTTAGTTGGTGCAATCGTTCCAATTCCCAAACCAGTAGAAGTTACAGTAGTAATTGCCGTCGCATTATTCACCGTTGTCTGAACGCTACTCGTTGCATTTAAGACCGTAGTTGCTCCATTAGATGTAATCATATAGTTCGACGTCGAAGGGGTTACATTCGCTGACCAAATCCCACCGTAAGTCGAATTAAATGCACCAAACATTAATCCACCACCAGTGGCGGTTTTAATTTGCGCACCCACAGAGGCATTACCTGTTGCTGTACTTAAAACATCTAAAAAATAATTTGGGCTTGCTTGTCCTATCCCCACATTTCCGTCGTTTCGGACAAATAATAAAGAAGTACTTGCTGAATCCATCACATTTAAAGAAGAAGTCGCACTGGTCGCTCCTGCTCCTTTCACTTCTAACTTCGACGTCGGAAGAATGGACGTCCCAATTCCCACAGCTCCAGTGGTAAAAACTCCTGCACTTCCTAAATTCTGAGACGTAAGACTACTGGGAGCTAAATACAAAGAGTCATGATGGTGAAGTGTACTTGCATCACTGCCATCGGTGAGAGATTCAACATGTGCTTGCGTAATATTGGTCGAGGTCATCACAAAGTTTGAAGGTAAATACCCTTGAAGCGTTTGTGCCACAATAGCCGTGGCCGTAGAGTTCAAACTTTGATCGGGAGATAAATCTACATAAGCCCCAGCGTTTCTTGATACCGTCACACGAAGACGACGAACATCCCCCGCTGCCGGCGTATAACCAGCAGTACAGTTAGGAGTGGCTGCTGCTCTTATCGAAACGGCACGGCTACCAAAAATGGTCGCCATCGTAAGCCCAGGGTCACTCACTGTTCTTTTTCCTGCTCCTGTGAACGAACCAATTTGAAAAGAAAACAATCCATCTGTGACTGACAAGTCAGCAGATTGAGTTTCTTGATAGAGCAAACAGTTGTTTCCCGTTGGAGCGTACAAAGAAAAAATGAAGTCGACTTGATCGGTAGAAGGAGCAGTTCCCGCAGCATTGAAAAGACGACCTTGATAGGAAATTGTTTGCGCGACTTCACTGGCCGCAAATGCAGACAGAACAAAGAGTAAACAGAAAATAAATGAGAACATAAGTCTAAGCAACGAAACTCCTCTTAGGATTTTCTAGATAGCTTTCAATAAGTATAAAGTAATTTTTAAACAGGGTATTTGACTGAAAGAGGCGGGAATTCTTTGCCTATATAAGGATAAAATTGAAAGTAGTGCCGATAGAGCGCCAAAAAACAAAAAAGCCTTGTAAGTAGTTAAACTTACAAGGCTTTATATTTGTGGTGCCCAATGAGGGACTTGAACCCCCACGATTGCTCACTAGATCCTAAGTCTAGCGTGTCTGCCAATTCCACCAATTGGGCAAATCCATAGATTTGTGAATAGCGGATTATTTTTAAACGGAAAGAAACTTTTAGGCAAGAAAAAGTTACGAAAAAGACTCAAAATATCATCAAATTTCCCCGAAAAGGGAAATATGACCTCCCCATCAAAGCGAAAAAATGACGTACTCCTTCGGCGTGCTACCGAAGCTGATATTTTTAAAATATCGGAGCTCTATTTTGAGGTCTATAACGGTACTTACCCAGATCCCGTTGTCACCAACCTGAAGCTTCTCAAGAATTTTATTTCTGACCCACAAAATTACTGGTTAGTGGGTGAGAAGGACGATCAATTAGTTGCTTCCTTGATTTATGAATATGACCCTCAACATAAAATTGCCAAAGCTTTTGGTGCCGTGGTTTCAACTAAAGTTCGACACGGTGGAATTGCAGAAGCACTGATGTGGTTTGCTCTTGAGCTAATCAATGACGACACCCAAAATGGATTAGAGGTCACATATGCGACAACCAGAACGGTGCATGCTGTGGCCCAGCTTTTGACCAATAAATTGGATTTTAAAAAATTAGGCATTTTCCCAAACGTTCACCGAACAACAGACTATGAAACTCATTGTCTTGCCTCTCGATTTTCACCTCAAGCTTTAGCGAAGCGATATAGCCAATTTAAACTCCATCCTAAAATTCTACCACTCTACAAATTAGCTCAATCAGAACTTAATTTACCCGATATTGAAATTGCACCTCTTAAGGCCAGCATTCCTTTTGATTTAGTTCATCATTTTCATCTAGAGGTTATTAGCGCTCCAGGTTTTGTTCTGGAAAGATTCTTAAAGGTGAAGCAAGAAGGGAAATTAGATAATTCTTTTTTTCCATTTCACACACCAAACGTGCTGATCACATCACCTGACCAATCCACAGAAGCTTTTCTCTACGTGAATGATCTAGACCGTCACTGTGTTATCATCGGTATTAATGCTGAACATACATATCATCATAATCATATGAGCCTTCTACATCAGATCGTTGACCTGCTTCGAACTATGAACGTACGTTATATAGAGACAATTGTTCGTGCTGATAAAACAATTGATATCGATAATGTCATTAAAGCAAAATTTATTCCCTGTGCTTATTTCCCAGCATTTCAATTAACCATTGATGAAAAAGGCGAAGCAAGACATGATTTTGTAGTCTTTAGTCGATCCTTCGAAGTTTTTGACTTTAGTAACATTCAACTTGATGGAATCTATAAAGAATTTCTCACACTCTACTTTGAAATGTGGAAAGAAATTTCGCTTAATCCTAATTTAATACCTGAAAACAATACAGATAAAAAAGAAGAAAAAGAGTAAGTAATGAATGTAACTGATAAGCTCTTTAAGAGCCCCGCTTTTTCTAATCGTAAACAAGACAAACAACTCTTTATCGATAGTTTTAAAGAAACGGCGTTACACCATTATAACCATAACTTCGTTTTCAAATATTATTTTGATCAAGCCAATATACATCCCAATAATCTTAATACTGAAAATGATCTGATCAAAGTACCGCCTATGCTGGTTAATATCTTTAAGGAAAATGAACTTAGATCAGTTTCTTCAAAAAAGATCGTTCTCACGCTCACCAGTTCAGGAACTAGTGGGCAAAAGAGTCAAATGCTTTTAGATCAACAATCACTCGATCGGGTAAAACAATCGGCCTATAAGATTCATCAAGACATGAACATGACTTCAAGTAAGTTATACAACTACTTATGTTTTACCTATGATCCACATGTCGCTAATGACCTAGGAACAGCTTTTACCGATGAACTACTAACTAGCTTCACTGGAAAAAATAAAGTCTACTACGCTATTCAATGGGACGATAAGAAAAAAGATTTTGCTTTGAATGAACAAGGAGTTCTGGAAACGCTTTATCAATTTGCCAAAGATCCATACCCGACACGTATTTTAGGCTTTCCCGCTTTTCTTTATAAAATACTACTAGAGAACAAAATTAAAATAAAACTAGGGCCAGAAGCGTGGGTACAGACTGGCGGTGGCTGGAAAGGACATTTAGATCAAGAAATCGAGAAAAAAGCATTTCGACAATTTATTTCAGAATCACTTGGGCTACCTCAATCCAATATCAGAGATATGTTTGGTATGGTGGAACATGGAATTCCTTATATTGATTGCGAAAAGGGAAACCTTCATATTCCTAATTTTTCTCGAGTCTATATACGTGATCCCAAATCCATGAAAAATCTCCCTATAGGGCAAAAAGGTCTAATCCATTTTTTAGGCTCCTACAACACAAGCTATCCTTCCATTTCACTTCTGACTACAGACTGGGGAAGAATCGGAACATGTAACTGTTCAGTGGGAGGACATACCTTAGAAATTTTAGGACGGGCCGGAGTTTCTAAAAGTAAAGGATGCGCCCTTAAATCATTGGAGCTTTTAAAATGATCTATTTATGGGGAAAAACAAGTCGAGTCATTTTAAATGCCAAAATAATGGAAGAGATTTATCTAGAAGCTTCACAAAAAATTTCTCATTTTAGCGAAATCCCCATTGAAGAAATATTGGATATTTTACATTTAACAGGACAATCTTGGATCAAGGGAAAGGGTTATTACGAAGAAGCTTTGACCGAATTAAAAAATGAACTCAGCTTCTCTCCCTCGATGATCGAACTTGCTCTCGCCATAATACCAACACTTTTGAACAAAGAGAATTTACGTTTACGACTCGAAAGTGAATTTGGTCAACTTACACTTTTAGATAAAAAAGAAAATAGTCATCGTTTCTTAGGAAGCTTAAAAGTTTCACCTATGGGGATTGTCACTCATGTTACTGCGGGGAACGTATTTCTAGGGTTTCTTGATTCATTAATCATGGGACTTATAACCAAAAACATATCTATCGTAAAGCTTAGTCAGGGCAATCAAAGCTTCCCTCCTATTTTCATGAAGTCCTTAATCAAGGCCGATAAGAAAAAAATTCTAACTCCTTATTTTAGTCTTCTAACCTGGAAAGGTGGCGACAAGAATCTTGAAAAAGTGATGAAGGAAAAATCTCATTTGATTATGGCCTGGGGAGGAGAGGGAATGCTCGACTCCCTTAAGAAAGATCTCCCTAATCAAACAAAGCTTTTAGACTTTGGCCCCAAAGTATCCATACAATTAATTAGTAAAAGTGGTCATTCCTTATATTCAACAAGTGAAATCGCCAAAAATATCGTTCAGGACATTTACGTATGGGATCAAGCGGCTTGTGCCTCTCCTCAAAATCTTTTTATTGAACAAGGTATTCCGGTGAAGGAATTAATGAATCAAATAAAAATAGAATTTGAAAAAATTAAAATTCCTTTAGGGAGTATTGATCAGGACGAACAAGTCGAAATACTAAAAGAAAAACATAGGGGGATTGTAAGTAAGGCTAAACATAATGGGGACTATATTCAGGGGAAAGATTTCCTTGTACATTATGATAAGTTGCGAGGACTCAGAAATTCTCCTTTAAATCGAACTTTAATAATCAAAAATTTTAAGAGTTCAGAAGATTTAAAAGAGCAGCTTGCTCCTTATCATTTTTACATGCAATCAGTATCTCTTTTAATTCATCCCCAAGAAAAGCAAGAATATGAAAAACTCTTATCCATTGTAGGCGCAAAACGAATCGCTCCTCTTGGTACTATTATGAATGGAACTAATGGCGCCCCTCATGATCATAGGTTTGTTCTTAATGAGTTAGTACGATTTACTCCTTGGGAAAAAACCCACTCCCTACTTGATTTAGCAATTGAAGCTTTTGCCAGTCAGAGCTTTTATAAAAAAAAATACAAAGATGTTCCCCAAGATTTTAATAAAATACCCTTACTCGATTCAAAAGACCTTATTACCTTTAAACCAAACTCACCCTTTGGTGGTCATATCTTTGCTTCCGGCGGGACAACGGGAAAACCAAAGTATTCCTTTTACAGCGAAGAAGAATTTCTTTTAGTAGCAGAGATGCTTGGAACTAATTTTCGTTTAAACGGAATCAAACCCTATATGACAGTAGCCAATCTTTTTGTTGCGGGAAATCTTTGGTCGTCTTTTATTGCAGTGGAGAAAGCTCTGGCTTATTGCCAAGCAAAGCAGTTATCCATTGGTGGGTTAGCAGATAAAGAAATTATTATGCAATACTTAGAAGAGTTCAAACCAGATTTCCTTTTAGGAATACCTACCCTGCTGATTGACCTAGCTGAAGAATTTAAGAAGAAAAAAAAGAAATTTAAAGTAAAAGGAATTTTTTATGCTGGTGAAAAGTTTCCTCATTTTGGTTTAAAACTTATTGAGGAAGTATTTCAAACGAAACATATTCGTTCAGCTAGTTATGCCTCTGTTGATGCGGGCCCAATTGGTTATCAATGCTCATATTGTAAAGCTGGAGAGCATCACATTTTCCAAGATTACATTCATCTCGAACGAATCGATGGAGAAGCCATTGTGACAACCAAGTATAGAGAAGTACAGCCGCTTGTTAGATTAAAAACAGGTGACGCAATCTCAGTTTTTAATACTGAAATATGTCCATGCGGTAGCTCTTCCCCTCGTTTTATACTCCAGGGAAGACTTGACGACCAAATTAACATTTGGGGTTGCCGATTAAAACTAGAAGAATTGGAAAGTGTATTTATGCATTTTCCTGATATTTCGCAATACCAAGTCGAACTATCTCAAAATAAAAAAGAAGAACAAATGTTAATTCGGCTTGAAGTAAGTAAAACCTTTCAAGAGAAGAAATTCATTGAAGATATATACCATTCGTTTCAAGATCTAAAATTCACACATCCTATCTCTTATTTCCAATCAAAAATTAAAATTGAATTAAAACAAAGAGGAACGATAGAAAGAGTCAAAAGAACAGGAAAATTAAAGAAAGTTATAGATAAGAGATAAGAGATAAGAGTTAAGATTTAAGAGTTAAGAAAAGAAATAAAGGTCCTAAGCCGCTTTTTTCGCATTGGCTTTATCTAAATCCAATTTCATTTTATCCACCTGGTTTTTAAGTCCTGTATTTTCAGATTTTATTTTGGCTAATTCTTTTTTCGAATCAGCGACCATCGCTTGAGCTTTTAAAAGGTCTGAAGCAAGCTTCTTATTAGAACTATCAAGCTGACCCACTTTACCCTTAGTTGATTCAGCACTTTGAGATTTAAGTACCTCTTGTTCTTTCAATAAACTTGCCACTTTACTTTCAAGTTCTGCCATTTTTTCTGTCTGAATAAGAATCTTATGGTCACGTTCTTTAACCATTTTTGAAAACTCTGTATTATTTTTTTCAATATCAGCAGTGGCAGATTTTTCTTGAGCCGCCGAAGCTATTGATGTAGTAGTTGAATTTATTGAAGCGATCGTTTGTGTTACTGGCTTACTTTCAACTTCTCTTAGTTTGCCCTTAAGTTCAGCTAATTCTTGCTTAAGATTAGTTACTACACCGGCCGTTTTATCAAGGGTAGTTTGTAAGTTTATTTTCTCATTAGTCACTCTTTGAATATCTAAACGCATTTTAGCTGAATCATCGTCCACCGCTTGAGTTTTCCCATTAAGTGAATTGCCATAAGGAACTTTCTTAGCATCAGCGATCACATGCTCCATCTCAAGTATTCTATTTTTTAAGATAAGTGTTTCTTTCTTTAGACTATTGGACTGATTTGTTATGGCCTGTTTTTCATTAATTGCACGTTGGTGATCGGCTTTCAAACGTGTAACTTCTTCATTAAATGATTTGACGTCCACAGTTTGAGAAGCAGCGTTTGCGGCAATATTTAACTTTTTCTTCAGATCACTAACTTCGAAAGTTAAATCTCTGTTTTCTTTTTTCATTTGTCCGATGCGAGGATCTTCTTCGGTATTATTAATTTTTGTATTTGCAGTACTTAATCGAGAAGTAAGCGCCCGAATTTCTTTTTCTTTTTTCTCCAGAAGAACTTTGACGCCTTCCTTCGTTTTATCAAGAATAAGTTCTTTGCCTTTAATACCTCTTTCTAATTTTTCTAATTCACGAGCAAATGTAATTTCCTTACCATGAAATTCTAACTCTCTCTTTCTAAGATTAAGTTCATGTGCTTTCGCAATCTCAACTAATTCTTTTTCTCTCTCTGCAAGTTTTCGAAGAGCATCCGCTTCCTTCGCTGACTTCATTTGTGATATAATAGATTGAGTTTCTTCTTGGTTTATTTGATATTCTTTTTTGCCACCAATTTCAGCGATGAGGTTGTCAGTATTTTGCACATTTTGAGCCGCAATCGTAGTTAGTTTATTAGAAGCTTCAGCATTGGCTGCCAACTGACCTTTTAAGTAACTAATGGTATTTTTTAGTTGTTTAACCTGATCTTCTTTATGTTTCAATTTATCAATCAAAATGCTTTCAGTATAATTATTGGCCTCTCCTTTAACTATTATTGGAGGTGGAGAGCCTTTCATGGCCTGAAAGACTAAATTTTTCAACTCGTCCTTATTCACTCCTGTTTTATCAAGAATAATACTTGTTAATTGATCGATCTTAGCCTTCTCGTCATTAGAGCCCTTGATTCTTAATAATTCATCATTTAACAATTCAGAGATATGTTGTTTAACGATGGTTTTTTTCTCCGCTTCTGAGGCGCCTTGTTGAATTTTCGCCGAAATTTTATTCGACATCGCTTCGATCTTACCATTTAGAATTGTGATCTCATCGTTAGGGTCTTCGAATTTTCCCTTAACGATAGTAACGTCATTATCTAATAATTCTTCCTGTCCTTGGATTTTGGTCGATAAATTATTTTCTTCTTCCGCATTTCCATGAACAATTCCGAAATTTTTATCTTCCGTTTCATTATTCCCGTGAACAATTTCGACATGTTTATCTTCCGTTTCATTATTCCCGTGAACAATTTCGACATGTTTATCTTCCGTTTCATTATTTCCGTGAACAATTTCTACATGTTTATCTTCCGTTTCATTATTTCCGTGAACAATATCTACTTGTTTATCGACATCTTCAATTTTTCCTTTCACCATCTTGAGTTCGTCTGGGAGATTACTATGACCGCCTGAAATTTTCACTTTGGCTTCTTCTTCTTCACTTCCACTTATTGTCGTTGCGCTTAAATCCTTTTCTTCTGCCAAACCTGCAACTTGGATAATATCTTCTGAAATAGTGTTTGTGACACCTTTGATTTTAGTGTTGTCGCTGGTTTTTTGCCCTAGACCCAAGATTTTAGAAACGAAGTCATCTGAAATATCTTCTACGTCAGCACTCGTCGAAGATGCTTGATCATTGTTAAATAATCCGGATACAGCCTCTGTTTCTTTTAGATGGTCTCCAGGTAAAGGCTTCGTTTTGAGATTTTCTTCTTGCGAAGTAGAAAGGTCCGATGCAACAGCCAATTCTATTTTTTCTTCTAATTCTAATATTATCTGTTTAGCCGCTTTTACATTGTTAAAACTAAAGCTAGCGAAAGCCTTATCATTTTCGGTTTTCTTCTCCCAAATGGCAGTCATTACGAGAGCATTCCCTTTTTCCATGTAACTAATATCGAAGGCATGGGCCAAATGAAAATTATCTTTTAAAATATAAGAAATTGGATTGAGGCTATTAGAATCACCAAATGAGTTTATAAGATATTCGAGGAAGAAATTCTTCACCGTCGTTACAATTTGTACTGTAAAATATTTATTGCTTTGGGCATAAGTAATATCAAAAGGAAGTTCCGCCAAACCCGATTGATTTAAATAGGAAAGATAATAAATAGAGTTGTAAAGAAATCCTCTGACAGCAACGTTATTATACTCTTGTTCAAAGGCATCTGCCGCAATTATGTCACAATAGTGTCCTGAGCGGTTATGGTTCATCACTTTTAAGGTTTTATATTTGAGAAAAACTCCACCGAATACTTCATCCATGTGGAGGGACATTTCGCCTGTAAATAGTCTTTTGGTAAAGATTTGACCTAATCGATCTGCAAAATAACTATCGGAGATGACAGCCTTACCCCCGACTGCCAAGAATCGTTTTATTTCTACGACAGGAGTAAGTGAGATGATAGAAATCCCTTTTTCTTGAGTCATATAAAGTTTACTAATTGTTTCCCAATCTTCACGGTGGTCATCTATCAGTATAAATTTAATACGGTCGTTTGGAATATAGGTTTCAGGTGTTTTGAAAGGAATACGTTTGGTTTTAAAAAAGGACTGCATTACCGGCTTTAAGCCAGCTTTAACGAGCACCAGAACAAAATCTTGCACTTGATCTCTAGATTTCATCCCGCCTGTACTAACTCCTTTAAGGTTTCCATACGCCCAATTATTTTTACCAATAATCTTTTGATTGGTAATTCCGTCTCTATAGCTTTCAAATTATTTTCATAAAGATCTTTAAACCAACCAGCACCATCTTTTTCACGAAACTTTATCGTTGCATTAGGAATAATGTGATCTGCAAATATGGGAATGGTTTGTAAGGTTCTTAACTCAGAACCTATAAGTCCCTTTGGGAAGCCAGTGCCATTATTAAGTTCATGGTGAAAGCCAATAAGCTTTATCATCTCAGGCTTAAAAAAAAGTTTTTTACATTCTGTTTGTATGCGATGAATAGAAAGCTCTGTATGAACTTTAAATTTTGCCACATCTGTTTTATTTAAAGCGCTTCTTTCGATAAACGACATTCCTTGGCCTGGATGAATTCTTTCTTCCTCCATCGTTTGACCAAGAACATAGCTATAATCATCATCCATCATTCCATAATCCAGAAGAAAACAAGCATGATAAATGTCTGACAGTAATTCAAAATCATTGATATCATCACATAGGGCAGCAATAACCCCGATTGTTCCCATTAAGAGGGAGCGAGTAAAAGCAATGTGACTGACTACTTTAATTTGTTCCATCATACTTTCATCTAGACGATAAAAAATATTGTTTAGAGCGAGAACTAAATCCAGCACCGAGCCTTCTTTATTTCCATGCCAATAAATATTCGATACGTGACTTAAAATTTTTATTTTCGCTTTATCTCTTTCCCAATCATATTTAATTTCTTTAATTGATAAAAAGAGGTTCATTAATTCACGAACATTATCTTCTTTTACAATTTTAAGAATAAAAAATGATCGCATTCCACGGTTTTGATATTTTTCAATAAACTCATTCTCAACAACGTCGCCGGGGTTTAAAAGTAAAAATGGTTTTTTTGTTTCATTAGAAATGTAAAAAATAAATCCAGGACTAATATTATATTTAAGCAAATCATCAAAATTAATGATTTCTAATTCATCCCTTGAAATGGAACGGCCTAAACCGCGTAACTGAAATGTTTCTGACACTCTATTCTCCTCTCTAATTTATCGGAATTTAAGGGGCTTTCATTGAAAAAACTTTTCCATTTTTTGATACTGGAGAGAATTACTCATGAATTTGAAATTTCGAGAGTTCTAACTACTAGAAATAGAGAGAAGAAAATGTTTTCTTATATTTACTGAGTCAATTACTCAGTTAATTTAAGTGGCTTATGAGTGGAAACGCCTTCAATGTGATAGGCGACTTCCACTAAAAACTAGACTGAAGTAGGTTGCAACTTAGGAATCCCATGAGGGATCGCCGCTAATAATGTTTTGGTATATTCCTGCTGAGGATGACGATAAATTTGGTTCGCTTTCCCCATCTCAATAATTTGTCCCTTGTTCATAACGGCTACATCATCTGAGATAAAGTTTACTACGCCCAAATCGTGAGAAATAAAAATATAAGTCAGACCAAACTCTTGCTGAAGATCCATTAACAAATTTAAAACCTGAGCCTGGATCGAAACATCTAAGGCAGAAACTGATTCATCACAAACAACAAATTCTGGTCTTAGCATCAGGGCTCTTGCAATACAGATACGTTGTCTTTGACCACCTGAGAACTCATGGGGATAGCGAGACATCTGAGCAACCTTAAGTTCAACTTTTTCCACTAACTGCTTTGCCATGTCTAAACGTTCAGCTCTATTCGCCCCAACTTTATGAATAACTAAAGGTTCCATTAAAATATCTGCAATGGTCATTCTTGGATTAAGTGAAGAATACGGATCTTGGAAAATGATCTGCATTTTTTTTCTCATATGACGAAGTTCTTCTCCGTACACATGAGTTATATCTTTGCCCTTGTAGATGATTTCTCCGGCAGATGGTTCAATTAAACGTAAAATGGTTCTTCCTAGAGTGGTCTTTCCACAACCTGACTCTCCCACTAATCCAAAGGTTTTACCTTTTTGAATTTTAAAACTTACATTATTCACTGCTTTAAATTGATCGACTGTTCGACCAAGTAAACCACCTTTAATAGGAAAACTTGTTTCTAGATTTTTAATTTCTAAAAGAACTTCAGTATCAGGTTTTGGTGTCGTTTCTTTATCGAAAACTTGCAGTCTTTCTGCAGTTACTTTTAATTCTTTTCCGTCTTCAGTCATGTAGTCACTAACTGTCAATAGACGTTTTGGATTGGCTCCCAGACGAGGACGGCAAGCAATTAACCCTTTGGTGTATGGATGATCCGCTTTTTCAAAGATTGTCGAAACATGGTTTTTTTCAACTAAGTTAGAGCGATACATAACAACGACATCATCAGCTAAATCACCGATCACTCCTAGATCGTGAGTGATGAATAAAATACTCATTTTATATTCTTGCTGAAGATTAAGCATTAAATCCAGAACTTGCTTTTGAATGGTCACATCAAGAGCTGTAGTCGGTTCATCCGCAATTAATAATTTTGGATCACAAGCAATGGCCATAGCAATCATCACTCTTTGCTTTTGCCCACCAGACATTTCATGCGGGTATGCGTGAGCTTTAAGTTTTGGATTGGGAATACCAACCTGATTCATGAGATCAACGGCTTTTTCCCAAGCGTCTTTTTTATTTAATTTTTTATGAAGACGTAAAACTTCGGCAATTTGATCCCCAACTTTAAATACTGGGTTTAAAGAAGTCATGGGCTCTTGAAAAATCATGGTCATCTTATCACCACGCATATTTCTCAGTTCATCTTCAGGCATTTTTAATAGATCTTTACCGTCAAACCAAATCTCGCCCGAAGGAATTTGAGCCGCTGGTTTTTGTAGTAAACCCATCATGGCCAGAGAGGTAACTGATTTGCCCGAACCTGATTCACCCACGATACCAATGGTTTTACCGGCAGGTATATCAAAAGAGATATTATTAACTGCACGGACAACACCATCTGCCGTTTGAAAATCGACAGTAAGGTTTTTGACCGAAACAAGAGGTTGAGTCGACATTTTTATTTTCCTTTCAATTTAGGATCAAGGGCATCACGAAGAGCATCACCCAGAATATTAAAAGCTAATACAATAATAAACATAGCGAGAGTCGCACCAGCAAGTTGCCACCATACATCGCGTGCCAACTCCAACTTAGAATCATCAATCATTGTTCCCCAACTTGGCTTATCTTGAACTCCAAGCCCCAAGAAAGAGAGAATTACTTCTGTCTTGATTGCAGTTTGAAATTGAAGAGAAGTATTGATGATAATGATGTGATTCACATTAGGAAGAATATGAATAAAAAGTTTTCTAAAGTGCCCACCACCGATTGCTCCAGCAGCTTGAATGTATTCCCGCTCTTTATGCTTCATCACTTCACCACGAATCAATCGTGCCAGACTAACCCAAGAGGTTAATCCTAAAGCGATATAAACGGAGGTAATTCCTTTGCCTAAAATAAAAGTAAATGAGATGAGAAGCATGATGGATGGAATAGATGAAAAAGTGGTATAAAACCAAACAACGATTTCATCAACGACACCACCAAAATATCCAGCAATAGCGCCTAGAAAAACCCCAATAGGAATAGCGATTAAGGAAGCAACTAAACCTACCGACATGGCCACCTGTGTACCCATGATAATTTTCTTTAAAACATCACGTCCAAAAATATCAGTACCAAACCAATACTGACTATTAGGTGCAGTATAGGATGGTCCAACTTCTTTTGCCCAGTCGCTGGCAATTAAACCAAAAGTGACGAGAATTGCGACTAAAGCATAGACAAGCACGATGATGAGTGATGTTAAAGCGATTTTATCCCGAGAAAGTCGAACAAAGGCGTCCTTCCATAAAGATTTTGATTTGTCCGAACTTGAAGCAACTGTCGATGGTTGAACTTGTGCCAATGTTGTCATTTAAGCCTCACGCGCGGATCAACCAGTGTATAAAGAACATCGGTTAACAAACTAAAAATAATATAAGCAACAGCAGAAAGTACTGCCATGGCCTTAATCACAGGAAAATCAGAAGAGTTAAGAGCATTGAGGGTAATTCCCCCTAGTCCCGGAATACTAAAAAAACTTTCAAGTAGGAGTGCACCCAAAATCAAAAAAGGGAGCTGAATGATCACGTAAGTAATAATAGGGATCATGGCATTTTTTAGAACATGCTTAAAAAGAATCGTTCCTTCTTTTAGTCCTTTTGCTCGGGCGGTACGAACGTAGTCTTGATAAACTTCATCCAATAAAACCGTACGATAAAAGCGCACATCAGGCCCCACAGAGAGAACGATGTCGATTAGAATCGGAAGCAAAATGAATGGAAGCATTTCAGGGAAACCAAATTCATATCCTGAAATCTCAAACCACCCTAATTTAAATGCCAAAAACTTTTGGAAGAAAAGAATGTAAGCCATAGAAGAAATACTCATCCCGGCGATACAGAAAAATCTCACCACTAAGTCGATCTTCTTGCCACGGTAGAAAGCGGCTAATAAGGAGATTGAAATAGAGACGATGGTGGCAACAACAAATGCCGGTAAACTAATACTTAAAGAAGGGCCAGCCCCTTTTAGAATCATTTGAGAAATTTCTTGTTTAGTTGACCACGATCGACCGAAATCAAAAGTGAAAGCCGATTTTACGATGTCGAGGTATTGGGAAAAAAGTGATTTATCCAAACCTAATTGGTGATGCAATTCTGCAATTTGAGTTGCAGTTGCATGCCTGCCAAGAAGCAGGGGCGCTGGGTCCCCTGCAACGACATTAAATAAAACAAAAATAAGAAAAGTCACTCCCAAAATTACTGGGATGATGTAAAGAGTTCGCCTGGCAAGATAGACGTAAATGTTCATACTACTACAGCTTTTTTGATAGTTCCGTTTTAGAGTTTGTATCCACATCCAAGTATTTTTCTTGGCCATGTGTAAATTCAGTAAGCTTTAAATTCTTAAGCCATCCATTTCTAATGTAGAAATTTGTTCTGTGTAGACCAAAGATCCAAGGAACTTGGTCAGCTGCTAACTTATAAGCTTGTTCATAAAGAGCAGTTCTTTCTGGACTGTCTTGCATAACTGAAGCTTGAGCGAACAACTTATCAAACTCTGGGTTACAGTAGTTAGATGAGTTCGAGCCTGGAGCTTTGTTTGGACAGTAAAGAAGTTGTAGAAAGTTTTCAGCGTCTGGATAGTCTGCACCCCAAGCGATACCGAAAAGCATAGTAGACTTGTTGTTGGTCTTCTTCACAAGTTCAGGCCATGTATTAGAGATAACTTCGATTTTAATTCCCAGTTCTTCCATATTCTTCGCAAAGAATTCACCCATCTGACGAGATACAGTGTTTGATGTTGTATCGTAAGAAAGTTTCGGAAGACCTTTACCACCTGGGTATCCAGCTTCAGCTAAAAGTTTTTTAGCTTGTTCAAGATTGAATTGTCTCCAAGGGTTTTTGAAATCTGCAACGTAACCAGCGATACCAGGAGGAACAACTGATTGAGCAGATAAACCAGTACCATT
Source organism: Bacteriovoracaceae bacterium (assembly GCA_049318265.1). GTDB lineage: Bacteria > Bdellovibrionota > Bacteriovoracia > Bacteriovoracales > Bacteriovoracaceae > JBEIOQ01. The sequence continues at coordinate 428,507 of JBMOGR010000001.1, forward strand.
GTAGAAAAGTTCGTTACCTTTTACTTCATCATAAGCAAGCGACATTGCACGACGAAGTTTGATGTTGTCTTTGAACAACTTGTTGTCGTGGTTGAAAGCAATATAAGTTACGTCTAGTTGAGGTGCCCATTCAAGCGCCATTCCTTTGTCAGCAAGTTCTTTTACAAGAGTCTTATCTTTCTGAACTGTACTAGAAAAATTATCTTTTGGAATTGCAGCGTAATCGATAGCACCTTTTTGAAGATTCAACCAACGTGGTTGATCTTCGACCATAATTTGAACAACAACTTTATCAACTAAAGGAAGTTTCTTTCCTGCAGATTCTAGTAGACCTTTTTCCTTATCGCCAGCTTCCCCATCAGATGGATAAGTCTTTTCACGATAGTTAGGGTTTTTCAAATAAGTAATTGTATTTGATTGGTCGTATTCAGGAAGGATAAATGCAGCTGTCCCAACTGGGTGGTTCAGGAATTCTTTTCCAAAATGAATTACAGCTTCTTTTGCCACTACCACAGTAAACGGCATTGCAAGTGCGTAAAGGAACTGAGGGAAAGGCTTAGCTAAAGTGATGACAAGAGTATTCGCATCAGTTGCTTTTAAACCATCGATAATATCATCGTAGTTTGCAGCAGCAGCGTTTTCATATTTTTTACGCCATTCATTTAACCCTTTGATCTTTCCATCAAGTAACCACCAGCCAGTAGACTGAAGTTTTGGATCCGCAAGGCGCTTGAATGAATAAACAAAATCTTCTGCTACTAGTTCACGACCTTTGCCGCCTGAGAAAGCCGGACTATCATGAAATTTAACACCTTTTAAAATTTTAAATGTATAAGTTAGGCCATCTGCCGAAACTACTGGCATAGCTTCTGCTAAGTTTGGTTGAAGAGTATATGGGCGCTTCAAGTAGTGATACTCTAGAAGACCTTCATAAACTCTAGTTGTCTCGTTACCTGAATATAAATCAGCTGCAAAAGCTGGATCATATCCTGCAAATTTCATTGGGGTTACGAGGTTTAAAACTTTCTCGCTAGTGTTTTTCTTTTTCGTACATGCAGTTAATCCTCCTGCGAGGATCATCACACACACTAGACTCAGCCACTTTTTCATTAGTCACACTCCATTTATTTAACGATCGGGGAAGTTAAAGACCCTAATTTATAGAATAAATTATTCAAGCTTTCACGTAGTTTATTATTAAAATTATCTTACAGTACAGGATTTAACAGAAAACTCCATTCCATCCTTCTCAGAGAGCCTCTTTTCTTCGCCATTTTCTACAATCGAAAATGCCACCCTCTCAAAGTATTTTTCATTCTCAATATCTAAGCTCATGACCACTGATTTTTTCTCGCCAAAAGGGAGAAAGAAAAGTGATTTTTTTCCATCTTGTTTAAAAGTTACTTCTTGCGAAGAGCTATTCTTAAAATCTAGCTGACAGCGTCCATTTTCATTCTCGGTGTCAGATTGACCCCAGCAATGGAAACTATCCATTGATGATGGCTCATTTTTAGCAAACATTATCCAATCTAAAAAACTAACTAGACCTTCAAAAAAGACTTGCGTCTCGCCCTCAAGAAAATGATTGCTCTCAAGTTGCGAGGCAATTGTACCTGAAATCGAAAATGGACTCTCTGGAAAATGATTCCAATTAAAGACCAATGTCTCTTCTCCATGAAATGGTACATCAAAGCCAATGGCCCATTCTTTATCTTTAGGTTTTAGTAACGAACTATAAGATAAAAATGATTTGCTTTCAGCATGGCTGATTTTGGCTTTACCTTCTCCGTCTAAGCAGACTTTTGAAAGAACCGTCATCATACGCTGTTCGATTTCTTTTGAAGGTACAGTTTTCCATTCTGACTTATGAAAGGCACAAGCAGATAGAAATAAAAGTACAAAAAAAAGCGAGTTTCTCGTCATAAAATCAAAAAGTGGTTAACCCGACTATGTTAACCACTTTTTGTTATTTTTAAAGGAAATTTGGGACTATTTTTTACTTGCGGGTAATCTCAGGTTTTCTAAGTTAGAAAGACTTTTGTAGATGTCAGCACGTTCATATTCAAACTTGCAGTTTTTTAATGCTTCCATGTAATAATTTTTAGCATCAGTATAACGATTCATTGACTCATAAATTTGCGCTAAGTGTTTGGTAATGACAGGGTCATCAGCCACTAAACGCTTCGCTTCCTTAACTTCCTTCAAGGCCTGTTCTACTTTCCCTAATTTAAAATAATACCAGCCTAGTGAGTCACGAATAAATCCGTCCTTAGGAGAGATCTTTACCGCCTTAGTAATGTACTCAAAAGCTTTATCAAAGTTTTCTCCACGCTCTAGCATTGAGTATCCGAGAAAATTAAGCGCCTGAGCATTGTTTGGATCACGATTCAAGATTGGAGCAATGACACCAATTGTTTCTTCGTAGCGCTTTTCTTTTTCATAAAGAGAAGCTAAATAATAGCGGTGATTATCTTCAAAATTCTTTTCTTGAACGACAACTTCCATTGATTTTATGGCATCTTGATTATTTTCTGCGTTTTCAAAGTGAGATGCTTTCACGACCGCAAATTCAACTCTAGCTAAAGGAATTTCATCCATTTTTTGATCTACATAAGAGATGAATCTTTCTGTTTTTTCTTTATGAAAAGTTTTTTCTTTTTTGAATTTTTCTTGGTTAGCATCGTGTCCCATCATTTGCGCTACTTGCAAACTTGAATCTTGATAAAGTGGACTAGAAGCCGGTACACGGCCAAAGAAATGGATAGCATCATCAAATTCTTTAGTCTCTTGATGTAAAGCACCTAGGTAATAAAGAATACGATCGGAGCTATCATTAAAAGCCAGTACATCTTTAAAAATTTGTTTAGCTTTATTGTAGTTTTTATTATCAGAATAAAGAATACCAAGCTTCACTTTAAGGTTTAAATTATCGGGTTCAAGCTCAGATAATCTTTCAGCAAAGGGAAGTACTTCAGCATGTTTTTCTTGTGAAAAATAAACTTGTACAAGACGACTTAAGATCACTTTATCGTCTGCATTATCCAAAAGATATTGCTTATAGCTTGTGATGGCCTTCTCAGCTTCACCTTTTTCTTCATGAATTAAGCCAATGGCTAAAGTGGCTTGAGTAAATTCAGGATCTAGTTTCTTGGCGCGAACAAATTCTTTGAAAGCAGCAACTAGATTGCCTTTATCAAGATAAGTCTTTCCTTTATAGTAAGCAAAAACACCCTTTTCTTTGGAGACTTTTTCACATTTATCCAATAAGTCAAAAGCCTTGTTGAAAGATTTCTCTGAAGAATATGCCTTCGATAAAAAGACGCACGCGTCTTGTGATTGTGGGTGCACTTTTAGCACTTGTTGATAGATCTTTTTCGCTTCTTCAGATTGATTTAAAGCGGTATGAACTCCGGCTAAAATAAGCCCTACTTTTTCTTCTTTACCATTGGTCGCTACATTTACTTCTTGCAGAACTTTTAGTGCTTCTTCTAATTCACCAGTACGAATGAGAGTAATGGCGTACTTATTTTTAACAAATGTTTCGTTAGGACGAAGTTCAATTAAAAATTTATAAAGGATGGCGGCTGTTTGGTAATCGCCGTATGAATGGGCACTGCTGGCTTTCAAGAAAAAGTCCGTGGCCAGGAATTCTTCCGCCTTCACGCCTTGATTTTTTGCTTGTCTTACTAACCTTTCAAGATTCTTTATTACTTCATCTCGTGAGACTTTATTTTGTGCGATGACCTGCGCGCTATCTTTAGTCTTATTTAGACCTGAGCATGCACTAAGGGCCAAAGTTAAAATTGCGAGAGAAAGCGGGAAGTTCTTCATGGATTCATTCCTTATTGCCTAGGCTTCATGCCTGGGGCTCACCACTTTATCGGCAGGTCTTTGACTAAATTTTAGACATTTTAAAAAATATTTCGTTTTATTTTTAAACACATCGCAACAACTCTGCGCGCCAATAAACTTAAGAGTTTTAAGTACTTAAATACCTGACAGCATCATTTCTCTCTATAATTCTTTCAAAGAAAAGTTAATTTTGGGCCAGGAATCATTTTTATAGACTCTCGGTGTTGACAGGGGGGAAGAGCCTTTAGTATCTATGCCCTGCTTAAACAAAGCGAAGCATTAATAAACGTTATCACTCAGACCAGAGTGGTATCAAAAATAGGGGAAATAAAATGAAAGAAGTTAGAATTATCAAGCGTTACCAAAACCGCAAACTTTATGACACTTTCCAAAGCTGCTATGTAACTTTGGAAGAAATTGCTCAAATCGTTCGCGAAGGTCACGAAATCCAAGTGATCGATAACAAGTCAAAGAACGACATTACTTATATGACACAAATTCAACTTCTTTTTGACCAAGAAAGAAAATCTCTTAAGCCAGGTAACACTGAACTTCTTAAGAGAGTTATACGTTCAGAAGAAGGAACTCTAACTGGTTATATCCAAAAACTAGAAAAAGACCTTAACCTTAACTTCGAAACGACAATTGCTACTGAAGTTAATGACAATTTCAAACCTTTCATGAATAATGAGTTGAATAACTCATTTGAAACGACAACTACTCTAAACTAATTTTAGATAGTTTCGTTCAACCAAGGAAATAGGTTGATGAAATCCAGAAATTTATTATTGAAAAATATGGCCCTTGTAAGTTTACTTACAGGGGCTTTTTCATTTTCTGCTTTTGCCCAAAAGAAAGCAGCCCAAACAGAAACGGTTAAACCGAAAGTTAAAACCTCATCTAATAAGACAGAGCCTAAAACTGAAACTGTAGAAATTGAAGAAGAGAAGACAGAAGCACCTGCTAAAAGTTCTGCTCATGAACCAACCTCTACTCCATCAAACAATGCGGGCATATTAGGTATGGGTGCTCCTCACAGTCACTCTGTAGGCTTAGCTATTGGCCAAACTTTTCCCATGGGAAATTTCAATAAATATGGTGATAGTCGCGTTTCACTTCCCGACTTACTTTATTCTTATAGCGCCAGTTACTCATTTGATTTTTTCTTAGATGTTCACTACTCCATTCATAAAGCTCCAGATCGTGAATTAAAACTTTTTGGATTCGCGCCAGCTGTGAAAGCAAAACTTTTTCAATTTGATGCTTTTTCACCTTTTATACTAGGTGGATTAGGATTTTATGTTCCTGAATGGGAAGATCACGGAAATCAATCGAAGAGAAAAATGGTTTTTGGAACAAACATTGGTCTTGGTGGTGACTTAAAATTAAACCAAAATTTTACAGTGGGTGTTCTTTTCACGCATCATAATCCTTTTGATGTTAAACAAGATGTGGGACCTAAGGTAGAAGGACATTACGCCAAGATGCTTCTAACCGGCATGTACACCTTCTAAGATGTCAAAAACCAATCTTCATCTTTTTACGGGAAAAGGTGGGGTAGGCAAAACTACTCTGGCCATGGCCTTTGCTCATTATCTTAAAGAGCAAGGTGAAGAAGTTATATACACCTCCATCACCTCTTCAAATATTAAAGATAAGACCATTCATGAAAGTCATCACGATGTTTTAAATGCTCTCGGAATTCCTTATTTGGATTTAGTATTAGCTGACTGTGCAGAAGCTTATATCGCCAAAAAAATGAACTCTAAGTTAATTGCTTCCGCCGTAGTCAAGACTCCTTTTTTTAAGTCACTCATCAACATGATTCCAGGATTTAGTTACCTCATCTTCATGGGAAGAATCTTAGAAGAGATCCACTACAGTAACCAAAAAAAGATTATTGTTTTTGATTCCCCTGCTTCTGGGCACACTTTAACTTTGCTTGAATCGACACAAAATTTTCATGATATTTTTCAGTCTGGCTTACTGTTTGAAGATACAAAGAAAATGCTAGAACTGATTCATGGCACAGAATTTATGAAAATTCACATTGTGACCAACCTGACAGAAATGTCTCTTTCGGAAGGAATTGAACTTAAGGGAACAATCAAAAATCTTGGATTTCAGAATATTGCCACCATTGCCAATAACGCTATGGTTCTTATTCCGCATATTGAGGAAGAAAAGAATCTCCCAGACTTCATTAATGGCAAAATTAAGCTGGAAAAAGAGCTTCTTAATGAATTTCAAAATAAGATTCAGAGCTTCGTGCCCCATGTTCCCTTAACAGACTCTGTTTCTGTCATAAATGCCCTTGCTCCCTATATGGAAAGTCTTGTAAAATCATCCCCGAACTGATCATCTTTTAAACCCTCTTAACGAGTAAAAAACTTGGAAATAAAGGCAAAGCCCCTTGAGATATTTTGCGGTACAGGTGGTGTAGGTAAAACGACCTTAGCTTCCGCACGTGCGCTCTATCTTGCGTCTCTTGGAAAAAGAGTTTTGTTAGTAACCATTGATCCCTCAAAAAGATTAAAACAAATTCTAGGTTTGTCGGATGAAAATGCTGGTCAAGTTGAAAACGTCATCGTGAAAATGGGCGACAAAGAAATTAAACTTTCGGCACTACTAATGTCACCAGATAAAACGATTGAACGAATGGCCATCGAATCTGGTCATCCCGAAGCTCACAAAAATCGCATTGTAAAAATTTTGGCACGTCCTTATGGTGGAATGAATGAAATTTTGGCCATTATCGAAGTTGAGCATCACCTTGAATCAAAGAATTATGATGTGGTCGTTTTAGATACTCCTCCTGGCGGACACTTCATAGACTTCCTTGAGGGAATAAATAAAATTCAAGCTTTCTTTGATCAAAGCTTTATCGACATTTTTCGCTATCTAGGTAAAAAAGTTAATTTAAAGGAATCAACTTCATTTAATTTACTCTCCTTGCTTGTTTCCACTGGAGTGAAAAAACTTCTGGGTTACTTAGAGAAAGTGACAGGGCAAACTTTTATTGATGAATTTTTAGAAGCCATAAGTGCTGTCTACAGTATGAAAGAAAGTTTTTCTCGTGGGCTTAAATTAGAAAAGCAGATCAAAGAAATAACTTTTACCAATTGGTTTCTTGTCACTTCGGTAGAACATCAAAAACTTACTGAAGCCAAAGAGATTAAAAAAGACGCTAAGAAATATTTCCATGATGACTCCTATATTATTTTAAACAAGTGCACCGAAAAAGAATGGCATGAAAAAGTTGAACTCGGAACTTTAGGAGAGCAGTTGAAAACATCCATTTTGAAGCGAGAACGAATGTTAAAAGATTCAGCTAAGGCTGACTTTAAACACGTCATCGAATTCAGTGAAATTCTTCATCTGGCTCCGTTAGAACAAATTCAAGACCTCATTAAACAATGGGAAACAACATGAACTACAAAGTAAATGACAAGAGTGCTCTCGAGGATTTCGTACTCAATAACTGGCAAGAAATGAATGAATACCTCTGTTCCGTCTCTAAAGAATTACCGATTCCTGTTTACTCAAGTGTCGATATCAGAGAATCGAAAACAAAGTTTGCTCCCGTTGATCACAATATGTATCCCGCAGGATTTAACAATGTTTGCAAAAAAGATTTAGCCAATTGTGCTGAACATTTTAAAAAATATTTTTTAAAAATGAATGAACACACTAAACATGTGGCCATTATCCCTGAGTCCCATACAAAGAATTTATTTTATCTCGACCACCTTTATTCTCTTAAAACAACGGTTGAAAATGCTGGCTTCGAAGTCACGATAGTAAGTCTTGATGAAGCACTAATGGGAGAAGAAAAAGAACTGGTACTTACATCTCAATCAAGTTTTGAAGTTAAAATTTCTAAGGGACAAGTAGTAAGCGACCAGATTGTTGTTCCCGGAAAAGAGCCCATAGATATTGCCCTTTTAAATCATGATCAATCCAATCCCTTAAATGTTAATTGGGAAACGATGAAGACTATCATCGTTCCTACTCCCAAAATAGGCTGGTTTAAGCGTCAGAAAAATGAACACTTTACCTACTACAAGATGGTCGCTGATGCTTTTTGCCAGCAGTTCAATATTAATCCCGACCTAATCCAGGCCCATTTTATAGCCGTCGACAAGATTGACTTCAATACCAAAGAGGGTCTTGAAGCTCTTGGAAAGGCAGTAGATGATCTTAAAGCAAACCTAGCACCAGAAACTCAGATCTTCGTAAAAGCCAGTCAAGGAACCTATGGAATGGGTATATCAGTGGTAGGTTCAGGTGAGGAAATCATCAATATGAACCGTAAAGGCCGAAATAAAATGGATGTGGGTAAAAATAATATCAAGTTCACTTCCGTTTTAGTGCAAGAGGGAGTAGAAACCATCGTTAAATACGATGATATGCCGGCCGAAATCACCATTTATTTAATCGGTGGTAAAGCCTTAGGTGGCTTCATGAGAGCAAACCCTCTGCGAAGCACGACCGAGAACTTAAATGCCAAAGGCATGGTTTACAAAAAATTGTGTTTAGCTGATATCTGTAAAGAGAATGAACACACCTGCAAAGAAGCTGTTTATTCAGTACTCGCAAGATTGGCGACCATTGCTTCAGCTTACGAAATTAAAAACGTTCTCTAATAAGTTTTGTTCAACCAGAGGAAAAACATGAAACACTTAAACCGCACTGTTTTAGACGTCGTAGGAAATACGCCGATTATAAAACTCAACAAAGTCGCGAAAGATGTCGCTAGCGAAATTTACGTCAAACTAGAATACATGAACCCAGGTGGCTCGGTTAAAGACCGCATTGGTGCCTACATGCTGCAAAAAGCGATGGAAAAAGGTCATGTGAAGCCAGGTCTTTCAACCATTATTGAAGCCACTTCAGGAAACACGGGAATTGGTCTCGCTATGTTCTGTGCCGTTCACGGATTAAAAAGTATTTTTGTTTTAAATGATAAACAATCTCAAGAAAAAATTAATAACCTTCGTGCTTTTGGCGCTAAGGTAATTGTATGTCCCACAAACGTAGATCACGATGACCCACGTTCTTACTACAATGTCGCCATTAGATTATCGCAAAGTATTCCTCACGCTTATTATGTTGATCAATACAACAATCCAGATAACTCTGAAGCCCATTTCAAAACTACTGGTCCTGAAATTTTTGAACAAACTCATGGCGAGTTCGATGTTTTAATGGGTGGTCTCGGAACCGGCGGAACTATTTCAGGATCTGCTAAGTACCTTAAAGGGAAAATGCCGAACTTAAAAGTTGTAGCGGTGGATCCAGAAGGTTCTATTTTAGGGCCTTACAAAAAAACCGGTGAAATCGTTCATGGTAAGCCTTATATGGTTGAAGGGATTGGCCAAGATTTTTTTCCAAAGAACGTAGACTTCTCTGTTATTGATGATTTTGTTTCTGTTACTGATAAAGAGTCTTTTCTTATGACCAGAAAACTACTTTCTCAAGAAGGTATTTACTGTGGTGGATCTTGTGGTACTGCCGTAGTGGGAGCGATTAAATACGCTAAAACTCTTAAGGAACCAAAAAAGATTTTAGTTATTCTTCCTGATTCAGGAAACCGTTATGGATCAAAAATCTTCAACGATGACTGGATGAAAGACAAAGGATACTTGGATTCTTCATTTAACGTTCAAGTAAGTGAAGTTTTAACTTCTCTAGGAAAAAAGAAAGGCGACGTTCTTACGATAACAGAGAACACGACTGTTTCGGATGCAATTACTTTGATGAAAGAAAACGATATTTCTCAGTTACCAGTAGTAGCGGGAACACAAATTATCGGTGTTGTTTCTGAAAACCAATTATTACGTCCATTGTTTGACGGCAAACTTGCTGGAACCGATAACGTTTCAGTTGCCTATACTCGTAATTTCCAAGTGATCGATATTAACGAAATGCTTGATAAAGTAGCTGAAGCTCTGGTTCGTAAAGAAGTCGTTTTCGTTACTGAGAAAAGTAAGATTGTTGATATTTTAACTGATATCGACATTTTAAACTTTATGTCTAATCAAGGACGCTATTAATGAAGAAAAAAATGGGTATTTCAACTAAGGCCATTCACGTTGGTGGACATCCGGATAAAGAAACGGGCGCTATTATGCCACCTATTTATCAAACATCGACCTATGTTCAGTCATCACCTGGGGTTCATAAAGGATATGAGTACACACGCACTCATAATCCAACAAGAACTCGCTTGGAAGAATGTTTAGCTTCTTTAGAAGATGCAAAATTCGCGACTGTAACGGCTTCGGGACTTTCTGCAACGATGCTTATCATGCACACCCTTCCAAAAGGCTCAGCCATTTTAAGTGGTGACGATGTTTATGGTGGAACTTACAGAATTTTCAACACTGTCTTCAATGAAATGCATAACTATCATTTCATCGATACTACAAATCTAAAAACGGTTGAAGCTTCGATGAAGAAGTATAAACCCAAAATGATTTGGCTTGAAACTCCAACTAATCCACTTCTAAAGATTACCGATATTGAAGGTGTGGCGAAGCTAGCAAAGAAATATAAGTGTCTTGTGGTGGTTGATAATACTTTCATGAGCCCATACTTTCAAAATCCTTTAAACTTGGGCGCTGATCTAGTCATTCATTCAATGACAAAATATTTAAATGGTCACTCAGATGTAGTTGGTGGCTGTATTATGCTCAATGACGAAAAGATTCACAAAGATCTTTTCCGTTTGCAAAATTCCATTGGTCCTGCTCAGTCACCATTTGATTCATGGCTTGTTCTTCGTGGATTAAAAACATTAGGTGTTCGTATGCGTGAGCATGAGAAGAATGCTTTAATCGTCGCTAGTTACTTAGAGAAGCATCCAAAAGTGGAGAGAGTGAGTTATCCAGGTCTGAAGTCACATCCTCAGCACGCCATAGCTAAGAAGCAAATGAAAGGCTACGGCGGGATGATCACTTTCTTCTTGAAAGGCGGACTCAAGGAATCGAAAAAATTTCTTGAAAACGTTAAGATCTTTTCACTAGCTGAAAGTCTTGGCGGAGTAGAAAGTTTAATTGAACATCCAGCCATCATGACTCATGCTTCAATTCCACCAAAAGTGAGAGCATCGCTTGGAATAAGTGATAATTTAATCCGACTATCAGTTGGTATTGAAGATATCGAAGATATTAAAGCAGACCTCGATAACGCTTTTTCGAAGGTTTAAACTTCAACTAAAGCGTTAGCATCAATCCTAAAACTAACCAATGTGGCATCATGATTTAAAAACTCTGATGCCATATTTTTTCTCAAGTGAAAAAAGACTTCATTCATCAGATCACCTTTGTGTAGTGTAAATCCACGCTGAATATATTCTAAGTAGCCTTGGCCATCGATTACATCCTGGCAGTTTTTCTTAAGTCCGGATGAGACAATCGCAGCGCTCTCCCCTCTCTCAAATTTTAAGTGAAATTGAGCTTCAGGTAAAAATCCTTTGTCGACTGTATAGTTGTTGGTATTAATGGATTTTTTCATGTTAGTAATGACGGCATTGTTACCAAAATTGTAACCATCAAACTCCATCGTTTTTAGATTGATAATTCCGACCAGCACTTCAAGCGTTAGAACTTTTTTGTTTTTGGTTTCTTGCAGAGTCTTGAAGTTACTTTCGAGATCTTTAAGAGAACTCTCAAGCGCCTTCATAGTAAGCTCTTTGCCCTTCATTTCATGAAAGGTTCCTAGAGTAATAGTTGAAGTCAAATAGGAGTTTGATGAGCTTAAAAAGAAGAGAACTTTATTTCCTGATTCAAAGAGATCAAAAAATTCTCCCCCACTTCCCTCACCAGTAGCAAACTTAGACTCAACTTCTATATTTTTAAAATGTTGGGCTCTTTTAGGCATAATGTGTGAGTGAATTTTCTTCACACGAATCATTTCCTTTTCTACTTTAGTTAAAATTTGATTAATCTCGTCTCCAAGTTCACGGAGATCGTCAGGAGTTATTAGATCGCTATCAGCATTAATATAACGTGCCAGGTTGCGGGCCATAGGTAAATTCATTTCCACTGGCAAAGAAAGGTCGTAAATTCCCACAATATTGTCTGTCGCTAGTTCTTTCATCAATTCAGGCTTAAGAGACTTAGCATCCTTATAAAAATAGGCTATGCCAAAAAAATCTGTCACTGATTTCTTCCATTTTTTCAAATCGACATTTTCCAGCGAGTGGATATCCACCAGTAAAAATTTGTGAATTGAAAGATTTCCTTTTCCTTTCAGGAAATCGTCCAAAGTTAGGACCTTAGTAACGTTAAAATAGCGTTCTAGATCCAAATACTGGGCTTTTTGAAAGTAAGTTTGAATATCCGAGTTGTTCTCTAATGTAAAAAGCATAAGTCCCTGTTTATAGATGATTAGGTTAAGTACTCATTATAACCCAAAGAGGTACATTAAAAATTAAATTTTATCTTTTTAGTTAAGAACCCGATGAGGGAATGTCCGAGCCTACATAGGGGTTATTTTAATTTAGGAACACCAATGAAAAAAAATAATGTATTTCAAATTCCAGACCGCGACTCTGCGACCGCTATAATGGGTCTTGTGACTGTGATTGAGGAAATGAAATCCAAGAAAAAGAAAATGGTCGAATTGACTGTTAAGGCGATTTTAAATGCTTTAGACCAGAAAGATCATTATACCTTTGGCCATAGTATGCGAGTTGCCTATTTCTCGATCGTGATTGGTGAGCAATTAGGACTTGATTCAGATGCTATGTACGATCTTGAACTCTCTGCTCTTTTTCATGATATTGGTAAAATCGGTATCCCCGATTCAATTTTAAATAAACCAGGGCGTTTGGAAGAAGAAGAATTTAATATAATGAAACTTCATCCAGTAAAGTCTGGGGAAATACTTGAAGGTTTTGACGGTTTTGAACAAATTGCATTAAACGCAAAGCTTCACCATGAACGTTATGACGGCCGTGGTTACCCAGACGGTATGAAAGGCGAAGCCATCCCAACTTACGCACGTATTATTTTAATCGCAGATACATTTGATGCTATGACCTCATCTCGTCCTTACCGTAAGGGACTTCCGTATCAAGTTGCTTATGATGAACTAAGACAGTTTGCAGGAACACAATTTGATCCAAAACTAGTTGAACTTTTTATTAAAGGAATGAATCAAGAAGAAGAGAAGGCAGAAAATGTTTTCTACCTTCCGATTATGGGAAAAAACTTCGAGAAAAAAGCAGCCTAATTATTTCTAATTGGATTACTCATCCCTTCAATGAAAGCACCCTTTATGGCTACCGTACCATAAAATCCCACAGCAGGAACAAACGTTTTTAACTCCGGTTGCTCCATCACTTCATTTTTAAAATTCACTTTTAGTTTTCCCTCTAAGTACTTCATGGGCTTTGATATATTGTTCACAAGGAACATCATGACCGAAGCACCTTTGGCATTAGCAAAGACTGGACAGGTTGGTTGATCAAGAACTCTGATTGAAGCAGTTTTATCATCTGCCGTATAGTCAAAGAGATCGATGGAGCAATTAAGTTCTTTTTTTGAACCAGTCGTTTTGTCTACCCATCTAAATCCGAGTTCCATTCCCGTGAATAAGTTTTCAAATTGGGCGACAGGGTTATTAATAATTTCAGTTCTCGCTATCTCTGAGCTATATGTAGTCATTTCCACCCATTGATTTTCAGAACGAAGACATTGTGCCGGACGATCTTCATATTGTACGCAAATTTTTACCCGAGTATTTTTTAAACTGACACCGTTACATTGGGCATGGCACCCGCCAGGTTCATAAGTCCATTTAACACAAACTTTTTCTGCTTCTTTTTTCTCTAAGCATACATCTGAACTAAGAGTTTCTTTTTTAGGTTCTTTAAGAGTCATAGACTCTTTAGAAATTTGAGTTGGGGTTAGTTCAATTAAGTCTCCCGAAACTACCGTCATGATCTCACGACTATTGTTCACGCCATCTTTTCCGCTATAAAGTGGCTCCTTCCCTTCTTCGCCTATACTAACCTTACGATCGGTTAAAGGCTGCAGTGGAGCAAAAGTGACATAGTTTTGTCCGGTCATGGCGGTATCTGATTGGTACCAAGAAACTTTGAATTCGTTCGACTCTTTAAATTTGTCGTAGCTTAATTTAAAACAAGCCACTTTTGTTCCATTATCACAATCCGTTACATCAGATGAATCAGTTTTCTCAAATGGCATCATAAACTGAGCTATAGCATAAGTGATTAAGAGATCCATATTGCCAGAAACATCTCCAACAATATTAACATTCATGGTTTGCTTCGATAAAATATCGCGCAGATGAGTTCTTACATCTAATTCAGCCCAATAAAGCTTAGCTTTAAGTTTTGCTTGTAATTCAGTCCAAACCTTACTGCGATTAAACTCAATCTCAACTCTGGCCTTGTTAAAGCGAGCTTTTGTTTCATAGACGACAGAAGCGTGGGCGGCGTTTTGATAAATGGCTTTTTGTAAAAAGTATTCTGCTTCTTTTTTAGAAAGCTTTACAACAGCACTGAAAGGATGAGAGAGGTCACAATAGTCACCACGAAGAAATTCATTAGGTGTGGCATCGTAGTCATTACCATTAAAATTGATAATCACTTTTTTAGGGCAACCTGGAAGAGCAGCTAAAGAGCTATCTCCCAGAGGCATTTTATCTAAATTTTTTACTTTCAGTGACTCAGGTAGAGTTAGAATTTCTTTTCCCGATGGGTCCTGAACTTTTTCTTCTAGACCAGTCACTAGAACCATTGGAAATTGAATGGAAACTGTTCCATCTGCATTTTCATAGGGCGCAGTACGTCCTCCATCAACTCTTTGATATACCCAAAGTTTAGGTGGAACAAAAAGAATTTTTTTATAGGCTTCAATATTCAAGATTTGAAATAGCTGAGTGTTAAAAAGAGGAGAAATAGGAAAGGGTTGCATATCAGTTTCGTGATAAAGATTGCGTTCACTTTCGAGCTGCTCTTTTGTCATTTGATATTTAATGACTCGAACTTGGCTTTGATCATCGTATTTCACTTGTGAAATAGGCCACTGACTTTCATCTTTAGCGATAACATTAGAGGTAACGATCTCTTTGATTTCTTTTGTGTCTTGTCCCGGTTTTCCGCAACCAATGGCCACCAAAGCCAGAAGTGATAGAAGCCCATAAGTCTTTTTCATAAAACCCTCCAAGGTATTTAGTTGGATGGGTTATAAACTAATTTTAAGTAAGAAGTTTGAATTTCTAGGCTGAGAGAGAGGAATATTTCATAAATGAAATAGCACTAAAGCTATTTACAAAAATCTGTCTGAGCGACAGTGTCGACCTTAATTCGCTGAGCATTTCCGCAATCTTTATCTGTGGCATAAATGGAAACTTCGTAGCACTCCATTTTTTTTGCGTTCTTATCATTCCATTGATGATTGGCCTTACAAGTTGTGTACTCTTCACGAGCAATACAAGCCCAATGACCGTCTTTACAATTATAGACTAGTCCTCTTCCGGCACGAGTGTAATCGGGTGGCACAGTAGGCTTAAGAGATACTGTCGCCTCGCCTGTTTCAGGTTTAACTTCTTCACCGTCATTTAAATTTTTAAGAAGATCTTGAGCTAAGTCTGTTTCTTTTGTGGGAGCAGTTGAAGAGTCGCTACTTTCACCTGTCGTCATACTCAACGTACCTTCATCAGTAGCTTCACCACCAGCCTCAGCATTCACAACAACATCTGGAACCGGCTTCGCAATTGGTTTAGCATCTTCCTCTTTATCTTTTTTTTCAGCTTCGGCGTTAAGTTCAGCCACATCCAAATTAATTTGAGTATCGCCGCCAGCTAGTGGATCTGGAGTTGCTGTAACTTCCGCCATATCTGTTGGTGGTGTTTTAGTTTCGCTATCAACATTTGTTGGAGTACCTGCTTCGATATTAGCAGCACCATCAACCGTAGGAGTAGCACCAGCATCGGCAACAACTCCCTCTTCATTGTTTTTCTTTCTTTTATTCTTGCGATCTTTTTTAGGTTTCGGAGGAGCGACTTCTACAATTTCTTCTACAACTTCATCGCCCATCATGGAGTCATAACCAAAATAGAGAACTCCTAAGACCACAAGAACATGTACAGGAGAGAATTTTGTTTTTCCGATAGGACGAAACAAAATCATCTTGGGTTTATCAGAAGCTTTAATATCTTCAAGATTATTGGCTTCTGTTGAATCCTCATTGTTTGGAGCTTTTAAGCCAGGATTCGTTTTATCGTTTTGAGCACCAACGGTGTTCAATCCGATATCCTCCATTTTTTTATTGGCTTTGTTGTAATCAGGATCAGCGTCTTCCTCAGCAGGCGGCGCCTTCTTTTTCAAAAATGGGATATTGATCGTTCCCAGTTTAGCTTTAATTTTATCGACAATGGATTCGGCCATTTCTTAAACCAATTAGTTATAATAAAATATTTTAACAACTTATGTGATTTTCACCAAGGTATTTCATGAATAAGCCCTTCGAAGAAGGAGTCATTAAATTCAATCTTCGGGAGTATAACTACTGCCCCGCTTTTGTTGATAGTTTCTATCGGGAACTAGAAACATGGAGAGAGAAACTCTTTAGCATGAAACTGATTGGTGAATACCAAGAGATGGGTGTGGGTTATGGAAACATTTCCTGTAAAAAAACGCTCACCAGCTTTCTTATCTCAGGAACACAGACGGGAAAATTTCCCCACCTTGATGGTAGTCAATACTGCTTAATCGAAGACTGTGACCTCATTAACAACGTTATTAAATGTCGCGGTCCGATCAAACCTTCCAGCGAAGCACTCACCCACGACGCCATTTATCGTAGCGGCGGATGGATACAATTTGTTTTTCACGTTCATGACACTAAACTTTGGGAATACATGATTCGAGAAAATTATCCAAGCACTCCAGAAAGTGTAGACTATGGAACCATCGAAATGGCCCAAGGAGCGAAAGCCTGTATCGGGACAAAAAAGTCGGGTTCTTTTGTCATGAAAGGTCATCAGGACGGCATTATTGCTTGGGGAACAAATGGGGAAGAAACCTTCGAGCATATCAACGAAATTTATAAATTAGTTTATCAAAAATAAATAGTTATCTAGCTCTTCTTTATTATGGGCTGCCAGAAAAAAAGTTGAAAACTGTTGGTTAGGAGGTGAAAGAAGGATGATCCCTTTTTTACTTTTTTCATCATATAAATGGCCATCAAAGTGCGCCTTATAATCAGTAAAATGATTAAAATGACAGTCGTCTTTTTTTGTCACCATCAAGAGTTGCCCCACTCCATTAGCAGCCAAAAACTTTTTTAATTTAAGAGCAATTAGCCCCATGGTTTTTCGGTAATTCACCTCTGATAGATAGTAAGTCTTCAAAACCTCATTTTCTTCATAGGTAAAACTATCAACACTCATACCTAGGTTCGCCCCTAACTGAGTATAGTGCTCTCGGATCAGATTAAGACTTTGAAAGTAGTAATCTAGATTCACTCCTCGCTCTTCAAGGTCTTCAAAAACAGAGTTTGGATCCGAGTAAACAACAGTACCTTTATAATTTCCCTGATCATTGGAAAGATTAAAATAACTTTCCATCTTTTCCTCTTGTAAAAAAATATATGTGGAAAAGTCATGACGTTTTTTAAGCCATGGTTCAAAGATCAAGGGATTTTGTTTTAGTTGTTTTTCAGCCCAAGCCTTGGCCGTTGATTGAAATTCACTTCCTAGAAAACGCATAAATCCCTTACCAGACATTAGATAAGGATTTTTTAAAACATACTGCTTACTTTCAGCAAAGTTCATCTCACTGACATCGGTCACGATCTTAGTCTTGGGATGGGCAAGGTTATTTTCAATTGCAAATTGAGAGCTGGTGATTTTAGAGTTTAAAAGTTTTTCTTGTTTCGGGTTTGAAAGTCTTCCCCACCAATTTTTTTCAGCCGGTTTTGTAGTCTGGCCAACTTCTTCGTGAACGAGACCTTCAATGTAATCAAGGTATTCTCTTTCATAATGAATGACAGTTGAGAGTAACCCCTTTTTGGCATCAGTCCACCAAAAGAGATATTCGAATTCTTGATTGAGTTTGGGCTTATTTTTTCCGGTAAAGAGTTCTATTTCGTAATCAAAATTAGCTTTGTTCACGCCATTCTCTTCTTTGTGTAACTGAATAGTGATCGACATAATTAATAGCCTTATCCAAGAAAGCTTGATCGATCCCAGTTTCTAATCTTGATTTTTTGTTCAGAACAAGTCCTTTCGATCTTGCTGGTGTTAGCGGCGGCGGCAAGAGACTTTGGTAATAGTCCCACAAGTCCCGGTCTTCTCTTTTTTTCTTTAAGTAATTCACGCCAAAAGCCACATGAGAAATTTCATCTTCGAGGACAATATCGAGAATTTGAGTTGTTTTATGGTCTTCTACATTCGAGAAAGCTTCTTTATAAAAAAGCATAAAATCTAAATTGGCCATTTCAAAGGTCATCGCCATCATCGCTAGATATTCTTCCGGAGTTTTTAGACTGTGCATTTGTCGCCAGAAAAAATTATTTAAGGGAACGTCCCCAAAGTTCAGACCGAAGTCTTTCATTCTGGCCTGGTAAAGTTTAAAATGTTTTTGCTCTTCCCTTAGAGTTTGAGTAATTCCTTTTTTGAATTTTATGTCTTCTTCTGTTTTGTGGGGAAAAAAAAGAATTGCTGCCGCCATCATCTCTATTGCCAACAGTTCGTGATTGGCAAAAAAATGTAAGGCCTTGGCACGAGATTCAGGCAGGTGAAAATGCTTAGGAAATTTTGTTCTTTTTTCTGACATAAGCAACTTCGTCTCACGTCCGGGAAGAGCGGGAATTTGATAATCAATCCAATCTGTAAACTCAATGGCTGAAAGATCAGTGAGTTTATCACTTAAACTTCCACCTTCAAGAATAGTACGACATAGATCAAAGTAAGATCGGCTCATGACTACTATTTAAAGGATTTTTTCTTGGCTGAAAACGTTTTCTTTTTTGACGTTGCATCAGCAATTTTTTGAGCGTGAGTCCGTGTGTCAGTAATCCCCGTTTCAGAGCGAGAATTAGAACTGGTTTCAGTCTGAGCCTCTCTCTCGGGTCTTGGGCTTGGACGGCTGACTGATGTGCGGTGAGGAGACGGTCTTGAGTCGTGCCTTGGTCCGCCTGAACTAGGAGCTGGGCGTTTTTGGTCGTGTGATTTTTCATGTGGTCTATCATGATTTCTTTCATGAGACTTTGTCTGAGTCCTCTCTAGAGCTCTAGGCGCTTCTTTCTGTTGTCTAGGCTGATCTTTTGGTCCACGGTTATCGCGATGATCTCGTCCCCCGCCTCTCGTTGGACCTGCTCCACGGCGGGCATTTCCAAAACGGCGTTCCTTAAAACAGCTTTCACATATGTTGTACTGGTTTTCAGGAGGAAGGTTACAACCACAACTTGAACAAGAACGAACTATCTTTTCAGAGAGAAGAGTATTCAATCTCTCAACCGCCAAAGATTTATTATGAAGAAGTTGTAGTTCATTGAATTCGAAATTCTTTTTATCAAAGTGGCGAGCCAGCCACTGATAAAGCTCTGTACACTTAATTGCCCCTTCAAGGTAGTCAATATTATCAGAAATAACATTGATATCTTCGTTTCGAATGGGGTGATTGTGAGTGAAGTTATTTAAAATATAGATATAAAACTGCACGTGCTCAAGCAGGTTAAGATTCACTGGAGCACAAGCAAAACCGAAAATCTCTGATGAGCTTAAGGATTTTGTTTTTTCATCAGCCTGCTCTACCATTTCCGTTAACTCAATCATTTCTTTCAAATCAACACAGTAAAAAGGCTTAATGAAAGTCATGGTGTTAAATAAACGTAAAAATTCAGACAAACTTAAAATAGGAAGTGAGTTTACTTGGAGTGCATTGTTCACTTTATTATAAATATCTAAATCGGGCCCTACCATAGCGCGAGACGATTGAGACAAATCTGCCGCAATTGCTCTTCTTAAAATAGTAGGGCCATCAGATTCTTTTGAGAGAGAACTTACTTTCCCCACGGGAAAGCGGCCAAAACGACCAGCTCGACCAGCGATCTGTTTAATCTCGGAGTTAGAGAGGAAGTATTCTTTGTTATCAATAAACTTTGAAAAAGTAGAAAAAATAATTCTTTGAACGGGAAGGTTCATCCCCATAGCAATAGCATCGGTACTAACAATGATATCTGTTTCACCTTGATCAAACTTACGAGCTTGTTCACGGCGAACTTCAGGAGAAAGCATTCCGTAGATAATAGAAACTTTATAACCTAAATTTTCCAGATCTGCTTTGTACTTTAAAGCATTTCGACGAGAGAAAACAATTAAAGCATCTGAACGCTGTAGATGACCTAAGCCAACGGTATTTTCCATCACTTCAAGAGAAGTTTTTCTTTCATACTTTCTAACTTCAAGAGTATCGCCAGTTAATTCACAAATTTGTTTGACCAGATCTAAAACAGAATGGTCACCACATAGATGAACTTCTGCTGCTTTGATATTAACCAGTGCTCTAGTCCATGCCCATCCACGTTGAGGATCAGACATCATTTGAATTTCATCAATAACACAACAATCAAAATATTGAGTCAGTTTAGCCATTTCAATGGTTGAAGATGTGTGAGTAGCGTCTGGTACCTCAATCACTTCCTCACCTGTCAAAAGAGTTGTCTTCACACCTTTTGAATTCATCGTATCGTATAATTCTGAAGCTAAAAGTCTCAGAGGCGCTAAATAACAGCCTTTTTGAACTTTACACAATGCTTCGACAGCATGATAAGTTTTCCCCGAGTTAGTAGGACCCATATGGTAGAAAATTTTTCTTTTAAGGCTTCTGGCTTCAGAGTGAACCCAAAATTGTCCTAAATATTCAATTAAGATTTGAGATGAAATATCTTTTCTCTTTAGCGCCATTACTGTTTGAACGAGACGTTGGAATTCTTTTTGTAAAATCCCCCATGGTTTCCATAAACCAAGATCAAGCTGCATAAAAAAGCGGTCGTATTCAGCTTCCCCCACTAAATCAACTCTTAGACCTTGGTCTAGAAGCCATTTCTCCAGATGAGGCTTTAAGGTATTTATGTATTTTTGACCTATTTCTGAGCGATGAGAAAATCTTTCTTTGAAGATAACTTTAATTTCGTTATCAAGCTTACTTAAAGAAGAACGCTTTAATTTATAGCGAACTTGATGAAGTTCTTTTTCTATATTTTTCTTAAGTTCAGCGATGGCGTCAGCGATATTCATGGCCTCAGCACCAACTTCAAAACTTTGCTCAATTTTGATCGCTGTCTCATCAATGCGAGAAACTAAATCTTTAAAGGCAAATTCACGAGTCTTGGCACGAAAATCACCAACACAGGCAATACACTGACATTTTAAATTTGAAGTTTGAAGCTTAAGAGAAAATTCAGTTTTAAGTTTTGTCTGAGTCTCTTGGTGAACAATGGTTTTTGTTTCACGCCAAACTTGAAATGTTGTTAGATAAGCGCGGACAAAATCTTCATTGAAGCCTTCTTCAAGAGTCAATGGACAAGATTGCGCCATAGGAAAAAAGAATTCTTCAAGGAAAGCAATTTCCAAAAAGACTTCGCGATTTACCCATTCACGAACATTGCCAAACTCTTTGGAAAAAATTTCTTCTAAAGCAGGAAACTCCTCATAAAATTCAAATTGAGAACGAACAATTCCTTCCATCACTTCAAGAATGACTTGGGCTTCAGCAGAGGTTCGGATGATTGTTTCGTCTTCTTCGAGAGTCAGAAGGGATTTGAGGAAGCCCTGACGGGCCACCTCTAATCCTTCATAAATGGTAGGGAAAATTAAATTGATGTCTTCTTTTGTCTTAAGCAAATCCTTGCCTTATTCTTTGGCCATCTCCACCATGTATGCTAATCCAACCTTGGCAAATTTAGCAGAGTGAGCAGCACTATTGTTCAATGTTTTTACTGTATCGTCTGCAGTGTGGATCTTACGATTGTATTCTTCCATCTTCGATTCGAAAGGAATTGAAGCTGGATAACCATTGGCCGTCCATGAAGCATGGTCAGAACATCCATATCCGCACTTAGAGTAACCCCAAGGTACTTTAACATACTTGTCAATCAATGTCCCCAAGAATTCATTTTGACGAGCATTACTAAAATCTGACATAAGTAAAATGTCCTGAGCAGAACCCTTAAAACCAGTCATATCTAGTTGCATAACACCGATGACATTTTTTCCTGCTTTCTTAAAGCTACTTGCAATTTCTTTTGATCCAAGAAGTCCTACTTCTTCGCCAGAATATCCCATAAACATAATGGTTCTTGCTGGTTTGAAATTATTTTGAATCGCCACTCTCATAATTTCCGTTAAGGTCGCTATTCCGGAAGCATTATCATCAGCACCTGGAGCTTTCATCTTAAGATTTGAACTTTGTCCACCACCACCAATTGAATCAGCATGTCCACCGAGAACGATAATTTCGTTTGGATATGTAGAGCCTTCGATGGTCGCGATGACAGAAGGTTGAGACCATTTTGCGTGTTTATAGAATTCTACTTTTGCATCATTTCTACCTTGAAGTAATTCCCCCCAATAGTTTTTTAGCCAAGTTTGAGATTGAACTCCTGTTTCACTTTTATAATAACGGTTTAAGAAAGATGAAAGTTTTGTAATGGTCGCAAGAAGAGTTTCTTCTTTCACCTGGGCCATGTAACTTTTGACCGTTTCTTCTTGGTCGATAGTGTAATCTACAAGGTTTAAAGCCACGCCACTTTTAGCGTTTTTAGCATAGTCGTTAGCTTCTGATTGTGTCTCATGAAGCATGAAACCTGGACAGCTCATTTTTTCAGTATGCATGAAATTACTAACATTAAAAGCTTTGAAGGTAGGAATTTTCATTACCGTCACAATATCATTTGAAGATATGAACTGTGCATCTTTACCTAAAAAGTTTGAAGTCTTCGTGACCATATCGTTACCGATGGTCATGTAAGAATAAATGGGAGTTGCCAAAGTCAGCGTTGAGTACAATCCAAGTCCAAGAATTAAACCTATTTTTTTCATTATTACTCCAAGTTGAAATCAAAAGATCACGAATAACTAATAATTCTTAGTTTAGACCTATGATGAAAAATAGGTGGACGAAATGTTTACACTTTCTTACAGAGAGGAATTTGTATAGATGTCAGAACACTTGTAATATCTAATTGCGTCACCTAAAGCGACTTTCAAAACAGCGGCAAGCGGAACAGAAATTAAAGCACCGATCACACCTCCGACATTCGCTCCAGCAGCCAAAGCAAGCATAACTTCTAAGGGCTTAAGTCCAATTTTAGAGCCTACAAATTTTGGATAGAGATAAACGATTTCTAATATAACTTCGAAGCCATAAACCAAAGCTACTAATGACAGATCGAGAGGAATATTAGTTGAGTAAAATGATACCGACAGAATTGATAAGATAATACTGATGGTGATTCCCACATAAGGAACCATATTTAATAGCCCTGTGACTAATCCAATCAAGAGACCAAAATGAATATTGACCAACGAAAGCGCCAAAGCATAATAAGCAGAAACACATAGTGAAAGACCGATTTGCCCCCTAAAATATCCCGAAAGAACATTGTTTAATTGCCCTAAATAATTGATAGCAATAGCTCTTTGTTTTTCAGGCAAGAGAGCTTTTAATTCTGCTGTGATTTTTTCATAAGAATTCACTAGAAAGAAAAAGAAAACTGGAACAATAAAAAGATTGAGCAAACTCATGACTGCTTCTCTTAAGCCAATTAGTCCTTTGCCCGAAATTTTTATAATCGGTATTAAAACGAAATTGGAAAACTGAGAAACATTATTTTCAATCCAATCGATAATGTATTCTTGATTTGAATATTTCTTTAAAACGTCGCCAAGGTTGAACCCAAGCCTGTCTCCCCATGCGATAAGGATATGGACCAAGAGCGAAATCTTCTCAGGCAACAGAGCTAAAAATTTACGTAAATCAAAAAATATTGCAGGGATAGAGAAATAGAGTACAACAAAAATAATGCTTAAAATAAAAAGGATAAGACCAATGGTGACGATAGGGCGAGGTATACCTAGGTTTTCAACTTTCTCAATAAAAGGGAAAAGAAAATAGGCGGATATAAAGGCAATGATCAGTGAATTAAATGTTTCGCCTAACACAAAAGCAAAACCGATAATCACTAAAGTGAAAACTATCAATACAGAAAAACCACGTATATAATTATTCATCATCTAATTTTAACTAACTTAAGCAGTTTGGACAAGAAGGACTTCGTATGATCGACACTTTGATCACTGGCATGCTCAAAATTAAGTACCCCATCATTATGGCCCCCATGTTTCTAATCAGTAATGAAGAAATGTTAGTGGCTGCCCATGAATCAGGAATCACTGGTTGTGTTCCGTCACTCAATTATAGAACACCAGAGGAATTGAAAGCGGCACTGGCTGCTATCAATAAGAGAACCAATGGAAACTTTGGTGTCAATTTAATCGTTAACAAGTCGAATATTAACTTAAAAACCCATTTTCCCATCGTCATGGAATCCGGTGTGAAATTCATCATCACTTCCTTAGGTTCACCTAAAGAAGTGATCGAAGCTGCTCGAAAAAATAATATCAAAGTCTTTTGTGATGTTGTGGAAGAAGGTTATGCTAAAAAAGTAGAAGACATGGGGGCAGACGGAGTTATTGCCGTTAACTCTGGAGCTGGTGGGCACGCAGGGGAAATTCCTGCGAGTATTCTTATTCCAATGCTTAAGAAAGCTTGTAAAATTCCTGTCATTGCCGCTGGTGGAGTCGGAACAGGCGCCGGTTTGCTTTCAATGCTATCGCTCGGTGCAGACGCCATCTCAATGGGTTCACCTTTCATTGCGACGAAAGAAGCTCCTGTAGGACAAGATTATAAAAATGCCTGCTTACAGTATGGCGCCAAAGATATTGTCAAAACGACCAAACTTTCCGGAACACCTTGTACCGTCATTAAAACTCCTTACGTGGAAGAAATCGGAACAGAACAAAATTTTGTAGAAAATATGCTGAATAAAAATAAGCAAATGAAAAAATACGCCAAAATGTTTACCGCTTACAAAGGAATGAAGCTTCTTGAAAAAGCTGCTTTTTCTGCTTCCTATAAATCGGTTTGGTGTGCTGGACCTTCAATTGAATTTACCCATGAAATGTCCACAATTCCAGCGATCGTTACTAAAGTTATGAATGAATATGATGAAAGCCATAAATTATTAGCAGGACTGATTAACAAATGAATTTAACAAAAAATCAATTACTAGATCGAATTTTAAAAAAACCAAGTGCAGTTGAGTTAATTGTATTAGAAAAAATATTACGTTTTGTTATTCCTTTCAATGCACCACATGGCTTCAAGTTAATGATCGTTGATGAAGGACAAGTCTCTATTAAAATTCCCTATAAGCGTGTGAACATGAATCACCTCAAAGGTATACACGCATGTGCCATAGCGACTGTAGGCGAATTTTGTGCTGGGCTTTCTCTTATTAAAGAATTTCCTGTAGCCAAATATCGCCCTATCTTAAAGACGCTTAGTTGTGAGTACACCTACCAAGGAAAAACCGACTTGATCGGAACGATTATCATTGACCAAAAGAAAATGCAAAATTTACGAGAAGAATTAACAAGAGTTGATAAAACAACTATCCTCCTCGTCACCACTATTGTCGATAAAGAACAAAAGGAAGTGGCGAAAGTAACCACTGAGTGGCAATTAAAACTTTGGGAAAAAGTTAAGACTAAAGTTTAGAATCGAAAAAGTAAGTCAGTAAAGGCCGTGGTGTCTTCGTTAAAGTAACTCTTACTTTCAAGCACCCGGCTTCCAATAAAAGTAAAATGTTGGCTTAAAAGCTTGTAATAAAAACTCTTACTCCTTCTTATTGCATACTCATCTTCAAAATTAAGTTCACTGACTTGGCGAAGAAGTTCTTTATCTGTGGGAACGGTAAGATAAATATACTTAATCCTCTCTGCCATGATGGGAATGATTTCCTTTAGTTCCTCATCCGGAAGATACTGCAATACTGAAGTGCAGATACCTAGATCAAAACGAGATTTCACTTTTCTGTCTGTTCTTGCCCAAGTGAGCAGATCTTCTTGAAACAGTTTAATTTTGTAATCACTTATGAGAGCGCCTTCACGATTTTTAAATTCATTAAAGCCTAACTCAGTAGGTTCTATTCCGGCCACTTTAGTCGGCTCAAAAGTCATGACCATTTCGCGAAACATATGACCTAGTCCAAAGCCTAGATCAATAATGCTCGAGATGCCGATATACTCTAATTCAAAAATTGATTTAAGGTATGTCGCGTGAGTTTTAGCATTGACGATGCCATCCATCTCCATGGGTTCGCTATAATTTTTCTCCCAATATTCCTTGTCTAGCTTCATTCTAATAATCCAGAACGGCTAAGAAGTGCTTCAAGCTTAGGTTCAGATCCTCGAAACTTTTTATAAAGTTCCATGGGATGAGCCGTTCCGCCTTTTTCTAAAATATTTTCTCTAAAAAGCTTCGCTACTTCACGGCTAAAGATTCCCTTACTCTTAAAGAAATTAAAGGCATCTGCATCTAGTACCTCAGCCCATTTATAAGAGTAATAGCCACTTGAATAGCCACCATCAAATATATGAGAAAACTGACAAGAGATATTACTTCCTTCAAGAGCCGGAACTAAGCGGTAAGCACTTAAAGCTTCTCTTTCAAAGGTCAAAACATTCAAATCTTTTTCTTCAAGTAAGGTATGCCATAACATATCTAATTGTCCTAATTGCATTTGGCGAAGATTGTATAGACCTGCAAGAAATTTTTCTCCTTCTTGAATAGACTTAATCCAGTCATGAGGAATTGTTTCTCCAGTTTGATAATGGCGAGCAAAGAGATCGAGACATTCTTTTTCCACCACCCAATTTTCCATAATTTGCGATGGCAATTCCACAAAGTCCCAAAGAACGTTAGTACCTGACAATGAAGAATACTTCACTTGTGATAGCATTCCGTGTAGTGCATGACCAAATTCATGAAAGAGAGTTTTGACTTCATCTAAACTTAAAAGCGAAGGCTTAGAACTTGTGGGCTTGGTGAAATTACAAGTAATCACCACATGAGGAATATGCTTCACTTCATTTTGTTCGGAATGCTCTTGAAAGCTTGCCATCCAGGCTCCGCCTTGTTTTGTTTCTCGTGGGAAGAAATCAGCGTAGAAAAGTGCCAATACTTGATTTCTCTCGGTATCGATGACCTCGTAAATTTTAGCTTCAGAATGAAAGACTGGGATATCCATTCTTTCTTTAAAAGAAAGATTGTAAAGCTTCCGAGCGACTGCAAAGACTCCTTCCACAACTTTTTCTAATTGAAAGTAAGGACGAAGCTTCTCTTCATCAAAATTTAAAGTTTGTTGCTTTAGAATTTCCACATAGAAAGCCTGATCCCAAGGCATAAAATCTTCGTTCGCATTTATCTTCTTTTGCACCTGCTTAATTTTTTCTATTTCTTCTTGTCCTTTTTTGTAGGCAAGATCCAATATCTTTTTACTAAAATCAAAAACCGTTTCTTGGGTCAAGGCCATGCGGTCTGAAAGGACATAGTGCGCGTGATTATTAAAGCCTAGAAGCTTAGCTCTTTTTAAGCGTAGAAAAATCATTTGCTTAATGAGTTCTTGATTTGAAAACTCTCCTTCCACACATCTTGATGTAGAAGCTCTGTAAAGTTTTTCTCTTAATGCACGATTTTTGGCAAAAGTGATTACTGGAATGTAACTTGGCATATGTAAGCTAAAGAGCCATTTTCCATGATGGCTTTTTTGATTGGCGGCGTCCATGGCAGCTTCTTTGGCAGCATCAGGAATACCATCTAACTCTTTAATATTATCGATAATCAATTCAAAGCTATTGGTTGCCTTCAAAAGATTCTCACCAAAACGAATAGAAACTTTGGACAATTCTTCATCAATTTTACGAAGGATATCTTTATCACTTGGACTTAAATGAGCCCCATTACGAACAAAATCATCATACGTTTTATTCAATAACTTCAATTCTTCGTTTGAGAGCTTAGTATTTTTCTTTTCATATACAGTTTTAATCTTCTGGAAAAGAACTTCGTCTAAAAGAATATCATTCGAGTAATTGACCAAGATCCCTGAAATTTCTTCTGCGATGGCCTGAAGAGCTTCATTGGTATTGGCTCCTAATAGATAATTAAAAATGCGTGACACAAGATTAATATTCTCACCCGTTTCTTCTAAGGCCACAATGGTATTTTCAAAAGTAGGTTCAGCAATTTTTTTTATCTCTCCTACTCTCGTTTTCGCTTCTTCAATAAACACTTCAAGCGCCACTTTATAGTGTTCGTTCTTTAAGCTTTTAAAATCAAAAGCTCCGTAAGGATAAGGGGATTTTTCAAGGAATGGATTCATATTCTGTCCTTTGGCTCTTGGGATCTTTAAATAAAAAGACCAGAGCGATAAACCAAATTAATAGTGAAAGGGTCATGAGTATATTGAGCGACTGAAGATCTTGATACTTTATTAAGATGACAGCGATTATGCCTTTGGCAAGCCTGTACACCACCATATCAGTAATATATTTTGCGCCAAACTTCTGCATGGTACTAAGGGGATAGTAGAGTAACTCTTTGGAAGCGGTGAAAAGAGAATAATCGAAAGCTTTCATAAATAAGAAAGTACCTGCAGCCAATGTTAGGACTCCACTTCCCAAGCCTAATCCCAAGATACTTAAACCGACATAGCTAGTCGGTATGAGGTATTGCGTGAAACGATTTGTGCGGTACTTAAATAAAGGCGGAATTAATAAAAACTGAATGATTAAGGTTGCAACATTGATTAATGAGAAAAGTGTTCCAAGATAAGCTGCCTTTGTATTCTGATCAGGAACAATTTGAGCAAAGACCAAATCAAATTTTAAATTCACAATATTAATACAAAATTGCGACATCGCTACTATAAGTGCAATCAAAAAGACATAACGATACGCCCCTTTAATTGATTGCAAAGGACTTTCTTTTTTAACAGAACTTTTGTCACTAGAGGTCGTCTCTGTACGAAGGGTGAAGTGAAAAACAACAGCATTGATAGCGATTCCAATACAACCAATATATATGACTGCATCGACACCATAAGGTTTTGTCATAACCGAGGTTAGAAAACCACCAACGATCCCACCAATACTTCCCATCGCTCCTAAGGGTCCAAAAAACTCTTTAGCCTCAACATACTTTAAATTAGAATTACAATATCCCAAGATAAGGTGAACCAAGATCACGATATAGACCTCTTTCCAGACGTATAGAACGCCTGCCATAAAGGTTATGCCTTGGTTAAAAAGAAAAAGAGAAATTAAAAAAATAAAAATAGAAAGGATACTGGTGTAATGAAAAAGGGCATGCACTCCAACTTTATTTTGTAACTTATTATAAATAGAAATAATAATCGCTAACGCAGCCACCGAATAAAGCCAAATCACAGGAGAAGCACTTCCCCCATAAGCTTGCATGTACATAGCGGTAGTTGTCGCTCTCATTAAGGGATAATTAAAAAGAACGAAAAAATAACTGATACACAAAAGAATGAAATTTCTCTTTCGTTCAGGAGGTGCACTCGTCACAGAATGGAACATTTTTCTAATCACAAAAGTCATTCTCCTTGGGAAAATTGGTGATAGAATCATTATATTATGATTAAGACTAAAGATGCTGATTTAACCAGCAGGCAGACCGTTTTTTATTTCCTTATTATTTTAGTAGGGCTTTTTCTTCGTTGGTACCATATTGATCAACGTCCTTTCCATCATGACGAGTCACTGCATGCCGTTTATGGTGCCTATAATTACTTTTCTCCTGAACACAATTTCTATAAATATTCTGCACTTCTGCACGGCCCTTTACTGTATGACCTCCTACCCTACTTTTATGAAATGCTAGGGGCAACTGACTTTGCCGCTCGGAGTTTAATTACTTTAATCGGAAGTCTTTTCCTTTTGGTTCCTCTTTTATTTCGTCATAAATTAAATAGTAAAACGCTGATCTATCTCACAACCATTTTGGCAGTATCGCCATTGTTGGTTTATTATTCGCGCTTTTTGCGTGAGGACTTTCTTGTACTCTCCACCATGATGGGTATGCTTTATGCTGTCGTCACAGATAAGGAAAGAATCAAGGGGCCACTTTTTCTCTGCTCCTTGTCGCTCCATTATTGTGTAAAAGAGAACGTTTTTATAACCATGGCATTATTGCTTGGCTTTCTCGCCTATGATGCCTTCATCAATTTATTTTTGAAGCAAGAGAAGGAAATAAGCAAGCTTTGGAAATTTCTTAAAGGTCATTGGCTATCGACTCTAATCGGATTTGCCAGCGCAGTATTTATTTTTTGTTATATCTATAGTGCACGTTTTCGTTACAGCAAAGGAATTATCGATGGTCTTTATCGAGATAGTCTTCTGTATTGGCTTAATCAACATAACGTGGAACGAATCAAAGGACCATTTGCTTTTCAATTTCTAATGATCTCATGGTACGACTTCTATTTTATCCTTTTAATGATTTTTTTCTTCTTTCATAGTTTTTATAAAATGAAGAGTCAGCTCAAATGGTACTCCCTTGGTTCTATTGTCATGTCTTTTGTAATGTATTTCCTTTGTAATCAGCACATGCTTGAGACTAATTCCATTTTTCTTTTTTTTAAGCTTAAGATACCATTTGACCTTTGGTGGCTAATACTTTTAGTTCCTCATAGTATAATAATCACCACTCACCACATGCTATCGAAGCAAAAAGACTTAGCATGGTTCTCCTATTTATTTTACGCTAGCTTTTTTACCTATAGCTATGTTGGTGAGAAGGTTCCTTGGCTTGCTCTTTATCCATTGGTTTTTGGACTGATCTATTTTGCAGTTTATTTCGACCACTACTTCACCAATCGAAATAATGAAATCGTCAATCTCGGGTTAATTTTTATAGGTTTATTCACCTTAAGAATCTGTTTGATCACCAACTTTAATCGCGGCGGTGACGAAACAGAACTCATTAGCCAAGTCCATACCACCAAAGAATTTCACAGTGTAATGAAGAAAATTCGCGACAGGATGGTTTCTCCAACTAAACTAAATTCCAAAGCACTTATTACCGGCGATGCCGTTTGGCCAGCTACTTGGTATCTTTTTAATGAGCCTGACTATCATTACTATGATCAAGGGGTTGCCAAAGATGAATATCCATTCGTAATAGAGAATTATATGTCTGCTGTTAATCTCGACAAATCACATCGAAAAATCACATTAAAATTGCGAGGATGGTGGGTTCCTGAATACAACGACCTCAATATTAAAAATTACCTAAACTATGTCATTACTCACAGACCTTGGTCGCCAGTAGGTCATAGTTTTGTGGATTTTTATTTAAAGAAAGATTTTAATTAGTGGTGTAGATAAAGTTATAACCTTCATGGATGATTTCTTTAAAACATGAAAAGTCAGTGCTTACACTCTGAGGATAATCTTTCTTTTCTTGGAGCGAATAAACAAGATAATGAGCTTCTGTTTTAAGAAAAATGTCTTTCTTTTTTTGACAGTCAACCTCTTCATAAAGTCTTTTAAGTTCAGCCTGTCGTTCCATTAACAAACCGTAGTCTTTATTTAAAACCAGCAAATGATTAATCCAGCCCAAATACAAATCCTTGTCAGAGAGCGTTCCAATGAACGAAGTATAATCGTAAGGATTGATCGAAGACTGAAGTACAACTCCTCGAGGGAAATGACGAAACTTTTTGATTGTCTCTTTGATACCGGGCATTTCTTTGTCAGCATTATCAAGTCTAGTCTGTAAATGCGAAAATTCGCGGTAACGCTCTGGTAAGGTCTTCAGGCTAAATAAACTTCCCAGCACGAAAAAGAGAGAAACTGCAATCCAGAAAGTTTTTTTCTCGAGCAACTTCCCCCATAGCATGACCACCGCAATACCAGTGACAGTCCATGTTGGCATGTAATGCTTAAACATAAAATTCATGCGTTCATAAGGAGGGCCATAAGAGTCATCGACATATACAATTTCAGGAAGAATGATCATAAGTGTTGATAGCACGAGGAAGAAGGCAACTTCCGGATCAAATTTTTTATAAGTTTTTGTGAAAAAAGAAATGATGATGGTAAGTAGCCCCATGCTCCACCAGCCACCCCAGTGTAAAAACAATTCTGAAAAAGCACTCCGTCCAATTTCTGAAGTCACCATTTTCACTTTTACATCGGCAGCATACATAGGAGGATATAAGAAGCAGGCACAGAGGGCCAAGCCTCCAACAATTCCAAGAAAAATGATCGATTCTTTTTTTAGAATAATGTCTTGCTCAGGTGGAAAAAAAATTTCTTTCAGTAAAAACCCAGGATAGGCCAGGGTAAGAAAAATAACTTCCCAAGGGTTAGCTAGCATGAATAAACGGTAAAAGAAGAAATACAAAAAAGTTAAGAAAATTAAGCGCTGATATCGTGTCCCCATCATCTTTAAAGTCAGAAAACTTAAAATGAGATAAAGCACTGGCAAGCTCAGGGTCGCATAATGTGGGTGAAAGTCAGCTTGATAAAATGACCACACAGGAAATTCATTGATGATTCCAGTAATGATTCGGGAAGGTCCCCACCAATGAGCATTTTCTCTAAAATAAAAAAGTAGACCGGCCAAATTAGAAAAGGTCGCCACCGCTAAGGACATAACTAATGATTTTGGGCGAGGAAAAGAAAAGACTTTCGAAAATAAAATAAAAAGCAACGTTATATAAAAAGAAAAACTCATCCCAAAAGAAACAATATATGTATTCTCTGTATTTAAATTGAAGAGATAAGATAGAGAAGCTGCCCACTTAAACCAAAAAATATAATAGTGGTTGGGGATTTTAGAGAGCCAGGGGTCCATTGGGTTCAATGGATTATGGATTGAGGATGAAATAAGATTGTAGTCTCTAACATGCTCTCCCGTCGGATAAAATTGAATCCAACATCCTGCCAGAAAACTTAAAACCATGAAACTGGCAAAAAAGAGTACAGCTTGCCAGACAAAATCTTTTTTCTTTTGAGGAAAAAAATATGTTAATGAACCGACGGTCGCTAGAAATAAAATCCAATAGGCTCCGCCACTGATTGGAAAAACTAAAAAAAGAAACTGAACAAGAAGAGGAATCAGCAGTGAAGCAACAATATAAACTAACATATTTAATTGGCTTCCAACCAATACTCGAACTGTCTATTTTCAGTCACATCGGAAGCACTTGCTCCTTCCGCAAAATCAATATTTTTTCTCTTAGAATTGAGTTCGCTAACAATCCCACCTAGATTCACTGATCCACCTGAATTCAATGTGACAGTGGTAGATAACTTTGTTTTCTCATTGGTTAATTCAATTTCTAATTCCATCCCTTTAAACCCAACACTTTTGCATGTCACTTTCACTTCATTTTTTAACGTGATGACTCTATTTTGGGTAATAGTAGGATATTGAGGATTAATTGGTGGGTGTTCTGCAACGACAGTCTGAGAAGTAGTCACTTCAATACTCGTGGTGCGTCCTTGCGCCATCACTAAGAGTCCAACATCCTCAGATTTTCCACTTGATGAGGTCGCTTTAAAAATGGGCTTTCCTTGGGAATCAATTCCGATCGTTTGAGAATTACTTTGATCAACCGATCTTTTGATTGATTTTATATTACAGTGGGGACCAACCAATTGGGAGTGGGCCATAAAAGAAGCTAAGAGAAGAATAATCATTCCTCAAGTTTACAACAGATTTAAAAAAGACTCTAGCGATGTCCTTAAGCGGCTATTTTTTTAGGTTGTTTGCCGATGGTCCATAAAAAACTTGAAAGCAGTAGAATAACAAATTGTGCCAAAAGTGTTTCTTTGGTGGCAAAAATCCCTAGCGTTTCAATTCTTAAACTTCCTAGACTAGTAATCGAAAATAATCCGATTTCTTGGAGGGCATGAATGCCTTTGCCAGCCAAAATAACTGCGAGCAGAATCATAGTGATTGAACAGACAGTAAAAATCTTTTTTAAAGGAAGTTTGGCGCTAAATTTTAAAATGAGCCAGGCACTGGTTATAATAATCAGTAGGGAAACGGCAACCCCTGCCCCCATGGCAGACTTTGTATCAACGCCACCATCTAGCCAAATCGCTCGTAAAAATAAAACAGTTTCAAAGGCTTCTCTAAAAACCGCCATAAAAGCAATTGCCAAGAGTCCAAAATGATTTTTTTGTTCCACCATTTGCTTGACTCGCTCATTAATAAATTGAGTCCAGCGCGAGATTTCCGTTTTGCTATGAAGCCAGAAGCCCATATAAAGTAGAACAACCACGGCAATAATTGAAATGGTCCCTTCCATTAACTCTCTTCCAGCTCCAGAAAGTTTAAGCAGCCAGCCTGAAAAAATCCATGCAATCAATCCTAAAGCTAGTGCACTTAACCATCCTGCATGTACCCATTTCGCTGCTCCCGAGGCTTTGGTTGCACGAAGAATACTTAAGAGAGCAATGATTATGAGAACAGCCTCAAAACCTTCACGTAACAAAATGCCTGAACTTAAAAAGAAGGTCACTAATGGTGAGTTAGCATGTTCAGTGGTTAAAATATCGGCTCGATTTAAAAGGGTATTCGCTTCATTAATTTTACTTTCAAATTGTGGGAAGGGAATCTGGTTTTCAATAGCAGAACGAACTGCAGACATACCCACTTCTAACTCAGCCACAAAGGCTAAATTATTAGCACGAAGTTTCGGTTCGTGAGGCTCGATTCCCTCTAAATAAGCCCTTAGCGCATTCATCTTGGCATCAGCAAAATGACCAGCTTTAAAGTCTACACTTGCAAGCTGTAAGTAGTTTCTGGCGATATCGAAGTTTTTTCCTTGGACAATAGTTTCTTTACCATTTCCTTGATAAAGACGAAGTGAAGTTAAGTTTTCGTTTTTTTCACTTTCAGTACCTTGCATTTTTTCCAGCAACTCTAGGTCACTCATAGTTGCTGCTTCATGCAGTTCGGAATCTGAAAATTGACTTGAAGGCTTCATTTTTTTATTCTGAAAGCGAAAAGAAACAACATAAAATGCTAAATCCCAAGCTTCTTTATCGGAGAATTTGTCCCAGCCGATCATTCCAGTACCAGGAACACCAACTCTGATCACATTAAATTCTTTAAAAGGAGAATTATTGGCCATCGCTTCAGCATGAAAATTGGCTGGCACCGGATCAAGATTTTTTCCAGCAGCTCCATCCCCATTGCCATTACTACCGTGACAACTGACACAATTTTGAGCAAATAATTTTTTACCATTTTCTAAAGATGGCCAACTAGTAGGTGCAATGGCTATTGAGGTTACATTTATTACATCACGTTTTGCAGACTGAGCGATTTCTGCCACCAATTGAGGTTTGTCTTTAGAGTTTACCAATTTTTTAAGTTTTTCTATTTTTGCCAGAATGTCTTGGTTGTTTTTTACTTCTGGTAATAATTTGGCGCTATCTAAAGTCGTTTGAACGAACTCTTTTTGTTCATTATATTCTGATGGGCTTAAGACCTCACCCTCTACTGAAACTGCTCCAGCATAGTCCGCAGAGATATAATCAAGAAGGTTAATCACAAGACGAGGATCAGTCTTTGTCCCGCTTGGTGTTTGTCCTTTTACTGCTACAGAAAAAAGGAACAGAGAAATAGTAAGAATATTAAAAATCTTCATTTTTATCTTTTTTGAATGATAAGTTATTTGAAAGAGCTCTTTATTTTTCCATTAAGTACTGGTCACCCATTTGAACTGAACTAAAATCTTCTGCCGAATTGTAAGGAGAAAGATCTAAATCGGTTTTGATCTTTTTCTCATTCGTTGATGAAGTTAGTTTTTTCATGTATCTGAAAAATTTCTCACGAGTTTCACCAGAGAGAAGATGTTCCATTAAACATGAATCGCGGTGGGCAACATCTTCATTCACGCCTACAACATCTTTTAAGAAATAAAAAAGTAGGGTTCGAGATGAAAGAATATCATGAACAGCATGGTGACCTAATTCAGATAGAGAAAAGAATTTACTCTCATCTTCTGAAATTAAATCTCTTTTTTTAAGTGTTGTAAGGGCGGTAGAAACAGATCCTTTTGTTAGTCCCATATCACGTGCAATATCGGTCACGCGCGCATAGCCATTTTTTTCTTTTAACTTATGAATGGTCAAAAGATAATGAACCATCGAATGAGTTAACTCACTGTCTGGGTTATGGGTAATCATCTTTTTCATGATCATAAAAGCCTCCTCAAGAATCTAAGGGTTCTTTATACAAAACATAAGTTAGGCACGTCAAACGATAAGTTTTAGTGGCACTCTTGTCTATTATTAATTCAACATGCACCAGCATAAGTGTCTGATTTTACGTAGACAGCAAAAAAGGAGAATTTGCCGAGAGTTAGCCCTTTCCCCTCGGTGTTACAATAAGGATATTCAACCTCAAAGGATCATTTATGAAATGGGCTTTACCACTACTTCTTGTTTATTCATTTTCAGCAATCGCTGAAGATAATGAACTGATAAAAAAATATAACGAAAACTACGTTAAACCCCAGGAAGGTTTTGTTATTGAAAAACCTAAGACTGCGGCAGAAACCAAAATTGATAAAGAATATGTGAATGGTGAGTACTCTGAAAAAATGAGACTGGAAGCTTGTAAGCAATTACGGGAAGGGGGTATCAATAAAGAAAAAGATGTGAATCCTTGTGATACGAATTCGGTTGATACTGTTGGATACGTCATCGATCCTATGGTTGATAAGATGATTCCTATGTTAGGAAAAGCTTATGGAGCCTTATTCGGTTTAAGTGGAAGTACTATTAGTTATAATAACTATACTGAAGGGGCAACGAAGGGACAGTATGTTCCTGCTAAAGATGCAAAACCTGATGCTATCAAAACGGATGAAAAAGGAAATAAATTTACAAACGATAAAAAATCCGCAGAAAACAAAAAAGAAGAAAAAAAAGATATTTGCTCAATGATCCCTATGGTTGCTGAGATGGGAGCAGAGGCTTACCAGAATGCCTCTCAACAAAACATTCAACAACAAATTGGCGCTAAAACAAATGCAGAATCTCAAACTGAAAATATGTACTCTATTGCACGTATGCATACGGCGAGAAAAGAATCGGCTAGAATACAAGAAATAGGATGGGGTGCGACTTCTCTTTGTTATGCTGGTTACATGATATCTGGAGCAGCGATGGATTTTAAACTAATCGCCAAAGCCTCTGCATCAGTTCTCTTCACTGTTTTCTACGATCGTAAAGCCGAAAACCATAAAGATTGGGCCAATAAAATTACTAAAAAAGCTGATAAGTTAAAAGCTCTCTTAGGATCGAATAATTGTGACCCTATCGGAGAAAGACAATGTTACTGCTCAATGGAAAGTACCAAAATGGATCCACAATATTGTTTGAAAAAACCAAAACAAGGAAGGAGTCCAAAGATCGCTACAGATCATTGTATTGGCGCCAATATTCAACTTGATCCAAACTGTGATTGTAAAGCAGCAGGAACTTGCGCTGATCAAGTTATGGCCAAAGACTTAGGAAGTATGAATCTTGGAAATACCTACTTTAAAAGTGCTTTGGGAGACGTGAATAGAATAGCTAACTCAGGATTAGATTACTCGACACTTGATGGTTCAAGCTTTGGAAATTTAGCCTTAGCGAAAAATGCTCTCCGCAAAGTAAATCCTGAAGACATAGGTCCGATTAAATTAAATGATGCTCAAAAAGCGGATGCAAGGTTTTTAATTGATCAAGGACTTTCTCCTCTTGAAGCTGCAGTGATTGCTTCTTTACCAGAGTCCGCAGCAGGAAATAATTTTGCGAACGCTTTAAGAAGTGGATTTAGTAACCGTGGAAACTCAAATGTGGCTGCCGTTAATAATCGTCCAGTTGAATCATCGCTGAATTTTGAAAGTGGTCCAAGTGGTCGCAAAAGAGGTGGCTATGATGACGATGACAATTCGCAAATGGGACAAAGTAAATCAAGCGGTGGTGGATCAAATAGTGCTGAGATTTTAAACTTTGCTCAAAAAGCAGAGAAAGCCGCTCAAATTAGCAAAAATACACAAACGCCTATTTTTGATATTATCTCTTATCGTTACCGCAGTAGTGCATGGAAAACGTTTGATGTTATGGCCAACCCAGCGCCTGCGACTCAAACAAAATAGAGGAAGGACAAAGAGGCTACTTTCCTCTATACTATATCCATGGATATACTGAAGACTCCATTACTCATTTACGACAGTGAATGCACACTTTGCACCCGTTTCAAGCAAACGGTAGAGCGTTTAGATAGCGCTCATAAACTAAACTTTAGTTCAATTCATCAAGAAGAAATATACAGTCAATTCCCAAATCTCAAAAAAGAAGACTGCCATAAAATCATCCATCTGATTGATGAAAATGGCAAAATTCACCAAGGACCTGAAGTGATTCAATATATGGCCCACATTATTCCAAGTATTTCAAAATTTGCCTGGATGCTTGATACGGATGTTGGTAAAAAGGCGCTTGATTTTTTCTACCAAAAAGTGAACGATATACGTAACTCCCAATTAAACAGTTGTGAAAAATGCAAAGACGATTAAGTCAGTCTCTTCTTATCATTCCTACCTATAACGAAATTGATAACATCAAAAAGATGCTAACAACGCTGGATCAACTTTACCCAGAATTAAGCTTACTCATCATTGATGATGGCTCACCTGATGGAACTTCAAAAGTCGTAAAAGAGTATCAAGAGAAAAAAAAGAATCTTCATTTAATTGAAAGAGCGGGAAAACTTGGGCTAGGAACTGCTTATGTTACAGGATTTAAGTGGGCCCTCGAAAAAAACTTTGAATATGTTTTTGAAATGGACTGTGATTTTTCCCATGATCCAGTGGAAATTCCACGTTTCTTAGAGGAAATGGAGGATCATGATTTAGTCATTGGTTCACGTTATATTGGCGGTATTCGAGTGATCAATTGGCCAATGAAGCGCTTACTACTTTCATACTTTGCTTCGATCTACACTCAAATCATTACAGGGATGACAATTAAAGACGCTACAGGCGGCTTTAAATGTTTTTCTAGAAAGACTCTCCAGTCACTTAATTTGAATAATGTTTTTTCCAATGGCTACTCATTTCAAATTGAACTCAATTTCAAAGTCTGGAGTCAACATTTGCGAGTAAAAGAAATTCCCATTACATTTTATGAACGTCGTGATGGTCAATCAAAGATGCGTGGAGCGATTGTTTATGAAGCTGTCTTTGCCGTCTTCAAGCTTCGCTTAAAAAGAATCTTCGGCACTCTTAACGCTTAGAAACTTATCTGAAATTTTCTTGATTTAAAGGAAAGGAAAGCATGAGATAGAAAATCATGCAGCCGCCAAGTTCTAAAACTTCTCCTCTCTTTGAGGAAGGAATCAGAGAGACGATGGCAAATAACAATGCATAGGCTAAAATGTGATGATTTTTAGCTACCGGAATTCCAAGCTTATCAATCCAAACTTTTACCTGTTGTTTTTTTCTATAGAGAAGTGGAAGCAATAAAAGATAAGTCGCGACAACGATTCCAAGACCCGTTCCAAAAATGATTTTATTCACTTTTTTCCCTTCGACCACTAAGTTGTGAAGATTGGTTTCACCTTGGGAATTATTTTGAGCGAAATAATCAGAAGACTGAATATTAAAAATTCTCTGTCCCCACGAAATTTCTTCACCAGCACCGAAGAGAAAAATACCACAGGCGCAAAGTGTACAAAAAAGAAAGAGTGCTTGTTTCTTTTTTCTCAATTTGAAGAGACGTAAAAAACATGTTTGTGCACTTAAGAATAAGGCATAAACTGTCAGATATTCTAAATAACTATCTTCTTTAGCATAGACCCCTTCATAATATTCTTTGTTTAACAGACAAAGGATTAAACCGAATAAAGCACTCCATCCCACAAGATGATAAATTAATTTTTCGATGGGATTAAGATTATTCAGTTCGAATTTCAAAAAAGCCTCATTAGTTTATAAATTAATTTTAAAAGTTATCCATCAATTCAGTTCTTATTTGGTGACGGCCACCTTCAAAAGGTGTTGAGAGCCAAGTTCTGGTAATGGCATTAATATCTTCTGCGGAAGTAGAGCGTCCTCCAAGACAGAGGATATTGGCGTTATTGTGTTCACGAGAAAGCTTAGCGTCCTCTACGGAGCGGCAGAGAGCTGCACGAATACCCTTGAAACGATTAGCGGCCATAGACATACCGATGCCCGATCCACAAAGCAAAATCCCTACACTTCCCTTTTCTTCTAAAACTTTTTTACAAACAGCTTCAGCAAAATTGGGATAATGAACTGAGGCTTCCGAGTCGGTGCCTAAATCCACCAATTGGTGATCTTTTTTAATTTCTCTTATTAAAGCCGCCTTCTGAATGAAGGCGGCATGATCTGATGCTATAAAAATTTTCATTAGTAACGGTAGTGATCCGGCTTGTATGGACCATTTACACTCATGCCCATGTACTCAGCTTGTTCTTGCGTAAGAGTTTCAAGCTTAACTCCAACTTTTTCTAAGTGAAGACGAGCTACTTTTTCATCCAAATGTTTTGGAAGAGTATAAACATCGTTTTTGTACTTAGTAGAGTTTTGCCAAAGTTCTAATTGTGCAAGTGTTTGGTTAGTGAATGAAGCACTCATAACGAAAGATGGGTGACCTGTTCCACAACCAAGATTGACTAAACGGCCTTCAGCAAGAACGATAATTCTTTTTCCGTTAGCATAAGTATATTGATCAACTTGTGGCTTCACTTCCATTTTCTTAATATCTTTATTGTTGTTTAAGTAAGCAATGTTGATCTCACTATCAAAGTGACCAATGTTACAAACAATCGCAGTATCTTTCATCATATCTAAATGGCGTGAATCAATTACTTTTACACAACCAGTAGCTGTAACAAAAATATCACCAATCTTAGCAGCTTCATCCATAGTCGTTACCTGGAAGCCTTCCATTGACGCTTGAAGAGCATTAATAGGATCGATTTCAGTAACGATCACTCGACCGCCAAGGCCTTTAAGAGAGTGAGCTGAACCTTTACCTACATCTCCGTAACCAGCAACAACACAAACCTTTCCAGCGATCATAATATCAGTTGCGCGCTTGATTCCGTCAGCTAGTGATTCACGACAACCGTAAAGGTTATCGAATTTAGATTTTGTAACTGAATCATTAATGTTGATTGCAGGAAGAGTTAAGGTACCTTTTTTCACGCGTTCGTATAAACGGTGAACACCTGTAGTCGTCTCTTCAGAAATTCCTTTGATTCCTTTTGCTAGATCTGGGAAGCGATCAAGAACCATATTGGTTAAATCACCACCATCATCCAAGATCATATTCAGTTGTTCTTTTTTATCACCAAAGAAAAGTGTTTGCTCAATACACCAATCGAATTCTTTTTCGTTCATGCCTTTCCAAGCAAAAACTGGAATTCCTGCAGCAGCAATAGCAGCAGCGGCATGATCTTGAGTTGAAAAAATATTACATGAAGACCAACGAATGGTAGCTCCAAGTTCAACTAATGTTTCGATAAGAACGGCAGTCTGAATCGTCATGTGTAAACAACCAGCGATACGAGCGCCTTTTAGTGGCTTCGAGGCGCCAAATTCTTTACGAAGAGACATAAGTCCAGGCATTTCTGATTCAGCGAGAGTGATTTCTTTTCTACCCCACTCTGCTAGTCCCATGTCTTTCACTTTATAGTCAGTAAAACCTGTTTTCATTGCGTTAAATTCTGATTTCATAGAGGATCCCTCACAAGCTAGTTAGATATTGATTTTATGGCCCTAATATAACATTCCTTTTCCCTCTTAACAAGATAAGCAGTATAGTGAGTTCTACAAAGAAAAAGAGAATTTATGGCAAGCTATACAGCAATAACCCAAAAGGAAGCGGAACAGATTCTAAGCCTTTATGGGAACTACCAAATTATGGAGCTTACTCCACTTTCTCTGGGTATTTCGAACTCCAATTATCAAGTCCTTTTAAAAGATCACCCTCCTTTAGTGCTTAAGATTTCAAATGATAAAAATACTGATGACCTACGAGAAGAACAGAAAATTTTAAACTATTTAAGTCAGCATCACTTCCCTCACAG
Source organism: Bacteriovoracaceae bacterium (assembly GCA_049318265.1). Taxonomy (GTDB): domain Bacteria; phylum Bdellovibrionota; class Bacteriovoracia; order Bacteriovoracales; family Bacteriovoracaceae; genus JBEIOQ01. The sequence goes on from JBMOGR010000001.1 coordinate 470,619, forward strand.
TCTCGTCCCTTACCTTACAAAGAAAGGGGACTTGATCTATGAAATGGGATCTTTTTATGGCGTTATTTATCCTTTCATTTCAGGTCATATTCCTAGTATTTCCTCTGATATATGCTTCAAAATTGGAAAGTCGTTAGCCTCCCTTCACTCCTTAAATTTACAACCCGGAGCTAGTAGTTATGTCCGCAGTTTTGAAACTGTTGGCTTTGGAGCGAAGCAGATCAAAAACTATCTTTTGCAGAAGGATTGTCCAAGCGATTTCAAGGCCATTTTTGAACAAATCTTTCCCGATCAACTGAATAAGTACCTAAAAGCTGATCTACCTCAAGGGCTCATTCACGGTGATCTTTATTACGACAATACCCTCTTTGATGAACAAGGATTAAAAATGATCCTCGATTTTGAGCAAGGTGGTATGGGTCCTTATCTCTTTGATCTAGGAGTTTCCATTTCAGGTACTTGTTTGCTAGAAGGTAAGGTTCATACACCATACGTTGAAGCCTATATGAAAGGTTACAGCAGTGGCAGAAATTTAGATGCGGCAGAGGCTCCCCATTTTGAAGAAGCCATTTTATTAGGTTTATACTCCATCGCACTTTGGAGAATAAAACGTTTTAATGAGAAACAATTGGCGCCATCAAAAAAAGATAATTACAAAGAACTAATTTTGCGAGCGCAAGATTATTTTAATCGGATAAATAAATGACTGAAAAAGATAAAGAAATTGAACGTTATAAGAACACCTACCTCGTTTCTTGTCCTAAAGGAGTTGAAGAACTCCTTTTAAAAGAACTCTCCGATCTTGGGATAGTAGGTTTAAAAGGCGGAATTGGTGGAGCGACCTTTGAAGGAAGAAACGAAGATTTCTTAAAAGTAATTCTTTATTCAAGATTAGCCTCAAGAGTTTATAAAAAACTTTTTTCCTTTGACATTAAAACAGAAAAAGATCTTTATTTTTTTGGAAAAGAAATACAGTGGAGTTCGATCTTTGGCCTAGACCAAACATTTAAAATCCAAACTATTCTTATGCGCTCACCAGATGGTAAAAAGAAATCAAAGTTTTCTAATACCATGATTCTTTCACAAACTCTAAAAGATGGAATTGTGGATCGCTTTCGTGATGAAGAAGAAGGTTTGCGTCCTAACGTTAATAAGCAAAATGCTGATGCCTCTTTTGTTGTCCATATAGCTCCTCATGACAGTGAACATGCAGTAAAAGAAAAAGTCACTGTTATGGTCGATCTTTGTGGGGAACCTTTATCACACCGTGGTTACCGTGATCCAGGCTTTGAAGCTCCACTTCGTGAAAACCTAGCTGCCGCCATTGTCATGGCCATGGAATGGAATAAGAAAGAAACTTTTATTGATTTGATGTGTGGCTCGGGCACGCTTTTGATTGAAGCTGCTATGTTTAAAGCTAACATTCCTGCAAGTTATTTTAAAATCAAGCGCGGCGTTCAATACTCATTCTTTAATCTTTATCTTTTTAACAAAGATAAAGGACTAACTGAGACTTGGGAAAAAGAAGTAAAACTCGCAATTCAAGAAGCAAAGAAAGGTATAGAAAATCTAAAGAATGGCGAAAAAATCTATGGATATGATTTAAATCATCAGCATTTAAATATGTGCCAAACATTAATTGATAAATGTGAATTAACTAGTGCCATCATCATCAACCGTGAAGATGCCACAAGACTAAAAAATAATTTTGCTCCAGGTTTGCTTGTAGCAAACCCTCCCTACGGAGAAAGAATGGGCTCAGATGAAGATCTGGCCGGCCTTTACTACAATCTAGGAGAAAACCTGAAACAAGAGTTTAAGGGCTTCAGGGCCTATATTTTTACGGGAAATTTACCGCTAATTAAAAAGATCAGTTTAAAGACTTCGAGTAAAAGAATTTTATACAATGGCGACATTGAATGCCGCCTTGTACGTTATAATTTATTCTAGAATCGACCGTCTAATTTCATGGCAAATTGTGGCGTTGAAAACTTCATCAGCATGTTGCGGTTAACCACTTTATCAAAGTGTTTCGCCGATCTAGAAAAGAAATAGGATGCAATGTCTTGGTCTTTAAGAAAAACGGTGTGACCTTTGTCTGAAAGTTTTCTTAAAATATATTCTGAATCAAGAAAACAAATATCTCTGATTAAAAGATTTCTTGCCACATAAAGGACAATACAAAAATCAGAAAGTTCGATCAAAGACTTCTTAATCTTAACACCTTTGGGACTGGATTTATCGGCCCAATGAACCTTCACTTCGACATTTCTGTCTCCAAGCTTAAAATCAAAGCCACGTTGGGAAGTTGATTTAATCTGCTTTAATCCAAAAATATTTTTTGCGTACCATTCACCTAGCTGAACCGGAAGATTTTTAGAGTTTACAACGATAAAAGCATCACGAAACTTATCATAAACACGTCCCGCTTCTTCTACCACGTTAAAAATTTCAGCTTCGTCAGGAAGGTGCATAATCGCCATGGACTTACCCATTTTGATTTTTACTTTTTTTGTGAATTGAGTCTCATACCAGGTTTCAAAATCTGGCTCTTCTAAAAAATCAAAAGAACTAAAATTAAAACCAAGCGCTTGAAGATCTTTGACTGTAGCAATCTCTTTCAAGTTTTTTTGGATAAAACTTAAAGGAACGTAGATATTGGCTTTTTCGCCCATGACAAAAACTTCATCCTTGTCATAGTCGGAATTACCATGTGGCTCGGCTGTAAAGGCACGGGCCAGTTCAAATATTTTATCTTTCACAATTCATCCTTCGAAAATCTAACTTAAGCGACCAGTGGCAACTAAAGAGTAAACTCTTTCAAGTTCAATTCATGTTCAACCATGGTTTTAGCCAAGGCAACGTTGTGAACAAGGTAGTGCGTACAGTAGATTCTAAAGTCAGCAATTTTCGATTGGTAATATTGTTTATCATCAGCACTTGCATTTGCTAACTTACTATTAGCAACAATTGCTGAATCTAAAAGTCTCCATGCCATGACTAAGCAAGAAGCGAATTGTAAAAAGTCAGTACAGTGAGCGAGAATACCTTCCATGTCTTTGGCTTGGGCTTTTTTGGTTATCATTCCCATAACGGTCTGAGCACTCATCATCACTTTTGACATCAAATCAACTTCTTTAGGGCAGAAGTCTTTTGGACTCTCAGATATGGCTTTAAGAATTTCATTGGTCATGATGCCTAAAGCTTTTCCATTATCTTTTAAAATCTTTCTCATCACGAAGTCGATGGCCTGAATACCATTTGTTCCTTCATAGATTGTGGCAATTTTTGTATCGCGAACAAATTGTTCAATTCCGTACTCCGTACAAAAACCATACCCACCATGAGCTTGAAGAGCTTCAACACAAACTTGGAAACCTTGTTCTGAACAATAAGCTTTGCAAATAGGAGTTAAGAGTCCTATTAAATGATGAGCTTCAGGATCTTTTTTCTCAACATCAAAAAGGTTCGCAGTGTATAAACAAAGAGCTCTCATTCCTCGTGACATGGCTCTTTGACGGAGCAAACTTCTCTTCATATCAGGATGGTTAATAATTTCTGTTCCGAATTGAACGCGTTCTTTACAATATTGTTCTGCCATCATGTAAGCAAGATTGGCTTGTGCTTCACCTTGAACTCCACAGAAAAGTCTCGCTTCATTCATCATAATGAACATGGTGGCCATACCATCAAATTCATCTCCAATTAATTCACCGACACATTCACCATTTAAGCCAAAAGCTAACTCACAAGTAGCTTGGGCATGGAGACCCATTTTTTCTTCAATTTTTGTACATGTCACATTGTTTGTTGAAGCAGTAGAGCCATCAGCATTCATGTGGTAACGAGTAACAACAAAAAGTGAAATCCCTTTTGATCCAGCAGGAGCGTTAGGTGTTCTGGCCAAAACTAAGTGAACAATATTTTCATAAAGATCATTTTCACCTGAAGAAATAAAAATTTTAGTTCCATTTATTTTGTATTTTCCATTTCCCATAGGAGTGGCTGTCGTCCGCAAAGCTCCCACATCGGAACCAGCACCTGATTCAGTCAAACACATTGTTCCACCCATACGACCATCCATCATTCTTGGAACGAGGGTAGTTTTTTGAGATTCAGTGCCTTTTTTCATAATCACGTTGAGTGCTGCACGAGTTAGTCCTGGGTACATAAACCAAGAAGTATTAGCTGCAGTCGCTAAAGAAGTTGAAACGAGAGAAACAGCTTCTGGAAGTGGAGTTCCACCCCACACTTCTGGCAGACCAATAGCAAACCAACCGTTTTCATAAAAAGCTTTATGAGGAGCTCGAAGAATTTCTGGAACCTTCACACCTTCAGCGGTCAATTTGACCCCTTGGTGATCTGATTTTTCTCGGGTAGGAAAAATTTCTTTTTCAAAAAAACTATCAACTTGAGCAACAATGTCTTTTAAATCTGCCGCACCTAAGTCAGTGTGATTTTCTACTTTTAAGACTTCAAATAAATTAAAATTAACATCACGTAAATCCGTTTTGTAACGACCCATAAAATACCATCCATGTTTAATAAAATAAGATTTAAATAAATCTCTATTATTATAGGAGAAAACTGGCCATTTTTGAGTAAAAGTTTAGAGAAAAAAGAATAAAAAAGGAGAGCATTTCGCTCTCCTTTTTCTTGATGTATTTAGCAGATCAATCTGTTTGATTTGGCTTAGCGATTTGGGTTCGTCGATGTTACTTTTAATCTTGTGATACTTCCATTTTGGGTAACTTCGATTTCTTGAATCGGGTTCATGATTAGTGGATAGCTCGTGTCAACAATATGCGTACGGTACTTAAATGATGTACCACCGTTACAAGCAATCACAAAGTTCACAGAAACTTGGTAACTTGAGCCAGATGTGGTGGCCTGAACAATATTTGGGCTACTACATCCCGAGATCACCGCAGAGTTTAAATCTGGACGAAAAATTTTATTCATAATCTGGTCTCGTGTTACTGTTCCAGCTGAAGTTAAAACTTGGTTCGCATCGACTGATTGAACAAAATAAGTTAAAAGCTCTGATCCTGAAACATAAGAGTAACCAGTACTATAAGTAATCAATCCACCTAACCATGATCCATTATTTGGAGTGTATTCTCTTGTATAAAATGGGTTACCTGGGTAAAGACCATTGCTCATACTTACATTTGATAAAGATGATTGTAATCCAGTTACTGTCGATGAAACACCTGGTCCACTAAGTGGGCTAAAGAAAGCGCTAGAGCCGCTTCCCATACTTTCAGCATTTTTTCCACAAGCTGAAACTAAAGCACACACAGCAAGTAGTCCTAAGATTTTTGAAAAAAGTTTCGTGTTCATATTCCCTCCCTAAGAGAAATTCATTTTTTAAAATGTTTGTAGTTTACTAATGCATAGTGTGTGCCAAGATGGGGTGTAGCCAAAACGATGTTATCTTGAGAACTTACTGAAGTATTCACTGTCTAAAATTTAGACAGGAAAAAAGGTAATGTTTAAACTTTAGTCACACTGAGGAATATTTACGATGGATTGGAAAGTTTTTTGGATGACCTTTGGAACAGTTTTTATCGCGGAATTAGGTGATAAGACCCAATTAGCGGCCATGAGTTTGTCAGCTAGTTCAAATAAAACAGTAGAAATTGCATTAGGAGTTGTCATTGCTCTAAGCTTGGCAGGAATCTTAGGGGTGTTGGCCGGTAAAATTTTATCGGGCTTCATTACCCCAGAACTCATGAAGTGGTTATCAGGAACACTATTTATCATTATGGGTATTTTCATCTTAGTGAAGAAAACATAAAAAAAGGGGTGACCAAAGTCACCCCTCTTTAGAAGTACAGTAAAATAACGAATTAGTTCTTTTTGATCTTGAAGTTTTTTCCTAGAATTTTCTTTACCTTATATTGGTTCGGAGCACCTAGTTCGTAGCTTAAAGAGTTTCCGTTTGAACGAACTTTTAAGTCATAAATTTCTTGATCGTTAGCTTCTAACTTTTCAGCTCTTCTGAAGTTAATTTTGATGTTCTTTGTATCTGTAACAAGAACACTTTTGAATTCAACACAAGTAACTTGTGAACAAACTCCACAATTGTTGTATGGGCCAGGGTACGGATTACCAGGGTATGGGTTTCCAGGATACGGATTACCTGGGTAAGGGTTACCTGGATATGGATAACCAGGGTATCCATGTGGTGGACGTGGAGTTGGATGGTATCCACCATTATTGTTGCAATTACATGGATAATAAGAAGTCTCAGTACGAGCACAAACAGTTTGTGGCTCTTGAACTTGAAGAAGAATTTCGAATCTCTTTTCTGTTTTTTCAGATCTTACTAAAGTGAAATCTCCATTATTGGCGATTTCAACAGTGTTACGGACATCACCTAAGTTTCCAAGATTGGCTTGAGCGCCATTGAGTTCAACATCTTTTGCAGCAAATGCACTGAAGGCCATAGAAGCCAAAAGTACTACTGAAAGAAAACGAAATTTCATGAGTTTCTCCCTTGTTATGAATAGACCGATTAAAGACCAATTGTGGCTCGAAAACTACCATTGGTGAGCGCAACTTACAACAAAAGGAAATTGATCTAGGTAAAAAATATAGGAGCCAAAGAAGCACAATTTCAGTAATTTATAGAATTCAAAGGAGACATTTATGAATCGCCCCTCTTGCATTGGCAACTATAAGGAATTTTTAGAAAAAGATGAAGCCCATTATCCGGGAAGTGACGAAACTTTAAGTCACGGTTCACCAATTGGAAAAAGACTTGGACTGACTCGTATCGGAGTTCACATAGAAATTTTGGCTCCTGGAAGAAGAACTTCTTGGCCGCATGCCGAAAGCTCTGAAGAAGAATTCGCTTACGTGATCGAAGGAAATCCATCAGTATGGATTGATGGAAATTTGTATTCACTGGTTCCTGGAGATTTTGTGGCTTTTCCAGCAGGCACTGGAATTTGTCATACTTTTTTAAACAACACTGATAAAAATTGTCTGCTTTTAGTGGGCGGTGAAGCGTCTAAAAAAGAAAATAAAATCTTTTACCCCTTGCATCCACTTCGTAATGAAGAAATGAAAACAAAGGGTTTTCTGTGGACTGATTGTCCTTTAAAGAGCTTAGGTCCCCATGATGGAAAACCAGATGCTTTGAGAGAGAAAGAAAACTATAATCAATAGTAAGATCGAATTTTTTTTGCGAGGAAGTAAGATGAGAACTTTTCAACAATGGATGAAAGAGTATGCTGTCAGTCACTGCCATCCTACCAATCAATTGATTCATAAAGTTTGTGTTCCTCTTATTATGCTTACAGTTGTTGGATTTTTCTGGGCCATTCCAACTCCATCATTTTTTCAGATAGTACCCTATTTAAACTGGTCCACTATTTTCGTTTTTGGTTGTCTTATTTTTTATCTATCACTCAACTTCATGATGTTTTTAGGAATGTTTATTCAGACAACAATTATGTTTTGGATTTGCGTTAAGCTTGAAGCCATGGGAATTTTACTACCTTTCTGCATAACTGTTTTTGTCTTATCATGGGTGGCTCAATTTTATGGCCATAAAATTGAAGGAAAAAAACCTTCATTCTTACAAGACCTAGCTTTTCTTCTGATTGGCCCACTTTGGGTGCTGCGCTCACTTTACAAAAAAATGGGTATGAACATTTAACTTCTTTTAGCTCAACGCTCAAAAGAAATAACTTAAAATTCACTTAAGCTTTTTAGACCTTTGCATGACAATAGATCATCTCTATTTAAACCAAAGGTCTTTTTTATGCTACGAAGTTTAGTTCTTATTTTTCTTCTTTCTGTAATCGTTATAAAGGCTCAAGCACAAAATTTTTACGTCAATCACATTACTCCAGAAGGAAATAATATAGATGCTGATATTAAAGAAATAAGTATTCATTTCTCTGAACCAATCACCATGGGAAGTGGAGCGATTGCCGCCGATCAAAAAGCAAAAATTCGCATAGACCCACCAGTCGATTGTGAATGGGTTTACTCCAAGACAGATACAATCTCCTGTATGCTAAAAAAGAAGTTAGCACCAAAAAAATCTTATACTGTTACAGTAGCAACAGGCTTTAAAGGTCTTTCGTCTACAAGTAAACTTCCTTACGGACGTAACGAAAGATTTACCACCAAGAGCCTGGGCATTCTTCGCTATGATACAACTTGGAACAAAAATATACCTACGCTCAAAACCACACTTAGTTTCCCTATTAAAGGAACAAATCTCAAAGGCTCAATACTTTGTGGTGAAAAAATAATTTCAAGTACCTTAAAGCTTCTTTCGCCAATGGTGGTTGAAGTTGTAGCCAAAGAAGAAATTCAAAAAAACCAATCCTGTTTTTTCCAATTCGATCAGAATCTTGAATACTCAGAATTCCCTGGTGGTGAAAAACTAAGCCAAAAAATGCTCATTCATTCTGAAGTGAAAAGCATGTTTGGTCATAATGATATCGATTTTGAAATTGGGTGCGGCAGCTCTTATCACTTAAGGACTAAGGCATCCTCTTTAAGTGTGCCCCAGATTGCTTGCGAATATAGAGATGCCGTCCATTTATTTATCAGTATGGACATTAGTAAAAAAGATAAGATCAAAGATTACATTCAAGTGATTCCCGACAATGGAGTCAAAATCACCGCTGATGACTATAAAATCTCGATTGAGAATTTCAAAAAACCTAACCAAGTCTTCGCTATCAAAATTAAGAAAAATATTCCTTTAAGTGGACAAGCACTTAATGATGACATCATTTTCCAACTCGACACTTTAGTTGGTCCTTATTTACTGGGAATTAGAAAAAATCGCGGAGTCATGGAAAGAATAAGCCCTCAACAAATGCCCTATTCAGTACAAAATATACAGTCATTAAACCTTGATTATGAATTTCTTACTAGCGAAGAGCAATTACATGCTTTCCAAGATAATTCCCAGATTGATGCCAAAAAAGCCAAGAAGTACTCTGAACATTATGATTTTTCACCTAAGACCATAGCGAATGAAAACTCACTTCTTCCTTTAGAAATTAAACCCCTGGCAGAAAAGGCAAAAGTTCAGTCAGGGCTATTTGTCGGAAAACTGCAAGCGAAGAGTATTAGCAGTAATTATGTTGAAGCGACTGAAGTCCTTCGCCCGCCCTACAACCAAGAAAATGATAGAGAGTATGCTTTTAACTATCTTATTACTGATTTGGGACTACATTTAAAAAAAGCAGGTAAAGCTACTCTAGTATGGGCTTTTAGTTTGAACAGTGGAGCTTCGCTGAAGGGTGTGCAAGTTACATTATCGGTAACACGGGCACATAAACAAAAAGAATCCTTTGTCAGAACAACAGACAGTAACGGTCTGGCCAGTTTTGATGATTTAATACTCGAAGAAAGAGATCAACTTTTTATCTATGCTAAATACGAGCAAGACATATCCTATTTAAACACAGCAGACTCACTTTGGAGCCAAGGGATTTCTAATTGGGACTTTAATCTGTCTTCAAATTATTACGGAACAGCAAAGGGTAGTCTGATAGCAGACGTTGTTTCAGAGAGACCATTGTACCTTCCAGGTGAAGAGGTCAGACTCAAAATCTATGTTCGTAAACATAAACCAGATTCATTGGAACTTGCAGCAGTCGGAAAAGAAATCACAGTGGGTGTAATCGATTCTAGAAGTGCTGAAGTGACAAAGGTCAAAGTTCATTTGAATGAATATGGTACAGCTTCACTAAGCTATCAACTACCAACAAATGCCCCAACAGGCCCCTATGCACTCAAAATATTTGAGGGAGGTGTTGAAACCTATCTTGATAGTGCATTTTCAGTTGAAGAATTTAGAAAACCTGAATTTAAAGTTGTGCTTAGTGAAAGCGCCGAAAAATACCACGGAGTTTTAAGTTACTTTAAAGGCGGTGGAGTTCCGAATGTAACAGGAGAAGCGGTCGTTTATTTCCAAAAATTATCTTTTAAACCTCGCGATCCAATGCTTCAGGATTTTAGATTTCCCAAATCAATGGCAGCGAGCTATGACGATTACTATTACGATAATACTTATTCTGAAACTGGCAGTTTAAATGTCTTAAACCGCACAAGCCTAACCACAGACAACGAAGGAAAATTTGATTTAATCAAAAATGATCTTAAACTTGAATTAAAAGAATATGGACGACTACTGGTTGAAGGAAATTTTCAGGATTCAAACGGGGGTACCATTGCTGGACGAGTGGAGGGTCGAGTTTCACCTTTAAAAATCTTTCCCGGAATTAAATTCGACGAATGGTATTACAATACGGGTAAAAAAATAAATCCGAAAGTGATTGTGCTAAATGATTCTGGAAAAATCCATAAGGGCATAAAGCTTAAAATGACCATTAATCGCATCGATTGGATTTATGAAAGACGTCTTGGTTCAGGTAACTATTTCTATTATGATTCGAGAAAAGAAGTTAAAGAAATCACACACTGCGATTTTATAAGTGCAGATAATTTTTCTTCCTGTGATATTAAGCTAAAAGACAATGGCTACTATGAATTCACTATTGCGCTCGCTGATGGATCATCGGACTCAACCACGGCAGGAATCTATGTCTATGAAGAAGGTGGCTACATGGGCTTTGCCGCCAATAACCACGACCGTATTAATCTCAATATTGAAAACAAAGAATTAAAATTAGGCGATACTCTTAAAGTGATGGCCATATCCCCTTTAAAAGATGCCGAAGCTCTCATTACTTTAGAAAGAGATGGAATTCTCTACAAAGAAAAAGTCAAAGTTGAAGGTAACGTTCTTCTTTGGGAAAAGAAAATTAATCAAGAAGAGTTCATTCCTGGATTCTTTGTTTCTGTAGTCATTATAAAAGGTAGAACAAGTGATAAAATTGAAGGTGAGGTCGATTTAGGAAAACCTTCATTTAAAATTGGTTACGGAAGAGTTGAAGTTGAAAACTCAGCCAAACGTCTAAAGGCTGATATTAAACTAGCGCAAAAATTAGTGGCCCCAGGAAAAGAAACTGAAGCAGACTTCACACTAAAAGATTATCAAGGCAAACCAGTTAAAGGTGAACTAGCGATTGCAGTGGTTGATGATGCTCTGTTATCACTAACCAATAACTATTCTAAAAACTACGATGTCTTAGATACTTTTTATAGCCTTGGTGACTTAGGTGTCTTTAATTATCAAACACTCACTCAACTCTTAGGACGACGTACGTACGGTAAAAAAGGTGCAAATCCAGGAGGAGGCGGAGGTTTTGAACTTCGTAGCAAATTCCAAAACACCGCTCTATGGTTGCCTCAGGCGGAAACAGATGACAACGGACATTTGCATGTTAAATTTAAAGTTCCTGACAATTTGACCACGTGGAAAGTGATCGCTATCGCGGTTGATAAAAACCATCGTTTTGGTTTTTCAGAAGATGAATTCTTAGTTAGTAAACCGCTGATGACAGAGCCAGCATTCCCAAATTTCTTAGTGGCTGGCGATAAATTCAATGCCAAAGTTCTTCTCACCAACCGTACGGGAGAAAAACAAAACCTAAAAGTGGAAGGAAAATCAGAACTCTTAAGCTTTAAAGAGACTAAAAAAGAATTAAGCTTAGAGAACAATGCTCAAGGTAATTTATCTTTTCAAGTAGAAAGTAAAAATTCAGGAATCGCCGATATCATTGTTACTGCCAAAGCAGGTCAAAACACTGATGGCTTTAAAATAAATCTTCCCGTGCTCTTTAATGGTCTTGATAATGTTCATGTTGATCATGGAATCATGAATACAAACTCAAAAGAGTTTCCTTTAGTGATTGCACCCAATGCCTATCCACAATCTCTATTACTCTCCGTTAATTACTCTAATACCGTTTTAAATGGCTTAGATGAAATCTTTCGTTACGTTTTAGGTTATCCTTATGGATGTTGGGAACAACGTTTAACAAAAGCCTATTTCTTGGCCCAGTATGAACAATTCCAGGATGTCATTAGCTACCGCTTTCCTGAAAAAGAAGGCTCCATTAAAAAAGCAGTACAAGATCTTCTTTTAAAAGCCAGCGAATACCAAACTGCCAACGGAGGGATGAGATATTATCCAGGCGGAGAAGATTTCGCTTCTCCTTATTTATCGATATTTACTGGCTACGCCTATATGACCCTTAAGAAATTTGGTTATAAAACAGACGTCGTCGCTGAAAGAAAATTAAAATCCTATCTCAAAGGACTTTTAAACGACGATAAAAATTGGGAAGAGGATTACTACACTCGAGTTAAAGCTGATAACCGCGCCTTTATTTTAACAGTCTTAGAAGGTCTGGGTGAAAAAAACCTCATGGCTCCAGCGGCAAAACTATATTCACATAAAGCGGAACTCGATCTTTTTGGATTAAGTTTTCTTATGGGTTATATGGGAAAAAGTAAAGGGGTTGAAAAAGAAGCTGCAGCTCTCAAGAGTGATTTGAATTCCCTGAAAGAAGTTGATGGCGACACCATTCACTTTAAAGAACCTAAAAATGCATCAACAGATGAATACAAATACTGGAGCTACACCGCTAATCGTGACCAGTGTGTAGTCCTGCAAAATTTAATTCCTCTTACCAAAAATAAAGAAGAGGCGTCTGGCATCGTTAAGCATGTATTAAAACAAATGACTAATGGCCATTGGTACAATACTCAAGAAAACATTTACTGTTTTGAAGCTCTTCGCCGTTATGCCGACAAATATGAAAAAACTAAAATGGAAGGTGTCTTAACCATCAAGTTAGACAACTTGAAATTAAATCTTACAGAAAAGAAAAAAGACAATATGCATACTATGCTGATTGATGAAAAAAACATCAATACTAAAAGCAAAAAATTGCAAATTGAAAAAAAGGAAAAGGGAGATATTTATTATACCAATATCTTACGCTTCCAAACTCCACTTGTTTCTCGTGAAAAAATTAATCAAGGCATAGCACTTACTAAAACTATTTTTAAGCGAAATAAAAATGGCGATACATTTACTTGGGAAGAATTAACGGGCTCAGAAATAAAACTCAAACGTGGAGATGTATTAAAGATTAAACTTGAAACAGTTTCTGCTAAAGATCGTTTTCAAGTCATGCTCAATGATTCGCTTGCTGGTTGTTTTGAACCTATGAATACTCAACTTTCCACCACTTCACTTGCGACTGGGATAGATAGCAAGGAAAAGGAAGAGCATTATCCTTGGGAAACGGCTTACTATCGAGGGGACTTTGAATATATGGACCTACGCTTACAAGCAGCGCAGTTTTATTCACGCAAGTTAACTTCAGGAACCCATAAGGTCGAATATATGGTTCAAACCATCGCCACGGGCGAATTTACTATGCCAGAAGCAACCGTTGAAGAAATGTATTACCCAGATATTAGAGGCACAGAGAAAGTGAGAAAATTTGTGGTGACTGAATAGTGACAATAAAAAAGAAAATTGTTCTCTTTTTTTTCTTTTCTTTCTTAAGTCTATTTTTATGGACTGGGGTTATATATTTCACTCTTCCAAACCATCTCATTGAACAAGCGAAAACTGAGCAGTCCATCGTGTTGCTTGACCGATTGGGACATGAAGTAAGAACTTATCAAGCAAATGAAAGTTACGATTGGTTACCCATGGAAAAGATGCCTGATGAACTGATCGACTTAGTGCTTATGGCAGAAGATCAAAACTTTAGTCACCATCACGGGATCGATCTTTGGGGAAGTTTTCGATCTTTATGGCTTAATTTGAAGGCAAAAAGAATAGTTTCAGGGGCAAGTACGATTACCCAACAGTGCTATCGTCTAAGTCATAATCTCCCAAGAAATTATCTGGGAAAAATAAAAGCACTTTTAGGTGCACTAAAAATTGAACAAAGCTACAGCAAGAATAGAATCTTGGAATTCTATCTTAATTCTGTCCCCTTAGGTAAGCGTGTTATTGGAATGAAAAGAGGTGCAGAAGTCTTTTTTGAAAAAGATTTATCACAACTGAGTCTTGCAGAGTTTGCAACTTTGGCTGTTCTTCCAAGAGCTCCCAGTGATCTTCAAACAAAATTTGGCGCCAAGAAACTGCTTCGTCTTCGTGACAAAATTTTAGACCGCTACCTACTTACTGGAAAGACAGATGGAGGCCAAGTAGCTTTAGAAAAAAAAGTTCCATTAACTCTTGCTCACGATTCATCAGGTTGGGATAATTTTCATTTTCTAAAAAAAGTCATGAGTGAAAAAGATTTTACCCACTACTTAAGTTTTGATGGTCGAGTTCAAACGACTCTTGATCTTTATCTACAAAAAGAAGTGAGCTCAATTTTAAAAGCGCAGATTGAGCATCTAAAAAAATTCCAAGTTCAAAATGGTGCCGTGGTGGTAATGGAAAATGCGACAGGCAATGTACTGGCTTACGTTGGAAGTAGTGACGCTTTAAATTTAAAAGGTGGGCAATACGACGCCCTACAAATTCCAAGGCAAGTTGGTTCCACACTTAAACCTTTTACCTATGCGCTGGCTTTACAAGAAGGAAGAACGCTGGCCAAAATCCTTCCCGATATTCCTTCTTTTTACAAAACAGGCTTGGGGCAATTTCTGCCAAGAAATTATGATAAACATTATTCAGGTCCACGCTTAATGAGAGAAGCTTTAGCCAACTCTTTAAACTTACCTGCGGTGGCATTAACTGATGAACTGGGCGTAGAGAAACTCTATCACTTGCTTCAAGATGTAGGCTTAACCCTTGATCGTCCGGCCGAGCACTATGGAGTAGGATTAACTCTAGGTAACGCAGAAATTACACCTCTGCAATTAATTGAAGCTTATACTTCTCTCGCTCGTGGAGGAAAAAGAATCAAACCGAAATTTTTCTCAGACGCTCCGGTAATTGAAACATCTTCACTGCTCGATGAACAAAATACTTTTCTCATCAGCCATGTTTTAAGTGACCATGTTGCCCGCAGAGAAGAATTTGGAGATCAAAATCCCTTTGATCTTCCCTTTACCTTATCGGTAAAAACGGGAACATCCACTGATTTTCGAGATAACTGGGCCATTGGATATAATAATCTTTTCACCATTTTAGTATGGGTTGGAAATATGGATCAAAAACCCATGAAAAGAGTCAGTGGGATAACTGGTGCTGGTCCTGTGCTTTCTTCGGTGGCGAAATATCTTTCTCATCGTATGATGATTCCGCGTTTGAGCGAAGTTCAAGGAATTGAAAAAAGAAACATCTGTGCCCTTTCTGGAAAAGCTCCTGGAAAAAATTGTAAACATCAAAAGTTTGAATATTTTAAAATGACAGATGCTAAACTCATGCCATGTGATTATCATCAAGAGTACTTAGTCAGAGATTGCCGCGAACCAGGAGATGTGCAAAAAGAATCTTTAGTTAATCTCCCCGACTTTTACCAAGCTTTTGTTTTTGACCATCCAGAATGGTCACTAGAAGGACAGTTACAAAACCTTTGTCCTTCAGGACTTGCTGAAATTATTAAAAAAGAACATGGCTTGGATAAAGAAAAAATTATCATCGGGCGACCTTTACCAGGAAGCCTTTATGCTTTTGATCCCAACATACCTGCTGCATTTCAAAAACTTAAACTGGAATTAAATCAATTTTCAGGCATTAAAAAGGTTCAATGGGAAGTCGACCAGAAAGAACATTTTGAAGGAACTACAAGTCTTGATTGGCCAATGAAAAAAGGACGTCATCATTTTGAAGCGATAGTGGAATTTGAAGATGGAAGTAAAATAAAAACGCCAAAATTACTGGTCACTGTCCTGTGATCATTTTGTTCTATCTCTGGTTCACCCTTCCGGCTTTTTCAAAGCCTTGCCATTACGACTACACTATTTGGAATGCTCACAAAAAAATGAGTGTTGGCCCCTTTCATGTTTCTAAAGATTCGAATCTTTTAGACAAAAAAGAAAAAGGACCGCTCGGTTGTACCATTTGTGAGGAAGATCAAAAAAAAATCACTCTAAAAAATCAAATCAGTTTTTTAATCTGTCATAAGATTGCTGATAAAGTGCAAAAGGCAATGAATCAGATTTTATCTCAGGGACTAGAAATCAAAACGGTGATTGCTTACCGCCCATCAATTTCTAAAGGAGAGCTTAATAGTAAAGGCGAGCGAACTCTATTCTCCAATCATGCTTACGGAGTTGCTTTTGATATAAATGAAAATTTTAACGGTCTTTATGAAAACTGCCTTCATTGGAATTCGGCATGTATATTAAGAAAGGCAGGAAGATATGAACCTTCAAACCCTTTATCTATAAAAGAGGGAGATCCTTTTACTAGAATTCTGAAAGCGAACGGATTTATGTGGGGAGGAGCAATCGCAGGTCAGCAAAAGGATTTTATGCACTTTAGTCCAGACGGCCATTAATTAAAATTTAAAAGACGATCCTGACATCAGAAGTTCAACTTTAAGGTCACGTGCTTGATAGCGATCGGCACTAACAGATATTGTAGATTTTCTTGCATCAATGACCATGACTGCGCTGTCACCTAACACTTCAAAGGATTCGTTAGCATGAATTAATAAAGCTGTGGCTTCATCGATACCAACACCAATTAATTCAGGGTGATCAAAAACGGCACTCATCAAACGGTTTTCACGGCTTCTTTTTAAAAAGTGTTGATCAATAATCATCTTTTTTACAAAACCAAATCCTTGAGTTGTTTCTACCATTTTTGGTCGAATGCCATCAAACTCAATATAAGGGGCTAAAGCTTCTCCCGTCAGCATAATTTCACTCATGATAGCAGTTCCAGCACTTGTTCCTGCAAGATGAAGAGATTCTTTATTTTTTTTACGAATAAGTTTAAGAGCTTCTGTATTGGCGAGGGATTTTAATAAACGGTTTTGATCTCCACCTGTAAAAAAAACCAAATGAGCATTTTCAATTTGTCTTAAGCAAGTTTGATCATCGACATTTTCAGCTTTACACTGAAAACCTTCAGCATTTTTAAATCCTAAAGCTTCAAACTCAGACTTAACTGCTACCACGATTTCCTCAGGAATCTCACTGGCCAAAGGCACCAAAAGAATTGGTCCGTCGCCCGATAATTCAATCATTTTTTTTAAAATAGCGGGGGTTCTTTTTCCTCCACCAATGAGGAGTAACTCTCCTTGGGCAAAGGAAGAAATAGAGAAGATAAGTGTGATACAGAGTATGATTGTTTTCATTAGCATTTTTTCTCATGAGCTATAGACCATGGCCAGCGTTATTCAACTTGGAGAATTAGGCAAGACCTAAAACCAAGGATTTAAGCAGCCTTAAGCCACATCTCTGAGATAATCCTTAACGTTTTCTTGGGACTAAACCTGTATCGGCGTAGACCTTTTTCAAAGTAGCAGCTGCACGAACTTGCGCCCGCAAAGCACCCTCTTCCATTAAAGTGTCTAAGTAATCTCGATTTTTCATCAAGTCATCATACTTTTCTTTCACAGGCTTTAGGGTTTGAACAACCAGATCAGCAAGATCCATTTTCAAATGTCCATACATCTTACCTTCATATTGAAGTTCAAGGTCAGCGTAACTCTTGCCTGAAAGTACAGAATAGATGGTCATTAAGTTAGCTAAGCCAATTTTCTTTTCAGGGTCATACTTAATCACAGTATCAGAGTCGGTGGTAGCTGATTTAATTTTTTTCTCTATTTTTTTTGCATCGTCGATAATTGAAACAAAGTTTTTTTCATTTTCATCAGACTTACTCATTTTCTTTTCTGGATCTTGCAATGACATAATTCTTGCACCCATTTTAGAAATGTGTGGTTCAGGCATTTTGAAGGTACCTTCACCATAACGATTTTGATAAAAACCAACGATGTCACGGCATAATTCCAAATGTTGTTTTTGATCTTCGCCCACAGGAACCATATCAGCTTGATAAAGCAAAATATCAGCCGCCATTAAAATAGGATAAGTGAAAAGTCCTGCATTGATATTTTTAGAATGTTTTTCTGATTTCTCTTTAAACTGAGTCATTCGATTCAAGTAGCCCATAGGAGTAAGGCAAGTCAAAATCCATGAGAGTTCAACATGCTCGTGGACATGGGACTGAACAAATATAATGTTCTTTTTAGGATCAAGGTCTAAAGCTAGATATTGAGCAAAAAAACTATAAGTGCGTTCTTTTAAAATTTTTGGGTCTTGCTCTACTGTTAAAGCGTGAAGGTCAGCTAGAAAATAAAGACAATCGTAATCTTCTTGCAATTTTTTCCAATGAGTAATCGCTCCAATATAATTACCGAGAGTAAGATCCCCAGTTACAGTACTTCCACTTAAAATTGTTTTTTTTACACTCATTTCTTGATCCCTTTTAATCAAAAAATGATACTTCTCAGAGGAGACTAAGACAAAGGGAATTTGAATTAAGTGGAAGATTATCAATTCGCTTAAAAATGGATTTCTCGGCTATAGTACATGACTCGACCTTGATCGAGCGCTTCAGACCCTTTATTCATTTGAAATTCCAAGGTAGCTTTAAGCTTAAGGTCTGGCTTACGAACTAGCAAAACATCAGATTCTAATACTTGTCCGCTTGTCATATAAATCTGAGCCAAGGCTCTGCCTCCATCCTCTCTCAGTGCATTGGTGATCGTACACAGCGAAGCAAGAATGATCAAATACTTCATAACAACATCCTGTTCTTAATAGTGAATAATAAGAAGTTTGACTAAGATTTAATTCATTGAGCGAATCGTCATTAACCATTTTATGATGAATATTTTTTTTATTTTTATTTTTCATATAAGTTCAACTATCTCCATTCTTGCCTTGCTTAAAAGTGAAAATGCAAGGAGGATGCCCGAAATTGAAGTGGTGAAAATGCAATATAACGAGGCTTGTTTTAAGAAAAAGAAAGATTGCCCCAAATTTTGAGGAATATTGTCCCTGATAAAGACTGACAAGACTTAGATAATAAAGAGACTAAAGTATCTTTTCAAGATTGCTAAAGGTAAAATAAATTAAAAAAGGATTTATCCATGATTATATCTCTTCTTACTGCCATTCTATTTGTGCAACCATTTTACTTATGGGCGGTACTGAAAAAAGATTTTTCAGTTATTGATATTGGATGGTCTCTCGGCTTTATCACAATGGGATTAGTCGGTTTTCTAACTAGTCTTCCCTACCAACTTCCTTCATTGTTAGTCCTTTCACTTGTACTTTTATGGGGCCTAAGGCTTTCCTACTATCTCTTTCGCCGAAATCATAAGAGCCATAAGGAAGACCCACGTTATACAAAAATGAGAGACAATTGGGGAAAAAAAGCCAATCTCATTGCTTACCCAAAAATATTCTTACTGCAAGCGACTCTTATGTTCATTATTTTTCTTCCTCAAATTAAATTTTTTGAAATGAATCCACTTGAATTACACTGGACACTATGGCCAGGACTAACCATTTGGTTGGTGGGTTTTCTTTTTGAAACAATTGCTGATCAGACTCAAAACAAATTCAAACAAGATTCTTCAAATAAAGGAAAATTTTGTAATGTTGGAATTTGGAAATATTGTCGACACCCAAATTATTTTGGAGAAGTCACGCTCTGGTGGGGGATGTATATTTTGGTTGTAGCTTTTGTTCCTTGGTGGACTATATTAGGACCAGTATTTTTAACTTTTCTTATTCTTAAAGTTTCAGGCATTCCCATGCATGAAGAAAGATATATTGGACGAGCAGATTATGAAGCCTATAAAAAAAGCACCAATAGTTTTTTTCCTTGGTTTCCCAAAAAAGAAAACGCCCTCTAAAGGGCGTTTTTCTAAAAGATTTTTTTACAATTTTAGTATCTAAAGTTAACACCTTCCTGTTCTTCATCACCAGTAGGTAATCCTTCCGGCAAAGA
Organism: Bacteriovoracaceae bacterium; assembly: GCA_049318265.1. GTDB lineage: Bacteria > Bdellovibrionota > Bacteriovoracia > Bacteriovoracales > Bacteriovoracaceae > JBEIOQ01. The sequence goes on from JBMOGR010000001.1 coordinate 490,459, forward strand.
GTTCGCAAGTGCCAACTCTTCATCAGTAGTGCTTTCAGGGATTTCTGCCTCTTCGTAAGCGACTTCTTTTTGCTCTGAAGGAAATTCCATTTCTAAGTATGCTTCATCCTCCATTTTGGGTTCTTCATCATAATATTCGACTTCAATTTTTTTCTCATGAGTTAATTTATTCCCCATGGACTTAGGAGCAACTTTTGCAATAACATTTAATGATAAAAGTGATGCTACGATGATCATAAGTAAGTATTTTCCGTGCTTCATAGACACCTCCATGGTTAGAAGCTTGACACAATAACTACTAGAGCAAGGGCAATGCCAACCTACTCTTGTCTCTCATTTTTAAGGTGTTATAATGCTTCCCATGACTATCCCATCGAAATATGAACATGAACTCATCCTCTTCTTTTACCCAAGTCCAGGCATAATCTGGCACTCTCCAGCCACTTTGGCCCTGAGCTCCGGTGTCTCAAAGATGCTCAAACGTCCAAGAGCTATTGGCCATGTGACCGCCAGGCTAAGGTCACTTGGGCAACCAGACATCGAATTCCACACTGGAATGACTCAGCTTCATAAAGAAGAGGGTAAAAAGGAAGTCCTATTAAAGGGCTATGGCATGGGAATTCTTTTTCATGATTTTAAAGGCAGACTTGAAAATACTAATGAGTTGGATGAAGAAGTAGAAATGCTCTCTCATAAAAAAGACAGACTCTCTTATATTAGATTTGAAATTAATCGCCCAATCGCAGAAAGGCTTAAAAAGTACGTAGAAGAGTATCAGGCTCTTGGAGCCGATAAGCATTACGGGGCTCCACATAGACCGCTCTATGGTGAAGGAGGAGGTTGTGGAGCTTATGTCGCTAGCTTCCTTACACTTTCAGGACTTATGTCAGATGAACTCTATAAAGCTTGGACAAGAACTCATCTACTTCCTGAAACACTCATCGGTGGTCCAAAAGGAAAAAAGAAAGTTGGTTTATGGAAGGTTCTTTCCACTTTTCGTTGGGCCAATAAAGATGAGACCCACGAAGAATATTTTACTTGGGACCCAGATCTTATGCATGAATGGACGGTGGAACAAAACGTCCTTGGAAAACTTAAAACAGAATTCTGGAATGAAACTTCAGGCTTAGATATACCTGCTGATAATCTCGCTTGTCCAACTGGCCCAATCTTTATAGGAACTGCCGATTTCAGTCGTATGACCAGAGAAAACTAAGTACCATGAGTTCAAGAAGTCTTGAACTTGAATTAGACAATTCATAGACAAATCTACCAAAGCACTTAAACATTGCTAAGATACGCCTAAGGAGAACGACTTATGCGTATTTTAGTAACCGGTGCGACAGGACTTGTAGGACAGAAACTTTGTGAGGATTTACTTCTTCAAGGCCACGATGTTTCTGCCCTAACAAGAAATAAGAAAAAAGCTCAAACTCAAGTCAATCTTCCAATTACATGGCATGAGTGGAATTCCCCAAACGAGGAAATACCTTCAGAGGCCCTTACAGGATTAGATGGGATTATTAACTTAATGGGTGAAAATATTGGCGAAGGTCGTTGGACACAAAAAAAGAAAAAAGCCATTTATGATTCAAGGGTAACTGCCACCAATACTTTGGCTCAGTCATTACTTAAGAATTCAATCGTTTTAAAGTTTTACGTCGGTGCCAGTGCCATTGGATATTATCAGCAAAATAAAAATGATGAGTGGCTAAATGAACTGTCCCCTAAAGGAAGTGACTACTTAAGTAGCATTTGCCAAGAGTGGGAGTTAAGTCACGGTAAAATACCTGCAATAAGAAAGTCGATTGCACGCATTGGAGTTGTTTTAGCGAACTCCGGAGGAATGTTACAAAAGCTTATCCCAATATATCGATTAGGTGCCGGTGGCAAAATTGGTAGTGGTGAACAATGGATGAGCTGGATTCACATTCAAGACCTTACAAGAATTTTAATTTTTGCCGCCACAGATGAAAAAGCCAAAGGTACGTTTAATGCTGTCGCTCCTGAAGCTGTTAAAAACTCAATCTTTAATAAAATTCTTGCCATGGCCACAGACAGACCCACAATTTTTCCAGTGCCAGCCTTTATGCTGAAGCTTATTTTAGGAGAAGCCTCAATCCTAGCTCTTGGTAGTCAGCGTGTACAAAATAGTCATCTTGATCGACTTAAGTTTGAGTATTTGTATCCCACACTAAAAAAGGCACTCTTTGATATATGTGCTAACAAAGCGATTGGAATTCAGAAAAATAATGTTTTTCATTATGTTTACAGAAAAGTGCACTTCATTCCAATCGATGTAAAAAGCATTTTTCCATTTTTTTCTGATGCCACTAACTTAGAAACAATTACTCCGGACTTTCTTAAGTTTAAAATTACCTACCAATCAACAGATAAAATCATGGAAGGAACTGTCTTTCGATATTCTCTCAAGGTAAATCAAATTCCACTCAACTGGCAGAGTAAAATAACTGAATGGAAAGAAAATGAAGGTTTCGTCGATTATCAAGAATCTGGGCCATACCAAACTTGGCATCACGAACATAAATTTATCTCAACTGAGAAAGGAACTTATATGGTAGATAACGTACACTATAGACTTCCATTTGGTCCGATCGGTGATACAGCCTACTTACTAAAAGTAAAAAACGATATTCAAAATATTTTCTCTTATCGATCTAAAGTGATTGAGAAACTTTTAGTGAAGAATTCCTAAAATTAATATAGTAGAGGAAATAAAGAGCAGTTCCCATGGAACCTAGTACCAAGAAGAGGATGAGCCAAGGAATTGTATAGATAAGTTTTTTTTCTAAATAGACCACTAGGCCGTAGAGAATAAGTTGGTTAAAATAAAAATCAACGATGGTAGCCTTAAACCATGGAATAATAAACAAACTAGGATAAACTACAAATAGATTACTCTCTAAAGAAGTTTTGATCGTTATAACAAGCATGGCGACAAAAATGGTTACCAGGATGAGATTAAGAAATAACTTTTTTTTACTATTCATCATAAATAGACTTTAACAATTTTGTTACAAAACGAGAATACTGAAAATATTCCCTTAATCCGAGCTTAGAAAGAGTGAGTAAGAAATAAAATGAATAAAGCGAATGCTCCCGAAGGATTTTCGATACAATTTGTCTCCAAGATTACAGGAATAAATCCTCATACTCTTAGAGCTTGGGAAAAGCGTTATCAAGCGGTTGTTCCAGAGCGTTTACCAAATGGGAAAAGACTCTACACACAGGATAATATAGATCGTTTAAAAATATTAAATGACCTTGTAACGCTGGGAACAGCCATTTCCGATATCGCTTCATTGCCAACTAAAAAGTTAGAGCTCCTCAATAAACAATACACTCCGAGCCAGCTCGAACCAACTCAATTAAAAGAAAAAATTGATATTGAAGCCGTACTTAAAAATTTGATCATGGCACTTAATCATTACAAATTAGATATTATTTCTCATGAACTTGAGAAGTTAACAGAGTCACTTGATCCACGAGATTTTGCTTTTGAAATACTTTCTCCTCTGCTTTCTTTAGTAGGAGACAAAGTAAACACAGGAAAAATGTCTATTGCTCAGGAGCATTCACTTTCAGCCATTTTAAAATTTCATATTGGGCATATACTTTACCGACATATTTCATCTAAGAAGACCCATCATTTAAATATCTGTCTCGCAACTCCAGAAGGTGAATTACATGAATTTGGGATCATGATAGCAGCACTCTTATGCTGCCATTATAATATTCACTTTTACTATTTAGGAGCTGACATGCCAGCAGCTTCTTTAGCGGAAGCAGCCAACCAAGTAAAATCCAAAATTGTCATTTTGGGAGTTAGTCGTGCGACTTTAGTGGATAGTGGAAAAAGATTAGATGCTTATACCAGCAAACTACGCGAAAGCTTAAATCCTGATATTAAAATGTGGCTTGGCGGAATGAGTAAAATTGGAAAATCTCACCCTGAGATTGAACTTATTCCGACGTTACAAAAGTTAGATCAAAAATTTTCTATTCTAATTGAAAAATAGATTATTTTTTAACCCATTGAGTATTAACGGTCATCTGAACTTCGTCATCAATGGCCATGGTTAAAAAACTTGGTCGTTCAATTCCAAAATCTGTACACTTAAAAATAAAATCGCCGTGAATAAATCCTTTATCTTCAGCAATTTCTAGGGTGACAGGAACCATTTTCTTAACCCCTGACATTTCTAATTCCAGGTCACCTTTCCATGACTTTGATTTAAGTGAAGCTTCTGGTATATTGACTCTCGCAACCACGAAAGGAAACTTTGCTCCCTTCATGACCTCTAGCATATGAAGGTCACGATTTGTATTCCCTGAATCGAAACTTTTAACGGCGACTGCTAACAAAAATTCGCAATTGCCTTTATCACAAGCTCCCTTCCCTTTAATTTCTTTGCTTTCTCCCATGGCCGTTTTAAGCAAATGCTTAATAGTGTATTTTACCAGAGAGCTTTTCATTTCCCAAGTGGATGCTGATTGAGCAAAAGCACTGAAAGAAACAAAAAGAGAAAGAAGACATAATAATTTTTTCATAATTTAAAACTCAAAAAACATGACAGAGGTTCCAATTAAATAGGAGATGGCAGCCAGTCCACCGACTGTACCCTTCATCGATCCGAGACCGTTAGCCTCTTCACCATTTTTGATTTGAGAATTCGCGATTAAGCCTACAATCGGAGTAATAAACATTAACGGAGCATGAATCCACTGAGAAGCTTTATGGATTTTTATATTCCAACCCTTGGTAGGTTTATCGATTGGTTTTGGTGCAGTTTGAGCAAAATAAAATGTAGTCCAGTAGGTAGCGGCAGTCGCCATTCCAAGAATTTGATGGGCATTATTTGATCTTACCATCTCAGCGGAAGCCAACGACGCCACCATCAAACCAGAAGTAATTAAACCCAAAACTTGGTGTGTATAAAGTTTATGACCTCTAACGATGAGATCAGATTCAAGTTTTAAGTCTTGTTTGTTTTCATCAGATATTCCCAAATCACTCAACTGAAGATTTTGAGCGAAGATAGAAAAGCTATGAAAGAGAAAAATAATTAAAAAAAGTTTTTTCATAAAGGGAGAATATCAGAGAGCAAAACATTTTGACTTAAAAATTTTAATGATTTTTATCAAGAAACGTATAAAGTTTATTTGTTCTAAGGGGCAACTTAAATTATGGTATATCAAACTGACCAAATTTTATTAATCTTATTTTATATCAAGCCAATAAACTTGTTGTTTCTTAAGCACATTAATTATTTTTTGAACATTATAACGATTTAAAGGAAGCTATTGGCTCTCCCTAAGTTTCCATTCATCGAAAATGTTCAATTACGCAATAAATCAAATTAGTTCTTAGCTCAATTGAAGTTTGATTTTTAAAAAGAGACTATTTCGATATTTCTCTTCCGTCACAAATCCATGAGGCTCGGTACATTCAAAAAGAGAAACTTGTCGTTTGAGATCTTTAATGACAGCGTCAGTACACCAAATATCTTGACGCTTAAAAAAGACTGAAACTTTATCGCGAAATTCATGGTCAATCATCAGAGGTGTCTTATCAGGGGCAATGATTTTATGTTCATGATAAGCAAGGTGAAATGACTTTTCTATCTCATCATTGCTGACATGAGGGAGTTCCGCAGAAAGATATTCTAACAATTTTCTCTTTTTAATAATATTTTTCTGAAAATTTTCATATGGATAAAGCGCCGCAACCGTTTTTAAAATAATTTTCCCTTTGATATCTGGCGCCCTTAAAAAAGGATGGAGAAGAATCACTTTCTCAATCAATTTATGATTTCGATTAAGCAATCTTAGAGCAAAATTCCCACCCAAGGAATGACCAATGATAGTAACGGGAGACGATACTTTTTGCTGAAAATGATTGAACTGTTCTTCATGATATTTTAAAACATCATCGATAGCCTTTTTCGAATTAGAGTTTTTTGGAAGCAAGGGATATGAGCAGACAGTTGCCTCTGCTTTAGGATCTGAAGCCATGATTTCTTTTTGCCACAGCTCATAGAAATGAACTGCCGGTGGATTTCCAGGAATAAGAAAATAGTTCACATTAAAACCCTCAACTATCAGAATATTATACTCTTAAATGGAAGGATTATTTGTAATTCTTAGTACTTCCGTCAATTCTCTGAGACTTAGACTTGAAGCGGAAATCCCTGTGAGGTGAATTTTTTAGTTTCCCTTGCTCAAAAACTCTTCTGCGCCATCTTTTAAAACTACTGTGATCTAAAATGAAACGCATAAAATGGACTAGATCAGAGGGAGTTAAACCAAACTGCCATTCAATGGCGCGATAGCTGGTACGATCTTCCCACCCCATCCTAACGATGCGGTCACTATCTTCTGGGCTAAAACTTTCGAACTTTTCTTTTAATTTGCGAGATACGCTCATAGATATTTTTATTATGAATACATATTTTTCACAAGGAACAAAAGCTAGACATGTTAAACTTTAAAGGATGGGGCAAATGTGTTAGCTTCATTTTATGAAATTAGATAGATTCTTATTTACAATGATAATCATCACTTGTTTTGGTTGCGCCTATATAGCTAAACAATCTCCAGATTATCCTTCTCCCAAACTCCAAAAAGATCTCGTCCTCGCTATTCGTGAAGAAGTAATTAGGTTAGATGGTGAAGGATTAATTCCTAGGAGTAGTAGAAACGAATCATTTATTAAGACCACTAATCAAATTGCCGACGAAGCATTAAAAAATAAAACCAAATTTGATTTTTATAGAACTTTTTCTAGGCTCAATGCTACTTACTCAAATATTCATACTCATGTAAGTTTCCCAGATAAACTTAACCGTGAAATATCTATTCCAGGACCGAATGGAGTGGCAGCTTCCGATATCATGTTAGCTGTTGAAATATTAACTCCGACAAAAACCAAAACAGTACTTCAATATATAGCTGACAAAGACGAACTTAATAAAAACTGGGAAGGTGCTGAACTAACTGCGATCAATGGAGTTGCTCTCAGGAAATGGCAGGAGGAAAACTTTCTTTTTTGTAAGTGGGCCTTGCGCAACACTTGCGATCGCATGTTAGAAGAAAATTTGCTCAGTGGAATTCTTTCCTGGAAAGGTGGACCTCTCGTTTATTCCTTTATTAAAGATAAAAATAAAATCGATATCCCCGTCACATTTAAGATGCCGGAAGGAACGACCTCATTACGTTATGAGCGTCGGCAGTGTGATTGGAAATCAGAGAAACATTTTCCGGGTTTTAAACTAATTCATAAGGGTTATTTTGCATGTCTCTTTCAAAAGATTGATGATCCCACAACAATAATTTTAAGAATCAGTTCATTCCAATACCGACGTGGCAATAGAGTTGATCCAAAAAGCCCAATTCAAACGATGAAACAAGAGACTGAGGCGCTCAAAACTGTTTGGATTCCTAAATCAGGTTCGATAAAACATTTAATTGTTGATCTGATTGATAATGGTGGTGGCAATGAACCAATTGATTATTACAAAATCCTTCTACGTGAGCCTTTTCAAGAACAGTTTGTAAAATTTAAAAAGTTTCCTGAAATTGAAGATCAAAATCTTAGGCATTCAATGATGAATGAAGACCCTGCTCAGGAACTTTGGTTCCAAAAATATGTAAAAAGTGGTGAATGGGCCAAGATAAAGAGTGGAGAATTTTCTAAGGCAACTCCAATGTTTTGTGCTGATCCAAACAAGCCGTGTGATGAAGTCTTGTTTCACCCAGACGCCCATCAATTTACAGGTAAAGTTAGTATCTTGTTAAATGATTCATGTGTATCAACTTGTGATGCTGTTGTTTTTACTTTAAAAAAATATCTCAAAGCAAAACTTTATGGAGTATCTCAAGCCGCCGACACGGCCTTCTCTCGTTTGAGAATTGATGCGATTAAAGATAATAATTCAACCTCAGGATTTAAACTGAAAATTTCACCACAAAGATCAGAATTAGATAAAGATTTAATAGTTTCACAAGATGTAGCGGTTACACTCTCCGTTGATGAAGAAGGCAAAATTGTTTCAGGAGAACCGCTTATGCTAGATCAATTCGTCCCGATGCAGTGGGATCAAGATTATCATCAAGATACTCTTGCAGTGGCTTTAAATGATTTCGATAAAACCGCTGGAAAGCCAACTAGTTATTAAACTTTTCTAAACCAAAAGTTCTTGGAACCTAGATTTTACAAAGTTCGAATTGGGGACAGGTCATTCTCTACCCGTTAACAAATAAATTCGACTGCTTTCACACTCTTTTTATCTAGAGTCACTATAAATGCAGACTCTGCTTCGAAATCTCCCCGCCATATTAACTCATTATTGTGATCAACGACAACGCTTAACCCTTGTGGCCCAGGATTTGGTAGTCCATCTCCATTACGGGAAAAATTCGCTTGAATTAATGGGACTTTCCATTGCTGCATATTTTTAAAAACTAGATTTTCTTCACTGCCATTTTTAAAGGCGCTCCAATTATCATTCAAAGTCCAACCCCAGTATCCTGGCCATAAAATAAAATCAACTTCTCCAGCTTTGAAGTAACTATATGGATCTAGCTGAGCTTCAAAACAAATAAGAAGTGCAAATCGATACCCATTCAATTCATAAATTTTGGAAGGAATTGAATTGGGAACTGAAAAATAATTCTGCTCTGATTTAGTCAAACCATGTTTATAAAACCGACTACGATTCCCTCTTGAGAAAACATATCCTGAGTTATAAATTTTATCTTCAACGATAGCAGTGGGTAAAATAACGGTCTTGTTATTCAGTACACTCCAGGCTTCTATTGGCTCAAAGTATTGCTCTAAGAGATCTAGTGTGCAGTCTTTGTTTTTACTAGTGAATCCAGAGAGAGAACATTCAGGAAAAAGAATAAGATCGACATTTGTTTGTTCAAAACGTTTTAGGAAATCAAATATCTGAATAAAATTTGATTGATAATCATTTGTGTTTTTTGTCTGAGCGACACCTATATTGAGCATTTGGACTTTTCCCAATGGCAAACCCCATACGTTTTCTCCTTAGGAACAAATCCTACTGATTCATAAACTTTGGCAGCATGATACTCTTCGTCGGCAACCATAACTAAAATTTCAATACCCATATTTTCGAAAGCATACTTGGAAACCTCATAAACTAACGTTCCACAGATCCCACGCCTCTGATAATCAGGATGAGTACAAACTATCTGAAATCGTCCAGTGGACCCTTCTGTGAAAAGTCCTAGACTCGCGACGATTTCTCCATTGAGGTAAGCACCAAACCAAAGACCCAATTTTTGATCCACCATTTTTTGATAAAAAATCGCTTGTTTCTCGTAGAAGTTTTTGTATTGAGGAGAAGTTGCAGATTGCATTTCAATCACAGAACTCCAATCACTCTTCGTTTTCAGAGGGACAATCTCAACTTCAGAATTGTTTTTGAAAGGAAGCTTAATCTGATTTCTATTGGCCGTTAGTATAATATTCTTCTCAAGCTTAAATCCTGCTTTATCAAATTGGTCAATCTCGCCAATAACCTCTTCATCCCAAGTAAAAGTTTGATGAGAAATGTCAGGATGAGTAAATTCTTTTTTAAAAATCCCAACCCAAGTATCCAAATCCCCTGCGACTGGTGCCTTCTTAAAAATAAGAAGATTCCCCCAGAAAAAATTGGGGTTCGCATGTTTTACCACGAGATAATTTTCGCGCTCCAATACCTCACCATTTTGTTTTATGAAAATGAGGTCGGTGGTTAAAGCGAGAGATTTTAAACATTTTTCTAACTTTAAACTTAGATTTTCCATTTCCTGATCCTAGGAAAGAATTAAAATTTTGTCTACAAAACTGGAATTTATGCTTCAAATCGTAATTGGTGACCAAGTTACCCAACATACCACCGCACTATAAGAGAATGATCTTCTAGGAGTTTTTTTAATGAAGTCATTATGAAAAGGTTAATTGAAATTGGTTGGGGGAAGTGAACCAACGAGCTACATTTATAAATTTATTTAACCACTGATTCTAAAATTTTAATGGATAACTTTGTCGCATCAATCTCAACTTTAGCTCCAATCGGTATTGTTGCGACAGGATCAGTATGCCCCATGTCGAATTCTGTAATGACCGGAAATTTATATCCCTTTAAGGCATCTTTTAAGATCATATGCAAACTATCAGACTCAGAAAAACCTACACTGCGCGAGAAACGACCGACAACCATTCCTTTAATTTGCTTAAAGACTCCCATGTGTCTTAGTTGGGTGAAAAAACGGTCAATGGTTTTAGGATTTTCCGCTTCGTCGTCTTCGACAAAAAGAATTTTTCCTTTCATATTTGGCCAATAAGGTGTTCCTGCTAAAAGTAAAAGTGTACCTATATTTCCACCTACTATCGTTCCAGCAGCTTTACCTTTTGAAAAAGTTTTTAACCCTTCATTTTGATCAAAATACATTTTATCTTCCGTCCACCACTGGTTATCAGAAAATTTTTTAGAAACCGGATAAGTGTAATTCTCAAGACCTTTCATAAGAAGTGCAGTGAATGTTTCCAAAGTCTCGAAAGGAAGAATAGGCTTGGCAAACGTAATCACTGCTGGGCCATTAAAAGTGATCAAACCAGTCTTGTGATGAATTGCAGACAAAAGTGTTGTGGTGTCCGAATAACCTATTAAGATTTTTGGATTTTTCTTAATTAGGTCGTAATCTAAATATTCCAATATTTGGTGGGTATTGAATCCACCCCAGAACGACATGATTGCGTGGATATCTTTACGTTTGAAAAAATCATGAAGTGATTTAGTTCTATCTTTAATCGTGCCAGCAGTATGAGCGGTCACTGTGTCTAGATTTGGAGCTTCAATAATATTAAATCCGAATAGTTCTCGAATTTTTGAATAAGCTCTTTCACGCATTTCTTTCTTCAAAGTTGCAGGTGTTGAGAGAGCGATGATCCCAATGTTCTGACCAACTTGTAGTTTTTTGGGCTTAATGTTTTTCATAATAAAAAAGTATCCTATCTACTAGGCAAAGTCATCGCCTTTGGGCACTTCAATGCTTGTGATTCCATAATCAGTTGAATCTGAGCCTTTCGAACCTGCCATAGAATTCAAGGCAGCTTACCAGAAGCTACAGCGAGATAGGCTACGGTAGCTGCAATTGCGATTAATGATTTCATAAAAACGTCCTTTCATTAGTTAAAAACCTTCTCTAGAAACTTAGATTTTGGGTCTGTACTACCAACAATTTTGGTAGCACGAAAAGTGAGAAAGTCCTGTGACGCTTAAAAAAAGTAGCACAAATGGTAGCCAAGTAGGTGGCTTTGGCGCGACTTCTCGTTACCTTCGATCAGTAAAAAATATTAAACGGCTTGTTACGTTTCACATTTGTTTTTAGTTATTTGACTTTGATTTTGATGATTTATTTTGGAAGGTCTTGTCTCGTCAGCCGGTTTTCAATTTATGTGAAAACCGGATCCGAATTTTGGTTGCGGGAGTTGCTTCCCCCAACTCGCTTCAGCGAAGTCCATCGCAAAAACTTGCATGTTTCACTGTAAAAATCGCTTTCGCGATTTTTTGGGGGAAGTGAACCATCGACCTTCGCCACTAGCTTGGCTCGAGACAATTGGATGAGATCGAAGTCATATAACCAAATTTATAACTTAAAATAAAAAAGCCACCCTTGGGGTGGCTTATATTTTATTTTAAGTTATAAATTTGGTTGCGGTAAGCCCCCAATAAACCACCCTCGCTATCCTCATGATATCATAAGCTGTTATGGTATCTCTCGCGAGGGAATATTCAAAAGAAGCTCCGAGTTATACGAAAAAGGCTACTCACTCCAAGCGATTTCACGAGAACTCAAAATTCCTAAATCAACTATTCGAGAGACATTAATCTCAGGTGGCGTCGCCCTACGTCCCCATACTCGAAAACCACGGGAAAAGTATGACTGGTCACAGAAAAATTATATTTGGCCAAAGCCGGCCATTAGAAATGCCCCTTATGGATATTATCTGTCCAAGGGAACTCTCAAACCTGACAGTCGCGAACAAGAAGTTATCCAGATTATTATAGAACTTTGGAAAAGTGGAAAAAGCCATGGTGCCATAGCTAGAGAGCTAAATAACCAAAATATTAAACCACGTAAGGCAAAGGCATGGAGCCAGGTGGTCGTCGGTTTCATTATTGAACGCCATCAACAACAAAATAAAAAAGAGGAGAAATAAAATGGGAATTTCAAAATTAACTAATTTAGCGGCATTACTTGCAATGATTGCGGTCTCTACTGGACAACTTCCAAGAATCCTTAAGGCTGTTCAACTAGCACAACTTCATTTAATTAAAGATTCAAGAGCATCCACATGGGGACGGGCCATCCTTCTAGCAGATCCGAAATAACTCATTTAATAAGGAGAATTACAATTTTGCCAGTATTTGTGGCACTATGTTAACAAAGGGAAAATTACCTACTCTAACATGTTGATTTTAAATAAGAAAATTTTACCTATTGGTTTGAATGGATTTTTCCTATAAAATACCGATAAGGAACTTAGAGAGGTTTTTATGGAAATAAATGAAGAAGTGTTAAAAGATGCCAAATTCACCAAATCACAAATAAAGAGCTTAGCAAAAGCATTTTGGAAGCTCGTAGAAAAATATGAATTAAATAACTCAGATCTTCATGCAATCTTAGGAAAAAACTTTGATCCGAAAACATTAAAGAAATACAAAACTTCATTGAGTTTTCCTGAAGGAGAAACTGATATTGTTTTACGAGCATCCCACATGCTAAGTATTCATTGGTCTCTTAGGGTTATGTATCCTCACAATTCGAGTCTTGTGTATAGTTGGATAAAAACTAAAACACCTGAGTTTGATAATAAAAGTCCAATTCAAATTTTAAAAGAAAGTGGGTATAAATCTTTTATCGCCCTCATGAGTATTCGAAATTATTTAGACTATAAGCGAGCTGCCGCTTAATGAAGTTTTTCTGTGAAAATCTCAAAAAAGAATTTGATCTTAAAATTGAATATGTTTCAAAAGATGAAGTTTTCAGAAATTATTATACCGTTTTACCTCCTCAGAATCTTTTGGATGACTTACTCGAAGATGAACAAGAACAAGATGATGTTAGGTCATTAATTGATGGATTTAGCGGAATTCAAAAAGATAATAATTATACGTCGAGACCTTTTAAATATGCTCAAGCATTCCCTGAGATATTAAGAGAAGATTTTTTACGACCCTTTACTTCTAAAAATGATGGAAAGTATGGCATAGGTAGATATGGTGATGGCCATGGTTATGGTGTGTTTTATGCAGCCTTGGAAATCGAGACCTCAATCAAAGAAGTGCTCTTTCATACTTTAAATGATTTCCATGACAGAAAAAAAGCAATGAAAGAAGACTATTTTATTCGAGATCGAAAGATGATTCGAATTGGTTTCAAGGGCAATTTAATTGATCTAACAAATACAGGTGAACTCAAAGATGAGATTACGAAAGAATCGTATGTCACATGTCAGTCTCTAGGAGGTCAATGTTCCAAAAACTCAGTGGATGCGCTTTTAACCCCATCAGCCAGATCAAATGGTACTTGCATCCCTATATTGAATCCAAAATCAATTAATAGTTTTGAAAACCACAAATCTTTCGTTTTTAATTTTCAAATTATTATTTCAAAAAAAGATCCATCAAAAATCCGTGTTGAAGAAATTAAAACCTTAGTGTTTGAATCTTCAGAGATAGCAAATTTCAAAAGAACATAATTAACATTTTTCTTTGTCACTACACTGGAAAACAAACAAGGAAAGAAGAAAACCTTGTAAAATCCCAACTGCATCGATCATATTATGGAAAATCCTGTATTTTTACTTCGGCCAAAAATCCTTTTTCAATATACCCTGGTATTTTTTCCCACTCTAAAAGTACCCTTCTTCGAAACTCTTCGTGAGTATGCCAATCATTTCTAGAAACACTAAAATAATTTATCGGGTAAATAGACTTAGACACTTCAGGCCAATGTCTTTCAAGAGTCATGAGATAACGTCTTGAGGAAGAAATCTTTCCAATACCTAATACGGATTTAATTACATCTTTACCAATTTTTTTTTCTACCACCATTTTTGAGAAAATAACATTTTCGCCCGTATTGGTTGATTTATCCTCTAAAATTATTTTATCCTCTGGCATCCCCATTAAAACAAGTTCTGACTTGATGATTTCTGCTTCAGACTTTTCGATTCCCAGCGTACAGCCGCCAGAAATTAGCAATCTTTGGAAAAGGTTTTTATTCCATAACGCCAAAGTCTCATCACAAAATTCTTTTACTCCATGTCTGGTTCCAAAAAGGATCGCCATATCGCTTGGAAAAATATCCATTTCAGGCATCACATAATCAGCTATTTTTTTAAATTCATTGTTATTCACAACCGTTCCTTATTGATCAAAATTTCAGTTTGTATGCACCTTGAATTAGGCCATGGGTCGCTCCAGGCTTTATTATGTAATCACCCTTCAAACTGAGAATAGACTATGAAGAAAGAATAGCAATTTTTTAAAGAAAAATCTTCAGATGGAATAGTTCAAATCCTATATGAAGGTCCAAATTGCTCAATATACCTCCACACTTAAGAGTGTGAATTAATGAGTAATTTTTTGGGTGGTCATAATGAAAAGGTTATTTGAAATTGGTTGCATCGTCCTGTCCTAAGTACATGCAATTATTTACTTTGCAGAGCATCCAAGCGGCATTTTCCGGCTTTTGAGCCGATTGACCACCAATACACAAACTGAAAGGGTTATAGAACCAACGAGCTTCCTTAAATCTTAGTCTTTAAGACATCTCTCAGTTTATCTATGAAGCTATTCGATGAGTGGCCTTTCTTTTTGATGAAAGAGATATTCACTGGTGCGTTCAATTCTTTAGAAAGGGACAGCTTTTGAATTCGTTTATCTTTAGTAACGACCTTGTCGGGTAAAAATGCCCAGCCGTTTGTAGTAGACAATAGTTGAAGTGCCGTTTGAGTATCCTCATAAAAGAAAGTGTGCCTAGGCATTACCTCAACCGATTTAAATGCCGGATGATTCTCCCAGAAATTTGGTCCAACCGAAGTTCTAAATGTAATAGCTGGTAGTTCATTCAGTTGTTTGGGTGTCATTTTACTAGAAGCCTTTAAGATCGGGTGGTTCTTTTTAACGGCAATTTGGAATTTTCCATGATGAAGTACCGTTTCATCCAATTCATGGTAGTTAGATGATCTAAAGACGAGGGCAGCATCCAGTTCTCCTTGCAATAATCTCGAAATAGCAACACCTGTATCCAATGAAATGAACTCGACGGTAAGACCAGGATGATCTTTTTGGATTTCAATAAATGCGGGGATCAAATATTCCTGCATCAGAAAGTGGCTTGCTCCAATTCTGTAATGCCCTTTTAGTTGAATGTCTCTGTTTCCAACTTCAGAATAAAGCTTCTGTGTGGTGTTTAGAATTTCTTTGGCTTTTTCTAAAAGTATTTCTCCGCGATCAGACAGCCTGATTCTTTGCTTCTCTCGAATAAATAAATCGCAATTAAAATCTTGTTCGAGCTCGCGAATGGCAGCACTGACGACACTTGGGCTAACGGCCAAGAGTTTGGCAGCATTCCCCACGTGTTCGGTTGTGGCCACTTCAACAAAATATTTTAGTCGATCAAGAGTCACCATATTCGGAAAATCCTTATAACATTGTTCTAGCTATACTGATATACAGAACTTTTCAACCATTGTAAATCTAGCGCTCATCCGATGGAGAAAAGAATGAAAACATTAAAAAACACAATTATTACAATGGGGATCATCATGGCATTAACCGGGCATGCGGACACAGTTTGGCAAGGATCAGCTATTTTAGTCATCAAACCAGAGAAACTTAAGGAATTCAAAAAGGCTGTTTCTAGAATTATTGAACCAACTCGCAAAGAAGTCGGTTGCATTACTTACTATGGTTACCAAGTCATAGATGACAAAGGCAAGGAGACTAATCGTTTCGAATTTCATGAAATCTGGAAGAGCAAAGAGGCCATGCTAGTCGACCACAAAGAGAAGTCTGCCCATATGCAAAAGTTTTTTAAAGAGATCAAAACCGATACTGAAAATTCATTTTTAGAATCTTTTGAAGTTAAAGGTCAAGCGGTTCAAATTATCAAATAATAAAGGAGAGATTTATGACAAGATTATTTTTTATTTTTATGGTGGCATTATGTGCTTCAACATTGGCGCATGCAGATGGGCGCATGATTCGATATGAAGCATTTCGAAACAATGTTCTTTCTGTACTTAACATTGCTAGCAATCAGAAAATTATCTTTAAAAGATTTTCGGGGAGATCTTATTCTCACAATTCAGTGGAATACTGCGAAGTTCAACTAAAATCAACGCCAACTGCAACAACTCTGGAGCTTATCTACCGAAACAGTAATCGCGATCATGTTTCGGTAGAATTCTCCTATAGCAGGCAAATTTTAGAGAACATTAGCCCATACTCTTTGAAGTATTCTTCTTATTTTGTTTCTTGTAGTGGTGATCAGTATGACACCTATCGTGATTGCTGGGAGTATGATCATTACGAAATGACGATAGATAAAACACATGACGATTTATCCAAGTTACTTACTTTGAATTTTAAAGGAAGCTCTTGCACGTTTAAACTTTGAATTTCTACCTGCTAGGCAACGTCATCGCCTTCGGCCATTTCGAAGCCTGAGATTCTTTAATCAACTGAATCTGAGCTTTGCGAACCTGGAAAAGAATCTTAGGTAAATTTCCTGAAGCAACAGCTGCAAAAGCTAGAGTTATTGCGATTGAAATAAGTGATTTCATAAAGACGACCTTTCAAATTTACGATCCAAAATCTGAATCGTAGGTTTTTAAGTTTTCCCTCTAGGTAGAGCAGTGCACTTACCTAGAGGGAAGGAAAAACCCTTTTAAATTTCGACTCTTGCAACGCTATGGATGCCCGCAATTTTTAGGCATGCATTTTTTATGAGAAAGTTCGTTCAGGCATCCTCCGGGAGTACATTGGGCATCCACGTAGGTGTCTTTTGCGTGACTTCCAGTGACCTCGAAAAATCAGAAAAACTCGAAAAAGTTTATTACTTTTCCCCTGTGGTTTTAGTGATTTTTGATTGATTTTGATGAGTTGTTTTTTTCGGCTGCCTATTTTCAAATTTGATTGAAAATAGGCACCGAAATTTGGTTGCAAGGGCCCAGTGTTACCCAAGCCCCTGCAATCTTTTAAATATAAAACCACTCGTAGCAAAAAATAGTACTACTCTAATTTCTCATTGTCATGCTCCGTATCAGGGGAGTTTATGCATCCTTTTTGATGGATAAAACCCTCCCTTCACTTGAGCTTGGTAGTGAATACCCCAATTTTTCCGTTCCCCCTTGAACCTCAACACCTGCCTTTCTAAGATAACCGTTAGTCGTCTTAAGCTGACTATGCCCAACCATGGACATAACTCGTGCTAAAGATTCCCCACGGGCCAGAAGGTTTGTGATGAAAGTTGCTCTCAGGTCGTGAAACTTTATGGGCGTAATACCAATGACCTTACAAAACTGTCTTGTTATCTGTGCCTGTTCTCCGTTCTCCCACTCGATTAATTGTGGGAGGACAGTTTCCCGCTGACTTCCGAAAGAGAGCTTAAGCTCTTTCAAGAAAATCTCGAGATCACTTGAGATCGGAACAATTCGGCTCCGTTGAGTTTTAGTTGGGCCAATGCCATTCTTATTCGTCCATTGTCTTGCGACGATAATGGTTTTCCCATCAAGATCAATATCGGTCCACTTAAGAGCAAACAGTTCGCCCGATCTCATGCCCGTCATCAGTGCCATCACCCAGATAGGATAGAAGCGATGATTGGTGATCCTCGCTTGGGTCAAAAAGATTTCAACTTCGGTTGAGGTTAAAACTTTTTGTTCTATCTCAGGTGCTTTGACTTGAAGACCAACACAGGGATTGCGGACGAGAACACCTTCTTCTACTGCTCTAGCAAAAAGACGTTTCAGCATTTTGAGCATACTCTTTCTATTGCCGGCAGAAATCATCGTGGAGCATTTATCAAAAATCATTTCATGCACATCAGACTTTGTGATCTTGTTGATCTCGATCATGTGCCAATGAGGATGAACCCATTTTCTAATCTGCTTCTGATAGTTGTAGATGGTCGAAGGCTTAAGCTCTAACTTCATTTGTTTCATGCACTCGTCAAACCATTCGTGCCAGCGATACGGAACCGCTTCTTCTTTTAGCTTGGCGATTTCTCGCTTGAACTCAAACTCCGTTGTTTCTGCTTTTCTAAGGGTATCGATACCTCGCTTGCGGCGTTGTACACGACGCTTGAGAGAGTCGAATCCGTTAACATAGACCTCGTAAAATTTCTTTCCATTCTCTTCATACGATTTGATTGACATGGTTACACTCCTTTTTTAGTGATTAGCACCAAGCAATCTTTGAAGCGAAATCTTAAACGTCTTCCGAACTTGTAAGTTTGAATTTGACCACGGTGAACCATGATCCTTACAGCGTTGGAAGATATTCCCAGATAGTTCGCTACTTCGTCTGTAGAGAGCCACTCGCGTTTTTTTTGAATGCCAAAGAACTCTAGTGAATCAAGCCCCATCGCTTGTCCGTCCTTGCTCATATTACCTCCAAATCAAAATTTAAGAAAGTTTCATGACCAAAAATTCACTCAGTCTCAGATTAGTTCCATTTTTTTGATTGTAATCTTTTAACATCCTGAAAACCTTTTCCATTTCGGTGACAGAACCTTCTTTTAATTTCTCGATGTCTTTGGGGGTTAGTTTAGTGAACAATAATAAAACAAGGTCTTTAATCGTTACCTCACGGCCATAGTCCTTATTATTCGCTTCCTCTAAAATTTTTAAAATCTTATCTCGTTCTTTTTTATCGCTTCTCAAATCCAAAACAAACTTCGTCTGCTCACCTCTTTTTATTTCTCTCTCATTCTCAATAACTAATTCCGTCGTCTCCATTTCCTCACTCCTTGTAATTCCGCCAACCCCTCGCTCAAAAACAAAACTCCTAGCTTCTGACTCCATCTCTGAAACATACGTGAAAGAGAGGGAGTCAGAAGCGACCTCCTAAATTCATAATTAATAGCGAGGGGTTGGCGGACTCAAATTTTTAAAGTTCTCCAACTTCTCAAACTTCTCTGCCCATTTTTGCGTGAAAAATTTCCTGATTTTAAAAACCATAGCTCTCCCTTTTTTGGATTCCACAACCGCTGCAGACCCTTTGTGGGAGAAATACTTTCCAAGAATTGGGCCAAGATAGAGAATGGAATGAAATTTCGTGAAATTAGGGAGAAGACTCGTTGCACACCAAGTTTTGTGCTTAAAAACTCGATATATTTATCGAACGGCCAGATAAATTTATCGAATCATTAGATAAAAATATCTATTGGCCCAATAAAAATATAGAGAATTTTTATTTTTTATTCGCTAAAGATCTTAATAATTGTAGGACACGATCTATCTCTTTGCGTTTATCATGCCACCAATTAGTACTCCAGATTCGGTGTATTACCCATCCTCTGCTTTCTAGAAACCTCTGCCTAAATACATCTCTTTCTCGGATTGAAACACCCGAATGAAACATTGCTCCGTCACACTCAATACCTAAAATATAACGATCTTTATTATTAGGGTGAACGACTGCTTGATCAATTCGAAATCCACTCTGCCCAACTTGTGTGTGAATCTCATATCCGTGCTTTCTTAGTTCTTCATAAACCTCTTCTTCGAAAGGACTGTCAAAAATTAGTTTCCCTGTATTACCTTGGGACTTAAGATTGGGATTAATTTCCTTTAATATCCTATCAACTTTTTCAAAGTCTTCATTAGCAACAGCCTTAGCGAAACATAAATAATTTTTTAAAATCTTCGGTCCTGGATTTTTTGCCAGTGACGTATCAAGATCAGTTTCAGGATTAATTGAACACACAATCTCAATTTTTTGAATTGCTCTTGTTACAGCGACGTTCAATCTATTTTCCCCTCCCGCAGTTCCGATTGGACCAAATCGCTGATATACTCTGCCTCCAGGTTCAGTTCTTGCATAACCAATGGAGAATATAATTACATCTCTTTCATCTCCTTGAACATTTTCAATATTTTTAACGAAATATCGCCTATCAAGTTGTTTACCTTTTTCATCAGTTCTATTTTTATCTTTATCTAAAAGAGCGGCGAATTCAGGGTCATTTACTTCAAGGTTTTCAATTTTTTCCTCAATTAATTCCTTTTGCATAAGATTGAAAGTTATAATTCCAATTGTTGGGGTGTTAGTTATTTCTAAGTTATGTCTAAATCGGCGAACTACTTCATTTGCTTCTAATTCATTGCAACGATTTGACCAAAAACCTTCTGTTTGAATCCATTCAATTGCTGGTTTATTCCCCTTTTTAAATGGAATTACGTTCGGAGCAACCTTCATTCTTCCTTCATAAAATTGTTGATTAGAAAAAGAAATCAATTCTTGGTGCTTACTTCGATAGTGCCATTCAAGCATTTGTGATTGAAAATGAAGATTCTTTTTGGCCAATGTTAAAAGACTAGGCTCTATCGTTGCAAACGAATCGTCGTCTTCATCTTCATCCATCGTCGCTGCTTCAAAAAAATGAGATGGTGGAAGCTGCTTTTCGTCTCCAGCAATGACAATTTGTTTACCACGAAAAATTGCGGGCAAACCGTGTTCTACTGTGCACTGAGAAGCTTCATCAAATATAACAACATCGAACATCCCTTTTTTAAGAGGGAACATATCAGAGACTGATTCAGGGGACGAAAGCCAAACAGGAAGTAATAATCTATATTCTTCGCTCTCAACAAATTTCTCATTGAGCTTTCTTAACGAAGGAACGTTCCTCTGTTTATTTATATCATTTTCAACATCACGTAGGAATTTAACATTTTGAATATCCCTATACTGTTCTTTGAGTTTCTGAACACTATATTCAATTTTCATCTCAAGTAGTTCGTTTAATCTCAGCCTTAAGGCTTCAACGCGACCTGAGCGAATTTGTGTTATAATTGGGTGCTTACTTTCTAGTTCTTTTATCCATAAGCTATATACTGCATTTCGAAAATAATTTCCCCAATTTTCATCGGGGGAAATTTTTCCATCACTTGTAAGTTTATCTAATTCAACAATTATTTTTCTTAAGCTCGATTGAAGTTTATTGAAATCATGATCAAAGCCTTTAATTTGGTCAAATTGATTTAAAATAAATGAATTAAAGGAAATGATTTCAAGGTCGTTGAATTTGCCCTCTTTAATCTCTTTTACAATGCTTTCGACTAAAGGAGGATGAAGAATCCTTTTAAATAAATCCGAAGACTTAAATGCCAATTCTTCTAGATATGATATAGAAAAGGTATAATGATTTTTTATATTTTTTCGAAGTGCCCACCAACGAGGCGAAAAGAACTTTAATGGGTTTGTATATTGAGAATACTCTTTAAACGAAAATATGAAGTCATTCATTCGTTCTGTTTTGACAACGAGAGAGTCGTCTCTATTAATTTGTATGAAGCTTGCCTCTTTATATAAATTGCCTTCAAGGATTTCATTAAGTAACTTAGAAAAACTTTCAATGTCCTGTCTGTAAGTTTGAATAAATGGTTTTCTAAAATCATCGTATTTAGTTTTTGAAAGGACTG
This sequence comes from Bacteriovoracaceae bacterium, assembly GCA_049318265.1. Lineage (GTDB taxonomy): Bacteria > Bdellovibrionota > Bacteriovoracia > Bacteriovoracales > Bacteriovoracaceae > JBEIOQ01. The sequence continues at coordinate 512,213 of JBMOGR010000001.1, forward strand.
AACCATGTCCCTGAAGAGTTGAAATTTGCATAGCGGCAGCACTTATTTCATCTACCGTTGAATTCTTCCAACTTTCATCCAAAATAAGTTCGTTACTTTTGGAATTCCCTCCTTGTAAACGATACAATTCGCCAAGACTAATTCCAAATTGATCATCAGAATACGCTTTAGAAATATCTTTCAGTTGTCCAGTAATGCTTTCGATTTCAATCGATGGGTCAGTTAAGAGCTTTTTTTGTTTTCCAATTGCACTTTTTAATTCCGATATTTCTTGTGAAAGTTTTTTATATAATTCTTTTCGATCTTCCTTTGTGTCATGTACTAGACCAAGTAGATTATCCATTCCTTTATTGCCAATTCTGTCAAAAACAACGTCAAGTGCAGCTCTTTTTTGGGAAACAAGTAGTACCGTTTTATTTTTAGCTAAGCAATCACCTATAATATTTACAATTGTCTGCGATTTCCCAGTTCCTGGAGGACCCCAAACGACCACACCTTTATTTTTTGAATTTTCGAGTTCTAAAAGAATTTTGTCTTGGCTTGAATCAGAAGGTAATAAAAAGAAATTACTTTTTTCACTCCGATGGTCTATCGTCCTTAGATTTTCAATTGTATCTTCACCAATTTCTCTCGATACATTTTTTTTATCTTCTGTATCATGATCATATTCTTCTAAAAAACTTACAACCCCTTCTAATTCCTCTTGCGACATTGACAAAAACGAATCGTAATCTTTTTGAATACTACTGTTTGATTGGGGAAAATGGCCAAGAACGGCATTTTGCCTTAATTCAAGTTTACCATCCTGAAAGAGTGTTCCAATATCATCATTTTTAAATTCAATTACTTTATCAAAAACAGTGTCATTAGCATCCTCAGCAACATGATTAATAATTCCATACTCATTAAGCAATTCATGAACTTTTTGAACCATCGTTTCATTTCCGTAAAGTTCATCCGGAATTTCTTCATCAAAAAGACTTTGATTAACTTTTAAATTGCACAGTTTTGATAAGGTTAAAAACAAAGTTTTATTAAAAACGGGAGGATTATCCTTTGTTACACTTAAAACCCATTTAATTTGTCCCTTTAAAGGAGATTTTCTTTCTAATTTTACTGGAATTAGAAAAATGGGTGCCTGAATTACAGTTCCAGTTCCTTTCGGAATTCCCGTTAAAAAAGGGAATCCAATGTATAAATCATATAATCCTTTTTCTCTTTGAATTTCATCTACAGACTTTTCAAGATGTTTAAGTCTTGTGAACAGTTTCTGCAAATATTCGGCATCCTTTTCATTTTTAACTTTCGGCAAGATCCCAATCTCACCTTCTTTTTTTAAGCAAAACTCAATCAGCTCGTTTGCTAAATTTTCATTAAATGGATTTAGTAAACTTAAATCAAAAGTCCATTTAGCATCAAGTTTGTTTAATTTTACGGAGCGATTCCTAGAACTTAAATTAAGCAATCTGTCTCTTAATTGAGACAGTTCTTTTTTTTGTTTTTCAGTTAACTCAGTTCTTTTTTCAGGAATTGGTGGTGGTAAATCTGATTTTTTATCATTCATACTATTAACTATTGTTTTCTCTAAATGCTGTTTTCTTAATAATTTTTGCTCTTTCGTTAGATCAAGTGTTCCATTACATTTTGGGTACTTTGGACAACCCCAGAATTCATTTCCACTATTCACCCCCTTCTTCGCTAAACGAAGAACCAATTTTGCCGAACATTTCGGACATAAAGGAACAGGATAAATACTCATTGCATTCTTATCGGCTTAAGCCTTGATTTCATTAGAACTTAAACGCTGCACTAGGTGATTGCATCGGAAAACTTGATTATAACTGTACACAATGCAAAGGCAGTAAAAATTATTGTTGGTACAATCTTAAAATAATTATCATTACTGGAAAATATTTAAAAAGTTCCAACAGGGTTTATGTCTAGACTTTCTTTAGGCGAAAGAATGTTGAAACCACTTAATAAATTATTGTACTTGATAAAAATTAATCATATTTTTCAAGACTGGCCCCCAGTCTAAAAGCGGTAACGCAAACTCAATTTAAATTTTTAAGGAGAAACGCTCGTTTATTTCAAAGTACTGCATTACACCAACAAGGTCCCTTACTCATTTATTTAAAACTTCTATATCAAAATCGAAAATATATGGTCTTGGTGTTTTTCTAAAAAATATATTCTGATAAAAATGGAATAAAACTAATTTAACATCTTTGAAATATAAACCTGGAACATTTTTGAAAATAGCCTATATTCACCATCTTTGTTCGGATTCTTAACGAGAATATTTTTGTCTTTTAATGTTCTAATAGCGGAATCACAAGAAGTCTTCTTTAGCGTAAAGTTATCTAATATCGCCTGACGTGGGACCCAGTCTTGATTTAGACCGGACTTATTAGCAACTATTTTTAAGATCTGTTTAAAGTTATCGCTTTTCTTAACCTCATCATACATTTTAGAAAAAAACAATTCCCCTAAACGTTCAATAGAACCTTTAAAATCTTGTTTTCCATGAACACCTTCTTCTACATCACTTAGTGAAATCTCTTTTTCTTTAGAAACTTCAAAAGCAGTGTATCCTATTTCTTGAATCAAATGAGGATATCTTTCAGAGTAATATAATATTTTATTCAAAGCATCCGTAGAAATACTTTTATCAGTATTGCTTAGCGCTTTATCTACAACGTTTCTTGCATCTTCTTCATTCATTTTATCAAGCTGAATCGGTGTAAAGGTTCTTAAAAAAGATTCATGATCATTATTTAAAGAAGTAACCATTTCAGGCATTCCGACAAAAATAAGCATGAGATTATTCACATCATCTGCAAGTAGTAATTCTTGAAGTGTTTTCCAAAATGATGAAAAGTTTTCGCCATCGCTCATTTGATCTAACTCATCAATGATTAAGCAGATTGCTCTACCTTCCCCATTATTCTGATTAAAACAAGCCGCTGCAATCTTTCTTAATGTTTTTCTTGCTTCTGAATAGATATCATCTGAAGTTAGATTTTTTTCAGAATGAGTTTCTAGAGAAATACCTTTTACAGAAATTCCTTTAAATCTTTTAGTAAAAGCTTCGATATACTTGCCTACTATACTTAGTATTGTCGTATGTGGCTCAAGAACTTGCTCGAGTTCTTCAATCAGTTGAGTAATTACAATTGCTGGATGGGTATTTTTACGCACTGTAAAGTATGCCGTAATTAGGGGATTTTTAAATTCTTGTAATGTTGGAATTTTTTTTAAAGCAATTGCCTTTGAAAGAATTGCTACAGAAGTTTTACCAATACCTCTCTCTCCCACAATTAACATGTTTTGAGGTGAAAAGTGGGATGTTTGAACAACTGCTCTATAAATTAACTCAATCTCTTTTACTCGACCTGCAAAAATGCCCGGTGGCACTGGTGACCCCGGCTTAAATGGATTTATGTTCATATTCCAATTCCTCAAAGCTTACTTAAAGCGTCGAACACTGACCAAAATAATTAAGTTACCGGAGACTTACCGGAGACTTACCGGAGACTTACCGGAGACTTACCGGAGACTAAACACATAGCTATTCGGTAAGATAATTCAATAGTTATACTATTAAGCGAGGTGCTTTCAGTCAAGTTACCAGAAACTTGATGGTAGAAAACCGGACACTTACCAAAAACAGCTAATATGAGGACACAAAATAATACTGATCCTTACCGGGCAGTTTCCGGCCGCTTGCCAGGGGTTTTCCGGCTATCGCCGGGGACTTACCGGGAGCAAACACCTCAAAAAAAAGCATGTCGGTCAAATCGCTTTTGACACACCGAAATTGTACTTAGGTATTTAAGCCTAAAAAAATTATTTCACTTTTTTGACCGTCTTCTAATTGCACAATCGGGACACCAACTACGTCGATTAATTATTCCACTTGGTGCCGCTGGCCATTTATCTCCAAATTCACATTCCCATTTTAAAGGAGTTCTTGCTCCTTTATAGACAGAAGACAAACATTTTCCGCCAAGTTTTTCAGCGGCTTTCTGGCAATCTTCAATAGTATACTTCAAATTTTTTTTACACTTTGGACAACCCGATCCTGTGGATATATTGCCAAAAGTACAATTTTTCACATGACCACACTTTTGACACTCAAACTTGTAAATCGTTCTAGCGTTTTGGTAATCATTTGAAAGAAATTTAAATCCTTTATCTCTTGAAGTTTTTCTTACTTCATCAAAGGACAAACGCTTCAAATCACCTATTTTTTCTAGTCCACATAATTTACACCAACTACCACCTAAGACATTATTCGGTTTAGAGGAAAATGAAGGATGACCTTTATTACACAAAAATTTCATCTTGTGAGAGCCCCCAATGTATTGTTTTGATAAAATTTTTCCATTGAACTCCCTCACCTTAATCTGAAGTATCTCCATCGCGATATCATTATTAGGTGAGAATATTTCTAATTGTGAAAGTTTTATATCCATCAATCTCTTTTTATTAAAATTAACTTTATTAATAATTAATTGCTCTTTTAATTGAGACTTAAATTGCTCAACTTCTCCTAAGCAATTTACCTGATTTATAAGTAATATTTTTACGCCCCTCGAATTTGCTTTTTGATATTTATAATTGTCACTAATCTTTAGCTTTTGAAAATCCTGCATAGATTTATGATAAAATTTAGAGAATTTTAAATGTTGCTCACCCTGGTATTCAAAAGCTAATTGTAGTTTTTCACAATATCCATCTAACTCAAGTGGATAACCACTTTTAGGATTCAAAAGCCAGCTTGGTCTAGATTTTGGAAATTTTTCTAAAAATAAATACTGGAGAATTAATCGAGTTATATTTTCACCCTGCCCACCACTACACTCTGAACACCAAAACCCTTTTTTTACAGTGCTAAGAGAAGCTGACCATTCATGATTGTATTTGCATTTCCAATCTAATTTGGTTGATGAGTTTTTATATTTCGTACTCGTGCAACATCCACCACGGTCTTTTGCAATAGCTTTTGCTTCAGCCAAGTCTAGACGATGTGGATATTTATTGGCTCGTTTCTCATATGAACACTTCTGGCACCAAGATTTTATCCGAACATTATTTGGCTTCATCTCAAATTCACCATGAATAGGGCAAAACCAACTTAAATTAACATGAGCTCCTTGATATTTGGTCGAAAGACATTTTGCCTTAGAGCCTCCACGAAGCTTAGCAAGCTTATTCATATCCGCGATTGTTTTATGAAGTTGTGTACTTGATCTTCTTTTTGAATAGCAAGGCTTACACCAAGTCCCTGAAAATATATTATAAGGTTCTGCCCACCAATGATGGCCGCATTTAAGACACTTAATATGTATTTTATCAGTGATGCGTTCTGTTCTTTTAGAAAGAATTACGCCACCTTTACGAGAAATTATTTTCTCAAGTTTAAAATATTTTTTATCTGCATTTTGAATTTTTTTATTCATAGGCTTTATAATGATTAATTATTCATACTTGTCGGAATTCCAAAAATTAATTCAATCTTTTATTAAAAAAACCCGCGAGCAACTCTCCCCAAAACCAAGTAGCAAATGAGTAGCAAAAAAGTAGCATACTCCCGAAATTTCCCGGTATTTCAGGAAATGTTTCGCCATTGATTGCTTGGTGCTTAGATGGATTATTAAGTGGTTGTGTTGATTAGTGATTTTAGATTTGGCTTCGGTTCGTTTACCGATTTTTGGTTGCGGGAGTTGGATTTGAACCAACGGCCTTCGGGTTATGAGCCCGACGAGCTACCAGACTGCTCCATCCCGCGTCAAAAAAGAATCGTAAGATCTTTAAACTGAATGCACTATAATGGGTTTGAAGGACTGTTGTCCAGTTATTTTTAGGAGAAGTGATGAAGAAACGTGTAGCCGTTATCCTCTGTGGATCTGGGTATAAGGACGGAAGTGAAATCAGGGAATCTGTGGGGTTACTTTGGGCCTTATCAGTAAAAGAAGCAGAGGTTTCGATCTTTGCTCTAGATGAGTTACAGAGGGAGACCACCAACTGTTTAACAGGCAAATCCATAGACCAAGAACGCAATCAGTTGATCGAGTCGGCTCGTATCGCCCGCGGAAATATCTCTAAACTTGATGACCTTAATCCTGATAGCTTTGATTGCCTAATGCTCCCCGGTGGCTTTGGAGCTGCCAAAAATTTGTGCGATTTTGCCAGCGCTCAAGAAAAAACCATCGTTCACCCTAAAGTTGAAAAGATAATTCAAGCATTCCATCAATCACAAAAACCCATAGGCGCCATCTGTATTGCACCCGTGATTGTGGCTGCGGCCTTAAAAGAAGTGAGACTTCGCCTTACCCTTGGCAAGGAGTCTGAGACCACGAAAGTGATTGAATCTTGGGGGCATTATCATGTGGAAACGCCTACCAGTGAATGCTTGGTCGATCGCTGGAGTAAGATTGTTACCACACCAGCTTACATGGATGATGAAGCCAAGCTCTCTGAAATCTTCCAAGGAATCAGCTCTATGGTAAAAGAGTGTTTAGCTCTGATATAAAAAGTATCTCACTCCATCTTAAATTTCTCAGTTTTTTTTGATTTCCCTCGATAAGAACAAAGATTTCATTCTTAAAACCGGCACGGGGGAACAATGTCTAATTTAGTAAAAGATACCAAAACAATCCAAATCAAACTCGACGTTTCTGAATTATCTCCCGCTCAAGTTCGTTTGATAAAGACCATGAACACATTGTTAGTCCAAGCGCTAAGCGCTCCGGATGAAACTGAATATTTTGAAGGTGCGAGTGAATTAATGAAGGTTTGTGCCAGTGCCATCAAGCAATCTCATTTTCCTGAAACAGCTAAAGGTATGACCAATATTAATTATGCTGATCAGGCTCTTGAATTTGCCATGGATAACCTGGTGGAGAATCTCTCCTCCACCAAGATTGTGAATTTCGATAACTAATTTTTTATCTAGTACTTTTTCTAGAATTTCTACGAACCGGGGCTTTGTCCTCGGTTCTTTTTTTGACCACTTTTTTGCGAGCTGGTTTCTTCGCATTCTTAAATGGCATACTTCCTGGTCCACGGAGAGCTCCACGCTCTTTCATTTGCTCCGCTTTCTTTTGTGCTGCCGATTTTGGTTCCTCTAAAACTTCTCCGCGCTCTGCTGCTCTTTCTGCTGCCTTAGCACGTTGTTCTTGAATAGTTTCCTTATAAGTTTCTTTTCTATAACGAGCAAAAGCAGGATCGTTCGCAAGCTTTGTTGGCCCCTTTTCGTTTCCTCTATCCGCACCAACTTTTCTTCTCACCACTCTATCTTTTACATCAACCGTTTTCTTGGCTGAAACAAATGTAGGAGTCATATTCTTCTTCGTTCCATCAGCATTAATTCCAAGTGCTCTCATTAATTCATTCTTAGTCATGATTCTATAACTGCCTGGAGCCAGTCCTTGAATAGTTAACCCTTCAATAGCAACTCGACGAAGTTTATCAATAGTCAAATCACAAGCTTCACAGAGACGACGAATTTCACGATTTTTTCCTTCCGCAAGTCTAAATTCAATCCAAGTTTTATTGGGAAGTGTTTCAACGACACGAACGGACTTGGGCTTCACGAAACCTTCAGGAAACATCATACCGTTTCTAAGCTTTGCTACAATTCCTTCGTTCACAGCTCCAAAGATTTTTACTTCGTAAACTTTTGTCACTTCATAACGAGGGTGCATGATCAGATTGGCCATTTCACCATCATTGGTCAGAATCAATAATCCTTCTGAGTGGTAATCCAGACGACCAACAGGGAAAATTCGAGCGTCAATCCCTTTACAATAATCAATCACTGTTGAGCGTCCTTCAGGATCACTAACCGTAGTCATGACTGCTCTTGGTTTATTTAAAAGAACATAAATTTTTTCAACAGCGAGAAGATTTAAAATGGTTCCTGCCACTTCAACCACATCAGTCTCTGGATCAACTTTCGTACCCAGCTCTCGACAGATACGTCCGTTTAATTTCACTTCACCTTGCACGATCATTTGTTCGGCTTTTCTTCTTGAAGTGACACCACAGTCAGCGATAAATTTTTGGAGGCGCATTGGAGCGCTAGAAGATTCTGGCTTTGCTTTAGGCATGTGTATTTCCTTGTTTGGAAGGACTGCCATCACGGCAGTCCATCTGTACTATAATGAAGATCTATTTACTTTTCTGAATCTGTTTTGTCACTATCTAAAAAACTAAGGTCTAAATCTAGTTTTTTTGCTTCGTTAATGATGTGTTCATTTATATCTTGATCAACCATGGTTGTTTCATCGATCTCAAAATTAAAGTCTTCTTCGAGAAAATTCTTCTTTTCTTCTAAGGCTTCTTCCGAATCTTGCTCACTTAGCTCATGTTCGAATGAAAGTCTGGCAAAGGCATCATCAAGCGCCTCTTCTAGCTCAGAAGCTTCAAGAGAAAGAGTACTAACTCTTTCAAGCTCAACTTCGCTATCAGTTTCAGGAGCATTAATGAGACCAGTTTCTTTTTCAAGATCAACAACTCTCGCTTCAGGCCCCAAAGTAAGTGTTTCAGATAGAGAAGCGCCTCTCATTTGGCGAACAACAACATCTTTATCAACTTGCTCTTCAAGAATATCAAATGCAGATTTGATAATATCAGCGTCTCCTGAGAGACGTTTCTTATCTTCAGAACCAAGAAGTTTGGTAAATTCAGTATCAGATTGAATAGCCTTTATTGATTTTGCTAATTCATCTAGCTCATTCATTTCATCGTAATTAAAGTTAGGTTTATGGCCACCGTTGACGATTTCTTTAATATCTGAAATGGCGCCAATATTATTCGCAGCCATTTCCGCTAATTCAAATTCACCTGGCAATTCTGAAAGGTTAGCCAAGTTGAAAACTTCCATGAACTCAGTGGTAGTTGCATAAAGAGTTGGGTGACCCAATTCTTCCTCAGAACGGCCAACAGTCTTCACTAAACGCTTATCCATCAAAGCACGAATAATGTGAGAAGAATCAACTCCTCTCATTTTCTCAACCGAAGTTTTTGAAACTGGTTGCTTGTAAGCAATGATCGCTAAAACTTCTAAAGCAGTCGGCGTCAACATGATTGAATTAACTTTAAAAATATCTTGGACGAATTTTGAATAAATAGCTTTCGTTCTGAACTGATATCCATCTGCAACTTCTTGAAGACGTAATCCATGGTGACCCATTTCATATTCAGCCTGAAGCTTTGAAATTGATTCATGTAAAACGCGCAGTGGAAGATCGTTATCAATATATGACTTAATTTTCATTAAGCTGATTGGTTTATCGCTCATGAAGACGATTGTTTCAACGGCACCACAAAGAGTGTCGAAGTTTAACCCGGTACGGGCCATCCAAAGCTTATCTTCTTGGTCTTTATCTTCGAAGTGATCAAGTTCAAGACTGAAGTGTTCTGATTCTGCAGTAGTCGTTTCTTCTGCCATATCAGGTAAACTTTCCAGCTCTTTCTCAAGGGCTTCTAATTTCTGGTCCAAATTTTCTAAATCCATGTTGTCCATACGTCTCTCGATGTTCAAATTATTAATGGATGATATCTGATTCTAAATCTGTCGCACTTAAGACTTCATCAATGTTTTCTTCAGTCGGTAATTCTGGAAGTTCGGCAAGATTTGGAACTTCCCCCACGAAAGCCGCTTCTTCTACAACTGCAGGTTGAAGTTTCGCTAAAGCCTCAGCTTCTTTGGCCAGTTTTAATTCCTCTTCTGTTTCAAAGCCATTGGCTGTTTCCACATCGAAGTCTTGTAAATCACCGACTACATCAACATAAATATTGCCCATTTCTTCATTTTGAAAAACACGAACTTTAGAAAGACGTGCTAATTCTAAAAGAGAAATGAAAGTAATAACTACATCGTCAGTTGATCGTTCAGCATCAACTAAAGAGAAAAAGTCTGTCGACTCTCCTACTTTTAAATTTTCTTTTAATTTTCTAAGTTTTTCTTTAATAGAAAGACGGTCACGCTTAAGCATGGTGAACTTACGTTTTTCTCTCTTAATTAAATCAACCATCGTCATTGTCAGAGTGGTTAGATCCATAGGAGTTAAGATAGAATTAATGATGGCCTTGCGGTCAATCTTTGGATGAGTGAAAACATCCACATTCTTTTTGGGTTGTGCCCAAAGTTTTTCGCCTAAGGTCTGAAAGCGTGCCAGCTCTTCAAGGCGAGCAATCAATTCTGCTTTCGTGCGAATACCTGTATTGTCTAAAGCTTCTTTTTCTTCTGAAGTTAAGCTTTCTTCTTCAATTGAATTTTTTGATTTAATTAACACTAAAGTAGCAGCCAGGTATAAATACTCTCCAGCTAAATCAAAATTAAGATCCTTCATTTGGTGTAAAAAATCTAAGTACTGACGAGTTAAGTAAGTGAGGTCTAGTTCACGAATACTCATCTCCTCTCTTTGAATGAGAGAAAGCAAGAGGCCTAGAGGTCCGTCAAAGCTTTTGAGTTTTACTTGAATGTTACTTTCCATCATAAGCAAGAATCCTTATCGGCCAAGTAGGTTCATGAAAAAATAAATAAGACCGTTTCCAAACATCACAGCTGGAGTCAAAAGATAGCTAATTACATTGGTAAACATCAACACTAAAAAAATGAGAAAGCTATAGTTGGCCAGCATCTCATATTTCCTCATGGCATTGTAATTCAAAAAAGATGTAACCATCTTTGAACCATCTAGTGGAGGAAGAGGAATAAGATTAAAAGCAGCGAGGATAAAATTAATCATCACAGATTGCTGAAGCATCTTAATAAATGGCTTATAAAAATAAAAATCTTCTGGAACTCTGGTGGCCAGAATTGCAATTAAAAGTGCTGAAAGTGTCCCAAGCAGAATATTCATCAGTGGTCCGGCGAACGATACCCAGAACATCCCAGCTCTCATATTTTTAAAACGACGAGCATCCACTGGAACGGGCTTGGCCCAACCAAACATTGTTCCACCCATCACGGCACCGATTAAAGGAAAGACAACCGTTCCCAGTATATCTAGATGCACAGCAGGGTTCAAAGAAACGCGACCCGCATGCTTTGCAGTCGAGTCACCAAACTTTAATGCCACGTAGGCATGAGCCGCTTCATGGGCCACAATCGCCAGTAAAAATCCTGGCATTCCCATTGCGATATTTAGTAAAATACTTTCCATAGCTTTTAGTCGTATCAAATAGTCTATAAAAGCGCTATGAATTAGTGTGTGACGCCGCGCAATCTCTCCTCTTAAAAATGCTCTTGTTTAGTGATTTAAACTTTAATTATTTGTCTCAATGCTTCATAATAATATGAAAGTATTAAAATTAACCACTTTACCCTATGCAAAAAATTAAAAGAAAAAGCCAAGTCGTAATTCTAGCTTTGGGCCCAAAAGGGCTGAAAGTCTTGTTGTTAAGAACAAACAAGAAACGTGGAAATCTATGGCAAAACGTCACAGGCTCCGCAAATAAAGGCGAAAGCTTTACGATGGCTGCTCTACGAGAAGCGAAAGAAGAAACTGGTTTAGCTTACGATGATATTATTCAAATGGTGCAACTACCACTAGCCTTTGAATTTGATGATCGCTGGGGCAAACGCGTTTACGAAGCGACTTTTCTCATCGTCATGCGAGAAGTTTTCAAACCCAAATTAGATAAGACAGAACATGATAAATCAATGTGGAAAGATTGTAAGTTAATAAAGAAAGTTTCCTATGGTTATCAAACTAATTATGAAACTTATCTCGAGGCCATGAAAGTATGTTGATGCTCTTGGCGTTCCTTACAACTTTTTCGAGCTTTGCCCAGAATACTCTTGAGTCTGTGGATTTTTCAGTCTTAGATCCAATACGTCCGGTGCAAAAAAAAAATCCTAATCGTGCTGAAAAACTTATCTACTTAATGAAATTAAAACGTGAAGCTCTAAAAAAAGAGATCATGAATTCCGGTGAATACCTAGCTGTCATTCAAAGTGGCGCGATCTTAGAAAGCGTTGAAAATGACAGTGACACCTTTAAAGTCAATAAAGACATTAATGTCTATGTTTTTCGTCAGGCTGATCATGAAGGATTTAAATATATCGTTGGTAAAGATAAAAAAATTAAATACAAAATTCACACTAAATATTTAGTTGATATTAGTGTCGTAAGTGATTTAAATCCGAAACCTGAAACTTGGTCTGAAGTGAAAGAACCAGTGAATCTTTTTGCTGAAGATAAACTGACAAAGCTTAAATTGCAGTTCAATCTTCATAGTGAAGCCATTAATTCTCGTTACCTACAAGAAGTAGCTGAAGAACGTTACGATCAAGTCAATCACTCTCTGAGATTTGAAACTCAATCTTACCTCCACTGGGACTATCCTATGGAGCTTGGATGGTCATTGAACTATCAAGCCGCAAGTTTTACTACGGTGAATACTTCCGGGGGTATTTATCGAGCTTTTCATACAGGCCCCATTCTTAGAACCCGAATCGGGACATTTAAAGATGGCGATCTTCTGCTACACTTTAGTTATCAACGTTCACTCAATGGAAATTATAGTTACCGAATTAATGATACAAGTTATATCGCCCTCTTAAGTGTTAATACTGCTGAAATTGGAACAGAATGGATGCAACAAAACTCTTGGGGTCGTTTCAGTATTGGGCTTGCCTATCGTCGTGAGTGGATCAGCTTAAAACAAAACTTAGATGATTCAGTTCGTGTGAGCTCAGCTTCTCGAACGGCAGACTCCTTAGGTATTTCTCTAGGTCAAGATTTCGATTGGAATTTATGAAAAATATATTATTTCTTTTTACCATCCTCTTAAGCACTAAACTCTTCGCCGCCGAAGGTGTTGTGAAAGTATTAGAGGCTCCACTTTTTCGTAGCGAAGATGATGAAGGTGCTGTGGTTCAATACGTTCGTAAGGGTGACAAAATTTATATCCACGACGCTGCTCTTCGCGGAGAAGACTATGTTCCGCTTGAGACTGTTTTTAGTGAAGCGGACGAGATCATCGAGAAAAAGAAAAAAATTGGCGGAAAGTTTTACGCCACTATAGATAATCAAGGTCGTGTCGCTTATATTCCAAAAGTTTACATTGACTTAACTTTTAAAGACGAACGGGAATTTGAGCATGAAAAGTTAGCCCAAGATCATACAGATTACCGTCTAAAAGAACCACTACCCAAAGATTATCCTCTTTATAGTCCAACTGGTTATAAATCATTTATCACCATGGGTTTTGGCCCCAATCCTAAAAATAATTATCAATATCCAAGCCGAATTAGAAAAGAAAACTTTGGTCAAAATTTTGATGTAACGGCAACGATGTTGATGAAAGCCTCTAGAGATTATAGTAATCGTTTTTATTATGGTGGAATGGTTCATCTCTTGAGAGATCAATCTAAATTTGAACTGGAAAGCGGAAGTGCCGAAGAAATTGAATTCAAGGCAGGTGTTGGCCCTTATATTTCGTATGATCCATTTGTTGGAGAAAAGTTTCGTTTCACTCTTTACACTGCTCTTATCTATAACCTCTTCAATGTTCATGGAGTAGCTCAGACAACTGAGAAAGGATACAAAGAAGGAAGAGCTTATACTGGTACAACCTTCTCACCTCGTTTTGGGTTCATCGTTAACTTCAGCGATATTTATCCAGAACTCATGGATCAATTCGATTTCTTAGTTGGGACGTCTATTATGACAGAATATCCCCGCAAACTGACTTCCAGACAGGCACCAGCTCAGAGAGGATTATGGCAGGCCGGCGCTGGTGATCAAATTAGCAATGCCGCCCTTACCGCAACTCTCTTTATTGGTCTTCAAAAACGTTATTAATACCAGACTACTTTATTTTTAATTCTTTGAATTCCAATACTTAAAAAAAATTTAATATTTTAAAAAAGTGACTAAAGTTTCGACAGCAAACTTCGATAAGTATGGTGTGCAAAGCAGGACGCTTTATCACTAAAACCAGGAGGGACTCATGGCTACTTCAAGCAACAAAAATTCTAACTTTAACTCTGACAAAAACGATGTGCTTTTCCAAAAATTAGGAAACACTTGGTATATCTTTTCAGAAATCCAAGGTGAAGTTGTTTATTCAGTTCTTCCCCAAGGTATGGATCCACACACAACAAAACTAGAGCTATACGAAGTGATTGAAAAGCATATGAAAAAGGTGGCTATCAATAACAAGCGTACTCCAGATATGGCCGCTTAATTAATTAGAGAAGGTTAAGTCCAATGGGCGCACCCAAACTCAACCAAAATCTTGGTTTAAAAGAATATAAAAAGTTGGACGGAGATCAAAACTCCGCCCGACTTAAACAAGAAATCGAAGCCTATCGCGAAAAAATCAATCAAATGCTCAAGAATAAAGATCAACTGAAGAAAGCAATTCTTGTGATAGAACAAATGATTAACAAAAAATAAAAAACCCTTTAAGTCGCAGGCACTCATAAAAAATTTTTAAAGTAATTCAACTAGTTAAGTCAAATTAGGCCAGTGATAAGGTAAGGGTAATTCTTACAATTTCCTTGCCCTTTTTTCTTTCGGGGTATAAAACCGCCCTCATGGAAATATTCAAGAATGACACGGTTATTGGGGCTATTAAGCCACAAGCGCACTGCTATAACCCTGAGTTTAAGTACAAACACAAGAATCCCTACCACGATCGCCTAAGCGAGTTTGATCAATTTGTTATGCGCGATAACGAAGCAGAAGAATTTGCTGGAAAATGGAATCAAGAAATTTTTAAGAACAACCAACCTATTCATCTTGAAATTGGAACTGGTTACGGTCATTTCATGCATCTATATTCTGAACAAAATCCTGACGTCAATTTCGTTGGACTAGATTTTAGATTCAAACGCAGTTTTCTATTAGCAAAAAAATTGGCCAAGTTACTTCATCAAAACTTTCGATATCTAAGAGCACGTGGCGAACGAATCGAATTTATTTTTGGCGCAGAAGAATTAGAAAAGATTTTTTATTTTTTCCCTGATCCATGGCCAAAAAAGCGCCACTGGAAAAAAAGATTGTTTCAAGCTCCCTTTTTAAATGGTGCTTACAAAACATTAAAGCCTGGTGGCGAACTCATTGTCAAAACTGATCATGATGGTTACTTTGAATGGATGCTTGAATGTGCGAAGGCCGATCCACGTTTTGAAATGATTCACCAATCTTACGATCAGCGTGTAGAATTTCCCGATCACTTCTTAAGCAGCTTTGAGACTGAATTTGAGACTTTATTTATCTCCAAAGGGATCAAAATAAAGTCATTAATACTAAAGAAAATCTAAATCAAAAAATATGTCACTAGAAGATATTAAGTCCCAAATTAAACTTGTGCCTATTTCACAAGTTATCAACCATTACATCCCGATCAAACGAGCGGGAAATAACTACGTCGCCACTTGCCCTTTTCATAATGATACAAAACCTTCATTGTCCATCAACGATAAGAAGGGGATGTTCAAATGTTTTGCCTGTAATACAGGTGGAAATCATATCGACTTCGTTCTTTATTTCAAGAAACTTCCCTTCATTGAAGCGATCAAAGAACTTTGTACCATCTTAAATATCAACGCTGATAGCTTAGACAAAAAAGAGCAAAAAGATCCAAATATAGTGATGGCCCATAGAGTGCTCTCTATGGCTGCCAAAATTTATCGCAAACTCGCCCTCACTGAAAAAGTCCCTCCCTATAATCTATTTCTTGAAGAGAGAAAACTCTCACCAGAAATTGCTGAAAAATTTCAGCTAGGTTTTGCTCCCAACAATAATGTCATCGCCACCTTCCTCGCCACCAACGTTCCTGCCAATGAGCAGGCCTTCGCCCGTCAAATCGCTCTGGAAATTGGCATGGTCAGGGAGTATCGAAATGAGCTCCAGGACGTGTTCACGGATCGTATTATGTTCCCTCTCTGGGATCTTTATGGCCAAGTTGTAGGTTTTACCAGTCGTCGAATTCACGAGCACCAGAAAGCCAAGTATATGAACTCTAAGGAGTCCTTCATCTACAATAAGCGCAACCTCCTCTATGGCTTCCACTTTGCAAGAAATATCATGCGAGAAAAAAGTGAAGCTATTCTCGTTGAGGGGAATATGGACGCCGTGGCCATGCATAAGTTTGGATTTACACACACAGTTGCCTGTATGGGGACCGCTGTCACCGACAAGCAAATTGGGCTTCTGAAGCCACTTGCCAGTACTTTATATCTTTGTCTTGATAACGATGAAGCAGGTTTTAAAGCGTCCATCAAAGCCAATGAAATCTGTATGACTCAAAAAATACTTCCCAAATTTTTAGATTTATCACCTGAAAAGGACCCTGATGACTTTCTTAAAAAAGAAGGCGGACTTTTTGAAATGCAAAACCGCATGGATAAAGCACCCTTTTTTATAGACGTGATGATTGAAAAATTAATCCCCGATCCGCTTCCAACTAGCATTGAAGACAAACTCAATATTTTGAATCAGGTTTTTGAAACTCTTTCTCCACTTGGCACCGAATTTTGGGCCACTGAAAGAGTTGGTCAAACCATAAAACGCCTACAAATTTTCACCGATAGTGCTCATATTTTGAAAGCCTACGAAGATCACCTCAAAGGAAGAAAGGGTAACGCAAACCAAAGCATGAACGCTCTTGAGACAAAACTGACCAAATCAGAGGCTCAAAAGGCGATTTCTCAAGCAAAGATGATGCCAAATGAGCTTGGAAGAAGCCTTTCTAGGACAGAAAAACAGTTTCTCACTGAACTACTTCTGCATCCCGAAGCGTTATCACAAGAGGAAATGGAAGGGATGCTTGATTTTATCCTACACCCTGAGGTAAAACTGGTTGTTAGAAGTCTTAAGAATATCTACTATGAAATCGCAGAGGAAGAATACATCGATACGGTGAAGAATCTCTGTGATCGCGAGAATTTTTCGCAAGAATTAAAAGAAGTCGTAGGTAGTGCATTATTTGATTATCAACCAAGCCAATTAGACAAAAAACAATTGGCGAAATTGATCAGCGACTTAAAAAGAAAATTACAAGAGGAACACTTCAAACATAAACGAACAGTTCTCATCGCTCGTACCAAACAAACAGAAAGCGAAGATGAAAAGAACATGTTGATGGAAGAAATTGTTCGTATAGAAAAAGATTTGCTTAACATAAAAAAAACGGGACTTCTCCCCGTTAAATAGACTGGAGATAACATGTCTGTTGTTGCGGTATTTTTAAATTCAAAAGAATTTTCAAAACTTCTCTTGAAGGGTAAAGATCAATCTTACCTATCACCTGAAGAAATTAATGACTCAATCCCTGCATCGATTATTGATCCTGCAAGTATTGATGAAATTGTTGACAAGATTCTTGAAGCCAAGATTCAAGTTAAGTCCCCTGACGTCGATGCCGACGAAGAAGGAATCAAGCTTGATGGTTCAGAAATTATTGAAGAAGGTCTGACTCTTGAAGAAAAAGCGGAACTACGCTCTTCTTCGACAGATCCAGTTAAACTGTATCTCAAGAAAATGGGTTCCGTTGCTCTTTTAACTCGCGAAGGCGAAGTAAAAATTGCAAAGGAAATTGAAGAAGGCGAGAAAGAGATTATCATGTCTGCTCTCTCTTCAACTCACGCCCTTCACGAGATCGTTAAGCTTCAGGACAAAATCCTAGCAGCAGAAGATCAAGCTGAATTCGTTAAAGATTTAGTTCGTGGTCTTGATGATGAGTCAACGCCAGAACAAATTGCAGCGACTCATAAGCGTATTGGTAAACTTTGTGATGATATGAAAGCTTTCCTTGATGAAACGTTAAATGAAGACGGAATCATGAAGGCGCTTACAGATAAGCAGAAAAAAGAGTTTGCTCATCTTTCTGACGAATTGGTTGATATTACATTTAACCGTAAGATCATCAACAGCTTCATTGAGCCAATTAAAAACTACTACCTTCAGTTCAAAGATCTGTATGAACAACAAGATCGTATTTTTAAATTCTTAGAAACACCGTCTCACGAAGAATACAAAGTTCTTTATGAGAAAGTAATGGAAGATGATAACTTCAAACGTAACCTGGCTCGTAACCTTTATACGACAGATGCTAAGATTGAACAGTTAATCAGAAACCAAGAAGATATTCTTCGTAAACTCCGCCGCTTAACAATTGAAGCGGGAATGGAATTCAAAGATATTGAGCGCGTTTACAACATTATCTTAAAAGGTGAAGAAAAAGCCGATAAAGCGAAGTCACAACTGGTTGAAGCCAACCTTCGTCTGGTTGTTTCTATCTCTAAAAAATACACTAACCGTGGTCTTCAATTCTTAGATTTAATCCAAGAAGGAAACATTGGTTTAATGAAAGCGGTTGATAAATTTGAATACCGTCGTGGTTATAAATTTTCAACTTATGCTACTTGGTGGATTCGTCAGGCCATTACTCGCGCTATCGCTGACCAAGGCCGTACTATCCGTATTCCAGTGCATATGATTGAAACAATCAATAAGTTAGCCCGTACATCGAGACAATTGATTCAGGAACTTGGGCGTGAACCAACTCCTGAGGAAATCGCAGAACGTATGGATCTTTCAGTTGATAAAGTGAAGAAAGTGTTCAAAATCTCGAAAGAACCAATTTCACTTGAAACTCCAATCGGTGAAGAAGAAGATTCATCTTTAGGTGACTTTATTGAAGATAAGAAGGTTATCTCTCCAGCTGATGCTGTTATGAGTGTAACTTTATCAGAGCAAACAAGATCGGTTCTATCTACTTTGACCCCTAGAGAGGAAAAAGTACTTAGAATGCGTTTCGGAATTGGTGAAAAGTCGGACCATACTTTGGAAGAGGTGGGTCAAGATTTCTTTGTAACACGTGAACGTATCCGTCAGATCGAAGCTAAGGCCTTACGCAAGCTTCGTCATCCTTCACGTGCGAAGCTACTTAAGTCATATATCGACAATTAAGCTCAAGCTTTAAGCCATTCAAACATTAAAATATAAGAAGGCCTCGAAAGAGGCCTTTTTTTATGGGAAGCCCATCAAAAAAGAGCTAAAATACTCTTCTTAATGGAAGCGACAAGTCAAAGCCTCGAACAATTTCAATCGAATTTTTTTGATAAAAAAATTCTCTACAATTCTAAGAAAATCTTGGAATCGCAAACCATTTCCTTTTCTTTCACCAAGGGTGATCTCGATGGTTTTTTTACTGCTTCAGGATTAGTAGGCAACCACGCTCCTTATCAAACTAGAATTACATTTAAAAAAAGTACTAATACTTTGAGTTCTTCATGTACATGTTTGCAATGGACGCCAGAACATCATTGCGAGCACGCTGCCGCCATTCTCACAAAATTTTATCTTCAAAAATCAAGCCCTGAAACTGTTAACCCAGATGATAGAGTTTTAAATCCGCATTTATCTTTTGTTGGCCAAGGTGTTGTTTGTGAAAACTATGGAACGTTGATTGAGACTGCAAACCGTTTAAAAGGTGCACTTCCATCTTCAGCTTTTTACTCTCTTCAATACCGTCTTACTGGTGGAAAGTTACTTAACTTAGATACTGCCAAAATTTTTCCTCATAAATTAAAAATTGATTTAATAAAAATTCCTGTTCAGGGAATTGATCCTAAAGAATATTTCAGAGCTCACTTCTATCGACCTAAATTTGCACTTCTTACTAATGAAGGCGTTTTGATTGAAGAAATTTCTTTATTCGACACTCTTTACCTTTTTAACTGGAATACGGGAGAAGTTTTCGATCTTCCCATGCAGCTTAAAAATTGGTTGAGAAAGCTTAAAAACTCTTATTACTCACAGACCATTGATGAGTATATTAGAAATACTCAAGAAATCGTTGAACACAATCAAGTTGAAATCCATATCGAAGGGCAAAAGCTTTCTGATATTCCCGTCAGTGATTTGAATGGTCGCGTTTCAATTACCAAGAGTACAAAAAAGAATCATATGAGTTTATGTCTAGAGTTTTATACTCCGGATAATGAGCAACTAGTGATGCTTTCTGACTACTTTAGACTTTTTGCTTTTGAGAATGGTTTCCTCGAGTCTTTCCGAATTAAAATGGAAGGCTATGAGTTTTTAAAATCATTACTCAATCCAATGCTGGACGATACTCAGCAGTACAGAAGATTTCTACGTTACTCTTCTGATAGAGATAAAATTAATGAGATGCTCGATTTCATGCAAAAGACATCTGACTTTCTTTTTTATGAAGAAGCCCAGAACCGTATCATCAAAGTCGACCGCACTTTTTTAATGACCCTTTTTGCTTCGGCTCTAGCAGGTTTTACCGACTTATTCTTTAAGTACTCAAGCTACAACTTGGTTGAGCGCAAGATGTACTTTGAAATTCCAAGAGTAAACCTTTTTGCTGGTATGACTAGCTTCTATACTGCCCTACAAGTTATTGGTGTTCCTATTTTCTATAATAAGCACGAAGTGAAAAACTGGCGTTCTAAAATTAAATTTGAACGCAAGAAATCTCAGGTGAACTGGTTTGAGTTAGATATCCAAGTTTCAGATGAAGATCTACATATTATTAATCAAGCTGAAATCAATGAAGACTTTGCCCTCACCAATGAAGGCTTAGTGATGCTCACTGAGGAACAAAAAGACCTAGTGAAGCTGATGAAAAAATATACTCAGTATGAAGGGCAAGAAATTAAGATTGATCCTAACGATCTTTCGAAGAAATTTAGCCTTCGCTTTAACCGGGCCCGTATTTTTGAATTATTTGAACTTAGAAAATTAGGAATTGAAGGCGCTTTAACTCAAGAAGAAATCGATTTTTGTAATCAACTTCTGAATCTTCAAGAAATGCCTGAATATGAGCTGCCTGAAAAAGTAAAAGATATTGCGAGACCTTACCAAGTTACTGGCTACCGCTGGCTGAGATTCTTATTTGAAAATAATCTTGGCGCATGTCTTGCCGATGATATGGGTCTTGGTAAGACACTACAAACGATTGTCTTCCTCTCTTCCATTATTCACCGAGTAGAGAAAGTATTAATCGTATGCCCCGTTTCTATTATTTTAAACTGGCAGAATGAAATTCAGAAATTCTCTGATCTTCCCGTAGATGTTTTTTACGGTGACTCGAGAGAGCTTAAACCAGATAGCAAGATTATCCTTACTTCTTACGGTTTAATGAAAAAGGAAGCCTTTGAAAAACTCTCTGAAATCGAATTTGATATTATGATTTTAGATGAAGTTCAAAATTTGAAAAACATTCGTTCAGTGGGAGCTAATGCCGCTCGCCAACTAAAGGCTAAATTCCGTATTTGTTTAACAGGTACTCCTGTTGAAAATGACCTTTCAGAATTTTATAACATTATTGATCTTTCGATTCCGGGAATTTGGGGTGATATTCAGTTTGTTAAAAGTAACTCCTCTAAGAAGTCTCGCTTACTAGCGAAGAAGCTAGTACGTCCATTTGTCCTAAGAAGAACCAAAGCTCAAGTACTTCAAGATCTTCCTGATAAAATTGAAAACCATGTTTTCCTCGATATGAGTGATGAAGAAAAAGCTCATTATCAAGGTCACCTTGTTACCATTAAAAATCGCCTTGCTGTGACAGGCACGAATAAGAAATATGGTGAAATCCTAAAAGGTCTATTAGAACTACGTCAGTTGTGCTTATGGCAAAAGCGACCTGAGCTTCAATCGACCAAGATTGAGTTTTTAATGGAAAACCTTGAGTCCATTTTAGCAGAAGGACATAAGGCCATTGTTTTCTCTCAGTTCACAACTTACTTAGATATTATTCAAGATAAAGTGATTAGTAACGGCTGGAACTATGCCCGTATTGATGGTTCTCAAACACTTAAAACTCGTGGTGAGCAAGTAGAGAAATTTCAAAATGGAAAAGCATCAGTCTTTTTAATTTCACTTAAAGCCGGTGGTGTTGGTCTTAACTTAACAGCTGCATCTTATATCTTTTTAATGGATCCTTGGTGGAACCCAGCGGTTGAAAACCAGGCCATCGATAGAGCGCACCGTATTGGTCAAAAAAATACGCTTACAGTTTATCGCCCAATAATAAAAAATTCTGTGGAAGAAAAAGTTCTTATCTTACAACAAGCCAAGAAAGAGCTATTTAATGATTTAATGAATGTTGACGACGATAAAGTCTTTAGCGGAAGACTGACGATGGAAGATTTTCAATCTCTTTTAAGTTAGATCTTGGCCTTGTAATAATCATAATCACTTCGAACCATTTCTCTTACCATTTGATCAAAAGCAATGGTTGGCTTCCAGCCTAATAAGTCATGGGCTTTCTGGGGATTACCGACCAGTTTATTACCGATAGGTCGATTGAATTTTGGGTCATGCTTAATATGGTCTTGGTATTTTAAACCTAACTCACCAAAGGCCACATCAAGAAAATCTCTCACCGTATGAAGCTTTCCAGTCCCAATAACGAAATCAGTTGCCTTAGAATAATTAAGCATCAAGTGCATTGCGCGAACGTAATCTGGAGCGTATCCCCAGTCTCTTTCAGCATCAATATTTCCAAGGGTAATATCTTTTTGCATTCCTAATTTAATTTTGGCCGCAGAGCTGGTGATCTTTCTAGTTACAAATTCCATTCCACGTCTTGGGGATTCGTGATTATAAAGAATACCTGTGCATGCAAACATTTTGTAAGACTCACGGTAGTTTCGAGTAAGCTCAAACCCTACAACTTTAGAGATACCGTAGACCGTTCTTGGATGAAAAGCGGTTGTTTCGTTCTGAGGAAACAACTCCGTATTACCAAACATTTCAGAGGTTCCTGAAAAGTAAAAGCGACACTGAGGATTGATTTGATGAATAGCTGCCAAAAGGTTATGCGTTCCACTGACATTTGTCCCCATGGTGGAAAACTCATCTTCAAAATTGAAACTCACAAAACTTTGAGCAGCAAAGTGATAGCACTCATCTGGACGAATTTTTGTTAGAATTCGGTATAAACTTGGAGTCGATTCGACTGAACCAGTATGCAATGTAATTTTATCGAGAATATTTTGTAGTCTCCAAAGGCGACCATGATCTTCGATAGCTGAATTTCTGGTAATACCATGAACTTCATAGCCCAAAGATAGAAGGTGTTCAGCTAAGTAAGAGCCATCTTGTCCCGTTATACCCGTGATAAGTGCGCGCTTACTCATTTTATTCCTTGATTCTTCTTAAAAAAAGTTTAAAGAGAGTTGTAACTCCTCTGATAATCTCTTGTTTTGAAATTTTTGATTCGCCTGCAACTCGGTCGGCAAAATAGATGGGAAACTCTGTCACATTCTTTGTAATTCCCGAAACCAAATAAACCATTTCAAAGAAAAAGGAATATCCGGTTGAAGAAATCTTTTTATTTAAAATTTTCACAAGTAGGTCTTTTTTAAAGCCACGATATGAAGTCGTACATTCTTTCAATTTAATCGAAAGTAAAAGTCTGGCTAAAAAATTGGCTGTTTTTGAAATAAAAGTACGAACAAAGCCGTACCCAAGACCGCCACCTTTTACATAACGAGAGCCAATCACAAAATCATGAGTTTTTAATAGATCAATTAATTGCGGCAGATATTTAGGATGATGGGAAAAATCGGCATCCATCGTAACCAACATATCATAATTATTTTTGATGGTGTATTCCATTCCGAGCACGTGTGCAGTACCAAGACCAAGTTTACCTTGGCGGTGAATCACTTTCACATGAGGGTTTTCTGCTGCCAATTTATCTAAAATGGCTCCAGTTCCATCGGGAGAATGATCATCGACCACAAGAATATCAACATAAGGAACATAGTGAAAAATTTCACGAACCAAATTTTCGATATTCAAAGCTTCATTGAATGTAGCAGTAAAAATGAGTACTTTTTGCATAGAGTTTAAGCATAGTAAAAAAGTCTAAATTTAGCTATGATTTCTCTATGAGAATATTAAAGGATATCCGCTTTTGGCTCATTTTGGGCTTTATCGTAAGGTTAACTGGAATTACCCATGCCCCTTTAGAATCTCACGCTTGGCGCCAAACAATTACTAACATGGCAGCCAAAAACTTTACGCTTCATAATCCCAATATTCTCTATCCTACAGTCGATGTCATGTTTTTCGATACGGTCGATACTTCCGGGGTCTCACCCATGGAATTTCCAATCTACAATTATTCTATTTCTCTAATGGCTAGAATTTTTGGTTGGGCCGATTGGTATGGAAGACTTATCAATTTAATCGTGAGTACCTTTGGCCTTTGGTATTTTTATCTCATTGTTAGAGATTATATCAACAAAAAGCTCGGCGAAATTAGCACCTACCTACTGATGGGCTCCCTTTGGCTTACATTTTCCCGTAAAATTATGCCAGATACTTTTTCCATGAGCTTGGTCTTAATCGGACTCTACTATGGTCTTAAATATCTTTATGAACTTAAAAATGAGAAAAAAAATCTCTTTCTCTTTTTTCTCTTTTCTACCATAGGTATACTTTCAAAAATTCCGGCCATATTCTTATTTGCCGTCATTCCCTTTTATGATCACATCATTGCTCTTAGAAAACGTCTCACTTTGATTCTAGTTGGATTGCTTGGCTTAATCCCCATTTACTGGTGGTACTTCGTTTGGTGTCCTCAATTAATCATACGTTTTAACAACAGGATGTTTTTTACTGGTAAAGGGCTTATACAAGGCTTTCTGGAAATTCAAGGTCATTTTATACAAATGAGTGATCACTTAACAAAATTCGCTTTCTCTTATAGTGGCTTTGCATTTTTAGTGTTTGGTTTATTTCTCCTCATCAAAAACAAAGAAAAGAAAATACTGAGCCTCTGTGGGGTTTTGACTTTAATCTATATCGTTTTCATTCTTAAATCTGGTTATAATTTCGTACATCATAATTATTACATAATTCCATTTGTTCCTGTTCTATGCTTAATTGCAGGATATTTTCTCACTCAAATTAAAAAGCCATGGCTTTTCATTCTCATGATTTCAATTTATACGGTAGATAATATAAGTCGAAAGCAGCATGATTTTCGTATTCCTAAAAGAGACCTTTACCGTCTTAATACCCAAAATATTGTAGACCAATTTGTTCCTGCAAATAGCTTAATTGCCACCAATGGTGGACCTAGTCCTGTGGATATTTATTTCACTGGAAGAAAAGGATGGAGCATGATGCAAATGGAAATGACGAAAGAAAAAATACTTACTCTGAAAAGTCGTGGAGCCACACATTTGATTATCAATCGACATAATCACGACTATCAGTTTTCTTTTGAAAAACTTTATGAAGATCAAGATTTTCGCATTTATCGATTATAACAAATATGAAAAAGACACTTTCTCTAAGCCTATTTACTGTTTTTCTGGCCACTTTAATTTTAGTGGCGAACATACAAGGTCTACTCTATAACTGTTTTAACGCTGTTGATTTTGGAATCTATTTGCAGGGTATTTATGGTTTAGGTCACGGTGACTTCAATCCATTTTTGACCGTAAGAAATTTAAAACTCTTCACTGATCATTTTGACCCGATCAATTTTTTTCCAGCACTTCTCATGAAAATCACCACCTTTCATCCTACAGTCTTGATGACTTTTGAGTGGTTAGTGGTCATGACTTTAGCTGTAATAGTCTTCCTCATCGCGAAAAGAAGGATCAACTTCATTTATAGTCTTCTTTTGGCCTTGATAGTCTTTATGAACAAGCCCATGCTGCTGTCCTTGCGCTTCCCGGTTCATCCAACGACTTGGTCAATCGTACCGCTTTTTCTTCTTTCTTATTTTTTGTTTCAAGATAAGGTTCTAGGAGTCTTTTTCAGTGGAATTTCCTTACTGCTATTTAAAGAATCCTATCCTTTCGCACTTTTTAGCTTAAGCTTTTTTTACCTTATTCAAAAAAGAACAAAAGTCTTCTTTCTCTTTTTGATAACTTCAATATTAAGCTACGTTTTACTTTTTAAAATAAGACCTCTACTATTGGGTGAGACCTATAGCCATTCTGGACTACTCTTTCAGAACGCCGAACAAAATCCCATTTCATTTCTCATTTCTAAAGTCGTTGAATTTAAATATTGGGATCTTTTCAAGAATTTTCTACCTTTTTGGATTTTTATCGTTTTTTATATTAATAAGGAAAAGAGTAAATTCAAGTTAAGTCATCCATTTCTTGGCTTGGTATTCTTTATCGCTCCATTATTCTTAATGCAATTTATTGCCAATCGTTTTGATTTTCATTACGGATCAACTTTTGTGGCCCTTCTGTTACCCCTGCTTCTACAAGATCCGGCGACTGAGTATTTTAAAAATGAAAAAAAACAAAAGTGGATCTGGCTCATGGCTGGTTTATTTCTGTTTAATGCCGGCTCTGAAATAGAGAAGATGTCTGCTCAGGTATTTGCCCATAAAAATCGTCAATGTGTTATCTCATCCGAAAAAGCCCAATCAATTCAAAAATTGTTAAGCCTGACTGGTGAACTAAAAAATGAAAATCAGATAGCGACTACCGGAGGAGCTTTCAACCGAGTTCTTCGCCCAGGTCTTTTAATATACCAAATTGGCGGATTTTCTTTAATTCCTACACAGTTTGATACTCTTCTCCTAGAGGTTCATCCTAAAGAGCACAGCTGGCCACTTTCTCCAGAGGATATTCAAAGGTACTTAAAACAATGTTCAATTTATACTAAGACGGTGCTACTTCAAGATTCGTTTTTCTATCTTGGGCTTGGAACTTATCCCAAGAGTTGTTTACAATAAGTCATACAATTCAAAACCATCTTTCTTCAAAAGTAACTTTCCTTGTCTAATCTTTTCATAACAAGGATTCGGTAAGCGCTTTGAAATGATGGCATAGTGATAAGCTTTTAACTCATCTAAACGCCCTCCTTCACAGTGGTAAAGAAAATCAGCCTGAGTCGAGTGATCAGGGATGTGAAGAATATATTGTTCAGGGAGATAATATGTTTCAGCAATATAATCTGAAATGATATAGGTTTTAGTCTGAGCAATAGGGAGAGCACTCCAAAAATATGTATGTTCAATATCTTTAGCCACAATTTCAGCATCGCTTAAAGTTTGATAATCTCTTACAGCATACCAAGCGCGTTTAATCGATTTATCAATTTTCCCATCAGAAAGGACCAAGGCTAAAACTAATATTGCCCACCTGCCCTTTAACTCAATATCTTTGAGCGATTGCAAAAGAAAAAAGATAAGGAGAAAGTGACAGCTGAAAAAAAAGCGGGCAGCTTGATAACCACCATTAGTGACTAAATAGATTGAGAAAATAGACACCGCTATTAAAAAGTACCAATTAGATTTAAAGTTTTTCTTTTTCCAATTGAGATAAAAAACTGGAATAGAAAACAGCAAAATCACTTTACCTAAAAATAAGTCGGACAGTAATCCTATTAATGTTGCGAGCGTAACCCCACGACCAAAAAAGCCATTATTATAATCAATCATTGATGGGGTCATGATTCCTGGAAAATGAGCTGACATCCCAGGGAAAAATGGATTTCCACTTATGGCATAATTTTTTAGTAAAGCGAGAGAAAGCATCGTTCCGCTAATCAAAGCTACACGGACGATATCGATTGGTTTTCTATTTATATAAATATAAAGAAGTGATACTGGAACCACAACATAAAGCCCGGAAAGTTTGATTAAGGGGAGTATCCCTAATAGAAATGCTACTAATTTCCATGATTTTTTTTCGATCACACTATAAGCTGCAAGCAGTCCTACCAGCGCTAAAACTCCATCATTTTTTGCGAACAGAAAATAACTTCCATCTTTTGCGATAGTAAGCATGGCCAAAGCAGCCAAAGCGCCCCAAATTTTTTTTTGAGCCGTCATAAAACAAAATAAAGAAGCTAAGCCAATGGAAAAAAAGAAGTGCATAAACTGAGCTAAGCTTTGAGTTTTTACTAAGCTTAGCTTAAAGAAAAAAAGCAAAGTGTATGCGTAATCAAAAATTCCGGCCTGAGCGTAAGAAGTCAGATTAGTAATGAGCTCATGAAATGAAGTAAAAAACCAAATTTTGGCCCCGGCCAAATGGTAGTAAAGAGCATCAGAATGATCATATGGGAATAGCGACTCAATGCATCGCAGAGAGAAAACACATAAAAAGAGAAGAACTAGAGAGGAGCGCCACTTCATAGGCAAATTATACGGAATTAATTCATTGATTAGCACTGAAAAATAACGATAAAATCCAAGCTCATGAAATTATCATTAGTAGTTCCTGTTTATAACGAAGCCCCAAGTTTAGAAAAAGTGGTTCGCCTGCTTTTTTCAATTAAAATGCCACTTGAGTGTGAGTGGATTTTCATTGATGACAAATCGAAAGACGGCTCACTCGCTATCTTACAAAATCTGCAAAAAGAATTTGGATACCGCCTGATTGCTCAAGAGAACAATCAAGGGAAGGGTGCGGCTGTTATTAGAGGGATTAAAGAAGCAACTGGAGATTTTATCATTATTCAGGATGCAGATTTTGAATATGATCCACTCGATATTCCCTCTTTGATTGAACCTCTCATGAAAGGGGAAGCTGATGTTGTTTATGGAAGTCGTTTTAAAAAGAACGCATTACAGGTTCATAGAACATACCACTATTTCGTAAATAGATTTTTAACAGTGCTATCAAATCTATTTTCGGGAATCTATTTAACTGATATGGAAACTTGTTACAAAGCTTTTAGAGCAGATTTAGTGAAATCGATGAATTTAAAATCCAATCGTTTTGGGATTGAAGTTGAATTTACGGCCTACGTTTCAAAGACCAGAGCACGTATTTTTGAAATGCCAATTCGTTACTATCCAAGAACTCAGCTTCAAGGAAAAAAAATTAATTGGAAGGATGGAGTCGCTGCTCTCATCCATTTAGTAAAATTTAATTTTTTCACCAGTTACGAGGAAGCCTTTACTAACCTCCCCGATCAATATCATGATAATTATCATACAAAGTTTTTAAGTAAGAACTAATCAATACTCAGCTGAAGATTGAATCTTGATTGAGAATAATTTAAAAAAGTTTGCTGTTTTGGTACATACTGAGGATGCTTCTCTACTAAACAACCTGTGTATTCATTAATATATTTTGCATTTAAATCACCTAACCTAAATTCTAAATCAAAGGGACTATTTTCCATTTCTTCATTAATTGGTAATTCAATAATTAGTTTGGCGACTTCTTGTGTTTTAATTCCTAGATTATATTTATAAATTTTTAATGGTTTTAAATTAATTTTTCTCTCTCTGAAAAAAATAGCAAAATTTAAGTCATCTGTCGTATTGACTGGATCATTTTTCCAACCGACAGGAAATGAATACGTGGCTGTACAATTATATTCAAACTTGTCGGTACTAAGTTGATCGGCATAGAATAAATAACTTTTATAGTCCATAACCACACGAGACATTTGTGTAAACTCTAGGCTCAATTTGTCTTTGGCTTTTAAAGCATAATCAACATTTAGTTTTTTAATATTAAAATCGAGAAGAATATTATTTTCTGTTTTTAACAGACTCGGATTTTTAAAATCACTATTAATGTAAAATAAAAATTGCTCATCTCCATTTTCTTTTAAAACCCATTTAGACTTTGAATCTACAAATTGATCATAGAGTTTTTCAACCATATTCATCCCATGAACAATTGAATTGGGATCAAGCATTTTAAGTTTTGTGGCCAGATCATTTTCTCTTCTTGTCTGAAACGTCCTTAACTGTTGACCATCAGATATAATGAGATTGTATTGAGTGAAAATTCCTTTTGGCATAGCAACGATAAATCCCTCGTTTGTTAGCGTTTGAAGGATATTTTTTGAATCTAATCCCATAATCTTAAGGTTTGTTTTTTTATTATTTTCTATTTGAGTTTTAACGATGGATAGCTTTTGAGAAAAATGATTTCGTGCATCGATAAGATAAAATTCCAAATCAATACTATTTTGCTCTGATTCGATTTCAATTTCTAATTCACCAGTATCTTTGGCCCATTCATAATCAGGATGAAGGAGTGATATCATTTGCTGTTCCAAATTTAAGCTGTCTTCTTTTGAAAGCCCCATTACTGGAATTCCAAGAGCGATGATTTTGGCCAAAGCAAAATCACCGCCCCTAAAAGCTCTCTCCGCAATCTTCAAACTCATTTTCGATAATTCATTGTTAGACATGGACTTTAAATTAATCCAAGAAAGGCTTTGTTTTTGATAGCTAAAAGAAGCTTTAAGGGTGGAAGGAGAAGAAATTCGGAATGAATTTTCTTTTTGAATTTGAGACGAAGAATATGAAGTGGGGAAACTTTTTGTCTTTTTTGCTTTTATGCAAGCAGTAGATAGTACTAATACAGGAATGATTGATAACTTTTTCATTTTTGCCTCCTAAGGTTTTCCCCTTTAGAAGCAATAAAAAAGCCTAAGTTCATAACGTGATGTTAGGAACTTAGGCCTATTTTATGTTTGAATTTCAAAACTATGTTTGAAAAAACTACTTTTGCGATTTAGCGTGATCAGCTAAAAATTGCTCTAATCCTTTAGTTGTTAATGGATGAGCAAACAATCCCTTCAGTACGGAAAAAGGAATTGTAGAGACGTCTGAACCAACCAAAGCAGCATCACGTACATGTTGTGAATGACGAATAGAGGCAGCCAATATTTTCGTTTCATAACCATAATTATCAAAAATTGTACGCATTTCAGAAATTAATGCCATTCCATCATGACCAATATCATCTAATCTGCCGATAAATGGAGAAACATAAGTTGCACCGTTTTTAGCAGCTAAAAGTGCTTGATTAGAAGAAAAAACGAGAGTTACATTTGTCTTAATCTTATGATCAGTGAACCACTTACAAGCTTTCATTCCATCTTCAGTCATTGGAATTTTCACCACGACATTTTTATGAATTTTTGCGAGAGCTTCACCTTCTTTAATCATTCCTTCAAAATCAGTCGCAATCACTTCGGCAGAAATAGGGCCATCAACGATCTCGCAGATTGTACGAATGACGTCTTCTTGTTTCTTTCCAGACTTAGCGATTAAACTTGGATTTGTCGTTACTCCATCAATGAATCCCCAAGCACTTGCTTTTTTAATTTCTTCAATTTCAGCTGTGTCGATAAAAAATTGCATATTGTCTCCTTATGGTTTTTTTAAATAATGAAAGCGTCCATCAACCGATTCACTTACTAATTTCCAAGCTTTAGAAATTAAAATGGAGTCTAAGTTTTTTTCTTTTGGCTCAGATAGATCTAACACAAAATGAGTCGCTTCAAAAGCTTTTAAGCGGGTTCTTGAGTCTGGATGCTGATTGGCATTTTGAAATTCGTCCCAATTTGTGGCAGAAGTGTCCAATACACGAAAATGAGGCAAGTGATTAAGATGGGCCAATACGTTTAAATTAGCGGCAGTGATATTTTTTTCTGGAAGATTTTCTAGATAAAATGAGTTTTGAATGTCAGTTAATTTGGGTATGAATTTTTGTATAAAATAGCCTGGCCACTTCCCCGAAAAAGTTAAAGCAAACAGAAGCCCTAGCAGAATTTTCCGAGCATTGTTTGTTTCACTTAGCCCTAAAAGCAAAGCCCAAAACAAAAAAGGTAAAATCATAAGATCATAATGGAAAACCATCATTACTTGATTATGTGAAGAAGAGAACAAATTCATAGCCAAGCCTGGCAGTGCTGGAACTAACCAAAACCAAGAACGACGACAAAATAAAATAACGGGAAGAATTAAATACAATAGATATTTAATTCTTCCCCACGTTAAAAGGTATTTCGATATCAACTTAATCCAGTTTGTTGGAACAGTCAGGATATTGATGAGAATTTCCTTTGGTGTACTTCCAAATTCACCAAAGCGTCCCATTATTGGATGGGCCTTTTCTACTCCGGCGGTATAATGAGGAATTAAGAATTTAAAACTGATAAAGGCCCACGTGAGACTCAAAACCAGAGTGGTCGCGATATAAAGAAATTTCTTTTCTTTTTTGATTCTAGGATCTAAGAAAATTGGCACAACCATAAAGATCGTAATGAGACTATAATTTTCCTTTGAAAGCAAAGTCCAAAGAAGACTCAAGGTAAAACCAATCCATTTATCATAAAACAGAAAAAGCAAAGTTAAACAAAGTCCAAAAAATGCAAGTGAGTCCTCTCTAAAATCAAAAAGGAAGGCACCTCTAAAAGTTTTAGAAGCCATAAGAAAAATAAAAAAGACCCAGAGAGGGAGCGAATTTCTTCTGGTTGGACCGAATCGAACTAGCGCCCATGCAGCTGTCGATAAAAGAAAAGCATGGAATAGAAAGACCGCATAATCATTTTTAATATATTGAAAAATTAAACCTACGGGAAAAAAAGTAAAAGCCAGGTGCTCGCCTAAAAAAGTGTTGTTAATTGATAAATCGTTATGCAAAAGAGGAGTCAAGAAAGGATAAAAAATAGGCTGATGCGTAAAGCTCATGTCCCAAGCATGAGTAGAAAAAGACCAGTGCTTAAAAACATGGGCAAAATAAAGTGTCAGGGGGATAAAAATAATTAGGAAATTTAAATTTTTAGTTAACCAGACTCGTGCTTCTTCTTCGCTATATTTCCACCAAGCATAAAGCATAAAAATAAAGGCAAAGGCATCAACAGAAGTGATTCCGGTTATTAAAACCAGGAGTACAAGGTATGGAAGAAGTTCTCCTAACTTTTTTACTTTTGTCATAGAGCGCACATTGTACTATACTGCCATCACGATGTTAATTTCCATTATTGTTCCAATTTATAATTCTGCCAACTTCATGGATAAGTTGCTTCACGCCATCGAGGCTGAGCGATTGAAAAACCGTTGGCAGCTTGAGCTCATCTTGATTGACGATGGGAGTAAAGACAACAGCTACAACCAAATAGAAAAGCTTTCTAAACAATATTCTTACATTCGTGGAATAAAGCTGTCCCGTAACTTTGGCCATCAGGCTGCGGTGCGAACTGGTTTAGACTATGTTCACGGGGATTATGTCGCCATTATTGATGATGACCTACAGGATCCACCAAGCCTCCTGCCTCAATTTTTTGCAAAATTAGACCAAGGTTACGAAGTAGTTTATGGAGTTCGCCGTAAACGCAAAGAAAACTTTCTTAAAGTATTTTCATACGCCACATTTTACCGTTTGCTCAAAAGTATCTCAGACACTGATATTCCGCTAGATACTGGGGATTTTTGTGTCATGAAAAAAGTGGTGGTGGAAAAAATGCTTTCACTGCCAGAAAAAAATCCATTTCTACGGGGAATCCGCGCTTGGGTGGGGTTTAAGCAATTAGGTCTAGAATATGAACGCTCAGAAAGAATTGAAGGCGAATCTGGCTACACCCTAAAAAAATTATTAAAAATTGCTTCCGATGGTATTTTTTCCTTTTCCAACTTGCCGCTGAAACTCATTTCTGTCATCGGTAGTACTGGACTTGGCATTTCCCTTATTTATACTATTTATATTCTAACTAAATATTTTACTCACGGAATAGAGCAACCCGGTTTCGTCACCATCATCGTTTTTATCATGTTCTTCGGTTCTTTAAATCTCATCTGCTTAGGCATCATTGGCGAGTACATTGCCAGAATCTACACAGAGTCCAAAAATCGACCTCATTCCATCATCGAAAAAACGCTAAATCTCTAGATAGAACGTGCTTGCTAGACTAGGATTATAGGCATGAAACGCATATTAGTTTTTGGTAGCACTGGCTTCATTGGCAGTGAATTCACCTCCCATATTAAGTCTTTAGGTCATGAGGTCGTTGCTCTAGGAAGAACTGCGTCCACCAGCATAGACTTTCATCATCCGGAAACTTGGGAATCACTCATAAAAGATGGCGATTATATTGCTTTCTTCATTACTCCTTCTGCTGGTGAAGAAGATCACCATTTCAAGGCCATCGAGCGAATGTTCAAAATTTGCAGCGAAAAAAAAATCGCTCATTTTCTCTACTTGTCTTCAGGTGGGGCTATCTACGGACGGGGTGAAAAAGCTTGGAAAGAAAGTGACCAGACCAATCCAAATTCCCCTTATGGTTTGTTCAAGAAAAAGGTGGAAGAACTATTACTCTCACAAAGCTTTTCAGTATCAATAGCTAGACCTTCAAATATTTATGGTGAAAAACAAAGTCCTCATAAACGATTTGGCGCTGTCACCACCTTCTTTCATCAAATTGAAAATGGCATCACCCTCAACATTTATGGAACACTCGATATCAGTAAAGATTTTTTACATGTCGAAGATTTAGTAGAAGCTTTATCCATTCTTCTGTTGCAAAAAAAATCAGGCGTCTTTAATTTAGGAACTGGAAAAAATCACAGTCTTAAAGAAATTATTTCTGAGATGGAAAAGGTTACTGGGAAAAAAGCTGAAATGATATTTTTTCCAATGGCCATAACTGACATTCCTTATTACCGCTTAGACTGCACAAAGGCAGAAAACGTTTTAGAATGGAAAGCAAAAATTCATTTAGAAGAAGGAATTCTTCGCTATAAGGACAAAAAATGAAAGGTATTATTTTAGCTGGTGGTGCAGGCTCTAGACTTTATCCAATGACCAAAGTGATCACCAAACAATTACAACCAGTCTATGACAAGCCCATGATCTACTATCCCTTAAGCTTCCTCATGCTTGGTGGGATTAAAGATATTATGATGATCACCACTCCTCACGATAAGCCGCATTTTGAGGCACTGTTAGGTGATGGATCCCATTTAGGTATTAAAATCGAGTACAAAATTCAAGAAGCTCCTCGTGGTCTTCCTGAAGCTTTCATTTTGGGGGAACAATTTATTGGTCAAGAAGATGTAATTCTCATTTTGGGAGACAATCTTTTTTACGGAGATATTAAATTTTACCGTGAAGCTTTAAAATCTCAAGCAATGAAAGAGAATGGACTTGATGCTAGAGTTTTTGCTTACTACGTGAATGATCCGACTTCTTATGGTGTGGTTGAATTTGATAAAGCCACGAGGAAAGTAAAAAGCATCGAAGAAAAACCCAAGGCACCTAAATCGAATTATGCCATTCCAGGTCTATATCTTTTTGATAAGACAGTGGCTGCTAGGGCCAAGAAAATCAAACCTTCAGCCCGTGGTGAGTTAGAAATTACCGATCTTATTTTAAGCTACCATCAAGAGCAAAAATTAGGAGTTGAGATCATTACCAGAGGTGTCGCTTGGCTTGATACTGGAACTCCAAAATCATTATTAGAGGCTTCGTCTTATATTGGGGCTATTGAGGAAAGACAGGGACAAAAAGTGGCTTGCTTAGAAGAAATTTCTTTGCGTATGGGATTTATTGATGCAAAAGGTTTCGAGAAAGTCATGAATTCAATACCTAATTCCTCTTATAAAAATTATCTACAAAAAGTTTATGGGGAGATTCTGTGAAAAAAACTGTTTTACTCACAGGCTGCGCTGGTTTTATCGGATCTAATTTCGTTAAAACAATTTGTACCAGAAAAGAAGTGAAAGACCATTATGACTTCGTCATCATTGATAGTCTGACATATGCCGGAAAAAAAGAAAATATTGAAGGTGAACTTAAAGCCCATTCACATTTATCATTTATACAAATGGATATCCGTGATAAATCTCAAGTTCATGAATTATTTAGAACTAAAAGTTTTTACGGTGTCATCAACTTTGCAGCGGAATCGCATGTAGATCGTTCTATTGAGTCACCACATATTTTTGTCGAAACCAATGTTTTAGGGACCCTCAATCTGCTCTATTGTGCTCTTGAAACATTTAACAAGACTGGTGATTTTCGTTTTCACCAAATAAGTACCGACGAAGTTTATGGGACTTTAAGTTCCACTGATCCGGCGTTCACAGAGAAAACTCCCTTAAATCCAAATAGTCCCTATTCAGCCTCGAAGACTGGAGCTGATTGTTTAGTGCGCTCCTTTTTTGAAACATACGGACTTCCTACCATCATCACTCGTTGCTCAAATAATTATGGGCCTTATCAAGTTCCAGAAAAATTTATACCTGTGGTTATTAGAAAA
This sequence comes from Bacteriovoracaceae bacterium, assembly GCA_049318265.1. GTDB lineage: Bacteria > Bdellovibrionota > Bacteriovoracia > Bacteriovoracales > Bacteriovoracaceae > JBEIOQ01. The sequence continues at coordinate 548,218 of JBMOGR010000001.1, forward strand.
GCTATGAATAACGAAACGGTTCCAGTTTATGGTAATGGCATGAATGTTCGTGATTGGATTTATGTAGACGATCATAATGAAGGTGCTTGGCTAGCCTTCACCAAAGGTAAAGCAGGTGAAGTTTACAACTTAGGCGGAAAAACTGAAAAACAAAATATTGATTTGGCTAAAATCATTTTAAAAAAATTAAATAAGCCAGAATCCCTGCTTCAGTTTGTTACTGATCGTAAGGGTCATGACTTCCGTTACGCTATTGATTTTACCAAGGCAGAAAAAGAGTTAAATTGGTCACCTAAAATGAGTTTCGAGCAAGGCATTGAAAAAACTATCGAATGGTACACAAAGAATGAAAATCGATAATTTTTTTCAAGCAGTAGAAAATATACCTGTAAAAGTATGGATTGCCTTCGCTCTCGTTTGTAGGATCATCCTGGCCATAACCTACAGCACTTACAATCATCCTGATGAATGGTATCAGACAATTGAATATTCAAACTTAATGTGGGGAAAAAAGGCAACTTACTCTCTCGATATGTTCTGGCATATGAGAAATTTGTCCTGGCCTTGGATCTTAAGTTTGGTATCAAGGGTAGCCTTTTTAATTTCTCCGACTTCAATATGGATGCAAATTAGTTCCATTCAAATGTTTATGGTCTTAATAGACTTTGCAGAAATACTATTGCTGGTTAAGTTGATTGAAAAATGGGAACTTAATCATAAAAAACTTTGGATCGCCTTTTTCTTAAGCTCTCACTTTCTTTTAAGAGATAGCACACGTCCCTCCCAAGAACATATCTCCTCCATTTTCTTTTATAGCAGTGTTGCTTGCGCCAGTTTTGGTTACTGGTTTTGGGCAGGATTACTTACCTCCTTAGTTGGAGCGACCAAATATGCTTCTGGAATGCTCAGTGCCGGCCTTTATTTTTGCTTTTTAATTATATTCCTCAGAAAAAAAATTAATTTCAAAACATTTTTGCAAATTAATCTTGGAGTTATTCTTGGTATCGCGCTTGCGGGTATTGCAGATTACGTCTACTACGGCATTTATTATAAAAGCATGTGGAGCTATTTTTATTTTCTGTTGTACTCAGGACTAAGTGACAAAATTTTTGGGCATCAGTCGGCGATTGTTCATGTTAAATTTCTTTTCAGCCAATGGAAGGTTGTCCATTTCTGCATCTTATTTACCGGGCTACTTTTGGTAACAAAGCAGATTTTCAAGAAATACACCGATTACCTTGTACTACTTCTACCAACTAGTATTTTTATTTTAGGAAATTTACTTATGCGCCATAAAGAAGGGCGCTTTATTACACAAATAGAAATTGCTCTCTGGTTAATTCTAGCGATCGGTCTATCCTCTTGGAAATATGGCACAAAATGGGTTCCTCGAGTGCTAACTATGCTGATCTTATTGAACGTCATTTTCAGTATAAGCTATCTTCCAGGTAATATCACAAAGCCTACTTTTGCTTACTATCAACTTCCTGAATTGATCAAAAATGATAATAATATTTGTGCAGCAGTAGTGATTAAAAGACCTTTAGGTTCTTTCTTTTTGTCAGAAACTGTCCCTCAAGGCTTTTGGCCGCTGGGAAAAAGTGATGACATTCAAACTGCCATGAAAAAGCTGCCAATTCTATGGTACCAGAACACCGTTTGTCCTATTGACCAGAAAGTACTTATTCAAACTTTTAAGCAAGATGAATTCCTGACTTTAGGTTGTGAAAAACTAGATACTTTTGGCAGCTACTGGTTTAAATGCCCAAGCACTATTCTAAATTCTTTTTTAAAACAAGAAGTGAGACGAATCTTCCTGACTGAGCTTCAACCTTTCGAACTCCCTACTCCCGAAACTCCTGGCCAGGAAATGATGGAAAGAGAATATGCTTTCGAAAAGAAAGAAAATCTTTTTATGGGAAGCTTTCCTGATTGGTAATTAGAGTAAGAAGCGTACTTTGATAGTTTGAGCAAAACTCTTGTAGGCCACTTTCAAAAGTTTCCATTTCTGAATAGAAACTTCACCGGTGGTCCTAGAATAAAATTTCACAGGCATTTGAAAAATTCGCCATTTTTTTAGCCCCGCAATTCCTGAGATTACGATGTTCGGAGCAAATAATCCGTCTAAATTATGAAGATAAGGACGAATTTTTTCGGTGCGGATAAGGCGATAGGGAACGTTTGTATCAAGTACACCTTTTCCATAAAAAAGCCTGAGTGTTAGATAGGAAATAAAAGTCATAATCCGACGAGCAAGTGGCGAATCACGGTTATAACGATTTCCCAAGAGCAAATCATAATTGTTTCTTTCCGCCCAAAGCTTTGGGAACTCTTCTGTGCGAAGTTCATTATCACTGTCTAATTGAAACATCCAAAGAGCAGAATTGTAATCACGGTAGGCTTGAACAATGGTTGGTCCATGACCAGAATTTTTTTTATCCACAACTTTCAAACGAGCCAGTTTCATTTCTTGGAGTTTACTTAAAGTTTTGTCTTTCGAGCCATCATTGTAAACGGCTATCACATAATCAATTTTAAGAGCAGAAAGAGTTTTATCCCAATCTTTAACGACGGTCTGAATGATCTCTTCTTCGTTGTAAACGGGCATAACGACGGCTAATTCTAAACTCATATTTTACCAAATCTTTCTTCAAAAGTTTTTAAGGCCATAGCAATCACATGGTGCATGTCAAAATACTTATAAGAACCTAGCCGTCCACCAAAGATGACATTTTTTTCATTCAATGAAAGCTTTTCATATTTCTTATACATTTCCTGATCAAGAGCAGTATTAATAGGATAGTACGGAGTATCTTTTTCCAGCGCTGTACGGGAATATTCTTTGTAAATGACCGAACGATCATTTCTGTAATTACGTTCAGGATGATAATGGCGAAACTCATGGATACGAGTGTAAGGAATTTTTTCTTCGGGATAATTGACGACGGTGGTACCTTGGAAATCACCTCTCTCAATTATTTCTTCTTGGAAGTCCAAGGTTCTCCAACCCAAAACTCCTTCGGTATATTTAAAATAGCGGTCAATCGGTCCGCTATAAATAACCAAGCTGTCTTTGGGAATTTGGTCTTTGACGGCAAAGAAATCAACACCTAGCCTAACTTCGATCAAAGGATGTGAGAGCATTTTTTTAAAAATATTACTATAACCTTCCAAAGGAATCCCTTGGTAAGGATCATCGAAATAATCAGTATTTGAATTATAGCGAACTGGCAAACGACTAAAAGTTGAACTAGGTAAAAGCCTTGGATCAGTGTTCCACTGTTTTTTGGTATAGCCTCTAAAAAAAGCCTCGTACAATTCAGAACCAATTGAGCTTAAGGCCTTTGCTTCGAAACTATCTTCACTCGTTGATTTTTGCAGTGAAAGCAAAAAGCACTTTGCACTTTCTTCATCCAAATCTTTTTTAAAAAACTTTTTTAAAGTAAGTAAATTGACAGGCATTGAGTAAAGCTCACTTTGATATGAGCTCCAGACCTTATGACGATACTGATTAAAGCCACTAAAACGATTAATATAGTCCCAAACTTTTTTATTTGGTGTATGAAAAATATGGCTGCCATATTTATGAACTTCAATGCCGGTTGGGATATGGGTTTCCGAGTATGAGTTACCACCGATATGAGCTCTTTGCTCTAAAACTAGTACTTTCTCCCCTAACACGTTGGCGATTCTTTCAGCCATTACGGCCCCATAAAAACCAGCTCCCACGACAATGTAGCGACATGCTATATCCATGACCACATTGTTTCATTCAAGAGAGAGAAAATCATCTTTTTTATCTTAACAAAGCTGGTTAAGACCCTTTTTTTATTCTAAAATGATCCAGGTAAAAGGAATAAAATTGGAACAAGATATTAAAAAAATTGAGCGAATTAAACTCATCGTGTTTGCTGTATTTGGACTTTGTTTCTTCTTAACTCGAAGCCTTAGATCATTTACCAAATATCCGTTGTGGTATGACCATTACACCAATATTCCTTCTGGGGCCAATACAATAGGAATGGATTTTAACGCTGTTGCTAGTTTTTGCTATGACTTTTTTCATACTGGAAATGCCTATATTCATGAGTCTTCTGTGTATCCGCCTTTTTTAGTTTTATTCAATTTGCTTTATTATCCGTTTAAAACTTTAACAGCTTACCGCATTCATGCTTCGATCATTTTCTTTCTGCTGCCTTTATGTCTCTACTTAATGACAAAAATAATTAAAAAAAGCTCTAATCAAAGCATTAGTTATTGGGCAGGAGATTTTTTTCTATTCGGCTTGATTTGTTTACTGGGCTGGAATTCTTATCCACTAAAATTTGCTATGGAAAGAGGCAATGGAGATCTACACGCACTTACATTTGGAATCATAGGGCTTTATTTTACAATCAAAGAAGAACAAAAATTTCTTCCCTCAATTATCTTTTTCTCTTTGGCTGCACATTATAAAATTCATCCTCTTATTTGGTACCTAATTCCAGTTTTTCGCTATGGATTCAAAAAAACATTTTTTCCATTTTTGATCACAAATCTGATTTTACTCTTTTGCCTAGGTCCATATAATCTTTGGGGCTTTATTCATAATGTTTTGGCGGTCGGTAACAATCCCTATATATGGGTAGGAAATCATTCAATCGCATCTTTTTACCATCTGCAATTTGTTGAAAAAGGAATGGGAAACGATTTAATTAAATATGGCCTATATTTAATAGGGGTATTACCATGGCTAATCTTTCTTCTTAATGAAAAATTTAAAACATTTGATGCTTATAGAACTCTTTTCTATTTTCTTCTTTGTTTACCCATCATGTGCTACCTCCCATCCCAAAGTCATGACTATAAATTAACAATGATGTTTGTAGTCCATTTTGCTTTTGCTTGTATCATACTTGGCCAAATAAAAGATAAAATCAGCTGGGGTGATGGAGTCATTCTATTTATCAACTTTTTCTTTTGCATGATGCAAACAAGATCTTACGATATGGGCCCCAAGGGATGGAATACCAATAAATTTCTTTACCTCTTAGGAACAGAGTATATGCTTTATTTTTGGTGGATCTTGAAAGAAAGAAAAAAGTTAGTACATGCTTAATACAGCACTTATTATTCCCTGTTTCAATGAAGAAAGTCGACTGGCAAAAGAAGATTTCCTGAAGGCAGCAGATAATTATTACTTAATCTTTGTTAATGATGGTTCGAAAGACAATACCTTGGCTCATTTAAACCAATTCAAACATCCTAATATTGCAGTTGTTAATTTAACCAAAAATGTAGGTAAAGCGAATGCTGTTCGTGCTGGAGTGTTGTCGCTACAAAAAGACCAGCGTTTCAAAAATTTAGAATGGTTTGGTTTTTTAGATTCTGACTTAGCTACCCCTTTCTCCGAAATTAATAATTTTTTTCTGTATCGCCAAACTTTTTATCCTCATGCCCAAAGCATTTGGGGAAGCCGAATCTATAAATTAGGCTCAAAAATTGATAGAAAAGCAAAAAGGCATTATACGGGGAGAATTTTTGCCACAATGGCACACTTAATTTGCGGTATCGAAACTTATGATTCCCAATGTGGAGCTAAAATTTTTCACGTGAATCTGATAGAAAAAGCCTTCGCTGCTCCTTTTCTTTCCCGTTGGTTGTTTGATATTGAAATTTATCTCAGATTAAAAAGTGTAGAAATAGTAGAATACCCACTTAAAACATGGAGAGATATAGAAGGAAGCAAAGTGAGCTTAATTGATATGCTTTTTAAAACTATTCCAGAACTTATTCGCATTAGACGACATTACCGCTCATGAACCACAAAATTAATTTCAGCTTAATCATTAATAGCTACAATCGCTCACTAGAATCACTTAACACTACTATTGAACAAGCAGTCAAAAGTTTTCCATTTGAAATTCTAGTGATTGACCAAAATGAAAAAGCATTGGGACTTAAGTATTCCAATGTTTCAGTTTTTCACTTTCCACATAAAGCCATTTCAAAAGCTAGAAACTTTGCAGCCGCCGAAGCCAAAGGAAATTGGTTAGTCTTTTTAGATGATGATGCATTAATCAATGAAAGTTCACTCAAAAATTTAGAGCAATTCCTCATTAATGAATCCACCCAAATTGTGGGAGGAAAAATCATGGTGCAGGATAATCCTTCTGAATATTATTCTAAAAGACAAAAGTTGCAATCGGGCCAGTTAAGCTTCCTTCAATTAAAAGCAGTGATGGGTGGACTATTTGCGATTGAGAAGAAAAAATTTATAATTCTTCAAGGTTTTGATGAACACTTTGGCATTGGTGCCCTTTACCCTTCAAGCGAAGATACCGATTTGATATGGAAGGCTTATTTCCAAAAAAATCAAATTTCTTTTTGCTCAGATTTTATCGCGCTTCATCCTCGAAGTAGCCATATTAGCTCGGAAAAAGCTTTTCTTTATGGAATTGGAAAAGGAGCAATGGTCGCCAAGTGGTTCAAGTCTAAAGGAAAAATGCTGGTACTAATAGAAGCATTTGAAATGATCATTGTACCATTATTAAAGTCCAATTATGCTTCACTTAAGGGAAGAATAAAAGGTTGGAGATCTTATCGTTCATAGTCCTGTATTTCGTAGATAATATTTCAATTTTTCCCAAATGCCAGAACGTCTAATTACATATTTTAAACCATTTTTAATTACTTCCATTGTAAAAGACAAATCAATCTGTTTTAGAACTTCATCTTTTTTGGAAGCTCCTCTCAAGTGAGCTGAAAATAATAATTGCCATAAAAACCCTTGCAGATTGATATCGATCAAAGTACTTAGCGGAAAAACTGAACGTAATTTTGTGAGTTCAAAAATGATCAGTGATAAATCCATTTCTTTAGATAAACTTAAAGGACGATTCATAACCGTGATGGTCGCCAAACTCAGGTTTAAATTAAAAGATTCCATAATATGTTTTTGCACCATCTTATAGGAGTTTAATAATTGATTTTCTAATTTGCTCTGGGTGACGCTGGTCCCATGACGGCGGTAAAAAAGTAAAATTTCACTCTGATTGACTAAAACTTTAGCTTTAGACAATCTTAACCAAAGATCGTAGTCCTCAGCATAAAGGGCATTGGGGTCATAGGCTAATTCATCACCTTTAAAAGAACTTTTTCTTATCATTACAGTAGGATGATAAAGCATATTTCTTCTTAAAAGTATCCACTTCATGAGAATGGGATCGGTAACGGGAATGAAAGGACGAAACATTGGGCGGTCATTTTCATCTATCAACACCATATCAGTACTGGCGACGTCAACCTTAGGATGCTCCGAAAAAAACTGTAATTGTTTTTCTAAACGTTGCGGATGACAAATATCATCTGCATCCATGCGAGCAATAAAATCGCCTTGGGATTCCTTTAGCCCTCGATTCAAAGTATATATTAACCCCTTATTCACTTCATTATTGATAATTTTTAAACGTTGATCATGGTAAGATTTTAAAATGTTTAAGCTGCCATCGGTGGAACCATCATTAATCGCTAATATTTCAAAATCTTGAAAAGTTTGGGCTAATAAACTCTCCACACATTTGTGGAGAAATTTCTCAGCATTATAAATGGGAAGAATAATTGAAACTTTCATCTGTAAAATATTATACTATTCTTCATGAATAACAGACAATATTGATCTTATGAAAATTGCTTTTAGAGTTGATTCTTCATCTATGATTGGGACGGGACATATTACTCGCTGTCTAACTTTGGCCCATTATTTAAAAGAACGTGGACATGATTGCCATTTCATCTCTAGGCAGCTCACAGGAAACCTTTTCCAACCTCTCTCTTCACCTTATAGACACCATTTATTAAAGCCACCTTCAGGTAATGTCGATACGGAAGGCCCCCCTCATCGACACTGGCTTCAACATGAAACAGAAGATGATTCAGAAGAATGCTTAGATCTTTTGAAAAGCGAAGTATTTGATATACTGATTGTTGATCATTATGCTTTAGACCAAAAATGGGAGAAAAAACTCTATCCACATGTCAAAAAATTAGTAGTGATTGATGATTTAATTGATCGTTTTCATCACTGTCATCTTTACATAAATATGAATTTTGGTGTTGAAGAAATTGGCGAGTTGAAAACGAATGCAGATTCTAAAGTATTACTTGGAATTCAATATGCACCATTGCGACCTGAATTCTTTCTACCGAAGAAAAGGATTAGAACAGTAATCGAAAATATTTTACTTTTCTTTGGAGGAGCTGACTATGAAGGTTTTACTGAGCTCTTCTTACAAAAGGGCTTTTTACAACAATTCCCAAAAATCCAATTTCGTTTGATGACCAGAAAGCCAGAACATAAAATTTTTGAAACACTATATCCTAATCTAGAAGTTCATCTCAATACTACTGAAGTTCCCAATCTAATGCATCAAAGCGATCTATATATCGGCTCAGGAGGAACAATCACTTTTGAAAGACTATTTATGGGTCTTCCCGGTTTCATTCAGTGTGTGGCCTATAACCAAGAAATCTCCAATCTGCGCTTATTTCAAAAAAATCTAGGAATAAAAATAGATTTTATACAAAGACCAAATGACATTCTTGATAAATTAATAAAACTCCAACATGATCCTCACGAATTAAGTATTTGGTCCAAGCAATGTTATGAGCAATTTCCTCAAGGACATAGCCATCTCTTAATAGAAGAACTTTTAAAATAATTGTAATTTTAAGCAAGGAGAAAAGGGACTTTCAATCAAAAAATGGATTTAGCTTTTCTCTTGAAACTGGAGTCAAGGTCTCAATAACATAATTTAAACCTTGTTCCCGCCTATTATTTAATTCAGTTAAATTCATCTTCATTAGCCCACTCAAAATAAACTTTAGCTCGTCGGATGTCCTCGCAGTCCACTTTAAATCTTCAAACCCATAGAGCGGATCATTGGAAAATAATTCTTTATCTGGGCAATGAATAAGGGCAATTCCATATCTTAAAGCTTCAAAGGCTACTGATGTGCCCCAATACAAAATAACATCATTTCTTTTGAAGTCTTCTTCTAATGAGGTTGAAGAAATAGTGTAATGTTTCTTATTCAAAACATCACTAATGAGAAGACTTTTCATTCCTTCATGGTTGATACTTTGGTGGTATCGAATAACAACTTCTATCTTATTTTGCTCTATAAAATCATCAATCTCCAAAAGACGGTTTATAAAGAACGAACTAAAGTACAATCCATCAACAGCAACTAAAATTCGAGGAGCTTTAAGATCGCTTTTCTTCACTTCGATGTTCGGATAAGCATTGAAGCGAACGCCGCAACCAGAGACCAACATCGCTCGAGGATAACCACCTTCATCAGCTAAAAAGTCAACCAAACGGGGCCCAGTTGTAATTATTTTATTTGGAGCAATACCAAGGCGAAGTTCATTTTTAGTGGTAAAACAATTAATTGCCAAAGGAGAAATGGGGACATGTTGGTGACCAATCAGTTTTGTTTTTGGTGAGTACTTTCTGGATGCCAAACAAAGCATTCTTTCCCAACCATTATTTTCATAGGTGTAGATAATACGGGCTACATCATTTTTTTTCACCAGGCCTTTAAAAGCATAATAAAAAAGCTTAATGTGAAAAAAATTGGCAGTGGAGCTTTCAATGAAAAAATTGTCTTGAATCAGATTATCTATTTGATCTTGATAATTTCTTCGAACATAGAATAGTTTGAAAAAAACATCTAAATAGCACAGGATAAAATCGCTGACACTTATAAAGGCAAGATAGTTCAATGGTGAAGTTGAATTAGGTTTTCTCAAGGAAAACTTAAAACAACTTTCTAATTCAAAGAGTGAAAAATATTTTTTTTCCCTCCGGTCAAATTCACTTAACAAAGTCCCAAAGACAATGTCACGGTATTCAAGATCCTGATTAAAACTTCTCTTATAGAGAAAAGATTTGACCACAGTCGATCCCTTTTCTCTTCTTAATCGACGCATAGGCTCTGCATTCACCCATTTATAGATGACTGATTTTAAAAAGAGATAGAAGGCTTCTTTAGTTAATTTTTTAAAGTTCGAAAGTCTCATTTTCATGAGAGGCCAAGTAGCTTTTTTTTGATAAATTTCTTGGCCAGAAATGAGCTTCATAAGAGTGGTCATTACCGGATAGAAACGAAGCCTATTGCCGAGAAAAGTGGCATGCCAATCGACAACATTGTATTCCAAAGAACTTTCATCAAGTTTATTAATATATTGGGAAATATGTTTGGGATCCATGCCTTGTCTTTTTTTAATGAGCTTAATAATTTCTTCAAGATATACTGACTTAAAAAAACTCTTCTCTCAACTGAAGAATATGAGTTTTCCTCACGGAGCGCAGAGCGACATCGAATCAAAGCACATATGCAGATTAGTAGCTATTCAGATAGCAAATTTCGAGCTATAGTTTCCCATCACAATCAATGAGGTATGAATGAATTCTGAGCAAAAAAATGACTTGCAAGATCAAGGCGCCTTGAGGCTAGATCCAACACTTAAAAACGTGTCTAAGTCAGTGGAAAAGAAAAGTGCTGGAGATGTCGTTTACGGGATCACTCCCCATAAGCATTGGAATGCTCTCGATATTCAGTTTGGTCGTGGAGGTTCTGCTGAATTTCCATTTAGGGCCACAGTTGAAACAAGAATCAAGCCTAAAGAAACAATCATGCAATTAAAAAACCCGGAAGTTCGCATTGAGCCAACGAACCTCTGCAATTATACCTGTATCATGTGCCCTCGTGATACCCACGACCGTGATAAAGGTTATATGCCTATGCCTTTCTATCGCAGTGTTGTTGATGAAGTGAAAATGATGGGTGCAAAACAAATAACTCTTGTTAACTTTGGCGAACCTTTCATTGATCCAAGCCTTGAAGATAAAATTAAATATGCCACTGATCTTGGTCTTAGAACCTATATCATTACCAATGCTTCGCTCTTTCATCTTCCCAGCCAGAGTGCTTTTGCCAAACAATCAGGCGAAAAGATGACCAAGATCGAAGCCGCTGTCCGCGCGGGTTTAACTGAAATTCGCTTAAGTTTTTATGGTGCGGATAAAGAGCAATATGAGAAAATCATGCGCGGCGGGAAGTTTGAACAAGTTGAAAGAAACATTCAAATGGCAGTCGATATGAGAAATAAGTACGGACTTGAGATTACGTCTCCAACGACAAAAAAGAGCATTAAAAGCCCTGAAATTTCTATGTTTTTCCTTGAGTTCGGAAAAGAAGAAACTTCTCCACAAATGACCCAGTTTTTAGAATATACACAAAACTTTGCAGACTACATCGAAGTTTGGAAACCTCATAACTTTGGCAATGGTCGTGACTACAGAGAAATAAAATCAGAAAAAACTTCATGCGGAAGACCTGCTTCCGGCCCGATCCAAATTAACTGGAAAGGTATCGTGGTTCCTTGTTGTTATGACTACAACGAAGAAATCCCTCTGGGTAACGTCGCCATGATGACCGTGGAAGAAATGCTGAAAGGCCCAGCTTACGAAAAACTACGTGAGTCTCATGCAACCGGTAAATTTGATATGGTTCCTTACTGTGATAAATGTGATCAGCTTTGCGAAAGAAATAATGCTCTGATTGTTTCCACTAATCCAAAACACCAGAACCGATCGAAAGAAGATATCATGAAGTCTCCTAACACTTTGGCTGACTTTAAGATGGAAGTAAAAGAAGAATAATGAACGTGATTCTTGATAAAGATATCATTCTGGAGCTGACTAAATACATCAGTACCAAAGATAAAGCTTCTTCTTCGCACTGGGATCAGTTTCACCAAACCTACTCCTTTGACGGTAATTCCTTCAAAGGTTTGGAAGGAATGGAAGGCCATTGTCAGCCTCAAGGCAATCCGCTGAAACAGTTTCTGCATTACCTTTTCCAGGCTAAATACCGTAACATGGGAAAGGCTTATAGCACCTACGATAACGTTTATGAGAAGAGCAAGAATGTTATCGCCCGCATGAATGGACAGTACGATCTGGCGATGATTAGACAAGTTCTGACCGTCTCCCTGCTCTCTTCTCAGCATGGTCTATGTAACAACGACACCGTGGTCATAATCGGTGACGGTTTTGCGGCCTTAGGTTCACTTTTAAGAGAAGTATTCCCTTCCATCAATCTCATTTTTGTTAATTTAAATAAGACACTGTTAATTGATTACATCTATTTCAAAAAGGTTCATCCCAACTCGATTTGTTACCTGGCAGAAAAAGATTCTCATTTAACTCCTCCTAAGAACGGCGAAGCTGTTTTTATCAGGGCCGAGAATTGCCATTTAATAAAAGAACTTGCCCCCAATTGGGCCATTAACATTGCCTCTATGCAAGAGATGGACATGAAAATCATTAATAACTATTTTGATATTTTACGTTCAGGCAATCAGGCTCTTAAATTCTATTGCTGTAACCGCATTTCTAAAACACTGCCTGATGGTAGTGTGATCGCTTTTGAAAGTTATCCTTGGCAAAAGAATGATGTCATTCACCTGGATGAACTGACTCCTTGGCACCAAAAATATTATGGTTTTTCTCCGCCTTTTTACTTTGATTACGACGGAAAGATTAAGCATCGTATTGCCACAATGGCGCTTAATAAATAAGACTCTTCAGATTCGTTATTAACAAATCTCTCGACATTAAACTTTGATACTTTGCTTTTAAAAGGCTTAACGCCCTCTCATCACTTATGGTTTGATGGAAAAAATTAGCCAGATTCTTTTCCTTTAAATGAGGAAAGGACGGAAGAACATAGCAGACACCATCAGCATGCAACGTTTTACAGTACTCCCCTTGAGCTTCATTTAAGGGAATAACAGCGAAGGGCACCATCAGGTAGACTAACTCCCACATGGTGGTTCCCGGAGTGGTAAAAACAAAATCTGACTCGTTTAGTGCTGCTCCTAAATGCTTTTGAAATGCTAAAATCTCAACCGCAACAAAACCTTTTAAGGTCTGGGCCACTTGCGCGTGATCATCCGGATCAGTCACAATGAAGCTAACTTTAAATTTTTGTGGATCAAGGGTTTTTAAAAAAGCACTGAAAATAGGAGTTAAAAGTTTAGTGTACTCAGTAGCTCCACCCAAAGAGATGGTGATTTTCATAAGCTTACTCGGTTGAAAACGATCAGCCTTGACCAGCGAACGCAGTTCCTGCGGGACTAAGAAATAATTAAGCCCCAGGGCTTTGAAACATGGTTTATGGGTCTCAAAAACAAAATCCCGAGCTCCAAAGTTCTGGCACAATAAAACATCGGCCCAGTATTGATATCGGGGATAATCATCAATTCTTAATAATTTAATTTTTTCATCAGCAATCCACTTTTCATAAGACTCAGTGTATTCGTAACCATCAAGCACTATCCAGTCGATGGCATGAGCTTGTATCTGCCCCTTTAAAAGCTTCCAATCTAGAGCGCCACCCAACTCATCAGGCAGAAGATCGGTCGTTAAAAATGTCTGGGTAGGGATATTAGCAAGCAAAGGATTATCAGAGTTGGTTTGCAAATGAAGAGTATGGTCTTCCTCTTTTAAAATTTGGGCCAGGGACATACTTCGTCTAAAATGCCCAAAACCTGTTTGAGCAGAAGCATTGACCTTAAAAAGAATGTTTTTTTTCAAGATCCAGCCTTCCTTACATTACCAGGCCGCCGCACACTTTAATATTTTCGCCGGTAATATGCTTGGCTCCGTCACTCATTAAAAAAGCTACGGTGGCAGCTATATCATCAGGCTCTGCTAACTTACGAAGTGGAGTATTCATCTTCGCTAACATCTTGGTTTTTTCCGGAATGTTAGAAATCATTTCTGTATGGGTCATACCAGGAGAGACCACATTACATCTAACTCCTTTCACACCAAATTCAACGGAGATGGTTTTAGCCAAAGCTTCAAGCGATGCCTTTGCCATAATATAAGGAGACTGCTGCACAGGAGGAATCCCGTTAGTAAAAATAGAACTCATCATAACTATCGAGCCAGAATTTTGCGCGATCATATTAGGCAAAGCTCTTTTCAAACAATAAAAAGCACCCTTCACCTGAACATCTAAATGATTCTGAAAATCAGACCATTCCAAATCACTGAGTGGCTTAGGAATAGGATGAGGAGAGGAGCAATGAACGATAGAAGTAATCGTTCCAATTTCTTTTTCTGTTCGATCAAAAATGGCATTGACCTCTTCCTGCGAAGAAACATCACCTTTCATTAAGAAAGCTTTTCCACCGCTAGCCGCTATTTCCTGCTGAAGGCTTTTAGCTTCCATTTCGGATTTGATAAAATTGATTAAAACCACGTGGCCATCAGCACTTAGTTTCTTGGCAATCGCTGCTCCAATCCCTTTCGCACTTCCTGTAATCAACGTAATTTTTTCCATTTTTACTTCGCTTTTATTTTTTTTTTTTAGTTCTAATACTTTTACCGTCGACTCGCCGGACACGACCTTCGTTCCCTTTTGGTTGATCACTTCCACCGCCAGCACCAGTGACCTGGTGGCTTCAGACTTTCTAATTACCTTAGCATTGACCGTGATAATATCGCCGACAAAAGAAGGATTTAAAAACTCTAAAGTTTGGGAGGTCCACAAAGCACCAGGACCAGGAATTAACATGCCAATCATTGTGGAAATAAAAGAAGACGTTAACATTCCATGAACAACGTTTTTTCCGAATGAGGTGGTTTTGGCAAACTCAGGATCCACATGCACGGGATTAAAGTCTCCCGTTAAACTGGCAAAATTATCCACGTCTTTTTGAGTGATGGTATGGGTAAGAGTTTTAACCAAACCAACTTCTATCTCATGAAATTCAAGTCCGTTAAAAACGGCGTCTTTTATGTCATAACTCATTCGTGCCACCTAATGACCGTTGAACCAAAAGTGAAACCCGCTCCGACACCTGTCACGACGACAATATCATCTTTCTTCAACAGTTTGTTTTGAACAGCATCACATAAAGCAATCGCTTGAGAAGCGTCTGCGGTGTTACCGTATTCATGAACGTTAGTGAAGGTTTTGGACATGGGCATTTTCATCCGACCCATTAAATATTCAATCAGCCGTAAATTGGCCTGGTGAAAAATAAAAAAATCAACTTGCTCTAAAGTCAGTTTAGCTTTCTCTAAAGATTTCGCAATAGCTTTCGGCTGGTATTGCACTACTTGTTTCCAGACTTCCATGCCATCTAATTCGTAAAACTGCAGACCTTGGTCGACGTTTTCTTTAGTAATGGGAAAACTAGAACCACCACCTCTCATACGAACTGAATCAAAAACTTTTCCATTAGTAGAAACTTGATTAGAAAGAATACCGTAACCTTTCGGCACCTGTTTTAAAACTACCGCCCCTGCTCCATCACCAAAATAAAGACATGAATTAATGTCTTCGTAATTAATGAATCGCGTTTGCAAAGCCGAACCGATCACCACTGCATATTCAATGGTCGGATCAAGTAACATACGATCTGACACCACGCCTAAACCTACTTGGAATCCGGTACAGTTCGCCATCACATCAAAAGCTCCGGCATTTTTAGCACCGATCAATTCTTGAATTTTACAGGAAACGGCCGGGTAAACATAATCACCAGTGAAAGTACAAGTCACCACCAGCCCTATCTGCTCTGGATTGATTCCAGCGTCTTTAATGGCGTTCTTCGCGGCTTCTGCTGCCATAGTGGAAGCAGCCAGCGTATCACTGGCTTTACGGCGAGTTTTAATTCCCGTTTTTTTTTCGATGTCTTCGGGTGTGGTATTTACTCTTTTGCAAATGTCTTCATTGGTAATAATACCCTCAGGTAAATATTTTCCAACGCCAGCAATACCAATTCCGTAATTTATATATTCATTCATCTACTTCTTCTCGATATTCAGGGGTATTAACCATATTGGCACTCCACCATTTTTTCGCTTCCGCCACTCGCCATGGTTGTCCATGACCGGGAAAAAGCATGACATCATCACCCAGACTATTAAGAAAGGTGGTAATGGAGTCTGATAGCTTTTCTAAACTGGAACCAGGTAAGTCCGTTCTTCCAATCATTTTATTAAGTAAGGTATCACCAGTAAAAGCAATTTTTTCGTTATGAATCACCACCCCACCGATAGTATGCCCTGGGGTGTGAATAAATTTAAAATCCTGTCCCACGGTGCTCGTGTTTTCGGCAGTAAAAAAAAGCTGACCAGTGAGAGGAATCTCCATTTTTCTGGCTTCAAAAGTCAAAGCATAGAAAGGAGCCCTTCTCAGTAATTTATAATCGCCTTCATGCATATAAAAATTCAGTTGAAAATGATCACACATTCTTTTTAAAGCACCGACATGATCGTGATGAGCATGGGTGAGACTGATAGATACCACTTTTCCTGACAGCTGATTGACGAGGTTGATGATTTTATCAGCTTCGCCACCTGGATCGACTAAAAAAATTTTAGCCTCTGACGTATCATGAATCACATATGAGTTTTGTTTCCAGCGACCAGTTTTAAAGACATAGACTGTGAATGGTTCAATTGAAAACTTAAAATCAAATTGAACTTCCATTTAATCAACCAAACCCAGATAAACAACCTGGCCAGTAATGGCACTGGCTAAATCTGACAAATAAAAATCGGCCACATGACAAATTTCTTTATCTTGAATAATACGTGGAATGGTTTGCAGTCCTAGCATTCTCTCTTGCCACTCTTGGTTTTTCGCTAGCTCTTCTGAAGAGCTGGTTTGCATTAAACCTGGAGCAATGATGTTGCAGGTAACATTGGACTGGGCTAATTCATTTGCCAGCACTTTCGTCATTTGGGTTAAAAAACTTTTAGTGGACGAATAAATAGATGTGCCCTTTTCATGCAGCGGAACCATGGTGGAAGAAATAACAATAATTCTTCCCTGCTTTTGCAAGGCCATGTATTTCGAAGCTTCACGAATAGGAAAAAAAGCACCAAGAATATTTG
This sequence comes from Bacteriovoracaceae bacterium, assembly GCA_049318265.1. GTDB lineage: Bacteria > Bdellovibrionota > Bacteriovoracia > Bacteriovoracales > Bacteriovoracaceae > JBEIOQ01. The sequence continues at coordinate 565,184 of JBMOGR010000001.1, forward strand.
AATTTAAAAACTTTTGTAGTAATTCGCCGGAAGTCACAGACAGAAAAAGCGTTGATTGTACCAGTCCGGCATTGCAGATCAAGACATCAATTTGTTTGTTCTTGCGTCGAGCAGCGCTAACCCACGATCGCACTGCTTCTTCATTGGCTAAATCTAAAGTCTCATGAGTGTAATTTTCTGACTGGATAGTCGATTCGCCGCGACTACAACCGAAAACAAAATGCCCTAAGGACAAATAGTGTTGAGCCAGACTTTTTCCCAATCCTCGACTAGTTCCAGTAATAAGAATAACTTTTTTGGAATTAGTCATGCTTAATTTTTTAAGCTCCAACTAACTTAGCTGCATAGCGCGATAATACTTCAGCCGTAAGAGAAGGATTATTTATATTGAATTCGTTAATATCACTAAGAACGAGAAAACAGTCTTTCTTAGTCGCTTCTTGCAATCTATCTTCAAATTCAGTGACAAAAGTCACAAAACCAATGGAATCAAGACTTGAGCCGTGTCCCAATATAACCGTCTCAGGACTCACTTTAACGTCTTCGGAGATTGTGCCTGATCGACTTAAACTCTCAAAGCTGTCCTGAATGAGTTTCATGGCATTTTCACTGGTAAACATATTTCCTGTTCCTTTCATTATTTTGGAGTCTGATTTTGACCTCAAATATACAATTTGATATATAGGAATTCAACAAAACAAATGAATTAAAGAATTAGGCGATATGAGTACAAATAACATAGCAAATGAGACGACAGAACTATCGAAATTGATCAATTTAATCTGCTCACAAAATGCGCTTCAAAAGAAACGTATTTCTAAATATATCAACGAAAAAGCTGACACACAATTTTGGTCATTTGCTGAATCTTTAAGCAGCACGCTCAATAACGGTTTAATATCAGACGATCAACAACGTCAAAAAGCCGCTCTGGCCTATAATAAAATGTGCAAAGATTTCCTTTCGGAGCAAATCAAATTTAAACGCACAGGTAAATACAGCTGTATGGATGCGGTTGTAGCGTCGGAACACGTCTACGATGATCCAGAAGTCATGCGATATTATATGGTTGGTTTATTGTTATCCTACATCTTCTGGCCAAATCACTATCAACTCTTTCGTTTCTTTCAAGATCATTTTCCAGAGAAAACTCCAGCCAATTATCTTGAAGTGGGTGTGGGTCACGGACTTTTTACTTCGACCATGATCAACCAATATCCAAATATTAAAGCGAACATCGTGGATATTTCTGCGACATCGATTAAAACGGCAAAAGAAGTTCTTCAGTCTTTCGGGATCGATAGCAACAAGATCAGTTTTGTTCACAACGACTATTTGAAAGTTGATATCAATCAAAAATTTGATTTTATTATCATGGGTGAAGTGCTGGAGCATGTGAATGATGCCAGACTCTTCATGAAAAAAACCAAAGAATTATTGGCCCCGGGAGGAAGAATCTATCTTTCGACGGCAGCCAATTCTCCAGCGCTCGATCACGTCTTCCACTTTCACAACGTCAAAGAGATGCGCGATATGATGACCTGTGAAGGTTTAAGAATCGTTAAAGACTTAGCTCTTCCTTCTGACAATATTCCTGAAGCAGACTGGGAAAAAGAATTGGTCACAATTAATTATTGTGCCATCTTGGAGCATGCTCATGAAAATAGATGAGGAATTCAACGCTTTTAAAAAAAATCTTGAATCCTCCCCTTCATTTTCTACTTATACGGCGTTAGGTAATTTTGCCGAAAAAAACGCTACCGAATTAAAGTTAGCTAGAACTAAAATTTCCGTTCTTAGAAATTTTACCGTTGAACCACTCATGCCCATCATCAATGGAGAAATCATTCTGAGTGGATCGATTGCTGATAATTACATCAACGACTTTGACACCATTCCTGAAAACGTTTTAAACCTTGATAGTGATTTTTATAAATCGAATCCTGATTATATTCTGATCATGCAGTGGCTGGAAATTCTCTCGCCCTTATTATCACAATCGTTTCTGACCTTGTCGACCGAGCAAGTGGCAGCTGAGACGAAAAGAATCGTTGAACTAACCGATCTGTTTTTTAAATCGATTCGTTCCAAAACGGGCGCAGCCATTTTAATTAATAACTTTCCTCTTCCCACTTTTCCCACGCTGGGAATTTTAGACGCTCAAACCGAACATTATCAGACCTACACTTTAATCAAGCTCAATATGGAATTGATGAAGATCTCTCAAAAATACCCAGGCATTTACTGGGTGGATTTTATGGGAGTTTTCGCCCGTTACGGCTCCGCTAACAACATTGACCCGAAACACTGGCACATGTCGAAAGCACCGCTAGGAAGAGGGATTATTAATGAAATAGGCCTTGAGTATGGCAAGTTCTTTAAAAGCTTTTTAGGGAAAACGAAAAAGTGCCTGGTGCTAGATTGCGACAACACTCTTTGGGGTGGCGTGGTAGGAGAAGATGGACTAGGCGGTATCAAACTGGGTAGTACTTATCCCGGTCAAATTTTTAAAGATTTTCAGCAGGAAATTCTTAATCTCTATCACCGAGGCGTGATCCTTGCTTTGTGTAGTAAAAATAATGAACCTGATATTTTTGAAGTGCTGGAGAATCACCCAGAGATGATTCTGAAAAAACATCATTTTGCAGCTCATCAGATTAACTGGGATGACAAGGCTACCAATCTGGAAAGAATTGCTAAGGATCTCAATATTGGCATCGATAGCTTAGTGTTTGTGGATGATAATCCTTTTGAGTGTAACTGGGTAAAAGAGAAATTGCCGGAAGTGAAAGTGATTGAATTAGGCAAAGATCTTCTTACCATCAAACGAAAACTGGAATCGGCTGGATTATTTGATTCGCTAGTTTTTAGTGCTGAAGATAAAAAAAGAAACGAATTATACAATCTAGATAAAGAAAGAAAATCCATGCTGAACAGTTCGGGCTCAATGGAAGATTATTTAAAAAGTCTGGAGCTGGAAGCAACTTTCGGTAAAGTGACCGCACTAGAGTTACCGAGAGCGGCTCAGTTAACACAAAAAACCAATCAATTTAATCTTACGACTAAACGTTATACCGAAGCGGAAGTGAATCAGTTTATTCAGGATGAGGACAAAGAAGTTTATTTTATAAACTTACGAGATAAAATTTCTGATCTGGGCATCATTGGTGTGGCGATGGTGCAATTTAAACAGAAACTGGCCCATATCGATACCTTCCTTCTATCTTGTCGAGCTTTAGGCAGAGGAACCGAAGACACGCTGTTAAAGCTTATCTTGAACCGTGCCAAGCTTCGAGGATGCGAAAAAATACAAGGATCTTATATTGAAAGTGCTAAAAACGCTCAAGTAAAGGACTTCTATCAAAAACGTCACTTTCAATTAATTTCTAATCATAACAACAATATTAAACAAACAATCTGGGAGCTCGATTTAACGAACTCAGATCTCTCATATCCGGTGTGGATTAAAAATTCTCCCACCAATCAATTAAAAATTAACTTTTGAACTGGAGAACGAAATGAGTAATGAACAAAAATTAAAGAGTGTTCTGGCGAATGTATTTAACGTTGATATTAGCACCATTACTGGTGATGCTTCGGTTGATACGATTGAAAGCTGGGATTCTCTTAATCACTTAAAACTTGTTTTAGCACTTGAACAAGAATTCGATATTTCGTTCACTGAAGAACAAACAGTCGAGATTATGAATTTACCTTTAATTAAAATGACCCTGCAAGAACATGGGGTTGCTTTTTAAGAAATCACATCCCAAGTCAGACGATCGCCTAAGGTCAGATCCTTCTTTGCTTTTTTACCCAGAACTTCTTCATAGTGTTTGGGATGAAGGCCATGAGAAGGTCTGACAGATCGAACATTCTCAGCGGTCAAGGTTTCACCAGCTTTTACATTTTGAGAAATATAAAGTGATCTTCTGGCCCAAAAGTTTTTACCCACATCTTCCGTCGGTTCATAACTTATTTTACCCAGCATTTTTTCTACCGTTCTAACTGCCTGAACCATAATCTTAAATTCGGCTTGATCTAACGAGAAAAAAGCATCGACTGAATTATCAGTCTTATCCATCACAAAATGTTTCTCAATAAATGAAGCGCCCAAAACTACTGCCGCCACTGGAGCTTCGATGCCCATGGAATGATCTGATAAGCCGGATAAACAGTTAAAACGTTTTGCAATATCAGGAATGGTTCTTAAGTTTAATGATTCGGGCAGGGCCGGATAAGAGGAAGTGCATTTTAAAATAATAATTTGATTGTTCCCAGTTTTACGAATGGTCTCAACCGCCAGTTCAATATCTTTTTCTTCACTCATCCCCGTCGAAATAATGACGGGCTTACCTTTAGAGGCAATGAGCTTAATCAGAGGAATATCGGTAATTTCAGGAGAAGCTAGTTTGTAAGCAGGAGCATTTAATGAGTGCAGGAGCTCCACTGCCTTAAAGTCAAAAGGACTAGAAAAAATCGTGATGCCAATTTCTTTGGCATAATCAAAGATTTCCTGATGCCACTCCACTGGAGTTTGCGCTTTTTCATATAAATTATAGAGGTACTTATCTTCAGACCAGGGATTACCGCCGGGGATTTTAAAATCATCTTTAGGACTATTGAGTGTGATACTGTCAGGGGTATAGGTCTGAAGCTTAACGGCATCAGCACCAGCGTCTTTAGCCGCTTTAACGATCTCTAACGCCTTTTTTATAGAGCCACCATGATTACCGGACATCTCTGCCACAATAAAACAGGGTTGTTGCTCACCTAAGTAGTCTTTTCCAATTTGTATTTTCAAAAACAAAACCTTTTTAAAAATGTTTCAATGATTTTTAGCTCTAATCTTGCTGCTGGCGATTAGAATCTGCCATGGCTTTCCCAGTCTTGATAGACTTTCATTGAGTTTGATTTTATATTAAATATCCTTTACCTTAAAGTGAGTTTTTATGAATTCTCCGATCGAGCAAATATTCACGCGCATGAGCGAACTGGGTGAAATCCCTGCCATCTATTACAAAAATAAAACGTGGAGTTATCGATTTTTTCTTGAAAAAATTGACGCACGACTAGCTGAACTGAAAGCTGACGGGGTCACGCAGGGTAGTATTTGTGCCGTCTTCGGGGATTTTAGTCCTGAAGTATCAGCAACACTTTTTGCGCTGATGAAGCTGAAAGCGATTATTGTTCCTGTCACTCAGGATGTATCCACCGAAATGAATCATTTGCTGGAAACAGCCGGCGCTCAATTTTTATATTCATTTGATAAAAACGATTCCAGCATATTAAAAGTTTTAACGCCAAAAGAGCAACCACCATTAGTGACAAAATTTGTGGCAGAAAAACATGCCGGCCTGATTGTGTTCACTTCAGGTTCTACAGGGAAACCTAAAGGTATCCTGCACGATTGCGAAAACGTGATGGAAAAATTTCTAGAAAAAAGAAAAGGATGGAAGACCGTCCTCTTTCTTTTAATGGATCATTTTGGTGGCTTCAACACTTTCCTTTCTTGTTTTGCTTACGGAGGTATGGCTGTTTGTCCGGAAGATCGCACTCCCAGCAGCATCGCGAAGGTTATCCAGGAATCTAAGGCTGACTTACTTCCTACCACTCCTACTTTTTTAAATTTATTATTTGCCGGAAAAACTTATACCCAGTTTGATTTAAGTTCTATTGAACTTATAACTTACGGTACTGAGATGATGACAGACACCACCCTAAAAAATATTGCTGAAGTTTTTCCTAAAGCCAACTTAAAACAAACATATGGGATGTCAGAGCTAGGAGTTCTTCAATCCAAATCAGAAAACAAAGATTCACTCTGGATGAAAATTGGCGGCACGGGCTTCAACATCAAAGTAGTAGAGAATATTCTTTGGGTGAAATCAAGAGCCAATATGATTGGTTATATCAACGCTCCTAATCCCTTTGATGAAGACGGCTGGCTTTGTACCGGTGATGAAGTTGAAGTGCGCGGAGAATATATACGTTTCATGGGCAGAAAATCTGAAATCATAAATGTCGGTGGAAAAAAAGTTTTTCCTTCTGAAGTAGAAGGAGTCATTTTAGATTTTGAAAATATTAAAGACGTTACTGTCTTTGCCAGCACTCATCCAATTATGGGTCAGGTGGTACATGCCAAAGTAACTACCATCGAAAATGTTGAACACCGTGACTACATCGAAAAACTAAGAAAGTTTTGCAATGAACGACTAGCCAAATATAAAGTTCCTGTAAAATTCACAATTACCGATGAAGATGATCGTCATCATAGTAATCGTTTTAAAAAAGATAGAAAAAATAATGTTTAATTTTAAGAAGCTGACAGAAAAAGATCTTGAAAGAGTTTTTAACTGGAGACAAAAACCATTTGTCACAAAATATCAATTCACTGATATTCAAAAAGATTATCAAAAGCATCTTGATTGGTTTGCCCGCGTTTCGAAAGATCCTAATTTCAAATATTGGGTGATTCATCTCAATGAACGTCCCATTGGCCTTTTTAATTTATCTAACTTTGATGTGGTTAATTCCCGTACCAATGCTGGTTATTATATCGGAGAAGAAGATTGTCTGCACTTAGGTGGGATCGTTCCTCCTTATCTATACAACTATGTTTTCCAAAAGCTCAAAATGAATAAGATCTATGGTGAAGTAGTAGAAGGAAACTCTATTATAAAAATTCACCTCCTCCATGGCTATCGTCAGGTAGGGACTTATCAGCAGCATATTACAAAAAACAAAGAGTTCTTCAATGTTCATGCGGTGGAGTTGATGGCGCAAGATTGGCTTAAGCTTCGAAGATATAGTTCCTATACTTGTCCATTTGAAGATTAGAGGTCGATCATGTTAATGAAAGAGACAGGAATTGCCTTAATCTTCGCTCGTGGGGGAAGCAAACGCATCCCGGACAAGAATATTAAATTGTTCAAAGCCAAACCCATTATTTCTTACCCGATCACAACTTGTCTCGATGCCAAGATTTTCGACAAGGTGATTGTTTCTACCGATTCGGCCAAAATTCAAACCATTGCCCAAAGCTATGGCGCCGAAACCCCTTTTACTCGCAGTGAAAAAAGTTCTAACGATAATGCGTCTACTTTAGATGCCATCATCGAATCACTTGAGCTGTTTGAAAAGGAGTTTCAATATCTTCCTCAATTTTTATGTTTAATGTACGCCACTTCGGTTTTTACTGATCCAACAGAGCTAGCCCTGGCCTGGAAAAATTTCACAGCCTCTAACCACGACTCACTCATGACACTAGCGAAGCACTCTTCGCCTCCGCAACGAGGGTTGGTTGTTAAGAATAATCATACTGAGTACTGGATGGAAGAACAGGCGCAAAAACGCTCACAAGACCTAGAAGAGATCTATTTCGATGCCGCTCAATACTATATGGTGCGCACAGAAGTGATCCTCAAACAAAAGAAATTTCTGACCAAGAATACCGGCTACAATATTTTACCCAGCATGTATGTGCAGGATATTGATACAACAGAAGACTGGGCCATCGCTGAAGTAAAATATGAAATCAAAAACAATTTACGCTAACAACCTCAAGCTGCGACATACCCTAGACGACATGGCATTAAAGAAGTATATGGGGCTCGAAAATAGCCTGGGGCTTGATCATGGCAGTATAATCAGAAGACTACAGCAAATATTGCTGATGGAACTCCTGAGTGTCTTTTGGGATAACCCGGGATTTGATGAAAAAAAATTCTTCTACCAAAATGACAATATCGCTTATCAAAAAAATGGTGACACCTTTACCTGTAAGGTCAATTCAAAGGTCATAGTTAAAAACGTTATTATATTTTTAAAAAATTCCATTCAGTTGTTTGCTTACTTCTTTCGTTTTAATCCAAAAACGAAAGATACCTATAGCATTGCCGAATTATGGGCCTTCGAAAATCAAACGGTCAGTGATCTTAAGCATCCTAACCATTTTTATAACTCTGGTTTCCTGGCAGAATGGGCACAAAGTAAAGTGATCGTAGGTCTTCCACATGACCGTGAGCTAGGCAAAGTAGCTACCAGTAAAAACCCTCTAAAATACCTGGCAAAAAAAGAAAACAGAGGCATGCTAGCGGCAGCGAGCTTTTTCTATGAACAGACCACAATCTTTTTTGAACTTTTTTTCCAGGCCTTAAAAAAACAAGAATTATTCTTTCTCTTTCCTGATCTAAGTTACCTGGCGCTGATCAAATATTTTAATCGTCAAGGCTTGCTCAAAAATTACGCTGTTTCTAATAGCTATTTCATTAGCCAGAACTTATCTATTTTTGCGCTTAAGGATAGAAAACATGCTACTCAGCTGTTGTTCTATTCGTCCAATCTTAAGGAGCTTCAAACTAAAGACACTGATGATTTCGCTGATCTGCCTCATTGTTATTATCTTTTTGGAGATGTGGCCTACTGCTGGAATAAAGAACTTGAGCACTGGATTCAGGTGACTAACCCTCAGATGAAAACAAAGATTGTGGGCACTTACTTACCCTGGTTAAACCGTCAGCCGACGTCAGCTCCCCATACTCATTTTACGGTGATTCTTTTTGATAATCCCCCTTTAGTGAAATCCATTCTTAAGAAGGCCATTGGACGTGATGAAGCTTACAACTCACTGACAACGGCGGTCAGCTTCTTACAAGATTCCATCAACTCCATTCGTGAGCTGGAAGTAGCTTTAGGTGTAAAGTGTGAAATAAAGCTCAAATCAAAAAGAAAAAGCCCTTATCTCATTGCGGAATATTTTGATTATATCGATACACTGAAAAAGGTGGAGATTATGGATGTCGAGGATGACCTGTTTCCCATCATCAATTCCTCGAATCTTTGTATTTGTATTCCCTTCACTTCCGTCGCTTATATTGCCTCATCGATTAACATAGATTCAGTTTATTATGATCCCACCTCTAAGGTGGAACTCAATATCCTACTGGATCCGAAAATGTCTTTTGCCAGTTCACAACAGGAACTCAAAACCATTCTCGCCTCTAGGATGACGTCATTTAAAGAGCAATTACTTGGAAAATAAGAAGTAGCGGTTTACTCTAAAAGCTGTTTCTTTCAGATCAAAAGACTCGATCAGAGTTTTACAACCTACGAGCTTAAAACCAGTCTCTGTGGCAGCTTTGATCAGGGAATCAACATTCAGAAATCTCACCGGGTTTTCCTTGGGGAAGATGGGCGAAATAGTGGCAGCGAGAAAACGATTAAAATCTGTGCTTTGGGGAGCAGAACTTTCTAAGCTAGGAATCGCAATATCTTTTTCCACAATTTGGCACAAGAAGTGGCCACCCTGCTCGATTTTATCGAAAGAACTCTTAAGGTGATAAAGAATTTCAGCATCGGTTAAATAGTAGATGGTGTCGCGGGAAAAAATAAGATTAAACATATCGGTAAAAGGATAAGCATCCACACCAATATCCATCACCGCCACTTCGATTTCCGGGTTTTCCTCTCGGAAAGAATCCACAAACCCTTTATTTAAATCAACTCCTTTGGCGGTAGCCGATCTTTTTTGAAATTCAATTAAGTCCGCACCAAAATTTCCACCAAAACCAACTTCCAGCACTTTAATATTGGGGCGAATAACACCATTGCTACCCAGAAAACGAAACATAGAAACATTCGGACATCCTCGTCCTGACTTTCTGTTATTAAATTTTTCATCAGTCCAATAATTTTTACTAGAGCTCATTGGGACATCCCTTTTAGTTACTTCTTCTTCGAATTTAAAATCAATTTTTCAATTTGTTCAATTGAATCAAGGCTGCTATTCAGGTTCTCTTGCAGTTCAATCTCTACTTGAAATTCCTGCTCGATTTTGCTCACGACTAATAAAACAGAAAAAGAATCAATTAAACCGCTGGAAACGAAAGTTTTCTCTTTTTCAAAGTCAACGCTTTCCAATTCATCGATGGTTCTGAGTAAAGCTTCCAGCCTAGGTCTTATCATAATATTCTCCGGTCAATTCTTTTTTATTAATTTTCCCATTAGCATTTTTGGGCAAGACTTCTAAGAAGATAAATTTTCTCGGAATCATGTAGCTTGGGATCAATTTTTTTAACGAGTCTTTAATCACCAGCTTATCAGTCTGACTGCTTAAAAAACAAGTGATTTCAGGATGCCCTTCTTTCACTCCATAAGTAACAGCGACCTCTTTAATATCAGGGATGGTGCAAATGGCGTACTCTATCTCACACAGCTCAATTCTGTATCCCATGAACTTGATTTGGTCGTCCGCTCTTCCTTGAAAGTAGATATAGCTATTCGTCTCATTAAACTTAACTAAATCACCCGTGCGGTAATAAACGTCTCGGTATTTCTGATGAAAAGGATGCTGAACAAATCTTTCCGTGGTAAGAGTCATGCTGTTAAAATAACCTGGGCTGACATTCGGCCCCCCCAGATACAACTCACCCACTTCACCGTTCTTTACCGCTTTAAGCTGGTCATCTAAAATCAAATATTCAAAGTTTTTGGCCAGAAAGCCAATGGGCGCCAGAGAATTGATTTCCGCCGGAGAAAAATCATAGTCAGTAATTAAATAGCTCGAGCAAATACAGGTGCACTCCGTGGGGCCGTAAACATTAAATAATTTGGCCCGCTCAGAGAAAATACTATAGAGCTCTTTTAATTTATTTTTTGGAAAACCTTCTCCCCCAAAAATAAAGCGCTTAATGCTCTTTAAGCATTCTGCTTTTAAGGTTCCCAAGTTTAAAAAATAGACTAACAGTGAAGGAACAGAAAACCAGGTAGTGACGTTCTTACTTTCCAAGAAACGTAAAACTGCTTGAGGATTTTTCAGTTCTTCTCTGGTGACAGGAATTAAAGAGGCTCCATTTAACAAGGAAACCATCACATCAAAAATAGAGTTATCAAAAAAGAGTGAGTTTAAGTTGGTCAAAGAATCATGACTAGTAATTTGGTAAGTATCATGACCCCATTGAGCAAAGGTGATCACTTGTGCATGGGTAATAGCTACACCTTTGGGCGCTCCGGTGGAGCCAGAGGTAAACATCACATAAGCAGCGGTATTACCCGTAATATCGTTAGCCGGCAGGCTTTCTGCAATCTTGGCCTTAAGCTTTAATTCTTCTAAATCCACTTGTAATAAATCAGGACGCAGACTCAGTTGCTTACTTAACTCAGAGTCAGTCACTGCCATTTTAGGCTGACAAACATCCAGAATCTTCGCCAGTCTTTCTACAGGAGAAAAGCGATCCACAAAACAATGGGCCGCTCCCAGCTTCCAGCAGGCGACAATCGTGGCGTAGGTATCAAAAGTTTTTTTACTAGTAATAACCAACGTGTCTTTATATTTGAGACCTTTCTGATTTAGAAAGCTCGCGATCTGATCTGATCGCTCGTCCAATTGACTATAAGAATAATCGGTTTCAGCAAACTTTAAAGCAATGTTAGAGGGATTAGCCTTAGTAACGTTACGAAAAACATTGGCTAAATTATAGTTCCACATGGTTAAACCTCGACGAAAAAAGAGGCATCTTTACTTAAGCCTTCCATCCCTACCTTGAAAACGGACTGGCAGTCAGAAATATGAATCATGCCTCCACCAATCTTTAATGAACTCATTAAATTTTCTTCTTTTAAAGCGGTTACTAACTTTTTATCAGAGAACTTATAAGTTCCCCCGATGGATCTCATAAATGAATAGTGCTTGCCACTGCTCTTCTCGCCATCTTTATTAATTAGATCACCGGAAAATTCTACCAGTGAGCGATGAGGATACGGAGATATTTTTTCACTAAAAAACTGCTCTACAAAATGAACAAACGTTGGGTCATAACGATTAAGACCAAAAGTAACCAGATAGGCATTTCGCTCTAACATTTTTTCGTAAATGGATTTTTCACCAAAAGAACTGTTACCAACCTGGGCAAACTCATTTTGACCTTGGCCTGAAACCACAACCGAAAACATCGGGTCTTCCGTTCTAATGATATTTAACTTAGTTTGATTTTGACGTAAGAACTCAGACATCGTTCCCACCTGGGATCTGGTTTTCAAGACATCAAAAATTTTTTCGGGATTACTACTACCCCAGCTGTAGGAGAAAGTAGAACTCACCACCAGACCATCAGGCCCAACCACTTTTTTTAAGAGCGACCAGATTTCGGTTAAAAAGTCAGACTTGCTCATTAGCGGTTCGTAGATTTTTCCAAAGGTCATTAAGTCAAATTCGACATAAAGGACTGAACCTTTTTGAATATGTTTTGACATGGATTCAAGGAATAGATCAGAGGAAATGGTTTGATCTGCAAACTTATATAAATTCATGTTACTTCAAACTTAATTTCAAGATTCCATTTCCCTGAAAAATTTTAACATGTTCCTGATTGATAACATCGACAGAAGTATTAATCAGTTCAAGGGAATGATTGATATTGGTAACAGTGATTTTAAAAGTCAGTATATCAGAAATAAAAAAAGGCTTTTTGAAATTGGTGGTATGGCTCAGGCAAAGCTCGTTGCCGCCCGGAAAATGTTTGCCATAAATTTGGCTCAATAAAGTAGTCAGCAAAAAAGCATGACCAAGAACTTTATCAAAACCGTTTCTCTGGCAAAAAGCCAGGTCGGTATGAATGGGACTATCGTCACCAGAAATCTGGATAAAAGCGCGATGTAAATCATTGGTAATCTCAAATGATTTTTCGTACACATATCCAGTTGATATTTCTGATATACTTTTCATAAATCTGACTTACGTATCTCTTAAAGTACTATCCATGAAATATTAGGTTCGATCGGAGAGCATTGTAACTGGCATGTACTCAAGTTAAGACACTCAAGTAGTGCTGCCGTCTCACCGGCCCAATCAGGGTTGTTCACTTCATCAAAAGCGATCACAGCTCCTTTAGGCATTCTTGGAACAATCGCTTTCAGCGCTGTTACCGTTGGTTCATAAATATCAAAATCAAGATAAAGCAGTGACACTAAAAGGTGTTTGTTTTTTTCTACATATTGAGGAATGGTAATGTTGGCATCACCTTTCACTAATTCAATTTTTTTCACGTTATTTAAAAAACGATTTTCATCATATTCGCCAATACAGGCTTGTAGCTCAGTGAATACATCATAGTCTTCGCCGAAAAGGCCTTTCTTAATCTCTGGACGGCTTTTATCTAAATCATGAACGCTAGGAAAACCTGAGAAAGTATCGAAGCCAATAATTTTTCTGTGATAGTTATATGGTTCAAGAATGCTGGAGAATTTTGACCAAGCCATAACTCCGCCACCATGATGAACGCCGCACTCGATGATTGAGCCTTTAACATTCAAAACAGTTTTGAATATTTCATATTGCGTCAAAAACCTAGCAATACTTTGTCTACGAACGTATTTAGAAAAGTTTTGAAGCTTTTTATCAGTTGGACATCCAGATTCATCAAAGATCATATATCGCTCCCTAATCGTGTTAATTGAGTAATACTTTTATCAAACAAAACGATCATAATCAACAATCCAGAGCTTTATTTCAAAGAACTTAGTCTGAAAATTAACAGAAAGAATTTCTCTCTTTTTGATGCAAAAAAAAGAATGATTTTTATGCTCATAAAATGGTCAATTTTCCTGACTGTCATAAAGCGTTAATAATCTTTTTCCCATTCTGAAAGAGGAAAACTTCTGGTAATAGGCTTATATTTAATGATAATTTATCTCCTAAACTCAGTCTATTGCGCGGTGTAAATTTGAAAGTATCTGTCATCATTCCTTGTTACAACGAAGAAGAAAATATTGCACAAACCATTCAAGCAATTGTGAACGTTTTGGAGACCGTTTGTTCTTTTGAAATTATTGCGGTCAATGATGGTTCCAAAGATGGCACATGGAATGTCCTGCTTTCATTAATCCAAAAATTTAGCTCTGTTAAGGCCATTAATTTCATGACCAACTTTGGTCAAAGCGCTGCTTATCAGGCCGGAATTGATGTGGCGACTGGTGAGTATGTTTTAACCATTTCTGCTGACTTTGAAACTGATCCAGCTCACCTTGTGACTGTGATCAAATATTTAGATGAAGGGTATGATTTCGTAAATACCAATCGCGTGAATCGCTGGGTCGCCAATGCTTCTGATCAAGAAGGATTCTCCTTAAAGAATTTAAAAAGTTCGCTGGCCAATAAATTGATTGAAAAAATTTCGAACGTTAAAGTAAGTGATCGTGGTTCTGGTATGAAAGGCATGAGAGCCATCATTGCTAAGAACATCAAGTTCTATACGGAAATGCACCGTTTTATTCCTGATTATGCCAGCCTTTACGGTGCAAAAATTATTGAATTTGATGTAGATTTTCAAGATCGTCAGTTTGGAGCTTCCGCTTACTTAGGTCAAAATAGAACTCTGCGTGTGATTTTAGATTTAATTACCCTGGCCTTCATGCTGAATTTTTCAAAAAAACCTTTTAAAGCCGCTCCAGGAAGGCTCCTCGGATTATCAGGATTAACGATGTTATCGACGGGATTTTTGAGTTTCATTTATCTCATGATCATCAAATTAATGGGATACAATATTGGGCAAAGGCCTCTACTTATTATATCAGTATTACTCATCATTTTAGGCTTCTTAGCAATCACCATGGGCGTGATTGGCGAGCTTTTAATGAGAGTCTATTTTGAATCGTCGGGAAGAAAAACCTACATGGTCAGGGAACTAAAATGAAAAAAGTTTTAGTAACAGGTGTGGCTGGTTTTATTGGCTCACATCTAACAGAATTACTATTAAAAAATAACTACCAAGTTATCGGCATCGATAATTTTGATGCTTTTTACTCGAAAGAAGTAAAAATTAAAAACGTAGAGACACTGAAGTCACATCCCAACTTTAAATTTTTAGAAGTTTCGATTTTAGACAAGGATGCTTTAGCTAAAAATTTAGGCTATGAAAAATTTGATATTGTTGTTCATTTGGCAGCGAAAGCAGGAATCAGACCTTCGTTGATTGCACCTGGTGACTATGTGGCAACTAATATCGAAGGATACAATAATATTTTAGAACTGGCGCGCATTAGTGGATGGAAAAAAATTGTTTTTGGATCGTCTTCTTCTGTCTACGGAACTAATACCAAGATACCTTTTAATGAAGCTGATGAAATCAATAACGTTATTTCTCCTTATGCTTTCAGTAAAAAAGCCGGAGAAGAGTTGTCGCAACTTTATTTCAAACTCTATAATCTCTCGATTGTTAATCTTCGTTTTTTCACTGTTTATGGCCCGAGGCAACGACCAGATCTAGCGATCCACAAATTCTTAAAAGCCAATATGAAAGGTGAAGCTATCGAGATCTTCGGTGATGGATCCATGTCCCGAGACTATACTTTTGTGGGCGATATTGTGGAAGGGATTAAACTCTCCATCGAAAAACTCGATCGATCGGAAACTAAGATTTTAGAAACTTATAACTTAGGTAATTCTAGCCCAGTAACCCTGAACGAATTGATTCAAAATATTGAAGCAGTAACAAAAAATAAAACGGTTATCAATTATAAAGACGTTCCTTTGGGTGATGTTCCTTTAACTTATGCCGATATTTCCAAGGCCCAAAAAGATCTGGGATATGCTCCAGTGACTGAACTCAAAGTTGGCTTAGAACACTTCTATCAATGGCTAAAGGTAAACTAAATGAACTTTGCACTCTTTGGATTCCATTTTGATCTGTGGACGATTGTTGGTTTTTTAGGCCAATTTATTTTCTTCATGCGCTTTGTAATTCAATGGTATGAAACGGAAAAAAGAGGCTATAGCTATTTCCCCATTAGTTTTTGGTACTATTCCATCATCGGTTCATTAATCATCTGCTGTTATGCTATTAAAAGAAATGATGTCGTTTTTTTCTCTGGAACGTTGATTAGTTTAACTATCTATGTAAGAAATTTGGTCATTGGAAATAAAAAAGAAAAAGACAGTTAATCCATCTCATTTTATCCGAAATTGAAGATGACAAAGAATTTATTAAGCATATTTTCGATCTACTAAATTCAGGGTCTTATATCATTATTTCGATACCATCGTTTCAAGTTCTTTGGTCTGCTAAAGACACTTCCTTCGGACACAACCGTCGCTATACCCTCAAGATTTTTAAGTTATTTAACACCACTTTTTCTGCCGATAACCGCAAAAAAGAAATAAAATTACACGAAAATTTTATTTCTTTTGAGCACCACATACATCTCATAAATATCGACAAAACTTTCTTCGGCAATTTCTGCAATTCTCAGTAAATCATTTTTCCCATCCGCGTACGCGCATAGATAGCTGATCAGTTTTCGATCATGCTGAAGAGTTTTATGACCACCCATTGTAGAAACAAGATCATACTTGCTGAGCATCGGTTCACAATGAGGATTAGTTCTGATAGGACAAATATTTTTCTCCAGCACAAAGATCGCCCTTACGTGCAGTTCAATCGATTCGATCAGGGCGCTAGTAGTGATAAAGTTTAAATCGTCGGCCGAGGTATGATACTCAGGATAGTCACCGTACATGCTACGGCAAATTGAACTCACATTAAAATCAAAACCTGGTGAAGAGTACTGTCTTTCATCAGAACCATAGGGGAAATAATCGCGAAAAGAGATCTGGTCACCATTTTTAAAATGTTCAACCACATTCTTGATCACTCGGTCTAACAGATGGTCCCCGGCTTTAGTTTTTTTAACGGTTATTTTTCCGGGATTTCCACAACAAGTAACAACAAAACCAGTCATCACTTTTTCTTTCAGCTCTTTTTCTCTTTTAGATAAATAAGCTATAGCACCAATCGTTTCCGGACATACAATGAAACGATAATTAAATTTCAAGTCGGGGATCTGACATAGGGCCTGATACAAAAAGGCTGTCACTATCGGCCCGGAAAGTTCGTTATTACCCATGGAGGGATGACAAAGATAAGTTGAGATCAAAATATCTTGAGCTTGGTGATTTTTACTTTTTAGAATTTTTTCACCAACCACCAATTGTCCATCAGATAGCGATGAGTTAATTTTCACGTTGTAAAACTTATCATTCATCTTACTTTTAAGCGTATCTTGGACACAAAAGCCCCAGGTGGGTTTGTAATAAGAAGTACGGTAAGGAATCCAGGTCGGAAACTCTGGCAATGAATGTAGATAAGGCTCCAGCTCTTCTCGGGATATTTTTTTATCCACAGGTTCAGAGTAATTCACCACATGCAAATTGTTATTTTTGAAGTCCACTATTATCTTGCCACTTTCATCGCTGATAAACGCTTCGGTAATATTCCACTCTACAGGGATCTTCCAATCAAAAACACTCTCGCCCGTCTTAAAAACCAGCTGCTCCATCGGCATAATTCGCGACAAAATATCCAGACTTTGGCGGTAACCTTGACCAGTGATGCTTCGGCAAATAGGCCAAAGTTCCGTTAAGATATCCTGAATTTGAGCTACAGCTGGAGGATTAAATTTATATGAATGATTCATTGAATTCTTCGATTAATTTGAAAGTTAGTTTTTGAAATTCTACTGCACTTTAGAACATTAATTAAATTATGATAAACACGCTTGTAAATGTATACAAGTACTTAGATAATTCTCGTAGGTACCTAAATATAATCATATTACACACAGCTTAAAATAGGTGGTCTGTATGAATGCAAAACAGTCGAAACTCGTTATTCTATCTTCCCTCGTCTTTTTTGCCCTCTTAGTGACCTTCCTCAATTACATCAATCCGGCCAATGGCGACGAACTTTTCCATACCAACACCGCCTTTTCCATTCTTAAATGGGACAGCTGGAAATACCGCGAGCTGGTTCAGTTCAACGGCGGCTATGTTACAGATATTATATACACCAGAGCGAAATTTATCACCCTAACCAGTACTTTTTTGATGTCAATCTTTGGGCCGATTATTTATCCTCTGCGTTTTCTAAGTTTGCTCATTTCTTTTATCACGCTGGGATATGTGGGCTACATTGCTCAAAAAGAATCAGGTGATCTTAGTCGTATGGCAAAAGTGATTTTTCTCACCTCCCTATCCTCCTTCTTTATCTTAAGTGCCTTTAATCTTCGTTTTTATGCTCCCCTATCACTTTTAACTTTGATTGGGACCTATCAGTTTTATTTGTTCTTAAGAAAGCGCTCTTGGAAAAATTTTCTTTTTGCCGTGCCCTGTTTTGCGATTCCTATGCTTGATAGCTGGCATAACGTTCACCTAACTTTTTTTGCCGTGTTCGTAGCGATTTATTTCTTTTTAGAATTCAACCTCACTGAAAAGATCACTAAGCTTAAACATTGGAAAATCGGTGTCGGTCTCCTCTTATTAGGGGTGTTAGTGGTCACTCCTTTTGTTCCTATTTTTCTCGATAAACTCTTCATTAAAGTAGGCCTCATGATGGGTAGCCGCCAGTATATGGGTTATCATCACGACTACTTCGACAATATCGTTGGTCTGATTAGATTTGCGCTCGTGACTCTCCCTTTATGTGTGACCATTCCCAAATGGAAGACCTTGGGACCTGGTGAAAAATTCTTCGCTGTCAGTGCTTACGCCGGTCTGGTGCATGGTTTGGTGTTAGGATTGTGGACTCCTCACAACCATATTTTTTATTATCGTTATTTTGCTATTAGTTCCCTGTTTGCCACTCTTGGTTACAGTGTCTTCGTTAAGAATAAATTTAGGTTTGGGCTGTTTGTGATCGCCAACATCTTAGTACTATCTTCAGAGCACTACAGTCGTCCGCGCTCGCAGGAAATGACGGAGTGGTTAAAAAATAACTACGATGCCAGTAACTCCATCTTAGTCAGTGACTTCGACTATAACTGGAATACCAAACTGCGCTTTGATAATGCCATCCCTCTCAAAGGTGGAGATATCGTCGATCTTAAAACAAGAATTCTGGAGAATATGAAAACCAGACAGGTGCAAAAAATTTATTATTTTTCGGAAGATCCGGCATTCATCAGAATTGATCTGCATAAATTCTTTTTCCCTGAGGAAGATCGTATCGCCATTAACCATCTTTCACGCTATCTGATGCATAACTACCAAGACAAAGATGTTTTTAAAATCAAATCAGCCCATCTATACGCCTTTAGCGCAGACGAGTTTATAACCGCCTTAGATAAAACCAAACTGACTGATGAACTTAAACGTCATAGTTCAGTGATGGAAATTATTCGATTCTTTAAGAAAAAAGTGGAAGATATTCGGGGTCACTAACAAAAAAAGACCTAAGCACCTTTGAAAGCGCTTAGGTCTTTTTTTATCAAAATAGTCTTTAACCAATTAAATTATAAACTTGCTGAATCACTGTCTTAACATCAGTGTCAGTCATTGCAGGATAAAGAGGGATAGTTAAAGCCTGGCGGTAATACTTTAAAGCCTCAGTATAGTTTTCAGCCGGAGTCGGCACATGTTTCTGATAATAGGGATGCATCGGCACCGGTAAATAGTGAACATGCCCCTGAACATTGTTGGCCCTAAGTTCGCTAATTAACTGATAGCGAGTCTTTTTCAGCTTATCGAAATCCACTCTTAATAAATAAAGATGGTTCCCACTATAATCATGCATACCACCCTGAGCAGGTTTAGCATTCACTAAATTTTTAAAAGCCTCATCATAAATTTTGGTGATTTCCAATCTGCGCTTCATGAAAAAATCTAATTTCTTCATTTGCGAAAGACCTAAAGCACACTGAATATCAGTGATTCTAAAGTTATAACCCAGATCCTGCATCTCATTGTACCATTGGTTCGGCTTGCCATCAGTGAAGGCTTCAGCACTAACCAGAGGGTCATTCATCTTGTTGATCCCATGACTTCTAAGACGTAAAAGTTTGCGGTATAAAGCTTCACTGTTGGTAGTGATCGCTCCGCCCTCTCCACACGCAATATTTTTCACCGGGTGAAAAGAGAAACCAACCATATCAGCATATTTACAATTTCCAACCATGCTACCGTCAGCGTATTTAGCACCTAATGCATGAGCAGCATCTTCAATCACCATCACATTATATTTTTTAGCTAAAGAGTGAATAGCCTCCATGTCTGCCGGAAGACCACCAAAGTGTACCGGCATAATAGCTTTTACATTTTTATTTTCCTGTAAAGCCTTCTCAATTTTTTTCGGATCGATATTAAGTGTTACCGGATCAATATCAGCAAAGACAGGAGTTGATCTGCAAAAAAGAGCGCCATTACTGGAAGCACAAAAAGTCATAGGAGTTGTTACCAGAACATTAGAAGCATCCAAGCCTGCAGCCAGACACGCAATATGAATACCACTGGTCCAGTTTGCCACAGCTACACAATATTTCGCTCCCACATAGTTAGCGATATGTTTTTCAAATTCCTCAACCTTAGGGCCTTGAGTGAGAGGATGATTCTTGAGGACATCAACCACTGCCTTAATATCGTCTTCATCTACTAAATGTTGTCCGTAATAAATCATAATTTCCCCTCTAATTCATTTTTCAAAAGCTTAAAATAAGTTTTGAGTGAATCAATTTTAACCTCAGTTAAATGTTCGAATTTTTCTAAATTTAAAGCCATTTCATTAGGTCGCTTGACCTTCGTCTTTTTGCTTTCAACTTCTGGTCGAATAATTAAACTTGGATCCAGACCAAAAAATTCAGCAAACTGAATTCCGAAATCATATTTGGAAAGTCTTTCTTTGCCTGCAATATTCAAAATACCTTTGGCTGATTTACTTATCGCCGCATGGGCAGCTTTAACCAGCGCAGGAGCATAGATCGGTGAGAAATAAACATCAGCCGCCAACATCACAGAGTTTTTCTGTTTCAGTTCATTATAGATCCAATCAGTGAAACTACCTTTAACCGCATCGCTCTTTCCAAAAAAATTAGTACGAATGATTAAGGCGTCAGGATTAAGCTGTAAACATGCTAGTTCCGCTTTTCTTTTGGTGTCAGCATAGACATTGAGTGGATGAACTTCATCGGACTCACTGTTGAGTTGTTTCGTTCCATCGACCAGATGATCCGTGGAAATATGAACAAACTTCACACCATATTGAGCACTGTATTTTGCCAGATTTTCAGTGATCCCAACATTACACTGGTAGGCTGAATCCGGAAATTGTTCACACTTATCAACATTGGTTAGGCCGGCGGTGTTCACAATAATATCAGGAGAAACTTCTCTGATCAGTTTTTCTACTGCCGAGGCATCACCTAAATCAATCTGATGAGAAACCACGCCGGCCATGGCAGACTTATTCTGATGAAGCGTAACGTGGACTTCAAATTGATCTAATGAAACTTTTGCCCAGGTCATACCGAGAAAACCGGCGCCACCTGCGATGAGTATTTTTTGTCTCATTGATTAAATTTCAATCTGCTCAACTTTTAATACTTCACGAAGCATTTCTTTATTCATCACTTCTACCATTTGAGAAGAATCATAACAGAAACCTGGTGCTACCATCTTGCCTTTGAAGTTATTCAAATAAGCAGACTTATCCCACCAGCTAGCCTGAGGCATGATCACATAATATTTATCGTGTTCAACGGTATTAAGAGAGTCATCCGCGCCAATCATGCTTTCGTGAATTTTTTCACCAGGACGGATACCAATAATATCCACGTCACATTCTTGAGCAACAGCTTCTTTGATTTCCATCAAATTCATGGTTGGAATTTTAGGAACGAATAATTCTCCGCCTTCTAAACGATCCAGCGAATCGAGAACGAATGAAACCCCTTGAGTGAGGGTAATCATAAAACGTGTCATTCTTTCATCAGTGATAGGTACTCTGCCTTTTTTCTTAACAGTCAAAAAGAAAGGAATAACACTTCCACGACTACCGATTACGTTTCCATAACGAACAACACCAAATTTTGTGGCATGATCCTTAACTAGACCATTTGCAGCAATAAAAAGCTTATCTGAGCACAACTTAGTTGCACCATATAAATTAATTGGGTTACAAGCTTTATCGGTAGAAAGGGCGATGACTTTTTTGACTCCGCATTCTATGGAATTATTAATTACGTTTTCCGCGCCAATGACATTGGTACGAATCGCTTCAATTGGATTATTTTCTGAAGCAGGAACTTGCTTCATCGCCGCAGCATGAACAACCACGTCAGAGCCATCAATGGCCCTTTTCAGACGGTAGCTATCTCTCACATCTCCCAGAATATACTTGATTTTAGGAGAATTAGCCCATTGTTGCATCTCAAACTGCTTGAGTTCGTCTCGGCTATAAATTCTCAGTTCTTTGATATTGGTATTTTCAATAACCATTTTAGCAAAACGCTTACCAAAAGATCCAGTTCCCCCAGTTAAAAAAACAACTTTTCCATCTACATACGACATATAAATTCCCTCTAAATTACCACATAATTTAAACTAAAAAACATTAACAACTTTAGGTAAAGTTAGCTAGCTATTAAAAAACAAAATGTTTAATTTTTTGACCTTAAAAAAACTAAACTGACCTAATTGAGTGGTGACCGTTTTGGCTTATATATTAGTTCACAAGAGCCACACTGGTCCATTTTCTTTCTCTTATTTTCAAAAATAGAACCCTTAAAAGATCCATCCCTGCTTGAGTTAGATAAACTCAAGCGCTAGCCCGATCGTCTTAAGCAAAATAGGATGATCTATGTTTAATCTATCAATCAGGTCGTAAATCAAAAAAAATTTAATCTTTTGTAAAAGTCCTAACCTGATTAGTTGGGACTTTTATTAGCACCACTCAAGGAGAGCAGTTTATAAAAAAACAAAAACTAAATAATTTTTCAATTTTACATCAGGCATTATATAGGACTATGATGAAGCCAATAAAACAGTTTAATTCGTTCAATTTTAAATCGCCTAAAATTAGGCAAAACTAACAGATGAAAAAAACTCTCGACGTTATTATTCCTGTCTATAACGGACTCCCTTACGTTATTACCACTTTACGATCAGTAATAAACCAAACCCAAAAGCCCGACAGAATCATCATCGTCAACGATGGCTCCACCGATAAAACAGTTGAGGAGTTAGAAAAAATCCAGAAAGCTGTCCCCTCGGCAAATATTGAGATTATAACAAAAAGCAATGGTGGCCACAGCTCAGCCACCAATATCGGCATTCAAAATTCTAAGGCAGATTTTATAGCTCTCGTTGATGCTGATGATGTATGGCTCCCAAACAAACTAGAAAAGCAAATGCTAGTCTTTTTAAACTCTGAAATACCTAACTTAGGTGTCGTATATACTGACTACAAATGCATTGATCAGAATGATCAAATTATTAACGTGCCAGGATTCCAGCTAGATCGAAATGCAAGAGGTGAAATTTTTGGGAAGCTATTAAGCGATGGAAATTTAATTGCTGGATCGAATAGTGCAGTTCTCATTAAAAGGGAATGCTTGGAGAAGTCAGGGGCCTTTGATGAGCATCTTCGTTGTGGAGAAGATTGGGATGTGTGGATTAGAATTGCTCAATATTATACCTATGACTTTGTCCCCGAAGTTTTGGTATATATTAGAAAGCACCCACATAATTTATCGAATGTTCCCATGATCCATTTAAAGTCAAATCTCTACATTCTGCAAAAATGGGTAGACGAATTGCACGAGCTTGGAGGCTATACTTTGATAGCCAACCATCTTTCGGTAGCAACAATATCAAATTTAACTGATCTATTTTTTAAAAAGGAACATCAACCTTTAAGAAAATACGTCTTAAAGCTCTCAAAAGATTTTCCATATCCAAGACTAATCATTATTTGGGGATTACTTCGTAAGTTTCGAAAAAAGCTAACAAAAATATTTTAATTCTATTTTTTTAACCTCGTAAAAAAATTTAAGGGCCTTTAAGAATGAATAACTACCAAACTTTCAAAAAAGCTATCACTGATGAGGCTGAAGAGCTTATTAAAATGTCAACTCGGTTGAAACCAGAGGAAATAAATAAAATAAGTGTCATTTTTAAAAACCTTAAGAAAAATAATTCTACTCTTGTTATCTCCGGAATAGGTAAATCAGCATTAATTGGAAAAAAGATATCAGCAACATTCGCTTCTCTTGGTTTAAGATCAATATTCTTACACCCAACTGAGGCTCTTCACGGGGACCTCGGATTAACTTCATCTAGAGATGCGGCAATTCTTATTAGTAAATCAGGAGCAACCCAGGAGCTATTAGAGTTAGTAAACTACCTCCCAATGCCGAAAAAAAATATTATAGGTCTACTGGGTAATATTTCTTCCCCACTTGCTGAAAATTGTGGCGCCATTTTGGATTGTGGGATTGAGCGTGAAGTATGCATGACTAATCTTGCACCAACGACCAGCACGACTGCAACACTGAGTATGGGAGATGCATTGGCAGTATTATTTCAAAAAGTTACAAACTTTACCCCTAGGGAATTTGCAATTAATCACCCATCTGGATATTTAGGAAAGTCTCTTCTGCTCAAAGTTTCAAAAATCATGGTGCTAGAAAAATTTTGCCCGACCATTTCGCCCGATTCAACTTTTCAAGATGCGATAATTAAAATGACAGAGAAACCGATAGGCGTTTGCATAGTGCTAGACAAGACTAAGTTAAAGGGGATTATCGTAGAAGGAGATATACGAAGAGCACTTGCAAACAAAAAATTTAATCCGAATCAAAAAGTTAAAGAAATAATGAATACAAAACCTATTACCATAGATCAGGAAATCCTTGTAAATCATGCCTTGGCCATGATGGAGAAAAATGGAAAACAAATATCCCAGCTAATCGTGTGTGAAAATCAAAAATTTATTGGAGTTTTAAGGATCCAAGATATTATTAAAGAAGGCTTTAAAATATCGAAATGAAAATGGAAATGTTGTTTGGCCTTAATTGATTTTTATCCAAGTGCTCGGAATTAAATCTTTGTCATTAATTACCTTATCTATGAACCACTCTTTAGGAGCAAAAACTATTTTATTAGGCTCTGGGTTTAGCCAAGCCCCCCACCAACTAAAACTCGAATTTGCAATAATATGATGTTGGCAAAACCTCATTAATCTCATATCACGAAAACTATTTTTCCCAGTATTGCCCTCAACATAGATTACAGGATGCCTTATTTTTAAATTTTCTTTAACCCATTGAAGATCATCTGAAAAAACAAAAAATGTTGGGTTTGAAATATGTTCCAACATTTTATTGATGGATTTTTCGTAATAATTTAAAGGTAAGGGAGCAAGTATTGGATTTTGGACATAATCACCTCTTCGAACATGTACACTTATCGCTGTAGTTGAGTGAATTATTTCTAAAAATTTTTTTTCAATATCATTCAAATCTGTTTTAAAAGTGAGCTCTTTTCTTATGTCATTCTCAAAATCTAGAAAATATTTATCGCTTTGAAAATAACCGTTCAAATAAATTGGGGATTTATTATCAAAAATATTTTGATTAAAGGAAAAATCTTTTTCTAAATAATATTTTGGATGTTTTTTTAGCTTTATTAAAGGATAGGAAAGAAAACTCATTCCGAGCTTAGAAAAATCTCTTAGGGAAGCCAGTTCTGCTGAGATATGGAAATGATTTAGATCAAAAGTTCTTTCTCCATGGGAAAGTAAAGAGCTATTATCAATTTTAAATTCTTGTTTTGACCGCTTAGCTAAAGCAAATGCCATCGCATACTGAAACATCTGATTACCCATACCACCCAAAACTTTTGAAATAATCATAATTTTTTCAATGCCAGTGTGTGAGTAGCAACTTCATCAAATGAATTTTTGTGACTAATAATTATTGTTGTAATCTTTTCGCTTAACTTTTTTAAACCAAGAATGAACTCTCTTTCAGTAACTGGATCTAGATTTGCAGTTGCTTCATCCAGAATTAATAGTTTCGGCATTCTCACTAATGCTCTTGCAATTGACAACCTCTGCTTTTGACCAGTCGAAAGTTGAGTAAGTTCATTTAAAGGTTCATCTAACCCCATTTTCATGCCCATCACTTCTTTTTTAAGTTGGGCCAACTCAAGGCTATTCCACAATTGATCATCATTTGTTAATTGCTTATTTCCGTACAAAAGGTTCTCTCTAATACTTCCCGCAATCAGATATGGCTCAGGACCAACATAACCAGTTGTTGCTAAGAGCGAGTCTTGAATTAAATCTAAATCAATCTTATTAATTAATATGTTTCCTGATGTCGCTTTATTAAAACCTGCAAGCAGAGAAATCAAAGTGCTTTTTCCTGCTCCCGACTCTCCCTTAATTACAAGGATTTCCCCTTTTGATAATTTGAAACTAATATCTTTTAAAATTGGCTCTCGAAGAAAATAAAAAAAACTAACATTCGTTACATCAATTGAGACACTATCTAAGACATCTATTTTTTTAAACTGTTTATTTTTAACTTCCTTAGCTTCATAAAGATTCATTTTTTCATGCCATTCCATTAAAATTCTAAATCCTGGCATATTTAACTTCACAATACTTAATACCGTTGAAGTATCACTTGCTCCTTGAGCTAAACGAATAAAAATATAATAAAAGGCTAGCAAAGTAGCACCTGGAGTTTTCCAATATTTAAAACTAAAATAAGTAACAAAGCTAATAACGATAGATCCTAGAAAAACCGGGAATGCCAATTTCAATGAAGATAACCAATGATAATCCTTATAATGTCCTTCATAAAAGCGAAGAGATTTTTTTCCGTTATTAATTTCATCATCAATTAAATTATAAAACTTTAAAAAAAAGTAGTTTTTAAATCCAGTAACAAGAGTCTGACTCACTCGATTCCATTCAGTAACTAACTGCTTCCCTGATGATTCAATTTTTTTATTTAAACGCTGTAAAGGGACAAGGAAAAGAGCAAGTAATGAGATACCAATTAAAAGTTCAACTGGAGCCAGTCTTAGACCTAGAATAAAAAAGAAAATAAGTGAAACCGCATTGATTATAAAAAAAGTAAAATATTGAATGACAGCACTTGCTTGTTGAATTCTTTCATTAAAAAGAGAAATAATTTCGTAAACAGGTATCACTTGAACGTTATTTAAGCCATAACTTAAAAAACGTTCACGCATGTACCTATTAAAAATTTGAGCAGAAATTCCAGAAGAATAGTTACGATAGAGAATAATTATTGAACGAAATGTTCCATAAAATACCAGAATCAAAGAAGTTGCTAATAAAGATTCTGGATACCACGAAGGCAATATTGATTGCGACGAATTCATTACTCCGAGGGAAACTAAAAATCCCTGCAAAATAAATATAAAAGATGATTCAGTAATAAACCAAAATAATCCTATAAATATGGCCGAAATATATAATTTATAAATTTCCGGACCAATAAAAGAGCGAATTTTGCTAAGCCTATTAAACATTATAAATGTCACCCTTTTGTTCAAGGAAAAAATTTTCTAAAAGTAATTGATCGCCATGACTCAAGGAAATATCTTCTTTGCCAAGATTGTATTCTTTCGAGAGCGCAATTTTTGCTTCCGTTTTGTTTTTAAGAAAAGCCGCCGATGTTGCGTGGTCTGCATGAACGTGAGTTGCAACGACACACTTTAGCTTTAAACTTAATTCATTGATCAGCCGCAAATCTCTTTCTCTCATTTCACATAATGGGTCGATGATTAGAGCTTCTAGACTAATTTCATCAAATAAAAGATAAGTGTAAGTGGATGTCTCACTTTCAAAAAGTTGTCGAACTTGAATTGGCATGAAATGAGACTA
Source organism: Bacteriovoracaceae bacterium (assembly GCA_049318265.1). GTDB lineage: Bacteria > Bdellovibrionota > Bacteriovoracia > Bacteriovoracales > Bacteriovoracaceae > JBEIOQ01. The sequence goes on from JBMOGR010000001.1 coordinate 592,867, forward strand.
TCAAGACCCCCAGGAAAGCGCAATAAACCTCATCAATACCCGACTTTTTCTCTCCAGAAAACTCTTCTAGTCTATTTTTTTCTTTTAAGTTTTTGGAATTAGGGGACAATAGTCTAAAATGACGGAGGATACTTATTTATGCGAAGGCACAAACTTTTGGTAATTGGCATATTATTGACCCTTTCAGTGAGCGCACTGGCGACACTCTCAAGCTCCCCTTCTAGACCGGGCTCAATATATGCCGGAGTAAGCTTAGGCGCTTCAAATTTCAATATGCCGAACTTTGTTTATGGAAGCCAGAATGGTTCTTCTGTAGACTTTGAAACAAAGCAAACGACAGCCCAAGGTGAACTTATTTTTGGAATCGTTTTCAATAAAGCGGCCGGAGGAAGTAACCCCTTAGATGTAGGACATTCAGTTGAAACTGGAAAAGACACTAAGAAAAAAAGTAAAAAAAATCCACCTATTCAATCTAATGAAGGGGAATCAAAAGTAAGAAATATGAGGCTAGAGACTTCAGTTCGTTATGCCGCAGGAGCGAATACAACCTCAAAAGTTCTTTCTAATATTTCTTTAGGTTATATTAACGGTCAAACAGCTTTCACAGCATTTGGCTCTGAAACAAACAACCAATTAAAAACTGAGCTTATGTATACGGACATTAGCATTTTGATGAAAGCTGATATTGTGCCGGACTCACTTTCTTTTGGATCAGTTCGTATCGCCTTTACACCTTATGTAGGTCCAACGGTACTACTCATTAATCAAAAATTTAATTTAATATCTAACCCAACCAATAACTTTGCTGGAAGCTCAAACACTATTGATGAAGAACTAGACAGTAAATTATACGGGATCAAATTTGGTGGAAATGTTAATTTTCAATTAAATGAAATGTTCAATATGTTTGCTGGTGCAAACTTTACTTTCCTCAATGGAAATACCACTCTTGATGGTAAACAAGTTGTAAGTAATAACTTTGGTACTGCCAGTGCAGGAACATACATTGTGAACCAACAAAGTTCACAAACAATCACTAAAATCGGTGGTGTTTTGGGCGGAACAGTTTACATGAGTCACGGCTCTCTTACCCTTTATACCGATATTGATTCGTTCAATAACATGCCCTTTGTTAATAACCCATCAACAACCCAAGGTTCAGCGACAGTAGGATATAAAAAAGCCACCGTTTCAAGTGTCGGCGTAACTTACGTTTACCCTTTCTAATCAAAACATAATTTCAGGTGATTTTTCTAGGAGTTAACTAATAACTCCTAGAAAAAAACCCATATTGAAAAAAATGTGAATTAAAACTAGTCTTAGAAAATTTCGATTCAAAACCCAATCTTGCCCAATCACTAAACTTAAAAAGAAAGTATAGATCGTTTGAAAAATGATGAATTGGTAGTAAATTCCCGGTGCAGAAAAGTACGGATAAAAGTGACCAAAAGAGAATACTACAGCGATCACTAAGACTAAAAGAAAATCTTGTTTTAAATATATTTTAAAGAAATTCCATAAAGAAAATCGATACAAAAACTCTTCTAAAATAGGTCCCAGAAAAAGCAGCATGACAATTCCCTCGGGCCGCTTGAGATCGAAGGGAATCAAAATGCCAAAGGCTTTACAAGCAATGGCCATGATCAAGCCCATCAAAGTACTGGTAAAGCCAATAATAGCCCATTCTTTTAACCGTATACTTTTAAATTGAAATTGATTTTTGAAAAAAATAAAAGAAGATAAAATAAAAAAAACTTCAAAGAGATAAAGTCCCCTGCCTTCAAAGAAATTTAATGATTCCACAAAGTAGTATTCAAGGGAGAAAAAAAGCACTAAAAGTAGGAACGAAATTATTTTCATTGAAGTATTATAGGGAATTTTCATGGCAAAATCGAAGTTAAATTTTGAAGGACAGAGAGTATTGATAACAGGCTCTGCTGGTGGAATAGGTACCGCTATTGCTGAAGCCTTTCATGATTCAGGTGCAGAACTTTATTTGCACTATAACAAAAGTAAAGAAGGGGCAGAAAAACTGGCCCTCAAATTACAAACTCGAATTCATCTTGTTCATGCAAATTTATCTAATGAGATTGAAGTCGAGAAAATGTTTTCAGGCTTTCCTTCACTAAATCACGTGATTGCCAATGCAGGTTATTATAATAGCACTTCCGCTTCTATCCATGAAATGAGCCTTTCTCAATGGAATGAAACAATTGACCATAATCTTACAGCCAGCTTTCTTACTGCTCGATCATTTTTTCAGAATATCAAAAAATTTAAAACCATCTCACCAAGTTTAGTGATGATAGGGTCGACTGCGGGTATTTTTGGAGAAAAGGGGCATGCCGATTATGCTTCGGCTAAAGCAGCTATCATGAGTGGACTACTGCCAACGCTCAAAAACGAAATTGCTAGATTATCTCCTCTTGGTCGAGTCAATGTGGTCGCACCAGGATGGACGGTAACTCCCATGGCAGAAAAATTTTTAGAAGACAAACAAGCCGTTAAAAAATCACTTCAAACATTTGCCATGACTAAATTAGCAAAACCGGAAGATGTGGCCGGAAGCGTTTTATATCTCTGTTCTGATTTGGCAGGTCATGTCAGTGGAGAAATACTGAAAGTGACTGGGGGCATGGAAGGCCGAATCCTCTGGGAAAAAGAAGAAATTTCCCTGTAAGTTTTTGACTTCCATCTATGTAGACGCTACATTTATGTATCCATTTTGAGAAGGAAGACCCATGAAAAAAGCCCTTATTACTGGCATCACTGGACAAGACGGTTCCTATTTAGCCGAATTACTTTTATCTAAAGGCTACGAAGTTCACGGTATTAAGCGCCGTTCTTCTTCTTTTAACACAAGCCGCGTTGACCATATTTACGAAGACAAAAGAAATGCTCCCCGTTTTGTTATGCACTACGGAGACTTAACTGATTCAACCAATATGATCCGCTTGGTTCAAGATATTCATCCCGATGAAATTTACAATCTTGGAGCAATGTCCCACGTGAAAGTCTCTTTCGACGAGCCTGAATATGTGGCCAACGCCGACGGAATCGGAGCGCTTCGCTTACTAGAGGCTATTCGTTTACTAGGACTTGAGAAAACTACAAAATTTTACCAAGCCTCAACTTCAGAACTTTACGGTCTTGTCCAAGAAGTTCCTCAAAAAGAAACAACACCGTTTTACCCTCGTTCTCCTTACGGTGTAGCCAAGCTTTATGCATATTGGGCTACAGTTAATTACCGTGAGGCTTATGGAATGTTTGCTTGCAACGGTATTCTTTTTAATCATGAATCTCCACGTCGTGGTGAAACTTTCGTTACTCGAAAAATTACGATGGCAGTTGCCAATATAAAGCATAAGAAACAAGGATGTTTGTATCTAGGAAATATGGATGCAAAACGCGATTGGGGATATGCTCCTGAATTCGTCGAAGGAATGTGGCGTATGCTTCAAGCCAAAACTCCTGAGGATTTTGTTCTCGCTACCGGAGAAACAGTCACTGTTCGTGAATTTGTTCACGAATCTTTTAAAGTGGCTGGAATTAATGTGGAATGGAAAGGAGCTCAAGGAACAGTTGAAGAATACGGTATTGACAGTAAAACTGGCGAAACAGTAGTCAAAGTTGATCCAACTTATTTCCGTCCCACTGAAGTTGAACTTCTTATTGGAGACCCAACAAAAGCCAAAGAAAAATTAGGTTGGGTTGCTCAAACTAAATTTAAAGAACTTTGTAAAATTATGACTCAAGCAGATCTTCAATTAGTGGAACAATCACTTAGATGAATAAAGACTCTGCCATCCTCATTCTAGGTTCTAGAGGATTAGTCGGCTCAGCCATTACTACTGAATTGAAGGCAAAAGGTTACACGAATCTTTTAACACCTGTGAGACCTGATCTTGATCTGCAAAACCAACAAGCAGTCCTAGATTATTATTCTCAGAAAAAACCTGAGTATGTTTTTTTAGCTGCCGCCAAAGTTGGAGGCATTCTCGCCAATAATACATATCGTGCAGATTTTCTTTTTGAAAATTTACAAATTCAAAACAATGTTTTTGGCGCAAGCTTCAAACATAATGTAAAAAAACTTTTGTTTCTAGGCTCTTCTTGTATTTACCCAAAAGCTTGTCCTCAACCAATGAAGGAAGAATACCTTCTTACCTCTAAATTGGAAGAAACAAATGAACCCTATGCAATTGCCAAGATCGCAGGTTTAAAATTGGCGGAAAATTTTAGACGCCAATATGGCGTTAACTATATTTCGGTTATGCCGACTAATCTTTATGGTCTGAATGATAATTTTGATTTAAAAAATTCTCACGTAATTCCTGGCTTAATTGCTCGTCTACAAAAACATATGGATGAAGGCAAAGACCATTTTGAAGTTTGGGGAACGGGAAAACCAAAAAGAGAATTTCTTTACGTCGACGATATGGCCAGAGCCTGTGTTTTCGTCATGGAATACCAAAAAGAATCACCCGACTGGATGAATATTGGAACTGGGACTGACATTTCTATTGGAGAATTATCTACTCTAATCGCTCACAAAATGGGTTTCCAAGGTAAAATTTCTTTCAACACTGAATATCCAGATGGAACAATTCAAAAACTTTTAGATATTTCTAAAATCAAATCTCTTGGCTGGTCTCCAGAAGTACAACTGGAAGACGGACTAGAAAGAGTGATCAAGCATTATCGCTCAACCTATAAAAATCAAAATGGAAAACAGTAAAACCAAAATCGATCTCGCTATCATTGGTGGCGGTATTGTTGGATTACAAGTTGCCTATAAAGCTCTACTTCGTCATCCCACATGGCAAGTGGTTCTCTTTGAGAAAGAGAGATACTTAGGTGAGCATAGTAGCAGTAGAAATTCAGGTGTAATCCATGCGGGTCTTTATTATGCAGAAGGAAGTCTTAAGCACCGCCTGTGCTTAGAAGGAAATCTTTGGTGGAAAGAGCATGCACCAGATTGGAATATTCCCTATCTTCAATGTGGTAAATATATCATTGCTAGAAACTTTGATGAGCTTCCCTCGCTAGAAGCACTTTTTCAAAAAGCAAAATTGAATTCTGTACCAGGACTTAGAAGAGCAAAAAATGATGAAGTTCTGGCTTTAAAAGAGAAGCTTCATTGTGTAGCCGCCCTTTATTCTCCCACAACAGCTATCATTGATGTTGCAGAAGCAATCAATGTTTTTAAAAATAAAGTGGAAAAAATGGGAGCCACCATACTACCATTTAATCCCATTTTAAATTTAGAAAAAGATCAAGAACATTATCTTCTAGAGACTGTAACTGAAAAAATCACTGCCAAATATGTTGTCAATTGTGCTGGCCTTGGAGCAATACAACTAAGAAAAAAATTGGGCCTAAATGAATTAGAAAATTCTTTGGTCAAAGGCACTTACTTAAAAAGCAGTCAGCGTAACGAATTTAAAACGCTTATTTATCCCCTTCCCCAAAAAGACCTGGGTGGACTCGGGATACATCTCACTTTTGATTTTGGAGACCAAATGAAGTTTGGCCCAAACACTGAGCCAGTTTCTGACGTTAGCTACCACACGATCGAACAAAGCCTCATTTCCATGAGAGAAGCAGTGACATCACTTTTTAAATCTGTTGACCCAGGCAGGCTCCAGCTTGATTATTGCGGAATTAGGCCAAAGATCCAAATTGAGGGCTCAACCTATGGTGATTTCTGGATTAGGTCTCCACTGCCTCATTATATAGAATGCTGCGGGATTGAGTCTCCCGGACTTACAGCTTCTCCGGCCATCGCTCGCTTTTTGACTGAGTCTTGGTTATAGCATTGCATTAAAGTTGATTCTCTCTAATGTTTTGTTGACTTTAGGCCCCATAAACCTTAAATATCTTCTCTCATAAATCTTTACGGTCTAGGGCTTAAAGCGGTTCATACCCTCCTAATCGTGACATCGAAGGAGTTTACAATGTTCGGAATCGTAGAAATCAAAGGTCACCAGTACCGCGTTTCTGCCGGAGATGTAATCGACGTTGAAAAAATGGATGCTGAAGTAGGATCTCTTGTAGATTTGAACAAAGTTCTTTTCATCGGCGGTAACAACCCTCTAGTTGGTATGCCTGTAGTAAGTGGCGCAAACATCAAAGCGAAAGTTGTTCGCCAAGACCGTGATCGCAAGATCATCATTTTCAAAAGAAAACCAGGTTCTTGGAGACGTAAGAAAGGTCACCGTCAACATTTTACATGTCTTGTAATTACTGAAATTGCAGATGGTAAGGGTAACGTGGCTAAAATTGATGCTGCTTCAAAATCAGCAACAAAATTCAACATTAAGTAATTAGGAGTCGACAATGGCACATAAGAAAGCCGGTGGTAGTACCAGTAACGGCCGTGATTCAAATCCAAAAATGAGAGGCGTTAAGAGATACGGTGGAGAAATCGTAACTCCAGGACAAATCATCGTTCGTCAAAAAGGAACTAAGTTTCACCCAGGAACTGGAGTGAAAATGGGAACAGATTTTACAATCTTTGCCATGATCGAAGGTTCAGTGAAGTTCGCTCACTACAATAAGAAGAAACAAACTGTTTCTGTAGTTACGGCTTAATTTTTTTAAAAATGTTCATATAAAAAGGATAGCGCAAGCTATCCTTTTTTTTGCCCAAAATGTCCCAATCCCTCTCAATCTAGGCTCCCAAGAACTAATCTCTAACGCCCCCTATGAATCTCACTTTTTTTAGGTTATAAAGCGGCGCTATGAAGTTTATTGATGAAGTCTCTATTATCGTTGTCTCCGGAAACGGAGGACCAGGCGCCACTAGTTTTAGGCGTGAAAAGTATATTCCTTTCGGTGGACCAGATGGTGGTGACGGAGGCGTAGGCGGATCAGTTATCTTTTTAGCTGATGAAGGTGTGAATACACTTCTGCATTTTCGTGGTCGCAAAATCTATGAAGCCAAAAATGGTGAAAAAGGAATGGGACGACAAATGAACGGTGCTGCAGGAGAAGATGTTTTATTAAAAGCTCCTGTGGGAACAATCATTAAAAATGCTGAAACGGGTGAAGTGATCGCAGATTTAAAAAATCATGGTGATCAAGTTGTCATAGCAGAAGGTGGTCGCGGAGGTCTTGGAAATATTAATTTCAAAACTTCTACTAACCAAGCACCTGAGTATCATCAACCTGGGTTACCAGGTGTAAAATTCAGTTTAAATTTAGAACTAAAGTTATTAGCGAATATTGGACTTGTGGGATTACCGAACGCGGGGAAATCAACTTTGATTTCTAGTATCTCCGCGGCTCGACCTAAAATTGCGGATTACCCCTTCACTACCCTTGAACCAAATCTTGGTGTCGTTGCTTTAGGTGAGAGAACTTTAGTGGTAGCAGATGTTCCTGGATTAATTGAAGATGCATCTGAAGGCAAAGGGCTAGGAATTAAATTCTTAAAACACATTGAACGCACCAGTGCCCTTGTCCATTTGGTCGATATCTCAATGGTCATGGATGAATTTGAAGCATTTGAAAATTACGTCACTGTAAAAAATGAATTAACAAAATATAACGAAGAGATCGGAAACAAGAGAGAAATTATTTGTCTCACGAAAATCGATGCTCTTTCCAATGAAGAAATAGACAAAATACAAGTTTACTTTGAACATGAACTAGACAAAAAAGTTCTTCCAATTTCTGCCGTCTCAGGTAGAAATATTGAAGCCTTGAAAGCTCTCATGTTTAAAGTAATCGACACTTGATTAGGGAGAATGTGTGAGTACAGATTTTAAAACAAAAGAAATTAATAATATCATGAGTAGTGAGACCTTCACTTATCCGCTCAATGTTGCCATGTCAGCGGCGTGGATTCTTGGAAACTACAAAGGCTTAAATTTAAAAGTGATTGATGTAGGAGACTATACTTCTATCGCTCAATACTTCGTCATTGGATCAACCACCAACAACATTCAATCTCTGGCAATTGCTGATGAAATAGCAAAGACAGCCATGGAATATAATCAACCAATCGTTTCTCAAGAAGGCAAAGATGGTTCTGACTGGGTTTTACTAGACCTTGGAAACGTCATTGTTCATATCTTTAATGAAACGGCTAGAGACAAATATGCTCTTGATGATCTTTGGAACAAAGCTCCTCAAATAGAAATTCCTAATACGTATTATCATTCAGCTCCTGAAACTGTGACGAACAATGGGCCACAAGGTAACTATTTCTAGTGAGTAAAGAGGTTCACCTCATCGTTGTAGGAAAGCTAAAAGACAGTCATCTAGAGGCCATCGAAGCCGATTATTTAAAACGAATCGCAAATCCACTTTTAAAGATACATGAAGTCAAAGCCTCTGCTGAAAACAAAGCAGCAGAGGGCGAGGCTGTCCAAAAAAAAATCAGAGATATATCTCCTAACTCTGCTCACGTTATCTTACTGGCCGAAAACGGTAAGCTATTAGACTCACCCAAATTCTCTGAATGGCTCTACACACTAGTTGAAGAGAAGAGTGAAAAACTTATCTTTGTCATCGCTGGCGCTGAAGGCCACTCAGAAGAGATGCTTCAAATAGCACAAGGAAAGATTTCTCTTTCTGCGCTGACCTTTCCGCATAAATTGGCTAGAATATTATTTATAGAGCAATTTTACCGAGCTCAAACGATTAAGCGAAACCATCCCTATCATAACTAGGTGGACTCAATGACTATAAAAAATATTTCTCAAAAAGTGATGCTGATTATATTGGATGGATTTGGAATTAATCCCAATACTAATAAAAATGCCATCAGAGATGCAAATAAGCCCTACATCGACAGTCTTTTCCAAAACTATCCCTTTACGACAATACAAGCTGGTGGAGAACTCGTAGGTCTACCTAAAGGTGTGGCCGGCAACTCCGAAGTTGGACATTTAAACCTGGGAGCAGGAAATGCTGTTCGCCAAGATTTAGTAAGAATAAATGAAGCTGTCGCAAAAAAGACTCTACATTCGATGGACAAACTTAATGAACTCATCAGCTTTGCTCAAAAAAATACTAAAAGAATTCATCTCATGGGGCTACTGTCCGATGGAAATGTACATGCTCACATAAAACATATCAAAGAAATCATTTCAATTTTAAGCGAGTACAAAGATTTGGAAATATACCTGCACGCCTTTATGGACGGACGTGATACCAATAAAACTTTTGGTAAAAAATTCGTACAAGAAATTTGCGCCGTGAAAGGATTTTATTTTGCATCGATGCAAGGACGTTCTATTGGAATGGACCGTGACCGTCGCTGGGAAAAGATTGAGCACTGTTATAAAACCATGACTGGTCAGGAAGCCATTACCAAGCTTTCTCCCTCTGATTACATCGAAGCGGAGTACCAAAAAGGTATTTTTGATGAATTTATCACTCCTACTCTTTTTGATTCTAGATCTGCCATTCAAAACAATGATGCTGTCTTTTTTATGAATTTTCGTCCTGACAGAGCAAGACAACTTACTTTGGCCATGATGGACCCTACATTTAAAGAATTTAAAATCAACGTTAAGCCAGGTTATTTTCTCTGCATGAGTCCTTATGTTCCTGATGAAGTCACTCTTCCTATTCTTTTTGACAAAGAAAAAATTCCAGGAACTCTGGCACAATATTTATCACAATTAGGAATCGGACAACTCAAAATTGCAGAAACTGAAAAATACGCTCACGTTACTTATTTTTTTAATGGTGGTGAAGAAAAACCTTTCCCCAAAGAAAAACGAATTTTAGTTCCAAGCCCAAAAGAAGTTGCTACCTACGACTTGTTGCCTGAAATGTCGGCATTCAAAGTGACAGAAGAGCTAATGAAGGAACTTGATGATCAAGAAATCAGAGTTTATATCTGCAATTACGCTAACTCCGATATGGTAGGACACACTGGAAATTATCTTGCTGCCATAAAGGCTATTGAGGCCTTAGATACTTGCCTCAAATTAGTTGTAGAAAAAGCCCAAGCACTTAATGTGACGGTGATCGTGACCGCGGATCATGGAAATTCAGATCAAATGGTTTATGAAGATGGATCAACTCATACTTCACACTCGGATGCGCCAGTTCCATTTTGTGTTATCCATCCTAGTTTAAAAAATTCTGATCTCAAACCATTCGAAGGAGACTTTGCCCTTCGTGATGTTGCTCCTACTTTATTAACAATTTTAGGATTACCAATTCCATCTAATATGAAAGGAACCAGTATTTATGGCTAAGAAAAGTACCGTCAACACAAAGATCAAGCACATAGGCGTTTTAACTTCTGGAGGAGACTCTCCCGGAATGAATTGTGCAATCAGATCAATTGTTCGTTCGGGCATTTATCACAATCTTAAAGTCTCGGGAATTCATCGTGGTTATACAGGTTTACTAGAAGGTGAAATCACTCCCATGGAAGTATCTTCCGTGGGTAATATTCTTCAACGAGGGGGAACCATTTTAAAAACTTCCCGCTGCGCTGATTTCATGAAAAAAAATGTTCGTGAGGAAGCCGTTCATATTTTAAGAAGAAAAGGAATTGATGCTTTAATCGTCATCGGTGGCGATGGTTCTTTTAATGGTGCTCACTTAATGAGTAAGGAGAATGATTATCCAGTGATAGGAATTCCTGGAACCATTGATAATGATATTTCTGGAACTTCATATACCATCGGCTTTAACACTGCAGTTGAAACTGGCATTGAAGCTGTAGATAGAATCAGAGATACAGCTGCTTCACATGAAAGAACCTTTCTGGTTGAAGTGATGGGACGAAATTCGGGCACACTCGCTCTTCATGTAGGTGTATGTACTGGAGCCGAAAATATTCTTTTCCCTCAAGAAAAAATAAATTACGAACAAGTAGCTGCAGATATCAAACGTGGTATTGCTCGTGGAAAAAATTCTTCGATCATTATCGTTGCGGAAGGGAAAGCAGAAGGTAGAAGCTATGAAATAGCGAAAAATTTGAAAACAAAATTTAAGTTGGATTCACGTGTTTGCATTTTAGGCCACACTCAACGAGGTGGAGCACCCTCAGCCATTGATCGTTTTTTTGCTTCAAAAATGGGTGATCTTGCCATTCATGCCATTATTAACAAGAACTTTAATACTGTCACAGTTTACGTCGACGGTAAATTTTCACTAAGTCCTATTGATAAATGCTTAAAGAAAAAAGATCTTGTTGAACAAGAATATTTAGATTTGGCTCGCGTCCTCTCGATTTAGATCGAGAATGGAGTTCAATTCTTTTTCTGCATCAAAGTTACTGACAGAATGGGCCAGCGATAACTCTTCAATCATGGCCTTTCTAATTTTAAGATTGAATTCTTTTACTTTCTTGTCTTCTTTTTTTCCAGACTTTAAATCAATGGCACTGGCTCTAAAAGCTTTAAGATGACCAACAAAACCCTCGCTGATCACAAGTTTAGTTAGGCTCTCAACTTTTTGTACACAATTTAATTTTCTATCTACTGGACATACAGTTGCATGAGACCAATCTTCTTTGATTTGATCAAGTTGCTTTACTGTAATAACTGGACGAAGACCATCTTTCTTAGCGGAGCCAACAGCTACATAAGTTTTATGACCTACGTTCGAATTTAGTTTTGAAAGAATATAAAATTCGTTTGAAGATATTCCAGCTTGCAAACAATCGATATTATCTACGCGATAAAGACCGTGAGTTGAAAAAGATAAAAGATCATGTGGCTTGTAATTCATACTTCATCCTTAAAGTAAAAAGGGGTAAGGCAATTTACTTGTTAAGTTACGAGAAACCAATTTGCGGGGCTTCACTGGTAGGCATTTTCATTGTACCACTTTTAAGATGAAGCGTTAAGTAGGGAATGTTGGAGAGAACCTCTAGTGTTGGAAGACATTGGATTTCTGAACTTACAAAAGTGTCTCCATCAAGTATTAAAGTGAAATTCTTTTGACCCATTTGCATAAATTCCCTCTCAAGCCCTTGATACATCACTAAGGGAAAATAAGAATGCTGAAGCTGTCCTGTGCTAGAAATCGTTCCCTGGGTAAAGCAATCACTGAGATTCATTAGTGGGATTAGTCCCGCTAAATGCCAATAAAGCATTAATAAAGGCAGTTCTAGGTACATGGCTTGATCTTCCGTCACCTTGATCCCTTCTAGCTCTGCGCAAAGCACATATCGCTTTAGGGGAATGGGAAGCTTTCTCGTTTTCGATAAAAATATGAATTTTTCACGCATCGTCTTAGTCGAGAGCGTCCCTATATGAATTTCTAATCCAGGTAGGCCATTAGTCGAATAAGCGAATAAATTAATGCCTCTAGGTCCCTTCGGCCCTAGCACCATACTCTTCATTTGAGTTTCCATTCAAGCACCTCCGCTAACTTCTAGTAGCAAATAAGTCTTGAAAGAGAACTTTTTAAGAGGCTAATTTTCTTGATCGAAAATACAGGAGATGACTTTTTTGTCTTTTACCGAAAGTATCGAATGGCGAAAAACTTTCAAATTATAGGCCAGCGTTTTTTTTAGGTCATAACAGCCAATCTCACTATCTATACATCTATTATCATCTTTTTTCTCACACTCATACTTAAGCATGATATGACTAGCTTTCTCACAAACAACTAACTTGTCTTTGCGATCGATGAAGGCGCGGATAAAACGTGGATCTTTGGCGAAATCTTTTAGACAAAAATCCATGACAGCAATTTTGCTTCCCATGCAATCAAGAGTATTAATAGAGGGAACACTGACGATGGGTGTTTCTTTGAAGCCCATGGCTTCGCAAACTTTTTTAAAATCAAAAGAAATTTTGTCGGAACCTGAGACATCAAATTGAGTCAGGGAAGCCAATGCTCCCTGACTCGATAAGATTATAAAAAAAATTAAATGAATTATGATGGAAACATACCTCTTAATCTGCTGGCCTTCTCAAGGCGCTCGATTGAAGTAATTAAAGCAGCTGTCTTCATGTTGACATTAAATTTCTGAGAGTTTGCATAAACTCTTTCGAAAGATTCTTTCAAAATTGTATGTAGTCTTTGATTAATTTCATCTAGACCCCAAAAGAAGTGCTGTAGACCTTGAACCCATTCAAAGTATGAAACAATCACACCACCAGCATTACAAAGAATGTCTGGGATAATAAAAGCACCTTTAGAAGTTATAATGTCAATTGCGTCTTTTGTGATTGGACCGTTTGCACCTTCTGCAATAATTTTAGCTTTTACATTATTAGCGTTGGCTTTAGTAATAACACCATCAATCGCAGCTGGAATAAGTACATCAACATCTAAACCAAAAAGTTGTTCATTTGAAATATGCTCAACACCTGGCATATCTCTGAGAAGTCTGCGTCCCTTAACCCATTCTGCACAAGCTGGAATATCAAGACCGTTTTTATTGTAAATACCACCAGAAACATCTGATACAGCTACAATTTTTGCACCTTGCTTTGAAAGATCAAAAGCAGCTGGGATACCAACTTTACCAAAACCATGAATGGCAATTGTGGTATTTGATCCGATGGTCATATTTAATTTTTGAGCAGCAAAGTTAATACAATATGCAACACCTTTACCAGTCGACTCTTCACGACCTAGAGATCCACCAACATCAATTGGTTTTCCTGTTACAACACCTTGAACGGCATATCCAACTTGTTGTGAATATGTATCCATTAACCAGGCCATGGTCTGTCCATCAGTACCAATATCTGGAGCTGGAATATCTTTATCGGGACCAATCACAATAGAAATTTCTTGAGTATATCTTCTTGTTAGAGCTTGAAGCTCTTGGCGTGACATATCGTTAGGATCAACTTTAATTCCACCTTTAGCACCACCTAGTGGAAGACCAACAAGTGAACACTTTAAAGTCATAAGCATGGCAAGCGCAGCTGTCTCAGAAAGATCGACTGCTGGATGATAACGAATACCACCTTTCCCTGGCCCAAGTGTCATTGAGTGTTGAACGCGATATCCTTCAAAAACTCTAACTGTCCCATCATCTAAACGAACAGGAACTGAAACTTGAAGTGCGCGCTTAGGGTATTTTAATCTTTCCAAAATATTTGGATCGAGTTTCATAATTTTTGCAGCGTAATCCAGTTGTTGAATTGAATCTTGATAAAGTGGGGCATCCATAATTGAGCTAGTCATACGTTTCTCCAGAAAAGAAAGGTTCAAAAATTTCAGCCATGATACTCCTGGGGATTTCCTTTGACCACGAAAGATCAATGTCAGAATTACAATTTCGCTGTGTTTAAATTAAAATGTCTTGAAATAGTTGAGTTGGACGCGCTTATCTGAAGCTCCGCTAAAAGGACTAGAGTCTGTAGACTGTTGAGACACTAAAGTAACAGTTATACTTGGAGTAATAAGGTAGTCGAATGTGGTGAAATACATCGACTGATCAATTCTAAAATTAATAGCTGTACGGAATAAATTATAAAACCATCGTTCAGTTACAAATTCACGACGACCACCTAGGGTCACATCTAAATAGGTATTAGTGTAAGGGTTTTTAAAAACAAATGTCGTTTTACCTTGAAGTGCTCTAGCTTGTACTTTTACCGCATACCCTTCCATGAAATTTACAGAAGTTGTTGGCGAAAGACCTCTTTGAGCTTGTCCAACTTTGTATAAATTAGATTTTTTATCAGCCTTTTTTACTTCTCCCGACAAACGTTTGTCGGCATAACGAAGCATATCTCGAGATACTCGCTTTGTGAGATCACTACTTTCAGTTTCTGGAAAAATACCCGTATTGTGGAGATTCCAAAGATCCATGTATTGCTGTTGTTCTTGCCAGCGCCTTATATCAACTCTCATGGCATTCATAATACCTTGATCATCATCAATCATGTTGGCTTCATACCAGGACTCATTTTGTCTTGGTACTACGATCACTTCATCTTGTGAGACAAAACTGGCTACATCTCGAGATCCAGCCTCGAGACTTAATGGAATCGTCCCCAATGCACAAAGCACTGCCCAAGTGTTTAAAGACCTGACAAGCTGTCGAAAAATTTTACAGGAAGCCTGGTAATGGCTTGTCCTTGTTTTCATCTATTTCCCATACAAAATCGCCACCTTAAACGGTGGCGATAATGTTACTTAGGGATCTATAGAGCAAGGTTTAGGCCAATTACATGTCGACGAGATCTTTCGTCTCTTCCATTAGGTTAGAAAGAATTTTTTGAGTTTCTTTGTCTAAGTTCATATCTTTTGATTTAGACTTCATGGCCTTAATGAAAAGAGACGCTGAAACATTTGTACGGGTACGTTTTGCTTCTAAATCATCAAACTTAGGCATAGCATGAGCTGGCAATCTCTGTGATAAAGCACGACGAAGTTCATTTCTCTTCGTCATTTTTCCATCAAGGATAAACATTTCTAATTCTTTTTTAATCGCTTTATCTAAAATTGCATCAAACTCTAATAAAACATATTTTTCAATGTTAAATTTCTTTGCTGCTTCTTTTAGAGCGTAAGGAAGTTTAGCAAGTAAAAGACTTCTATGAACTTCTGATTTTGAAATTCCAAGAGCTGCCTGAATTTTTCTCTCAGAAGCACCCGTCGCTAATTGATAATTTAAAATACCATCAGCTTTATCAACGTAGTGGAGTTCTTCACGAGCAGAGTTTTCTGAGAATTGAATCGCCATTAGTTCTTCTTCAGACTTATTCTCAAGAATGAAACATGGAGCTTCATCAAACGGAATTAAGTGCATCGCGCGGTAACGACGTTCACCACAGATCAATACAAATTTATCTTCTTCACGGTGAACCACTAATGGCTGAATTAATCCGTTTACTTTTATGTTGTCTGCTAATTCGCGAAGTGAATCTTCGTTAAATTTAGTTCTAACTTGATCACGAACGGTTACCTTCGATAATCTAAGAGTTTGCAACATTGCACCTCTTAGTAGTTTATCGTCACTTACTCTAAAAATATCTTTTGATAAATTTCCAGTAAGATCAATTTTAGATCTTTCGTTTTTCTTCATCCTTGGCGCAAAATTTTTGCTCATAAGTTTTATTCTCCTTCCTTGAATACTTTATTATTTTAAATCTAATGATTCCCAGAGAGACTTCAGATCCTGAAAGCCTTTTGACTTGCCCATCATGAACAAGGGTTTTTTGAGAGCCACCGATTCTTGCATGTCGACTAAGTTTCTAATTACCGGAGTAATGTTAAAGCTTTGTGACAGCTCTTCTAGGCGTTGACGTTCAATTTTTCTTCTCACGTTGACCATAGAAGGAATAATTGCAAATTCTAATCCTGGATTCTCTGTTTCCTTGATGATTTCAAAAGTATCCATTAACTCTTCTAGACCATCGATCGAGTAATCTTGAGCTTGTGTCGGAATAAGAATTAAATTTGATGCAACCAAAGACATAATTAATTCATCACCAAGCATTGGAGGTGTATCAATAACAATGTAATCAAATTGATTTTCTAATTTTTGTAAACGAAGACGAAGAAGCCTTTCTTTACGGCCAGCATTTTTTCTTACTTCGGATTCAGAAAGAATCAAAAGTTTTGCTAAGTTAGCCATATGGCGAGATGAAGGTATGACAGAAAGATTATTGTAAAACTTTCCATTGCCTTTCGCCGGAACAATGATCTCTTCAACTTCTA
Organism: Bacteriovoracaceae bacterium; assembly: GCA_049318265.1. GTDB lineage: Bacteria > Bdellovibrionota > Bacteriovoracia > Bacteriovoracales > Bacteriovoracaceae > JBEIOQ01. Next base: position 609,478 of record JBMOGR010000001.1, read on the forward strand.
CATCGCCAATAAGCCATTCAGGAACTAAAGTTCTTTGAACGTTCACACCAAGTGTAGAGCTTAGGTTGGCTTGTGAATCAAAATCGATAGCGAGAACTTTGTGTCCTAAGTTCGCTAAGTAACAAGCTAACTGGTAAGCCTGCATGGTTTTGCCCACGCCGCCTTTGTTATTCGCGACCGTGATAATTTTCATGACCGTCCTCCTGTGACTAATTGTCTAAAATCCATTTAATTAAAATTGTAAGGTAATCTATCACAGTAAGTCAAAGGCCTAAGTGAAGAAAATTGCAAGCATTTGCCTTGCTGCATTATTTTGACGAACATTGACACTTTCCGGGATTAATTTTAGTTTGAGGCTCACTATAAATGGGAGTTTTTTTATGATTAAACAGATCGATAGTCTGGCCTTAAAACAAAAAATGGAAAATGGCGAAGACTTCGTCTTGATCGATGTTCGTGAAGCAGATGAATGGGATCAAGGTCATATACATGGAGCTATCTTTATCCCACTTTCAAACTTTGCAGAAGCTTGCAAAAAACTAAATGAAAAAAATGCAGACATCGTAATTCAATGTCGAAGTGGAGCAAGATCTTTTCGCGCGGCCCAATATTTAGAGAGCCTTGGGTTCACTAATTTAACAAATTTACAGGACGGAATTTTGGGGTGGGCTCAAAATAGTTTTGAAATCGTTCAAGATTAATTTTCCTTGAAAGCAGAGTAAATATGATTGATCTATACGACAACATTGAAACAAATCATCTTCCGAAAATTTCTGAAGCAGAACTTTCTGATGAAGATGTTTTACTTGAACTTACAAAAATAAAAGCTGAACTTAAAGATAAGGTCGTTGTGCTTGGTCATCACTACCAACAAGATGATGTTATTCACTTTGCTGACGTCACGGGAGATTCACTAGCTCTAGCAAAATATGCAGCGACTCTTAAAGACATTCCTTACATTATGTTTTGTGGTGTTCACTTCATGGCAGAAACAGCGGACATTTTAACTTCTGATCGTCAACAAGTTGTCCTGCCAGATCTGCGAGCTGGATGTTCTATGGCAGACATGGCAAAAGAAGTTGATATTAATTTATGTTGGGATTTTTTGTCTGCCTCAACTAGTGAAAAAATTATCCCCATTACTTATATTAATTGTGCAGCAACTTTAAAATCTTTTGTTGGCGAACACGATGGTACTATTTGTACATCAACTAATGCCAAAAAAATAATCGAGTGGGCATTTACACAAGGAAAAAAACTTTTATTTTTTCCTGATCAACACCTAGGAAGAAATACTTGTTTTAATTTGGGCATACCACTTTCTGAAATGGTGACCTACGATCCAAGACTTCCACAAGGCGGACTAACTGCTGAACAGGTAAAAAAGGCGAAAGTTATACTTTGGTATGGATATTGTTCTGTTCACCAAGGATTTAATGTTGAGCAAGTTAGAAACTTAAAAAAAATAAGTCCAGAAACAACCATCATCGTTCACCCAGAATGCAATTTTGATGTGGTCAGAGAGGCTCACCTCTTTGGATCAACAAACTTCATTATCGAGCATATTGAAAAAGCTCCTAAAGGCAGCAAATTTGCTGTGGGCACAGAAATTAATTTGGTTAATCGCTTGGCCAAAAGATTTCCTGAGATGGAAATAACCTCACTTTCTCCATATCAATGCCTTTGTACAACGATGTATCGAATAAGACCCCGCTGGTTATTGGACAGTTTTCGCGCCATAAAAGCCGGTAAACCAATCAATGTCATTAAGGTTGACGAAAAAACAAAACAATACTCGATCATTGCTCTTGATCGCATGCTTAAAATTTCTTAGAAGGACAATATAATGATCTACGCTGATTACAATGGCTCTGCTCCTCTTCATCCTGAAGTGAAAAAGTTTCTTGCCAACCGTTTACAAAATGGTCCTTATGCAAATCCTAACACTCTTCATAGCCTAGGAACAAAAGTTCATTCAGCGATGGAGAAATGTCGTTTTATATGTGCAGAAGTTCTAGGAGCTAAGCCCGAACAAATCATTTTTAATAGCGGAGCCTCTGAAGGCATCTCAACTATTTTTCATCATGAACTTGAAAAGAGAAAAGACGGAAGAAACATTATTGTCATTTCCAGCTTAGAACATTCAGCAGTTTTAAATTCAGCGAAATATTACGAAGAAAAAGGGTACACACTTAAAATTATTCCTGCTCATGTTAATGGACAAATAGATTTTAATCAATTTGAGCAAGTAATGAAAAGTTCCGGTGATAAAGTTGCCTTAGTTTCTATTATGGCTGCCAACAATGAAACTGGAGTGATTCAACCGACTCTCAAAATAGCCAAAATGACTCATGAATATGGAGCAAAGTATTTTTCTGATAGCACTCAATATATCGGAAAAGCCCAATTTAATTTTGAACAAAGTGAAATGGACTATGCTGTTTTAAGCGGACATAAAGTTGGTGCATTAGTTGGCAGTGGACTGATACTAGTAAAAAATGCAGTAGGATTTACCCCTCTCATTCACGGAGGAGGTCAAGAGAATGGCTTTCGCGGAGGAACACAAAATTATATCGGGATTGAAACACTAGCAGTGGCCTTAAATGCTTTTCGAGCCGAACTTACTCATTTGGAAAATGTCCGTAAGACGAGATTAGCTTTTGAAGAAAAAATAAAAAAAGATTTTAGCGAAGTAGTCATCATTGGCGAAAGTTCTGAAAGATTGGCCGGAACATCACTCATCTCTTACCCTGGTATTCACGGACAAGCAGTTCAAATTGAACTTGAATCTGTTGATATTTTTGTCAGTACTTCATCAGCATGCTCGGATAATGAACCCGTCACGTCAAAGGTCCTATTGGCTATGGGAATAAGTGAAACAGTCGGGCGCAGTGTGATTAGAATCAGCTTTGGGCTAAATAATGCAGAAGCAAATTATGATTCTCTTTATCGTGGTCTCATTCTCGCCTATAATAAGCTTAAAAAAATTCAAAGCTTTTAAAACTAATGTTGAAGTTCACGGCTCTTTTTATTCTCGTTGTCTTGGTTGGGTCATGCTCAAGTTCTTCTAAGAAAAAAGGACAATCTTTCACCACCGAAGGACATAAAAAACTATACAGTCGACCTGACTGGGATCCCACAACTATTGCTTCGAACATCAAACGTCTTGTAATCGTAGGTACCAATGATTTTCATGGTAATCTTCCCGTTGGTTTAGAGAAAACAAAAGAAGTAGAAGATAAGGCTCCCTTAATGATTCCTGTTGGAGGAGCTCCTATTGTCTCTTCTTACTTTAATATTCTAAAAGAGAGATACGGAAAAGAATTATTGTTTCTTGATGCTGGAGATATATATCAAGGTACACTCATATCAAATCATTTTAAAGGCGAAGCTGTTGTAAAATTTTATAATACACTTGGCTATCATGCTCTGACCCTTGGTAACCATGAATTTGATTATGGGCCATTAGCTTTAAAGCGTAGTACAGCCAAGGCCAGAGAAGATCGTTTTGGTTCTATCAAAAAAAATATCTCATTTTCACAAGCGCCTTTTGTTTCATCTAACATTATAGATTTAAATACTGGCGAGCTAATTGACTGGGATGGGGTAAACCACTCAATCATTAAAGTTATTAATGGAGTTAAGGTCGGTATCATTGGCGCAACGACACAAGAAACGCCGTGGAAAACTTTAAAAGATAATGTTCGTGGACTTTATTTTGAACGCTTATCAAAAGTGGCTATGGAGTTTTCAAAGCAACTTCGTCGCAATGGAGCACAAGTAGTCGTCTTAACAACTCATGCAGGAATATTATGTGGGTATAAAGAAGCCCAACAACATAAAGTTCCTATTGAGGTAGTTAATCTAGATCCTACAGACCAAAGTCTTTGTGATATGAATGATGAGTTAGGTCTGCTTCTCTCTGAGGTTTCTCAGGGGACTTTAGATGCCGTGGTGGCAGGACATACCCATACAAAAATTGCTAACTTTATTAATGATGTACCCGTCATTGAATCTTTCTCTTACGGTAAGTATTTAGGAATGATTGAATTATTTTACGACACACAAGAAAGAAAAGTTTTAACAGATAAAACTATCATTCATCAGCCGACAAAATTCTGCCATTTCTTTTTTAAAGAGAGTATGGATTGTAATACCTTTGATAAGACCATTGATCATAATTCTCAAGTGCCAGCGACATTTCTAGGAAAAGATGTAACTCCCAATAAAGAGATCGAAAAATTACTAGCTCCTTATGAAAAGAAAGTTGAAAAAATGTCTCAAGAAGAACTTGCTGTCCTTGATGAAGCTTTAGAGTTTAAGCGCATGGAAGAATCGGCACTTGGAAATTTTTTAGCTGATGCCATGAGAGAGAAATTGAAAACTGATGTGGCTTTAAGTAATTCAGGCGGAATTCGTCAGAGTTTAGAAATGGGCCGTATAAATTATGGATCACTTTTTAAAACCATGCCGTTCGATAATGCTCTTATGACCTTGCAGGTAACAGGAAAACAATTAAAAGATCTGATCAGAATAGGTACCTCTGGATATTCTTCTGGAATAGCCTGTCTCTCAGGAGTTAACGTTGTCGTTGATGCAGATGTCACTGAAATTGAAGACTGGAACCAAGACGGCAAAAAAGAAGAGTGGGAAAAAAACCGTCTTATAAGTGTGAGTCTTCAAAATGGTGACGAAATTTTGGATGAAAAATATTATTCACTAGCAACTCAAGCATTTGTGGGAGAGATGGGTGGAGATTATTATCAATTTGTTACAAGCAGTATTCCAACCGACAAAAAAGAAACCTTTCATACTGAATCATACCGTGATGCAGTTGCTGACTATTTAAGAAAGTTTCATGAAGAGAAAAAAGTTATCAACAGTAAAGAGCACCCCTATTTAAACGAAGATAATCACCGAATTAAATACAAATAAGTACATTATTGTCGCATATTGTTTTTAATCCTCTTTGACAAAATCCTGTAGCACTATCGTTGGCACAATTTAAGTGAAAATCGAATTGATTATAGTTCTGACCTCGAGGACAAGCGGGCTCGCCTTTTCTTCCACAAGCAAGTTGACCACAAAATTTATCTTTGATTCCCGGACACTTTCCTCCAGCTACTTCAAACCAACCAAAGCGACATTGATTGCAACGAAAATGTTGCAGTACTTCGCAATTTTCTGAGAGTTCATGGCATTTAATGAGGGTTTTATCTTGATAACCATCGGCTAAGTTACCCATCATGATATTTTTATCATCACTTTTACGGTTTCCTTTCATAATACCCTGAATACGCAGACCATTAAGCTTTAAAATCGTTTGCGATGATTCACCTTCTTGATTTTGAGTATAGGATTCATTGAGGTAATTTTCTTCACCAACAATCTTACCAGGCATTAAATTGAAGAAGGGAAAGGTCCAAGTCGTGGTCTTCAGTCGCATATTTTCCATATCAATATACTGAAGCTGTAAAGTCATCTCACGGCCTAACTTAAAATAACTCTTAAGCGATAAGATGTTATCCATTTCCAGTAATGATGTGTGATAATAAAGCTCTGCACAGTCTTTTCCTTGCGGCAGAGCCACAAGTTTCATCACACCTAAGTTTTGTGTCTCTATGGTTATTTTTTTTATATTTTGAATTCGCCTAATTTCTTTAACATGTTCTCCATAAGGAATCTTATAATAAAGACAATAATTTTCTTCTGACCAACTGCCAGGTTTCAATGTTTTAAAATTAAAGAGTGTTTGCCAAGCATTGCTAGGTGATTTGATTTCTTCATCTGAATTAACCAAACCTCTATTGAGGTAACTAATTTCCGTGGTGGCGATGAGGCGATTATAAAGTGCTTCAAAAAAGAGATCACCTTTAGAAGGTCCACTTTTTTCAGCCTGACAAGAAAGCAAAAAAAACAAAAGAAAAATTAGATTATAGATCTTCATCGCTCTCCTTTAAGATAAAAGGTGAACGTCCCATACATCGAAAAGCCACTTTTAAATTTCCTTCAATTAAATCGGGAGCTTCTTTGCCAAAATCAAAATCTCTTAAATCATGGCCAGTTCCATTCCAGGAGGCACGTTTAGATATTGCGTGCCATGAAGATTTAAAATCAAAATAATAACTACTTGCTTTAATATTTTTAAGTGGCTCTAAAGGATTATCGAAAGCCTCTAATGGGCCTCCAAGAACTTGATTCATCCCCATCCAACTAGGATTTTGAAAATAAGGATCAAAGCTTGTTATTTGCACACAATCTTTGACATAGGCATAGCTACAATTTTCTTTATTCAATAGCTTCTTTTCTTTCTTAAAAAGAAAAGTTTGTTTACTGTCTTTAGTCCAATAGTATGGTCCTCGTTTCACCTTTAAGGGTTCTTTTTCTTCTCTATCAGAAGGAAGAAAACTTGATGCATCGGCAACTTCGGCACGCAGTAAACTTTTTCCCCTAAAAGCGCAGTATTCCTTCATTTGAGCTAAACTTAAAGCTGATGAAGGTTGTGGAAGTGCATCTTGATCAAAAGGCATTTGAATTTGAGCGACCTCATTCCATTCTTTAATATCACGATTAGAAACAAGAAAACGATCCACGAATAAATTCATGTCTAAGTTATCCCATTCCAATATTTCAATTTTCTCTTCCTCTCCGTAAGCAAATTTTCGACGTGGTAGAAATACATCGTGACAAGAATCCTCGACCATAAACTTCATACTATAGTCAGGAAAGTCTTTGGATTTTAGTTCTAATTCAATACCAAATGGGGGTAGAAAAGTTCCCCCTGAAAGACTCCGGCTAATGGCACGGTAAATTTTTCCATTTTCATAGGAAGAAAGTGCAAAAGAAAAGGTCCTATTAGAGCCTTGAATTTTAATTTCAGGAGCTTTTCCTGTGAGCATTCCCTTGTAATAACATTCTAGATAATCAGCATTACATCGTGCATAGGAAAGAGAAATCCCGTTTAAACTGCCAAGGGTTTTGAAACAAGCTTCCGGATTTGTTTTTAAAATTTCTTCCTGATCACCTAAGACAAAGCGCTTCTGGACGACTTCTGCAGCTTGAGTAAAAGCGTCAGTCAGTGATTTTTCAGGGACTATGATAGGGGCGGGTTTTTGAGATTCCAAGTAGCGCCAATAGAAATATCCAGCAACGGCAGCAAGCAACAAAAAGCCAAAAATCAGATAACGTGAAAAAGCTTGAGAATTTTTCTCGGGCATCTGATTCATTAAATCCCTTTCCAGCAATGACTTATTTCTTGAGGAAGATTAAAATAGAAGAGTCTCACATGTCCCATAGATAAAGGAATCTTATATGAAATGGCTCGAGGAAGTAAACAAAGAACAAGATCATTTAAAGGAAATCTTCTCCTATGATGAATACATGAAAATGGTGGAAAAACATCCACGCAGGGAAGCTCGAATTACCTGTCAGTATCTTCGTGATATGTTTGATTACTTTGGAAAGGATGAAAAAGGCGGATTTAGACTTTTTTCTCTCGATAATCATGAGTGTCCACCAGTTTACGGACAAGTAAGAACACAACAAGAGATTTACCAAAATTTGGCGAATTTCACGGAAGAAGGATTTAATAATAAATTTCTACTTCTAGTTGGGCCTAATGGCTCCGCTAAATCTAGTCTCATCAAAAAAATGATGATGGCTGCAGAAACTTATTCTGAGACAGATGAAGGTGCGATCTATAGCTTTAGCTGGATTTTCCCCATCGATACATACGTTAAAGGTACTCTCGGATTAACTTCCAAAGGATCTGAAAAACTAACAAACACTTATGCTCACCTTGAAGACAAAGATATTAGTGCCATTTTACCTTCTGAATTAAAAGATCATCCGTTACTTTTAATTCCTAAAAATGTTCGCCAGAAATTATTAGATACCATGTTGGCCAAGGATCCAGATCAACTAGAAACACTAAAACTCTCTTACCTATATCACGGCGATATGAGTAAACGTAATAGAATGATTTACGATGCTCTTTTACAAAATTATAAAGGTTCTTACGTAGACGTTTATAAACATATTCGTATTGAGCGCTTTACTATTAATCGTCGATATTCATCTGCAGCTGTAACGGTTGAGCCTCAACTCCATGTAGATGCAAGGTTAAATCAAATCACCATGGACAGAAGACTTTCTTCTCTTCCACCTTCTCTTCAATCATTAAACCTTTTCAGCCTTCAAGGCGAAGTGGTTATGGCCAACAGAGGTATGATTGAATTCTCAGACCTATTAAAGAGACCGCTTGATGCTTTTAAATATCTCCTCATGACCATGGAATCGAGAAACGTTAACTTACAAGGAATCATTACTGAGCTAGATATTTTCTTTGTTGGTAGCTCAAATGAAATTCACCTTTCTGCTTTTAAACAGCATCCCGATTTTAATTCTTTTAAAGGGCGTTTTAACTTTTTACGAGTGCCTTATCTCTTGAACGCAAAAGATGAAACTCGTATTTATGACGAACAAATCCAAGTATTAAGGGGCAAATGTATCTTCGAACCACATGCTCTAGAAACCCTGTGTTTCTTTGCTGCTATGACAAGACTTCGCTGTCCACAAGTTAAAAATTATAATGATGAAAAGTTAGGAAAAATTGCTGCCAATTTAAATCCTTTAGAAAAAGCGTTGCTTTTATCTGAAGAACAAATCCCTGATTATTTAAGCTCTGAATCAAAACAGATCTTAAAACTTGGGATCAATGATATTTCTATTGAGTATGAAAACGATAACCTCTATGAAGGTAAGTTTGGTATTTCCCCAAGGGAAATGAAACAAATTATCTATGAAGTGTCTTCAAAGTTTAATCATGTTTCTTTTGTCCAAGCAGTAGAGTTTCTGGAAGAGTTCATTGAAAGAAAAAATGAATACGACTTCTTGAATATCGCCCCTCAAGCTGACTACCACCACCCTAGACGCTTCTTAGATTTATTAGATGAATATTACCTTGATTTATTTGATGACGAAGTACGTGATTCATTGGGCTTAGTTGATGCACGTTCTTATGAAGATTACATTGCCAAGTATGTCCTTCATATTAGCTCACTCATTAAAGGCGAAAAAATTAAGAACACTGTCACAGGAAAATTTGATGCCAGTGATATGTACTTCATCAATGAATTTGAAACAAACATAAGTTTACGTGAGCGCCCTGAAGACTTCCGTTCACATATGATTTCTATGCTTGGAGCTTACTCTTTGGATAATCCTGGAAAACCCATCAAATACACCGTTGTCTTTTCAGAGATCGTAAAAGCTTTGCAAGAATCATTTCGAATTGAACAAAAGAAAATCATCGATAAGATGGCAAAAAACCTCGTTTACTATATTAGTGAACGCGAGATGAGAAAACTTGATGTGGCTGACCAAGTTCAGAGAACTCCTTTAACAAAAGAGTCCAAAGAAGAAATACAAAGCGTTTTGAATAAGCTTAAAACAAAGTATAACTACTCTGAGGATGGCGCCTTGAGTTTAGTTCAATACTTAATTAAGAAACGTTACTAAACGGTGAGCACAGGAACTGAGAAGAGCTTCACCACTGATCGCTACGAGGTTAAATACCCCGTTAAGATTGAACATGAAGGCTTACGACTGGATCAGTTTCTAAAAGAACAGTGGCAAACTCTTTCTCGAGAATTTTTAAAAAAGAAAATAGAGGCCGGAGAAGTAACAATCTCTGGCCGCACTCCACCTCATAGGCCTTCAACTAAAATTCATTCCGGTGAAACTATAACCGTTCTTACTTTCAAGAGTAATTATGAAGATGAATCATGGAAGGGCGAAAAAATCGAAGTTAAGCTCATCCCAGACGTTGTTTTTGAAGATGATAAACTTCTGATTATTTCAAAACCACCTTTTATGGCAACCCATCCTGCTGGTAAACATCTCTTTAATTGCGCGACTGTTGTCTATGAAACAAAATATAAAAAAACTATTCACTCAACTCACCGACTAGATCGTGAGACATCAGGACTTTTAGTTCTTGCCAAAGATGTTGCTGTGGCCGGAGAAATTCAACAGAAGTTTGAACATCATCAAGTAAAGAAATGCTATTTTCTGATTGCTCATAATGAAAAAAATCTAACTGAAGAAAATTTTCCTATCGATGCCCAAGAAAGATTGGCCAAGGGTGAAGAGTTACCTGAAGACATTACAGATCTAGTCACAAGACTATCTATGCACTGCTTTCCTGCAGATTCAAATGTGGGCAAAACAGCAGAAACTATTTTTAAATTCATGGTAGAGAAAAAAGGATATCTCATTCTTTTAGCGTTTCCTAAAACAGGACGACAACATCAGATCAGGGCCCATGCCGCCGCACATGGCTTTCCTCTTCTTGGTGACAAACTTTATAACGGAGACTTAACTGTCTTTACTCGTTTTAAAGATGGATTGACCACTGATGAAGATTATCAAAAAATGCAAATTCCTCGTCACGCCCTTCACTCCATTGCCCTAAGCTTTGATTACCTTGGTGAAAAGCGTCTTTTGATTGATCAACTACCACCAGATTTAAAACAATGGTTAGAGTCCAAGCTAGAGCTTGATACAACAAAACTTGAACTGACTATTCGCCAAAAAATAGAGCACGACTTAATTTAATAGTTAAAAGATACTTGAGAAATTAATCTATTTTTTAAAGACCTGTTGAAGATAGGAATAAACTCCTAGAACCCCTTTATTTTCTTCACCTTTTAAAATAATTTTCGGGTGATGAGTCATCAGAGGAAGATAGGAGTCAATATTTGAAGGACCTACCGAATTTTCAAAGTATTGAAACATTGATTCGTCATTAGGAGCATCTCCAAAATAGAGGCAATCTGACAAATCAACCATCGGCCTATATGTTGAAAGGTAATAATCTACGGCTTTATACTTTGAAACAGTTCCTGCCCAAAAATTAATATGAACATTCGATGCTGAATAATGGATATCATGAGTTTTGAGAAACTTCATGATCTGCTCTTTTTGATGATCATCATATTCAATCAGTTCAATCGCCCGATCTGTTCTGCGACCAAAAGAATCTTTGGTTAAAGAAAGCCAAGGAAAGTTTTTTAAGAGTGCTGCAGTCTGTGTTTCTAGATGAAGTAATTCTTTATCGCTAACCAGATTTTTTTCTTCCATCAATCCATTACCTTTTCTCGTCACAAGCACTCCTCCGCCTTCCATAATGACTGCGGTAACAGGAGAAAAGTGAGTTAAAAAGAAATGTCCCCAGGAAAGTGAACGTCCTGAAACAATCACAAATTCGCAATTGTGTTTTTTCAAAAGTTCTAAGACGTCCATAAAAGTGGGAGTGACACTATGGTCTAGTGTCAACGTCCCATCAAAATCTGAAAAAACTATTTTCATTTTTACTTCAATCTCAAAACTAATTTAAAGGATAAGAAACACCCATGAAGACACTTGAGTAAGTATTCTTCAAGTTGATATTGGCTTCTAAATTAGCAGTTAACTTTTGAAATCCATCAACTGGAATATTTCCAGTAGCTCCAAATGATAAAGCCGAAGTACCTTTATACTGATTATTTTTATTATCTAAACTTATCCCCATGGGAAGGGCCAAAAATGGATAAATTTCTTGTCCTTGAATGACAAAACCTTTTGAGACAGTGGGCGCCATACCAAGATTGTTGCGAGAAAGTTCGCGCTCTTTTGTATTTGAAAGCATTCCCTTCAAAGAGATTCTTGGCTGATTTTGATATTCAGGGAAGAACATGTAATCAGAGCCAACAAAAAGTGTTCTCGCCGTCGCAGTAGAACTTGATACACCAAAACCACCATCCACATGCATTTCTTGAGTTAAGCGCTGGTAGTAACGGGCCTGAATTCCGGCACCAGAACCAGCATTAGTGGCCATGGTTCCAGTCGCTTCTGTAGTGATGACTTTTTTATCCACTTCGAACGGGTGAGTTGAAACCCCCATACTGTAAGCGAAAACTTGAGATGAAATTAGAGTGCATAGCAGGGCGATAATTTTTTTCATAAACCATCCTTGAAATAGTGAAAAACCTTTTAATACTAATAGGATAGATTAAACTCTGCCCGGAGTCAAAAAATCCTTATATTAATAACTTATGATTGACACTTAACGGTCATCCTTTTATAACTTTGCTCTGTACTTTTTTTATGGTGACCGTAGTTCAGTTGGTAGAGCGCCAGATTGTGATTCTGGTTGTCGCGGGTTCGAGCCCCGTCGGTCACCCCATTTTTAAACAAATCGAACCGACGCCCGTCGGGCCCACAAAATTTCTTCAATTAAATCAAACAGTTCTAATATCTGTGATTGGTCCGTACCGGAGACATACTTTACATTTTATACCGGAGACATGGTTTACACT
>JBMOGR010000002.1:0-479497 GCA_049318265.1 Bacteriovoracaceae bacterium
AGAAGTGTAAACCATGTCTCCGGTATAATTTGTTAACTATGTTTCAGGTACTACATACCCTATTAGTAATTATGCCCACCAATTTGAAAATATTAGCAATCAAAGATGGAACTGCTTCTACACAAGAAGTTGAAAAAATAATTTACTGGGGTAAACTTCATGCAGTTAGAACCTGTCTTGGTATTTTAGCAGTAATTATTTTTTTGATTGCTCTTAATTAATTTTTATCTACTCACCTTTTATTCAAATAAATTGGAAATAAAAAGGGGAGCCTAAGCTCCCATTTTTTATACAGAACAAGAAAGTAATTAAGCAGCTTTGTTAGTCCAATTCCAGTTATTCCAGACTTCTTTTGTCCATGTAGACTTAGTATCTGCAACCCATTTTTTGGCCCAAAGCTTTTCGTGAACAAATTTTTCTAGTTCTTCAGGATTTTTGCAATCAACCCAAAGAATCATATCCCACTCACCCATAGTCGATGCAGCCCACTTTACTTCTTTCCATTTTTTTAACCAGTTCCAGTTTTCCCAAACAGGTGCATCTTTAGTCCACTTCACTTGTACTTGGGCAGTCCACTTTGTTGTCATAGGTTCCTCCTTGATTTTAATCCATGCTAAATCATTCCAAAAAGGAGTAAAGACGCTTAAAAAGAGGGCAAAAAGTACCTTGAAATGGTTAAAATATATTTAGAAAGTAGTAAATTGTACCAATCATCATCCCCAAAATACTTCCCGCTAAAACATCCGTTGGATAATGGACATTAAGATAAATACGAGAAAAACCTATGGATAAACACCAAAGAAAAACAATAGGTGAAAGAGGATGAAAATTTAAAACGAGACATGTTAAAAAAGCCGTCGATGTTGCCATGTGGTTCGATGGAAAGGAATCATTTGTTCCAGGAACGGGAACTAGAGGTTTAAATTGAAGACTAGATTGAAATGGTCTAGGTCTCTTTACAATCGCTTTTATACACCCACCAATGATCCAGGATAAACCTGCAGGGGTTAAACTTTGTAAAAATATTTTCCCCTGAGGAAGGAAGGAAAAGCCGCTATATTCCAACAAACAAAGAAAGAGAACGACCGATAACCAAATGGCAGCAGTACCAGAGTAACTTACAATGGAAAAAAATCGAGTCACATTTTTTGAACGGTGATTTGAAGCATAGATCAAAATACTTTGATCCCATGAGATAATTTTTTCCCTTAAGCTTTGCATGAGGTGATTTTAACCAACTTACCTTAAAATGGTAAAGATGAGTTTTTTTGACCAAATTAAAATTGAATTTTTGAAGTTAGCTCCAATTTCAGATGGAGAATGGGCCAGATTCGTCTCTCTTTTTAAAGTGAAACATTATAAAAAGGGTGAATTCTTTGTTACGGCAGGGACATATTCCACCGATTTTGGTTTCATTGAGAAAGGACTTTTTAGGTTTTTCTATACTACTTATGAAGGGGAAGAATTTAATCAAACTTTTAAAAAAGAGTTTGATTATATACTTTCTTTTACTTCTATACTCTTGAATGAACCCTCCAATTTTTCCATCCAAGCTCTAGAAGATAGTACAATCTATGTTGCTGACTACCGAGATTTTGAAGCTTTTTATCATGGCAACTGTGACTGGCAACAACTTGGTCGTAAAATTGCTGAGCTTAATTTTATTATAAAAACAAAAAAAGAAGAGTCGTTTCTACTCTACAACGCTCCAGAAAGATTTGAAATTTTTAAAAATAGGTATCCTGAATTCTTAAAACGGGTACCACAGATGCATGTGGCTTCTTATCTGGGAATTAGTGCTGAAACGTTAAATCGAATTATCAAAAAAAGTAAAGAAGTTACTTAGTGTTACACATCTCTTGAACTTTTCTCTGACACATTAATTCTCTACTTTCATCAGTCATTGAATTTTGTCGATATAAAGATTGAGATAGTCTTCGACTGCCTAATGACTTAAATAAATCAGCATAAAAATGACATAAACAAAGGTTTTCACATTCAGCAGGAGCCTTAATTAAATTTGGATTCGTTTTAAAAAAGGAAAGAGTATGAGTCCTGGCCTTCATAAATTCGTCTTTGTTACCACAGTACTTCTTCATTAAAAGCATTTTATCTTCATCACTATAGGTAAAGATCGGAAGCTGCCAATTTTCTTCACCCAATAATTTAAGTAGTTCAATACGATAACGTAAATCATGTGCAAAAAAAGTATCTAGATGTTTTCCCTCTTGAGGGTACCAAGTCAATTTTTCACCTTCGAGGACACGCTCAAATTGATAGGAAAGTTCAACAGGAATGACTGGATCTTTTACACCATGAATAATGAGAATTTTTTTAGCGGGTAAAGTAATTTTTGTTTTAGTTTCTAAAAGATTTGAATTTGATTTAATCTTTTTCACTAACATCGATGGATATTCTAAAAAAGTAGAATCTAGAATGACTAAGTCGTAAGAGACTCTCTCCTCTTTAAGGGCCTCAATTAAGTAGTGTCCACCAATACTTTGTCCGGCCAAAACAACTTCTTGGTACTGTCCTAAATCTGTTCTCGCAAATGAGAGAATTCTTTTTATATCTTGCTTCATTTCACGATCACCAGACAGCCCAGAAGAGTCTCCAAAACCACGGTAGTCAAAAATAAGGACATCAGTGTGATAGCGGGTAAGCCAGGCAAACTGTAAAAAATGTCCACTTCTATTTTCGGAATTTCCATGAAATTGGATCAATAAGCGTTTAGGATCTTGTGATTTTATGAGCCAACCTTTTAGGTAGCTGTCTTTTGCAACTTCAATCTCGAGATCATCAAATTGAAAGTTAAATTGACCAGGGTTCGCAACAACCTCTTTGCTGCCATGAAAAATAAGGCTACCGCAGGATATATGTAAAAAGCTAATTACTAGAAATAAGAAAAGCTTCAAAAACGAATTTGTCATAATCTTGATTATTTTACTCTTGTGTTCACAAAGTATCCTCTAAAGCTTAGCAGCAGCGCTCTTCAATTGCCAAAGAAAGTATTGGGCTTATAATGGATAAATTAAATGAGGATTAAGTATGGCCTATCAATCAAAAATTTTAAGCACCGGAATGTATGTTCCACCAAAAGTTGTAACCAATTTCGATCTAGAAAAAATGATGGACACAACAGATGAGTGGATTCAAAAACGCACTGGCATTGTAGAAAGACATTGGGTAGATGCAGCTACAGGAACATCAGATCTTGCCCTTAAGGCTTGTGAAAATGCCATTCAAAAATCTGGTATAAAAAAAGAAGATATCGACATGATTATCTTTGCGACCCTAAGCCCAGATCATGAATTTCCTGGCTCAGGATGTTTTCTTCAAGCAAAATTAGCTTTAGGGACAATCCCTTGTTTTGATATTCGCCAGCAATGTTCTGGCTTTCTTTATGGAATGTCATTGGCCGATAACTTTATCAAAAGTGGTCAATGCAAAACAATTCTTTTAGTGGGAGCTGAAGTTCACTCAAAAGGCCTTGATAAAACTTCTCGCGGTCGCGATGTATCTGTATTATTTGGCGATGGGGCTGGTGCGGCGATCATTACGAGAACTGAAGTAAAAAATAAAAATGATGCTCAAATTTACTCAACACATCTTTTTGCAGATGGCTCTAATGCTAAGGAACTTTGGGTAGCAGCACCTGGCTCTGGTTTTAATAGTGATGCTAGAATATCACAGGCCATGTTTGATGAAGGAATGCATTTCCCTCATATGAATGGGAAAAATGTTTTCCAACATGCAGTTAAAAGAATGGCTGAATGTTTAATATTGGGTTTAAAATCAAATGGCTTTTCGATTGATGATGTTGATCTCTTTTTATTTCATCAAGCCAATCTTCGCATCAACCAGTATCTTGCCCAAGAATTAAAGATTCCCGAAGAGAAGATTTTTAATACTATTCAAAAATATGGAAATACAACTGCAGCAACAATACCAATAGGTATGGCTGATGCCCAAACAGCGGGTAAACTGAAACCTGGAATGCTTGTGGCTTCAGCCGCCTTTGGTAGTGGTTTTACCTGGGCATCCGCCGTTTATCGTTTTTAAATAAAAAAACCCCTCGAAAGAGGGGTTTTCTTTTTTTATTGTCAGTAAGGCTTATTCTACTTGGCAGTCTAAATCTTGAGCCGAGAAGATACTTAGGCTTTCTGCTTTTTTCGCTACAGCCGCTTTAAGATCTTTCACGTTGGCCAAAGCTGCTGCTTTTGCTTCTTCAGATTCTTTCCCACCAATGATTTCAGAAAGTGTCTTGTTACAAAGTTGCTTCTTAAGACTTGCAAGTACGTAAGCTTTCACCTCAGTTTTATCAGCTGGTCTATCTTCTTTTCCAAAAAAGTTAGTCCATTGATCAGAAGTTTTTTCTGCACTAGCTGCATAAGAAGTAAGACCTGTTATAGCATCATTCACTTGAGGCATCTCAGCAAGTTTCCAAACTGGAGCCGCTGCCGACTTATCGTTCACAAGCATATTTATACCGCGAGCTAATCTCTTTTCAAAGTAAGAGAATGGATCGTTTGTAGCATCAAGCTTAGAACATTCAGCAGACATAAATGCTACGTCTGTTTCATCATAAGAAACATCGTCATCAGTACAAAACCAATCTGCATGAGTTGGCTTCACACCTTTATAACCAAACTCTAAGGCCATAATATCGTAGTTACCAATTCTATTGTTGTAACGGTATTCACGACCTAGGTATTCCATAATAGAGTTTGACTTCGTTCCTTCGTTACCAGAGTTATCCGAAAGAAGGTTTCCACGGAAATTGTGACGTAAACCTAAATTATGTCCCATTTCGTGAGCTACCATTTCTAAGAAATATCCATACATGTATTTTTCGTAAGTGTAGCCTTCAGGCGTCTTTTCAAAAGTACCTTTATCCATTGGGTCTTCAAGTTCTGCACCTTGTGAACGAACATTGAAAGAAAGTTTTTTACCAAGCTTTAAAGCAAACTTAATTTTGTTTCTTTCCTTAACTTCACTTTTGTATTGCTTATTAAAGTTAACAAGTAATTTTTCAGCTGCAACTTCTTGGCCTTGAGCTCTTAACTCTTCCGCTTTTTGATTAGCTTTAAACCAAGCTGTATAAAGACTAACGATAGTTGGTCCTTGGATTAAAATATTTCCCGACATTGTTTCACCAGTGAACTGATTAGCAATTGATGGCCCCAAGCCTCCGTATCCTGCTTTATTTTCTGTATCCCACTCAATAATGTTATAACGAATATCTCCAGGAACTAGTTCCTTAAAGCGTGGGTCAGACTCTTCGATAAATTCATAACTTAATAAGCTTTTGCCAATTATTTTCTTAAACTTTGAGTTCCAAGAATCTAATGCATCAGAAAAACTCTTACGGTATTCTGTAGGTACTTGCTTAATGAAGTACTTAACAGGAGCAGATCCAGGGCTAGTAGAAGAAAAACGTGTAATTTTCGATTCAGCACTTCTATCTGTTTGGAAAAAACCAGTCTCAGGAGTTGGGTTTCTTGAAGCAAACGCTGGGTTAGCACCAGAGTTTAATTTTAAATACCAACGAACAGTAACATCTGTTTTTGGAGCAGCTGGATCTTCAACTTGATCTTTTGGAGCAAAAACAGTTTTGATATCAAAAACTAAAGTTGAAACTGAATAGTCCATGACAGTCGCTGCAGATGAAACTGCTTTAAGACCTGTATACTCTCCATCACCATCAAGCATTGTTAATAAGTCTAGTTCTTTACCGATTGGAGCTAAGTCAAGAACAACACTTTGTGTGTCCTCATCAATACCAACGATTGGGATACTTATGAGAGCTTGTTGTTTAGAATCTTCTGCACATTTAGATACGCAGCCAAATAATGTAAGAGCTGGATCACCTTGAGCAACACCTGTAATAAAAGTTCTTACATGGATTGGAGCAAGATCAGTCAGTTTTAATCCACCAAGTGTTTCATTGGTTTTATCTGTAATTTTAGTGATAACACCACCAAAAATATTTTGTTCACCGATTATACCGATTGGCATGGCTACTAAGAGTGAATCCTCACTAATCGTTGCAGCTGAAGCTGCAGGCTCGTCAGAAGATTTTTCAGCTTCTTCTTGTGCTTGAGGAGCTTGAGCTAAGATATTTTTTGCTTTTACTGAATTAGGAGCAAGTAGTTTTCCTGACTTGATACTCTTAGCCAGGAGGCTTGCACTCATAACTTTCATTTTTACTTTTGAATCACCGATAACAGCGTCAACTGCACCTTGTCCCGTAGAAACCATGTTACTCTTATGCTTCTTATCAGAAATTTTTGAACAACCAACAGCCAAAAAGGCTGTAGCTGCTAGACTTAGAGCAAGAGATCCTTTTAAGTTCAGAACGCGCTTTGTGTTTTTCATTTTTACCTCAAAATTTTCTAGGACGCTGTATAGCTCATCAAAACGAGACACTTTAATCATGTTTAAAATCTACTATCAATAGACTGATAGTAAATGTTACAAATCTCTCTTTCAGAAATCCTTTCTGGTGCAAGAATGGCACTATTACATAGAGACTGATGCCATTCAATAAAGATTTAGACATTGAGTAAAGTTTACTCAGCAACCTAGACGAAGTATTTTCATCTGTGCATGGAATCTATTTTTGAGAGGAGAAATGAAATTTATTAATTTCATTTTGAAGATTTTTTTGAAAGTTTTCTCGGGAGAAAAACTCGGCTCGTGAAAAAAGTTCATGCTTTTCATATCGACTGGGATCAAATTCTTGGATGGCTTTTTTAAGAGAACTGACAGTGGGCTCAGAGAAAAATTTCGCGACTTTGGGATTTAAGGTTTCTAAAACTCCACCAAACTCGAAAGCAATAACCGGAGTACCGGCTGCAAGGGACTCTAGTGGGGTGATGCCAAAGTCTTCAACACCAGGAAAAATAAAGGCTTGCGCTTCTCTCATAAGGCCAACTATTTCTTCACGAGTAAGGTTCCCCATAAACTCTATGGTTGGCCCGGCTAAATTTCGAAGTTCTTCTGCCTGTTGTCCTGACCCCACGATCTTAAGATTGAACCCAAGCTCATTCATAGCCTTTATGGCAAGATCCACTCTTTTGTTCGGAGCAAAAGCAGTGACCATGAGATAATAATTTTTCTTCCTAGCGGGAACACTTTGAAGATGACGAAAATCCTTTAAATCGACAAAGGGGTGAACCACAGACGCCTCTCTCCCATAGAAAAAATTCACTCGCTCTGAAACAAAGTCTGCATTAGCAACAAAATGATCGACGTTGGTATTAGTGGTATAATCCCACGTTTGTAAATAAGGCCTTACAACGTGAGCGGCAACTCTGATGGGTAGCGAAGTACCAGGTCCAAAATAACTATCAAATTGATCATAAATATAGCGCATAGGACTGTGAATATAACAAAGGTGCTTGGAGCCTTCAGGTTTGGTCACACCCTTTATTACACAATGAGATGAGCTAATGATGAGATCGGCTTCTTCAGTAATTCTAAGGGAACTGGCAGCTAATGGAAAAAGTGGAAGAAATTTTCTATAGTTCTCTTCAATTCCTGGAATGTGATTTAAAAAAGAAGTGACGATTTTACGATTTTCAATGAAGGGTGAAGTAGAATCCTTTTTATGAATGAGAGTATAAAGAGGGGCTTCGGGAAACATTTCAGCGATAGCATCTAAAACTCTTTCTCCACCTCGGTAGCCGGTCAACCAATCATGCAAAAGAACAACTTTCATTTATAATCCTGAAAGAACGAGAGGTTAGATATAAACTTACCTTATATCAATCTCTTAGACATCCTTTGAGATTACAAGCATATACCTCACATGGCTGTAAATTTTACCGCAGTTTCTGCAATATTGCTATGAACTTTCCCCTGTTCAGAGTATCTACTGGCGGCTACGATCCCAAGTAAATGCCTTTTGTAAGGAACTAAAATGAAGTTGAATTTCCTTTTGATCACTGCTGCTCTCTTGAGCGCGCATCAGACACAAGCTTCTGATAAACTTCAATATTATTTCAATCACAACCAAGCTACCTCTTATATGGAACCATACCGTGGCATAACTCGTGCCGGTGATAACTTTGAAGCCATCATTATCAATGAGATTAACAAAGCAAAAAAAACTATTGATGTGGCCATACATGATCTCAATGTTCCTGGAATTGCCCAAGCTCTTATCCAAAAGAAAAGAGCTGGCATCAAAGTGAGAATGGTTTTTGAAAATGATAATAATATCGAATTCAAAAAATTAACAAAAAAAGAAATTGATGCTCTCGATAGCGTTTCAAAAACCCATTATAAAGAACGTTTAGCCTTAATTGATATAAACAAAGATGGCGTTGCCAGTACCCAAGAAATCCTTGAACGTGACACTATCAAAATGCTTAATGCTAATAAGGTTTCAAAAATTGACGATACCTATGATGGCTCTCATGGATCTGGGATAATGCACCATAAATTCGTTGTCATTGATAATGCCGTTGTCGTTCAATCTTCAGCCAATTTCACTTTAAGTGACTTTCATGGCGATATGCTTGTTCCAGATTCTCGCGGAAATCAAAATGCACTTGTCGTTATCAAAGATTCTAAAGTAGCTAAAGTTTTCAGCGAAGAATTTTCTGAACTTTGGAATTTTAAATTTGGTCCACAAAAGGATCATCGCAAGCCAACTATATTTAATGTTGGTGGAGCTTCTATTACGGTAAAGTTTTCTGCTGACAGCCTTAAAGAAGACTACGATGAAACGACAAACGGGTTAATCAAAAAAACTCTTTTGACTGCTAAAAAATCTATTGATGTCGCTTTGTTTGTTTTCTCTGAACAAAACTTGTCAGATGCCATGGAAAAAAGAGCTCAGAAAGGTGTCCTTGTCTCTGCCTTAGTAGAGCCTTCATTTGCCTACCGCGAATATTCTGATTTACTCGATCTTATGGGTCTCGAACTTCAGGATACTCAGTGCCGTGATCAATTGGATAACAATCCTTGGAAAAAAGCAACCAAGAGAGCAGGTATTCCTAATCTTCCAAACGGAGACATGCTTCATCATAAGTTTGGACTTATAGACCAGACGATAGTCATTTTTGGATCTCATAATTGGTCTGAAGCCGCTAACTCTATCAATGACGAAGCCCTTTTAGTCATTGATGATAAAGAAGTTGGACGTGCTTTTAAAACAGAACATAATCGCCTAATGAAAGACGCCATCCTAGGACCTTCGGCATCACTCCTTAAGAAGATTGATGACCGTATCGAAGAATGTAGTGGAAAATAATCGCTTCGAAGTATTCTACCAATTAAAGGAATTTCAATCCCTAGACCGTCTTATAGACGAAAGTTCAGGACGTATTCTTGAACAAGAAAAAAGACTTCAAAAATTAAAAAGTATGGAAGACTCAAGAACTTCTGATTTAAAAGACAACGAATCCAATCTACTTTCTCTCAAAAAAAAATTGTCTGAAAAAGAAATCCTTAATCAAAAACTTAACCGTGATCTAGAGCAAACCACAGCCGCTGGTCTTAAAATGACCACGACTTCTGAACTTTCAAGTTTTGAAAAGCAAAGAGATAGACTCAATCAAGATCGCGAAGCTCTCGATCTTGAAATGCTACAACTAATGGAAGAGCAAGAGAGTCTAGAGCAAACCATTCTTGATGATAAAAATTTTCTTAGCGGAATTCAAAAAACCTATAACGAAATTTCACTAGAAGTGAATGAACAAAATAACAAAGATAAGTCTCTTGTCAAAGATTTTGAAATGAGACAGATGCTCATTTTGGAAGCACTTCCAGTTCATTTTCGAGACACTTTCTCTCGAATTCACAAACGGATGAAAGGGAAGCGTCCAATCACAATAGCCAAAGGCTCTATATGCGCTGAATGCGCCTTTCTTCTTTCTCGTCATCTTCTTTCGGAATTAGATCGAGGAGAAAGCCTCGTCACCTGTCCCAACTGTTATCGCCTACTCCTTCCTTCTTCAGCCACTTCCTAGACAGAGCGAACAACTCAAGGTACAAGATTTGCCAACCAAGACAGGGGGACAATCGCTGGTGGGGTAACCCACGGGAGGAAAGTCCGGACACCATAGGGTATCGTAGCGGGTAACGCCCGTCCGCCGTAAGGCGAGGACAAGTGCAACAGAAAGTATGTATAGACTGATTCGTCAGTGCTGTAGTGAAACCAGGTAAACTCTACGAGGTGCAAACTCATGTAGGCAGTCGCTGATCCGACCCGGAGAGACTGCGGGTAGAGTGCTTGAGGTGATGGGCAACTGTCATCCTAGATGAATGATTGGCAAAAACAGAATCCGGCTTACACCTTGTCTTGGTCCTTTTTCTTTTTTTCTAAATGTTTTAAAATTTTAATAGTGGAAGTTGCTAAGTTTGTTTTAGAACTATCAATTGAAACCCACTCATATTTTTTTTCTTTCAAATTCCATTTCTTAAATTCTCTTTCGCTCATTTCCCAAACTAGATTTGTAATATCGTATTTGGTTATTCCAGTTTTAAAACTAAGAAGTTTTTTACTTTCTCGCTCAAATTGGGGTGACATACTATATTGAGTAAATTTTTTATCATCACAATAGATCGTTAAAGTTGGAACTTCATATTGGCCAGACAACCATTCCTTGTCGGATTTTTTATAAACGAGCAACCTGTCATCTTTTCTAATCACAAAGCGCAAAAGAGTCAGTTCATGACTTTGATTTTTTTTCTTTATGTCTTTATTAAAAGTTATCGTTCCATGTTTAAATGAAAGACAGTTTTCATTCATTGGACAAAGCATACAATCAGCTTTATTAGCTTTACAGAAAGTTCGTCCAACATCCATTAGCGCTTCATTTAAGTCACGCCAGCCACCTTGAAAATCCTTAAAAATCTTTTCTTGTGAGAAGAGGCTATAAATATTTTTTGAATCTAGTGATTTTAAATTATAAAAACGAGAAATGACTCTTAGTAAATTTGCATCAATGGCCAATGCTCTTTCGTCTCGTCCAATAGCAATTAAAGCGTTGGCAGTATACTCTCCTATCCCAGAAATTTTCACTAAGGCATCAAAGTCAGCTGGAATTTGTCCTTGGTGAAGATTAACAATATCATCAGCGGCTTTTTTTAGATTGCGAGCACGTCGATAATAACCCAACCCTTTCCAGGCAATTGTTAGTTCTTCTTCAGACGCCTTACTTAATGCTTTCAAATGAGGAAATTGTTTTAGGAATTTTTCAAAGTGTGAAAGAACGGTGCCGACAGTCGTTTGTTGCAACATGATCTCTGAAACCAAAGTACCATACAGAGAGCGATTAGTTCTCCATGGCAAATGATGATAATTAGCTTTCGACCATTTGATCAAAGCTTTAAAGGAAGAATTCATTTCTTACACCAATAAATCTAGCGGCAATACTTTTTAGTGGAGTCTACTAACTCTAAAAGATCTTTTCCAGATAATTCTTTTTGATTGGCATCACCTTTTACTTTTCCACCTTTGGCATAAACGTAATCAGCAATTCCTTTAGTGGCGAGACTTTTGTCCGTTATAATAATAACTTTGTGTGCCTTACTATCATTGATCCATGAGAGCAGACGATTTTGATCGATGAATCCTAGGTTATCGCAGAGCTCTTCGTTAGTTGTCGATAACTTTAAAAATGTATTGAATGTATAAATATCAACATTCTGACAACTGCTCTTCAAGCGTTTGACAAAGCTTTTACGAAAACAGTCTTTATTCTTGTCGGGATAATCAACGTCAGTCATGGTACGGCTAATATCGATCCATATTTCGAGTGATGCTTTTTTTTCAGAAGGCTTCTGAACCTTCCCACCACAGTAGATGTCAAAACCTTGATTCTTATCACAATGAAAACTCTCCGCTTCAATATTAGAAAGATATTGATACTTCTGATCAGCGGGTTTTTCCTTTTCATCTTTTAATTTTTTTTGAACTGCTTTTAACTTCTCTATCTCTGGGTCTGGAAACATTCCATACTGAGGATCAAAGCAATCATCCCCAACTTTTGTGACACATTTTCGATCATCATTGGCGGCTAGAATTTTTGATTGCCGTAGTGGCGGATCAAAGCGATAAAGTGCGGTTTTTGGATGCGACAGAAACCAAAACTCAAAGGACTCAGGCATGGCCCAAGTATTTAAACTAAAAAGAGCAATCAATAAGATGAGACACCTGTTCAAAATTCTAAACCCTTTTGTTTAAAATAAGTGAAGAGAGAACTTCCGATATCAACGACAAGATCACGTCCTTCAGTATCTAGATCTAAAAAACTCTGCAGATAAACTTTTTGTTTGGGAGAAAGTGTTTGTAACTTTTCACCAATAGTTAAATCTGTTTTACGAGATCCTGTTCCCTCGACTCCGAATGGAATGGTTCTTTTAGGACCATCTCCGATACTCACTCTTGCTTCAGTTGCAAGTTTCGCGGTACCAGTTCTATCACTACGAGAAAAAGAAGCTGTTGTATCTTCCGCATCTTCACCAATCTTATCGGTGGTTTCAGCTTCTTTATAAAATTTTACCAAGCGTTGAAACTTCGCTTGATACTCTTCATGGATAAATTCTAAAATTTCAAATAGTGGTATGTTTAACTTTGCAACAATTCTTGCAATAACCTGTTCATCAAGCACGTGGGTCTTTTGATTTAAGAAGCGAGAAATTGTTGAAACACCTACTCCCGTTAATTCAGAAAGATCTTTTTGAGAGAGATTGCCTCTCAACTGCATATACTTTCTCACTGTCCCCAAAAAGAATTCCACTTGCTCACGATTAAAGTCTGCCATTAGGCCTCCACGAAATTGCACCTGCAACTCCTTAAAATCCTTGTCGGATTGCACAATAATTTCTTGAAGTAATTTTATTGCTTGACCAGTTGCATCAAGAATGTTATTCTTGCATCAGGACAACGGTTGAAACAGGAGTACGTCAGTGAAAACATTAACTTTATTAGAACTTGAAAAATTTCTTAATGTTAACAGTAACTTGGCTTACGAGTCCCTGGACAATGAAACTATTAAAGATAATAAAATCGAAGGCTTGCAGTATAGTGGATGCAAGATCACTGGAAGTACTTATAATCACGTAATTTTCGAGAATTGCGACTTTTATGGATGCCAATTTAATAAAACAGAATTTATTGACTGCATATTTATTAATTGCAAGTTCAACTTTACCCACATGCAAAAGTGCAATTTTGAATCATGTCAATTCGAAGGAACCGCTCTTGTATGCTCAACTTTTAAAAAATGCTCGCTTCAAGCTTGTGATTTAGACCAAACCTTATCTGAGCACTTTGGTGAAGAAGAAGCCTCATTTCATTATTTAGATTTAGCTCTGGCCGCATAGAAATAGATATCACGACACCTATCTCATGGACTATTTTAGGCCATAACAATTCTTACGATTGAGATAGCACACTTCCCCATTCAAGAAACCTAAGACGGGTTACTTGATAACCGCCGCTCTCCTGTCTTCACCCCCAGCGTAAAGCTGGGGGCCAATCTTTTTTTAAATGTTTTTTTGATTATTTATAGAGGCTATTAAGTAGGAATGCTAAACGTTTTCCACCAAGTAGGAGACCGCGATCGTGAGTTGCTATATTCGCTTTCATATAAGCTTCAGTTAAAGTCACAGGCTTAGTCCCTGAAGGAATTTGAAAATTATAGATGTCTTTACGAACCTCCATATCTTCTTTCAAAATTTGGCTAAAACTAATTTCCGCTAAATTATAATTAGCATTTCGCCCTTCTGATTGAGCTTCAAGTTTTGCTGCGTATTCAGCGAAACCTAATTTTTGATAATCAATCATTCCACTATCCCACACAGAATGGAGATTCATCGAGCGACCAATAAAATTAACTTTTACGCTATTTCCGCCCCTATCACCTGGGCGACCAGCGTGAAGAGGTTGGTGAATATCACCAACAAAGTGGATAATAAATTTTAAAGCATTTTGTTTATCTAATAAACTTGAGTTTACATCTTTAAGCGTATTCACCATTGAAGTTATGGCACTAATGACATCACCTTCCGGTACAGGAGTAGTAGTATCGTAAGTAACACCATCAGCGATATCTAAAAAATGCCATGGCTTTGCTTTTGCCCATGCAGGATCTGAGCGAATCATATCTGCCCAAGTTGAAACATCTGCGAGAGATTGCCCTGGCAATAAAGCAGCAATGGATTCTTTTGCTTTTGGAGAAAGATTATCTTCTGCAATTTTTCCCACGATCCTGTGGCCGATAGCGCCCCAAGCGTAGAGTTCAGTTGTGAATAAGGACAGACAAAGAAGGACGATGGTCTGCTTCATGGGGACCTCGCAATGGTTAACAACGTCATGTCATCAACACTAAAAGGCTAGAAGATTAGGTAAGTAACTGTCAAAGTAAGTCGAAGCACTGTAAGTTTATTTAAGAAGTGCAATAGTTGATTCAATCAATCAAACTCTCTCTCAAATTAAAGTTTTTATCTGCTCAAATAGACCTCTCGCTTACCGATGAAGTAGTTATGAAAGTGGCCATAATCGGGGCGGGCATTGCAGGACTAACTCTGGCTCGCGTCTTAGAAAAATTCGACATCAGTTATGATCTTTTTGATGAGAGTGAGAGCTTAAAATTAAAGCCTGCTGGGCTAATATTGACTCCTAATGGGAGTGCGGTGCTACAAGAGCTCAATTTACTAAATGAAATTCAGCAACAAAGTCAAATGATAAGCTCCCTCGAATATTCAGATGAAGTGCTAACTTCATTTTTTAAAGTAGAATGCGAAAAATTACAAATTGATCAAAAATTCTCTCTTCTTGGAATAGAAAATTCTGAATTAAAAAAAATTTTACTTAGTGGTCTCCCAACAAAAAAAGTTCATTTTTCTCATCATGTCATTGATATATCCAAACGAGTCGATAAAACACTCATAAAATTTCAACATGGAGATTCGAGAGACTATGATCTAGTTGTTGCGGCAGATGGAATACATTCCACAATCAGAAATATAATCTATCCCTATTTAAAACCAGAATTTTCGGGATTATGTTCCTGGCATTTTATTGTTGATCAGCGCTTTTATCCAATGTCGCAAGATATTGCTTTTGAGCTTCTAGGAAAATCCAAGAGTTTTAATATTTTTGGTTTAAAAAATAAGCGGTGGTCTTGGTCTGTGACCGCTGGTTCACTTCCTCATCAAATAGATGAATCAGAATCTCTCAGAAAAAATTTAAAACAACTCTTCCTAGGATTTGATCCTACCGTGGTCAAGCTCATGGCTGAATCACCTATGCAAAATATGGTTAAACGAGATCTCTATGAACTCCCTCCTATAACTCAGATGGAAAGTGGTCGAGTGGTATTTATTGGTGATGCCGGACATTCTTTGCCATCTCTCTTTCATCAAGGTCCAGCTCAGGCGATCGAAGATGCATGGTATTTAGGAAAAACTCTTCTCTTAACAAAAGATATTGATACCGACTTAAAAGAATTAACAATATCCCGTAAAAAGAGAATTCAGTTTTTACTCCAAACCACATCTATACTTGAAGAGGTAGGACACTTTCGAGGGCAGGCGATCAAAAAACTTGGCCATAAAGTGATGAAATTTATGCCCAATTTGGTTTACGAACAAATGATGAAGAAACTTTTTAAGATAAAACTATAAAAAAAGGCAGCCTAAGGCTGCCTTTTAAAAATTCTACTTTTTGTAAATACCGTTCATTAAAGCACACTTTTCTGTGTGGCACTCGTTTTATCTTTATTCTTCGATCCATCATTCACATCAAAGACTAGATATTTTATCTTTTATTTTTTTTCTTAGATATCTCTGGCTGCTTCTTTTCTTCTTTATCGACGAGTTTTTCTTCTTGTTTATCATCAGCAGTTATTATTTCTGGTTCTTGAAATTGTTCGCTATTATAGTTATCAATTAAATTTAAGAGAGAATTAATACTTCCATCTGCACTCTGCCTTTGTTTTTCTATTGTTTCATTCAAGACCTTTAGTTCTTCTTCCTTGCTCTTTACATCTGTCAAATCAGGAATTTCTCCTGCTTCTTTTACTAAGCAAGCAGTAGCTTGAAGTTTCATTTTTAGAATTTCATTTTGAATTACAAGTCTATCAACACTTCCTGAAAATTTATTAAGTCGAGCTTCAGTAAATGCAACTATGGCATCTGCCTTTTCAGAAGATATATCTTTAAACGCTTCGCACTCGTTTGCTTTAGCGGTCATACCAATAACTAATCCAAAAGTAAGAGCCAATAATTTAAAATTTCTCATAATAATCTCCATGTTTTATATTAAATGTTATCCATTCTATTTTTTGTAAGTGCCTTTCATTAAAGCTCACTTTTCAGCGCTCTTTACATCTGTCAAATCAGGAATTTCTCCTGCTTCTTTTACTAAGCAAGCAGTAGCTTGAAGTTTCATTTTTAGAATTTCATTTTGAATTACAAGTCTATCAACACTTCCTGAAAATTTATTAAGTCGAGCTTCAGTAAATGCAACTATGGCATCTGCCTTTTCAGAAGATATATCTTTAAACGCTTCGCACTCGTTTGCTTTAGCGGTCATACCAATAACTAATCCAAAAGTAAGAGCCAATAATTTAAAATTTCTCATAATAATCTCCATGTTTTATATTAAATGTTATCCATTCTATTTTTTGTAAGTGCCTTTCATTAAAGCTCACTTTTCAGCATGACACTCGTTTTATCTGTATTCTTCGATCTATTATTCATATCAAAGACAAGTTATTTGACCTTAATAACATTCTTCAATGCATCCTCCAGTTCTTTGACCGTATTCTTTTCAGTCAAACCCGGACAGATGATCCACATGGTATCTGGGGTATAGTAATCGTTGGTAGAAAAAATTCTGAGTTCATCATCCTCATATTTGATACTATTTATGCCGTAGCCGTGACCTTTGTCATAACTGTGATTTTCATCATCAGATTTAGAAATAATTTTACATACATTTCCTTCATGGACAGTGATATATCTTTTTTCTACATTTGCAGTAATGCCTACAGTCTCTTGGAAAGATATTATATTTCCTCCAAATCCAGAAGCACCGAATTCACCGCCAGCAAAAAGACTTATCTTTAAATCTTTTATTTGTGTTTCAGGAGTTACTGCATAACTAGATATACTTCCGAATGCCAACAATCCAATCAATAATTTCTTCATAATCTTCTCTAAATTTAAAACCAATGCTTTCGACTTAGCTATTGATTCGATTTTCTTTGTTAATTCTTTAATTAACCTTCTACTGTTCCACTTGCATCTTTAGTCTTTTCAGATTCTTTTTTAGTTTTTTCAGCATTGGCTTTACGAGCATCACTACATTTACTATGGCTAGAGTCACCTAGGTTTTCTTGAGCAAAAGCTGGAACCAAAAGTGTAAAAGATAAAAGTACTAATAAAGATTTCATAATGTTTCTCCCGTTGTTAGAAATTCCTTTTTGTTGCTTTTAACTAATGCATACTCAATGCCAAAAATGCCACCTCAATCGCCAATGATAAACTATTAGGAAAAGGTCAAAAGGACTTCAGTAGCAATGTAAAAAAGAGTCATATGTCTAAAATTTAGTCAGAAAAGTGATTAATACTTTTAAACTCAAAAAAAGTGTCAAAAGATTAAACACTGGTTAACTTCTTTCAATGCTCAACATCTGTTTTCAGTACTTAACTTCATTTTAGTTATTATAATGTGGCATCGAGATTGCTCTTTATACTTCAAAATGTATCAAAGGGTAGCTTATGTTAAAGTCAGGCTTGTTGTGTTCAATTCTCTTCATGGGATCAGCTAACGCACAAATTGATTGGGTAAGTGCAACTGGAAAACAACATCTTAACGTTCAAATTTCAAATGAAGCAGTGAAGACAATTGTCTTATCTGCTTTGAATACAGCTAAAGAGAAATCTGGCAAAATGATCGTCAGTGTTCCTGCGCAAGGAAAGACAATCAAAGAACAAATTAAAAATGAAAAATTTCAACCTGTTATTGATATCATTCAGGAATTAACTGCTCTGGACTTAGGACAACCTTTCAATTTTACAATCGCATCGACTATGGGAGCGGCAAAGGCTTTTGTTGATAGTAAAAATGTAAAATTAAATATGTTAGAGGCTAATAAAAACTCATTTATTCTAAGTCTTTCAACTTCGCTAACAGGAATAGAACTTGCTGTTCCAAAACTATCCATCTGTGAAGGGAAAGCCTGTACTAAAAAGAATCTTCGAGTTGATATCGGTGGAATCACAATAAAACAAATTCCAGGCACTTCACTCAATGTGGCGGCAAAAATTAAAATTTCTATCAAAGAAGGAATTGCCACTGCCCAAGTTTATGACCTTATTACTAATCTAGGGAAAAAGTCAGAACCACATATTGACGTTAATTTTGCCTCACTCAAAATCCCTCCCGTTTCAATTTCAATTAATGATCAAGAAACAACTATGGATACCTCTAAAATCCGTGAATTGGTTCTGGAATACAAAACTGATATCGCCAATCAAATTATTCTTCAAGCTGCAAATATAATGAAGAATGACGTAGAAGGAATTATAAACGGTTTCTTGAAAGGAAAGAACTTTTCAACCAAAGTTGGCGGAACTTACCAAAGAAAATATGAACCATTTGACTTAACTTATAAACCTACTCCTATTGATAATACATACGCCCATCATCACTACCCTATCAGCAAAAATCCAACACCAGTTGTACCTGCTCCTTCTCCAAGTACTCAACAGCAATTAGTTTCAGAACTTGAGGCCATGGTTAATAGTGCCGATTTTGGTTTTCAAGTAAGTAAAATTGCCGCTTTAAATAATCGATTGGATCTTTCATTTAACCCATTTTTTGCCATCAATGGATCTGATATTGTGATCCCATTTGATATTGGTTACGGACCTTATTTACGTGAACTATCACCACTCATTTATTCCAGTGCACCAAAAGACTACAGTGTTGCAATAGGAATTAGCGAAGCCTTCATTAATGCAATTGTTTCAACTCCTGAAGAATCATTAGATATGATTAACGCCGTACTTTCTTTAAACCCAAGCTTTAAGGGAATTACCATTGATTACCCAGGTGTTAAACTTCATATCTTAAATGGCAGAGTCTACGCAGTCGTAAATCTTCACGTAAATCTTGATAAAGTGACAACAGAGAGTGCTTGGGAAGGATTTCAAAAATGGCTTGCTGGCATATCAGAAGTTTTTCATGAAACTCACGGCCATATGAGATTTCCATTAGAAATTGCTTTGACTCCAGCTATCATCTCTCAAAATGGTGAAAAATTTCTCCAGCTAAAACCAACTTCACCGATAACAGGAACAAGCTTGAATAATACTTTTGGTTATTATTCAAATCTAGGAAAGGCAACTGGGGCAGTTAAGGATAAAATTATTAACACGATCAGAGCTGTCCTTTCGAAACCTCTTTCAAAAGATATTATGATTCCTCTTAAATCATTGACTAGCCAAGCAGAACTAAAAGTCGATCCTAAGTCAATTGGTGTAGAACCATCTGGTCACTTGGTTATTTATGGAGATATACAATCTCTTGATCTGAAAAAAATCATGGAGAAGAAATAATGAAAAAGAGCTATTTCTTCTTACCCGTACTATTTGTTTTTGTGACAGCATTACAGCAACCGGTTTTTGCTCAATATAAGACACAGAAAAATGTACCAGATATTCTAATTCAAACTAAAATGGGTTCAGTTTGGTCAGAGTATTTAATTAAAAAAGTAAGAACATTCTTTGTGAACAATGAATTGGGCGACTTTTTTAAATATGAAATTAAAAAACCTATTAGTACATCTTTCAAACCTCTCAAGGGAACAAGTGACCCTCAGCTAACAAAAATTATAGAAGCAGTTCAGAAACTATTTAATATTAAGTTTGTTGACGCTCAGGTCATCATTACAGTGAATGGCCTTAATTACAAAATGGATAAGCTATCAACTAAAATGGTACCCCTCTCAACTCCAGGCTCAGAACTTGTCAGTGATACATTAATTGGAATATCTGACTTAAGCATCGAAACCCCTCAGATCCACTTCGATGTACAAATTCCAGGAAAAAATGGAGAAATGAAAAGTTTCTTCTCATTTAATGTGAATGATCTGCTCATTCAGAGCACGAGCGAAGAAATACTAGAGTTCTCTACACAAATCCGTTTTGCACATAATGCAAAAAATAATTATAACTTTAAAGTGATATCGAGTGATTTTTCACCATTAGAGAAAAAATTAGCAGCCCGTGCTGACCTCTTAGCAATTGATGAAAAAGTTAATTTTGATTTCCCTGAAGTAAAAATAAAAGTTGGCGATAGAGTAACTGTTTTTCCAGCGGCAAAAATTAATAGATTCATAAAAGAACAACTACCCTTCCTAAAAAGCTTTGCCGTAAAACAATTCGTCAATATATTAAAGGATGGAGAAGCTCAGCAGTTACTAAAGCTTCTTGAAACAACACAATTTGATCGCGAGTATTGGACTGATTTATCACTCATGTCGATGTTTTCTTTTGACCATATAACGAATAATGACAAAGGCGATATTGTCGTGGAAATGAGCTCTGACTATTGTACTCAAACTGAATTTGAATTTAATGGAAAAGATTGTTACGACAGAGATTATAAACAAGACGTGATAAGACCAGGAAACGAACAAAGAATCGTTAAATCAGTGAATATCATGAACGACCTTATTCGTAAGGAACAAGGGAACATTGTTATCAGTGCTTCTGAGGAATACTTAACAAGAATTTTGAAAAAAACATTTGATGCAGGTTTTTGGGATTCATCTTTCAAAGACCTTCCAGTTGCCCTAGGTCCTAAGAAAATGATTGTTCTTTTTAATGAAAAAGGGAATGATGGCACACTTTACTTAGATCTACTTTATAACACATCAAAGCTTGAGAGATTGGCAACCGGTCTAAAGCAAGTCAAATTTGCTATGATGATGAAGATTAATGCAAAAATTGAAAACGTTAAAGGAACCCCTAATTTAGTTGTTAATATTTCAGACATTAATATGAACGATGACTTTCTGCTTTATGGTGATAAAGATACAGGCTTCATCTCAACAATTCACCAATCACGCTTTAAAAAAACTGTAATTAAGACTGTAAAAGGGATCTTGAAAGAGCAAAAATTAATTGGCCAAGATATTTTAACCATTGAATTACCAGAAATTAGAGACCTATCACTAGAGACAGCCCATTTATTTTCTGATGGCCATGGGCGTGTCATGGGATTACTTAAACTAGAAAAAAATACTTTAAATGGAGTAGATCTGACGGTAGATCAATTTAAGAACTTGGTACCAATAGCCACGAAATATTAGTTCTGATTGACCACCTTCGTATTCTCAGGAACTTTAAATTCGAAATAACTTTTTTCAAATTTAACATTTTCAATAAGACCATTAAGTGAAAGCTTCACTTCTTTTCCATCTTTATAGAAAATGACCAGACTTTTTAGTTCTGAAATTTTGGTCAGATCTTTATTTTGATGATCCAGATGAGCCTTCATGATTGATAACTCTTTTTGTGCTTTCTCTGAAAAAGTCAAAACAAAGAAGTCTTTTTCCTTTTTCACGGAATACGCTTCATTGCTCTCTAGGCCTTTCTTTAAATAATCAAAAAACTTTGTGATTAAAAGCTTATTGGCAGGTTGTACGATGACTTCGCCCTTTTCTTTTGGGTCAAATGGAGCCGTATAGTACCAAGCCTTGGAACCGTTACTCACAAAAATAGTGTTGTCTGGATTGGTGATCTCGAAACGAATTTTTCCAGGGAATAAATAATCAATCGATCCACTGCTTTTTTTTTCTTTTCCTGTAATCGTACTCTTAAAACTTTGTTCAAAATTTGCCCTAAAAGAGCTGGGCAAAAAAGCTGCCCAGCTACTCGAAAAAAAGAAAACTAAAAGAAAAAATAACTTATTCATTAGTGTAATTGTACCGACACCGCTTTCGAAATGCCTGGTTCCTGCATTGTAACGCCGTAAAGAGTATCGTTGAGTTCCATTGTTTTTTTATTATGTGTGATAAGAATGAATTGAGATTCACTGCTCATTTCTCTGAGAAGTTCATTAAAACGACCAACGTTTGCATCATCAAGTGGAGCATCAACTTCATCCAGTAAACAAAATGGAGAGGGCTTAACTAAAAAGATTGAGAAAATTAGTGACACTGCAGTCATGGCTTTTTCACCACCAGACATTAAGTTAATATTTTGCATTTTCTTGCCAGGAGGTTGGGCAATAATATCGATCCCGCACTCTGGACTATCAAGATCACCAACAATATCAAGTTTCGCTGAACCACCACCAAAGATAATTGGGAAAACTTTTTCAAAACGCTCATTAACGGCATCATAAGCTTCTTTAAAACGTAAACGGCATTTTTCATCAATTTGAGAAATGGCCATTTGAAGATCATTCAAAGAAGTTCTAAGTTCAACTTCTTGAGATTCCAAGAAATCATGACGCATTTTTTGACGATCATAATCTTCGATCGCTTGCCAGTTAATCTCACCTAAGCGAGAAAACTCCTGACGATAAGTCTTCAACTTTTCATGAGAGTCACGTAGTGCCTGACCATAACGGCGATCAAAGCTATAAGAAACTCTATCTATTTCTTTTGTACCATCTTCAGTTTCCATAAAGAAAAGCTGAGTCATGTCACTTAGACCTTCTAAGTCATCTTCTTGCAAGTTCATGTAACACTTTAAAACATGGCGTAGATCAACTTGATGCTTCTCAAAGATGTTTTTAACAATTTGATCTTCTTCCATGATCTGAGATTGAATTTTCACTTCTGTATCGACAAGGTCTTTTTCTGTTTTATTGATCTTCGTTGATAACTCACGCGCTTCATCTTCACGTTCTTTCATAGAAAAAAGTAGCTCAGATAATTCATCTTTGATCGAATTTAAAACAACTTCTTCATCGGCTAAAACACTGGCTTTATTTGAAATGTCTTCCGCTAGATTTTGTCCTTCTAGTTCTGCCGTTTCAACTTGAGTGTTATATTCAGAAAGAAGTTCAGTATTGGACTGGACCTTGTTTAGTGCCTTGGTAATTTGTGCTTCAACATCAGAGATTTGAGATTCCATATTACGACGACGTTCTTCGTAAGACTTCGCTTCAAGCATTTTAGTAGTTAATTCTTCTTTTTCATCATTATAGGTTTCGCGAGCAAGATTCATTTCTTCTGAGAAATTTTCTAGTCTCGACTCAAGATCGGAAACATTTGATTTAAGCGTTTGGGTTTTATTAATAAGTCTTTCTTCATTCTCCATCATTTCCATACGAGAGCGAGAAATTTCAATGTTACGATTCTTCAGAATAGATAAACGAGAATTTGAAGACTCGTAATTAGAGAGCTTCATATCTATTGAAGCTTTCTTAGTAGAATGAGTTGTTTGTTTTTCTAATAAGAAGTTTCTAACAGATTCAAGTTGAGCTGTTTTTTCTTCAAGCAGATCTTTGGTTTGTGTAAATTGTTCTTCTAGTAAAGCCAACGTTTCCTGACCAGCACTTAGCTTAACTTCAAGCTCTTGTATTAGATTGTTTCTTTCAACTAAACCTTGCGTGTTTTCTAATCCCTTAAATGAGCTTGTCACAACACTGTTAGCTCTTCTTAAGGTAACGGTTGTTCCATCAAAAGCTGAGATACCCTTGAAGTCGATCCCGGTCGGAATTCTTGAAGCCAATGCTGCATCATAATTAGAAACGAGATAAAAACCACTGAAAAGTTGATTTAATTCTTGTGCATATTCGGTGCGATTTACTTTGATTACGGAAGAAAGCTTAATCACTTCTTCGCAACCATTGAGTTTTAAGCGCTCAATCGTCTCATCTTCATATTGTGTAAAACCAGTGGCTTTAATAAATTGAAAGCTTGAGTTGTTATTTTCCTTACTCCAGACCAATAGACTCTCTACATCGCCATTCTTAGCAACAATTGATTGGAAGTAATCCGAGAAAATATTTTGAATGGCTTTGGCATATATTGGGTCTGACTCAAGCAGATTTCCAAAAAGAGAGAAATTCTCTGCGTGCATTGGCTCATTTAAAAACTCTTGTGCACCTTTACCCATGCCATCTAATGATAAAGCCAAGTCTTTTAAGCTCGTTAAACGAGATTCTGTATTGATGACTTCTTTGTTTTGGGCGCGTACTTCTCTATCAAGTCTTTGGAATTCAGAAGATAAGCTTGTTGCTTCCTCTTTAAGTTTAAGAGCAGTGGTCTGGTGTTCATCGATTTCAAAAGCAAGCGTTTTGACTTCCTCGCGATCCTTAACCATTTCCTGTGTGACAACAGAGTATTGCTTTTCAATTGTTTCAATTTCAAGATTAATATCCTCCAGATTTTTGATATATTCTTCGAGTTTTGAACTATTTTTGAAAGCTTCTTGCTCTAGCGCCGTAAGTGCATTTTTCTCTGCATTTAATTCCTTGGCCAGTTCCTGAACACTTTCTTCTTTAAGAGATAGTTCTTCTTTTAATACTTCTAATTTTTCCTCTAATGCCGAAAAATCCAATTCATCATTTCGACTTGATTCAATACGAGCTAATTCAGATTCTAATTCCTGAATACGAAGCTTTCTATTTTCTATATCTGAAATGACTTCATTGTTTTCTTTCTCACGCATTTCAATTTGAGATTGCTTATCATCAACAGTACGCTTCAAAAACTTCAGACGTTCTTCTTTAGCCACTAGATCTTTCGATTCATGGTTATAAGAAGCTTGCATGTTTTCTACACGTTCCATCATCTCCGTTTTCTTAAAACGTTCTTCTTCAAGATCATTTTCAAGCATGGTACGACGATTCATCCATTCAGAAACTGAAAGTTTTTTAGAAGTTAAAAGATCACGGTTTTCTTTATAATCTTGAAGTAAATCAAATTCTTTATGAGAGTTAACGATTAGTTCATGCTTTCTTACTTTTTCGCGAAGTACTTTAGCTCGATCTGCTTTCTCTGCCTGTTTTTCAAGTGACTTTAACGTTTTATAAACTTCATTCTTTAAATCTGATAAACGACCTAAGTTAAGCTCTGTTTGTTCTAATTTTTTAAGTGATTCTTTTTTTCTAATTTTAAATTTTGTAATTCCAGCCACTTCTTCAATCATACTTCTGCGTTCTTCAGGCTTGGCTTGAACCAGCTTGTTGATTTCACCTTGAGCGATAATTGAGTAAGACTTTGCACCAGCGCCTGTATCCATAAACACTTCATGGATATCACGTAAACGTGCCGGTTCACCATTGATGCGGTATTCAGTATCTCCATTTCTGTAAAGCTTACGAGTTAACTGAATTTCAGCTGGACGAGAAACTGTATTTAAAATGTTAACGTGTTTACCGTTAGTATTTTCTAAGACCAAAGTAACTTCGGCCCATGAAGCTGGTTGATACTTAGAAGAACCTGCAAAAATTAAGTCTTGCATGTTGCTACCACGTAAGTGCTTTGCTGATTGTTCTCCCATGACCCAAAATAGAGCATCAACGATATTCGATTTACCGCAACCGTTAGGTCCAACAATACCAGTAATTCCTTCATCAAAACTGATGACGGTCTTGTCTTTAAAAGATTTAAATCCTTGGATGTGAAGGCGTTTTAACTTCATAGGCGTGTGTGTCCCTTTTTAAAACCTTCAAAGCTGATTCATTTTGCCCAATCCTTGGGTTCCACAATATCGTCTTATTTTTGGATGTCTCTGCCATTAATAAGAGCTTTCTTTGAAGGGTACTGATCCCTAAATTTTCCCCCTTTTGAAAAGGCCTTGTCTACTCTAAAAAGCCCTAAATAGAAGGGAAAATGGTCAATAAAATTTACACTCAGGCTTTTTCCTAGGGGAAAATGTGCTAAAACCCCTTCCATTCGACATTTTTGGAACTTTTTTAGTACTAACTTTCATATCTTTGGGATTTATCCCTGGATTATTCTCTCCTTAATGGGAGGGTCTACGCTTTTTTAGACCCTCCCTCTTTTCTTTAAACCGACATTTGATAACATTAAGACATGTTTAATAAGCTCAAAAAATTATCCAAAATTCATTTTATTTTCTTAACCTGCCTTATATTGGGAGCTCTGGGATGGCGGAAAATGGAAAACGATTACAAGAGCGGACAATCTTATGATCAATGGAAAAAAAACTATCAATCCGAGCAAACACTCAACCAGTTGATGGCGAGCAAAGTCTTAGATCCAACTTTTGACTTTAAAACCCTCGAGCTTATCCATATTGGACCTGGTGAAAAATATTTTAGTCGCTTTGGACACGTCCTAATGCGTTTTCAAGGAAGCTCTCGAGAAAAGCCAGAGAATGACCTGACAGTCAGCTTTATGATCGATGCCAATGACTTTGATTTTAGCAATTGGGCTGGTTTTTTCGGTGGTAAATATGCCATCTATCCCCTGATTCAAACCATGAAACAGGTACACGATCATTATAAGGAAGATCAAAACAGAAGCCTTAGTGGTTATAACATTCAATTTAATCCCAAAACGAAAGAGGCTTTGATCAGAAACTTACGCCAGTTTATTCAAAATCCAAAACTTTTAGGAACCTATGCGATGTTAGATAACAGCTGTACCAACGGTCTTAATAAGTACCTTCTCGATTCAGGTTTTGAGATAAAAAATATAGATCAAAAAGTAATTTTTCCAAAAGATCTTTTAGAACTTTGGAAAATACAGGGTCTTATCACCGACTCTCCATCCAACTACTAAAAAATATACAATCGTCAATAAGTCGGTTGGTAGAATTGCACTTCCTGTAAAAGGTCAAACTTGTTCGAAGATCTTAAAGCAACTCAACCACCAGATGGCGCTTTTATAGCGCTCTTTTATTTGCTAAACTCGAAATTCCCTAAGGAGTTACATGATGGAAAAAAAACATATACAAAAATTTACACCCTACCAAAAATTTGTCGTAGGCATTCTGGCCTTCCTTCAGTTTACCATTATTTTAGACTTTATGATTCTCTCACCCTTAGGCGCGACTCTCATACCTGCACTTAAAATTACCCCTTCACAATTTGGCTTAGTGGTATCAGCTTACGCTTTTAGTGCAGGAGCTTCTGGCTTATTGGCTGCCGGTTTTGCCGATCGCTTTGATCGAAAAAAACTTTTACTCTTTTTCTATTGCGGATTTATAGTTGGAACTTTCTTTTGTGCCTTAGCTCCTAATTTTTATTTTCTCTTGATCGCAAGAATGGTGACAGGTTTGTTTGGTGGGGTGATTGGCTCAGTTGTTTTTGCCATCACAACAGATCTTTTTCCTCTTGAGATGAGAGGACGAGTAATGGGAGTTGTCCAAACTGCACTTGCAGCAAGTCAGGTCATGGGAATCCCTCTTGGCCTTTATTTTTCCAATTTATGGGGATGGCATGCACCTTTTCTAATGATAGTGATTGTCGGAATTCTAGTAGGTTTTGTTATTTTCTTAAAATTAAAACCAATCAACGAACACTTAAAAGTTCGCCCAGACAAGAGTCCACTTCACCACTTAACTCATACTCTAAGTCAGCCAAGATACTTACAAGGCTTTGCAGCGACAGCCCTTTTAAGTACTGGTGGGTTTATGCTTATGCCCTTCAGTAGCGCTTACATCGTACATAATGTCGGAATCCCTTTCGCGAAACTTCCACTCATTTATATGGTTACTGGAATTTGTTCTATTATTTTAGGACCACTAATTGGTAAGGCCAGTGATAGTGTTGGAAAGATGCCAATCTTTTTTGCAGGCTCAATACTAACTGCTATTGCCATTTATATTTACACACGAATGGGTATTTCATCGATTGAGTTCGTTATGTTTGTGAACGTAGTTCTTTTTGCTGGTATCACATCAAGAATGATTTCCGCCATGGCACTTACAACCGCTATTCCTTCGAACTCCGATCGAGGATCATACATGTCTGTTAGTGCCTCCCTTCAACAAATTGCAGGCGGTCTCGCTTCCGCTTTTGCAGGGATGATTGTTTCAGAGGGAGCTGATGGAAGTATTTTACACTTTGACCTACTGGGTTGGGTGGTGATGGGTTCATTGGCACTTACTTTAGTAATGATGTATTTCATCAATCAGTATGTAAAAAGCAAGGGGACTAGCAATCCAATCAATGCGCCAATAATGGGTCATGATTAATTTTCATTCTTTTTAAACACTGATTAAACCATTCATGCCACCGTAATGAATCTTTCTCGGATTTAAGTTTTACTAACTCATGTTTAAACTCCCCTGTTACCCCGGAAAAACATCGTCAAATATTGGGTACAGGTAATAGAAAGCCTATTTCTATTCGTATTTCAGAGAACGATTTAGCTGAAATAAAAATGTTAACAAAGGTCAATAGCCGAAAGTATCAACAGCTCATTGTACATGCAGTAGAACTTTACATTGATAACTATTACCGTCTTATCAAGTTGAAAAAACTTAATAGGGATTAAAAACTATTCTAATATCCTATACCCAAATTCATTTACGAACTTATTTCTGTAAACTATCTCAAAAGAATTTTAAAAAAATAATTGTTATATACATTTCTTTTTTACACACCCTCTTTCTTACTTGTTCACCACCAAGTAGAAGACTATCAAATATCAACTATCAACTTTGGAGCCCCTATGAAACAGATTCTTAGCTTCGTGGTCCTTGCTTTCGTTTTAAATTCCACAGCATCTTTCGCAGCTATTGATTCTAAAAAAATCAAAACAGTTGCGACTAAGCTAGGGGAGCTTTTGGCCGATTTCAAAACTTACAATCTAA
Organism: Bacteriovoracaceae bacterium; assembly: GCA_049318265.1. Lineage (GTDB taxonomy): Bacteria > Bdellovibrionota > Bacteriovoracia > Bacteriovoracales > Bacteriovoracaceae > JBEIOQ01. Next base: position 28,780 of record JBMOGR010000002.1, read on the forward strand.
AGCCAGCGTCTCCAATTGAGATGATGAAAGAGTTAGCAGTTAAAGAACTACAAGAAGACGAAGCTGATTTCCATTACGATGTTGAGGATTCACTTCAAGGAGATGGTGGTGCTTGGGGTATTCATCCTATGGCAACTGCTATTCATTGGGTTTCAAATGCAGAGTATTTAACCATAGATGAAGCAGGGGAAGAAATAATGAATTCTCCTAAAGCGAAGAAAGCCGCTGACCTAGTGAAAAGCCTCTATGGCACTGGTGTGGTGTTCGGAGCTGGACCTTTCGGAGCGGTTCAGTGCGGTGGAACTTATCCAGCTCTACTTATGATCGATACAGCAAAAGGCGTTATCTACAAATTTGACACCGAAGGTTCCGGTTGTTAATCCAAGTTTAATCTTTGAGATTCATCCACTCACTGAAAACTAATACCAAAGATTTAATATAAAATAGCCCGCTATGAAAAGCGGGCTTTTGTTTTAATTAGATGACTCTTTCGAAGTTTGCTTAAGTACAGTTGAACGCATTTCTGCTGGCATTAAATAAAATCCTGATCCAAGCACGCTCATGAAATTTCCTGAAATATTGCGAAAAAGTAATGAGTGAAATCGAGAAAACCCTTAAATGCTTTTAAGTGTTTACGATTACTGAGCTTTGAATGAGAAAAAAAATTTTCGTGAAAAAGATGGTCGGGGTGAGAGGATTTGAACCTCCGGCCTCCTGCTCCCAAAGCAGATACTCTACCAGACTGAGCCACACCCCGATTTCTTGACGCATTATATACGTATAAGAGAGTCTAAATTTATAGGGCTTTTTAGCCTTTTTGTCCAACCCTTTCTTGAAAGAATTTCTGCGCCAGGGAACATGCCACTGCTCTATGGGAGTGAACATCTTTCCATTCAGGAATTTCAGCTAATGTTTTTCCGCCAGGCTTAAAATCACGCGGCACAAAAATAGGGTCATAACCAAAGCCACTACTGCCTTCAGCTTTATGGGCTATACTTCCATGCACTCTGCCTTCAAAAAAGAAGACTTCAGAAGACGAGAGATAAAAACAAAGATAACAAACAAAATATGCCCCACGTTTTTCATCAGGGACATTCAACATATTACGAAGCAAAAGCTCATATCGCTCTTTCGCTGTAAGATTAGGGCCACCATAACGAGCCGTTTGAACACCTAGATCTTCTGGTAATGCCTCCACGCAAAGTCCAGAGTCATCAGCAACTACGGGACTTTTAAAAGCTTTAAAATAGGCTTCGGCTTTTAGAAAACTATTTTGCATAAAGGTTGTGCCATTTTCTTCTACTTCAAGAGCTTTTGGAGCAGGCAGTACCTTAAGAATTTCTGGCCTAAAAAGAATATTAAATTCTTCTGCTTTGTGGGGGTTTGTGCTCGCAAGAAAAAAATTCATTAAACCTTCAACACTTTATTTTGTTCTTCAAATACAGTTTTTAGAGCAAACTTTGCACACTCGATTAAAGCACCTAATTGTTCAGCACTAAAAGGTGCACCTTCAGCAGTACCTTGAATCTCGACAAATTTGCCTTCGGAAGTCATGACAATATTCATATCAGTTTCACAACTTGAATCTTCTTCATAATTTAAGTCTGCAATAATTTTGCCTTCTTTATCAATTCCCACTGATAGAGCACCTAATTGTGCAGTTAATGGATTTTCTTTTAGTAATCCCTCTTTCATCATGCGTGCAACTGCCAAACTCAAAGCAACATAGGCTCCTGAAACAGAAGTAGTACGTGTTCCACCGTCAGCAACAAGCACATCACAATCGATGGTAATTGTTCTCTCACCTAATTTCTTAGTATCTATAATGGCCCTAAGACTTCTGCCAATTAAACGTTGAATCTCTTGAGTTCTTCCACCAGCACCTTTTCTTTCTCTCTCAATTCTTTGTGCTGAGGAGGCAGGGAGCATGGAATATTCAGAGGTAACCCAACCAACTCCCTTACCTTTTAAAAATGGTGGAACTTTCTCTTCTACCATCGCGGTAACATGAACTTTCGTGTTACCAAATTCTGCTATTACACTTCCATAAGCGTATGGATTGATATGAGTGGTGAATTTCACTGTTCGTGGATTATTTCTTTTGATTAAGCTCATGGAATCTCCTATGATTTTCAGTATGAAAACGGTTCATTTAGGGCAGTGCAATTCTACACAAGAATACCTGAAAATCCATCTCGATAATCTTTTAATCGAAGACAAAGACTTACTTGTCTCCACCGACCTGCAGCTAGCTGGGAAGGGGCGAAGCGGAAATTTTTGGCACTCTTACGAAGGAGCACTAGCTTTTTCTTTTACCCTCACTCCATCGGAAGTTTTGACTCTTACCTCTCTGGAAGTTGGTATCCTTATTTCAAGGTTTTTTGAAGAAAAGTATAAAAAAGTAATTCAATTAAAATGGCCTAATGATCTTCAGTTTGATGAAGGAAAATGTGGCGGGATCATCATTCAAAATGTAAGCGAGAAATTAATTGTTGGGGTAGGCATTAATTTATACCAAGGCGAAGAAAATAAAAGACAAGATGAATACACTCACAGCTTTCTCTTTGGTCATAATATTTTTGCAGAAGATTTTAAACGTATCTTACCGGAAAAAATTTACCAGTATATTATCGATAATCGCTTACGAGCTGACGAAATAATCAATGAATGGAATAAACTGTGCGTTCATCAAAACCAACTGGTGAGTTTTGAAAATGGGAAACATCTCGCTCATGGTTTTTTTGTTGGCTTAGGTCAAAGCGGTGAAGCACTGATTGAGGAAGATGGAATCATTAGGAGTATCTTTAGCGGAGGTCTCCGTCCTATAGCTACTCCCCAATAAGCGAATCAGAAATTTTTTGTAATTCTTTTTTAATTAAATTTTCAGCTAAATCAGGAATAACTTCCCAAGCTACTTTCTCTAATGTTTGACGGCAGTAATCTTTTACCATCTGTTCAATTATTGGCTTAACAGCTTCTCTAATTTTTGCTTCTAAATCGAGGTCATGACTTAAATCTGAAATATCTTTGGTAACTTCTTTAATAACCTCAGTTTGAGTCTCTAACTTGAGATCAACTTTATCACTAATCTCAAGATTAATAATTGAGCTTTGTTTTTTCATCGTCGGATTTAAATCTTCTATTTCATCTGCCGCCCAAAGGTCTGCAAAATTTTTCAAAGACATACCGTCTACATTATTAGACTGGGTAGAAATATCCTCAACTTTCTTAGGAGTAGCATATTCCAGCTCATCACTAATAGCAGCCTCAAGTTTTCTGATATCTTCATCTGATGTTGTTCCCTCTTCAAGAGATAGCTCATAAGAATTTGAACTCTCATCAAAAGATAGCTCGTTATCTGAAACTGGAATGAGCTCACTCAAGGAAATTAACTTTGAACGAGGGCCAGGAGAAGGTGTTTCGAATTCGGTCACGGGAATAGCATTATGGATAATTGGCGAAGACAAATCTGGAAACTCTAAATCTGAAGACGTAGGAAGAACAAGCTCTTCTTCCAACTTTGAGGCAACTATAGATGGAAGTGGTTGTTTTTCAATTTTGGGTGGAAATTTTATTATTTCTCCACCACCGCTAATTCTCTCAGGAAGACTCATCCCCCAAGCTTTCATTTCATCTTCTAAAGCGTTGTCATTCAGAACAGGTTTAATATCTGGTCCTGAGTTTTTTTCTGGAGCTGTAGGGGCATCCATTTCCCAACTCATCTCTTCTTCTTTTCGAGGGGCAAAAACTTCGTCAGAATTCTCTAAAGCTGAGCTTACCTGAGTAGCTCCCTCAAGTTCTTCAACTAAGCTTTTGCAGAGATTGATGAACTTACCACTATCAAAAGGCTTAATGATCTTACCTTTTGCTCCGCAGTTCTTTAATGCATTTTCATCAACTGTATCAAAAGTACCGTACATCATAAGAACAGCAGTATTGACATTTTTTGAACGGATAAGCTTACATAATTCATAGCCCGAACGACTCTCTGAAAGACTAAAATCTAACAAGACTAAATGAGGAGATTCCCTCTCAAGAATGGTCATTAAATCATTTTCTGTTCGGCAATCAAGAAGTGAATATGGCTCGTTAGCCAAAGTAATCTTGATAACTTTTTGAATCGTTAAACTATCGTCTGCTAGCAGCACCTTATGAGTCATTAATTCATCCTTAAATGAGACTTATAAAGTATTATAGCGAAAAGTGTGAAATTTGTTAAATCAAAATTCCAGAATCATCATAGTCTGGTTATCGGTATTGCCTCGATCGTTGGCCAATTTGAACATTTTGCTTATTTTCTTATGACCATCTTCCTTTTCCTGATTGAGCATGAAGGCAATTTCCTGCTCTTTAATCCTAGAATAGATGCCATCTGTAAGGAGAACGATCTGATCTCCTTCTTCTAAACGAATCTCTCGTATTTGGTAGTGAAAATCTTGAAAAAGACCAAAGGCTGATAGGGGCATTGTTCTAAATTGAGAATTAAAGTCGTCATCATCTAAAAATCGATAAGAATCTTCAAAGAAAAGCTTAGATACGGTACCCTTACGATTAATATAACACTGACAGTTACCCACTGATGCAATAGTGGCCAAACTATCGGATAAAGCAACAAAAGCTCCAGAAGATCCTGCTCTTCTCATCATGTCTTTGTCAGAGTTCTCCTTTAATATCAATTTATGAGAATAAAAAAGAGAGTTGATGAGAGCATTTCCTTCAATTAAATATTTATGGCTATAATAAAAAGGCATGGTCGAGTCAGGATCAACGTATATACGAGAGTAGAAAGTCTTTACAGACTCACGTAGTTTAGAAACACAAGCATCTCCTACTCCCGATCCACCAAAACCATCGAACACCATGTATAAATTATTAGCTAAATCAAAATCATATCCATCTTCATTTAATTGAAGATAGGGGCCTTGATGAGTTTGAGCAGAATAACTTTTTAACTTAATCACATTTACTCCACATAATTTTTTAGTTTTTCTGAGGCTTTTTTATAGTAGTCACTATCAGTCGGTGTGTTCTGTTGAACCTCTTGAAATTTTTCCTTTGCTTCATCAAATAAACTTAAATTTTCAGAAATAAGTGCTTCACGATAAATTTTCTTAGCTCGATCATCGAGAACGTTTCGAATATCGCCCATTTCAGTAATGGCTTCTGAATTGGAAGGCTCTTTCTTTAAAACTTCAGAATAAATTTGATAAGCTCCTTTTAAATCCTGACCTTCTTTAAGGGATCGGGCCTGGCCTAAAAGTGGAGCGACTAAATCATTTAAATTATTTTTAGATTCGGTTAACATGGCGGATGCTTCTTTAATAAGATCTTCATCCATATCTTTATTTTTTAAAAAATCTTCAAGCTTACCAATGGCTACGTTCCAATCTTTCTTTAAGTAGGCTGTTTTACCTGGTTGAATTAAATTTAGTTGGCGCTTTCTCTCAGCTTCTTTTTGAGCTTTTTCTAAAGCGATACGTTCTTGTTCCTTTTTCCAAGCTTCAAGTTCTAGCTTTAGTTGAGGGACATCTAGGTTTTCCGGATCCTTTTCTAAAATTTGTCCAAAGAGAGCTTCAGCTACTTGAGCATTTCGAAGTTTTACTTCTTCCTTTACTTTTTCAAGTAGTGCTTCAACTTCTTTCTTTCTTTTTTTCCTCTCTTCTTCCTCGCGATTTTTTCGATCTAATTCTGCTAATTGAGCAACACCCTTTTTGGCATTATCCATTAACTGTTGAGTTTGTTTGTAATCGGGATACATATCGTAATAGCGTCTTAGCTCAACAATCGCTTGAGCATATTCACCAATTCCAATATGGGCTTTGGCTTTTTCATAATTATAACTAATTTGTTTTTCCATTTCAGGATCTAGTACTTTTTTAGTAGGTGCCTTGGCATCCGGAGTTGGTGTAGCATTTTTATTTAAAAGATTGTTAGAGGCCACCTTTTCCTGGGCTGCCTTAGGGTCTTTTTTAGGGTCTGGCTTTTCTTCATCTCCCAAAAATAAATAGGCAGCAGCTAATCCTACAGCGAGATAAAGAATTTTTTTTCTTTTGGCTGGATCTTTTAAGTCAAATAGAGATTTACTTTTAGCAGACGTTGCAGCCCCGTCTGTAAAGTCCATATTGGCGGCAGGATCAAACTCAACTTCTTCCTCAACAACTTCTTCACTAGTGATCTCTTGATCCTCTTCTACAGGCATCAAGCGACCCAATTCTTGTTGCAATAAATCCGACTTAACTTGAACGGTGAAGGTTGTTCCACCAATAACAAATTCATCCCCGTTAAGCAGATCAATCGAATTTATACGCTCACCATTAACAAGGGTTCCATTTGAAGAATTTAAATCTTCTAAGGTACAAGATATTTTCGTTCTTTTAATAACTGCGTGAACACCAGAGACCTCTTGATCATCAAGAAAAATTTTACATTTATCTTTATTTCGTCCAATAAAAGTCTCTGGGTCAGTGATAATAAAGCGATCATAAGGTGCAGCTTCTCCAAAGAGATGAAGTTCATATGTGGCAAATCCACTAAAAACAACAGTACCCTCGCCACTTCCCTCCTCCGAATCTTGATCGCCAGTAGCAACTGGATATTCTGCTTCCGTTGTATGAGAACTCATATCCTCAGAATTACCATTATTGGAATCATTATCACTATTAAAGTCATTATTCGAAGGCAGTTCTTCAGACGAACTAGAACCATGATTATTAGAGCCTAAGAAATCATCATTATCATCGACAAGTTCATCTACATTAGAATGATTTGCCTCAGATTGTGCTTCACCTAAAAAATCATTACTTTCATTTTCTGTCATTACTTCAGTTTGAGCGTCACTGGAAAAATCTTGAACCGGAGGCGCTACTTTAACTGGATTTTTTTTCTGTACCTGAGCGGGAGGAGTAAGCTCCTCGACCATTGGTTCATGGCTTTCAGCAAAGTCGTCAAATTGTGGAGACAAGCTTTTAACATTTGAAAAGTCGTCCATATCTTGCATGACAGGAGAAGTAGGCTTTTGTTGGTTGGTCACCTGCTGCACTGGTTGAGCAGGAGCTGATTGATAGTTTTGAACTTCATCTTTCACGGTAGGCGGCAAAAAGACATTTACCATATAGCCACTGAATTGAAGTACATCTCCATTTTTAAGTTTGGATTTAGTCACGACACTACCATTCAGAAGTATCTGACCCATTTCGCTCACTTTTTCAAATTCCCACTCACTTTGCTGTTTCGAAATTTTTAAGTGTTGGCGAGATATTTGTTTATCATCAATGACTACATGGCACTCTTCAGAGCGCCCAATGTAGATGACATTATCAAATTGAGTGACCTTCGTAGATTGGTCATCAACTTCATAATCAGCTACTAATTCATCATTGTGAAATACATTTAATTTCACCGTCGTTCAATCCTAGTGTTTTTTCAATTTCCGTTATATTGGCTTTAGCATCTTTATATCTTTGATCATCTGGTGTATTTTGCAATAAACGTATAATCTGACAGTAAGAAGTAGAGGCACCTTTATATTTCAAGGCATCTGCTTGTCTTCTTGCTTTAATAAAGTTTTCTTCTATGGCTTCATCTAATAATTGAATCGTTTTGCTTCGATAAAAGGAAGCTCGAGCGTTATTAGGACTTAATATTAGCGCCAAATTAAATTCATTAATTCCACGATAATAGTTTCCTTCTCTTACTTCCCTAAGACCTCTATGAAAAATGGCGTCTAGTTTTTCTTTAAGGTCTTTATCTTCGGCAAGTTGCTTCTTTTTAATACTAGAAGAAAAATCTTCGCCATAATCATTCAGCTTTAAATTAATTTTATTATTTTTGTCTTTTGTTTGTTCATAGCCTGTGTCTTCCATTAGCAAAAAAGCAAGAACGAGGCCTAAGCCTACTATTATTAAAGGAAGCTTACTTTTTTTCTTCTCTTCTTCTTTAAGCTCTGTCTGAAAATTGTCTTCAACACTTGATGGCTTCTTTGGAGTTACTCCTTCCGCCACATCTACTTTTCCAAAACGAAAAACTGTTTGACCAACAATTAACTTATCGCCGTCCTTTAATTTCTGCTGAGTCACTTTTAGATCATTGACCATGATTCCATTTTGTGATTTTAAATCTGTGACGACAAAATCACTTCCGACTTTAGTCACTTCAGCATGTTCACGAGAAGATTTAGTATCAAAGACCTGAATATCTGCCTTATCAGAGCGTCCAATAATTATTCTATTTCCGGTTATAAAATAAGATTCGCCTTTGCTCTTTCCGGTCATACAAAGCAAACGGAAGTGCAGACCCGCCTTTTTGGGAGCTTCAAAGTGTTTTAAAACTAGAACGTTTTTGGCACTACTCATTTAATCTTAAGTGTCCTTCACAAATGTAATATAAAACCCCTTTGCAAAACTATCTTTTCCAATTAGAGACACGACATTCACTTCGTGGTCTTTACCTTGTAATTCGTAATGTTCTTTTTGATTAACGCCACCGTTGCTTGCGGATTTGTCACACAAGTCAATAACAGTAGCAGCAAATCCTTGATCACGAGCTGAATCTAATAAACCAGTTCCAGTTGCAGCGTTTGCTCTAATCCCTAGTAAGTCTTCACATTCCGTATTCATGTCTTGAATAACTTTTTCCGAATTTAAAATAAGAATAGGTCCTTGAGCCCCTCTCATGAATTCTTTAAGCTGGGTGATATATGGTCCTTCCTCTTCTAAGTTATTTGCATCCGTAGGCCCATCGTTTTGGAGCTCTCGAAGTCTTTGAATAATGGAATTGACTGAACTTTTAAGAGCATTGAGCTCTCCCATTTTCTTTTTCACTTCAACTTCTTTGACCTTACCTCGAAGAGCCATTTCAATTTGAACTCTAAACTCCTCAATTGGTCTTAAAGTTAAATAATAGATAATGGCAAAAAAGATAATCCCCACCAATCCAGAGGTTGTGATTGATTCCATATAAGCTTTTAAATTGTTAGCAGCTTCCATTACCAGCGATTTTGGAGCAAATCTAATCGCAATAATACCTACTGGTTCTTCAATTCCAGTTCGTACATTATAAGCTTTAATCGCTCTGGCAATACCCACTTCACCATCATCCAAGAAGCGCTTTATCGTATCATCGCCTTTTGCCTGCCCCCCCGAACTACTTTTCAAAATATCATTTTTGGCGGCTACAGAAAAAGTATCAGATATATACTGATTAAGTTTACCTATTGGTCGGACAATTCTTCCTTCCATATCAAAAAGTTCGTAAGAAGTTACTCCATCTTCATTATCTAAAAAAGCAGTGTCTAGTTTATCAATATCTTTTCTCTCTAAAGCTCTTGCGTTTAAGCGAGCAATATCTTCGGTATAGTGAACTCCGCGTTTTGCTAATTCAAAAAGAAGAATCTGACGGGAATCTCTAAGTACAGGGAAAATTGTTAATGTAATGTTAACAACAATAAACAGTCCAATAATAACAGCGATCATACCTCGCCACTCATATTCCTCGTTAAAGCTGTACATGAAACTCATAACCTTATGCTTGAAGGTATGTTTCATTTTTCCAATAAAGTCGGCAGGTACTGGTTCATTATCAAGTACGTCGGACTCATTTTTTTCTTCGTCGTTTTCTTTCGCTTTTGCCACTTTCTTTTTTACAATTACTTTTTTCTCAGTAACGTAAACAACTTGATAAATAATATTAGGAAGTGCAATTTTATCGCCCGAATTCACTGTCATACGCTTAACTAATTTACCGTTAACAAAAGTTCCATTGGAAGAACCTAGATCTTCCACAAAAGCCGTTTCACCATTAACAGTAATGCGCATATGTTTTTTAGAGACACCCTCAACTGCTATGACATGGTTACATTCAGAGGCACGCCCAAGAACATTCTCTCCTTCCGAAAGAACGATTTCTTGTCCCCTTATTTTTCCACCAACGGCAACCAGTTTATACATTCACAATCTCCACTTCATCACCAACTTGAATAGAACCTAGACTACCACCTGGTAGTTCAATCACTTTCATCGCCTTTAAGTAAAGAAGAGTAAAACGCCAAGGTTTCATATCCTTAAAAATTTTTACAACTTTGTTATCCCTCGATAAAAATACTACATCGATGTTAAATCTCATAAAACATGTGTGTATTGAATTTGAACCAATAATAAGTAAGGCATCAAATCCAATCATTTGTTTTTTAAACATAAGACCAATTAAACGATCAAAGAAGCCATCCGCTAAAAGTGCTTTTTGCGCTATTACCTGCTTAGTGGGTTTATGACTTATCTTCAGGTAGTCCACTAAAGCCCCCCATTCATCATGTCCATTACGAATGGAGCGAAAACAATTAAAATAACGGCTGGTAAAATAAAGAACATTAAAGGGAAAAGAATTTTTGTAGCAGCAGTGGCTCCAGCTTTTTCAATTTCTGCTGATCGCTTTTGTCTAATTTCCCCAGAAAGAGTTTTTAAAATAGGACCGATTGACGCCCCTACTGAATCAGCTGCAATCAAAGTTGCACAAAAAGAAGCAATCGGCAAAACATCTGTTCGCCAACTTAAATTTCGAAGTGATTCTGCTCTCGAAGAACCGATTTTAATTTCTTTCACAGCAATTTCAAACTCTTCAGAGAGAGCACTCTTGGGAGCCTTTTCAATTACTTTTACCATTGCTGCCATGAAATCTAATCCTGCTTCAACAGAGAGGGCCAACATATCAACAATAAATGGCATGTTATAAAGAATATCTTTTTTTCGTTCATCAATTTTCCCACTTAGCCACATTTCAGGATAATAAAATCCAACAAAGCTTACGACCGGAACCGCAGCTAGAGGCCAATCCATTTCCATGAACCAGCGAACGACAAGAAAGACGATAGGAAAACCTATAATAAGAAAGAGTTTATAGGCATAGAAATCTTCAGGAGTCATTTCTGCTGTAAGCCCAGCAGAAGCAAGTTTACGTTTATATTTCGTCCTAATTTTCTGCTTACTTTTCATTGAAGCAACAGCAGTACTAAAATATCTTTTTACAAATGGTTTCGAATATTTAAAAACAAATCCTAGATTTGATTTTTTTTGGACATTTTCGGCTTCATCTAATGTTTCAGTGGCTTTAAACTTTTCTTCATCTGCAAAAACAGCTCTTGCGATAATGAATACGGCAAATCCAGCGAGACCTATGGCCGCGTAATATAATAATGGGCTGACGTTAGAATATTTACTTTCGTCTAGAGTAAGGCCAACCTGAAAAAGGGTAAATGTAAACATCATGCGTAGTCTTCCAATCCTTGGTAACTTATACATTTAAGTTTACCAAATCTTAGAAAATGAAGCAGAACTTGTTGAAACTAGGTAATTTGTGACTAGTAGTTTCTAAAGAATAAAACTATTCCTGAGTTAATTTATCGGTAATCTCTTTAAGGATTGCCTTACTCTCGGGCGTATTAAATTTATTTTGCAACTCAGGAATATAGACTGGTTTGTAATCAGCGAGATTTCTCTTTTTACAATCGAGAACTCTTTCAAGTTTTTCAGTGATCTGAGTATTCAGGAGCCTTTTTGTTTTAATGGCGTTTTTAATTCCGTTTAAACCTCTCTTTGCTTCTGACATACTTCGATACTCAACTATATCAGCACCAGCTTCTAGAGCCATAACCGCAGCTTCTTCTGTAGGAAATCGGTCAGTGATCGCTTTCATTTCCATATCATCTGTTACGACAATTTTTGTAAATTTTGTTTCTTTTCTTAAAAACTCATAAGCTTTTGCACTGAGTGAAGTTGGTAGCATTGGATCTATACTATCAACCTGAAGGTGAGCCATCATCATAAATTCAACTCGTGCCTTTGAAGCTTTAACAAAAGGAATCAACTCTTTTTCAATTAATTCTGCACGTGAAGTTTTCACGTGAGGTAAATCAAAATGTGAATCCTTAGTCGTTCCTCCATGACCTGGAAAATGTTTCGCACAAGCCATTACTCCATGTGTTTGTAGGCCACGAATAGCAGCACTAACATATTTTTCAACAACATCTGGATCACTACCAAAAGATCTATCACCAATGACCTTATTAGCAGGATTTGTAAGTATGTCTGCACATGGTGCAAAGTCGACATTAACCCCACAGAGCTTTAACTCTTCCGCCATAATTCGATGAACATCATAAACAACTTTGGGAGAATCTAATTTAGATAACTCAAGCATGGCGGGAATTTGTGTTAAATGCTTTCTTGTTCGAAAAACTCTTCCACCCTCATTATCTATCGCTATAAATAATGGGTGCTCGTCTCTTAGATTTTGAATGGCATTGATAAGCTCAGCCAATTGAGCGGGGTCATTATAATTATGGGCGAAAATGATCACCCCACCAATATTTTCACTTTGTATAAAATCTTTTTCATCTTCGGTGAGGGTAAAACCACTCACACCTGTCATCACTAATTGACCAGCTTCCACGTACAACTCCCAGTGATTCATTAGAAATACTTAGACTATCTTATTATAGAAATTCCCTGGGCTACCCACAAAAATTTCTTTAATTCAAATTTTTTATCAAAATGATAGATGGTCATCTGACCATTGAACTCAAGATTATATTTATAATCTCCGGACTCATTGACTCCATCATAAAAAATCCGACCAAAACTTATAATTTCTGTCGGAACATTTTCCCACTGTTCGCCCATGTAAGGATAGGATTCCCAGATTATTCCGATTTTGCTGGAAGATTTTGGGTTATTCTTCAATTCGAACAATACGTTGCTAAATTTTAAGCATTCTGGAATCTGAGTGAAAAAGCAAAATAGAGACATACTTTTAGGCAGGGGAATTGTGGAAGTACCATTCCACTTATTTTCTGGGCTTTCAAGAGTAACCTCAAGTTCACGACTTACTGCTCGTACTTTGATTTGGGAAAAGTACTTTTTACCCTCAAGCCAAACACTATGCTGCGAGATTGAAGGACGAAGAATATTTCGAGATATTTTATTTTTTTTAAGTGACCCAGTTTCAGAAACAGCAATGGTTTTTTCTATAACCTCAGTTCCTTTTTTACCACTATCCATAATTTTAATCATGGTAGAAAGCTTATGTTTATTTTCTTCAACTAAAACTTGTCGAGAATATGGAAGTTCACCCTGATTATCTGAATAACGAAAATTTATTTTTGTGGAATCAAGTTCTGTACTAACTTCATTTTTTTTTCGAAAAAGTGAACAAGAGGAAAGCAAAATACATAACAAAAGTGGGAGGAATTTCACTTTAAAAAATCCTCAAAGATCTTATTAATATCAGAATCTCTTAATTCTTTAGATATTTGCATCGAAAGTTCATTATCTATCTCCTGAGGTAGATCAACAAACTGTAACCCAACTTTAAAAAGTCTAGTTCCAGGTTTGCTTGGGTCTAAGTAATCCATAACATAAACGATTTTAATCTTCGGGATTTCATATTCTTTTGTATTAAATACTAAAGACGAATTTAAAAATATATTTTTCTCGATTATAAATTTACGCTCTATTTCTCCTACAATAAAAGAGATGCCGGAAATTGAGATATCTTGAATTTTAAAATTTACTTTATAACTTGTTTCATTATCAGAAGAGACTTGATTAATTATGCTCATAAAACTTTTAAAAAGTTTTGTTTGTTCGCTACGACTATCAAATTTCACAACGTTTGTAGGTGGGATAAATTCTTCTGGTAAATTTAAGGTAATCTTTACCTGATGATTAATTGAAGTCTGTAGCCTAAAGTTTTTTCGACGCTCAAACTTATAAACATTTTCAGAAAGCTTCAAGAGATAAACTTTATTTACTTTGTCATATGTAAACTTTCCCGAGAAAAAAAACTGCAGACTCTTAGAAGAAGAATTTCCCAGAATTTTTTGATTGAAAAGTATTTCAGGATTTTTTGAATCAGTAAGGACCAGCTCCATGAGCATGTGGTCCTTATTGAATCCGTAAGCTTTGAAAGTAAATTTTTCCGGTGAGCCTTTCAGCCAAACAACGATTGTTTCTGAAAGTCGGCAAAGATCATTGAGTCTTGGAGTCCTTTCGGTCTCAGTAAGAAGAGAAAACTGTCCGCCGGCTTCCTTCTTTTCCTTCATTCTTAAGACAGCGTAGTTACTTGTCTTAATAGAGAAAGTGACTCCAGCGCCATTCCACAACCTCTTACAACACATGTAAGTGGATCTTCAGCTAGAGAGACTGGAAGACCTGTTTTTTCTTTAATTAAAATATCTAGGTTAGCGAGTAGTGAACCACCACCAGCTAAAATAATTCCATTATCAACAATATCTGCCGCTAACTCAGGAGGAGTCTTTTCAAGACTAATTTTAATGGCTTCAATAACTTCTGAAATAGGATCAGCCAATGCATCTCTAATTTCATCTGAGGTCACTTCAATTGTTTTTGGAGCACCAGCAATTAAGTCACGGCCTTTTACTTCATAAGTTTTGACTTCATCATCAAATGGATAAGCATTACCAATTGAGATTTTAATCATTTCCGCTGTTCTTTCACCAATAAGAAGTGAATATTTTTTCTTAATATAAGAAACGATTGCCTCATCAAATTTATCACCAGCAACACGAACCGATTTTGAATATACGATACCACCCAGAGAAATGACTGCCACTTCCGTCGTTCCACCACCAATATCAACAATCATATTTCCTGATGGTTCAGTAATAGGAAGACCTGCTCCAATCGCCGCAGCCATTGGTTCTTCAATTAAGTAAACTTCGCGAGCGCCAGCCTGTTCAGCAGATTCTTTTACGGCACGCTTTTCAACCTGAGTAATCCCGAAAGGGATACAAATAATAATTCTAGGCTTAACTAATTTGGATCCACTCATTGATTTTTGAATGAAATATTTTAGCATTGCTTGGGTAACTTCAAAGTCAGCGATCACACCATCTTTCATTGGTCTAATAGCTTTAATGGAACCAGGAGTTCTACCTAGCATTTCTTTGGCTTCTTTCCCTACTGCGAGAACTTTTTGTTGTCCTCTAAAGCCTTGGTGAACTGCAACGACAGAGGGCTCATTTACAATAATGCCTCTGTCTTTGGCGTAAACTAGGCAGTTAGCTGTCCCTAGGTCGATCGCCAAATCATTTGAAAACCAATCGAAAAATTGCTTGAACATGATCTATTTCCTTCCTACCAGCGATAGTGTCTGATTGTTTCGCCCCTAAGAGCGATATCAGCCATAATTTCAATCCCTAACTCAATATGTTTGTCCGTAAACTGTCTAAAAACAGAGTTGGCACTTTTCTTAGTTTTAATCCCACCTCTCTTTAACGGGCAGTCAGAAACTAAAAGAAGGGCACCAATATTTACCTTACTTGCAAAACCAACAACAAAAAGTGCCGCACATTCCATTTCGACGGCAATAACTCTTTCTTCGTATAAGTTTTCTTTAAAATTTTCATCGAATTCCCAAAAGCGTAAATCCGTTGAGTGAACAACGCCTGTACGATAATCAAAGCCGTGCTCCACTAAAACCTGTGATGCAAATTTTTGTACTTTGAATGTGGGCAGAGCTGGTACTTGAGCTGGCATGAAATGCGTAGAAACACTTTCTGCACGAATAGCTCCGATTGGTATAATGAAATCTCCAACTTTCAAAGATGGGTGGGTTGCTCCACACATTCCAAGAAAGAGTGTCGCTTTTGGTTCAGCGACTGAAATCAATTCCATCACAAGTGCTGCCATGGCAGATCCAATACCAAACTCGACAATTGTCACTCTTGCTTTCTTAGAGCTTGAAGCTTTAAAAGCTGATCCTATTGTATATTCTGCATCGTCCAACAATGCGTTGAATCGTTCAGTGTAGTAATGAAAATTTGTAAGAATAATCTGTTCTTGAAATTGATCGATCGAATGACCAGTATATCTTTCAAGCATGTCACATGCAATTTTGTACTTTTTCTCATTTCCATACACACGACGACCACGCACTTGTTCCTGAGCAGCCGTAAGTTTAATACGGGCTTTTTTCACAATTGTTTTTTTCTGTGCAGGTTTAACGGTTTTGGCCATGGATTTAGTCCAATGTATTTTCGTAAAAAGTTTCTTGACTAGCATAAAATTTAACATTTCGCCCCACTAACTACAAGTAATTTATGGTGTACTGCGACGAATTAAATCTTGGTCCGATAAAACACTTTTCTCACCCTTTTAAAAAGTCTCTGCTATGATAGGGAATCGTGTCTTAACCCGCATTGGTGTTTTATGTCTGAAAAATCAAAATTCCCTGATCGATTTATTACTACTCAATTTGACTCTTATATCAAGGCTTCAGAGGTAGAAGCAGTGGTAGAAAGCCTTGCCAACACCATCGAACAAAAATACGCAGGACAAGAACTATACGTAATTTGCGTTCTCAAAGGATCAATGATTTTCACTGCAGACCTAATTCGAAAGCTTAAAACCGTCAAAGTTTACCTTGATTTTGTTAAATTAAAGGCAGTTGGAAGAGATAAAGAATCAAGCGGAACCATTAGCTTTACCAAAGATATTAGCGTAAACCTTCAAGACAAAAATGTACTGATCGTTGAGGAAATCATAGATACAGGAAGAGCTTTGGCCTTTCTAAAAAATAGAATCATGCAATCTGCTCCTAAATCACTGGAAATCATCTCGTTATTTGATAAACCCTACAAAAGAGCGGTGCCTATAAAAGCAGACTTTATAGGAAAAAAGATCGATGACCAATTTATTGTTGGTTACGGATTAGACTTAGAAGAGTATGGTCGTAACCTTCAAGATATTTACTTTTTGAAATATCCTAATTAACTTATAGGCTACATTATTTTTAATTTTACATTGGAGTAACTAATGGGTTCAGGACGTAAAAAATCTACGCTAAAGATGAGTCAAAAAAAATCTCAAGCAAAGAAAAAAGCTAAAATCAAAGAAGCAATTAAGAAATCAAAAGCTTCAAAAGCAACTAAAGCGAAAAAATAATTCGCCAAAAATAAATAAGGGCTCTTGAGCCCTTTTTTATTTTATCTTCTAATTTCTGCACTTAATTTATCTAATGAACCAACTCTATTTCACCCTGTCTTATTTTATTTAAAACTAAATTTTTAATCCAGATACCATCAGACATAGTCCACTCTCCAGTAAATCCTTTTAGATTTTTTGGAGATTCAAGAAATGAGTTTAACGCTGCTCTATTTTCAATTTTCTTTTCTAGAATTAAATCATGAGCAACTGCCATTGAATCATAAGAAAGTGTTTCAACAAGCTTAGGATAAATTTGATATTTCTCAAAAAATTTCTTTCCAAAACTTTCTGCGAATTTTGTACTATCATCACCAACCAAATTTATACTTCCTATTTTAGGCTGATTCTTTTTAAGTAAGTCAGAACGCCAAGAAGGGCCACCAACATACTTTATAGAACTTGCATCATAGTAGTTAAAAATCGGCATAATCTGTAATGCTTCATTTGGATAAGCAGGTAAAAATAACCAATCAAAATCAACAATAGGATTTAAAATTTGAACACGTCTAATTGAAGAATTTTTTTCATGAGAATAAATTGAACTCAAAAAATCGGTCTCTTCTTTTCTCTCTTTAGCAAACTTTAGAGAAAGCATTCTTTCTACTGGCTCTCTAAAATCAACTGTATCTTTTTTGTAAGATTGAATAGCTGCTATAGAGAAACCTTTTAACTCAGCCACACGAAAAAATTCATTAACGTAGGCTTCACCCAATGAATTTTCTGGATAAAAAATCCCAATTCTTTTTCCGTAATTTTTATCCATGGCTTCGCTAGTTAAAGTAGCTACCTGTGATTCAATTGAACCAGAAACCTCAATTAAGAATTTATCTTTCGATTCCTTTGGAAGATTAATTGGAGATAACGAAATGAAGACAATTCCCCTCTTCTTCGCTTCTAAATATTCCTCAGCCGCCTCATCGGGGAATAGACCACCAATAATGACTGACACCTTATCATTATCAATTAATTCTTGAACCCTTGAGGCTCCTACCACACCGTTGGCCTGGCTATCCTTGGTGTGAAGAATAACTTTTGAATCTTTAAAAAATTCATTTAAGGCAAGCTCAATCCCCATCATGGCCTTACGTCCAAAGGACTCTTTTTCGCCAGTCATTGGAAGAATAATTCCCAAAGAGTGACTATCAAATTCCACTAGATTCACTTGGGATTGATCGATATGTTGAAGTGCTAACTCTAGCTCAGGCTGAGATCCAAAATGCGAGATTAGCCAATTGTAATGATCTCTGGCTTGATCTTTCTCCCCACGATTTTGCATCTCTTGAGCTTCATGAAATCCCAAATAACTAACAACTGTTAGTTTCTCCTCTTGAAATTTTTCTAAAAAGCGAGTTCTCTCTGAAAGTGAAAGTTTCATATATTTTTCAACTAATTTATCTGTGTGAGGCAAACCTTTCAATTCCGAATATGTTTTTTTATCTGCTAAAAGCCTAACAAGGGCCGACATTACCTCATCTTGTTTATTTAAGTGAGAGGCGAGAGCGAGTTGTAAATTAAAATATTTTTTTGCTTCAGCATCTGAAAGCTCTATCACTTCAATCTTTGAAAACTCAACATAGGCTTTGTCATACTTATTCATTTTGAAGTGAGTTGACGAGAGGTTTAGGTTTATTTGAGCTCTGATACCTGCATCTTTTTCTGCGGTATCTAGGGCTTTAGTAAAATGCTTTTCTGCTTCTTTGAATTTATTTTCAGAAAACTCTATTACACCAATTAAGTTATATTTCAGTGACTGTTCAGAGGCATTGAGTGTTTTATCACCGATCTTTTGTAGATCAGCAATCGCCTTGACAGCATCACCCTTTTTAAAAGTTTCTTTTATCGTTTCAATTTTGGCGGTAAAAGCTGGAGTATAAAGTCCCTCGCTTGAAGACTTTTGTTTTCCCGAGGAACAAGAAATTATAAATATAAAGAATGCGAGAAGAAGAATTTTCATGAAAGTCCTAACGGCTAAAAGTTTAGGACTATTGTAGCAGATTGGGAGAGAAAGATCTCTCCCCACCCGTTATTGGAATATATTTTTTACTTTTTCAAAGAATCCTTTACTCAGTGGATTAGAACTAGTTTGCTCAAGTTCTGCCAATCGAGTAAATAGGTCACGTTGCTCCTTTGAAAGTTTTGTAGGAGTTTCAACTTGAATATTTATTATCTGATCTCCAAGTCCGTATCCACCCAACTTGGCAATACCTTTGTTCTTTAATCTCATTTTTTTTCCAGATTGAGTTCCTGCCGGAATCGCTAAGCTAACTCGACCATTCACAGTTGGAACTTCAATGTCCGCACCGAGAGCGGCTTGGGAAAAACTCACTGGCACATCGCAAATGACATCAAATCCTTCACGTTTAAAAAATTCGTGCTCTTCTATACCAATAAGGACATATAAATCTCCGGATGGGCCACCGTGTGCTCCTGCGTCGCCTTCACCTGAAAGCTTAAGTCTTTGACCCTGATCGATACCTGCTGGAACTTTAACCATGAGACTCGACTTTTTCTTTTTCTTTCCTGAACCATGACAAGTACCACAAGGATCTTTAATCATCTGACCTGATCCATGACATTTCGGACAAGTTTGGCTCATCATAAAAAAGCCTTGCTGACGTCTTACTTCTCCATGGCCTTGACAAAAATCACAAGTGGTTGGACCAGAACCTTTTTTAGCTCCACTACCGTGACAAGTGTCACATTCTACACTTCTTTGAATGGAAATTTCTTTTTCAATCCCAAAAGCAGCTTCCGTAAAATTTAAATTAATACCTACTTGCAAATCATCACCGACAGATGCGCGACTTCTTCCTCGTCCACCACCACCGCCACGTCTTCTTCCACCACCGCCAAGAATGTCGCCAAAGATATCTCCAAAGATATCTCCTAGGTCACCAAAGTCACCTGAAAAACCTCCTTGGAAGCCGCCTCCACCCATTCCTTGTTCAAAGCCAGCATGACCCATTTGATCGTAGCGCGCACGCTTATTATCATCGAGTAAAACTTCAGCTGCTTCAGAAGCTTCTTTAAATTTTGCTTCTGACTCTTTGTTGTCTGGATTTCGATCTGGATGATGTTGCATGGCCAGTTTTCTATAGGCTTTTTTAACTTCTTCTTTCGAAGCACCTTTAGCTAAACCAAGAATTTCGTAGTAGTCACGTTTTGTACTCATATGTCGTATCATCCATAATGAAAAAGCCCTAAGTCATAAACTTAGGGCTTAAATAGTTCCGTTTAATTTTAGTTAGACTTCTTTGTAATCAGCATCTACGACATCTTCATCGCTTTTTTTCTTGTTAGCTTCATCATTTGTTGCCCCTGCTCCGCCAGCAGACTGAGCATCCGCAGAAGCTCCTGGAGCACCTTGAGAATACATTGCTTCTGCCATCTTATGAGAAACATTTTGCAATCTTTCTGTCGCAGCTTTTACTTCATCTAAGTTTTCGCTAGTCAATTTACCTTTTGCTTCGCTAATTGCGGCTTCAAGTTCAGCTTTATTAGGAACTTTATCGGCATTATCTTTCATCATTTTCTCAGTCGAGAAAATTAAACTATCAAGATTATTTCTAGCATCAACAATTTCACGACGTTTTTTATCAGAATCACGGTTTTTCTCAGCTTCTGTTACCATTCTCTTGATTTCTTCTTCCGATAATCCTGAACCAGAAGTAATTCTAATGTCAGTCGACTTATTAGTCGCTTTATCAAGAGCTGTTACATGAACAATCCCGTTAGCATCAATATCGAATGTTACTTCGATTTGTGGAATACCACGAGCCGCTGGAGCAATTCCTGCTAGTTCAAAACGACCAAGTGTTTTGTTATCATTTGCAAATTCGCGCTCACCTTGAAGTACGTGAATCGAAACTGCTGGCTGATTATCTTGAGCAGTAGAGAAAGTTTGCGATTTCTTCGAAGGAATAGTCGTATTTTTCTCAATAATTTTAGTAAATACTCCTCCAAGAGTTTCAATACCAAGTGAAAGTGGAGTTACGTCTAATAAAAGAACATCTTTCACGTCACCGGCAAGAACACCACCTTGAATTGCTGCTCCAGCTGCTACTACTTCATCTGGGTTTACTCCCTTAGAAGGTTCTTTACCAAAAATTTCCTTCACTTTCGCTTGAACAATTGGGGTACGAGTTGCACCACCAACAAGAATTACTTCTTGGATTTCAGCCAGTGAAAGACCAGAATCTTTGATCGCCATTTTACATGGGCCAACTAAGTTATCGATAAGGTCAGAAATTAATGACTCAAACTTAGCACGAGTAAGATTTACGTTTAAGTGCTTCGGTCCGCTTGCATCCATAGTAATAAATGGAAGGTTAACATCAGTCTGAGTAACAGATGAAAGCTCATGCTTAGCTTTTTCAGCTGCTTCTTTTAAACGTTGAAGAGCCATATGATCATTTTTAAGATCAATGCTTGTTTCTTTTTTAAATTCTTCAGCTAGCCAGTTGATGATTCTGTAGTCGAAATCTTCACCACCAAGGAAAGTATCTCCATTAGTTGCTTTAACTTCAAAAACACCGTCAGTTGAAATTTCAAGAACTGAAACGTCAAAAGTACCACCACCTAAATCGAAAACTGCAATATTTTTATCTTTTTTTGTATCAAGACCGTATGCAAGCGCAGCTGCTGTAGGTTCATTGATAATACGCTTCACATCTAATCCAGCAATACGACCAGCATCTTTCGTTGCCTGTCTTTGAGCATCGTTAAAGTAGGCTGGAACTGTAATCACAGCTTCAGTTACTCTTTCTCCAAGATAGTCTTCAGCAGCTTTCTTTAATTTTTCAAGAATTTTGGCAGATACTTCTTGAGGTGAATATTCTTTACCATCAACTTTTACCCAAGCATCACCATTTTTGTTAGCGATTACTTCGAAAGGAGCAACTTCTTTAAATTTTATTACTTCTTTATCAGTTGCTTTACGTCCAACTAAACGCTTAACACCAAATAGAGTTTTCTTTGGATTGGTTACAGACTGACGTTTAGCTACTTGACCAACAAGCGTTTCACCGTTGTTAGCAAAGCCTACGATTGAAGGAGTTGTATTATGTCCTTCAGCGTTTGCG
This sequence comes from Bacteriovoracaceae bacterium, assembly GCA_049318265.1. GTDB lineage: Bacteria > Bdellovibrionota > Bacteriovoracia > Bacteriovoracales > Bacteriovoracaceae > JBEIOQ01. Next base: position 50,858 of record JBMOGR010000002.1, read on the forward strand.
ATAATTTTGTAAGCACCATTTTCCATTACAGCCACACATGAGTTGGTGGTCCCTAAGTCAATTCCAATAATTTTTCCCATAAAAACTCCTTTGTATAAATATCAAATTTTATTTTGCAACTATAACTTTCGCAGCTCTCGTTAATCGACCATTCAGTAAGTATCCTCTTTGCTGAACTGAAACGATCTGTCCCGCTTTCTTTCCTTCTCCGTCAATTTGGCCAATGGCTTCGTGAAAATTAGGATCAAAATCACCGTCAGTCTTCACTTCACTTAATCCATTTTTTAAAAGGACATCAGCAAATTGTTTCTTAACCATATCAACACCAAATACGATGTTCTTCACTTTTGCATCTTGATCAAACTTAAGCATATCAATTGTTCGTTCAAGATTATCGACTACATCCAAAAGATCGCGGATCATTCTTTCTGCGCCATATTTAGCCGTGTCTTCTTTTTCTTTTTGAAAACGCTTTCTCTGATTTTCGAAGTCAGCAGCTAAGTAATAATATTTAGATTTCCAATCTTCCTCTTGAGGTTTCGAAGCGAGAGTTTCATTAGCCTCTTGCTCCATTTTAGATTGAGATTCAGAGTTTTCCCCGCTCTCTTTCGCTTCGTTGTTAAGTTCTTGATTTTCCATTTAGTTTTCCTTTAACTCATTGCATATCAAAGACAATACTTAAGATGGGAGGTCTTTCAATGATGTCAATGGTTGGTGCTTAATTTAATTCCAAAATCAGGCTGTCTAAGAGTAAATAGCCATTGGAGTTTAGGCGATAAAAACCTTCCGACTTTGTGGCCAGTTTTCTTGAAATCCAAGCATCACAAACCGCCACATTTTGAACAGATAAATTGCTTTCTTTTAAACCCAAGGTTGTTCGAAGTCCTAAGTATATTTGCTCAAATTTCAGTTCTTTTTCTGTTAATCTTTCACGCTCAAAAGCATGATCCGTGGTCTTCCACTTATAGCGTAAAGCTTGATTTTCTTGATGGAAAAAACCAGTGGCAGATGGCCCAATGGCAGCGACTGAAGCCCCTTTCCAATATTGAAGATTATGCTGAGACTCTTTTTGAGGAAGAGCATAATTTGAAACTTCATAATGAACAAATCCGTACGATTTTAGAAACTCAGCAACTTTTAAATATTCATTCTCGATATAAGATTCAGAAGGTAAATGACTATAGTGCTTATATTGCGGCTTAACAGTAAGAATATAAACACTAAAATGAGATGGTCCATAATTTAAAAGAGCTTTTAATTCTTCGATGACATCTCTTTTTAATTCTTCTGAGTGAGGAAGGCCGAGCATCAAATCGATTGAATAATTTACACCAATATTAGAAAAATACTGGAGTGTTTTTTTTACTTCTGAAAGGTCATGGACTCTGTCCAAAATTTTTAAAAAATCTTCACGGTAACTTTGGACACCAATAGAAAAACGATTTACGCCGCTCTCTCTCCAAGCGCTTAAACCTTGGTCCGTCCATGTGGCAGGATTCACTTCCATAGTAAATTCATACTCTGGATCAAAATCAAGCTGGTTTTGTTGTAGAAAGTTTTTAAGAAATAACGCGCCCTCTTCTTTCCATAGGGATGGAGTTCCACCACCTATGTAGAGCGTCTTGAGAGATTTCATTTGAACTTTTTCTTCTAGCATAAGCTTTTGATGTTCAGTCCATTCTCTCTCAAACAGTTGATGAAAATTCAGTAGATCCTGACCAAAGTCCTGTGGAATAGCCTTATAGAAATCACAATAGTTACAGAGATGCTTACAGAAGGGAAAGTGAATATAAAGAGATTCTACTAGATGCATGTTCCACCTTTTACCAATCTCGATTAAAATAAGATAGCCGTTTTTTAAATGCCTAAAAACTAAGGATAGACAGATATCATGCAAATCGAACAAAAAATACTGAAGAACAAACTGAACACTTTATTCATTAACTCAGAAGGCTCTACAACATCATCTGTTCAGATATGGTTTAGAGCAGGTAGTGCCCTTGAAAAAGAAGCAGATCAAGGAATTGCTCACTTCTTAGAACATATGTTTTTCAAAGGAACAGCGAAAAGGCCAGGAGCTTTGATTGCCAAAGAAGTAGAATCATTTGGGGGCGAAATCAATGCCTTCACATCTTTTGATTACACTTGCTACTACATCAACGCACCAGTAACACATTTAAAAAATACGATAGAAATCATTATGGATATGGTATCAAATCCGCTCTTTGCAGATTCAGATTTTCCTGCTGAAAGAGAAGTGGTATTTGAAGAATTTCGTCGTTCGCTAGATAACCCATCGCAATTTGCCTTCAAAGAGTTACAAAGTTCATGCTTTACCGGAGGCTATGGTCACCAAATCCTTGGAAAAGAAAAAACCATTAAAAACTTTAGCAAAAAACAACTAATGAATTTCAGGAAAAGTTTCTATACTCTCCAAAATTCAATGCTTGTAGTGGCGGGTGATTTAAAAGATAAAAAAGTTTTAGAAAAAACTATCGAACGTTACAAAATGCCGAGTGGAAAAAAATCTCAATTTGGAAAATTTAAAATGGCTCCCAAAGTCACTTTAAATATTCACAACAAAGAAGTTCGCCAAGGTGTTTTAACACTTTGCTTAGAGTCCAACGACTACAATCATGAGAGAACTCCTGCAGAAGACCTAGCGATTAACTGTCTGGCCCATGGTGAGTCTTCACGTTTTTATACAGACCTTGTTCACGAAACTTCACTTTGTAGTACAGTTTCTGGATCAACGATGTATTTTAACCATGGCGGTTCTCACTTTCTAAGATTTGTATTCCCAGAAAAAAACATCGGGGAAATTGTTAAGACAACACTCGGTTTAATTGAAAAAGTAAAACTAGAAGGATTTTCTGCCCAAGAAGTTAACCGTATTAAAAACCAATATGTGGCTTCCAAAGTTTATGAAAAAGAGTCATTAGAAGCTTTTGCATTTTCTATGGGGCATGGATTTGCCCAAACGGGAAATATTCATTGCGAAGATCAATTCGTAGAGCGTATTAAGGCGACTAAAACAGATGAAGTAAATAACGCCATTAAAGAAATTTTTTCACGTCATGCCCACATCTCGCTTCAGATTCCAAAAGAAGAAAAAAAGGATCAGTACAAAGTCCACCTACAAACTTTAGCAAAAGAGTTAAAGGTTATTCCTAAACCGAAATTTAAAGAAAACAAATCAGAGCGTTCTAAATTTGATCCAATGGTCAAAGTTCTAGAACTTAAAAAAGGAATCAAACTTATATATCGCTTTAACAACATGACTCCTACCTTTGTCATGCATGCTTATCTGAAAGGTGGTGTTGCCCATGAAGTAGAATCAAATAATGGAGCTTTCAATCTACTTACTCAAATGGTGACAATGGGCTTTAATGGCTTAGATTATGATGTCATTAAGAACACATTGGAAAACAGATCAGCAAGCCTCAATGGGTTTGCCGGAAAAAATGCTTACGGACTGACTACCCATGGTCAAACAGAACACGTTGAAGAGTTATTTGAATATTTCTATGGCGCCCTTATGAATCCTGATTTCCCAGAGAAGTTTTTAAAACATGAAAAAGAAATCCTATACAGAATTCTTGAAAATCAAAAAGAAGATCCAGTGAAACATTGTTTTAAAGCACTTAACAAAATAGTTTTTAAAAACCATCCTTACGCCCTTGAACACCTAGGGCCAAAAGAAAATATTGAACACTTTTCTGGCGAGTTCTTAAGTCGACTTCATCAAAAACATTTAAACGAAAAAGAAATGGTCATTACCTATTGCGGAGACTTGTCTCTACAAAAGGTCATCGATCTAGTTTCACATTTTACCGATCGACTGCCTAAGCGAGAGCTAGAAGAAAAAATGAGTCGCCCAGTAGACGGCGAATTCGGACAAAAGCTTCATATTGAATTTGATCGCGAGCAAACGCAGATCATGCTAGGTCGCCCATCCTATAAATTGGGATTAAAAGAAGACCTCATGATTAAGATGTTAACAACACACTTATCTGGTCAAGGCTCAGATCTCTTTGTGGAAGTCCGTGATCGCCAAGGACTTTGTTACTCTGTCCAACCAGTTCAAATGTCCGCCCTTGAAGCTGGATACTGGGGTATTTTCATGGCCAGTGGTTTTGATAAAACAGGTCGCGCCATTGAAGCCATTTATAAAATTTTAAATGATTTAAAGGTCAATGGTCTTGAACTTGAAGAGTTTGAAACAATTAAAAAAGTCATCGAAGGTCAGGCACTAGTTAATATCCAAACAAATGAAGACTACGCCAATGTTTATTCGGTTCCTGTTTTACAAGGCCTAGGTCTAGATTTTACGAAGAACAAACAACTAGAAGCGAAGAAGTTAAAACTCAAAGAATTTAACGAATTTTTAAAAGATTTTTTAAACTGTGAATTTAATCAAATTACAGTTGGAAGGAAGTGGGAGTAATCTCACTCCTTCCTCTAGTTTTCTCTCTGATTTCTCGAAGGCAAAACACCTATGGCTAGCATTTCTTCATCGCTTAAGTTTTGATTAATGAGATCCTTGATAAATTTGTCATGTGATTTAACCGAAGTTCTGGAAACTTGATTAATGAGCATAGTGAGAATTAAAAATGAATCAGAAATCAGTTCAAAAAACTCTGGGTAATCATAAACTTTTCGCTCTAAAGAATTTAGATTACCATAAGCCATTTTTCCGATCTTATGATAATAATTTATATCAAGAATTTTTCGATTAACAGATTCATTAAACATTCCACATAAGATCAGAGCTGAATCACCAACATCCTTGTATACTCTCTTCTGCTCTTCTCTACCAACTTGATAAGCTTCAAGCAATTTTATACCCAGGATTTTTTGCTTCACCTTACCTTCATCACTCACTTCAAAAAATTTGAGTGGATCAACGTAAGTATTTAATACTTCGCTTGAATATATGAGCGCTTCCATTGGAACAGGACTTAAGGATTTTTTATTCAATTCAAGAAGTGAGTCTAAAAAGAAAGATTTTAGTGATTCGCTGACAATGAGATTTTTTTTACTAGTTCGAGCTTCATCCATGGATAGTCTTTACTCCCTTAAAAGAATGAGTAATCTTCAGTTATTTTACCACAGGTTTTCAAATAGCTGACAGTCTCCCCCTGAATCTGGGCAAAACTTTCCCCCTTTCAAGCGTTTAAAGACTTTCAAACTCTCAAAACCCAAACTGTCAAAGTTATATACATAAACTGCATTTTTTACCCTAGCGCTGCATTTCAAATGAATATTGAGTCGGAGTTTGAGACTATCAAATCATTATGAAATCAATTTTAAACATCATTTTAGCCCTCACCATTTCCCTTTACGCAGCTTCTCCAAGACTACAGGCTGCTGAGTGGGGGCGCGAAGAACTAACGGAAAAAGCCCGTCAGCAAAGCTATAACAGCCAAAAAAGCTTCGAGAAACTTTTTGAAGCTCGACGAAATGTATCAAGGAAAGTTGGAGCTTTAATTCCAAGTTTTAATCTAGGTGTGCTTTTAGGTTCAGTGGGAGGCATAACTAGTGGTTTTTTCATGCCTTTGCAACTTATAGCGCCACTCATTGGTTTTATCTACCCTTCCAACTGGTATGGCCTCAAAGAATCAAAGCTAGCTTTTGAAGCCGAAAAAAGATTTTATATTTCATCTATTGCAAACAACATCAATACAACTGAAGTTTTGTATTTAGAAACACATAAAACAGTCATGGCCATTGAACTTTACGAAAAAATAGCTAATGACTTAGATGCTGTCTTAAAGACAATTCATTCTCAGGATGATGTAAATCCAATTCCATTTACCGCTTATGCAAAGTTAGATATTTTAAATAAACGAGTTGGAACAGAACTTTCTCTCTTGAAACAACTTCATTGGGCACAAATCCAAGAACTAGGACATGCCATTGGCTTATCAGAAGAAGATAGAAAAAGTTTTGTCTTTAAGAGACTCCCTAATTTAAATCCTGAAATCAAAACGATTGATTATAACAAATTCAAAGCCAAGGCACTTGATCGCGCAGTAGAAATAAATGGAGGGGAATACCTTTCATTAGCGGCACAATATGCAATCAAGAAAAGAAAATGGGAATTCCTTTCTCCATCACCAGACCACGAGAGTGGAATGGGAGCAGGTTATAAAGCACAAATTGATATTGCTAAGTCTAACAAGAGAACACTTGATCTTGAGCTCAAGGAATTTAAAGAAAGATTTTATACTCAGATAGACCAGGTTTTTCAAGAACAGGCATTACTAAAAGACATCGTATCACGCGCCATCGATATTCAAGGATCATCATTGAGATACTATAGCTTAGCTAAAGCAAAAATTACTTTTAGTAATGCTGCAGAATTCAAGGATTTGGCAGAAGCGACGATGGAATACATGCAAGCGACAGCTGAATTACTCGATTCGCGCCACCAAATTCTTGCCCAAGAATCAAGCTACAGACGTTTACTTTTCCAAGGAAAAGCATACGAAAAACTAATCCCAACACTTTGGATGAAGTCACCTGAAGACAAACTATCGAAAGAAGAAAAGAAAGAAAACAAAAGAATTAATAAGGCCATTAAAAAAGGTGAAGTTGTTCTTCCAGCAAACGAATTTGTCGAAAGCTCTCCTAACGCTTAAGGAAGGGTACACATTAAACCTAAGCTATAAAGTTGCGAGGCGATGGCAACGCTGTTTAAAACTTGACCACTGAATGGGGCTATAAATCGAGAAGATTGTTTTATATAACTAAAACTACCTCTTAGGTACCAACCTGGCTTAAAACTCCACTGCCCCATTGACAGCCATTCTTCATAAATATCCTTAGAGCCACCACAACTAGCGGTCTGGCCCAAACAATTGTGAATGATACCTGCTTGTCCCATCCATTTTGGTTGCTGATAGAGAAACATTAATTGTGCCCCCACTCCTTTTTTTCGATAGTCTGTATCGCTAAAAGTATTTTCAATCTTTTGGATTTGCCCAGAAATTAAAAACCTTGAGGTCGCAAAACCAGTCAAACCCAGTCGATAAAAATCGTAATAACTTTGGGGTGTTCCTAAGTATTCTTCACGTGCATATCCAATCATTGGCGTCAAACGCTCATTAAAAGTATATAAACGCTGCTCAAGAATATAAAGACGATTAGATCGTAGGTGATAGTCACTTCCGTAACCAATACCTGCCGTGGTTGAATAAGATCCGTAACGGTAAACCCCGCCTATATCCCCAGCATAGGCATGCCCAAAAGCATTGTTTTCAATGCGATCAAACTTTCCCCAAATACCTTTATTATCCTTAGAATAGCTGGCCCCAACTCTTGCAATTTCTTGATTATAGAGTTTTCCACCATCGCCAAAACGCCTTACCAGAGCATCTGTCCAGTAGGCTTGGTAGGCAAAGGCCTGGAGTGGGGCAAGGAGAAAAAGAAATAAGAACATTTTCATAGAGTCTCACTATTGATTAAAATCAAAAATTGTATAATTTTCACTTTCAGCTGATTTTTATCAAAAGTTTGAAAAAAATGGCTATAAATGTCCCATGAAAGTGAATCAACATTCTTTAGGCTTACGTTTCCTAGATATAGTAAGTATTGTGCCTCAAAACTACAGAAAAATCTGTGAGTATTTCATACAATTAGTTCCACTGGTTGTTATCTCAATTATCATTAGCTACCATCGTCAATCATTTTTGGATCAGCAAGTAGGTAACCGCCCTGTCTTCGATTTACTACTGGCTGGAGCAGTTCTTGCTCCTTGGCTTGCGCAAGCTTGCTGTATGCCGCTTTACATTGAGCTAGGACAAGAAATTTACGTTAATGGAAAGATTCGAACTGCCTCAATGCTTTATCATCTAATCAGAAAAAATCTTTATGCCCCTTTGATTCTTACAACACTAGGTGGATTACTTTTTAGAACTTTTTATCCAGTACCTTGGATGTTTACTCTTTCCCTGATTTTAATATGTTTTTGCCAGGTACTTTTTTCTCAATTTATGGTCTTACCCCTAACCCTAAAAAGATTCGATATCTGGCTACTTAGCTGGGGGGGATACTTTTTGGCCTTGGCTATTTTTCCTCAACTTTGGTTTCTTCCTCCGCTATCCGGAATCATTGTCATTATTTTGGTAGCTCCTAAAAGTACGGGAGAAAAGGCATTTAAAACCTCTAAAAGAAACTATATGTTCTGGCTTTTATGTGGATTAATTGTCGGATTAATCTTGTGGTTTGATAAAGTAACTTTTTATCTTCTACAAAAAGAACAGACGAACCCGCTCTATATCTTTATATCTCTCATTCCAAGTTTATTGGCTCTGAATTATTTTTATATTTTCCGTCTTCCACAGTTGGAAAAGGTTCTAACTAATACTATTTCATCTATCAATAATAAATCCATCCAACATTATTTGGAGTGGAAAAATTATACCTATTTATTAGTAAAACAAACATTTTTTGAGATCTTAGGTCTACTAGTCTTTTTTTCATGCATTTCTTGTACAATGGCTATTGTGGCTGAAAAAATGGACTGGAAAATGGTGCTCTTGACTCATTTGTTAACATTATTCATGACAATTATTACGGTCATTTTCAATACTCTTCTTCTGCTAAGAGCTTTTTCTTTATTTTTTAAGATGGCAGCAGCCTTATTTTTCTTCTTTCTACTGGTGGTTTGGAGAGGACAAGATCAGATGATATTCTTTGAACATTATTTAATGGCTTTTTGTTATATAGCATTTATGTTTGTTTTGATGGCGAGAAGAAAATGGAAGCGCCCTCACTTAAGTTATTTTTCTAATTAGGGTCCCATGCTAGGAAAAAAAGACGTACTTTTTTATTATGGTTTAGAAACACCTCCGCTTTCAACAACTTTGGGGCTTTCGGACAGTTACATCATTTTACAAGATTACCATCCTCTCGTTCAACAAGGCGTCTTTGCTGAATATTTCCCTCTTGCCGATCGTTATCTTTATTGGAATAGCTGTAAAGTCCCAAAAAGCCTCTGTCATCTCCCTCCTGAAGAGATTGTTTTTGCTGAATACCAGGCCGAATGGGATTGTTATATTTTAGATTTAAAACGACCTATGCATAGAGAAATACTCATTTTAAAGGCCATTGAATTGATGTCCCATTTTGGGGTTCAAGGCTTATTTGTGGATGATCTCGATGTATGGAGTGATAACCCTCAAAGACAAAAGATCTTACTTAATTTTCTGGATGAATTAGAAACTAGGCTTCCCCAGAATTTTTCATACATATTTAATCGCGGATTCCCATTCTGGTCTAAAAAGAGCGACAAATTGAAAGCTGTACTAATTGAAGATGTAGGGCCAAGCTCCGCCCTGAGATTAAGCCAAGGAGCCCACGATTGGCTCTATAACACACTTAAAATACAGGTACCTTTGCTGCTTCATAAAGCACCACATGTCTCAATTCTTTTTCTCGAGTACGAATCAGATATTAGCTCTATAGATTTTATCCAGTCTATAGAGGCAGACTCGCCTCTTGGTGTACTCTTTGATAGCTACACTAGTAATGAATCCATTGCTGTCTTGACCTCAGTTGGAAGGAAACTCGATTTATGGCCCTCAAGGTTTTACGCCGTACCCGCTTCACCAGTTTTTCTCAATTCATGAGAGAGGTGGGGATTAATGTCCCCGAAAATAATTCCAAAGACAAATCAGTAGATATAAAACCTAAAATGATTTCTTCACCTGGTGAAGAAATTGTTGATGTTGCTTTGTTCACTGAAGGTACCTATCCATTTATTCGCGGAGGGGTTTCAACTGTTATTCATCAGATCATCGAAGCCCATCCACATCTTACCTTTGGAATTATTTATATCGGATGGGATGTTAAAGTTGGACTGGAATCAAAATATCCAGCTCTACCCCAAATAAAATGGACCAAGACTCTTTTTCTCAATGAAAAAAAGAAAGATCATAATTCTAGTTTTTTTACCAATTTTACCAATGAATCTTTTAATGCAAAAGTGACAAATGAATTATTTCTCGCAGTTGAGGATTTAAAACTTGGGAAAACTAAGGGATTTGAAAAGATTTATTTTAATTATCTAAATCCTAGTACTCGTAAAACCAGCCTTAAACAAATCTTAAGCTCAAATACTTTCCTTGAATTATTACTCACCATGTTCGCAAAAGAAAACATGTCTCTTAATGATCTTTTTTGGCTTCAAAAGGAACTGATTCATATCTTTTATAATTTAACTGAAACTCAATACCCCGCAGCTCGAGTTTATCATTCACATACACAAGGATATGCTGGATTTGCAGCCTCTTTAGCATCACTTCAAAATCAAGGCGCCTTTTTCTTAACTGAGCATTCTCTTTATCTTCGTGATGTAAAAAATGCTTTAAACGAAGACTTTAATTTTAGAAAAAATAAGTACGCCAAAAAGAACATACAAGTCTCTGCATTTGATCTGAAGAGAAAAGCTTGGCAAGGTTGGTTTGAACTTATAGGTACCTGGACTTACAACCAAGCAGCTAGCATTTCTTATCTTTATCCAAGGATCGCAAGCGAGGCACAACAACTCGGTTCTCCGCTCAGCATTTCAAGCATCATTCCCAATGGTATTCACTTCCAAGATTTTAGTTTAGCCAGAGAAGCGCAAAAATTTAGAGCAAGTCTAAGACAAATGCCTAATCATATTTGGGTCATATCCTTAATAGGACGAATCGTTCCAGTAAAAGGAATTCTCGATATTATTGAAGCCGCAAAATACATGAAGGAAAACTGGCAACAGTCTTTTCGCATAGAACTTGTTGGCCCAACTGATGAAGATATGTCTTATTTCAAATCTTGCATGAATAAAGTGGAAAGCTATCAATTACAAAAGGTGGTTATCTTTTGTGGACCTAAAAAAGTGCAAGAATATTTAGGACAAACAGATCTTATCGTTCTTTCCAGTCACTCTGAAGCATTACCGATGGCTTCTCTAGAAGGAATGGCTACTGGGCTACCAGTGGTAAGCACTGAAGTCGGTTCAGTTGCAGACATTATTCATAATGAGTTAGCAAAAACAGGACCGTGCGGATTTATGTCGCCACCAAAAAAACCTCTGTTACTGGCACAAAATATTATGAAACTTTTAGACGATAAAAATCAGTACAATACATTTTCTGAGAATGCTCTGGTGAGAGTTCAAGATGGCTATAACATTAATCATGTAATGAAAGCCTACGGAAACATCTACCGCTCTTTAAGCATCAATCTCAAGCAAGGTGAAGTGGAGTTCTTTTCATGAAACTAATATTAAGTATTTTTCTCTTACTTAGCTTTACTCAAGCTTTTGCTCAAGTAGCATTGCCAGACTTAAAAACGCCTGATCAATTATATAAATTGGCTCAAAAAAGTAGATTTGAATTTGTAGATGTCATATATGAAATAAGAAATTCCGCAATGGAAAGAAGAAGTATTCAAGACAACTTAACTTATCTTGAAATGCTGCCAAATTTAAAAAGCATTGAAGTATCATTACAATATCCAGAATTCGGAATTAGTCCAACTACTGAATTGGCAGAATACCTAACAGGATGCCTTGCTAGCCGTTTTCAATTAGATTATCTATCTGAATCTCAAATTGAACTTTATATCAACTGGGGAACAGATGAGACAATTTACACAGCTATCGGAACTCAAATGGAAAATATACTAAACGATAATCGTGATTTAGCTGGCTGGGACAAATTTTACAGCAAAGCAGAAGCCTTGACGCATTTTATATCTCAAAGAAAAGTCGTTTCTTTAATGTTAAAAAACACATCGGAGGCTTTACAGGGAAAAATTCTCAGCCAATATCTATATTTATTTTTTAACAATATCAGCGAAGCCTCATTTGTAAAAAAAATTAATAACATTGAGAGTACTGAAACTCTCGACACGATTCTTAAATTTGCAGCTTATGATTGGGGGAAGCTTCGTAATCCAGATTTAAAACACAAGCTTTTCAAAGTGAGTCTTGCTGTAGCTAAACGTATGTCAGACATTCATGATGATAGCTCACTACAATTGACTGCATCATTAGGAGAAACCTTACTTACACAAATAATGGACTTACTTCAGTACAATCTCATCATTGATACTAACGACATCTTGATTCTTTCTGGATTTCTAACCCAAAAAGATTGGCAAAATCTAATTGAGTTTTTAACAAATCTTAGAGCTGAACAAATTGCAGCCAATACGGTTCCCGCTGTTACAGACTTACTCAATAAATGTTTAAATCTACCTCAAGAATGGGTTTTTAAAGAAAGCAAAATTAAACTAAGGTCACTTATTAAGCAACTTGCAGTAGCACAGATTTCAAATAAGAAGTTACCAGAAGGATTATATTCAATACAAAAGGGTGAAGAAACATTTTACCTATGGGTTTTAGCTTCTACTCCATGGAATATGGAAGCCCATTTAATGACTTCTTACACTGATAATATTAGTTCATTTTCTTGTGCTGAATATTCAGCTGAACAAAATAAAGTTACCTTTTTTTCTATAGATAAAGAAGGACGACCTGAACCTTCTGAAGCACAACTTGAATTGTCCCTGGCCACAGATGCCAATATTGGTCTAAATGGTGCTATTGTTAATGACAACGGAAACCAAGCAGTTAAAGTAAAATACCTTCAAAAGCTTCCAGCGATTGAAGGAGTTGGCCCAATCGCTCCATCTTTTAGTGGATTAGTTGGAAAACTAAATTATGCGATCGAAGTTATCCAAACTGGTTTTGCTACTTTTGACCTAACAATGAAAATTGCTAAAACAAAATCTAAATTACATTTTGAAACAAAAGGTTCTTGTTTTGTAGCATCAACCTACTGTGATTTTGTCTTAAAAAATCCAGCCGACAATAATTGGGCATTTCTAAGAGGAGCATTAACTCCTAATAATGATTTTAAAGGATACCTCATCCAGGGAACTAGAGTGACTCCCATTTTACTAAAAGGTAACTAATGCTACTTAGAAAATTCGCTCTACTCATTTTCTTTCTTAGTTCTTTCGCAAGTGCAGAGACTATTTGTAATCACGGCCCACCACAGAGGCTTGGTTTCGAACCACCTCCAGCCATAGTTAAATTAAATTACATCAAAGAAAATTCCCCAATTTCACCTATGGGGAATTTAAAGCAATTAAATAATCAGTTTGTGTTCAAGTCTCTTTTGATCAACGGTACACCCAAGACCTATCTACGCAGAATGAAAATTCTCATTCTCTCTGCTTCAAATGATGAAGCCCTTGAGCCTACGATAACTTTAGCCAAGAAAGTACTAAACAATTATGGGATTCAATATGAACACCATTTTATTGTCGAAAATAAAATTAAAACAAAAACTCTCCCAAGACTGATTAATGAATTTGGGCAGGCACTCTACTACGGAATTATTCTTTCCACCGGTCAATTAGCCTATGCCAACGCTGAGGGTTTATTTCAAAGTGCACTTACTCCTGATGAATGGAATACATTCCACCAATTCTCAGTAGATTTTAAAATCCGTACAGTTTCACTTTATACTTATCCAAATCCAACTATCGGATTTGAAAATTCTCCTTTAGAAAACCCAGGGAAAACAGTTCAACTTTTGCCTACAGATACTTTTAAAAAATTTGATGCTGCCTACCCTAAAAATGTTTATTTTGATCTCATTGGTTCTTGGGCATATGCAGGGAAATTAACAAATACTAAATTGGCCAAACCACTTGTTTACTATAATGATTTTTTGGACAACGAAGGAAAGCCCGCTGTAGCCTCTGCCTTAATTCATTTCGAAGATAATAGAGAAGAAATTCACTTTTTCTTTTCACAGTCTTTTATGTTTACTAGTTCCACGGCTCTATCTTCAGGTTGGATCAACTGGCTCACTCAAAATATTTATATCGGAAAAAGGCGCATTATCCTTAATGCTCATATAGATGATGTATTTTTATCAACTGGTCTTTATTCAAAATATGACGACCCATCGGTTGAAGGCCCAAACCCTGATAAATTCGTTTATCGTCTTACTGCAGACGATCTAGAATACTATACACAACAACAAGAAAAAGAAATAAGACCTCTCGCTAAAAATCCCGAATTTAGATTAGATATGGCGTTTAATGGTAATGGCATCATGGAGCATGGTGGATATGCTCAAGATTCTCTCCTGCGAAAAGCTCATGAACGGTTGAATGACTTTTATTGGCTCACCCATACATTTACCCATGGAGATCTCAACTGGTTGACATACAAAAGCTCCAAGTGGGAATTTACGACAAATATTTTAGTGGCTGAAGATTTCATTAAAAATCAAAAACAATTGTTTTCAGCAAATAGCATAGTGACACCAAGAATTTCAGGACTCTTTAATCCCGGAGCTCTAAAGGCCATGGATGAAGTTGGTTTAAAATACTGCGTGGGCGATAATACTAGAGACGAATTAGTTCCAAACAATATCCATCACGGGCTTTACACAACCAAAGATTTTAATGGATATGCTGGAATTTATATTGTTCCAAGATACGCCACAGAAATTTACTACAACACTAGTAAGCCAGATGAACTAGCTGATGAATATAATTTAATCTACAATAAATATTTTGGCCGTGACAGTACGCCAGAAGAAATTTTCTCGCGTGAAAAACTAAGAGTTGTAAAACAGCTGTTAAGCTACGAATACTCTCCATATATGTTCCATCAAGCCAATCTTCGTTCGTGGGCAAGCACCTCAGGTAAAAGAGAAAGCCTTGTAGGTTATTGGATAAAAAACGTCCTCTCAGAGCTTAGAAGGTATTCAACACTTCCCGTCTTATCAGAAAAAATGGATGTTCTCGCACCAATGTACCAAGCAAGAGAAGCGTTGGATAATTGTGAAGCTGAAGTATGGCAAGAAACTGATTTAACCTATGTTAAGTCCCTCAAAGTAAACACTAAGAACTCTTGTTCGCTTTGGATTACAGTACCTTCACGGGCAGTAATTGAGAGCTGGAAGGGCGAGACCTATGGCACTGATCAAACTTATGAAAAAAAGTTTACTAGTGGACAGTTATCAGTTTATAAAGTTCAAAATTAATATAGTACTCAATTCTAAAGGTTAATTTATGAAGTCTATTTTTCTACTAGGACTTTTCATCATTTTCTTGATTGCATGTGACCCTTCGACTCCTGCAAATTCTACAACTAACCTCGCACCACACTTACAAGATGCAGTTCTGGGAAATGTAAGTAACACCAATATCGCGACACTTGGTTTTCAGGATTTAAAAAGGTCTCAAGATCAATTCGAAAAATACGTTGAACTCTCTCCAGCTTCTCTGCAACTTGAAGTTGTCTATATTTTTAGAGTTGCCGCGACTGCAGTTAATAATACAACTGATTTTTCTTTGGTCATAAATTATAAAGGACCAACTTTTGAGAATGATCAATGGTCTTTTGAAATCATGAGACCAGGGTCTACGGTGTGGGAACAAATTGGCAATAACAGCGCTGCTAAAGATTGGAAATGGACATTTTTTAGTTTTAAATTAGGTAAAATGGACACTGTCTTTGCTGCAGATGGAACTGCAAAACTTCGAGTAAAAGCCATTAGCGGAAAAGACAATATCGATCTGGACCTGTTTGCCCTTAATTATCAAGGTGTCATTCCAACCCCTACTCCTACAGTTACCCCAACAGTAACTCCTCCTCCGGGATCATGGTGGCAACCAACGATAGGTACAAAATGGGATATTCAATTTGCCAACGCGGTTGTGGTGAAACCTGAAATTCAAATCTACGATTTGGATTTGTTTGATAACACTCCTCAATTTATTGCTAGCCTTCACGCTTTAGGCAAAAAAGTCATTTGTTATTTCTCCGCAGGTTCATCTGAAAATTGGAGACCAGACTTTTCTCAATTTCCGGCATCTGTCCTTGGTAAAAAACTATCTGGATGGGATGGAGAAAGATGGCTAGATGTACGCCAAATAGAAATTCTTCGCCCTATTATGGTCAACAGAATTGCGCAAGCAAAACAAAAAGGTTGCGATGCAGTTGATCCTGATAACGTTGATGGCTACACGAACTCTACCGGCTTTCCTATTACTGGTGAACAGCAGCTTACTTATAATAGAATGCTCGCTTTTGAAGCTCACAAACTTGGTCTTTCTATCGGACTCAAAAATGATCTAAACCAAATTAATGAACTTGTAGATGTTTTTGACTTCTCTGTTAATGAGGAGTGCTTTGACTTTAATGAATGCTCGATGCTTTCTCCATTCATAGCAAAAGGGAAGCCAGTATTTGGAATTCAATACAGTCTAGATGCCAGTGTATTTTGTCCTAAAGCGAAAGCACTTAATATGGACTTCATTAAGAAGAAGCAAGAACTCGATGATTGGAGTGAACCTTGTTGGAACTTTTAATTTTGCATTTATAGTACAAAATAAAAAGGCGCACGAGGCGCCTTTTTTTATTTCAAAATTTTACATTTGGTCGATAAGTTCCAAACACTGCCCTTAGCGCGTGAGAAACTTCACCTAAAGTACAGTTATTCTTTACACATGATTTTATAAAAGGCATTAAGTTCTCAGTACCTTTTGCAGCAATTTTTAATTGCTCAAGTTCTTTTATCACAAGCTCATGATTGCGAGCCGCTTTGAAGATCTTAAGTTTTTCCACTTGCGACTTCTCAACGATGCTTGCAATTTTATTACTTGGGATTGTCGTCTTCTCCCCTTCTGTATATTTATTAACACCGACAACGACATCTTCCTTTCTTTCAATTCTCATTTGAGCATCATAGGCTGCATTCATAATTTCGCCTGCAATGTACCCATTATTAATACAAGCGACCACACCACCCTTAGATTTAATGATATCGATGTATTCTTGGGCGCGCTTTTCTAATTCATCAGTCAGATACTCGATATAGTATGATCCTGCGAAAGGATCAACTGTATCAACGACACCAGACTCATGAGCAATAATTTGTTGTGTCCTTAGAGCAATTTCGGCTGAACTTGCTGTTGGTAATTGCAAAGCTTCATCATAAGAATTTGTATGAAGACTTTGTGTTCCACCTAGGACACTGGCCATGGCCTGTAAACTAACTCGAATTATATTATTGAAAGGCTGCTGAGCTGTTAAGGTAGAGCCTGCAACTTGAGAGTGAAATCGGAGCATCAATGATTTCTCATTTTGCGCCTGAAATTGCTCTTTCATTATTTTTGCCCACATTCGTCGGGCTGCTCTAAATTTCGCTATTTCTTCTAAAAAATTATTGTGAACGTTAAAAAAGAAACTTAGGCGTGGAGCAAATTCATCAATTTTCAAGCCTGCTTTGAGAGCTGCTTCAACATAAGTCACACCATTGGCCAGGGTGAAAGCAATTTCCTGAGCGGCTGTACTACCAGCCTCTCTAATATGGTAACCTGAGATAGAAATGGTATTCCATTTGGGGATATTTTTAGCACAGTAGGAGAAAATATCTGTAATAATTCTTAAGCTATGCTCTGGAGGATAAATGTAAGTTCCTCTTGCAATGTATTCTTTAAGTAAATCGTTTTGAATAGTTCCAGAAATTTTTTGAGAACTCACACCTTTTTCTTCCGCTACACATTCATAAAGAGCAAGCAAAATTGAAGCAGTTGAATTGATAGTCATTGAAGTTGAAACTTCACTAAGATCAATACCATCAAAAAGTTCTCTCATATCAGCAATAGAATCGATCGCAACACCAACTTTTCCTACTTCCCCTTGGCTCATCATATCGTCAGAGTCGTAACCCATTTGTGTTGGTAGATCAAAAGCGCAAGAAAGTCCTTTGGCTCCTTTTGCGAGTAGTTCCTTATATCTCTTGTTTGATTCAACTGCAGTTGAAAATCCAGCATACTGCCTCATTGTCCATGGTCTCTCACGATACATGGAAGAATGAACACCTCTTGTATAAGGGTAGAAACCTGGTTTCTCGCCATGAGATCTACCTTCGTAGGATTCAAGCACTAACGGAATTTCTATCCCCGAACTGGTAATACGTTTACTCATGTAGGCTCCACTTCAATTTCCATCATGGTAAAGCCGGCTTCTAAAGCTTGGCCTTCTTTAATGTGTATTGATTTAATAATTCCAGTCGTTCCAGCTTTAATTTCATTTTCCATTTTCATCGCTTCAATTATGACAAGCGTATCACCCTGGTTAACTTTCTGCCCTAAAGAACCAATGATCTTCACGACTTTCCCTGGCATTTGAGTTACTAAATCTCCTGCCTCACCCGTAGAAAAAGTTGAGGGCTTAAATCCGCGAAAAAGTGTTAGATGTTGATTAGTATGAAGTACAGTATGTGGAGATCTCATCTCAGCTATTTTTTTCCAAGAAACGCCATTGTCTGAATAGTAAAGTTTTCCGGCAAGTTTTCTTACTGTCATAACCTTTTCAACAGAGTCCTTCTGGCTTAATACATGAAATTGATAAAGATTAGAACTTTTTCTAACTGTTTTTTTGATATCAAAAACTAATTCTTCTTCACCTACAAAATAATATCTCATCTTTTTTCCTAAAAATTATTCATTAAATGGTTAATTTCGACACTCACCATTTTCTGTTTTAAAAGTTCAAGATCAGGAACCACAGAGATTAGTGACTGCGGCTTTTCAGTCGCTAAGAAATTGGTTGAATAATGTCCTTCGATAAAAGTTTTATTCTCAAAAATCTTTTTATGGAGTGGAATATTGTTTTTTAATCCTTCTATTAATAATCCGTCTAAAGCAGAACGCATTTTCCTCAAGGCAAACTGACGATTCAAGGCACGAACAATTAGTTTTCCAACCATTGGATCAAAATCAGGTGTAACGGTATATCCATTGTAAATACAATGATCAAAACGCACACCCTGTGGAAAGGTAAATTCAAAGCCTGTAACAGTCCCTGGAGCAGGTAGCATTGTGATTGGATCTTCAGAACAAATACGACATTCAATTGAATGTCCCTTTTTAGTAATCTCTGCCTGGGATTTAATTCCATATTCTTCGCCAAGAGCAATTTGAATCATGGAGGTAAGTAGGTCAACTCCCGTAATTTCTTCGGTGATTGGATGTTCAACTTGAATACGAGTATTCATTTCTAGAAAATAAAATGAGCGGTCTTCGCCCATAATAAATTCTACAGTTCCAGCAGAATCATATCCCACAGCCTTGGCTAACTTAACGGCTGTTTCACAAATATTTAAACGAAGCTTTTCATCTTCACCAATAAAAGGTGATGGTGCTTCTTCCACTACTTTTTGGTGTCTACGTTGAATTGAGCATTCACGTTCATATAAATGGTAAGTATTGCCTTTCTTATCAGCTAGAACCTGCACTTCAATATGGTGAGGATTAACAATAAATTTTTCAACCAAGATACCTTCGTAGCCAAATGAAGTTTTTGCTTCTCTTCTGACCGAATCAAAATTGGCTCTTACTTCCGCGTCCGTTGCACAGGTTCTCATACCTTTTCCACCACCACCTGCAACGGCTTTAAGTAGTACTGGATACTTGATTTCATTAGCAATTTTTATAGCTTCTTCGATCGTATTTACTTCACCCACAGACCCAGGAACAACCGGAACACCATTTTCTTTAGCTATTTTTTTACTAATGGCTTTATCACCCATTTGCAAAATACTACCAGGATTAGGTCCAATAAAAGTCACTCCTAATTTACTTATCTCCTCTGAGAATTTCGTGTTCTCAGACAAGAATCCATAACCTGGATGAACAGCATCTATTTTATATATTTTAATGATGTCGATAATCTTTGGTACATTCAAATATGTTTCTGTATTTGAGTTACCAACTAAATGAACCCATTCATGACAATATTCTAGATGAGGTGGTTCAGTTTCGTTATCAGTCCAAACTCCAACAGCAACATGCCCGAGCTCTCTTATTGCTTTGGCTATTCTTATTGCTATCTCACCACGATTAATAATTAATATTCTTTTCATAGTTGAATATTTCCATGTTTTCTTTTTGGACGATTTACTTTTTTATCTTTTAGAATGTTGAAATATTGATACAACTTGAATCTTGTCTCTTCCGGCATAATCACTTCATCAACGTAGCCAATTTCAGCTGCTTTGTATGGTGAGGCAAATTCAGTCTCATAATTAGCTACTAAGTCAGCTTTCTTTTTATTAAAAGCCTCACCCTTTAACCCTGTTAACTCATTTTTAAAAATAATATTAACAGCACCTTCAGCTCCCATCACCGCAATTTCTGCAGTTGGATATGCAAGATTGATATCAGCACGAATGTGTTTAGAAGCCATAACATCATAGGCTCCGCCATAAGCCTTTCTTGTAATGAGTGTTACTAGTGGAACTGTGGCTTCTGAATAAGCATAGAGCAGCTTAGAGCCATGGCGAATGATTCCTCCATATTCTTGAACTGTTCCAGGCAAAAATCCCGGTACATCAACTAAAGTCAAAATAGGAATATCATAAGCGTCACAAAACCTAACAAAACGGGCAGACTTAACAGAGGAATCTATATCTAAGACACCAGCCAAATAAGCAGGTTGATTAGCAACGATTCCGATCTTGATACCGCCGATTGAAGCAAATCCACACAATATATTTTTGGCAAAATCTTTTTGAACTTCTAGAAAATGACTATCATCTACAATTTCAAAAATGATTTCTTTCATATCATAAGGCTTTTTCGCGCTATCAGGAATAACACTTTTAAGCTTACTGTTTTCACGCTTAACGTTGTCTGAAGTTAGACGAGCCTTTTGTTTTTTGAAATTGGAAGGAGGTATAAATGATAGAAGTTCTCTCACTCTTTCGAAACATTCATCTTCATCTGTACATTTAAAATGAGCTACTCCCGATTTTTCATTATGAGTAGTCGCTCCACCTAGAGCTTCTTTTGTAACTTCTTCATGGGTTACAGTTTTAATCACCTCTGGCCCAGTAACAAACATATAAGAAGTTTTATCCACCATGAAAATAAAATCAGTCATTGCCGGACTATAAACTGCACCACCAGCACATGGCCCTAAAATCAATGAGATCTGAGGTATAACCCCTGAGCACTGAACGTTTCTGTAAAAAATTTCTGCATAACCCGCAAGAGACTCAACTCCCTCTTGAATACGTGCCCCACCAGAGTCATTCATCCCAATAACCGGAATACGATTTTCTAAGGCAAAATCCATCACCTTGCAGATCTTTCTTGCGTGAGCTGCCCCAAGTGCACCTCCCCAACAAGTAAAGTCTTGAGAGAAAATGGCTACCTGGGAACCATTGATAGTCGCCACACCTGTAACAACGCCGTCACCCAGGTATTTAGTTTGGTCAATTCCGAATTGATTGCAGTGATGAGTAACGAATTTATCGAATTCTATAAAAGAATCGGGATCTACTAAACGCTCAATTCTTTCACGAGCAGTATATTTTCCTTGAGTGTGTTGTTTTTCAATTCTTTCAACACCGCCACCAAGTTCAGCTTGTTCATTAAGTTTCTCTAATTGAGCACGTTTTTGTTCTATAACATTGAGCATAATAATCTCCCTCGGATACCTTCACAAAAAACAAAAAAGCCGGTAAAGTTTTATACCTTACCGGCTTCGGGAGATCAATTTTTTGCTCTTAAATTTACTTTACTCGCCGACAGCTTTTTTACGCTTATCTAGCTCGTATTTTTCTACTTTCATAATTAGACCAGCACGGCTAATTCCAAGTTCTTTAGCTAACTTAGACTTATTAAAATTACAGCGCTTCAGTCCTTCTTTTATCATCAGAACTTCTAGTTCTTCCATCGCTTCTTTTAATGTTCCTGTCGTCTTAAAGCCTTTGATTCCACTTCCACTTCCTGTCGCTTGATCACCTGAATCAAGGATACGACCAGAAAGCATATCTGGGTTGATCATTTTATCATCACCAGCTAGAACCACTAAACGCTCAACTTCGTTTTCCAACTCTCTAATGTTACCAGGCCATGTATGGTCGAGCATTTTTTCCAAACATTTTTTCGATAATTGTTTTGCACCAACACCCAATTCAGCACAACGTTTTTCCAAGAAGAAATCAACCAGAATCGGGATGTCTTCTTTTCTTTCACGCAATGATGGAAGACCAACGTTGATGACGTTAATACGGTAGTAAAGATCTTCTCTGAACTCACCTTTTGCAATCATTTCTTTTAAATTTCTATTGGTAGCAGCTATCACTCGCACATTTACTTTTTTCGGTTGAGTAGCACCAACTGGAAGAAAAGTTCCTTCCTGAAGTACGCGAAGCAATTTCACCTGCATTGTTAATGATGTATCACCAATTTCATCTAAGAAAAGCGTTCCACCATTTGCGACTTCAAAGAGACCTTTTTTATCTTTAACTGCTCCCGTAAAAGATCCTTTTACGTGACCAAATAATTCTGAATCGAGTAGGTTATCGTTAAACGCTGAACAGTTTTGTGAAATAAAGACTGCATCTTTTCGAGGAGAATTGTAATGAATTGCCTTTGCCACTAATTCTTTACCAGTACCGTTTTCACCTTGAATAAGAATGGTAGACTCAGAACTTGAAATCTTTTCTAGCAAACGATAAACCATTTGCATTTTTTTAGATTTACCAATCATGTTGTGATAGCGGTATCGATTCCCAACTTCACTATTTAATTCTAAAATTCTCTCTTCACGCTTTGAAATTTCACCATGAAAACTTGAAATCTCTTCAGCCACGATTTCTGAAAGTTCTTTCAAGTAATCTTGCTGAGTCAAAGCCAACTTTTTCAAACTATCGACTGAAGATTTAGCATCAACTTCTGATGCTCCACACTCAACCATCTTTTTTACAATGTTGGCATATATTTCCGGTGAAGCGGTATCGTCGACGAATGGATAAACAAAAGCTGCTCCCAAAAATTCTCCGTCCAGCTCTATCTTGCAAGCAATCCCTTTGATGCCTGTAAAGAATGACTCAAACACTACAAGGTTTTGGCCACCTTCTGTGATTTGCTCATAGGCTTTCTCAATATCTTGCCCGATATATTCATGGCCGTAGCCCATATGCATTTGTACTTTGAAGAAATGACTTTTGAAATCATGACTTTTTTCAGCCACACCATTCTGGATTCGCCCATGCTCATCAGTGAAGATCATGTCTACGCCAAACCAGCGACTCACGATCGATTCCATTTTTTTAATTACATGGAGATCTTTTATTGTTTTCCAGTCAATCATAGCTTCCTCTCTAAGATATAAGTCGTGATCGTTAATGATCAAACTCTTCATTTCTTAGACACTTTTCGGAAAACTATCAAAAAACTTAACACTTAAACTGAGACCGCTGATGAATCTTTTTACAGAAAATAGACCAAAGTATTTACAATTACTTAAAAGAGCCCTTGAACAAATCAGTCAAGTAAGGTTGAGACCAGTCCTGTGGTCCAAGGAAATGTTTCACTAATTTTTTCCCCTGATTAAAGACAAATGTCTCAGGGACCTTAGCCGCCCCAAACTTCTCAAGATACTGATCCTTTAGATCCATCAGCACTAAAGCATTGGCCGGCAAAGGATGCTTGGCCAAAAATTTTTTTATGTCTACTTCCTTATCACTTACAGCAACCAGAAGGAACACGTATGGTGACTCTTTAAAACCCTCTATAAAGTGTACAAGAGATGGAAACTCAGTTTCACATGGACCACACCAAGAACCCCAAAAATGTACCAATAGGAGGTTTTTATCCTGTTTATAAAAATCCGAAAGCTTTACACTCGTCCCCTCCAATGTCGAAACGGACATTTCAGGAAGCTCAGTTACCAAACTAGTCGTTATCTCTGTTTGACTCAATTGCTTTAACTTTTGAGAGTTGAATAAAATATAACTTCCAGAAAGTAACAAAAGAGCCAGAACAATTAAAACTTTTGTATTCATATTGCCTCAAATGAAAAAGCCTTCTAGTTGTCTAGAAGGCTTTTCAATTTTGCTTTTTTAAAATGAGATTACTCTACAAGTGTAATCATGCCCATTGGAGCACCATCGCCTACTCTCGTATCAGCAATTTTTAGAATTCTTGTATAGCCACCTTTCCTAGTTTTGAATTTCGGTGCTACGTTATCAAATAAGCCCTTAGCAGCGATTGCGCTGTTAAGTTTAGATATTGCAAGTTTTCTATTAGCTAATGTATCTTCCTTAGCGAGAGTAACTAGCTTTTCAAAGAATGGCTGAAGAGCCTTGCACTTTGAAGCTGTAGTCTTAACTTTACCGTGGTCAATCAATTCAATAGCAAGGTTTCTCAAAAGAGCCTTTCTATGAGTTGTATTTAAGCCTAAGTGATTTTTATAATTTCCGTGTCTCATGTTCTACCTCTAAAATAGAAAGGCGCTTAGTTAGCGTTTTGGCCTTTCAAGATGTTATCTACTTTCATTCCAAGTCCTAAGCCCATAACTGAAAGAATTTCTTTAATTTCGTTTAAAGATTTTCTTCCGAAGTTCTTAGTTCTAAGCATTTCGCCTTCTGTCTTTGATACGAGTTCGTAAATATATTTAATGTTAGCGTTTTGTAAACAATTAGCTGAACGAACAGAAAGTTCAAGTTCAGATACTGGCTTCAACAAAAATTCATTTGTTGGAGTTGTAGTATTTGAAGATGGCTTACTTTCAATAACCATATCTTCATCTTTGAAATTTAAAAATACTGCCAATTGATCACGTAGGATTTTCGCAGAAAGAGCAACCGCGTCTGTTGGCTCAACACCAGCGTTTGTCCAAACCTCAAGAGTTAACTTATCAAAGTCAGTTCTCTTTCCAACACGACTGTTAGTAACTGTGTAGTTCACACGGTGTACAGGTGAGAAAAGGGTATCAAGATAAATCCAGCCAACTGGAAGTTCATATGAATCTTTGTTATCTGAAGCAGTAACATAACCTTTACCACGAGCAACTTTTAATTCCATACGGATAGATCCGCCTGAAGAAATGTTCGCAATAACGTGAGCAGGGTTAAGTACTTTTACAGAACTATTTTCTTGAATATCAGAAGCCGTAATTGGCCCTTCTGATTTTTTATCTAAGATAAGTACTACATCTTCTTTATCTGTAAGTTTGAATTGAATTTCTTTAAGGTTCAAAATAATTTCTGAAACTTCTTCTTTAACGTTGTTGATTGTACCAAATTCATGGTCTACACCATCAATTTTAACAGCAACAATTCCCGCACCCTGAAGTGAAGAAAGAAGAACTCTTCTCAAAGAGTTTCCTAAAGTAAGGCCGTAACCTCTCTCTAATGGCTTTGCAACAAACTTGGCATAATTGTCTTTAATGCTATCCTTATCAAGCTCTAAAGATGTAGGACGAATCATGTTTACCCAATTTTTACTCATAAATGTATTCATCTGTATCAAACTCCCAGGTCTTTAATTTAATAAAAGAACAAGAACCACAGTTAATTAAACTCTTCTCTTCTTTGGTGCCCTACAGCCATTGTGTGGCATAGGACTTTTATCCGCGACAGAAGTGATTCTAATACCAGCAGCTAGTAACGCTCTGATTGCGTTCTCACGACCAGCTCCTGGACCCTTTACACGTACGTCACAAGAAATTAATCCGTGCTCGACAGCTTTTTTAGCTGCTTCTTGTGAAGCTACCTGAGCTGCAAAGGGAGTCGCTTTCTTAGATCCTCTAAAGCCAAGACCACCAGCCGAAGCCCATGCCAACGCTTTTCCAGAAGGATCAGTAAAAGTTACGATTGTGTTGTTAAAAGAAGCGTAGATATTGCAAATACCATGTGCAATATTCTTCTTCACTTTTTTCTTTACGGTACTTACTACTGCTTTAGCCATATATACTTCCTAATGATTATTTCATTGCCTTAATTGATTTCTTACCTGCAATTGCAACAGCAGGTCCTTTTCTAGTTCTTGCATTCGTGTGAGTTCTTTGACCACGAGTAGGAAGACTTTTTCTATGTCTAACACCACGGTAACAACCCAAATCTTTTAATCTTTTAATATTTAAAGCGATTTCACGACGAAGATCTCCTTCAATAACAAAACCTTCAAGTGCCTGACGGATTGTTTGAATTTCTTCTTCTGTAACGTCATTTGAGTTTTTCTCAATGTCAACACCAGCAGTTTTTAAAACGCTAGCAGCGACTTGTGGTCCAACTCCAAAAAGTGAACGAATTGCAATTTTCATTGCCTTATTTCTTGGTAAATCTACCCCTAGAATACGTGCCATTATAAACTCCTATTAGCCTTGTCTTTGTTTGTGCTTTGGACTTGCTTTGCAAATTACGCGAAGTACGCCCTTTCTTTTAATAACTTTACACTTATTACAGATTGTCTTTACTGATGATCTAACTTTCATAATCTTATCCCTTGCTACGATATATAATGCGACCCTTCTCTAGGTCATATTTACTAATTTCCACGATAACTTTGTCACCAGGAAGAATCTTGATGAAGTTCATTCTCATTCTGCCACTGATGTGAGCAAGAATGATGTGCCCATTGGGCAACTTGACTCTAAATTTGGTATTAGGAAGAAGTTCTAAAACTTCACCCTCGGTCTCAAAAATATCGTCCTTAGCCGTTTTTTCCACTAATCACCTGCAAATTAAGGTTTGTGTATATAAAATTAAAAACTTTTATGCAACTTTAATCTATTTACTGTCTACGATGAGCTTAAAGACATCCTGAGTAGCAAGAGTGGCATCAACCTTTCTTAGTCTTCCCTTAGCTGAATAGTAATCCAACACAGGAACAGTTTGATTGGTGAAAACATTTAAGCGTTCCCTTACCACAATTTCAGTGTCATCAGCACGGTGAACAAGGCCACAATGGCCACACGCATCACAAGTTCCGGGTTGTTTGGGAGGCATGAGTTTCGTGTTGTAAATTTTGCCACATGATGGACAAGTTTCACGAAAACATAACCTTGTTACCAATTCCTCAAGACCTATGTCGAAGTAGTAAACGAGGTAATCAGAATTCCCTAGTAATTCTTCATCAAGCATTTTAGCTTGAATTGTATTTCTGGGAAAACCATCGAATATATAGCTACCATTATTAAGGTCAACATTGACCTTAAGTAGCTCCAGTACTAACTGGTCGTCTACCAATTTTCCTGCATCCATAACTGCTTTAACTCTCAATCCTAACTCAGAAGCCTTTTTAATTTCGGCTCTTAAAAGATCACCCGTTGAGAGGTGTTTATAACCAAAATCGCTTACAAGTTTTGAAGCCTGAGTTCCTTTACCAGAGCCTGGGGCTCCTATAAATAACACATTCTTCTTCATCAAAACCTTTTGGCGCCAGCGTATTTACCGCGAACCTTGTAAGCCGTATCGTATCTCTGGGATATCATAAAACTTTCTACTTGAGCCAATGTATCAATTGCAACACCAACTAAAATTAATAAAGACGTCCCACCAAAATAAAATGGTACATTTGCTACATTAAATAGAATTGATGGCATTACGCAGATAAGAGAAATATAAATTGCACCAATTAATGTGAGTCGAGCTATAACAAAGTCTAAAAATTCTACCGTTTTTTCACCAGGTCTAATCCCAGGGATAAATCCACCATTTTTCTTTAAGTTTTCAGCCAAGTCGTCAGTCTTCAATTGAATTGAAGAATAGAAGTATGCAAAGAAAACAATTAGAGAAACAAAAACTACGTTATAAAGCGTTCTTCCAGGCATTAAAGACTGCTCAATTGTTGTAAAGTAAGTTTTAAGCGGGGAAGTTTCTGGTATAAAGCGAGCAATTGTCGTTGGAAAACCTAAAAGTGCCGATGCAAAGATAGGAGGCATAACTCCAGAAATATTTATTTTGATTGGTAAGTGAGTAGATTGACCACCAAAAACTCTATTATTTACAACTTTTTTAGCATACTGGACTGGTATCTTTCGGATGGCATTTTCAATATAAATAATAATCCAAAAGGTAGCCAACATAATAGCTAGAACAATCATTAAGTTCAATCCAGATAGTTCACCATTTTTGAAAAGATTCAATGTATCTCTAATACCGCCAGGGATACCAGCAGCGATACCCGCAAAAATAATTAAGGAAATGCCGTTTCCAATACCTCTTTCAGTAATTTGTTCTCCAAGCCACATTACAAACATTGTTCCAGCAGTAAGAGTAATAACTGTTAAAAGTCTAAAGCTCATTCCTGGATCTAAAACAACTTGAGCACCACTTGGGCTACGAATAGATTCTAAACCAAATGCAAGGCCATAACCCTGAATAAAGCATAATAGAACTGCCCCGTATCGCGTGTATTGGGAAATTTTCTTTTGTCCGCCAGCTTCTTTTTGGATTTCAGCTAATTGAGGAAAAGAGACCGTAAGTAAACTAAAAATAATTGATGAAGTTATGTAAGGCATAATACCTAAAGCAAGAACCGAGAAGCGCTCTAATGCTCCACCACTGAAAGTGTTAAAAACTCCAAAGATTGAGCCTTTCATATCTCCAAAGAAGGATGATAATGCTACTGCATTTACGCCAGGAGTAGGAACCTGTGTAGCTACTCTATAAACTCCGAGCATTAAAAGTGTAAAAAGAATCCGTTTCTTTAACTCTTCAATCTTAGTATTTGCAACCATTTTGAGCTTCTCGCCTTTTCCTTAAGTCTATTACTTAACGATTTTTCCACCATTCTTAGCAATAGCTTCTTCAGCCTTAGCCGAAATTTTAGCTATTCCAGTGAATGATAGTTTCTTCGTAAAGTCACCTTTCGCTAGGATTTTAATTGGAAGGTTTTTATTTCTTCCTGATAATAGACCAGCTAATAGTAATGAGTCACGATTAACATCACCCTCTTTGAATTTTTCTTCAAGTTGAGAGAGGTTAATTATTGCAAATTCTTTCTTGAAAGGTTCGTTTTTGAATCCGCGTTTTGGTAAGCGACGGTAAAGTGGCATCTGTCCACCTTCAAAACCTAGAGCGATCCCGCCACCTGAACGAGCTGTTTGTCCTTTGTGACCTTTACCTGCTTGCTTTCCTTGACCAGAACCTTCACCACGACCAATACGCTTAGTGTTTCTAGTTGTACCCTTAGGACTTTTTAAATTTTTTAATGTCAACATAACGATATTCCTTACTAATTACTTATTCTGCGATTTTTACCATGTGAATGACTTTTTTAATCATTCCGCGAACACAGGGTGTATTTTCTAAAGTCTTACTTGAACCAATTTTTCTTAGTCCTAAGCCTTTAACTGTAGCCTTTTGGCTCTCAGTACACTTAATTGTACTCTGTAACAAAGTTACAGTTATTGTGCCTTTTTCTTTACCTTTTGCAGTTACCATAAATACCTCTTATACCTTAACCGATTTTTTATCTTTGCCTCTAACAGCGGCAATATCCTCAACAGATCTTAAAGTCTGAAGAGCCTTAAAAGTTGCTTTCACAACGTTATGAGGGTTATTTCCACGCAGAGATTTAGTTAGAACGTTCTTTACACCAACAAGTTCTAGAATTGAACGACAAGCACCTGCTGCCTTAATTCCAGTACCTTCTGCTGCCGGCTTAAAAAGGATTTTACCTGCATCATATTCGCCAAAAATTTCGTGAGGAATTGTACCATTATCAAGAGGCACTTTGATCATCTTCGTAGCAGCTTTCATACCAGCTTTACGGATTGCGTCAGGTACTTCTTTCGCTTTACCGAGGCCATAACCAACGCGGCCTTTTTTATCACCAACGATAATTAAAGCTGAGAAAGAAAAGCGACGTCCACCCTTCACAACCTTAGCAACTCGGTTTACTGCAACAACTCTTTCTTCAAGTTCAGGGTTTGCAGATAAAGTTACAAGTTGCTTCTTTTCGCCTCTTGGTCCACCTTTACCACCATGACCGCCTTTTCGTTCTTTTTTATCGGAACTTTCTTCAGCTTCAAAATTATCAACTTTTGTTTCTTCATTACTCATAATTTTAATTCCTGTTAATTAAATTTTAATACCGTTTTCGCGAAGACTGTCAGCTAGAGCAGCAATTGCTCCAGTGTAAAGTTTTCCGTTACGATCAAATACAGCCTGCTCAATTTTATTTTTCTTTAACTGAGCCGCTAATACTTTTCCTAATTCTTTAGCACCTTCGATATTTGCACTTTTTGCAGATGCTTTTTTACCGAAAGTTTGAACAGAAAAAAGTGTTTTCATAGCTGCATCGTCAACTACTTGTACTTGAAGGTGCATATTGGTCTTTACAGCACATAGCCTAGGCATGTCTGCAGTACCAATAATTTTCTTACGAATAGAAAGTTTTCTTCTATATTCTTTTGCTTTTGACGGGTTCTTAATTTTTGCTAATGATTTTCTCATAATCTACCTACTACTTTTTAGCACCTGTTTTACCAGCTTTTCTGATAATTGTTTCTTCCATATACTTCACGCCTTTGCCTTTGTAAGGTTCAGGTTCTCTATAGGCTCTAACTTGCGCAGCTACAAAACCAACCAACTCTTTATCTGCACCAGAGAGAATAATTGTATTTTTTTCTACTTTCGCTGTGACCCCTTGAGGTAGTTTATGCTCAATTGGATGTGAAAATCCAAGGTTCAACGTTAAAGTTGACCCTGTAACAGCTGCACGGTAACCAACACCATTAAATTCTAAAGTTTTAGTGAATCCCGTAGTTACACCAGAAACCATATTAGAGATTACTGTACGAGCAGTACCCCATTGAGATCTCGCCGCTGTTGAGTTATCAGCTGGTGATACATTAATGGCTTTTCCATCAACTACAACTTTAACTTTATCTGAAGTTACAAAATTTAAATTACCATTTGGTCCTTTCACGCTAATGGCTAAGCCATTAATAGATACTTGAACTTTCTCTGGTACATTAATAGGTTTTTTTCCAATTCTTGACATATTAAACTCCTACCAAACGTTACAAAGAACTTCGCCACCAACTTTCAATTCTTTTGCCTTTCTAGAGGAGATAACACCTTTAGAAGTTGAAAGAACTGAAATACCAAGTCCGCTAAGAACTCTTGGTAGTTTGTCATGAGCTTTATAGATTCTAAGACCTGGCTTAGAAATTCTTTTAATTCCCATAATCGCGTTTGGCTTGAAGTAAACTTTTAAGTTAATATTAGTTGCATCTGCAGCTACGATCTTAAAAGACTTGATGTAACCCTCGTCTTTTAGGACCTTGCAGATATTTGCTTTCATTTTACTTGCAGGAATTTCTACTTTATCGTGACCGGCTTTAATCCCGTTTCTCACTCTTGTTAGTAAATCTGCAATAGGGTCTGTCATCATAAATTATTCTCCAAATCTTCTTTTTCTTATTTTTCTCTAAAAGGCATTCCAAGAAGTCTTAAAAGCTCGCGACCTTCTTCATTATTTGTAGCAGTCGTAACAAACGTAATACCCATTCCTCGAATCTTATCTACTTTATCGTAGTTAATCTCAGGGAAAATAATTTGTTCTTTTAGACCTAGTGTATAGTTTCCTTTACCATCGAAACCTTTTGGAGATACTCCGCGAAAGTCACGAACGCGTGGAAGAGAAAAAGTTACCAAACGATCAAGAAATTCATACATCATTTCTCCACGAAGAGTAACGAATGCACCAATAGCCTGGCCTTCTCTTAGTTTGAAAGAAGAAATTGATTTTTTAGCTCTAGCAATAACTGGTTTTTGACCAGTAACAGCAGCTAATTCAGCAGTAATATTATCTACAATTTTACCGTTTGCTACAGCATCTCTAGTTACACTGTTAACTATAATTTTTTCGATTTTTGGAACTTGGTGAATGTTTGTATAACTAAACTTCTTCATTAGTTCATTTTTTATTGTTTTATTATATTGTTCTTTTAAACGACTCATACAAATCCTTATTTCAACTTAGTTGAACAAGCAGTAAGTTGTCTTACTTTCTTGCCACTTTCAGTGATAATTTTAACTCTTGTTGCTTTTTTAGTTTTTGGACTAATAAGTGCAACATTACTGATGTGTACAGTTGCTTCAACTTCATTCAACCCACCATTTGGGTTTTCTTGAGTCGGCTTCAAAGCTTTTTTAACCTTGTTAACACCATCAACAGAGACTCGGTTTGTTTTAAAGTTAATCTTCTTAATTTTGCCGGTCTTACCCTTGTCTTTACCAGCAAGAAGAATTACTTCGTCATTCACTCTTAACTTTTGCATTTTTTCCTCTTTAACCTATAGAACTTCGGGAGCAAGTGAACAGATCTTTGAGAAACCTTTAGTTCTCAACTCTCTTGCTACTGGCCCAAAAATACGAGTTCCTTGTGGTTCGTTACCTGTACCAAGAATTACGATTGAGTTCTTATCAAAACGAATATAAGAGCCATCTTCTCTTCTCACAGCATATTTTGTTCTTACGATAACGCCTTTTTTAACGTCACCTTTTTTAATCTTTCCACCAGCAATTGCTTGTTGAACTGCTACTACAACGATATCTCCAAGTCCTGCTGAAGTTCTTTTAGAACCACCAAGAACCTTAAAGCAGCGTACTACCTTAGCTCCTGAGTTATCTGCAACTTCCATTTCTGTTTGCATCTGAATCATATAAATATCCCCTTAAGTAATTCTTAATGTACTTTTAAAAGTTCCCAAGTTTTAAGCTTAGAATATGGCTTAGACTCGATGATTGTTACAATGTTGCCTTCTTTAGCAAGATTGTTTTCATCGTGAACATGGTACTTTTTTGAAGTTTGTAAAAACTTCGAATAAGTATTGTGCATATAACGTCTTTCAACTTTTACAACAATTGTTTTGCTAGTTTTGTCACTAACAACAATACCTTGAAGCTTTTTCTTAAACTTCTTAGTTTTTTCATTTGTTGACTTAGGAGCTGCTACTTTCTTTGGAGCTGCTTCTTTTTTTACTGCAGGAGCTTTTGCTTTTGCAGGTGCTTTTGTTGCTGCAGCAGCTTTTGCTGGTGCTTTTGTCTTTGTAGTCATTTTCTATCTCACTTCTTGCTATTTAAGACTGTAAGTAAACGTGCAATGTCTTTTTTAATAGACTTGATGTCCGCGTTTTTTTCTAATCCAGTCGTAACTTTTTGTAACTTAACACTAAAAAGCTGAGTTCTTAATTCTCCAACTTTTTTTGCGATTGTTTTGCTATCGAAATTTTTCACTTCGTTATAATTAAGCATAGGGTCCTCTTTAAGTAATTAGGTGGCGTATATATTATTTTTCTTCTGCTTTAGCCACAATTTCTTTTGAAATAATTTTTGTTTTAACAGGAAGCTTATATTTCGCCAACATAAGTGACTCAATACTTACTTCTTTTGATAATCCACCGATTTCAAAAAGTACTTTTCCAGGTTTAATAACCGCAACCCATTGATCATGTGAACCTTTTCCGGCCCCCATACGAACTTCAGCTGGTTTACGTGATAAAGATTTATCTGGGAAAATTTTACACCACATATTTCCGCCTCTCTTTGTATTTCTAGAGATTGCGATACGTGCAGCTTCAATTTGTCTTGAGGTTAGATAACCACAACCAACAGCCTGAAGGGCAAATTCACCATAAGTAATAGTATTACCAGTGTAAGCACGGCCTTTCATGCGACCTTTCTGATGCTTTCTCCACTTAACTTTTTTTGGACTCAACATAATCTACTCCAAGACCTTGAAATTATTTATAAATCTCGCCTTTATATACCCAACACTTCACACCAATTACACCGTAAGTTGTGTGAGCTTCCGCTGTCGCATAATCGATATCAGCGCGAAGAGTATGTAGAGGAACCTTTCTTTCTGCGTAACCTTCTGTACGAGCCATTTCTGCCCCACCAAGTCGGCCTGCACATCTAACCTTGATCCCTTTTACTCCGGATCTAAAAGCAGCTGTCATCACCTTCTTCATGGCTCTTCTGAAAGCAACCCTTTTTTCTAATTGCTGAGCAATATTTTCTGCAATTAGTTTAGCTTCAGCGTCTGGTCTCTTAACTTCAGCAATGTTGAAGAAGAGAGGACTCTTAGTGATTTTCTTAAGATCATTTCTAATCTTTTCAATCCCTGTTCCTTTCTTACCGATCGCGATTCCTGGCTTTGCTGTATACACTGTAACTTTTACTTGATCTGAAGTTCTAGTGATCTCAGTTTTAGCAATGGCTGCGCTTTTAAGCTCGGTATCAACATACTTTCTGATAAGAAGATCTTTTTGCAGAACTTCTGCATAATTATCTTTAACATACCAGTTTGAATGCCAAGTTTTGATGTAACCTAATCTAAAGCCGTATGGATTTACTTTCTGTCCCATTATTCCTTCCTGTTTTATTCTTCTTTAAGTTCAATTGTTACGTAGCTTGATCTCTTTCTGACTTGATAAGCACGCCCTTGGGCTCTGGGCATGATTCTCTTCATTGTTGGACCTTCGTTAACAAAAATAGTTTTCACTTTTAAGTTATCTAAGTCGTACTTTGAAGCTTCAGAGGCGATAGCCAAACCACTATTAATCAGTTTAGTAAGTAGAATTGAAATTTCTTTTTTCTCATTAAATCTAAGAATACGAAGTGCTTCTTCTGCTTTCTTATTTCTAATTAGATCACAAACCAATCTAACTTTTCTTGCTGATATACCAACGTTGTTGTTCTTTACTGTAATAGACATGGTTTACTCCTACTTCTTATCTGCTGGGGCAGACGATGCCGCCTTCTTATCAGCTGCAGTATGGCCATGAAAAGTTCTCGTAAGAGAAAATTCGCCTAACTTATGGCCAACCATATTATCAGTAACATAAACCGGGATAAATTTTTTGCCGTTATGAACAGCAAAAGTTAAACCAATAAAATCTGGTACGATCATTGAACGACGTGACCATGTTTTAATGACTTTGCTTCCCTTATTTTTATCACCCTGAAGACCTTCTGCTTTTTTCAGAAGATAAGGATCGACAAATGGACCTTTCTTTATTGATCTAGCCATAGCTAACTCCTAACTACTTTCTACGTTTTACGATAAATTTCTGTGTTCTCTTGTTCTTTCTCGTTTTGTATCCACGAGTAGGAAGACCCCAAGGAGTCACTGGGTGACGACCACCGGAAGTTCTACCTTCACCACCACCGTGTGGGTGGTCAACTGGGTTCATAACCACACCGCGAACTGCAGGGCGAATACCAAGATGGCGACTCTTACCAGCTTTACCAATTTTCACGTTTTCATATTCAACGTTACCAACTTGGCCAATAGAAGCACGGCAATTGCTTTTCACTTTTCTTAGTTCACCTGATGGTAATCTAAGTAGAGCTTCAACGCCTTCCTTAGCCATAAGTTGAGCATATCCACCAGCAGATCTAGCTAACTGACCACCATGGCCTGGGTTAAGTTCTACATTGTGAATAAGTGTACCAATTGGGATATCTTTTAATAATTTAGAATTTCCAACTTTAATATCAGCAGTGTCTGAAGAAATAATTACATCACCAACTTTTAAACCAAGTGGAGCAATAATATATTTTTTAACACCATCAGCGTAAACCACTAGAGCAATATTACATGTTCTATTTGGGTCATACTCGATTGACTTAACAGTTGCTGGGATATCAAGTTTATTTCTCTTGAAATCGATAATACGATACTTTTGCTTAGCGCCCCCACCATGGTGTCTTGTAGTGATGCGACCTTGATTGTTTCTTCCTGCTTTTGAAAGCTTAGTAACTAGAAGAGACTTCTCTGGTTTAACACCCTTTGTAAGATCCGCGTATGACAATGAAGTCATCGCTCTAAGTGATGGTGAAGTTGCTTTATACTTTTTAATAGCCATAACTCAAACCTTTATTAAATATTTTTGAAAAACTCAATTTTCTGACCGTTCTTAATCTGCACATAAGCTTTTTTAACAGAAGAAAGTTTCTTGGTACTTTTACCAGATCTCTTCGTTTTTCCAGCGCATGTAGTAGTGTTAATTTTTTCAACTTTTACATTAAAAAATTTCTCAATGGCATTTTTAATCTGGTTCTTGTTAGCATTGGGCTTAACAATAAACGCATAACGATTATTTTTTTCCATTTCTACAGTTGCTTTCTCTGTTAAAACCGGTTTTACGATGACATTTTTTATTTCGTTCATAATTACACCAATCTATCCAAAAGCTTCTCTAAAGCTTTTTTCTCAATTACAAGGTTTTCATATTTAACCGCTTCGTAAACACTGAAGCCTTCAACAGGAATAGCTTTTGCATTAGCAATATTGTTTGTTGCTAAAATTGCTTTGCTGTCTTCTTTTTCTGTTACGACAAGTGCAGGCAATAGACCTTTTGAACTTAATGTCTTGAACATATCTTTTGTTTTTGCAGAAGCTCCAAAACTTTCAACTACAGTAAGTTTTCCCGCTTGGAATTTGTCAGCAAGAACACTGTGAATAGCATTCAATACAACTTTTTTATTAAGTTTCTGAGTATAGTCACGTGGCGTAGGACCAAAAACAGTACCACCACCTGGCATTAAAGGAGAACGAGTTGAACCCTGACGAGCACGACCAGTACCTTTTTGCTTAAATGGTTTTTTACCACCACCAGAAACGAGTGCCTTAGTCTTTGTGCAAGCATTACCTTGTCTTCTACCAGCTAAAGTAGCTTTTACTACTTGGTGAACAACAGCGATATTGATGCTTTCTGGAGTTAAATCAACTTTTGTTTTCATTGACCCAGAAGACTGAAAATTTGAACTTAAAATTACTACATCAGCCATAAATTACTCCTTAACCTTAATAGCCAAGGACACTTTAACAAATCCATTTTTAGGACCTGGCACTGAACCCTTTACAAGAAGGTAACCACTTTCTTGGTTTACTTCTACTATTTGAAGATTTTGAATTGTTACTTTTGCATCACCCATGTGTCCTGGAAGTTTCTTTTCAGCAAAAACGCGTGCCGGAGTAGCACGGTTACCGATTGAACCTGGACGTCTGTGAAAGTGAGAACCGTGAGCTTCAGGACCGCCGGCAAAGTTATAACGCTTAATTACACCTTGAAAGCCTTTTCCTTTTGAAGTTCCTGTTACATCGATAAATTTTGCTGGTTGAAAATTATCTAGACCTAGTTCTTTTCCAACAGAATCCGCAGCAACATCTTTCACTTTAATTTCTGAGAAGTGAGAGAAGTTTCCTGCAATGTTTGATTTCTTAAGGTGACCCTTGATTGGCTTAGTAAGAAGTTTTTCTCTCTTCTCAGCATAAGCAACTTGATAGGCGTTGTAGCCTTCTTTTTCTTTGGTCTTAACTTGTGAGATTACGTTCGGGATAAGTTTAATAACTGAAACAGGAACATGGTCCCCATTTTTGTCAAAAATTCTGGTCATTCCAGCTTTAATGCCGAAGAATTCAGACAAAGCAACTTTATTCGCTTCTGACATTTTTCCTCCACAGCATCACCCTAGTCTAAGGGATGCGTTCATGGTTAATAATTTAGTTCCGCTTAAAGAGCTGTATGTATACTAGTATTTAATCTCTACGTCAACACCTGCAGATAAATCTAATTTCATTAGACTATCAACTGTTTGCTGAGTTGGATCAATAATATCTACAAGTCTCTTATGAGTTCTCATTTCAAATTGCTCACGTGATTTTTTATCAATGTGTGGTGAGCGAAGTACCGTGTAACGGTTAATCTCTGTTGGAAGAGGGATTGGACCTGCTACTCTTGCACCAGTATTTTTTGCAGTTTGAACAATCTCTTGAACTGATTGATCCAAAACTTTAAAATCATAGGCTCTTAATTTGATTCTTAGTCTGTTGTTTTTCATATTTACTCCAAAGTGTCCTATATCAGTTATTCAACGATCTCAGCAACCGCACCAGCACCAATCGTTCTACCACCCTCGCGGATTGCAAAGCGAAGACCTTTTTCCATTGCGATTGGAGTTATCAATTCTACCGCGAAGTTTGTGTTATCTCCTGGCATGATCATCTCTACACCATCGTTCAATGTTATAGATCCTGTTACATCCGTTGTTCTAAAATAAAACTGTGGACGGTAACCTTTGAAGATCGGAGTATGGCGTCCGCCTTCCTCTTTCGTCAAAATATAAACTTCACATTTAAATTTCTTATGAGGACTTACTGAACCTGGCTTAATTAAACACTGGCCACGCTCAACGTCTTCTCTCTTCGTTCCACGAAGTAAAAGACCTACGTTATCTCCAGCTTCACCACGGTCTAGAAGCTTACGGAACATTTCTACTCCAGTTACTGTCGTCTTCTGCTTTTCGCGGATTCCGATAATATCTAGATCTTCACCTACGTTGATGATTCCACGCTCAATTCTTCCCGTTACCACTGTTCCACGACCAGAGATCGAGAAAACATCTTCTACTGGCATTAAGAATTCCTTCTCAATGTCACGCTTTGGTGTTGGGATATAGCTATCAACTGCTGCCATTAACTCAAGAATTTTCTTCTCGCCGATTTCTGGATTCTTTCCTTCAATCGCTGCAAGGGCTGATCCCTTAATGATAGGTACTTCGTCTCCTGGAAATTTATAAAGAGTTAGTAACTCTCTCAATTCCATTTCTACTAAGTCTAATAATTCTGCATCATCTACTTGATCTACTTTGTTCAAGAAAACTACGATCGCTGGTACACCTACTTGACGTGCAAGGAGAATGTGTTCTCTCGTCTGAGGCATAGGGCCGTCAGCTGCTGAACAAACTAAAATCGCTCCATCCATCTGAGCTGCACCCGTAATCATGTTCTTTACATAATCCGCGTGTCCTGGACAGTCTACGTGAGCGTAGTGACGAGCTGCTGTTTGATATTCTACGTGAGCTGTATTGATTGTAATACCACGCGCTTTTTCTTCTGGAGATGAATCGATTTCATCGTATTTCTTCGCTACACCACCACCAGCTTTCGCTAGAATCATTGTGATTGCTGCTGTTAACGTTGTCTTACCATGATCTACGTGACCAATGGTTCCGATGTTTACGTGGGGTTTACTGCGGTCAAATTTTTCCTTAGCCATGACTATTTTCTCCTCTATAGATCAAAATATTAGTATAAAAATATGCCCCTAGATTCCAAAACTTCTTTAATAAGCCTAGATTCCATCTTTTCATAGTGATGAAAATTAAGCGTAAAGCTAGCTCTACCTTGGGTGCACGATCTGAGCTGTGTACTATAGCCGAACATTTCTGATAAGGGAACCTCTGATTTGATGATTTCCTTATTGCCTTTCGGCTCCATATTCAAAATACGTCCACGCTTCGTGTTGATATCTGAAATGACATCACCAGCAAAATCAGAAGGAACTACCACTTCTAAAGACATGAAAGGCTCCATTAGCACTAGACCTGCAGACTTGCAAGCATCTTTCAATGCAAAGGCTGCAGAGATGGTATAGGCCAATTCAACACTTTCGTTTTCTCTGAAGTCGATCTTCTTGATTTTGACCTTAATTCCAATAGTTGGGTAACCAGCCATCATTCCAGCAGGGGCGGAATCTAAAATACCTTTTTCCACTGCATGAAAAATATTTTCAGGAATTCCTCTGATACTTTTGGTTTCGACTGTAATTCCAGTCTGATTTTCTGAAGGCGAAACTTCTATTTGGCATTGCCCATACTGAATTTTACCGCCAATTTCTTTGTGGTAAGTATGCTCGGCTTCGGCACTAGCCGATATAGATTCACGATAGGAAACTTGAGGTTTACCTACATTGATTCCAACTTTAAATTCGCGAGCTAGTCGATCAACAATAATTTCTAAGTGCAATTCGCCCATTCCAAAAATTAAAAGCTGACCAGTTTCGGCGTTATTTCGAAAAGTAAAAGAAGGGTCTTCCATTTTTAATTGATTAAGTGACGAAACAAGTTTTTGTTCATCCGCTGAAGTTTTCGGCTCTATTGCTATTGAGATAACGGTTTCTGGAAATTCCATTAAATCAAAAACAAGAGGTTTAAATTCTAAACAAAGAGTATCACCAGTAGTCGTGTCCTTTAAACCAGTAACGGCAACAATTTGACCAGCGCTCGCTTCAGGCACTTCTGCTCTTTTATTGGCATGCATTTGTAAAATTTTTGTTATTCTCTCTTTCTTTTTCTTTAATGGATTAAAAATTGTTTCACCAACTTTTAAAACACCAGAATAGATTCTTATATAGGTAATGCTTCCAACGAATGGATCAGTTGCAATTTTAAAAGCAAGAGCCGAGAAAGTTTCTTTTTTGTCTGGCTGCCTTTCTTGCATTTTTTCACGATCTTTAGCATCGTGACCTTTGATTGCACCTTTATCAATGGGAGATGGCAAGTAATCAACAACTGCATCAAGCAATGGCTGAACACCTTTATTTTTAAAAGCCGAACCACAAAGAACCGGTATAAAACCTTTATCGATAGTAGCAGCACGAATATATTTTTTTAAATCAAAAGAAGAAATACTCTCACCTGCCAAGAATTTTTCAGCCAACTCATCGTTCACATCTGCAAGAGTTGAAATTAATTCTTCACGGTACATTTCGGCTTCAGTTTTTTGATCTCCTGATAACTCAGAAACCTCAACTGTTTTTCCTTGATCATTTTGGGAGAATTCTAATTTTTTTAAATTTACAACATCGATAATACCTTCGAAATTTTCTTCAGCACCGATAGGTAATTGAATGGGAGCTGTTACCTTTCCAAGCTTTTCACGAATTTCTCCGACGACACTTTGAAAGTCTGCTCCTACGCGGTCCATTTTATTAATAAAAGCAATTCTTGGAACTTTATATTTGTCAGCTTGTCCCCAAACCGTTTCAGACTGAGGCTCTACCCCGCCAACAGCGCAAAAGACGCCTACGGCTCCATCCAAAACACGAAGTGATCTTTCTACTTCAATAGTGAAGTCAACATGTCCTGGGGTATCGATAAGATTAATTACGGCACCATTCCACTCGCATGTAGTTGCAGCAGAAGTAATGGTGATCCCTCTTTCTTGCTCTTGGATCATCCAGTCCATTGTGGCAGCGCCATCATGAACTTCGCCAATCTTATAATTTTTTCCAGTGTAAAATAGGATTCTTTCAGAGGTAGTCGTTTTACCGGCATCAATGTGAGCCATGATGCCGATATTACGAATTAATGAAATGTCATCTTGGGACATAAGCTATCAGGTTTTTTACTACCACTTAAGGTGAGCAAAAGCCTTGTTAGCTTCAGCCATTTTGTAAACGTCTTCTTTCTTTTTTACTGCTCCACCACGGTTGTTAGCTGCATCGATAAACTCTTCAGCTAATTTTTCCATCATGTTTTTTCCAGATCTATCGCGAGCGTAGTCACGAATCCAGCGAATAGCAAGTGATTGACGACGAGCTGGGCGTACTTCAATAGGCACTTGGTAAGTTGCTCCACCAATACGGCGAGACTTAACTTCAACAGCTGGCTTTACGTTATTCATAGCTTTCTTGAAGACTTTTACACCTTCTTCGCTAGTTTTCTTTTCAACGATTTCAAGGGCACCGTAGAAAATAGTTTCTGCAGTAGACTTCTTACCTTGCTTCATCACAGCGTTGATAAATTTCGTTACAACAGTGTCCTGAAATTTCGGGTCAGGTAATACTTCTCTAATCTCTGCTTTATGTTTTCTAGACATAAGATCTCCAAATTGATTTTAAATTACTTTTTAGGTCTCTTCGCACCGTATTTAGAACGACTTTGCATTCTTTTATCAACACCAGAAGCATCGAGTGCTCCACGGATAGTATGATAACGAACCCCTGGTAAATCTTTTACTCTTCCACCACGGATAAGAACGATACTGTGTTCCTGTAAGTTGTGTCCAACACCACCGATGTATGAAGTTACTTCATAACCAGAAGTTAATTTAACACGACAAACTTTTCTCATTGCTGAGTTTGGTTTTTTTGGAGTAGTCGTATAAACGCGTGTACAAACACCACGTCTCTGTGGGCAGCCAACAAGCGCTGGAGACTTAGTCTTAGAGACCTTATCTTGTCTTCCCTTTCTCACTAATTGATTAATAGTAGGCATTTTATTTAGCTCCTTAAAGTCACTTATTTAGTAGCGTGAGTGATAACACTCCACCCACGCTAATACAAGCTTAAATGTTAAAACGTTAAACTCACTTCACTTGGCTCTTCTTCTACATGGGCTTCAAAGTCACGGTATCTTGGAATACCGGTACCTGCTGGAATTAAACGACCCATGATGACGTTTTCTTTTAGTCCTCTTAACTCATCGCGCTTACCTTCAAGGGTAGCTTGAGTAAGAACTTTCGTCGTTTCCTGGAAGGAAGCGGCCGAGATAAACGAATCAGTAGATAGAGACGCTTTTGTAATACCGAATAGTAAAGATTTAGCGGTAGCTGGCTTCAATCCCTGAGACGATAAGCGTTCGTTTTCTGCCATCAGTTCAGCTTTAGTAATAGAATCACCTTCAATAAACAATGTATCACCAGCATCCACGACTTCCACTT
Organism: Bacteriovoracaceae bacterium; assembly: GCA_049318265.1. Taxonomy (GTDB): domain Bacteria; phylum Bdellovibrionota; class Bacteriovoracia; order Bacteriovoracales; family Bacteriovoracaceae; genus JBEIOQ01. The sequence goes on from JBMOGR010000002.1 coordinate 93,209, forward strand.
TCTTCAACATTTGGCTAACGATTACCTCGATGTGTTTATCATCGATTCTTACCCCTTGGAGGCGGTAAACTTCTTGGATCTCGTCAACGATGTAAGCAGCTAGGGCTTTTTCTCCGAGCACGCGGAGAATATCGTGAGGGTTGGTCGGTCCATCCATAATCTGGTCACCTGGGCGAACATAGTCACCTTCGTTAACGATTACGTAACGGCCCTTAGGCACTGAATAGATAACTGGTTCTGAAGCATCATCGGGTTTAATGATAATCTTACGAGAACCACGAACTTCTGGACCAAATTCAATTGTTCCTGCGATGTCAGCAATTTGAGCTGAAAGCGCTGGTTTACGAGCTTCAAAAAGTTCTGCAACTCTTGGAAGACCCCCAGTAATATCTTTGGTCTTAGTTGTTTCACGTTGTACTTTTGCAATCACATCACCAGCAGCAATTTTCGTTCCTTCAGTCACAACAACGTTAGATCCCATTGGAAGACGGTAAGAAGCGATACGCTTAGTTCCTGGAACGATGATTGGTTTCCCTTCGTCATCGTGAAGAACAATTCTAGGTTGAAGTGAAGCATCTTCTTTATTTTTAGTTTCCATAATCAAGCGGTGAGATAAGCCTGTAACAGCATCGATCTGCTCAGAAAGAGTACTTCCTGCGATTAGATCCTCGTACTTAATTGTTCCACCAACTTCAGAAAGAATCGGCATTGCGAACGGATCCCATTCAAGAATCTTATCACCAATGCTGATGTTATGACCGTCTTTGAAGTGGATAGTTGCACCGTAAACAGCAGGGTATCTTTCTTTTTCAACACCAAGTTCAGTTTTAATCACTAGCTCACCAGTTTTGTTCATGATGATGTGAGTTCCGTCTCCACGGTCAACTGTTCTTACGTTTTCAAATACTAACTTACCAGCTGTCTTAGCTTCTGTTTTATTAACTTGAGCTCCTGCAGTTGCAGTACCACCGATGTGGAATGTACGCATTGTTAACTGAGTTCCTGGTTCACCGATAGATTGAGCAGCAATAATCCCTACTGTTTCACCAATAGAAACTAATTTACCGCGAGCAAGATCTCGTCCAAAACAGAAAGCACAGAAACCATGTTTTTCACGACAAGTAAGAACTGAACGAATCTTTAATTGGTCAATTTCTTCTTTCTTTAAAACATCTGCATCGGCTTCTACGATCATATGATTTCTTGGAAGGATAACTTTTCCACCCTTGCCAATAATATCTTCAAGAACAACACGTCCAAGAGCACGGTCAGAAACGTGTTCAACGATTTCACCTGCTTCAACACGTGAAGTAAGAAGCATACCATCTGTAGTGTCACAGTCAGTATTACGAATAATACCATCTTGAGCAACGTCTACAAGACGACGAGTTAAGTATCCTGAGTTCGCTGTTTTTAGAGCTGTATCGGCAAGACCTTTACGAGCACCGTGAGTAGAAGCGAAATATTCAAGAACGGTTAAGCCTTCGCGGAAGTTAGAAGTAATTGGAGTTTCGATAATCTCGCCTGATGGTTTCGCCATCAAACCTCTCATCCCTGCTAACTGACGAATCTGAACGTTTGATCCTCGGGCTCCAGAATCGGCCATCATAAAAATAGCGTTGAATGAAGGAGCAAGAGTTTCGTCACCTTTTTCATTGGTGAATTTTTGCTTAGAAAGACCTTCGATCATAACTTTTGAAAGTTTTTCGTTAGTCTGTGCCCATACATCGACGATCTTATTGTAACGTTCACCGTTAGTAATAGATCCTTCGTTATATTCGTTTGTAATTTTATCAACTTCTTCGTAAGCGCCTTTAATAATTCCTTCTTTCTCTTTAGGAATTGTCATATCTTTAATGTTGATGGAAATACCAGCTTTGGTTGCATAGTAATAACCAGTCTTCATAATAGCATCGGCAAGTAGGACAGTGTCTTTTTCAGTTCCACGACGGTAAGCCAAATCGATCAACTTCGTTAATTCTTTCTTGTTAAGCATCTTGTTGATGTCATTGTACTTAATACAAGTCGGAACAACGTCGTAAATGAATGAACGACCTACAGTTGTCTCAATTAGTTTTCCATCAAGACGAATCTTAATTGGAGCTTGTAAGTGAAGATTTCCTGTATGGTACGCAAATTGAGCTTCTTCTTTAGAAGCAAAAATTTTGTCGTAACCACGAGCAAATGGACGAATACGAGACATATAGTACATTCCCAGAACGATATCCTGAGAAGGAACGATAATTGGAGATCCATCTTTTGGAGAAAGAATGTTGTTAGTCGACATTGCAAGAACGCGAGCTTCAACTTGAGCTTCTACCGAAAGAGGAACGTGAACAGCCATCTGGTCACCGTCGAAGTCAGCGTTAAAAGCAGTACAAACAAGTGGGTGAAGTTGGATTGCTTTTCCTTCAATTAATACTGGTTCAAATGCTTGAATACCAAGACGGTGAAGAGTAGGAGCACGGTTTAGTAGAACCGGATGCTCTTGTACCACTTCTTCTAAAATATCCCATACTTCTTGTTTCTGACCTTCGACCATTCTCTTAGCAACTTTAATCGTCGTACAGTGACCTTTTTCGATCAACTTGTTGTAGATGAAAGGCTTAAAAAGCTCTAGGGCCATAAGTTTTGGTAGACCACACTGATGAAGACGAAGATTAGGTCCAACCACGATTACCGAACGGCCAGAGTAGTCAACGCGTTTACCAAGTAAGTTTTGACGGAAACGACCTTGCTTCCCTTTCAACATATCTGAAAGTGAGCGAAGTGGACGCTTATTTGCGCCTGTGAAAACTTTTCCACGGCGACCGTTATCGAATAATGCGTCTACTGCTTCTTGAAGCATGCGCTTTTCGTTACGGATAATAATTTCAGGAGCATTAAGTTCTTTAAGACGCTTCAGACGATTGTTACGGTTGATCACACGACGGTAAAGGTCGTTAAGATCTGAAGTAGCAAAACGGCCAGCTTCTAGAGGAACTAAAGGACGAAGATCTGGAGGTAAAACAGGAATGACATCCATCATGAACCAATCTGGCTTGTTAGATGACTTTAAAATTGATTCAACAACTTTTAGACGCTTAACAATTTTAGTTCTCATGATGTCTGTCGTTGCAGCTTTAAGTCCACGACGAAGTTCTTTGTTTAAGTTATCAAGATCGATTTTAGTCATTAATTCCTTAACAACTTCACCACCCATACCAACTTTAAATTTAGCATCAGTAGCTTTTAGTTCTTGATATCTCTGTTCTGAAACGATTGATCCAACTGATAATTCTGGATCATCAGTAACTTGAGACTCATAGACAATGTATGCTTCGTTATAAAGAATTCTTTCAAGATCTTTAAGAGAAAGATCTAGTAGAGCTCCAATACGTGAAGGTAGAGAACGAAGGAACCAGATATGAGCAACTGGAGTTGCTAATTCGATGTGTCCACAACGTTCACGGCGTACTTTTGAAAGTGTAACTTCAACGCCACACTTTTCGCAAACAACACCACGGTGTTTCATTCTTTTATACTTACCACAAATACATTCATAATCTTTGACTGGTCCAAAAATTTTGGCACAGAAAAGACCATCTCTCTCTGGCTTGAAAGTACGGTAGTTAATAGTCTCTGGCTTTTTAACTTCACCAAAAGACCACTCACGAATAGTATCCGGGGACGCCATTTTAATCGAAACGGCTTCCAGGCTTACTGGATCTTTCGGCTTATCAAAAAAGTTCAACAAATCTTTCATGAAGAAAGCTCCTTATCTAAAATAACAAAAATTAAAGCGTCTCTACAGTTGGTTCTTCTAGTTTCACGTCTAGAGCAAGAGCTTGTAACTCGCGCACAAGAACGTTGAAAGATTCTGGAAGACCTGGCTCAAGCACTTGCTCACCTTTAACAATCGACTCATACATACGAGTTCTTCCTACGACGTCATCTGACTTCACAGTTAAGAATTCTTGAAGAGTATAAGCAGCACCGTATGCTTCAAGGGCCCAAACTTCCATCTCTCCGAGACGCTGACCACCGAACTGAGCTTTACCACCAAGTGGTTGCTGAGTAACGAGTGAGTAAGGTCCAGTAGAACGAGCGTGGATCTTTTCATCAACAAGGTGGTGGAGCTTTAACATATACATAGACCCAACAGTTACTTCTTCCGAGAAAGCTTCACCGGTGATTCCGTCGAATAATGTTGTCTTACCACTTGGATCGTAATCCGCAAGTTTCAGCATTTCTTCAATGTCAGTTTCCGTAGCACCATCGAAGCATGGAGTTGAGAAACGAATTCCTTCTTTAAGTTGCTCAGATAATTTCTTCACATCTTTATCAGAAGCTTTCTTCAACCACTCATCAACTTTTGGTGTTTTATAGATACGAGAGATTAAGTCTTTCAACTTATTCACTTCATATTGGTTATCAAGCATGTATTTAATTTTATCGCCTAGACCACGTCCAGCCCAACCAAGGTGTAGCTCAAGAAGCTGTCCAATGTTCATACGTGAAGGAACGCCTAGAGGGTTCAACACGATATCAACTGGAGTACCATCAGCAAGGAAAGGCATGTCTTCATTTGGTAGAACGCGTGAGATAACACCTTTGTTACCGTGACGTCCGGCCATCTTATCACCAGCTTGAAGCTTACGCTTAATAGCGATGTAAACGACAACTTTCTTAATTACGCCTGGAAGGAGATCATCACCTTTGTGAAGTTTAGCAATTTCTTCATTTGCGCGAGCACGAACACGATTAATACGGTTTCTTACGTCAGCGAAGAATTCAGAAAGTTTTTCTTCCATATCGGCTTTAAGTGGTAAGTAACCAATTAGTTCGAATGGGATTTTAGCTAATACATCTTCAGTGATCTCAGTTCCCTTCGCTAGAAGTTCACTTGAACCATCTTCCGAAATAAGTTTATCGGTTGTTTTTTGACCTTTTAGCATTTCAGCGATCTTAATGATGACTGAAGATTGAATAGCTTTTGCTTCAATCGATTCATCACGACGAATAAGAGTTGTTTCTCTTTCGATAATTGCTTTTGAACGGCTATCTAAATCAACACCTTCGCGTGTAAACACGTTGGCATCAATTACAGTTCCACGAACAGAAGAAGGTACGCGAAGAGAAGTATCTTTAACGTCACCAGCTTTATCACCAAAGATAGCTTTAAGAAGTTTTTCTTCTGGAGATAATTGTGTTTCACCTTTTGGAGTAATTTTTCCAACTAGGATGTCACCTGGCTTAACCACTGCGCCAATACGAATAATACCTGCTTCATCAAGGTCCTTAAGAGCCTCTTCAGAAATATTTGGAATATCGCGAGTGATTTCTTCTTTACCCAGTTTTGTATCACGAGCTTCTACTTCATATGATTCAATATGAATTGAAGTAAAGATATCGCGAGCAAGCATGTTTTCTGTAATTAGAATTGAATCTTCATAGTTGTATCCACCCCAAGGCATGAACGCTACGAGAACGTTCTGACCAAGAGCTAAATCACCATATTGAGTTCCAGGTCCATCAGCAATAACCGCTCCAGCTTTAACCGCATCGCCTTCTTTAACAAGAGCTTTTTGGTTATTACAAGTATTCTGGTTAGTACGTTGGTACTTCGTCAGCTTATAGATATCTACGCCTGATTCATCTTCTTTAAAGTTATCACGTTGGATAACGATACGGTTTGAGTCAACAAAGATAACTTTTCCATCGTGATCAGCAAAAAGAATTGCACCAGAATCGCGTGCTACTACGGCTTCAATACCTGTTCCAACAATAGGAGCATCCGTACGTACAACTGGTACAGCTTGTCTCATCATGTTTGATCCCATGAGTGCACGGTTAGCATCATCATGTTCAAGGAATGGAATTAATGAAGTCGCAATGGAAATCATCTGAGAAGGAGAAACGTCCATTAGTTGAACTTCTGAAGCATCAACTAAAGCTAGTTCACCTTGCTTACGTGCAGGAACGTGAGTTCCGATGATTTTATTTTTATCAACATAGTTACCATCTGCCTGAGCAATAACTTTTCCTTCTTCTTCAAAAGAAGAGAAGTAGCGTGGTTCTTTTTCAAGAAGACCTTTGTCATTTACTACGCGGTATGGAGTTTCAATAAATCCGTATTCTGAAACTTTTGCAAACGTTGAAAGTGAAGTAATTAGACCAATGTTCGGTCCTTCTGGTGTCTCAACCGGACACATACGACCGTAGTGAGTAGCGTGAACGTCACGTACTTCAAAGCCGGCTCTTTCACGCGTTAGACCACCTGGCCCAAGTGCAGAAAGACGTCTCTTGTGAGTTACTTCCGCAAGTGGATTGGTTTGATCCATAAATTGTGAAAGTTGAGATGAACCAAAGAATTCTTTGATCGCAGCTGCAACTGGTTTTTGGTTAACAAGGTCATGAGGCATCATTGTGTCTAGTTCTTGAATAGACATTCTTTCTTTGATGGCCCTTTCCATACGGACAAGTCCAACGCGGAATTGGTTTTCAAGAAGTTCTCCAACAGCTCTTACACGACGGTTACCCAAGTGATCGATGTCGTCCACTTGACCTTTACCGTTGTTAAGACCAACAAGGTACTTCACGGTCATTAAAATATCTTCTTTGGTAAGAATAGTTTTTTCAACTGGAACATTAAGTCCGAATTTGTAATTGATTTTCATACGACCAACTTTAGAAAGGTCGTATCTTGTTTCTTCAAAGAAAAGTGAATTGAAAAGAGTTTCAGCTCCATCAAGGGTTGGAGGCTCACCTGGTCTTAGACGTTCAAAAATCTTGATCATTGCATCTTCAGATGAATTTGTTTTATCAAGTAGAAGTGTATTTCTAATTTGGTCACCATAGTTTACGTTATCAATATAGATAACCTTAACTTTATTGATGCCAGCATTTTCTAAATCAAAAATTTTTGCTTCTGTTAAGGCTTCGTTAGCAGCCATGATAACTTCACCTGTGTTGTTATCATAAATATCTTCTGCAACTACTTTCCCTAGAACATCTTTAAGCTCAAGAGGAAGTTTCTTAATTCCAGAATCAATTAATTTCTTAATTGAAGCCTTTGTGATTTTCTTGCCTTTTTTAACAAGAGCTTCACCAGACTTTGGATCAAGAATATCTTCTTCTGCGCGGGCACCTTGAAGAAGATTGAAATCTAATTCGCGGTCAAATTTCCCTTTCTTCATATGGATAGTTTCAATTTCATAAAACTCTTTTAAGAGATCAGTAATTGAGAAACCCATACCCTTGAGGATAACAGTCGCGTGTAACTTACGTTTACGATCGATACGAGCGTAAAGAATATTTTTATGATCGAATTCGAAATCTAACCATGATCCACGATGAGGAATAATTCTGGCAGAATATAGTAATTTACCAGAAGAATGTTTTTTGCCTTGATCGTGCTCAAAAATGATCCCTGGAGAACGGTGTAATTGAGAAACAATTACTCTCTCAGTTCCGTTATAAATGAATGACCCTGTTGGAGCCATTAAGGGAATGTTCCCTAAGTAAACTTCTTGTTCTTTAATTGATGAGATTGGTCTTTGTTCGCCTTCTACAACTTCTACAGTCGTATCATAGAAAATCAAACGAACAGTCACCTTCAATGGTGATTCGTAGGAAAGTCCTCGTTGGCGGCATTCTTTTACAGAATACTTTGGTTCCTCTAGAGAATAATTTACAAACTCTAAAGCAACGGTCTTATTGAAATCGTAAATGGGAAATACAGATTTAAAAACTGCTTGGAGCCCTTTATCTTCACGACGTGCTGGAGGAATATCTCTTTGTAAGAAATCCTCGTATGAGGAAATCTGAAGTTTCATCAAGCTAGGTGGATTCATCACGTTATCGTATTTACCGAAACTTCGTCTGAACCACTCGTTCGGTGCGAAAACCTTAGTCATTTGGACTCCCTAAATATATCAATGTCTTATCAAACGGTAACAAATAACAAGATGGAAACACAGTTTTCCTGTGTTTCCATCTAAATATTAAGCAGCAATTTTAAATAAATTACTTAAGTTCAACTTTAGCGCCAGCAGCTTCAAGTTTTTTCTTAAGATCTTCTGCAGTAGCTTTATCTACGCCTTCTTTAACGTTCTTAGGAGCGCCTTCAACTAGATCTTTAGCTTCTTTTAAGCCTAGACCAGTGATTGCACGAACTTCTTTAATAACGTTAATTTTCTGAGCTCCACCTTCAACAAGAACTACAGTGAATTCAGTTTTTTCTTCAGCAGCAGCGGCTGGACCAGCGCCACCAGCAACAGCTACAGGAGCAGCTGAAACGCCGAATTTTGTTTCTAGTTCTTTAACTAGATTAGCAAGGTCAAGGACAGACATTTTAGATACGTGTTCGATTAGTTGATCATTTGTAATAGACATAAGTTTCTCCTAAAAAATTAAAAAATAAAAATTAAGCGTTTTGTGTTTCTTTCTGTTCTTTGATCGCGAACAATACGCGAGCAAACGCTGAAACCGGTGCATTGAAAGTTGCCAAAAGAGTCCCAAGCATTTGGTCTCTTGATGGAAGTTTCGCTAAAGCAACAACTTCTGCTGCTGTTAGGTCCTTACCTTCAAGTACCCCGCCCTTCAAGAGGACTTTTTCATTTTCTTTGTTTGCATCAAAAATTACTTTCGCAACTGCTGGAGCATCTTTGAATGCAAATGCTACTGCTGTCGGCCCTTTCAGGTTCGACAATAGTTTTTCAGCGAAAGTTCCCTTCGCTGCTCTCTCAAACAAGCTGTTACGAGTAATGATCATGTGTCCATTAGCATCGCGAACACCTTTTCTAATCTTCACTGCTTCATTGGCTTGAATACCAACTAAGTTAGTGACGAAAACTGCTTGAGACTTTTCGAGGTTTTCTTTTACTTTTTTGATTGCCTCTTCTTTGTCAGTTTTTAACATAGTACCTCCTATAATTTTGGAGGGGGATTTGGACAGGATTTCTACACTGGGTTAGTGCAACCTTGTTTTCATCAACCCCAACGAGTAAACTTTTAGTTTCCAGAAACTGAAGTAGCATCAGCCGTATCAAGCTTAATACCAGGACCCATAGTCGTACTCATTACAAGTGACTTCATGTAGATACCTTTTGCACTAAGAGGCTTCGCTTTTACGATAGCGTTAACAATGGCCTTAAGGTTTTCTGTAAGTTTATCTTCAGAAAATGACTTCTTGCCGATTGGAACGTGAACGATACCGTTTTTATCCGTACGATATTCAACTTTTCCTGATTTTTGTTCCTGGATAGCTTTTACTACATCAGTAGTAACAGTTCCTAGTTTTGGATTTGGCATAAGTCCGCGAGGTCCAAGTAGACGACCGATTTTACCAATTTTACCCATCATATCTGGAGTAGCAATTACGCGATCGAAATCCATCCAACCTGCAGCGATTTTGTTAATCAGATCATCTCCACCAACAAAGTCTGCTCCCGCTTTTTCAGCGTCAGCAATTTTCTCACCAGAAGCAATAACGATAACTTTTACAGTTTTACCTGTACCAGCTGGCATTACTAAAGCTCCACGAAGCATTTGATCAGCATGACGTGGATCAATTCCGAGTCTGAAAGCTAGATCAACTGTTTCATCAAATTTTGCATAAGCTACAGTTTTAGTTAATTTAATAGCATCAGCAACGCTGTAAAGTTTGAGGTTTTCAACTTGCTTCGTTGCCTTAAGATAGTTCTTAGACTTTTTCATATTGTTCCCGGTGCAAACGACACTTTCGTGTCTCCCGTCTCCTTAAGTTAAATTATTTATAATCTAGTTTTAGACCCGCAGAACGTGCAGAACCTTCAATTGTTCTCATCCCTGCAGCTAAATCAGCAGCAGTTAGATCTGGTTCTTTTTGTTTCGCGATCTCTTCAATAATTTTCTTAGAGACAGTTCCTGCTACTTCGTGACCTGGCTTATGTGCACCAGACTTAAGTTTCATTTTATCCTTAAGTAGGTAAGTTGCCGGTGGAGTTTTAGTGATGAAGCTAAAACTTCTGTCTGAATAAACAGTAATAATTGTTGGTAACATCACACCCATGTCTTTTTGTGTCTTTGCATTGAAAGACTTGCAAAATTCCATGATGTTAACACCTTTCTGACCAAGAGCTGGACCGATTGGTGGTGATGGGTTTGCTTTTCCTCCAGCGATCTGGAGCTTGATGAATCCAGTTACTTTTTTTGCCATTGTATACTCCTCGGTACTATCGACCCCCGCTAATCAGGAGTCTCCCGTTAAAATTTTCTTAAACTTTTTCCACTTGAGAGAAATCTAACTCGACTGGAGTTGGACGACCAAAAATAGAGACCTGAACTTTAATTTTGCCTTTTTCGTTTATTGATTCAATTACACCAACAAATGATGCAAATGGACCTTCAGTCACTTTCACAGAATCCCCCTCAGAGAGGTTGAAATTCGTTTTAGGACGCTTGAAACCTTCAGCCACTTGGTTTGTCATGAAAGCAGCTTCTTCATCAGAAAGAGGCGCTGGCTTATCTTTAGTTCCACCAATAAATCCTGTAACCTTGTCCGTATTTTTTACTAAGTGCCATGTCTTTTCATTCATGATCATCTTAATAAGCACGTAACCAGGATATAGTTTCTTCTTAATAGTTCTTTTCTTACCATTAACATTATTTTGAACAGTTTCCTCTGGCACAATAATGTCAGAGAAACATTCAGTTAATTTATAATCAACTGCTCTTTCTTTTAAACTTTTAGCAACACGATTTTCGTATCCACTTAAAGCGTGAACGATATACCAACGAAAGTCAGGTGTATCACCTTTAGACAATCTTGGGTCGTGGTTACCATCTTCCATTTGTTCATTCATAGTCATGAATTATTCCTTTAATTAATGAAGGAGACTTAAAAGTTTGTTAGCACCAAAATCGAACATACTAAAAACAAAACCGATAATTGCAACTGCAATCATGATTCCTACTGTATGACGAGATGTTTGGTTTCTATCTGGCCAAACCACTTTCATTAATTCGCCAAAAACTTCTTCTAGAAAATCAGATGACTTCTTATTAGAAACAGCAAAAACAAAAGCTCCCAACCCCAGTGCGCCTGCAAAAGTTTGAGAGATGGCAGTGAAATATTTAATTTTGGATTCTAATTCAAACCATTCACCAAGTTGTGAAAGGAAAGTCCAAGTAATATAAGCGAGTAAAATAGCAACAACGGCTACGCCGGCATTAATCCACTTTTTCCCTTCATTTTGAGAGGATATAGACATTGAAGAAACTCCTGATGAATAACAAATCCCACCTTTATGCTCAAAAAGTCTGGAATTGTCTACAAAAAAACGGAAGATATATTGACATGGCGGGCGCAGAGGGATTCGAACCCCCAACCTACTGATTTGGAATCAGCCGCTCTACCGTTAGAGCTATACGCCCAAAAAGAAACTGGCCCTTTAACGGACCAGTTTCAAGATACTTAGAAAACTTTTAATTATTCAACGATCTCAGCAACCGCACCAGCACCAATCGTTCTACCACCCTCGCGGATTGCAAAGCGAAGACCTTTTTCCATTGCGATTGGAGTTATCAATTCTACCGCGAAGTTTGTGTTATCTCCTGGCATGATCATCTCTACACCATCGTTCAATGTTATAGATCCTGTTACATCCGTTGTTCTAAAATAAAACTGTGGACGGTAACCTTTGAAGATCGGAGTATGGCGTCCGCCTTCCTCTTTCGTCAAAATATAAACTTCACATTTAAATTTCTTATGAGGACTTACTGAACCTGGCTTAATTAAACACTGGCCACGCTCAACGTCTTCTCTCTTCGTTCCACGAAGTAAAAGACCTACGTTATCTCCAGCTTCACCACGGTCTAGAAGCTTACGGAACATTTCTACTCCAGTTACTGTCGTCTTCTGCTTTTCGCGGATTCCGATAATATCTAGATCTTCACCTACGTTGATGATTCCACGCTCAATTCTTCCCGTTACCACTGTTCCACGACCAGAGATCGAGAAAACATCTTCTACTGGCATTAAGAATTCCTTCTCAATGTCACGCTTTGGTGTTGGGATATAGCTATCAACTGCTGCCATTAACTCAAGAATTTTCTTCTCGCCGATTTCTGGATTCTTTCCTTCAATCGCTGCAAGGGCTGATCCCTTAATGATAGGTACTTCGTCTCCTGGAAATTTATAAAGAGTTAGTAACTCTCTCAATTCCATTTCTACTAAGTCTAATAATTCTGCATCATCTACTTGATCTACTTTGTTCAAGAAAACTACGATCGCTGGTACACCTACTTGACGTGCAAGGAGAATGTGTTCTCTCGTCTGAGGCATAGGGCCGTCAGCTGCTGAACAAACTAAAATCGCTCCATCCATCTGAGCTGCACCCGTAATCATGTTCTTTACATAATCCGCGTGTCCTGGACAGTCTACGTGAGCGTAGTGACGAGCTGCTGTTTGATATTCTACGTGAGCTGTATTGATTGTAATACCACGCGCTTTTTCTTCTGGAGATGAATCGATTTCATCGTATTTCTTCGCTACACCACCACCAGCTTTCGCTAGAATCATTGTGATTGCTGCTGTTAACGTTGTCTTACCATGATCTACGTGACCAATGGTTCCGATGTTTACGTGGGGTTTACTGCGGTCAAATTTTTCCTTAGCCATGACTATCTCCTTTCTGTCCGATTAGTGACTTTAACTATGATAAAACTGTAAAAAATCTTTGTAAGTATGCTCTGAAAGCATTTTTATGACAAGAGTAAAAATAAACGAATTTTCTAGTTCGTAGAATGGAGCTTACGACGAGGTTCGAACTCGTGACCTCTTCCTTACCAAGGAAGTATTCTACCACTGAACTACGTAAGCCTATCTTGTCTGCTTATTTTGGATCGTAAAAAATGGAGCGGGCGAAGAGGTTCGAACTCTCGACCCCCAGCTTGGAAGGCTGGTGCTCTACCAACTGAGCTACACCCGCTAATGTGTAAATATAAAGAGTGGTGGCGCGGGAAGGAATCGAACCTTCGAAGGCATAAGCCGGCAGATTTACAGTCTGCTCCCTTTGGCCACTCGGGAACCTCGCCAAAATATTAAAAAATGGAGCTGACCACAGGAGTCGAACCTGCGACCGTCGGTTTACAAAACCGATGCTCTACCAACTGAGCTAGGTCAGCACAATTTACAATACGAACAACTCTTTAGTTGTAGGTTTAAGTTTATAAATGGAGCGGACAAATTTGGCAATAGCTTTTTGATGAAAATCATTTGCGAAAAAGATTTTCCATCGCAATTGCGCTGGCCACTGAAACATTTAGCGATTGAATCTGCCCCAAAGTTTTCAAAGCGACCACTTTTTCCAAATTACGAAGCACAGCGTGAGAAATTCCCACCTCTTCAGCCCCAACAATTAAACAAGTTTTCGGACTGTTTAACTCAACTTCATGAACACTCTCGGTTGCATGCTCAGAAAACCCTACGCACATCACTCCTCTTTCTTTCATTTGTGTTACAAATTTAGAAAGATTGCTAGTGCGATAAACGGGAACATATTCTGGAGCCCCAGAGGCAAGTCGATAAAATGAAGGAGAGAGAGAGAAAGTATTTTTTGAGGAGATAACAAGTGCATCTACGCCATAAAATGAAGCTGTTCTCAAGATAGCTGCACCATTGTGAACATCAGTCACTTGATCAAGGCAGAGAATTTTCCATTCTTCTTTTTGAGAAATTTGATTCACTAACTCTCCGCTGTCTAAAACTGAGAGTGGACTTGCGACTAGAAAAATTTGTGAAGGAACTCGTTGATATTCAAAATCTAGCTCTTGGAAAATTCGTGCAGCTTCTTCTTGTAACTTATGACCTGAAACAAGTTGGATTTTATCCTGCGGAAGGTTTTTTGGACGAAGACCAGACTTCTTATAGAGTTCATCCAGCCCTTCTTCGGTAGCAACAATGGAGTAAATGTTTCGATCAGTATTTTTCAAAGCTTCAATGATACCGTGAATACCGATAATAAGATCTTTTTGCATTATTTGAGTATCCCTAAAAGTTCTTGGCATTTTTTTATTAAATCTTGTCGAGTTACTTTGAAAGATTCGCCTGTTCTTCGTACTCTAATTTCTAATAAGCCAGCTTCTTTGTAATCTCTCTCACCTAAAACTACTCTAAGTGGAAGTCCTATAAGGTCAGCATCCTTAAACATGACACCTGGGCCCTGACCACGATCATCGAGAACGGTTTCAACGCCAGATTTATTCAATTCATTGTAAATGTCTGAAGCCAAAAGCATGGTCTCTTCAGCCTTACCTATCACTCCAAAATAAACATGATAAGGTGCAAGAGCCACTGGCCAAATAATACCATCTTTATCGTAGTGTTGCTCAATAGCGGCGGCAACAGTACGAGTGGTACCAATTCCGTAACAACCCATAATTGGAGTGACGCCTTTCCCTTCTTTATTCAAGATCGTTACATTCATGGCCTTAGTGTATTTATCACCAAGCTGAAAAACGTGGCCAACTTCAATTCCTTTTTTAAGAACGACTGGCTTTCCAGATTTAGGGCAAAGATCTCCCGTTTTTGATAATCTTATATCAGCTATTTCAAAACTTCCCGGCGCTAAATCTCTGCTAACCACTAGTCCTTGAAAATGTTGATCCACTTCATTAGCGCCAGCAACATAGGAAGCTTTATCGTTAATAGATTGATCTAAGATGACACGAATTTTGCTCTTTAAATTTTTAGGGCCAATGAATCCCTTAGTTAAATGAAATTCTGCCAAATGTTTTTCTGTTGCAGGTGCTAGATGCTCAGCTTTTAGAAAATTTTGCAATTTAATTTCATTTAATTGATCATCGCCATGAACGAAAGCTAAAAGTACTTCTTCTTTTTGCTCCTTCAATGCTACGTAAACTAATGCTTTTAAAGATTCCTCTTGTGGCTTACCTAAAAACTGGCAAACATCTTCAATGGTTGATTTACTTGGAGTAGCGACCATCTTGAGTTCACTCGCTGCGGTCATATTATTGATTGATCGCTTAGCTTCTGATTTTTCAATATTGGCTGCATATTGAGATTCTGCACAATAAATCAATTGATCTTCACCTGCTTCTGCCACAACTTGAAACTCGTGGGTCTTGGCTTGGCCACCGGCCATAGCTCCGCCATCGGCTTCAACAGCGATATATTCAAGACCTAGGCGACTAAAAATATTGCAATAAGCTTGGTAAATTTCATTATAAGTTTTATCTAAGCAGTCTTTGTTTTCATGAAAAGAATAAGCATCTTTCATCGTAAATTCACGACCACGCATAAGACCAAAGCGCGGACGAATTTCATCTCTAAATTTTGTATTGATTTGGTACAAAGTGACTGGTAGTTGCTTGTAACTTTTTACAGTTTTACGAAATAAATCGGTCACTGTTTCTTCATTAGTAGGACTAATGCAAAGATCCCGACCTTGTCGATCTTGAAATCTCAACATCAATTGTCCCATGACATCCCATCGACCAGTTTCTTTCCATAGTTCGCCTGGAGTCACAACTCCCATGGTAATTTCAAAACAGCCAATTTTATCTAGCTCTTCGCGAACAATTTTTTCAACTTTACGAATAGAACGCAATCCCATCGGCATATAGGTATAAAGACCTGCTCCTGTCTTATTAATAAGGCCAGCACGGATCATTAATTGATGAGAAGGAATTTCTGCATCACTAGGTGTTTCTTTTATGGTTTGCCAGTAGCCTTGTGAAAGCTTCATGAGAATTCCTTATTTAACGAATAAACTTTTAGTAAAAAGATCTTTAGTTTCAACATAAACTTCAAGTGAACATGATTGAGATAATTGCACTCCAACAGAAGGATCATTACGTCTGCCACTTGGATCAATAATAATCATGTCTGTAGAAAGGTCTGCGCCTGGGCAATTTTCAACTTCTAGTAAAAAGACATCAACTTTTATTGGCAATGAAATTCGATCATAAACTTTAAAAGAATCACCTTTTTTAAGAGTAATACCCTCTTTGGTAAAATTAATGTTTTGATCTAGAGTGACTTTGTCATCAAGATCGATATCATACCAATCAAGAGCAAAAGCGTTGAGCGATAGAATTGTTAGGGCTGCAATTAAAAATAATTTCATGGAATCCGTCCTAGAAAAAGGTTATTTCAAGTGCCTTATTCTACTCGACTGGAAAGCAATTGTGAAAAGTTTAGTTGATGGTGACCATTACTTGGGGCAAATTAAAAGCTTCTCTGGCTTCTGGCTTCAAAGCTGTTGCTGCCACTATTTCGTAAGCACTTGGGGTATCTAAAAGCTTACGACAAAGCATGTTGTGAAGGTTATGACCTGACTTGTAGGTCGTAATTTTACCAGCAATTTCATAGCCTAATAGGCTAATATCACCAATTGTATCAAGAATTTTATGACGGACAAATTCGTTTCTAAAACGTAGACCCTCTGTGTTCATAACTTTATATTCATCAAGCACAATGGCATTATCCAATGATCCACCCTTAATCAATCCACGACGCTTTAAGTAATCAACGTCACGAAGTAAACCGAAGGTACGTGCTCGGCTAATTTCATTGATAAAGTTTTCACAAGAAAATTCAAATACTTCTCTTTGTGTTTTGATAATTGGATGAGCAAAAACAATTGTCGAATCGATAATTAACTTACTGGCAGGCTCAATGGTTGCCCACTTATCCCCTAACTCAACTTTCACAGGCTCAAGAACAACAAGAAATTTTTTGGTCTTATTTAGATTTGTGATTCCCGTTTCTTTCAAAAGAAAAATAAAAGAGGCACCGGAGCCATCCATAATAGGAACTTCTGGTCCATCAATCTCGACTAATAAATTATTGATACCAAGTCCGTAAACAACTGCTAATAAATGCTCAACAGTATGAATAGCCTCTGCGCCAGTTCCCAATGTAGTCGCATTTTCAGTTGTCCCAACAGTTTGTGCATGAGCACGCATCACTAAAGACCGAGGTATATCGGTGCGCTTGAATTGAATTCCGAAATCAGCAGGCGCTGGATTTAGAGTCATGCTGACTTTACGACCCGAGTGTAGGCCGATGCCAGTGACTTGCACTTTTTTGGCAATGGTTCTCTGATAAAGCATGCCGGTTTGTAACCTTGTAAATTTAACTATTTAAGGATCAAGTCCTTGAGAAACTTTAGCATGCTGCCCAAGGCGGATCAAGTTTTATTTAGTTCTGAGATGGAGTGCAGCTTTTTCGGAAATCATTCGACCGCGTGCTGTTCGAAGAAGTAATCCCTCTTTTATCAAGTATGGCTCATAGACATCTTCAACAGTGTCGCGCTCTTCAGATAAAGTAGCACAAAGAGCTTCGATTCCTACAGGGCCACCATTGTAATACTCTTGAATCACATTAAGAATTTTTCTATCCATCGAATCTAAACCTAAGTGGTCGATGTCGAGGAGCTTTAGAGCGGCTTCTACATCGATTAACTCAACTGCTTTATGATCGTGAACGAGAGCAAAGTCTCTTACTCGGCGAAGAATTCGATTAGCAATTCTTGGTGTTCCTCTTGATCGTTTGGCTATTTCCATTAAAGCCGATTCGGAAGCTGGTAGTTGCATTTTTTTAGCATTATTAGAAATGATCGTTTTCAATTCATCAACTTGGTAAAAATCAAAATGTAGATGGGCCATAAAACGATCACGAAGGGGATTAGACAACAATCCAGATCTAGTCGTTGCACCAATTAAAGTAAAAGGCGGAACATCAATTTGCATGGTTCTGGCCGATGGGCCTTGACCAATTAAAATATCCAGTCGGAAATCTTCCATGGCTGAATAGAGAATCTCTTCAACCGAAATATGCATACGATGAATTTCATCAATAAATAAAATATCACGTGGCTGAAGATTGGTGAGTATTGCCGCTAGGTCACCTTTTTTCTCAATAGCAGGACCAGAGATTACATGTAAAGTTGAGCCTAAACTTTGTGAGATAATCATGGCGAGAGAAGTTTTTCCTAACCCTGGAGGACCAGAAAGAAGGATGTGATCCAAACTTGCATTTCTTTTCTGAGCAGATTTTACCATAATCGAAACATTGTCGACCACGCGAGTTTGTCCAATATATTCATGAAAGCTCTGAGGTCTGAGCTTCACTTCATGAGTAACATCTTCAGGAGCAAGTTCAGCTGTAACAATTCTTTCTTCAGTCATTTTTAACCAATTTGTTTAAGCACAAGGTGGACTAATTGTTCCGATTTTTGCACCGAGGTTTCACTTAAAATCTTACGGGCTATAGGAAGAATTTGAGACTCTTTAAATCCTAATTCATTACAGGCCATGAGCGCTTCTTTCATTAAATGTTCTTGGCCATTAGAAGCAATTTGAACAACAGCCTCTCCTTTGATTGATTCCATATCAAAGTCAACAGCCATTGAATCCATATTCATTTTTGTCGGAGTGCCATTGGTATACATTTTTAATTTTTTTATCTTATCTTTTAAATCTAAAATAATTTGTGAGGCACTTTTTAGTCCAACACCAGGAGCTTCTTTTAAAAGGGCTTTGTTATCAAGGGTAACGGCTTCGATTAGATTTTCACATCCTAGAGTTTTCACTAAGGAATAAGCTGATTTAGGACCAACTCCATTAACAGTTAATAGTAACTCAAAGGCTTTTTTATCTCGAAGATTTTTAAAACTAAAAATTTCTTGTGAGGTTTCTTTTATAACGTGAGAAGTGAAGACTCCAATACTACTTCCTTCTATGGCAACACCAGAAAAGTAAGCCTGGTAACCAACTCCTGAATTAGTAAGGATAACAATTTCTACACCATCACTAAAGAGTACTTTACCGTATAAAAATCCAATCATATTTTAACCTATTTTCTTATGAGCTAAGTGGGATAAACTAGCTTTTAAACTGCGACTTGCTTTTTTTACCGTCAGCAATTTAGTGATCTTTTTTTCAGGAAGTTTACTTGTTGCTTTCAGTAAGTGACATAAAGCGATGGCAATGGCATCAGACTCATCACTAGTTTTATATGTTCGTTTGCCCAATAGCATATCTAGAAACTTTTGTATGCCTTCTTTGTCTGCATGACCATGACCAACAGTAGTCGACTTCACCAAATTAGGTGAGTATTCAAAAATTTTATGTGCATAGACTTCTGAAAGAGCAGATAGAATCACTCCTCTTGTTTGAGCTAACTTTATTAAAGCGGTAGGACTTTTTACGTAGATGAGAGATTCCATTGAAACAGCATCTACGGGAAACAAAGTAGTTAATTTTTTCGTTTCTTCATAAATGGGAATAATTCGATCTAAAAAGAGATCATACTGTTCAAAATTTAAAATTCCTGAATGAAGAAGTTTGAATTCTCTTCCACGAAGTTCCACAAAAGCAAAACCTGTTTTTCTTGAGCCTGGATCAATGCCGAGAACAATCATGGAGATTCCTTTCGATTACCTTTGATCTATTTTAACTTGAGAATACAATTAAAGTCTATTGAACAGGACGTTTTTTCAAAAAATTGCCAAGATAAAAAATGAAAGAGCCTCCAATTAATTGGATAAGTTCTAATTTTCCATAATCGCCATTTCTCATTCCAGAAAATAGACAGAGACCAACTGCTGCCATGCCGAAGAGTTGCATAAAGAGACCGAGATAAAAGATAAACACTTTCATGGTTTGAAGATTAACCATTTTTCTTCCTCCTGCAAAGGCTTTAACTGGACGCAAAGATGGGTTTTTTGCTATTATTCAATTATATAACTAGAGGTTAATTAGAATGACCAAAATTTTGGCTGCCCAACCTATTGTAGATAGTTCACTTACGATTCTTATGAATCGTTGTCTTGCCTTAAAAAAAGTTAATAAAGTTCCTTTCTTAAAAGTTGTTTTAGTTGGTTCAAATCCAGCTAGTGTTATTTATACGGCAAATAAAAAAAAGTTTTGTGAAAAGATTGGAGCTCGATGTGAGATTCTAAAGCTTTCAGAAGATATTTCCATTCAAGAATTCCAACAACAAATAGAAAAAATTAATTTAGATTCTGAAGTACATGGACTCATTATTCAATTGCCGGTACCTGGAGTTCTTAAAACTCTTAATTTAAATAAAATGGTAAAAAAAGAAAAAGATGTAGACGGTTTTCACCCTGAGAACTTGTTTGATCTTTTAAAAGCAGATTTAAAACCAACTTCGCTACTTCCATGTACTCCAAAAGGGATTCGCGATCTTCTGCATTTTTATAACATTCCAATTAAAGGCAAACACGTGGTCGTTATTGGACGAAGTATGATCGTGGGGAAACCTATGGCACTACTTATGAGTGCGGAAAATGCAACGGTCACTTTATGCAACTCCTATACTGAAAACCTAAGTGACATTACCAAGACAGCTGATATTTTAGTGGTGGCAGCTGGTCATCAAAAACTCATTAACAATGTACACATTAATCCGGCCAAGAAAACGGTAGTGATTGATGTAGGAATGAACAGAGATGCTGATGGTAAATTATGTGGAGACGTAGATTTTAATCAAGTCTTTCCTCTTGTCTCAGCGATAACACCTGTGCCTGGTGGTGTTGGCCCTTTAACCATTTTATCTTTGGTTCAAAATTTAATTACCGCCTGTGAGGCCAAATGAGTTACTTCGCAAAATGTTTTCTCACTAATACCAGAGTTATAACAGCAGAGCTTTGTCCTCCAAAGGGAGCAGACCTGGCTGAGTTTATGAAGAATGCAGCCTACCTTAAAAATTGCGTCGATGCAGTCAATGTGACAGATAACCAACGATCTGTACTTCGACTTTCAAGTCTCTTTGCCTCCCATGCTTTGAAGTTAATTGGGATTGAACCAATCATGCAAATGACTTGCAGGGACCGCAATGCTCTTGCTATACAGTCTGATCTTTTAGGAGCAAATTCACTAGGGATTAAAAATATTTTGTGCTTAACCGGCGATCCCATACGTGTAGGTGACCACCCTGATGCAAAATCGGTGTTTGAGTTTAATTCCGAAGGACTTATTAAAACTGTTCGTGGTTTAAATAATGGTGAAGCCGCCTCGGGAGTTAAGATCAATTCTAAAACTGATTTCTTTATTGGGGCAGTTGCCAACCCAGCCGTTATTGCTCTTGAAAAAGAAGTAGAGAAAATGGCCAGAAAGATAGATGCTGGAGCAAAATTTTTTCAAACTCAGCCAGTCTTTAATCTCGATCAATATGAAAAGTTTTCAAGACTAGCTCCAAAGGGTGCAAAAATCCTTATGGGTGTTCTTGCACTGAAGGGTCCTAAAATGATCGATTTTTTAAATAACAACGTTGCAGGCATTAAAGTGCCAGATGAACTTCGACAACGCTTCATGAAAGCCAGTGAAAAAGGCAAAGAGTGGTTGGAAGAAGAAAGCATTACTCACGCAGCTGAGTTAGCAAAAATATATTATAAGAATGGAGATGGTATACATCTTATGTCTATTCAGAGAGAAGATTTGATCCCCAAAATTATTAAAAGAATGAAGGAAATATAATGACTGATTTACAAAAAACGCATCTTTATGAACAACATAGAAAATTAGGTGCTAAAATCGTTCCTTTTGCCGGCTGGGAAATGCCAGTACAATACAATAATTTGAAGGAAGAAGTTTTAGCCGTTAGAAATAATGTTGGAATGTTTGATGTATCCCATATGGGAGAATTTTGGGTCACAGGCAAAGACGCCGTTACTTTTGTTGATCATATAGTTACCAACGATATAAAAAATGCAGAGCTTAATAAGGCCATTTATTCTCCTCTTTGCCGTGACGACGGCACTGTAGTTGATGACTTAATTGTTTATAAATTAGAGGCAGAAAGAATTCTCATTTGCGTAAATGCCTCTAATATTGAAAAAGATTGGCATTGGATAAAGTCACAGAAGAAAAATTTTCAATGCGAACTCAATAATGCCTCCGATCATTTTTCTTTAATAGCCTTGCAAGGGCCAAAATCGGTCGAAATTTTAAAATCGGCTGGATTGATGAAAAATGATAGTGAATGGGTTTACTATTCAGCTCAAGAAATTGCCTTCAAAGATGAAAAAATCATTATCGCGAGAACAGGTTATACTGGCGAAGATGGATTCGAAATATTCTCTAGCCATTCTATGGCCAACAATTTATGGGAAAAATTTCTAGCTCTTGGAGTCACCCCTTGTGGTCTAGGTGCAAGAGATGTTTTGAGGTTAGAAGTATGCTACCCACTTTACGGGCATGAATTAAATGACCAAGTAACACCTCTAGATGCAGGTTTAAAATGGACAGTAAAATTTAGCAAAGAAGATTTCATAGGCAAGTCAGCGCTTGCGACTTACAAACCACGTTTTCAATTAGCAAGACTAATTTTAGAAAAAGCCATTCCCCGCCAAGATTATTTAGTGGAAAATTCTGAGGGGAAGGTTATTGGAAAAGTTTGTTCAGGAACCATGTCCGTTGTTACTTCTGAAGGGATTGCGTTAGCTCATATTGAAACAAATCTCTACCCTAAAGATGAAATTTTTAATATAGTGATCCGCGACAAAAAATATCTAGCGAAATTAACTAAAAAGGCATTCGTAACTGGAGGACATAAGTAATGAGCACAAATATTCCAAGTAATCTTAAGTATACTTCTGAACATGAATGGACACTTATTAATGGCGATGTTGTTGTGATCGGAATTACTGATTTTGCTCAGAGTTCTTTAGGGGACATCGTTTTTATGGAGCTTCCAGAAGTCGGCCGTAAACTTAACAAAGGACAGGCATTTGGTGTTGTTGAATCAATTAAATCTGTTAGTGATTTATTTGCACCTGTTACAGGTGAAGTAATTGAATCAAATTCAGCACTGGTTAATTCACCAGAAAAATGTAATCAAAATCCATATGAATCATGGATGATAAAAATTAAAATTTCAAACTCAGCGGAATTGAACGATCTTCTATCTGCTGGACAATACCAAGAACAAATCAATAACAATCACTGATAATTTCGACTGCAAGCTTTTTTTTAAACTAAATGGCCACCAAAGTGGCCATTTTTTATTTAATTTAAATCAATTTTTGTTTTGTCACAGCTCTTAAAGACAGAAATTTTTCTTAAAAGATTACCTGATTTCTAAATCAACCTTTACAGTGAATGAGATTTAAACCATACTCGCCGCTGATCAAAATAGAAATTACGGTTATAGATATTAGGAAACAAAGTAGACATGGAATCAATTCAGATATTGAATACCGCAATCATTAAAAGCAAAGAACGCAAGATTGATCGAACTTACGAAGCAAGATTACAAGAACTTTGCAAAAGCCCAGCACTAAAAGCCATCAATAAAGCAATTACAGGTTTATCAGAAGATCAAAAAATATCACGCGATCAAGCATCTCTTATGGTTGTTGAAACTCTTCGTGAGCTAGACGGCATCTGGAATGACTACGTCATTATGGAAGGCATAGATCGATTAAAGACTATGCTTAAACAGTCAGACCTTAACTAAAATTAAAAGTACTAGCCCTTAACAACAAATCCCCACTCGATTGTGGCTAGACCATTTTTAATCATACCTTGTGGTGGATTTGGAAAAGGCCCAGCTTTATTAAATGATTCAACAGCAGCATCATCAAGTTCTCTCACACCACTTGTCCCAACTACCTTCACGTGAACAATTTCACCTTGCTCATTAATATCAACTGTAATTGATGTAATCAAATTTTCTGTAGCCGGTAAACGACGTCCAGTCGCATACATTGACTTCGCTTTTTCACGAATTGAGTTGCCCCAAAATTGCTCTAACTTCTGACGAATGCGATGATAAAACCCATAATATTTAAATTCTGTTGTGTTTAAATGAGTAAAATCGCCCAAAGGGACGGTTTCAATAAAATCATTATTAGAAGATAAGCCTCGTGAAGCCGCATCTCCAGCCTTTACTCCTAGTTTTGATGCACTATTTGAAGAACTTAAAGTATCAGCCTTTTTCATAGCCTCTTGTAAGCTTTCAGGATTCATCGATAAGTCATTTAAGGAAACTTTTTTATTATTTCCCGTGGCAACAGTTTCTGGAGCGACCTTCGTTACCGCTTGAGTTTTTGCGGCAACCTTTTTAACAACCTCTTCATTTTTGTCACCAGCAATATCCCCAGTTCTTACACCTAATGCAGCTTTGTTGAAAATATCAACTTTTTCGGCCAAGGTTTGACGATCATAAGTTTGGTCTTTTTCCCCAAGAAATCTTGAATCTACTGGCTTCACTTCCTTGCCAGTTAATTCATTATTCACAATTTGTCTTTTGGCTACGTTAGCTGCTTTAGCCTTTGTTGCATTCATTGCGTTTCGAAGTTGTTCCATGTCTTCCATGGTAACTTCAACATAATCATTTTTCACAACAGTGCTTGATGAAGAATCATTAGAGAGTTTCATTTGAATAATAAAGGCATGAAGTATTAGAGATAATACAACTGCAATACGGATACGTTTATTATTGAACCAGAGTTTCTCTTCCATGAAAGGTCTCCTGTAAGTTGTCTAACTTATCGGCAGTCAAAGAGAGAACTGTAAAAAATTTTGGCAGTTACTTGATAATTGCCCTATCTACTCTATTATAGCATGTCTCGATAGGGGCAGTTTGAATTATTGATTTTGATAGTAATCTTCATCATCTAGGATCACTTTGCCAGGCACTGGTGGCTCTTCTCCAGTGGCATTAATTGGAGCTGAAGAGCCTGGCTCAGTTCCTTGAGCAAATATCTCAACAATAGTTTTATCGGTAGCACGGGCCAATTTTCCTGTTTCTTTATTAATTGCGACGCTTACGATACCCTCGGGCACTGCAAATTCGCGCTCTCCATATTTCTTTAACGCATCTTTCATATATCCAATCCAGATAGGCAGGGCAGATCGACCACCAGTCTCTCCGTATCCAATGGGCTTATTATTATCAAAGCCGACCCAAACTCCTGTTACTAAATTAGGGGAGAATCCTGTGAACCAGGCATCAACATAATTATTCGTTGTTCCTGTTTTCCCTGCGATATTAGAAGAGAGTCCTCTTGCTGCAGTGGCAGTTCCTGAAGTAATAACACCTTTGAGAACATTCACCATCAAGTAAGCCAATCGAGGATCATAAACTTGTAATCCACCAAGGTTTTGTAAAAAGGCATTTCGTTCTTCCGACACAACTTTGGAATCATCTTTTTTAGCAAGCTCAATATTTTCATCAAGGTTAAATGAATTTCCATTTTTATCTTTTATGGTCACTATAGATTTATAGTGAATTTTGCGACCACCATTTGGAAAGATGGCATATGTTTGCACTAAATCCATTAAGGTAATACCAAAGGAACCTAATGCTAGCGAAAGATCTGGAGCAAGTTTGGCCTTAATACCAAATCGATGAGCAAATTCGGTAATTTTTTTAATACCCACATCTTCTGCCAATTTAATAGTAGTTACATTTCGACTCTCTTCCAAGGAACGTCTAAAAGTAATTGGCCCTTTAAATTCACCGTCATAATTTTTTGGTTTCCAAGCTAAAACATCATCAGCTCCTGCTAAAGCTTGGGGTGAGTCAATAAGAATACTGGCAGGTGTATATCCATTTTCGAGAGCGACACCATAAATAATGGGTTTAAAGCATGAGCCCGGCTGACGTTCAGCTTGTATAGCATGATTGAATTTATATTTCTCAAAATCACTACCACCGACCATAGTTATAATTTTTCCTGTACCAGGTTCCATGGAAAGTAAGGCACCTTGAACCATAGGTTCCTGCTCTAAACCTGCGATGATGTATTTTTGCCTTTTTAAGAATTCAATAACCTTAGAGTCTTTTAATTTTTTCTTACTATCAGCATCCATTTCTTCGTAACCACTGCCATTAGTATTTATAATTGAGACAAAAACCACGTCTCCCTTTTCGACAATAGTTGAAGGCTTAGAAACTGGGGCGAAATATTTTGGAATTTCATCGGTATATCTCTCATGAGCCCATTTAAAATGATCAAATGGTATAACTGCACTTGCGCCACCTATACTTAGAAAGATCAGCTTATTTCCATCGTCTACCGATTTGACAACTGCTTCAACAATCTCCCCTACTTTCAGACTTTTTAGAAAGGAATCCTGAAGTATATTTCCAAGTAGCATTCCGTTTGGCACTTTACTAGATAGTCCGTTTAAATTATCAAAATCTAGCTTGGATTCATTTTGAATTGAAAGCTCATAAACAATATGACCGCCTGGCTTAAAGTCAAAATACATTGATTTACTTGCGATAAAATCCTTTTTGTATTTTTCTTCATACACTTTAATCAAGTCATCGCTTGGAATATTTCGTATTGGTCCTGCAAAACCTTGTCGTTTATCTAAATCTCGAAGTCCCCTGAGTACTTCTTCTTCAGCTTTCTTTTGTAAATTGTAATCAAGAGTCGTAACAATTTTAAAACCATCATTTAAAATTTTATCAACTCCAAATTTATCCATTAATCGACCTCTAACCCAATCCGTAAAATAGCGTCCCACAGGTTGAGTTACTTCTCTGGCAATTAAACGAATACTTTCTTTTAAAGCAGTTTCATATTCTTCTTTGGTGATTTTCTTCGTTTCATACATTCTCTTCAAAACATAATTTTGACGAGTTTTGGCAAATTGCGGGTTGATATAGGGCGAATATTTTCCTGGAGCCACTAGTAGACCAGCTACTAGCGCAGCTTCTGCCACAGTTGCTTCTTTAAGTTCTTTATTAAAATAGCCCCTAAAAGCTGTTTTAACTCCGTGGTATCCACCACCAAGATAAACTTGATTTAAATATAAGTAGAGAATTTCATCTTTCTTTAATTTTTTTTCAATCCTTTGCGCTAATAAAAAATCTTTAATCTTTCTCGTGACACTTCTCTCTTTTGAAAGAAGTAAAGATTTAGCTACCTGTTGGGTAATCGTTGATCCACCCTGAACTACTCGGCCCGCTCTAAGATTGGCAAACATGGCACGAACTACGCCCATGTAGTCCACACCTTGGTGATTATAAAAATTATCATCTTCCGCCGATAAAAACGCATCAATGACTCTTCTTGGAATCTCCTCCATCTTAGCTATTTCTCGTTTCTCGGTGTAAAGCTCGAGTAATATTTTTCCGTCTTGAGAAAGAATTTGTGAAGCTACAGGTGGCTGATAATCAGCTAGCGAGGAAATCTGAGGAAGGTCCATTGAGACATACATAAATAGCCCTACAAGAGTTAGAACTCCTGCAACAGCCAGCATAATGAGGCCAATAATTAAACGTATAAAGGTTTTCATTGAGGTACGCTCTTTGTTTGTTCTAATTGATTAACTTTTTTAGCTACTGAAGCACCGTAAGTAATCGCTATTGGATTATTTTTCTGCCAGGAACTACTACGATCTAGCTCTGAAGAATTATATTTCATGGAGATATATAGATCAGAAATCTTTTTCGCTTTTACACTTAGAAGAGAAAGAGTCTTCATTAGATGCAAAAAGTGTTCATCCCGAAAGTGTACATTTGGATTCAAGGATAATACATCTACTGAAACCAAAGTCTCTTCTTCTTCTTTTATTCCCGCTAGATCTAATTCCTTGTAACATTTTTCTAAATTTAGCATTGACCATTCTAAATTGAGAGAATTCATCAAGGCTTGGGCTACATTTCCTTCAGTTATCCAAAGATAGTGATCTTTATTCCAGACAGGGATTTTAAGTTCTATATCCAATTGGTTAAAATCAACGCGAGCAAAATTATTTTGAATTAGTTCAGAAATCGCTTTTTTCCAAGTGACAGAATATACCTCTGTCTCTGAGCCCATTTGCTGAAGAAGTTTAAATAACTCCCATTCGACTAAAGAAGATTTTTTATGTTTGGCGTAGAGAGCGGCCATGACAGCACCAAATTCAACTCCAGAAAGTGCATGAATCTTAATTCGGTTTTTTTCTAAACCTTTAAAAAATCCAACATAACTAAAAGTATTATAAAGACCAGGCCCCAAATGCAAATTAATGTGGGCATTTTTATTTTTTTTCTTATAAACATATTCAGGAGTGATTGAATCTGTTTGGGGATTAGTGGATAAATCAATCACTGGTTTCGCATCCTCAGTGACAGCAGTACTTACAATATCTACTCCACCAGCCATTGGTTGTTCTACTTTGGTTGTTGAGCAGGATACGAAAAAGAAAATAAGTGCACTTAAAGTACTAATTTTTTTTGTGATTATATTCATGGGGGAATTTCTACAGCTCTTCTTCTTTAAGCTCGTCGGTAAGAACTTTTATTCGTTTCTCTGCGCCCGAGATGGTTTTTTTTAAGTCTTTGTATAATTTTATACCTTCCTCAAATTTTTTTAAACTTTCTTCCAAGTTTAATTTTCCCGACTCGATATTGGTGACAATTTTTTCTAATTCTTCTAATTGTTGTTCAAATTGAGGTGCGCTTTTTGCCTGCATATGAATCTTTCCCTATCTCCTACTCTTTTTCCCCGACAAAACTTTGACGTAAGGGAGAAAAATGAGCCAATTTTTTGATATTAAAAATTATCATGAGTGGGTAGAGATTGCTGCCTAAATCGAAAAAGTTTTTTTAGTGAACTAAAAGAAGCTCATTATGAAAAGTTGACACTATCTCTATGTCAAAAAGACTCTGATGAGTGTTTAGCAGTGCACGGTTTTCTAGCGACTTATGTCATTGTGGAGCTTTTTGCCCGCGTGGAAGAATTGGCATTATGCTTGCTAAAATTAACTAGTGAGATAGAACTCACTCAAGTGCTCAAGGTTGATTAGGATGATCAATCTTTCCTTAGCAGGAGGCTAGTTGAAAAATATCTGGGTTCCCTTGTCTGCAGCGATTGCTCAACAAAGAAATGTGGAGACGATTGCCAATAACGTAGCCAATGCGAATACTCCAGGATTCAAGCGAGATCAGCTTGTATTCAAAGAGTACCTCACTGGTTTGGACAAAGGTTTGGAAGACATAGATCTGCCTAACAGGGAATTTTCACCTGAGGATTTTTATCATTCAGGTGGAGCCGAGAATGCTGCAGTAACAGTTGATGGATCATATACCATCCATGCCCAAGGACAAATGGCCCAAACTGGCAACAGTATGGATCTTGCTCTCCAAGGACAAGGATTTTTTGAAGTATTAACCCCTAATGGGATTAGATACAGTCGTAGAGGAAATTTATCAATATCCAAGGATGGAGAATTGGTAACTGACCAAGGCTACAAAGTCTTGAAAAAGTTAGACCCGGCACTTCTCGCTTCTCAAGGACGAGAGGCAAGTGCTCCTTCTACTACTACACGTGTTCCAGCGCCTGAAGAAAGAATCATTAAAATTCCTAACGGTAAACTCTCCATCAATTTAGAAGGACAAATTTATTCTAATGGTATTCAAGGGGATGATTTATCTATCGTCGAATTTAGTGATCTTCATGCGCTTAAAAAAGAGGGTAATTCACTCTACGCAAATCCAGATAACACCAATATTAAAACTAAAGATAATAACACTCGAGTCCATCAAGGCATGATTGAACAATCGAACGTCAATGCCGTGGCAGAAATGAGTGAACTAATAAAAGCACATCGACATTTTGAAAGTATCCAAAAAGCAATTAGTACATATGACAGTATTGCGGGCAAAGCCGCTAACGAGATCGGTAAATTTTAGAGGTAATCTATGTTAAGAGCACTTAACACTTCGGCTACTGGAATGGCTGCACAAGAATCAAATGTGAACACCATCTCCAACAATTTAGCCAACGTTAATACCGTCGGTTTCAAACAAGGAAGAACTGAGTTTGAAGATCTATTGTATGAAACAGTGACTGAAGCAGGTGGGCGCTCTTCCAACAACACACAATACAATGTAGGTACTCAAATTGGTTCTGGGGCGAAAGTTTCGGCTACCAGAAGAATTCATGCACAAGGCTCAACTCAAGTAACAAATAACCCATTTGACGTAATGGTAAACGGTGACGGATTTCTAGGAATCATCATGCCAAATAACGAAGTGAAGTTCACTCGTGATGGAGCGTTTAACCCAGATGCTCAAGGAAATATGGTTAATCGTAATGGATATAAATTATTTCCTGGAATTCAAGTTCCCTCTGGAACAGTACGCGTGAACATTGCTGCCAATGGAATGGTTGAAGCTTATCTGCAAGGCCAGGTAGAACCTCAACAAGTTGGTCAAATTCCTATTTTTACGTTCACCAACGAAGCTGGTCTTCGTCAAGAAGGTGGAAATCTTTTCGGAGCTACTTCAGCATCAGGTGAAGCCCAGCAAACGGCAGCTGGCGAAAACAATGCCGGAGCAATTGCTCAAGGTATGTTGGAAATGTCCAATGTTAACGTTATGAACGAAATGACAAATTTAATTAAAGCGCAACGTGCTTATGAAATGAATTCCAAAGTTATGGGAGTTGCAGATCAGATGCTTCAAACCGTTAACAATATTAGGTAGGCCATGAAAAAAGTTTTCTTTCTTTCCTGCATTATCCCACTGACCTCTTTGGCTCAAGATGTAGCTTTGTCTAAATCATGTGACATTAAAACTTATGCCCAGATTATTTTAACTCAAAGAAAAAGTGCAAAAGATCTTCAAAATGAAATTATTCAATCGAGCACTTGTGACGCCGCTACTTTGAGCGCTTTTGTTACCACTATTATGGGTGCTGAAGGTGATTTAAGAGCTGAACATTTAGTGACCTTATTAGAAGAACAAAATATCAATCAAGAAATTAATCTAGAGCCAACGAAAATAACGATTAATCGATTAGAAAACATTGTTAAGGACCGAACTTCATTAAATACAGGCTATGAATTATCTGGCATTCAATTTGTAGGCATGGAAGGGGCTATCACACTTAACGAGCAGGATCGTATCAAAATTGAATGCAGTCAATGTGAACTTTTAGGGGATCAAAATCTTAAAATTCTAGTTACTAATCCAGTTATGAACCAAGCGAAATCTTTTTGGGCCAGAAGCCAAATTACACGAAAAATCAAAGTATGGAAAGTAAGACAAGATCTTACAACTATGACAGAAGGAAACATTTCTAACCAACTTACTCTTGAAGAAATCGCAGTTACTCACCCTGAAAATTATTTAAATGATACTCAGGACTTAAAATTTTATAAATTAAATAAAAGTCTACGTAGAGGAGATATTGTTAAACAATCTGATGTTTCTCCCATTGTTCTAATCAAATCAGGAAACAGAGTAAGAATAAAAATTGAAAACAAAGCATTAAATCTTTCGTCCACCGGAGTGGCCAATAAATCAGGAAGCTATGGAGATAGTATTGAATTGACCAATCTCAATAGTAAGAAAAAAGTTGTTGGTCGTGTTGTGGATTATAATACGGTGGTGATTGATATATGAAAATGGCATTACTTTTTCTACTAACTTTTTTATTTGGTTGTAGTGGTTACATCAATGATATGCATCGAGAGATGGATGGGAAAAATAAAAAGAAAAAAGATAACTTGGATATGTATCGAAAGAAAGGTCAATCTTATGATCCAAAGAATCCTACAACTCTGAGCTCATCAAATCCAAATTTTGAGCCTAAAATCAAAAGACAATATCGCCCAAGTAATCGTCGTGTTCAAGCCAAAGACTTGGTTGATAATGATAGCAACGGTTCTCTTTGGTCATCTGAAATGGCCGACGGATATCTTTTTGCCCGGGATGCACATAAAAAGAATGGTGATATTATTATTCTGAAGGTGCAAGGAAAACTGAAGAACGAAATCACAGCAGAATTAAAAAGAGCTTTTCCAGCACCGAAAAAGAAAAAGAAACCATCCACCACCAAAGAAACTGCGGCCGATGCTAAGAAGCCAGCAGCTCCAGAAGCTGTAGCAGCCAAGGATACTACTGAAGAAGATGTATCGGATGAGGTTAAAATTTATGACCAAATTTCATCTGTAATTAGTGAAGAAGTTAACAGGGACTATGTACTTATTCGCGGACAAAAAGAAGTAATTTTCAGAAGCGATAAACACTTAGTTGAAGTTCAAGCCCTTGTTCCTAGAAAGGATTTAATGGAAGATGACTCTGTATTATCAGCCAGTATCTTAGAATCAAACGTTGCGATAATTAGGTAAAATGACATTATGAAAAATGCACTAATCATTCTTTGTGCCCTCCTTCCCTTTCAATCAATGGCAATGAGTCGATTGAAAGATATCGTTACCATCAAAGGAGCACGTGAGAATGCTCTTATTGGTTATGGTTTAGTTATCGGTTTAAATGGAACAGGAGACTCTGGTGGAGAAGTTACAAACTCATCTCTTAAAAAAATGTTTCAAAAACTAGGTTTAAATCCTCAAAAAGAAGTAACATCAAAAAACGTAGCTGCTGTCATCGTCACTGCAAAACTTCCCCCATTTGCCCGCCAAGGACAGAAAATTGATTTAACAGTCTCTTCCGTTGGAGACGCTGGTTCACTTGCTGGCGGTACGCTTATGGTAACTCCTCTTAAGGCAGGAGATAATAATGTTTATGCTATCGGATCTGGCCCCATTTCAGTTGGAGGATTAACAAAAGGTGCAAAGTTTGCAACAACAGCTAAAATCCCTACAGGAGGAATTGTTGAAAAAGAAAATGAACTTTCTTTC
Source organism: Bacteriovoracaceae bacterium (assembly GCA_049318265.1). Taxonomy (GTDB): domain Bacteria; phylum Bdellovibrionota; class Bacteriovoracia; order Bacteriovoracales; family Bacteriovoracaceae; genus JBEIOQ01. The sequence continues at coordinate 125,816 of JBMOGR010000002.1, forward strand.
AACGAAAAACAAGCAATCCGACTTAATTTAACCAATCCTGATTTTACAACAGCTGCCCGTATTGAAAAAACTATCAATCAAGAATTGGGTGGAAAATATGCTTCAGCCAAAGACTCTTCGACCGTAGACTTAATTCTTCCACCTGCTTATCACAGTAGAGTAGTTGAACTGATTGCCATCGTAGAAAATTTTCAAGTTAATACTGATAATGCTGCAAAAATTGTTATTAACGAGCGAACTGGGACTGTCGTTGCTGGCGGGGATGTCATTCTGAAGAATGTAGCCGTCAGCCATGGCGATCTCGTCATTGAAGTCAAGAGTGGCACCGGACCAGGCAAACAAGCTGTCCATATGCTAGAAGAGGGAGCTTCACTGAATGACCTAGTTAAGGCACTTAACGCAATTGGAACTGGACCAGAGGACTTAATCTCGATATTCCAAGCCCTTAAGCAAAATGGTGCTCTGATTGGAGAACTTGAATTCTTATAGTATATCATTCTAATCAACTACCTACTTAACTCTATGCCCCTACTGGTATTTTTTTAGAATCCGTGTAAAATGGTTCTAGCACGTCTTTCAGGATGAAAGATTAAGCTTAAACTAGGATGGTTTTTCTGATCAATAAAATTCAACAATACGCACCCACTATCCAGAAAAAAAATGCTGATGATATTCCAAAAGAATACCAAGAAATAGCTGAAGGCATGGAGTCACAGTTCGTAGACTTTCTTTTCACTGAAATGGGAAAATCTATTTCAAAAGAAACTCCAGACTCAGCAGCAAACAACTATTATAATTCTCTTCTCAACTATGAGAGAGCTCAAAGTGCTTCGAAGCAAGGTGAGGGAGTGGGATTAAAAAAAATGATACTAGATCAAATTTACCCACGTCATGCCAAGCTGCCTAACCGTCAAAAAAATGATACAATAGAAATGGCCTCACAGGACGTGAAAGCCACTCCTAAGGAGAACTAATATGAGTAATAAAATCGACGCGGGAACCACCAGATCAGCCTTCTTCCCAAATACCAGAAAGCCGCAAGCTTCTGAAACGGGCGACGCATCTGACGTTGGAGGATTAAAAAGAAATTCACTCGATAAAGCTGGTGATATTCAAACTCGCACAAGCACAGATGCTCGAGTAGAAATCCCAGACTCAATTAAAGATTTTTCTCGTATTAAAAAAGTAGCAGATGCAGCTCCCCCAGTAGATAACTCAGAGAAGATTGCGCGCTTAAAGGCACAAATTCAAAATGGTACATACCAAGTCGATTATGACGGCTTAGCTGAGAAAATTTTAACTTCGGAATACTAACTAAATGAACAAAGAAAATCTTGAATTAGCTTTGTATTATGATCGCGCAGTAGAAATGTGGCAAAGATTTTGTCGTCTCCATAGCACGCTTTTTGAATTCACCTGTGAAGAGTATTCTGTTTTACTTCAAAGTGATATTGATGCACTTGACCCTATTCTAGAAAGCAAACAAGGTACTATCGAAGAAATTCATCAGTGTGAAACAGATAGAAAAACTCTAATCACTGAAATGAAAGAAAATGGATATAGCATTAATGGAGTATCGGACTTGATCTCCCTTTTTACTAAGCATGAAGAATCTATAGATCAAAAATACTTACAAAAATTTAATTTGCTATTGATTGAAATCATCGAAAAAATTCAAGAGCAAAATAAAAAGAACCAAGTGTTTTTAAATAAAGCGATATTCTCTTTGAGAGAAGTTCGTACTAGCTTTCAAGGAAAGAAAAGCTATAGCACCTATAATTCCCAAGGAGCCACTACTAGAAGCGTTTCTAGATAGTGAAAGGGTAAAGATTGAGCGTTGACCTATTAAATATCGGAACCACTGGGCTCTATGCCGCAAAAAAGTCGTTGCAAACGACTGGGCATAATATTGCCAACGCCAACACTGAAGGCTATTCACGCCAAAACGTTAAACAAGAAACAAGTATTCCTATCGGTGATTCGACAACAGTTATGGGCTCTGGTGTTTTCGTAAAAGATGTAAAGCGTGTTCATGACGAACTTATTGAAAAACGGGTCAACTCTACTTTATCAAATCATAAATTTAATGAAGAGAGATCACTTCAACTTGGACAAATTGAAGACATCTTTAATGAAGTTGATAGTGATGGGCTTGCTCATTTAATGAACAAGTTCTTTAACTCATTTCGGGAACTTGCTCAACAACCTGAGAATGAAACCGTTCGATCAATCGTCAGAGAAAATGCTCGCGTGGTTGTTTCCGATTTTCATAGAGCTCGTCAAACATTAGATATGCTTGCCTCTAATATTGATAAAAAATTAGCGGCATCAGTTGACGAAATCAACTTAACACTTCAAAACATTGCTAATTTAAACATTAAAATTTCTAACCTTGAAAATGCTCACGGTGAAACCGGAGATTTGCGAGATCAAAGAGACTTGGCGGTAAAATCACTTGCCGAGAGCTTTCAAATCAATGTCTATAGTAATGAGAAGGGACAATTTAACGTTGCTGCTGAGGGAATCGGAACACTTATTAGTGGTGGTCAACACCAAGAGCTGATGACAGGACAATCTGCTATAACTGGAAATGCAGAATCCAGTGGTAATGTTGAAGTTTTTTTTAAAACACGCCCTACTCAATCACTGACTCTGGGATTAAAAGAAGGAACCCTTGGTGCTTTAGTTAAAACAAAAAACACAGAATTAAAAAATCAACGTGACCGCTTAGATGATATTGCTTTTGAATTAACTCACACCGTGAATGCAATTCACAAGAAGGGCTTTGCTCTTCAAGGCGGCTCTGTCAATTTTAAAGGCGAAGTGAAAAACGGCGAAGGTCGCCCGCTCCCACCAACGGGAATGAATTTTTTCAAAGAACCCTTAGATCGTTTTAGAGCGGCTGAGTATATCCAGCTCTCTGATGAAATTAAAGCAGACCTTAATAATATTGCCACTGGTATAGATCCCCATACTCCTGGTGATAACAGAATTGCTATTGCTATTTCAAAGTTACAACATGAGAAAATTTTAGGTGGCGGTACAACTAGCTTCGAAGAGTCTTATCTTAAAACTTTAGGTGATATTGGCTTAGCTTCAGCAAAAGCTAGAGTCGACACAGAACAATCTTCTGGATTAGTAGCGCAAGCGAAGGCAATCAAAGAAAGAATTTCGGGTGTTTCAATAGATGAGGAAACTGCCAATATGGTGAAGTTTCAACATTCATACGAAGCTTCCGCTAGAGTCATGAAAACCGCTGATGAAATGTTCAAGACAATCTTGGATATGAAGAGGTAAAAATAAATGAGCCGTGTCTCTGAAAACAGCTCCACGCACGCTTTAAATTACTCAATGGGTAAGACCAAGAGTAAACTTGAAGATTTGCACATCAAGGGCTCGACCTTGAAGAAGATCACAAAACCTTCAGATGATCCTGTTGGTAATGTGCAACTTCTTTCCATTCGTTCTCAGAATGTTGACGGGGAACAGTATTTAAGGGCCTCTAATTTTGCAACGACAAGTTTAGAATTTACTGAATCTGCACTAGAAGATATTTCAGAATTATTATTAAAAGCGAAAGAATTAGCGATTGCTCAAAGTTCTGACATTTATAATCCAGAAGTTCGAAAAAATGTTTCGATGGAAGTTTCACAAATCAAAAAACAAGCTCTAGGAATTGCCAATCGAAAGCTTGGTAATAGATATCTTTTCAGTGGCTATTCAACTCTCACTCGTCCTTTTGATAATCAAGGTCGCTATCATGGCGACAAGGGATCTATTCAATTAGAAATTGGGAAAGATTTTTTTGTTCCCATCAATTTAAATGGCCATGAAATATTTTTTGGTGGAACTACAGCCAAACAACAAAGTGATAACCCACTTGAAGGAACTGTCCTAGAAAATATGCGTGGCGATCCTAAAATTGAATCTAATCCAGAACTAAACAAAGAAATCAATAAAGACGCTACCCCTGTTATCAACAGAGAACTTGCAAGCGTTGATGAAAAAAGCCCTGCAAATGCAGAAACCGAAAGCCAAAACAGCATCTTTGGTGTTCTAACAAAGCTTGAAGCCAGTCTACAAACTGCTAATCCTGATGCTATACAAGAGCTTCTACCTGAAATTGACGATGCTATGAGCCGCATTATCACGCTTAGAACACGAATTGGCTCGATCTCTCAATCGATCAACACCTCTGATGGCGCCATTGAAAAAGGAAAAATTTTTAACGAAAAACAAAAAAGTACAATTGAAGATGCTGATGTAGCAGAACTTTTCACCAACATCCAAAAACAACAGGCCATTCTTGAGGCTACTTATAAGTCAGGATCACAACTTATTAACCGCTCGTTGCTAGACTTCTTGCGTTAGCATAATTTACTCACTCTATTTTCCCACTAAATTGGTTTAAGATTAGTGAAGAATCTTTTTATTGCAATATTTTGCTTGCTAATCACCCCTAAACGATAATATACGAGCAAAAGACAAATTTAGTTGAGGAATAACTATGCTAGTTCTGACAAGGAAGCTGGGAGAAAGTATCGCAATCGATGATCATATCAAGATCGTTGTTGTGCAAATCAAAGGTAAACAAGTTCGCTTGGGCATTAAAGCTCCTAAAGAAACAAAAATCCACCGTGAAGAAGTCTACGAAGCCATCAACGAGCAAAATAAAATTGCCGCAACAACCCAATTAGACGACATTTCTAAACTTTCAAAAGAATTGTTAAAGAAATAAGTTCCCAAACAGTTTTCTAGCTGCAATAATTTCCTCATTGCGTATATCGGACCATGACTGCTACCATCATTTGAGTAGTCATTGGATGAGCATTCATCCCTAATATCGGAGGATTAAGAGTGGGCATTAAAACAACTAGATTCGGTGAATTAGACGTTAGCAATAACGATATGATTACTTTTAGTGAGGGTCTTCTTGGATTTGACACACTTAAAAAGTATTTCGTAGTTGACCCAGGTGATAATACGCTTATTCTTTGGTTACAATCTGTTGATGATGCTAATGTTGCATTTCCTATCATAGAACCAAAAATTTTCAGTCCAGATTATGTTGTAAAGCTGACTATCTCAGAATTAGCTGCTTTAGAGCTTGAATCGGTTAATAATGCAAAAATTTACTCTATCCTGACTATTCCTGCGAATGTTACTGAGATGTCGGCTAACCTTAAAGCCCCAATAGTCATTAACAATCAAAAGAAAGTAGCAAAACAAATTGTTCTTCAGGATTCAAAACTTTCTGTAAAACACGAAATGTACAAAGAACTTAAAACATACATAGTGAATTATACTTCTGATGATTCAAAAAGAACTAACGTTGCGAATGAAGAAACAAACACAAGCAATGAAACAGTTACTGTTAAATCTAGAACAGCTACTTCAGCGACAGCACCCCAATAAGAAAGCCAATTATAAATGAGTAATAAAAAAAGCCACCGCAAGGTGGCTTTTTTGTTACCCTGTATTTTACTTTTAATTTAGACTGAATTGAGTTTCAGTAGCTGACTTAGAAAGCTCTACATACATCTTAGCTTCACTGTGAGTTGGGTCTTTTGAAAGAATAGCCTGCCATTCAGTTTGTGCTTCAACAACATTACCGTTTCCATAATAAAGTAGACCTAGGGCCAAACGAGCCGGTAAATAGCCAGGGTATTCATTCTTTAATTTTTTAAGCTCATCAAAAGCTTTCGAATTAAAACCTTTCTTTGAATAAACCTTCGCCATTTTCACTCTTAATTCCAAGTGATCTGGATCCAAACTAACAGCTTTATTGTATTCAAAGAGAGCTTCGTCAAAACGATTGTAAGCAAAGTATTGCTCAGCTAACTCATAATGCTTAAGGGAAAACTTTTTATTGATATGCGGGTCTTCAATACCACTTTGAACATTTTTTACGTGAGAATTAGCTTTTTCAAATACCTTTTTAGCCTCTTCGTATTTACCAATATCGTTTAATAAAACAGAGAGACTGATACTAGCATCAGTATGATTTGGATCTAATTCTAAAACTTTACTAAAAGCCTTTATGGCCTTTCCAATTTCTCCATGGATATGAAAAATATTGGCTAAGCAAAAATAGGCTTCAGTATTTTTATTATCAACTTCAATAATTTCATTGAAAATCATAAGGGCTTTCTTGTATTCGCCTTTATCAAAGCAAGCACGAGCTGAAACCATCATTTCTCTATGAGCTGAAATCTCCACTGTATCTCCTATTGTATTTTGCTCTCGCATTCTTTTTTCATATTCTGGATGCTCTCAAGATTGGAGCCAGTGAGCTTGCTTTCATATTCATTGCTATAACTAACACATTCTTCAAAAGCTTTTAGACGAAGTGAACTTTCTACAACCCGAACCATGGAATGATTTACAAGTTCTTCATTTTTCGATTCTTGTATATTTTTCAAGTAACGAAATCTAGCGGCATCGTACACTTTTGTTTTAAAATAAAAATCAGAAATATACTTTTCTTTATCACTTAACATTTTATTACACGCTTCACGTTTTTTAAGGGCTTCATCACGGTATTCAGAGACACCGTATTTATCAACAATTTCTGTATAATACTTAATGGCTTCAAAAGCTGCCGATAGGTCTCGGTCAAAGGTAGAAGGCAGTTGGTGAAAGTAAGATTCGCCGATACGAAAAACTACATAAATAATTTTTTCATGTTTAGGGTGAAAATCACGGAACAATAAATATGCAGCAGCGGCTTCGATAAAATTTTCTTGTAAATAAAGAATGTCGGCTTGCAAAAGTTCGGCGTGTGTAGCGTAGAAACTGTAAGGATATTGGGTTTTAAGAGTATTGAGTTTTTCTGTTGCTAGTAAATAACGTGACTCTCCCATTAATTCTTGTGCTTCTTTATAAAGAACTTCAGCTGCTGTTTTACCATCTGGTTTTTTGCTCGAACAAAAAACCAAAGTTAATGAAAGCATCACTAAGAGAATGGCTGAAAATAATTTCTGAAGCATAGTCACTACTTTAGCAAAAAGGGGGATTAGCCGTCAAAATGTATGGAGGTTATTTTTTAATATCTCAGGCGTACAGGATAAAGCTCTCTATAAATTTCACCTAAAATGAGTTTCACAACATTGGCCAGGGGAACGGAGATGATCATGCCTACAATTCCCCATAACTGAGAGCCGATAATCACACTTACAATGACGATTAGAGGATGAAGATTAACAATACGGGAAACTAGTAAAGGAAAGATAATAAAGAGATCGACAACGTTAGCAATCCCATAGAGTAAGATCACGGGACCAATAAATGAACTATATTGAGGCGCCGTGAGAAATACAACCAAAACGGGGACGAAGCCTAGAATAGGACCAAGATATGGAATAATGTTTGTAAGACCCGCCAAAAAGCCCAAAAGAAGGGCAAAAGGAAAATTCATAATACCAAGGCCAACTCCAATAATTAAACCCACTAGATTTGCTTCGATAAATTTAGCAAAAATATATGAACCAATTTTTTTATCAAATTGATGAACAATATAATAAATTTTCTCGAAATAACGATTGGGAACAATTGTGGCAAAAGCTCTTTGAAAAGAAATTCCTTCAGCAACCATGAAATACATAAATAAAGGAACCAAAAACAACCATTCTAAAAATGCAGTGATCATTTGAGGAATAGCAAAGAGTGAATTATGGAGATAAGATTTAACAACATCAATCCATTGATTAACAATAGTCTCACTTAAAGATAAACCATAGTTGCCCTTAATTTCTTCTCGAAAGTAGTTCATTTTATTTCTAAATAAACTTTCAAGCTGAGGAATGTTCTCTCGTGCTTTCACTAATTCGTCTTCCAGTAATGGATATAGGCGTATGGCGGGAATTAGAATAATGCAGCCAAATAAAACACAAATTAGGGCAAATGAAACTTTTCGTCCTAATCCCATTCTATATAAAAGTGGAAACAATGGCCTTATAACCAAAGTTAATAAATAAGCAAAAGCTATGGGAATCGAAAGCCTTGGTACATAGAAAAAAACTAAAAAAAGTAAAAGAAAAATTACTAAAAAGAAAAGTGAACGAGAAAGTGAGCTATTAAAGCTTTTTTTCTGATACATTTTTTTCCATTAATTCAATTTTAAGCTTCAGTGTTTTTATTTCAGAAGTAACATTAGTGATTCTGTTCGCAAGTAACATTGAAATTGCTTTTAGAAACTTGGCAGCAATATGAGGATGATATTCTAATAGTTGATCCATATCCGGCTTAAACATTCCTAAAAGAGAGCAGCTTTCACTGGCCACCGCGGTCGCTGTTCTAATGCTATTATCCTGTACCAAAGCCAGCTCCCCAAAATAGTCATTCTTTTCCAGATTAGCGACTTGAACTAATTTTTCCTCAGATTCAGTAGCTTGGGTGCTTGATTCTTTTTTGGAATAAGTTTGTTTAACTAATATATCTACCTGACCGCTATAGATAACATAAAAGCCAAATCCTGTTTGATCTTGTTCAAAGATAACTTCATTAGGCTCAAAATTTCTTAAATGAAAATGTTTGGTCAAAATTCTTAGTTCATTATCATTAAATGCCGAAAGCATTTTCGTATTACGAAAAAATTTTGGTATATTATCTTTGCCTTCGCGATTTAAAGTGTTCGACTGCCAAAAATATTTTACAAGAGGTATTTCAATACGAGGAGTTTCAGGTTTGCCACTTTCGTGAGATTCACGTTCATTCTGTTCATATGACATAATTACATTATCCCTAAATCTTCACTTTTAATCCAACCCGACAAATGAGTTGGATATTGTATAAAATACCAACCTTCTTTAGGCTTAGTCACGATTAACCTTAGACCCGCAGGGATGTCATGGTTATTCTCGAAAATGGCCGATGGGCCTTCTTTACTATGGCTAGCTTTGAGCGCTACAGCGACATTTAAGCTTTGAGATAAAGAAAACTTCACAATCAAGGGAGATACGAGCAGAAGAAAAAAGAGGCTTGTCGCAAGCCAAGAAACCTTTTTCCACTTTTTTATCCATAGTACGATGAGACTAATCATTAAAAAATAACCGACCATATAACTCGCTGGGAGAAATAACGCTTGGTAAAAGTTGTCAGTGAATTGGTTACCACTTGATTCTAAAGTAGATAAATCAAGACCCGCTTCTGTTACTTTGATATTGTTTAAGACTTCCTCTACTTGGAAACCTAAATGGTAAGCTTTTTCTAAGTGAAATCGCGCCACGGGAAGATTCTTATTTTTAAGGTAAAGTGAGCCAAGATTATAGTGAAACAACCCTGGATCAAAAGATTCTTTGTTTTTAAGCAACAAGTCAATAGCCTCTTGATACTTTGCTTTTGTATACAAGGTCTCTAATGACTTCAAGAGTTCGTTCGTGGTAGAATTATTCATAAAAGTTATTATCAGCTAAAAGCAAAAAGACATCAAGATATCTAGGAAAACTATTTCTAAAATCAAAGTATAATTTGAGGCATTTATGATTACACCTACTAACGGAATGCGGAATTCTGACATTCAAAACGGCATTGACCATCTTTTTTCTTCCATCCTCTTTGCTCAGTCTTCTTTCAACAAAATTAAAGAACCTGACGATGACAAAAAAGAATTACTAGACCAGCGAATAAAATCTTTTAACAAAGCCCGTGGGCGTGATGTTGTTTATCAATACCTATCCTCTGGTAGAGGTCATGGTCCATTTACGGAGCTCATTGATGGTTCGGTAAAATATGACTTGATTGGTGGCATTGGTATTAATCTACTTGGTCACTCTCACCCAATTATCGTGAAATCTATTTTAGAAGCAGCAACTAGCGATACACTAATGTGTGGTAATTTAATGCCATATCAAGATTCTTTAGAACTTTCTGAAACGCTTATTGCCTCAGTGAAAAACTCTCATCTGAAACATTTTTGGTTTACCTGCTCAGGATCAATGGCCAACGATACAGCTCTAAAGCTTATATGGCAGAAAAAAGCTCCTGCCAGCAAGATTATTGCCTTCTCAAATAATTTCGCAGGAAGAAGTGTTGCCACTCAAGAAATTACTGAAAATCCTGATTACCGACAAGATATGCCTCATTTTATTGACGTGGAATTTGCTCCCCACTTTAATCAGAAAAATCCAGCAAGCTCTTTGAGCAATACTCTAAATGCACTTGAGGCAATTTGGAACAAAGATCCCAATAATTATGCAGCGATTACATTTGAAATTATCCAGGGGGAAGGCGGATTTATTTTTGGAACTCCTGAATTTTATCAAGGGATTTGCCAATGGGCCAAGAGCAAAAAGATCTTTGTCTGGGTTGATGAAGTTCAAAGCTTTGCCCGCACCCAAGAACTCTTTGCCTTTCAAATGATGAAACTTGATCAGTACATTGACGTCGTTGTAGTTGGAAAAGCGCTCCAGGCTTGCGGCTTACTCTATACAGAAGAACTAAATCCCAAACCAGGCTTAATCGCAGGAACTTTTCATGGCTCAATCCCTTCCCTGAAAGCAGCCAACGCTACAGTTAAGTTTTTAACCAGCGGTTCTTTTTATGGGCCTGAAGGGAGAATGGCTCAACTTGAGAAAAAATTTCTTTCAAAAATTAATCAATTGGCTGAGACAAGCTGCAAAGGAAAAATCTCTTTTTCATGTGCAGTTGGAACCATGATCGCTTTTGAACTTGGTGATGCTTCGAAAGAGGTGACCATGAAGTTTCTAAAAAAATTACTAGAAAATGGAGTAGTAGCCTTTAGCGCTGGAAAAAAACCAATGAGAGTTCGTATGCTCATCCCTATTACTTTAACAGATGAACATATAAATGAAATATTCTCTATTGTTGAAAAAACAATTTTGGAGACGGTCTAATGTTTTTACTAAGGTCCGTTTCAATGTCCGATACAAAAGACTTATATCATCTAAGTCAATTGGTGCTATTCATTAATCTCCCTCCCGATGAAGCAATTATACAAAAAAAAGTAGAAAGTTCTGTCAGAGCTTTCCAAAAGCCGGACAAAAGATTTTGGAAAAATTATTATCTTTTTGTGATCGAAGATTTAAATACTAACCAAGTAGTTGGTGTTTCGATGATTCATGCTCAACATGGAACCGAAGAAGAACCTCACTATTTTTTCAAAGTGGGACAAGAACATAAATTTTCACGCACTATAAATACTGGTTTTATTCACGGTACTCTTAAGTTAGGCCTTGATACAGATGGTCCGACCGAAATAGGCGGCCTAGTTATTGACCCGAGCTTTAGAAAAACACCTCACAAGATTGGAAAACAAATATCTTTTGTACGTTTTCTCTATATGAGTATTTTTCCAGATCGCTTTAAAACAATGATTCATTCCGAGCTTATGCCTCCACTTGATAAACATGGAAATTCTCCCCTATGGGAAGCTATAGGAAGACGTTTTTTGAATATGGGTTACCAAGAAGCAGATGAGTTATCTCGATCAAATAAAGAATTCATTTTAAACTTATTTCCCTCTGACACTATTTATGAAACGTTACTACCACTTGAAGCCAGAAATGCCATTGGTAAAGTTGGGATAGATACAGAGCCTGTGAAAAAAATGTTGGCCGGTATTGGTTTTAAATATATGGATGAAGTCGATCCATTCGACGGTGGCCCTCATTATCGGGCCCGCTTGGAAGATATTAGTTTGATAAAAGAAAAAGAACAGGGCTACTTGAATATTAATAAAAAGCTCGATGAACAGAATGCGAGACAAGCACTTATAACTATTAATCATGGTAGCCATGACTTTGCGGCAACAATGGCGCTTGTCAATGTGAATGGCGACGAAGTTGTTATTGAAGAGTCTGTAAGAAATTATTTTAACTTAAAAGAGAAAGAGCTAACTCATCTCATCTATTTGGATTAAGGATTAAATATGAAATTTGAATTAAAAGGCGACTATTTCTTTAACCATTTTCATCAAGATATTGATCATTCAGATGAAAAAATTGAAAAATTTTGCCCAGCAAATCTAGAGCAAAAGCTATGGACCAGCTATATCAAATATGAGCACATTAATAAAATTATTGATTCAGCAAATCATGGTTTTTCACTTTGGAAAAAAGTATCAATCGCTGAGAGAATAAATTATCTCAAAAAATATCAAGAACAACTATTAAAGAGAAAACAAGAATTAGCGACAGCGATCGCCCTGGAGACTGGTAAACCACTTTGGGAAGCTGAAGGTGAAGTTAATTCGGTCATTTCTAAAGTAAATGTTACAATTGAAGATTCGCTAAAGAGAATTGAAGCTAAATCTTTTCCTAATATTCTTCCTGGAACTGAAGGATCACTCAACTTTAAACCGATTGGTCCTTGCTTCATCATTGGTCCATTTAATTTTCCCTGCCACCTTGCTGGAGGGCAGATTTTAAGTGCTCTCATTGCCGGCAATAGTATTGTTTTCAAACCATCAGAAAAAACCATCTATAGCGCTCAAATTATGATTGAGTGTTTTGATGCTTGTGGTTTTCCAGAGGGAGTTATTAATTTCATCAATGGCTATGGAGAAACTGCATCACGAATAATTAAAGAGAAAAGTATCAAAGGTGTTTTCTTTACTGGGTCAAAAGAAGTTGGCTCTAAAATATTATTAAATACCTACCAAGACCTTTCCAAGCTAGTTGCCCTGGAACTTGGTGGGAAAAATACAAGTATTGTTCATATTGATGCCAATATTGATCACGCTCTAGTTGAATTATTAAATGCCTGCTTTTTAACTACAGGACAGCGTTGCACATCTACTTCTATCGTAGCGTTACATCGCTCTCATCTCAATCAATTCGTAGACCGATTTCATACTTTAGCAAAAAAAATTATTATTGATCACCCGATCGATCACAAAGAAAAACCTTTTATGGGTCCTCTCATTGACGATAAAGCTCTCAATAATTATTTACTTTATATGGGAATGGCAAAGCGTGAAGGTGCGGAAGAAATAATGCGAGGAAAAGCCTTAACTAAAGGCTTTAAGGGGCACTATGTATCTCCTTCAATTCATATCATGGAAAAAGTTAGCGCAAAAAGTATTTTTCTTCAAAGCGAAATTTTTGGACCAAACTGTACCATTATTCCTTACGACACAATCGACGAAGCAATTAAAATTGCCAACCTATCAGAGTACGGTTTAGCGAGTAGTATTTTCAGCTCTGATCAAAATATTTGGCAGCATTGTTTAGAGAATATAGAAACAGGTGTGATTAATATTAATCGTTCAACGATTGGTGCCTCAGCTAAGCTACCTTTTGGGGGAGTTAAATCTTCCGGTAACTACAGGCCTGCAGCCGTTAGCATGATTGATTCTTGCTCATATCCTGTGGCTACACTAAAGCTTGAAGAACAAAAAGGTTCTGAAAAAGATATTATCGGATTGATGAAATAGTTAAAACTGACGTTTATTGATCAAAATACCTGAAGAGGAACTTTGAGTTAAGTCCTCTTTATCTTCATGAGCAGTATCAATGGCTGCTTGAGTCCGATAAGACTTAACGGCTTCTTGCTTCATCAGTTTAAGTTGTGAAGTACGAATCTTGGCTTTTTCCTGCAAAAGAAATATCGTGGATGAAACTTCCTCAACTATACTTTTGGCTTTAAGTTCAGCTGCTTCCTCCTCTTCTTCTGCATAGTTATCGGAAAAATTTTCTCCACCCGAAACTTTCTTACGTTTCTTTTTTATGTGAAGAGAACGAAGTAAAAATTCTTCCTTATCTTTAGTGCTTACTTTTGAAGCTGCTGCAACTGCCTGTTGCTCAAGTGCACCCTGCTGCAAAGGAAGCTCATCAACAACTTGGTTAAAAGGAAGTATCTTGGCTTCATGGGTTTGATCTTTGAATGAATCTTGCTGTTGCTTTGATCCGTGATTTAATTCCAGCCCAACGGACACACCTTCACTAGAATTAATGCCAATCCTATCAACTGCTTCATCAGTCAATTTGCTCACCTCACTCGGTGTGAGCAATCTCAAAAGTGACATTAAATTTGAACCAATGGCCCCTAACATACTTTTCCTTCAACCTTCTATGCCTATCGACTCATCGGTTCATCGAAATCATTACTTGAGTAAAAAGATCAAAGAAATGGCGATTCTATAATTTTCAATAACTTATAAATATAACATGAAAAATTAAGAGAATAATTCTAGACAAAAAAGCCTAAAATCCCTATAACTTAGAACCTAAATGGCATTATTCAGGAGTGGCGCAGCGGTAGCGCAGTTGACTGTTAATCAATTGGTCGTGGGTTCGAGTCCCTCCTCCTGAGCCATTTTTTAATCCTCACCAAAGATTTCAATGAAATTAATCTTGAAGAAAGAATTCATAGACCTTCAAAAGAAGGTCGAAACTCAGTACAAGAAAAAAATAAAAGACATTCTTTTATACACAAATTCTTATCCCGAAGTTTTACATCCTGAAATACGTTCCTTTTTAAAGAAGATTCAAAAGCAAAGTATCCATCCTCTTAAATTCTACTTAATTGAAATGCTGGATGATTACTTATCCCTTTATGAACTTACTGCCGATAAAGAAGAGGAAGAAGTTTTTGATTATTGGTCAGAAAGTGAATTCTCTCAAGAATTTATGAAAAAGGCAGCTAGTACAAATATTTTACAAGCGTCTCAATACTGCTTAAAACTATTCTCAGCTCACGTTCTACAATTTTTAAATATTCATCTTCTTGAAAAAAAATTAAAGGTTTCACCTTCATATAAGCCGGTTAAAGAAATTGGTGACTCTTGGGCGAATGGAAAACTGACTATCGTGGGCTTCCAAGAACTCAAGAGCATCGAGCTAAGCCAAGGGCCATATCAGTATCTTTCTTTAATTACTTACGACAAAAAAAATAAGAATAAATTTTTAAAAAATGTTTCCAGAGCTCTAGAGATCATTAGAAATTATTCACCAGAATCATTCACACGTTTTTGTCATTTTACACATACCATCGTTCCTATAAAAGAAAAGCGTGTAGTTAGCTATTCTTCGCAAAAATTACCAGGTTACTCAACTATCAACCTTTACCATAGAGACTTTGTTGATTTAATGGATGATCTAATTCATGAAAATGGACATCACCACCTAAACCTCTATTTAAATTTTTCAGAACTTATTCATGAAGACGCGGATAAAATTTATTACTCTCCATGGAGAAAGGCACTAAGACCTATCCGTGGTATTTACCATGCCGTTTTTACTTTTTACTGGGGAATGTTGCTTTTTAGAGACTTAAGTTTGAAAGTTGAAGAAGATAAAATCAATATCTTTAAACTCAGCAAAGAAGAAAAACTTAAAATTAACTGCCGCTTTGTAGAAGAATTTTTAATGCTGGAGTATAGCTTCAAGGACCTTGAAGATCCTATTTCACAAAAGAAGATGACTAAAAATGGTAAGAAATTAATACTAGATTTAAAAAAATCTTTTGATCAAAATACCCGCTACTGTCAAAATGTTTTAAGCCAATTAAAGAAAACTCATCCTAAGGAATCAAAAGAACTTTTGAAATTAAAAGATCACCTTAAAAAGATGCGTACCCATTACAAATTGGAAATTTGAAGTTTTAAAAGACGTGACTGCATTTCATTGGCGGGCATCATATCCCCTTTAGCAGTCGCCAAAGGTATGCCTCGTTTATAAATAGATATGGCTTCAAGTTTCTTGTTCAAGCTCTCCAGTGATTTACCTAAAAGCAAATAGGCTACTGAGTATTTAGAATCATAAGTAATAACTTTAGTGAGTAGCTCTTCAGCCTTATTGAAATTTTTTCTTTCAAAGTTGATTTCCGCAAGTCCATATAAGGCTAAACTATCTTCAGCATCTATATCCAGTACCTGTAGAAACATTGATTCTCTTTTCTTTTGATCAGCGAGGGCTTTTTCTTCTCGCAATAAAGCCTCATTTTTTTTCTTAGCTTCATTTCCAAAATAGGCAAAAGATTTTATGGTGGCTGTGGCTTTTGCCGCTTCGGCTTCTTCTATTTTTCCAAGTTTCATTAGATAAAGTGATTTATTGGTATAGGCCATGACGGAATTCTCATCAACTTGAGATAATTTATCCATAAGTTCGATGGCTTCTAGGAATTTTTCCTCACGCCCGAGAATAACACCAAGGGACTCATAAAGATCCGCCACATCAGGTGCTATTTCTATACCCCACATCAAAAATGTTTTAGCGAGGCCTAAATTATTTTCGTGAGTAAACACTCTAGACGCGGCTTCCAGGATATCATAGGCAAGTGTCTGCTTTGTAGAAATGGGATACTGATAAGATTGAACTTGAATCTCACAGGATTGATCATTGGAAAGCTTGACTTCCCAGGTTGCACCTTCTAATCGAAAATCCCTGAGCAAAAGAGCATAAGCACTAAAACCATCTTTAACTTTTAAGATAGTTTTTATATCACCTGCTTTTCTTCCATCAATAAAAAATAACCCCTTGGTTAATTCTTTAGTAGAAGAAATTTTTACTGGGTAATAAGCAGGTCCACGAAAATTATGAATTTTAGCCACAGTTTCCTGACCTAAAAAACATCCTTTGCTATAGCTAATACCTAAATTTTCTAAAAATGATTCATTCACCAATTTTTGAAGTTCTACTTCAATTCCAATGCGACCGATGCCTGATTCGATAACTTGCTCGGTCATCATCTCATCAGTTAAATTGGATAATTTTAGTGAGGTTGGGGTTAAACTAACAAAAGCCGGAAGCCCGTATATAAAGCCTTGAGCGAAACTAGGTTGAGCTTGGGCGAATGCAAAAGCCTCAATTCCTAAATAACAGTAAATATTTTCTGAGATCACTTCAATTTCAACATCTTCAGTAATGAGATATTTTTGTAATCTTTGAACAGTGCCAAGTGTTACTTGTGAAGGTGTATAGAGATGAATACAATTTTCGAAGCGGGCGAGAAGAAAATAGGACTCAATTTTTCCACTTATATCAACTAGTGCATTATATTGAAGCTGACCGATTTCTAACGATTTTATATCATTAGTCGTTTGACCTTGAAGAAATGAAAGAGTGTCACTTCCCTTCAGTGATAATGTATTCCAAGGAAGCATTGAATAGGCACCGGTTAAGGCGAGAGGTGATATCGTCATGATTTAAATAGAAAAAGATTCACCACAGCCACATGTATTTTTGGCATTTGGATTATCAAAAACAAAGCCTTTTCCTGCAAGACCATCCTTAAAATCTAATAATATCCCTTTAAGGTAAATTGATGACTTGGGATCAATAAAAATTTTAACCTCGCCAAATTGCAAGACATTATCTTTTTCTTTTGGATCAGTAATTTCCATTTTATATGAAAGTCCCGAGCAGCCTCCTCCAATAACGGAGAGCCTCAAGCCCTGATCAGGTCGCGGTTTTTCTTTTTCGAATATTTTAAGAACTTCTTCTTGAGCTTTAGGGCTAATTTCAACAATACTTTCCATGGAAACCTCTTCTCTTATTATAGCTTATTTACTCCAAGAAATGTACTATGGAAATCTCTATGAGTGACTTTAAATCATCCAGATTTTCACGACTTACTAGCCTCTCCGCCACTGTAGCGAAGATGGGGGTTGGCTATGCCCTGGGTAAAGCCCAAGAAGTTACTCAAAACCTTAAAAACTCCAAAGAAGAAGTAGAAAACTTAGCCTATAAAATTAAGGTCGCTAAAGAGTTAGTAAAGTCCATGGGTGAGCTCAAGGGTGGACTAATGAAGCTTGGACAAATGATTTCGATTACAGAAGATCTCATTTTACCCCCAGAAATTAGTGAACTTTTTAAGACTCTGCAAAAAAGTGCACCCGCCATGAGTGAAGATGATCTAAACCATGTCTTTATTAAAAACTTTGGAAAACTACCAAAAGATCTTTTTGTGGAGTTTGACAGTATACCCTTCGCTGCTGCTTCCATTGGACAAGTTCATAAGGCTCGATTAGCAACCGGGGAAACTGTAGCGGTCAAAGTCCAATACCCCAAAATTGTCAAAGCGATACGTAACGATATGCTGAACATAAAGGAATTCGACCGCTTATTAAAAGTACTTATCCCTGGTAAACCACAAATTGATAATATGCTTGAAGAGCTTAAAAATTCATTACTGGCTGAATGTGATTATAAACAAGAAGCTGCCTCGATGGATTTTTTTAGAAAAATATTAAACGATGAATTTCCTGAAAGTATTTTCGTTCCTAAAGTCTTTCATCAATTTTCTACTGATGAAGTTTTAACCTCCGAATTTATGATTGGTGATAGCTTCGAAGAAACACTTAATTATACTCAAGAAGAAAAAGATGAATTAGGCGAACTTCATTATCAATCATTTCTCTTTTGTCTATTTCATCATCACATCCTTCACACTGACCCACAAACTGGAAACTATCTTTTCCAACGAGGAAAATTGATCGTATTGGACTTTGGTTCAACTCGTAAATTTGATGAAGAATTTGTTCATTGGTATGCCCTTCTCTGTCATGCCGTAAGACATGAGGATAAAAAAATCTTTAGAAAGTGTGTCATAAACCTAGGTATAAATACTGAAAATGATGCTGAATCTGAAATTGAGAAAAGCTTCAGATTAGTTGAAGAAATATATCGACCATTTCTCCCTATCGGAAAATACCCCATTCAAGACTTAAATCCTTTTCGCCTAGTAAAAGATTATGTCTTAAGTATTAAATTGGAAGGGCGACAAGCAGCTAGAGAAGAATTTATGATGCTAGACCGGGCCAATATTGGCCTTTTTACCAAAATTAAAAAATGGCATTCATCAGTTGACTGGAATCTAGGAAGAGAAAAATATCAACTTGCTTCGGAGCAAATGGCATTAAAAAAACTATCCTCTAAACCTGGAACTGAGTAAAAAGAAAGGAAGACAGGCATCCCAATGACAACACTGTATCACTATTCCCATTGTCCTTTTTGCGTCAGAGTAAGATTGGCTTTTGGACTATTGAACATTAATTACAATACAAGATTAGTTGCCTACAACGACGAAGAAACGCCAACCAAGTTGATTGGAAAGAAAATGCTTCCAGTAGTAACCGACGATAACGGTAAAGCTATGCCAGAAAGTCTCGACATTATAAATCATTACGATATTTCAAATGTACTTAATACAAACGCGATTAAATCATCAAAAGAATTTGCTGAATTTGAAGAGTTTCTCGGAAAAGTTAATAATTTAGTCCATTCCCTTTGCATGCCTCATTGGGCGTATACAAAAGAATTTGATGCTGAATCTCGGGCTTATTTTCAAGAAAAAAAAGAGGCCAAAAGAGGTCCCTTTAAAAATCTTGTTTTAAATCGAGAAAAATTTGAAAATGATTTAAAGCCCCTATTAACGGAACTTGAATATAAATTAACCCCATATTTTAAAAATTCTGAAATCAGTATCTATGATGTCATGATCTCTGCCTCTCTCTGGGGTCTCTATGTTCTTCCTGAATTTCGGTTTTCACCTAATATTCATGCATACTTACAAAATATTAAAAAACGTAGTCACTTTGATTATCAAAAAGATCTCTGGAAATAACCCATGTCAGTTTTAATGAAAATTGTCTGTAACGGAAAAATTTCGATTATTGAAATAACAAAAAAACCCATTGTATTAGGACGCTCTACTGAAGCCAATTTCACTGTTCCCGATAATGAATGCAGTAGCAAACACTGCGAACTAAGACTTGTTGATCAAGTTACTGTTATAAAAGACTTGAATTCTAAAAATGGAACTTACGTCAATGGCTCATTACAAAAGGAAACCGTTATTTACTTAGGTGACGAAATTCGAATTGGAAGCACCAAAATCTCTTTAGATAACTCCAAAATGAATGAAGATGAATTAAATTATCACACACTTAATATAACCAGAAAGCAAAACCATATGATCAAACTAGATGATCTTGGCTTTGATAAAATGAATTCAAAAGCTTGGATCGAAGAAAAAGTAAAATCACCTTCTCCTAGAGATATTACTAAGAGGACCCAAATACCAAAAATTCAACCATGGTGGAAAAAAATTCTTTCTTTTATTTTTAAGAAATAAAAGGTTTCCACTCTACCTCAATATCACTACTTAAATGATTGGCATAACGACTTAGTACAAACAAATAATCAGATAATCGATTTAACAACATCAAACCATTTTCAGGAAGTAACTCTCCAGATGTTAATTTGAAGTGAACTAATTTTCTTTCAACTCGACGACAAATTGTCCTCGATACATGTAAATGGGATGCCAAAAGACTTCCCCCGGGAAGAATGAAATTCTTTAGTTTTGGTAAAATATCATCCATCTGATCAATTCGACTTTCTAAAGAATTGATTAAATTCATGTGAATCGAGGGTAGTTTAAATCTTGTTCGGTTTTCTTCCTCACATGCAAGATTTGACCCGAGATCAAATAAAGCAGATTGGACCTTTAATAATATCTCCTTATCAGAAGAGTTATTTTCATTATTAAAGTGAACAATAACTAATCCCAAATAAGAATTTAGCTCGTCAACGTCACCATACAAATCAATACGCTCATCACTTTTTGAAATTCGGTTTCCACTTACAAGTCCCGTTAAGCCTTCGTCGCCAGTTCTAGTATAAATCTTCGCCATTACATATTCCTTCTGTAGCGTCCGCCAACTTCATAAAGAAGGCCACTAATTTGTCCTAAGCTACAATATTGGACGGTATTCATAAGTTCTTCAAATATATTTTCACCACTTAAAATGACTTCTCGTAAACGATCAAGATATTTTCTCGATTCATGACTATGTCTTGTTTTAAAACTTTCTAGCCTTTTTATTTGTTCATCTTTTTCAGCATAGGATGCTCGAGTAATGGTGATTTCTCTATTTAACTGTTCGTTTATATTTTCTGCTATATAGGTATTAACACCAATAATGGGAAGTTTACCCGAATCTTTTAAAGATTCATAATGAAGTGACTCATCCTGGATTTTTCCCCTTTGGTACATACTCTCCATGGCCCCCAAAACTCCTCCCTTATCAGAGATACGTTCAAACTCTGCCAAAACGGCTTCTTCCACAATTTCCGCTAACTCATCAACGATATAAGCGCCTTGCAAAGGATTGTCTGTTTTATTTAAACCAAATTCTCTATTAATAATCATTTGAATGGCCATAGCACGTCGAACTGATTCCTCAGTGGGAGTGGTAATTGCTTCATCATAAGCATTGGTATGAAGAGAATTGCAGTTATCACTTAAAGCTAGGAAAGCTTGGAGTGTTGTACGAATATCATTAAAATCGATTTCTTGGGCGTGCAAAGATCTTCCCGAAGTCTGGATATGGTATTTTAACTTCTGGGATTTTACGCCAGCTCCATATTTTTCTTTAAGCGTTGTCGCCCAAATCTTTCTCGCCACTCTTCCCATGACTGTATATTCAGGATCAAGGCCATTAGAAAAGAAAAATGAGAGATTTTCGCAAAAATCGTCAATCTTCATACCGCGAGATAAATAATATTCTACAAAGGTAAACCCATTAGAAAGGGTAAAGGCCAATTGCGAAATTGGATTAGCTCCAGCTTCTGCAATATGGTATCCCGAAATAGAAACTGTATAGTAGTTTTTAATTTTGTGACGACAGAAATATTCTTGAACATCACCCATCATCTTTAAGGCAAACTCTAATGAAAAAATACATGTATTCTGAGCTTGATCCTCTTTAAGTATATCGGCTTGAACAGTACCCCGAACTTGGCGCATGATATCTAATCTCTTTTCTAGATTTTTCCGATCTTCACCCTCAAGCTTTTGATTAATGGCCGTATTCATAAACATCGCAAGAATTATAGAAGCTGGTCCATTTATTGTTTTTGAGACAGAAGTATTAGGACTTATTAAATCAAACCCAGAATACAATGCCTCCATATCATCTAGTGTTGCAATAGAAACCCCAGATTCACCAATTTTACCAAAAATATCTGGCCTAAAATCTGGATCCTCTCCATAAAGAGTTACTGAATCAAAGGCAGTTGAAAGTCTTTTAGCAGAGTCATTCTTTGATAAGAAGTGGAATCGTTTATTAGTTCTAAATGGACCACCTTCACCAGCAAACATCCGCTTAGGATCTTCATCATTTCTTTTGAAGGGAAAGGTACCTGCGGTAAAGGGATAAAATCCAGGCAAGTTTTCCAATCTCAAAAAGCGATACTTCTCTGAAGCATAATGCATTCGAGGAGTTCCAATTCTTGAAATTTTTAGACCCGATAAAGATTCATACTTAGTTTGAACTTCAAATTTTTTATCTCTTACATTATAGGTAAAAACACCTTCTTGATACATTTTCACTGTTTGCTCAAATTCATCTATTTGTTCAAAGACTATCGGTCCAATTTCTTTTTTTATTTCATCTTTTTTTGAGCTTAAGGATTTTTCTGAAACGATCTTTAATGCTTCTTCCAGCGCTTCATATTGTCTTAATTTCTCTATCGTTTCTTTGGTTTTTGAATTGTATTCTCGGCAAGTCCGAGCAATATCTCTTAAATATAAAACACGATCAGGAGCGATTAAAGCATTTTTATTATCTGAAATTTTAAAAGACTTGAGTTGTTTTAAGTTTTCGTTTTCATGAAATGAAAAAGTCTTAACTAAATCCTTAAAAAGTTCATTCACTCCTGAATCATTAAATCTTGAAGCCATCGTTCCATAAATTGGTAATTCATCATCAGTGGGACTACCAGGATGCCCTAAAAATAAATTATGATTTCTTCTATACTGTTTCCTAACGTCACGAAGGGCGTCCTCCGCTCTCGGTTTTTCAAACTTATTAACAGCAATAAACTGTGCACCTTCCAGCATTTCAATTTTTTCTAATTGTGTCTGAGCCCCATATTCTGGTGTCATGACGTAAATACATTTATCTGCAACTTTTGTAATTTCATCTGATGCCTGTCCAATGCCAGATGTTTCCACCAAGATTAAATCAAAATCTAAACTTTTTAAGAAATCAACCACCTTAGTAATTTGGGGCGAAAGCTCAGTATTTGAATTTCTCGTTGCTAATGAACGAATAAAAAATTGTGTGTAAAGAGCGCTACCTAATCGAATTCGATCCCCAAGTAGTGCACCTTGAGTCTTTTTCTTTGTTGGATCAACTGAGACGAGTGCAATTTTTTTGTCAGGATAGTAGCGATTAAATCGTAGCAATAATTCATCTATAAGAGATGATTTACCTGCCCCTCCAGTTCCTGTAATACCTAAAACTGAAGTGGACCCAGGCTTAAATTGGACAGGAGTTTCTCCTTTATCCTCTATATAAGTTATAACCTTGGCTATTTCTGGGAAAGAGATCGTCTCTTTTTTTACAGTTTTAAATTCAAAACCATCTAAGGTTGAATAACTTGAACGCGTAATCATGTCATCGATAATGCCAGAAAGACCAAGTTTCATTCCGTCTTCAGGTGCATAAATTTTTTCTATACCACTTAGCTCAAGCTTTTTTATTTCTGATGGTGTGATGACTCCCCCGCCGCCACCAAAAATTTTCACTTTTTTTGCGCCTGACTTATCTAGAAGCTCACGAATATAGGTGAAGTATTCCATGTGTCCTCCTTGATAGGAGGATAAAGCGACCGCCTGAGCATCTTCCATAAGGACTGCATCGACGACTTCTTGAGCAGAGCGATTATGACCCAAGTGGATAACTTCAACCCCCTTGGATTGAAGCAATCTTCTCATGATATTGATGGACACATCGTGCCCGTCGAATAAACTGGCGGCTGTAACAAAACGTAAACCATTGTGCATAGATTGCTATCCTTGGTAACTAGCTGAATTTTCGCATAGCACGAGGAAGCTCATTCTATACTCAAAACTTTTAGCTTATTTTGCTTATTTTCGGTATAATTGGCTAGATAAACCGTTCTCTCTTTAAGGTCATTTATGAGTGATGTAAAAGTCGAAAATCCATTTCACCCTGCTCGTACAAAACCTGTACGAAAAGGCAAGAAACCACCTAAGCTCCTAGCTGTTGTCCACCAAAGTGGCTGTACAGGTTGTGAAGTTTGTATTGCGGGTTGTCCGGTAGATTCAATTGAATTAGTTCCAGGTCCCGATAAAAATAATCCAGGGTTTAATCAAAAAGTAGAGATTGATTTAGCACGTTGTATTGGATGCCAGAACTGTTCTCAAGATTGTCCTTGGGAAACTATTACTATGTACCAGCACGATGATGCTTTCATGGCCTGGGGAAATGAAACTTTTAAATCTGAGCTTTATATTGATGAAGCACAATTTGAAAAAATGAAAGCCTCTGCAACTACAACTGAAGAAAAAAAGGGAGCTTAACTCCCCATGTGGATAGCAAAACCAATCAAAGCCTTGTCATCAGACGAGGCTTTTTTTTTCCAACAAATCTCTGAAGAAAAAAATTTTCCTTTGTCCCAAACACTTGAGTGGGGAAAAGCCGGAGAAGCAGCTGGAGTACAGCCATTCATCGCTTTTGAAACTGAAAAGAAAATTGGTGGCTTAGCGTTTGATATTAATCATGAGATGATTTGTACAAATGGGCCATACTTAAACTGGTCAAAAGACATCATAAACGAAGAGCTTGCTACTTTTGTTTATGCTCTTACCCAAGCACAAAAATCAATTAAGAAAGTCGTTATCAAACCTCGTTGGTATAAAAAAGATGAAGTCGATTTTAGCTCTTTCTTGAAGTTTCCTATCCATTCATTTGAATCAAGTGCTACAAAAATTATTTCGGTTCCTCAATATTCTAAACTTGATGAAACTTTAGGCACCAAGATTCGTCATGAGCTATCCAGGGTAGAAAAATTTCAAGATAAATTGACTATATACACACCGGAACTAAGTCATTTTTATCAGGGTCTAAAAAGACATAATGACAAACGTGGGGATTATCTTCCTCCCTTCTCATGGTTTCAAGCTCTAGAAAAAGCCACGCTATTTGGAATGAAGCTCGATAATCTAATTCAAACAGAGATTCTTGTTGCTTGTCACAATCAAAGTGCAAATTACCTTTACGCTTATGAAGACAGAACAGAAAATTCTCCCAATATCAGTCTTAACTTAGCACTTCAAAAAGATATTTTGATTTTTTGTGATAAAAAGAAAATACGAAAATATGACTTAGGTGGATATAAGTTAAATATTGATGAAGATGATAGTTATTGGGGTGTAAAACAGTTTAAAGACAAATTGCCGGGAGAAATTATAGAATATCTCTCGCCGGTTTTTATTTTTGAGTAATTAGTTTTCCGTCATTAAAAGCACACCCTGCTCGCCCAAATCCATAATTGTAATCAAATCACCCTTCAGAGTAGCACAGGCTAAGTTTGCAGTTTGCACCTATGTCGAAATTGAAAAATATACAAAAATTGTGGACTTAAGCTTTTCATTGAAGTTCCACTTAAATTATAAGTTTCGATAATATTTGTAAGTAGGAATTACCTACTCTATTCAGTAAAAATTTCAATATCTTGAGCAAAATTTACAGGGGAGCAAGACAGGTACTTAAACATTTATGTACTAAGCCCCCAATTAACAAATGGAGATTCTATGCGTTTATTAGTCATGATCTTTGCCTTGAGTATGACAGCAGTTAATACCCAAGCCGCTCAGACACTATTTCAATTCAAAAAAAGCCTTAATCCTAAAAACGTTCTCAATTATAGTGTTGAAATGAGTAGTAATTGTTCTTTGCTTCAAGTGGGCGGTTCCTACATTGAACCTTTTTGGATTATGGGTGAGTCTGACGGACACAGAGAAGGCCTAACAAATAAGGAAAAGAAAATTTTTACACCTTTGGTTAGCTATATAAACTCGGCAAAGACGGAATTAGATTTTAATGTGGCGGCAGTTGATTTAGTGAAAAAACAAATACCACATCCCGAAATCACAGTACGAACAAACCTTGGAAAAACATGTAGTGCTAAAGCTTTTATGCAAATTGATAATGAAGAAATTGAATTATCTGAAATTTTTATTAGTGGCTCTATTACTTGGAGCCTAGATTGGAAAACTGATTATTTAATTATTAGTGGCAAAAAAGCTGATGGAACAAGCTTTAAAAAGAAGATCGTTCCTTAGAATTTTTTAAAAAGAGACTCATACTTAAAATAATTAAAACAATTGATACCCATTGCGAGGAAGATAAATATACCAGTTTTCCTCGCACTTCATCTGCTCTTAAAAATTCTAAAGCAAAACGCCCCAAACCATAGGTTAGAAGATAGACTGGAAGAGCCCACCTAGTTTTTCCCATTTTAATCAATTTTACGAGAACAAGCCCTATTCCCAAACACAACAAACTTTCAAAAAGTTGCACTGGAATTAATTTTTCTTCATGGATATGTACACCAAGAATACTTTCTGTAGGTGATCCAAAACAGCAACCGGCTAATAAGCAACCTATTCGTCCAATAGCGTGGGCAAATGGAAGTGCTGGTAAAAAATAAACCAATGAGGAAAAAGACAATTTATTAAGATAGAGAAAGAAAAAAGTAAACAGAAGACAAAAAATCAAACCACCATAAAAGACAAACCCACCACCTAACCAGAAGTTGGAACTTTGCATATAGTAACTGGAATTAGTACCACCTGAAAAAATAAGGAAGAATACTTTTGAGCCTATCCAGCTCATTAAAAAATTTCCCGCAAAAAAGAGATTAAATAGATAGGTATTTAAGCCAGCCGACTTTTGACTTTCGCAATAATGGTAAGCAAAGCCCCAAGCTAATCCTAAAAGAAGTGGATATGAATATAGTGTAAAGTGCTCGAGCCTAATGAGGATCGGAAGCATTCTTATTAGGATTCTTTAATTGCAATAATAAATCAACTACTAACAAAATTCCTCCGACAGTTATTGAGCTGTCGGCTACATTGAAAGCTGGGAAATGAGTTGTTCCAATATAGAAATCGATAAAGTCGACAACATAACCTAAGTAAAATCTATCAATCAGATTGCCTACGGCTCCCGCTAAAATCAAACTGTAAATTGTAGACATGAGTAGATATTGCTTACGTGAAGTCCAAATGAGGTAAGCCAACCAAAAAGAAGCCACAAGTGGAAGAAGCAAAAATAAAGGTTTTCTAATGACATCGGGAGCTTGAGCCAGTAAACCAAAGGCGGCCCCTGGATTTCTGACATATGTAATACTGAAAAAGCCACTAATTACCGAATGAGACTCTCCTACGTACATTTGTGATTGTATGTAGAGCTTACTAAACTGATCAATCAAAACTATCGCGACAATAACTAAAGTAAGCTTCCAAATTCTATTCATGGCAGTCCTTGAGACTAATAATAATCTTTAGGGTTAATTCCGTACTTTTCAATTTTACGCAACAATGTCTTTTTCGGAATATTGGCATTCAAAGCTGTTTGGTTAATTCTTCCTTTATTAGCTTTAAGTGCAGAGACAATATATTCTCGCTCAAATACATCTTTCGCTTGCTGGAAGTCATAAGACCCACTGGCCGAAATATTAAGGTGAATATTTGATCCACCAGTTCCAATCGAGTCATCGATATCATCATCCAGTACTGAACTCTGAATATCTTCCACATCAATCATAGGACTATTATCTTCTTCAACCTTTTCGTTGTTCTTAGGTTGATGAGTACCTTTTGAAACAACACTAGGAAGTGAAGGAACTTGAATATAATCTGTCGATTCAATAATGAAACAATGCTCGATAACATTTCTTAGTTCACGAATATTTCCTGGCCATGAATAATCCATCAACATTTTTTGAGCTTCAGGAGTACAGCCTTTAATATTTAAAACGTGAACCTTATTAAAATAATTAATATAGTAACCAATCAAATGGTTAATATCTGATTTTCTTTCACGCAATGGTGGAAGGTAAACAGGAAGTACATTTAAACGATAAAATAGGTCTTCTCTAAATGTTCCATCTTTGATCATTTGCTCAAAAGGTTTATTTGAAGCTGCAATAATTCTTACATCAACAGTGACGTCACGATTAGCCCCAACTGGAGTAAACGTTTTCTCCTGAAGAACGCGTAAGAGCTTCACTTGCATAGCTCCGCTAATATCACCGATTTCATCTAAGAAAATAGTTCCACCTTCAGCGTATTGAAATTTACCAATTTTTCTAGCGTCAGCTCCCGTAAAGGCGCCTTTTTCATGACCAAAAAGTTCTGATTCAATTAATGTTTCCGGAATCGCTCCGCAGTTAATTGTAACAAATTTTTCATCTTTTCTTGGTCCATTAAAGTGAATCGCTTTTGCCACAAGTTCTTTACCAGTACCTGACTCTCCTCGAATCAGCACCGGTGTATTTACTTTAGCTAGTTTTGAAATCACGTTGAATACTTTCACCATGACATCAGATTCACCAACAAATTTATCTTCACCTTTTCCACCGAGAGAAAGTGAAGGAGCAGAAAACATCGTTGTTTCAACTAAGCTTCTAGCTCTTAAGGCTCTTTTAATAAGAGCGACTAAATTTTCTGAGGTTATAGGTTTTTCAAGATAGTTGTATGCGCCTTCTTTAACGGCTTTAACTGCATCACCAACATTTGAATAAGCAGTAAGAATGATGACAATAATGGATGGGTCGTGTTTTTTAATTTCAACTAGCGCTTGGAGACCATCCATTTCTGGCATGTTCACATCCATCACTACTAATTCAAACTTCTCACGATAAATCGCCGCAACAGCTTCTTTTCCGTTATCTGCAACCTGAACATTAAAATTATGAAATTCTAGGGCCTGCTTGACTGACTCTTGTAAAACTTTGTCATCATCAACCACTAAAACTTTTTGCATAGGATCTCCTTAACAATTAAGCGTTCTTCAATTTTATAGTAAAAGTTGTACCAACACCCACTTTGGAAGTACATGTAATTTCCCCTTGGTGCAACTCTATGAAGTATTTTACCAGATAAAGTCCTAATCCCGAGCCTTTTATCGCATGGGTTTTATCATTTTTTACCCGATAAAATTTGTCAAAAATATGAATGAGATCATTCTCTCCTATCCCAATCCCATTGTCTTTAATCTCAACCCAAACCCATTTCTCATCATCCCAAGTTTTAACTGATACTGTGGAACCTTTTCCAGAGTATTTTATGGCATTTTCAATAAGGTTTGAGATCACTCGATTTAATAGTTCTGCATCAATTGAAATGGGATAAAGTGGCCCTAACTCAGAGGTTAAATTAATTTCATTATTACCTGCTTCAAATTTTAGTTTTGAAACTATAGCGTCAATAATCTTATTAATATCTTTTGAAGTTTTCTTTAAATTCAAGTTCTGTGATTCGATTTTTGTTAAGTCTAAAATTGAAGTAATAAATTTATTCAAATCATGAGTAGCATCAATAATACTTTTTATATTTTTACTTTGATCAGCCGTGTTGGGATATTGAGTATGAAGAATATCTGCCAAGCCAGCAATTTTAGCTACTGGTGTTTTTAAATCATGGCTCATTAAAGAAATAAAGTTTTGTTTTAAATTATCGACTTGTTTCAAAATTTTAGTTTCTTCCTGAATAGCATATCTACGCTGATATTCTCCAATCGCTCTAAATGGTACCCAAATATAATATACAGTAAATACTGTAAGGATTAAGTGAGACAATTTAATCCAAACTCCTAGAAAACTGAAAGCGCAAAAACTGAGAAGAAAAATACAGACAATTAAACTCAAGGTAATGAGTAAGCCACGGGATGGTCGCAATTGAGAAATTAAGTAAGAGAGAATGATGGCCATGATAACAGCCAGCGTGTCAGTAACAATGTCAGGAATTTCTAAAATGGTTTTTCCCTGAATTAAGGACTCAACAATTGTAGCATGTACGTTAAGTTTCGAAGCATTATAGGTTTCTTTATTAAAAGGGGTAAGAATAAAATCAGAAGAGCTTGCAATATATTTCGGACCAACAATAACAATTTTATTTTCGAAAAAACCTGGCGGAAAATTTCCCTTTAAAACCCGGTGAAAGGGAATGGTAATGATCTTAGCTTCTCGGTCAACAGGACTTGTAAAATAACGAAATAACGAGAAGGAAGCATCAGCTTCCCTTGAATAATATGAACCAGAAATAGTATTGGCATCAAGTTTTTCTTGGTTATTTCTTCTTCGATGGTAATTGGCTAACCAAAGGTGAAATGAATCTTCACCGGAAATATTAAGAAGACATCGACGAGCAATATCATCGCGACCAAAAGCTTTATTATCAATGTTTAAAAGCGAAAGTGAAAACCCTAAATCTCTTAAATTCTCTTGTGGTAATTGTTCACCAAAAGCATCCATCTCCGTACCCAATCTAAATCCACCACCGTGAGCAGTGAAGTTATTAATGGTATCTTTAAAATTTTGCTGGTACTTAGCCTGAGTCTCATTTTCAACATCTGTAAGGTTAACTAAGTACCCTATAGCCGCAGGTTTATCTTCAATTAGTTTATTAATAAATCTGGCGTGTGAAGCGTAGGTATAAGGATAAATTTCACCCAAAAACTCATCTGACTCTTCATCAAGTGAAATAATAATGACTCTTTTTTCATTCTTAATTCCAATATCAAATCGAATCCAACTATCGTAAAAAATGGCATCAAAGCCGGAAAAAGAATATTGTAGAAGAATAACTACAAAGACTAGAGTAAAAAAGAAAGGATAGAGATATCCTAAATCTCTAACATTTTTACTCTTGATTTGATCAATCCACTTTTTATAATTCATGGATTCACATCTAAAGTTTTTAATACTTCTATGCGATGTTCAGGATCTGAATATTCAGTGAGAAGGGAAAAAATTCTTACATGATGCTTAGTTTGTGAAAAGCGGTTACTTAATAAGATTTTTTCAGACCAACTAAATGGTTCTTTGCTTTGTTCTAATTTACCAAGAGCTGAGATTAAAGCCGATCCAAGATCAGCTTGAGCTTTTATTTTTAAATCATTTTTGGTGACAATCTTTTTGTCATAAAAAATGGAATGGCCTATTTCGATCAGAGCGATTGTCATAAGGTCTAAACTTGCTTTGGGTCCATCGGTGATAATTTCAGGAAGAAAATTTAATCTTTGAAAAAACCAACTTAAGCTAACAAAAGGAAGAACAGAAAAAGTGACCAGGGCATTAATAAAAGTACCTCGCTTAAGCATCTTCTTCGCAACTGGTGATAAAAGCCAAGAAAAGACTGCATGAAACTCTTCAGCAGTTAAATGACTTAAGCAATTTTCATGAACGACCAGAGTACTTTGCTTGCCACGATAAAGAGCGTAGATGTTCCTTGTCCCTTTGTAAGTGAAGTAGAGCTTAGGCATAGGCATTCTATAATCAAAGGCTATCTTTTTTAAAATGAGGTAAGCTTCGTGTGACCGTGATTTTCTTTGTTCTCTTGCTTTTAATAATGAAAGAAGTACAAGATCTGGGACGGTTTTTAAAAAGACTAAGCAGAAGCTGGTAAAAATAAGAGCGGCTAACGGTCCATACCATGGATGAAAAAGAATAGAGACTAGCCACCATGGATAGAAACAAAAGAAGATAAGAGCAAGAACTTTGAGCATCCTTAGCCACATAAGTAGTTCAAATCCTTTGAGTTAAGTAATTCTTAACATTATTACACGCCTCCGCCTTTAGTCGTGACATTTTTTTTCATAAAAGCTATAACCCCGCTGGTCATTTTAATTTTGAACAAAGTGAAAATTGACCCATGGTAGACTACCGCGATCTTCTTTTGGAGCCGCTTATCGGTCCAGATGAGGAAGGAGACCTTACATCAAAAAACTTGAGTGACTTGCTAATTTGCGAGTGTCATGTTGTAGGCATGTTTCATTTAAGAGACTTAGTCCTTGAGGCAGGCAAAGTTGACCTTGAACTTTTGAAGAAGCAAACCGGACTTGGTTCTGGATGCGGAACTTGTCTTAAAATGGACAAGGATTGGATAAGAACACTTGAGAAACTTGTTTAAGTTAATAATATTATAGACTTGGGGGAATAATGCAATTTGATCGACTGCTTTTTGGAACTGCCGGCGTGCCGAACAGTACACCTAAAAAGAACAACCCTGTTGAAGGTGTTAAAAGAATACATGCTCTTGGCCTTGATTGCATGCAGTTAGAATTCGCCCATGGTGTAAGGATGAAAGAAGAAGTCTCATCGGCTTTGAGAAAAGTTTCTTACGAATTGAACATTCCTCTGACGTCTCATGGTCCTTATTATATCAATTTGAACGCCAGAGAACAGGACAAGATCGATTCTTCTGTTGAAAGAATCATTCAGACTGCAAAAATTTCTGACCTCTGTGGCGCAGAATCGATGACCTTCCACGCTGCCTTCTATATGAAAGACTCTCCTTACGATGTCTTTGATCTAGTAGAAAAAAGTATGAACGTTATCGAAGAACGACTGAGTCGACTTGATATCGAGATTGAGCTGCGTCCTGAATTGACCGGCAAAACATCTCAGTTTGGTTCACTAGACGAACTTGTTCAATTAGCAAAGATGGTTGGATCATGTAAGCCTTGTCTAGATTTCTCACATCTGTATGCTAGAACAAACGAATTCAATACTTATGAAGAATTCTCAAAAGTATTAGAAAGACTAAAAGCAGAGCTTGGAAAAGAGTCTCTTAAAAATATGCACATTCATATTTCCGGAATTAGTTCCAACTCTAAAGGTGATCTAAAACACATGGATTTAGTAAAATCTAATTTCAATTGGAAAGATTTAATCCGTTCACTTAAAGATTTTGGTTGTGCAGGATACATCATCTCTAACTCTCCAAATTTGGAAGTTGATGCCAAGATGATGAAAGACTACTACCTTTCACTTTTTAATTAGTTTCAATATTGTTTAAAATAAAAAAGGCCCTTCTAGGGCCTTTTTTTATTTAGCATTAATTCTAAGCTGACTTTCTTATTTCATAGACTGGCTCAAATAGACTACAAACTTCATCAAAAAACTCCGATTCCTGAGCTTTAAAACCTACGATTCTTAGATCATTGTCCATCCATAAAAGTATCATGCCAGTCCAAGTTTCATCGCCCCCAAAAACTTTTAGAAAACTATGAATATCATTATTAGGATGAACAAAAATAATACATTCTTCTTTTTTTAGTACTCTTTCTTTGAGGCGAATAAAGCAGGACCAGTTTTGGGGTATATCAATGATATCTGTCTTAAGTTTAAAGCGAAAACAGCATAGATCCTTAAGGTAAACACCCTTAAAAGTTGTCAGTGAATTTGAGTCTACCAATTGTTTTATAATTTCTTGGTTGTGATTTACTGTGTAAAGGGTAATTGCATTTTCTGGATTAGCCTTTGTGCGACTTTTTTCAAAATAGGCCTGGAGAGAAATAACATCAGCAATAGCCTCTTTCGGCTTTCCTTGGCTGATAGACATCGTTTCTTCGATTAAAAAATTTATAAATGACTGGTCTTTGTCCACTAGACCCTCCGTTGTAGAACTTTTCGGAGGAGAGGGTTTAAAACTTAGTAAATAAACTTATCTCTATTTTATTTGATTTTTTAGTGACTGAAGGGGAATCAAACTTTCGTGCTTAGTCTTTAAGTCAACTATTTCTGAAATTTTCCATTGACCTTGGTCCAGTTCAAGATGAGCTACTTTCTCAACTTCTGAAAGAAACATCTTCTCACTCTCCTTTGTTGTCGTATAGGTGAGTGAATAAGTCAGGAGACAAGTTGTGAACTTACAATTGCTATTTAGAAGGTGAAAAGAGTTTTTCTCAACCTCTTTCAAGTTTTCAAAGCGAGCAAACTCTTCGTCTGAAAGTGACTCTACGGCCATTTTATACGTACCAGTAGTGTGAGCCAGAACTTGGGCTCTATTTAAAGATTTTCCAGATAGCCTTAGGTCTAGATACTTTGCAAGCGCCGCTTCAGCTGCAGCACTATCAATAACCTCTGCCCTTTTTTGGCATCCTAGGGCCAAGGTAATTAACAAAAAAAGAGTCGCAACATTATTTAACCCAAAGCGGGAGAATCCCACGCTCATAAATAACTTCATAAAAATTTTTCCAATTAAATTTGTCTGTTTGCTGTTTAAGGTTCCACTTAATTCCCACACCTTTAAAATCACCGTACTCACTTACTATTTTGCCAGACTCTTCAAAATTTTGCCCATCATAAACAATTTCAAGTTTAACTTCTCCGGTGAGTGAGATGGGATTAACCAATTTAACAAAACAAGATTGATCATCCCAATTAGAAAGAATGGCCTCACAGCGACTGTCTTTAACAATTAGTGAAGCTTGAATTTGGTGAAATGATTCTGGGTCAAGATCATAAAGGGTAAAGTCTGGATTATGACAGGCAAGATTGAGTTCTTCATTCCAAAGTAGATAAAAATAAAATGAAATCAATACTTCAAAAAATATAAGACCAAGTAATACCTTGTCCAAGTGAGAAAGATATAGAATCCAAAATGCTCCGGCCCAAATTAATCCCATGTAAAAAAGTAAAAAATTAGATGAGTAGGCTCTGAACTTGCGTATTGAATAAATACAAATCAATGCTAATGGTGGATAAAAAATAAAATTTTTAAGGCTAAACTCAAGAGAACGGGGACTAAAACCAGAAATTTCTAAATGTTTCGCTCCAATCATATGGAGAAAAACCATAGAAAGCAGGACAAAAATACTCGTGTTTAATTGATGGCCACTATTCTTCAAAATTTTAAGACGGTGTAAAGCTTGCATAAATGTCCCATTGAGAAAATTCTAGATTATTATAACAATGTCCTTAGAATAAAACTATGTTTCCTTACCTCACAATTACTCAAACTTGTATATCTTGCGATTTATGTGCTGCTGTTTGTCCAGAAAGCGCTATTGTAGCCAATGCCAAAGATTACTTTATCGACAGCTGGAGTTGTACTCTTTGCCTAGTTTGCATTGAAGTATGCCCAGTCGATTGTATAAAACTTGTTAATCCCGAAGAAAATTCTTCAAAGTAATTCAGTTTGAACAGAACCAAAAACGACAACTGCTTTATCTTTTGGTATTGATGTAGAAGTTTTCTGCAAAATGATACTTCCTGGAAAAGCAGTCATCGTACCATCTGTTAAGTCAATCACTCCACGTGATTGAGAATTATAACCATCAGGCGAAATTTTTTCTGGAAGCACAGCTTTGCAGAAAAATAAGAATTCAATAAAAGAATCTGATTGTCTGGTCGCAATTTTTTTCAGAATAGAAAACATAGAAGATTGGTAACGAGCAACTGTTCCAAAATCCCAATAACTTAATTTTTCCAGTTTTATGAAAGGAACACTCTCATTTTTGAAGGGGGCAACAGTATCAAAGAATTTCGATGACCCTTTGTTTGTCCTCAACCTAGCTAAATTGACTAGGGCCAATCCTGAATAAGTCCAAAATTGATTTTCAACGACTTCCTTTTCAGGGACAATTTTTTGTAAGTACCCATTTTCATCGATAACAGTTTGATTATATTTTCCAGACTTATCCACCTGAATTCCAAAAAGACAGGTTGTGTGGTTTTCAATTTTTTTTAAGCCTTGCTCAAAATAAACTTCTGGAAAAATTAAAAATTGATCACTGTTAAGAACCAATAATGTCCCTTGGTAATTAACTTCAACTTGGCTGGCAAGATTATGAATACCTCCGCCAATATCAAGAATTTCAGGCAATTCTTCAAGAATTTTTACTTGATGGTCATGGAGAGATTCTATGAAATGTTTAATTTGAGTACTCTGATGGTGTAAATTAATATAAATTTTTTTTACACCTATTTTTTTCGCGTACAAAATTTGTAAATGAAGTAGATTCTTTTCAAACACAGGCCATAAAACTTTTGGTAAAGATGAACCTATTGGCCCCATGCGAGTGCCAAAGCCCGCGGCTAAAATAAGACAATGATCAATTTTCATAATAAATTTTATTCATACAAAGCCTTAATTCATTGAATTCTGGATATTTCATTAATACTTTTCGAACTTTTTCCATCGCGAACCCAATGTACTTAATATATCTCTTATCTCTTCGCCAATTGTAAATATAAGCAAAACTTCCTACAGCTTTAAAAACTCTTTGTACTGTCATTAGGTCATAAAGACGCAAAAACTTGTCATAATTTTCCTGTCCCAAGTCTTTACATGGAAGAGTTTCATAATAATAAATTTTGAGTTTATCAACATTTTCCTGATCAAGAGAGTAGTAGCAGTCTTCTAAAATAGAAACTAAATCATACTGAGGAATTCCCATTCTTGCGTCTTGGAAATCAATAAGAACAAGCTCTCCATTTTTTATCATGATATTGCGAGAATGATAATCACGATGAGTTAGAACCATTGGTTGGTTTGCAAGTTCTACACAAATATTTCCAAGATGAGTTTTTAAGATAGTACTCTCTCTATCAGAAATTTTATGTTTTAAGAATTTTGTAAAAAGGTAATCGAGGGTAAAATCCATTTCACTCATGAGCTTTGAGAAATCAAAGGAAAGCTTTCGGTATTGTAGTCTTTCGTCATTGGGCACTTTTAAGTGATGAACTTTTAAAATTAAATCAATGCAATCTTTATAAATTTTAAACTCAGCTTCTTTATCTTTTAAAAACATCAATTCTTTAATGAGTGTTTGATCTCCTAAGTCTTCTTCAAGGAGAAAACCTTCAACTAAATCTATCTCATAAATTATTGGCACACGAATTTTTTGTCTGTGTAGGAATGACTGAACTTGATAAAATGGATAATCTTCAACTGGTGTTTCTAGAGGCTTATCTAGACAAATTACATAAGAGCTTTCCTTAGCATTAAGACGAAAATATCTTCGAGTAGAAGCATCACCTGTAAGTTTATCAATATCAACGATCACATCCATGGGGATCTTTTTTGATTCGATCGCCCTATTAAAACGTCGTTCTATAATTTCTCTTTCTTCATCTAGGGGCTTCATAATACTACTCGCTGTAAGTCTCGACTCAAAAGATAAAACCCTTTTGACGAATTTGTTTTTTTCTTCTCTATACTATCGACATATTTTTTAACAATGAAGGCCTTAAACAAAGATTCTTCCCTCGCAATCATTTTAGTGTCACCTAGCTGTAGACTAAAATCCAGTGTATTTTTATTTTTTATTTGAATTAAATTAAGAACATTTTCTGAGTCATATCCTGCCCTTCTCAAGACGTAGTAAGTCCACTTGTTCATCTCCAGTTTTTCCTCAAAGGGCATACGAACTAATGCTAAAAATCTCTCTGTTGAAATGTAGCCGACAGGAATGATCGAGTTTTTTATGTAAACATTTTTATCACTACGCAAAAGCTCTATTGCTAGGACTACTGCAAGCAAATTTTCATTATTAATATATTTTTTTAATAAGCCTGTAGATAAATATATATGTCCATTAGGGGTTGAGAAGTGAAATGGGGTTAATGATTGAACAACTGAAATTTTTGGGACAAATTTTTTCTTAAATATCGTTTCATTAGAAACAAGAATTTGTTCTAAAACACTTAGAGTATAATTTTGAGCCTCTTTTGAAAGCTGAAATGTATTAACGTCAGGACTTTTTATATAAATATCACCCAAATAATCTAGATGTTCTAAATAATCTCGATTTGACATATATTCATATTTAGAAAGATCTGGTTTTTCCCTAGGATCTTTTTTAAAAGCTACTTGCTGAATATAACTACAAGAGCTTAATACCAAGCCTAGTAAGAGAATTGTTAGGTTGATGAAAAAAGGGCCGTTAGGCCCCTTTTTTTTCTCACAAAGATTCATTTTTATTGAAGTGCTACAGTTGATTTTTCACCTGGTACATAATAAATGGTAAAACCAGCATAGATTTTATTAGGATCTTTTATCATTGGTTTGTTGTTTTCCCAAATATCTTTCCATTTCTTAAGTGTTCCATAATATTCTTTAGAAATAATTCCTAGTGTGTCTCCAGATTTTATTAGGTGTGGATTACCTCTTGGTTGCCATTGAAATTCTGTCCCATCACTCATGTACTCAATCTCAGCGCCATTTTTAACTAATAATCCATTAATCAACTTTTTCTTATTTAAATCTCTTAGTTCTTTCCAACGAGAATAGTCCCCATAGATTTTAAATGAAATGAGCATCAAAGTTTCATCTTTCTTCACTTGGTAAATTTTCTTTTCTATTTGATTGCTTGGCTTATCCATTTGGGAATTATCTATCACTGGAGGACCCGCAGTTGAGGCAGCATTGATAATATCATCAACCTGCTCTTGAGAGTTAACAACTTCTGCAGGATTAGCAGCATCAGCTGGCGCAGAAGCTTCTTCTGCAATAATTTCATCCACATTATCAGAATCAGTGTTTTCCACAGCAGCTGTCGTTGGATTCTCTTCCACTTTTGCACTTCTACCAGTGCAACCAGTAAGTAGAGTAAGGATCAAGAGAGTGGCAAAAATAGATGTTTTCATGGTGAACTCCTAAACTATCAATACTATTCATGATAGATCTTTAGGAGATGTGTTTGAAGCTAGGCAAAATTCTCCCTCTATGGTTCGACAGAGGGAAGTAGATTAGTAGTGAAAGAAAAGATCTTGCTGATCCATTGAATCATAGATTTTTTGCACTAAACGATTGAAGTGGTCTTCGTTTTCCAAAAAATCTAATTCATCCGTGTTGACCACTAAAGA
Organism: Bacteriovoracaceae bacterium; assembly: GCA_049318265.1. GTDB lineage: Bacteria > Bdellovibrionota > Bacteriovoracia > Bacteriovoracales > Bacteriovoracaceae > JBEIOQ01. The sequence goes on from JBMOGR010000002.1 coordinate 164,410, forward strand.
TTTTCCTAAGTTGTAGCTGCTATACCAGTCTTCATAATAGTTATTCAGTTTAGTTAGATATTCTACGGGAATGGCCTTTTCATAATCACGTCCACGAAGTTGAATTCTCTCTACTAATTTAGGTACTGACCTCCTAAGAAAAATAGTCAGCGTGGGAGGGCTTAAGTATTCAATCATCGATTTATAGAGAGTGATGTAGTTATCATAATCTCTTGCACTTAAGTCACCTTGTTCAAAAAGGGCCCGGGCAAAAATATTTGCATCTTCGTAAATTGAGCGATCTTGGATGGCACTGGCCATTTCATTTTCAATAAACTTATGGGTCTTAAAACGGTGAGTAAGAAAATAAATTTGAAGTGGAAAAGACCATCGGGCCATATCACTATAAAAATCAGACAAATATGGATTATCAGAAACTGATTCAAAGTGAGGTTTCCAGTTTAAACGCTCTGATAATTTTTTCGTTAGCGTAGTTTTTCCGCTACCAATATTACCGGCTACGACCACAAACATATTGGAAGAAGAGTTCTGTAAGCGGTTATAAGCATCTTGGACCATGGAAACTCCAAAACTTGATCAAAAAAGGTTAGTAAAAGATAGTATGGAAAAAAGAAAGTTAGAGCAATCTCCTGTCTAATTAAAGTAGGGTCTTTTTCTTATAATTACCCAAACTCAACTATTTACGGAGTAGCGTCATTACCTTAAACTAAAGTGGATGTTCCAGTTTTTATTTAGTTTTATTCTCTTGGCTTCACTCTCTGCTTTTGCCCAAAATGCAGTTGAAGAGCTATCAAAGACCACAGAAGCGCAAACTCCCAATACACCATCTGATCTTTTCACAGAAACAATAACTACCATATCACCTTCTAAAAAAGTTTTTATTCTTACCAATAAAACAGGTCAGTTAGGAAAAGGTGATTTTATTTCTTTGGTCCTAGATCAATCTTTAGTTTGTCGTGCCGTAGTAGCTAAGACTACCGATAAACCAGAAGCAGGAATTAAAATTATAAAGATTTATTCCTTAAAAGGTTGGAATAAATTAAAAGAAACGAAAGACGTACAAGTTATACGTGGTGATGATTCTTTTTATTCAAAACCTAAAGAAGTCGCAACTACCGAGAAAAAAGAAGAAGAAAAAACTCTTATAGCTTCAGAAGACGATCTTTATAATGAATCTGTTCTATTAAATGACGGTGACTTTGAAGAAAATTCGAAAAGAATTATCAAGCCAGATAATGTATTCGGCATTTCTTTTGGTCAAATTCAGGGCTACGACGCCGAAGGTGCCAATCAAAATTACCCCCACTTTATGGCCAACTGGGCCTATCAATTTAAAGATAATATTTGGGCTGAAGCAGTTTTTGGACAAACCACAATTTCTGATTTTCCTGATGCTGGAAAGAGTACCAAAGTAACGAATATGATTATTCGTTTTAAGTATACTTTTGCTGCCCCTTTTTATTCTTATATTCTGCCCTACCTTGGTTATCAGTACCAAGGTGTTAATAGCCCTGATGCCGGCACAAATATTGCGGATCAAGGGGCAACACCTGATGAGTTAGATGAGGAAACACGATTAGTTGGTAAAACAAAGAGAAGTCAAATTGCAGCTGGTGCGACAATCTTGAAACGTTTAGTTCCTGGTTGGTTTATAAAAGTAAACTTAGGAATTGATATGATTGATGCAGGAGTTGCACTTGAATTTTAAATATTGGCTTTTGTTTTTTGTCATGGCCATAAGTGCATGCGGTGTAAAAGGACCTCCTGTTTATCCTGCTGGAACAAACCTGCCTTCTCTGACGGAACAATACACTAAAGGAGCAGTTTTCACACCTACTCCAACGCCAACTGCTACAACAAATCAATGAGTCTTATCATTGCCACTGGATCAAATTTGGGAGATAGAGAAAAGAATCTCAATCAGGCTCAACTCTTGTTAGCAAAATTCTTTTCACTAAAAGCCAAAAGTAGAATTTACCAATCCGCCGCACAAGACTATCAAGATCAACCAGCTTTTTTAAACCAAGTCCTTGAGTTCAACCTACCTGACCAATCTCCTATAGAAACTATGCAACAACTACTCGATTTAGAAATTCAGATGGGGCGTGTTAGAGAAAAAAAATATGGCCCAAGAATTATCGATTTAGATATTTTGTTTTGGGATAATCTTACTCTAAAAGGCGAACATCTAACACTTCCTCATCCAAGATGGTTAGAGAGAAGTTTTGTTGTGCGCCCTTTATTAGAGCTTCCTTTCGCCGCTCAGTTAAAAAAAATTTACAGCATTCCTGAGCAGTTTAGTGATGATGCAATTGTTTTCCAAAAATAGAGAGTTTCCTTGCGAGCTAGAGGCTTTTATTTTAAGCTATTCACACAATTGTCTAGCTTTAAAACAGGGTATTTTTCATGCTCAATTTCGAATACACAACTGAACAAAAAGAAATTAAGGAAATGTCCTTAAAATTTGCCAAAAATGAGATGATTCCTCATGCCGCTGAGTATGATGAAAAAGGAATTTTTCCCAAAGAAATTATGAAAAAAGCCTGGGAGCTTGGACTTCTCAATACCTGTATTCCGCCTGAATACGGTGGTACTGGTTTTACTACACAAGATTCAGTGCTCATTACAGAATGTTTAGCATACGGTTGCATGGGCATGAACACTAGTTTTATGGCCAATGACTTGGCACTACTACCCATCGTTATCGGTGGCACTGATGAACAAAAGAAAAAATTCCTAACTCCTTTTACAGAAAATTTTAAAATTGCTTCTTTTTGTCTGACTGAACCTGGAAATGGTTCAGATGCAGCAGGAATAAAAACGACCTTCACTGATGGAGGTGATCACTGGATTATCAACGGTGAAAAAATGTGGATCACCAATGCAGGTTATGCTGATTTATTTGTCGTTTATGGAACAATTGATCCTAGTTTAAAACATAAAGGTATATCTGCACTAGTTGTTGAAAAAGGTGCTGCAGGTTTAGAGATTGGTAAAAAAGAAGATAAGATGGGTCACAGATCCTCAGATACAAGAGGACTTCGCTTTAACCAAGTTAAGGTTCCCAAAGATAATATGTTGGGCAAACCAGGTGACGGTTGGATGATCGCAATGAAGACACTTGATCATTCAAGACCTTTAGTTGCTGCTTCAGCATTAGGTGGAGCTCAACATGCTTTAGATTTATCTATAAGTTATGCTAAAGAAAGAATTCAATTTGGAGTTCCTATTGCTAAACATCAAGCAGTCCAATTCATGATTGCTGAAATGGGAATGAAAGTAGAAGCTTCAAGGCTATTAACTCAAAAAGCTGCTGCCCTACTTGATAATCATCAACCAAATTCTCAAGTTGCTAGTTACGCAAAAGCCTTTGCTTCAGATGCTTGTATGGAAATAACAACCAATGCTGTTCAGATATACGGCGGTTATGGATATTCTAAAGAATACCCAGTTGAAAAATTAATGAGAGATGCAAAACTAATTCAAATTTACGAAGGAACATCACAAATTCAGCGCCTAGTTATGGCCAGAGAATTGTTAAAATAAGGGAGACATCATGAAGAACATTTTTGTCTGTGTTAAGCAAGTACCAGACACAGAAACAAAGGTTACTCCAAATGGAGATAAAACCTACATCGAAACAACATCAATCAAATGGATTATGAATCCATACGACGAATTTGCTGTTGAGCAGGCACTTCTTATCAAAGGCACCAGCGCTGATATCAACGTAACAGTTGTAAGAGTTGGCGGAAGTAAAGACACTGAAGCTCTTCGTACCGCTATGGCCATGGGAGCTGATGACGCCATCTTGGTTGATTCAGGAGATAATCTTGATTCATACATGATTGCTAAAGCACTGAAAGGCGCCATTACAAAATCTGGAAAAACACCAGATCTTATTCTTTGCGGAAAACAAGCCATTGATGACGACTGTCTTCAAGTACCACAACTTCTCGCGACCATGCTTGGACTTCCTGCTGTATCAGTAATCGTAGGATTTGAACAAAATGGTGATTCAATAAAAGTAAAAAGAGAAATTGAAGGTGGAGCATTAGAAATTTATGAGCTAAAAGCTCCATGTCTTTTAGCTACAAATAAAGGTATCAACACTCCAAGGTACGCTTCACTTCCTGGAATTATGAAAGCCAAGAAAAAACCTCTGACACAATTATCTCTTGCAGACGTAGGTGTTGCAGAAGGTGATCGTCGTGTGAAATATTCTGGTTTCTCACTACCTCCAGAAAAACCAGCTGGTAAGAAATTTGATGCTACTGATTCTGCAAAACAAGCGGAAGTAGTTAAGAATGTTGTTGGACTACTCAGAAACGAAGCAAAGGTTATCTAGTTAAATTACTTAAGAGGATTTTATGGCGAAAATATTAGTATTTACGGAACTTAATCATGGAAAAGCAAAAAACGTTACGCTTGAAATTTTAGGTAAACTAAAAGGTCATACAACAGACGTAGCAGTTATTGGTGATATGGATGCAGCAGCAATAGCAGAACTAGCAAAATATGGAGCCGCTACTGTTCATAAATTAAAAGGCTCAAACCTTGATCACTATTCAGCTGAAGGTTATGCCAATGCACTTAAAGATTTCATTTCTAAAGGTGGCTACGATTACGTCTTCACTGGAGCAACTTCATTAGCAAAAGATATGCTTCCTAGACTTGCAGGTCTTTTTGATGCTGGTTTAGCATCTGATGTAACAAATTTTCTATTTGAAGGTGATAAGTTTTTTGGGACACGTCCACTTTTTGCAGGAAAATGTTTAGCAAAAGTAGAAATCAATGGACCAAAACCACACTTCATTACAGTTAGACCAAATGCACTTGGCTTAACAGATGCACCAACAGCAGGAGCAGGAACTGCTTCTGATGATGCAGTCAATGCAGGTGACATTAAGGCCATGGTAAAAGAAATTATTAAAGGAGCTTCTGAAAAACTAGATTTAACAGAAGCGAATATTATTGTTTCTGGTGGCCGTTCATTGAAAGCTAAAGAAAACTTTAAAGTTTTAAATGAACTAGCAGATGTTATTGGAGCAACAGTTGGTGCATCTCGTGCCGCGGTTGATTCTGGATACGCTGATCACTCAATGCAAGTTGGCCAAACTGGTAAAACAGTTTCTCCAACTCTTTATATTGCTTGTGGTATTTCAGGGGCTATTCAACATTTAGCGGGCATGAGAACTTCAAAAGTCATTGTGGCGATCAATACAGATCCTGATGCTCCAATCTTCACAAAAGCAGATTATGGTATCGTGGGAGATCTTTTCCAGATCGTTCCTTTACTGACTCAAGAATTCAAAAACCTTTTAGGTAAATAGAATAAAAAAGGGCCCTACGAAGGGCCCTTTTTTTAACTTCATTTTTAATTTTCAAATTACATTTGAGCTTCAGCCGCTGGTGGAGCAAAGTTAAAACCATTGTTTTGAACTTGGCCTTCAATCTCTTCGTTATTATAAGCTTCACCATTGACTGGTTGCTGAACAAATTGATTTTGAACCATTTGTGGAGCTGGGTTCATTTGTGGCTCTTGATCATAGTTATTAGCATTGTATTGAACTGGTTGACCTTGAGGAGCAATGAATCCTGGTTGAGCAACCGGTGCCATCGCTGGTGCTTGTTCAACTTCAACATCAGCCACATCTTGAGCAGGAGTTTCATCTACTGCTTGGTTAGCTTCAAACTTCATTCTCATTCCGTTTAATGAGACTTCATTTGATGTGGTTGATGATGTGGATGTTAAAGAAACCATATATGATTTGTTATCTGTTGTGAAAATCATTCCAGTATACTTTTCACTTGAAATCTCAACGGTAAATAAGTTTCCACACATTCTAATACTGTTTAAAGCAATGCTTTCACCATTTGGTAGAATCACATCCATTGAATCAATCACACCATTGTTAGCAGAAAGTGATCCATTTAATTTTTCTTTTGAAACACCAGCAAGTTTTGGATTCGGACTATAAAGCTCAGATAGGTTTAAATCTAATTCTCCTCCAATAACAGCTGGAGCACAATTTGGATCTGTCTTCAATGCAGCAACTCTATTAGTAATCGCTTTTCCCATTTTGTTAACAAATCCTCTAAAAGGATGAGCTTTTGTTTTCTTATCTTTATGTTCATCTCCAAAAAGATTTAAAGGCTTTAATGAAGCTACGGCACGAACAGTGGTTCCTGTTAATCCGTTCATGTTTTTTACAAATCTGATTTCATTATCGTTCATGAAGTCATCAGAGTTGATAGATAAGTTACTGTAAGTGGCCAAGGCTAAAAACCCTACACCTAAAAGTGACAAACCAACCATGCTTTTTGAAATTTTCATAAATCCCTCTTCCTTTCCTGAGTATAATGCACGGTCTATGCCAAGGTGCAGGATAGGGGGTTTAGGTCCAATCTATTGAAATAACTATGAAAAAAGCTCAAAATGAAGGAGAAAAGGGAGAAAGTGAGTAATTATTTTACAGGCTGTCTAAGGATTAGACAGGGAACCATTCTGAAAATGATCCCGCTGCCACTTCCTATATAACGATAGATTTATTCGGCCAATTTACTTTTAACCGGAGTAATTTTAATAATAAATTTCTGCGTCGATCCAGCAGAAAGCTCAAAAGTTGAAGTTGATTTCAACGGAATTTTAAACAGCTTCGTTGCTTCACTAAATAGACCTACTAAGGTTTGTTGTAGAGGTGAGCCGTCTTTCGAAATGACTGAAGCCCCTTGGACTCTTAAGTTATAGACTTCATTTAAACTATCTCCAAAAAGTTCAAACATCGTTCCACGATAAAAGATATCAATCATGGAATCCTCATCTACTACGGCAAAATCATCTTTGCTACTCACGCAACCGTGTGATTCTGCAGTTGTCCATAAACTCTGTGCATCTTCTTTTCCAATAGTAATCAAGCAATCCTTTTTGGATGAAAGCACAGAAGAATTATCATTATAGCGAATATATGTTCTTGTTTTAGGTAGTTGTTTTTCTTTCCCTTGAGCATTAACGAAAGTGGTATGAACAAAAAACTTTGTTTCAATGATAGCAGCTGAAGCAGAACTTATATTAAGAAAACAAAGGAAAAAAGCTAATTTCATAAACACTCCTGGGTAAATATATTTTTACCATTTTAGAATGAAGACTCAATTGCAGATAGGTGAGATGAAAAAAATACTTATGATGAATGGAACTGTCGAAATTCTGGTCAAAAAAAAAGCCCCGTTAGGGGCATCTATTATTCTCTATTACTGTTTTCGTAATCTGAGTGTGCTGAACGAAATCTTTTAAGTGCAATGACTACCAATTCATCTACTGAAATTTTTGTATTCTCACTCATTTTAGCGAAAGCCTCTACAACATCCGATTCGATTTTAACTTTCAATTCTTTAAGTTCACCTTGATTGTGCTTTTGTGATTTCATTATCTCTCCAGAGCTTAATTTTTTAGTAGCATAATCCTACACTTATTGATGGATTTTTAAAAGGGCCTTAGCCTCATCTATGTTTGCGACATCTCGCATAGCTATCTTCGCAAAATCTTTGACTCGCTTTACTAACTCAGCGTTCGATTTTGCCAAAACCCCCTTGGACCAATAAATATTATCCTCAAAACCTACTCTAACATGCCCACCCCAGGCCATTGCCGTCATTATGGCCGGTATTTCAAATCGCCCAATTCCAGCGATGCCCCAGGTGGAATTTTCTGGCAGTCTATTCTTTAAAGTTGCAACATTTTCAATTGAACCAGTAAGACCTTGAGGTGTACCCAGCACAAATTGAAAATGAAAGGGTGCTTGAACAATATTTTTTTTCATTAATTTATAAGAATATTCCATCATGGCGAGATCATACACTTCCATCTCGGGGACAATTTCTAGCTCTAACATTTTTTTTGCAAAAGCTTCAATATCCATAGGTTTGTTTTCGAACACTTCATCACCAAAATTAATTGAACCCATATTCAATGAAGCCATATGAGGCTTAAGAGAAAGTGGTGCAAGTCTTTCTTCTATTGTGGTTCCGACAGCTCCACCAGTAGAAATTTGAATAATAATGGGACAAACTTTTTTAATCCCACTTATAACTCTCTCAAAATGTTCCAATTTTTGACTGGGTTTACCTTCGTCATCTCTCACGTGAAGATGAACCACCATAGCACCAGCTTCATAACAAGCATGAGCGGCCTCAATTTGCTCGGAAGCAGTTATAGGTAAGTTTGGTTGAACACTTTTTTGGGTTTCAGCACCTGTCATAGCACATGTAATAATTAATTTTTCCACTTATTCCCCTTATTAAAGCCGTTTTATAACTTGGTATAGCGGTTTTACTAAACTAGTTTGAGATTTTATAAGAACCGTTTTTCCCTTATTCAAATGAATTATCTTTGAAAGCTCTTCGCTGGTCACCGTTGATTTTCCAGTGAGTTTTAAATAATGAATTTTCCCTGAGGGGAAGTTTAAATCTAGTGTTTTCGAACCCACTGAACTAACGCCATCACTAATAAAAAGAGTTATTTCGCGGTGACCTTTATTATAGAGAGCTTGTAAATGACGTAAAGCTTTTGAGAGATCTGTATAACCGCTACTCTTTATAGACAAATATTTATGAAGAAAATCTTCTATACTTTCTTTATTCCAAATCAATTCTTTCACTGTCTCTGCAAAAAAGAATATTCTCAAACTAGGTAATTTTTTATAGCTCATAAGTAAAATAGCAATACTTCTGGCCATATCTACACGCCTAGAAAAACTGATGGAACTTGAGTTATCTATATAGATAATTAATTTTTGTTTTAGTTCAACTTTTTCTAACTGAAACCAATCTGCCAATCCTAATTGATGACTGATAATACTCTTGTCTATATCTAAAAGAGCAGGATTTGGTCTTTTTGTCACTTGAGACTTTACAGTACTTTTACTGACTGATTTCTTAATTGTACTTAGATCTTTCAATACCTTTGAGACAACCTCAGCTTTAATTTTACGATAAAATAATTCAAGGGTTTTTGAAACAGTATGAGTTTCACAAAAATCTACAAAATCTTCTTCGGTAGATAGATGCAAATAATCTTTTGTTTCTGGCGGTAGACTTAACATCAATTCTTCCACAGCAATTTGCAACCCTGGATTTTGTGATAGTAATTTACCTCCGATGAGCACATCAAAGGAAGATTGAGCTAGTTCTGTATGTAGTGGTTTATTCTCTAGACTTTTTTTTTGAGCCAATCAGAAATAAAGAGTTCAAAATTATATGAATCGGTGAAAGCTAATCTATTCTTAAGTGAAACAGTAGCCGCTAAGTAGGCTTTTTCTGAAGACTCGAACTTGCCTTCAAGGCCTTCAAAAACTTTAGTCAAAGCTAGAATAATTCTTAGAGAGTCACCATTTAAAATTTTTTTATTGTCTTTTGTGAAATGAAGATAAGACTTAACGAAGTCTAGTGTAGCTGGTTTAACTTTTCCTATTTTTTCTTCTAGGACCTTTAGCATTTCAGGCTGAGATAATGGAGCTAGCCCTAAATATTCAAAACGATCCTTAAGTGCCTCTGAAAGATCCGATGTGGCAACGAATTCTTGTGGATTTTGAGTACCCACGACACAAAAACCCTTTTTAGCTTTGATCATTCCTATGTGATTTATTTGTATTTCACCTTCATCTACAGCGGGAAGTAATAGATTTTGTACGCCTTCAGGAAGACGGTTCATTTCATTGATGAAGAGTATTTTCCCTTCAAGCATGCATTCAACCAATGGCCCTGGCATAAATGATTCTTTGGAATATCCCTTCTTCATAATTTTAGAAGGCTCGAACCATCCAACAAGTTTATCTTCAGTAAATCGATCATCACCATCAATACGAATATATTTTTTCTTTAAAACCTTAAGGCACTCCATAATAAGCGCCGTTTTACCTACGCCAACACTACCTTCAACCAAAACACTCATGTGATGACCTAGAAGCTCTTTTAAAATGGTGAGTTCGGTTTGACGGCCAATCATTCTTTTATTCCATGGTTTTCAAAATATTTTTTTATGACATAAGTAGCGACCACATTGGGAGTGGTCCCTGGACCGAATCCAGCATCGTATCCAAGCTCTACAGCTAGTGCATGATTTACACGAGGACCACCAACAAGAAGTATAGGTCTTCCTTGGGGCCACTTTGTTTCTTCAAATAGACGAATAAAGTCTGTTAAATCTCTAATATGAATATCTTGTTGAGTCACAACTTTAGAAATTAAAATGGCATCTGCTTTAAACTTAATCGATCGCTCGATCAAATCTTTATTAAGGACTTGGGCGCCTAAATTATGAACCGATAATTGTTGATAACGTTCAAGACCATATTCTCCATTATAACCCTTCATATTTAAAATGGCGTCTATTCCAACTGTATGAGCATCATAACCAGTACAGGCTCCAACAATAGTAAGTTTTCTTTTGATTTTATTTTTAACTAAAGCATCACAGTCATACATTGAAAGTGCAGTCACTTCGACTTTAATTGCTTTTATTGTAGAATAATCAATTTCTGTTTTGCATTTTGCGTACACTATAAACATAGTGTAGCCCTTGCCCATTGACTCCATAGAGACAACCATGGGGTCTTCAAGATTCATCGAAAGCGCCATCTCTCGAGCAGCTTCTTTAGCTTCTTCTGATTTATCAACGGGTAATGTGAATGAGAGTTGGACTTTTCCATCTCCTAATCTATCACCATATGCTTTAATTAAATGGGCCATATTCAACCTATTACTTTTTCGATTTTTCTTTGGCTTGATACTTCTTCTTAATGATCGGCAACTCTTTGGTTAATATGCTTGAAAAGAGATTTATGTATTTTTTCTCTTTAGAAAAAACCCCTTCATGACCTTTACCGCCTTCGTAAGTTCTTTTCACATGAGCAAGTTCACCTTTTTCAATTGATTTATATAAACCATTCTTTTCCATGCTTTTTAAAAGTTTATGAGTTTCGTCTAAAACTTTTTGTGCATACTTATCAATTTTTCCATTTTTCTTTAGTTGAACTTCTTCAAAAAAATCGCCAATTCCGTTAAACATGTAAGTTGCATTAACTACCGATAGATATCGATCCATCATATAGGGAGTATGAATGGCTTCTGTCGACATTCCTAAGAGCTGAATACCTTGACCTGTCATTCTTCCAATTAAATTAAAAACTGCGTCCATTAGATGAGAATAAAAAATGTCCGTCGATTTATACTTTGTTGAAGGCATGTATTTAAGAGGGTGTTCTGGAAAAATCTCACGTGTCATCAAAGCACGTCCTAATTCCCAATGAAAGACATTAGGGATTTTAGGATTCATTTCAAAAGCGTGACCTAAACCCATTCTATCTTTGTTCATATGAGCATTCTCTGCAAAACACTCATTGATAAATTGAGAGGCAAGCACTTGATGACCATTTTCATAAGCATCAGCGGTAGTAAGATAATTATCTTCACCAGTATTAATATAAATATCGGACAGAGTAATTATTAAACGTGAGAAATGTTGATCAACTAAAGTTCTTTGCATATTGATGTCACGAAACAAAATTCCGTACATAGCATCGTTTAAGAGAAAGTCTAATCTCTCTAATGCTGCGATAGCAGCAATTTCTGACATACATAAACCAGATGAGTAGTTCACTAAGCGAATATAACGTCCTAACTCTATACTAACTTCATCAAGGGCTTTTCTCATGATCTGAAAGTTTTTCTGAGTGGCGTATGTTCCGCCAAATCCTTCAGTGGTAGCTCCATGTGGTACATAATCAAGAAGAGATTGTGCCGTTGAACGAATGACGGCAATTACATCACCACCTGAGCGAGCTGCTGATTTAGCTTGCTCTACATCATCATAAATATTTCCAGTAGCAACAATAAGATAAAGCATTGGACGATTTTTCATCTTTGCTGGATCTTGCATCTTACTTCTAAGCTTGTGTCTGTCATCACGAACTTTTAGTAAATGCTCAATTGCCGCTCTTGTTTCTTTTTCAGCTAGCTTGGTATTTTTAGGATAAAGGTCGATAGCTTCTTGTCTAAAATACAGACCTGGTTCTTCACACATGGCCAGGGCTAAATCATTAGCAGATAGCTTTGGATTTTTTGATCGAGCATAAATCCAAAATATAGTAATCCCATAGGTCACAAATCCAGATTGTCTTAACTCATCAATAACACCATTACAGAGAGGATAATCGAGTCCATTTTTTTTGAGAGCATCATCTACACCGTAGAGCCTCAAAATTGTTCTTTCAATAGACCAAGAACTTTTTTCTTCAATCAAATCAAAAACAGGCGCAGAGATTTTTTTTGCCATTTTACGGCAATCTTGGATTTTACTGGATGATAAGTTCAACTGTTTCTTCATAACTTTTTAGCCTAAGCTTGTCCCTTGATAACTTTCAAAGCACCTTTTTGTCTGAGTGTAATAAGACTTTGAGTTATCTCATATTCCATCAGAGGACAGTATCGGTATATTTCTTCTATTTTATTGTAATCCGAGATGGTCGCAAGCACCTGAAATTCTTTCTCATTAATGCCCCCACCAGAAGCGAGGAAATCTGCTACCGCTAGCAACTTTATACCATCGGGAGGCCTTAAACTCTTATTCTTCTCATACTCATGCATAAATTCAGATAGTTTCATCATTATTGTTTTAAATGGATAGTGTAGATTTCTATTCACATTCTCAATAATCTCCGGCTCAACCACAATTGAGAGATAATTATCTTTTAAGTCATCAAGATAGAGACTAAAGAGAGCCTTCATTCCGCTGTTACCCTTGTAATCTACTCGGAAGATCTCACCTTCATTAAGTATAATAGAACCAAGAAGCTGACGACTTTCACGGAGCAAGAGATTTATTTTTCCAGAGAATTCAACTACAACTTGTTCTTCAATAAGGTTTAATAAATCTCTACTCATGATTAATTGCCGTATTTATCTTCATAATATTTTTTTATCTTTGGATAATTATTAATAAGAGTAAAAGTATAGTCAGCATGGTTCACGCAGTAACCATTTCCAATCAACATTTGCACATCCTTTCCGACCCCTTCAGCTCCAAGAGCTGCCTTGGTGAATGAAGTTGCCATTGAAAAGAAATATGTAATGCCGTGATCTTTAGTCATTAAAATAGCATTCATTTCGCAGTTCATGACATTAGTAACGTTGATCACTAAATCAAATTGACCATTTTTCGCTACGAAGTCGATTGCTTCCATAGGATTGGTGGCATTCATTTGTTGTGTTTTAAAACCCATACCAAAGCTCTGAACATGCTCAAGAGCCTTTTCTGAGTAATCAAAAATGGTAATATCATCACTTTTCTTTAAAATATCATAAGCCGCCAAGGCACAAAGAAAACCAGATTTCCCAGCTCCTAAAATGGCCATTTTCATTCCTGTCTTTACCAAATTTTTTGTCTGAGCAGGGGCTCCACAAACATCGAGCAAGGAAAGGGCACAAGCGCTCGAATAATCTTTTGGAAGTTCTGCAAAAATGCCACTACTAAAAAGAATGGCATGACCCTGGATGATAATTTGTTCCTTTTCAGGAATAATTTTAATTATCTTTTCAATTTTTAGAGGAGTTAAAGTAAGCGAGACCAGCGTAGCTATTTTTTGACCTACAAAAGCCTTTTTCTTAAAGTCTGCTCCAACTTCTTTTACCGTGCCGATTAACATTCCACCTGAATTAGTCACTGGGTTTTGCATTTTTCCGCGAGCGTTTACAATATCAAGAATAGCTATTTCAACTTTTTTTAAGTCTCTGCCATGAGCTTCTATTAATTGATGAAAACTTGCTGAGTCAATATTTAGTGTCTCAACTTCAATCAACATTTCTGAAGAATGAATTGGTAATTCAGCAGAAATTTTTTGCGCCATTTGTGGTAAAACTTTTTCACCAATAACTCTGTGCAATCCATATTCATGAATCATAAAAACCTGCTATTTAAAAATTCGTGAAAATAATGTGGTTTTCTTTTCAGGATTAAATGAGTCATGAACTTTAGTGGCAATTTCATTATATGCTTTCCAAACTGGACGGCTTTCATAATTGAGATTGGCCATATATGGTTCCCCTTTATCGGAACCAGTTCTAAGATCTAACTCTAAAGGAATGGCTCCAAGAAAAGTGGTATTTAATTCTTTTACTGCATTTTCAACTCCACCTTGACCAAATATGTGGTGATCTTTGCCACAACCGTCACAAGTAAAATGACTCATATTTTCAACCATACCAATGATAGGAACATTCACCTTGTTAAACATTTGTAGACCCTTTTTAGCATCTAAAAGAGCAACGTCTTGTGGAGTTGAAATAATAATCGCTCCATCTACTACTGTATTTTGTACCATTGATAGTTGGATATCTCCTGTTCCCGGAGGTAGATCTAAAATAAGGTAGTCTAAGCCTCCCCAATCTACATCAAAGAGAAATTGACTTAAAACTCCACCAAGCATTGGACCTCTCCAGATGACTGGGTCATTTTCTTCAATAAATAGACCAAAGCTAATAAAGCCAATTCCGAAAGACTCGACTGGAATAATTTTTCGAGCTTCATTAACTTTTGGCTTAGCATCTCTACGTCCCAATAGCATAGGTATAGAAGGGCCATAGATATCAGCATCTATTATTCCAACTTTAAAACCTTTATTCTTTAAGGTTAGAGCGAGGTTAACGGTAAAGGTAGATTTACCAACTCCACCCTTACCTGAAGCAACGGCTATTACTTTTTTTACATTCGGCACTGGTTTCTTTGCGCCTACAGTTGCATGGCCAACTTTTAGCTCAGCTTGAGGTGCACTTTTGTTGGCAGGTTCAACCATATTTTTATAAACGTCCTGACTATTTTCAGAAACAGTTGTAATAGTTATTTTTTCCGCTGAAAAATATGGTTCAAGAGTTGTTAAAAATTGTGTTTCAATTTCCTTTTTTTGAGCGGGACTAATACCATCACGGCGGTACTTTATATATAAGTCGCCATTTTTTTCTTCAACATTTAGAAGGCGGTTTTCCTCGCCTAGACTAACAGAAGTTTCAGGATTTTTAATTCCAGCCAACAGTGTCAAATACTTATCACTCATTGCAAGATCCTTTTTTAAAGACTTTTTTTAGGTCCGGTTCATTAATAATTGCTTCAAATTTCTACCATAAAATTACCCCGCTGACACCCAAATTACCTCTAGAAATGCTCTCATTTGCCTCTATAGGGGCAAGATCTTGACTAAAAGGATAGACCATTAAAAAGAAAAGTTTTTGTAGAGAGAAAAGCAAAATGAATATAACATTTTATAAGTGTGTTAATAATCATCGTAGCGATGAGGAGTTGTTTTGGCAGCCTATAAGAGAAGTATTGTTCTGATTAACCCCAAATTTCAAATTAAATTCAGTTTGATGATAGTTTTTATTGTCTTTATTTCCAGCTTAATTTATCCCTTCACTATTTACGATCTTTTTAATTCCTTTATACAAAGCTCGCCCAACCCTCTTACTCAAATAGAACTAGCTGAAAAGCGTAAAGCCTTAATTCTTTGGTTAAGCATTTATCAATTCGCCTTTTGTTCTATTATTTTCATTGTCTCTATTTTCATCAGTCATAAAATTGCTGGACCAATTTTTAAGCTGACTTCTTTCCTTCGAAAAGTAGCCTCAGGCATTAATCCAGGAAAACTTTTTTTTAGAGATGGTGACCATTTTATGGAACTTGCTGACGATTACAACGAAGCAATGGAAACAGTCAGAGATTCACACAATGCTGATTTCGCCTACATAGCTGAAGTTAATTCTTATATCAATAATCTTGCTTTGGTAGTGCCCGAGGACAAGCGTCCAGTGCTTGAAGAAATTGTTCAAAAGTTAACTGAAATTCAGGACAGATTTAAAGAATAATTCTTCTTTGAACTCTCTGGTTCCATGATAAAATTATCTGTGCTCGTCTAAAGAATGCAGGAGGCAATCTTTGAACTCTTTACCGTTATTTATCATATTCTCTCTATTCTCTTTTAAAGTTTGGGCGGTTAATCCCGAAATACAAGAAGACCTAAAACAAAACAAAATACGACATAAATCTAAAGGTGGAGTGGCTTCTATCCTAGATAGTATGGAGCTAATTCCAACTAAAGCTGATCAAAACTCAGCCTATGTCATTTATGATTTACTAGGTACAGAAGATGTACATCAACTAAAAACCAAAGTAGAGGTTTTAAAATCCGCTATTTTAGGTAATGCAAAATTTGAACCTTTTCACGAATGGACTCATACTCTTCTGAACTTAACAGATTTAAAAAATAGCTCCAAAGTTGCAAGTTTTTGTTCAGATATTAAGAATGTCGGTGATAAGAACTTTGAACAAACTCTTCAAACCTATGCACAAACCATTTGCTTGAAGCACTACTTTGGCGAACTTGAAAAAGAACTCATTAATGGGGTTAGCCTTTCCTCCAGTAATAACGAATTCTTAGAAAAAATGAACAAAGTTTTAGTTAGGAAAGACTTAAAAGCTCCGTTGGCAAGGTTTCTTGGAAGAATCGAAACTAAGGGTGTAGCTCATAATGAAATTTCAAAAATAGTGGCCCAAGCTTTTATAAGTAACCAAGAGGTACCTTCTCAAGAAATTTTAAAGAATCTGCTGATCACTTATGAACTTACTACCTTCATTCAAAGAAGCGGATACAATCGACCCCGAACAATTAAAGTTTTTGGAGATGAATTTGATGAATTAGGCAGAAAGATTATTGCTTCTTCCGTTAAAAATAATAACGACGAAGTTGAAAAAGGAGTTAAAGCTTTCGTTCAATTTTACAAATATAATTCTCAATATCTCCAAGGAAAAGTGGCCAAGAACAGAATTCTTTTTGTGGGCAGAGAACTTTCAGGAAATGGTCAATATGATGGTTCCCAAAAAGTTCTTTCCTTAATTACTAAAGATAGTGACCCAGAAGTTTCTCACGAAGCCTTATTTATCTCTCTTTGGTCATTCCTTGTGAATGAACAAAGTAGCAAAGCCTTTGCATTTATCGAAGATAATAATTTGCTCGATGTTTTTCCAAATTTAAGCTTAAAACTAAAATATTGGGTAGCTCACACTGTTGAATTAAATAAGAAAAAAGGTATGAGTATTAAACTTTATAATCAAATTATAGAGCAAAGTCCCCTTAGTTATTATTCAATTATGGCCATAAAGAACTTAGGTAATTTGCAAGAGTCTCATTCTATTCCAGAAACCGTTTATAATTTAGAAAAAATTGCTGAAACAGAAATAACTATCGGTGACTTTAGCCATGAGTTGCAAAATTCTCTCGTTAGACTAAAGCTCTGGGATCAATTTAATATGAAGGACCTATCTAAAAACGAAATTCAGTTTATAACGACAAGTCCTGCTTCAAAATTAAAATCAATAAGATCAAAACTCTCCGACGGATTTATTCAAGAAAATGCTTTTATTATTATGGCCGGAGCATTTGCTTCTAATAATAATTACATCATGGGCTTTAACCTTATCCAGCAAGGACTTAGCGAAAAGAAAATTCGTCATAACACTTATCTTTTAAGTTCATTGTTCCCCAATCTCTACTTTGACTCGATTAAAAAACTTGATAACGAAGTTGATCCGATTATTCTCATGTCTCTTATTAGACAAGAGTCAGGCTTTAACCCACGGGCGAAATCGCTGGTTGGTGCTAGAGGCTTAATGCAATTGATGCCAACGACGGCCAAAATGATGAACCGTAAAGTGAAAGACAACGATTTGGAAAAACCTGAAACAAACTTAAAACTTGGAATTCAGCACTTTAAATACTTAATGAAAAAATACGATAATAATCTGGTTTACGTTCTAGCAGCTTACAATGCAGGAGAACATCGAGTCAGTCGTTGGCAGAAAGACATCTTTGCAAAAGATGAAACAATGCTAAAGACCATTGAAAAAATTCCTTATCAAGAAACAAGAGATTATGTGAAATTGATTTTTAGAAATATGTATTTTTACAAGATGTTGGCTTCGAACAAAGTTGATTCCGAAGCCCACACTCGTATTTATGATATTAACTTAGGTTTTACACATTAAAACGGAAGTGCATGACGTCCCCGTCTGCTACTACGTATTCTTTTCCTTCTACTCTAAATTTACCGGCTTCTTTCACCTTAGATTCATTGCCTAAGGTAAAGAGGTCGTCGCAGTGATAAACCTCAGCGCGAATAAAACCTTTTTCGAAATCTGTATGAATAACTCCAGCAGCTTGCGGAGCACGGTCACCTTCATGAAAAGTCCAAGCTCGTACCTCTTTTACTCCTGCGGTAAAATAGGTCCTCATCCCTAACATTTTATAAGTAGATCGAATCAATTTAGAAAGTCCAGATTCATCAATGCCAATCGATTCCATGAATTCAGTTTTTTCTTCTTTCGATTCCAATGATGCAATTTCCGATTCAATTTTTCCACAAATTGTCATGACTTCAGAACCGTCTTTTTTGGCATACTCACGAACTTTTTTGACATAGTCGTTATCAGAATTAATTCCTGCTTCGTCTACGTTGCAAACATACATCATTTTTTTAAGAGTTATTAAGTGAAGATCATCTAATGCTTCCAATTCTTCTTTTTCCAAATTAAGTGAACGAGCTGGTAAACCATCTTCAAAGGTTTTTACTAAAAGTTCATAGATTGGTTTTGTGATTTTTGCTTTTTTAGAGACTTCAACGTTCTGAGATTTAATCAATTTATCAATTCCTTGAAGTCTTTTTTGAACACTATCAAGATCCGCAAAAGCCAATTCGAGATTGATTGTTTCAATATCAGAAATTGGATCAACTTTTCCATTAACATGGATAATATCGCCATCATCAAAACAGCGAACAACATGTAAAATTCCATTCACTGCTCGTATGTGACCTAGGAATTGGTTTCCTAAACCTTCACCTTTAGATGCACCTTTCACAAGACCTGCGATATCAACGAATTCACAAATAGCTGGCACCATTCTTTCTGGCCCTACAATTTTGCCAATTTTATCCATTCGTGGATCAGGAACTTCTACCACTCCAACGTTAGGTTCGATGGTACAAAATGGATAATTAGCAGCCTCAGCCGGAGCTGAAGTTATCGCTGAAAAGATTGTTGATTTACCGACATTGGGAAGACCAACGATACCACAATTTAATGCCATGAAATTCTCCGATTAGATGAAACTTTTTTTACTGTATTTTTGAGAGGCTTTTTCAAATCCTTCATTAAGAATGAATTCAATAATATTTCGAGCCTCTAATATATAGCTATCAATACCTTTTTTTTCTTCAGATGAAAACTCACCTAGTACATGATTGGCAACTGTTCCGTGAATAGGACGGGATACCCCGAGCCTTAGTCGGTAAAATTCATCACTTCCCATCAGTCCAGCTATCGATTTTAGTCCATTATGCCCAGCCAAGCCGCCGCCTTTTTTAAGCTGAACTGTACCGTATGGGATATCAATTTCATCGTAGACTACTAATATTTCAGTAATATCAATCTTAAAAAACTGACTGGCATCAACCACGCTTTCCCCAGAAAGATTCATAAATGTTTGAGGTTTAAGAAAAAGAACTTTCTCGGATTTGAAATTTTCTTGAGTATAAAGAGCTTTAAATTTTTTTTGCCAGTTGAAATTGAAGCGGTCTAACGCCATGAAACCAATATTATGCCTTGTTTTGGCATATTCATTACCTGGATTTCCTAGACCACAAACTAAGCGGATCATTTAGATGAAAAGAGAACTTACAGAATCATGATTAAAAGTACGGTGAACAGCCTTAGCTAGGATATCTCCAATCGATAACACTTTAATTTTAGCTACTTTTTTCCCTTCAGCTGTAAGCGGTATTGTATCGGTAACAACAACACCTTCTAATTCTTCACAATTGATAATTCTCTCAAAGGCAGGACCAGAAAAAACACCGTGAGAAGCACAGGCGTAAATTTTTTGAGCTCCTTCACTGCGAAGTGCCTTGGCTGCCTCTACTAATGTACCGGCAGTATCAATCATATCATCAATAATAATGACATCTTTACCTTTAACATCACCCACAACATTCATAGCCTTGGCTACATTTGGCTGTGTACGACGTTTATCAATAAGGGCCATATCTGCATTCAATTTTTTAGCGTAATGACGAACTCTTTCTACTCCACCTGCATCTGGAGAAACAAAAACGGTGTTTGCGTTAAAAAGTTCTTTTTGAATGTAGTGAAGAATAACTGGTGAGGCATAAATGTTATCAAACGGAATATTAAAAAATCCTTGAATCTGACCTGAGTGCAAATCCATGGTTATAACTCTAGTTGCCCCAGCAACGGTAATCATATCGGCGACTAATTTCGCCGAAATAGGAGTTCTAGGACTTACTTTTCTATCTTGGCGAGCGTAGCCATAATTGGGAATAACGGCAGTAATTGAAGCAGCAGAAGCACGCTTAAGTGCATCGATCATGATCAGAAGTTCCATTAAGTTATCATTGACGGGCGCACAGGTAGACTGAATAACAAAGACATCAGCTCCACGGACGTTTTTTTCGATTTCACAAAAGATTTCTCCATTGGCAAAACGAATAAGTTGCGGACTCACTAAAGGAACATCTAAGTGTTCTGAAATACTTTTAGATAAGGAACTGTTTGAGGTTCCAGAGACTAGGACTAAACGTCGCACATGATCTCCTATCTAGGGATTGGTTGGGGTGCAAGGATTCGAACCTTGGAATGGCAGAATCAAAATCTGCTGACTTACCGCTTGTCGACACCCCATGAAGTGAAGTCATTCTAGGCAATCTTCATTTTTTTGGCAAGCCAAAAGACCCATTAAAGGATCATTTGATCACAGCTAATATCGACAAATCGTTTACCTCGTAAGCTAACAAATTCCTGAAAAATGCTAAACGCCGAAGTTGCACCCGAGAGATGGTACTTTTTCCCAACGCGGTTTCCTTCTACACCAAACCAAATGACATAGAGATATTTTCCATCAAAAACGATGAGCCAGTTATCCAAAGCATTGTTGGTGGTGCCTGTTTTGGCAAAAAATCTCATTGGCGCAAGGCGTTCTCCAACC
Organism: Bacteriovoracaceae bacterium; assembly: GCA_049318265.1. Classification (GTDB taxonomy): domain Bacteria; phylum Bdellovibrionota; class Bacteriovoracia; order Bacteriovoracales; family Bacteriovoracaceae; genus JBEIOQ01. Next base: position 185,508 of record JBMOGR010000002.1, read on the forward strand.
ACGTTACTGAGAGTATTGCGAGTTGGGTCAGAAAGTTGAGCCAGAACAATATCTCGGAACTCTTTTTCGCCCTTCTTTACCCTACCACATTCCTCTTTTATGAATTTGCTATAGGTATCGCTCATCGATTTCAATGAAAGCTCAAAAGCTCCTAACAACTGAGAAGGGTATTCTTTTAGAGGGGTTTTTAACTCCGGTAGGTAATCTTTTAAATTAGATTCGATGTTATCAAAACCCAATTCTTCCGAAACTCTAATCAGTGGAATATTTTTAGATTTAAGTAGCGCTTCTTCGAGCGAAATTAGTGGTACATCAGTTTTTGATGAATCTTTGGGTGACCACGACCCTGATTTTAACTTTAGAGTCATGGCTTTTGTTTCCACTAAGTCTTGAGGAGATTTTCCTAAGCGATAAAAAATATCATAAATAAGGGGCTTAATGGTACTTCCGGCCTGATGTTTTTCATTCTCCAATGCCTTCACTTTATCCCGTTCTATTTTTGAATAAAAGTATTGTGGAGCCGGACATACTTTGCAAAAAGGTGTCGATATCATCGCCTTAAAGGCTAGATCATCATCATCTTTTGAAAGCTCTTGTACTTTTTTTAAAATTTTTAAGCCTGATTTCATGAACACAAATCGATCAAATTGATCTAGAACTGAAATTTTTTCATCTTGTCCCATCCACAAAGAATAAACTAAACGATTTGTTTGATCGTGTTTTAATTTTTTTGTCCAAGATTGGTAATGATCAATTTTCCATTTAGCATTAAAGTCTTGAGCAAACAAATTGAGCTCTACTAGTTTTTCGTAAACTAAGTCTGCACGCTGTTTTAGGCGCTCCCATTTCGTTAAAGGTGAATAGTAGTTTGGACCTTTCAGTAAGCTAACAAGGATAGTTGTTTCATAATCAGATAAATCTTCGGCTTTTTTTCCAAAGTACATTAATGCTGCAGCATAAACACCTTTCACTTTAATGCCTTGAATTGATCCCCAAAAGACTTCATTAAAATAAGTGGTAAGAATTTCTTCTTTTGTGAACTGGGTTTCAATATAAATTGAAAGCACAACTTCTTTGAGTTTTCTTACCAAGGATTTTTCTTGGGACAAAAAAACATTTTTTATAAGTTGTTGAGTAATAGTAGAGCCACCTTGTGCCATACGCATTTCTCTTAAATCAACCACAATTGCTCTCAGTATTGATTTAAAGTCGACCCCAGAATGTGTGACAAAACGAAGATCTTCGATGCCAATGAGTCCTTTCCATAAAGTACTTGGAATTTTTTCAAATCCAACAATATGTTGAAAGCAGTAAGCTTCACGACAATCATTTCTCACTAATGAGGGAATTTCTACCGTTTGATTAAATGTTAGTTCACCCAATTTTGAATCAAGGCTAACGACTTCATTTTCTTTTAAATCATCCATCCACTCATCAAAAGGAATTTCTGCATGAGAAAAATTATAAAAAACCTGAACATCTTCAAGGCGAGCTAGCGAGCCTTGTTCAAAAATAGATTTATTTTTCACTAAATCAGGAGTTTCTCTTGATTCCAAGCGCGAAAGGTCTGATTTTGCACTATTAATAACGTTGTAGACAAAAAAGCCTAAGCCTAGGATGGTTATAAAGCCAAAAACTGCACCGATCTTAAGCCAAAGTACGAATAGTTTTTTTATGGGGCATCCTGCCTTTTCTGAATAAGTTTGATTGTCAGTTTAAAGGAATTTTTCTAAGATTCTCCAATCTTAATTTCTAGACTTAAATTTGTCTATGACGTCAATCTACGATCTAAGGAGTCTCTTGTGCGTTTTTTGAATTTTATCACTCTTACGCTCGTTCTTTTATCAGTAACTAATACCTGGGCATTACCAATCGATTGGCACGGAACATTTGGTGTTGATTCCACAAGAATCACTGATTATCGTCGTGGTGCGGAACCTAATACTTCTCCTCCTGTAGGTTCTGAAGTCATTCCTTCTGCTGGTGGAAATCGCAACAATGCATCATTTCAAAGTTACGTCTTTCGTTTAAACCCAAATATCGTGGTAAACGATTCTGCATCAATTTTTGGAGAAATCACCACTGGTTATGGACGTGGGGGTTTTATGGGTGACGGCAGTGTTAACCGCCAAAATACCTCTCCAAATACTCCAAATCGTAGTTTTGGTAATTCTTTGTACTACTACAATACTTCCAGTAGTGATTCAAATTTAGTGTTAAATAAATTCTACATGGAACTTTATTCCGATGCTGCCACTTTCGTTATTGGACGCCAACCAATCAATTTTGGTTTGGGAGCCCTTTTCAATGAAGGTAGTGGTACGTGGGACAGACATACATCAGTGAATGATGGATTTTCTGCAAAATTAAAGTTTTCAAATTTCAAATTTGTTCCACATTGGGCAAAAATTAATTCTGCTTCTGGAAATAGAACTGATGCAGCCAACGTTTCTGACTATGGTATCCAGGCAATGTACGACAACCCAGACAAAGATATGGTTGTGGGAATTTACTACGGTAAAAGAAAATCACAAACTAACAGTAACTACTATAAATCAGGCGCCCTTCTTCAAGGTGATACCAATCTTAAATTAATCGATGTCTTTTTCAAAAAGGGATTCGGTAAATTATCAACTGGTTTAGAAATTCCATTGGCCAGTGGAAATATGGGACACGTTTACAATGCTAACGATAAAGTAAGTTACAGCGCTAAGGCAGTTGTGCTTGAAACTAAATATGAATTCTCTGAAAAATGGACGGGCGGACTTATGGCCGGACAAATATCTGGATCTGATGGAGATCAGTCGAAATTTGGAGCCATGTATTTAAACCCTAACTACCAAGTAGCAAATTTACTTTACCGCTATAATCTCTACGCCATTGCAGATGCAACTCAAAGTGTTTGGGATTCATATATGACCAACACTCGTTATGCTAAGCTTTTTGGAAAATATCAAAATGAATCTTGGGTTTGGAATGCAGGACTACTTTATGCTCAGGCAGAACAAGTAGCGAAAGTTGGAACATCATTTGACCATGAAAGAAATGCTTCTTTCACAGCTACTGAAAACCAAAAGAAAGACTTAGGTTATGAACTTGATGCGGGTTTTGATTTCTTGTGGAATCCAAACGTTACTCTATCTGGAAATGGTGGTTACCTATTTACTGGTGATTATTACAAATACACAAATTCTGGAACACAAAGCAAAGTTAAAAATATGTATGTTACATCTTTAAGTGTTGCCGTTACTTTCTAATAAAAAAAGAAAAGGGCCCCAAAAAGGCCCTTTTTTATTTTAGTCTACTTATTCTAGTTAACGAAACATTCCATTAGATCCGCCGTTGTTGAATCCGCCGTTGTTGAATCCATTGTTTCCTCCGAATCCACTACCAAAGTTAAATCCGCCGTTTCCAGTGCCACCAAAGCTATTGTTGCCAAATCCATTATTAAAGCCGTTTCCGCCACCACTAAAGTTGTTGTAAGTGTTATACGGGTAATTATTATTTGTACCACCCCAATTTGAACCTAAGTAGAAAGGATTTGAACCTGGGTAATTACTCACACCACGATTTTGCATATTTCCATTGTTAGTAAATTGTGGGGGCATAAAATTCAAATTGTTTTGACCATTTTGGAAATTATTAAAAACACTTTGGTTATTTCCCTGACTCTGATTGTTTTCAGGCATAGAAAAATCCAAGGGCATACTAATTTCAGTATCAGAAATAATGATGTCTTCATCTGATGATTCAGAATCATCTTCATATAGTTCGCCGTCCTGAGATTTTCTATATTCTTTTCCCGTTTTTTCATAACCAGCGTATTCAGTAGCACGAGCAGCAAATTTATTTGCGAGTAAACGGTCACGGTCATTACTAGTCGTTAACTGTCTCTGCATACGCTTAAGGGCGTTAGCATAACCTGTCATGCATTCTTGTTGAGCTTGAGGGGTAAACTTACGTGGACATTTTCTATAAGCTTGCTGAACAACTTGTTGAGACTTATTATCATAATCTTTTTGTACCGCTTCGATGTGCTTTGAAAGCCTATTACTAATGTTAGCGTATTGTGCTGCTTTCCCAGTAACTTCACCCGTTTTCACGGAATATTTCAAACGCTCTTCTTTCATCACCAAGCGGTTGTCATTTAAGTCAATTTTAATTTTTGCATTTGCAATAGCCGGAGTAATGACTCTCGTTCCATCTTCAATTGTACCAATTTTGTTATAGTTTCTAATTGATGAGCGAATGACAAATAATTCATCAGCAGCATCAAACTGACCTTTGGCTTTTAGTTTATTGAAGTCACTCTCTGTTAAGTAAGGAGATTTACCAAAAGCTCCCAACTTAGCTTTAAGGGCTTTATACTTTTTCTCAAGAGCTTTTCTTGTATCCCCTTGAGCACCTTGAAATTCTTCGTAAGCGAGCTTCACTTCTTCCATTAATGGATCGATGATATATTTTTTATAATCACTGATGATAGAGAAATCTAATCCTGAGATATCGTCACCAACTTGAATTGACTTTGAAAGTTTTTTCACTTCATCAATTAAAAGTTCATTTCTAATATTTTCAAGAATAGCTTTGTATTCTTGATACTTAGTTATCACTTCATCTGAAATATCACGGTAGCTGCCAGCAGATTTACAAATATCACTTACGCGACCTTCTCTATCACGTTTCGTTCTATCGGCAACGGTAAGAAGTTCAACTTTATCTTTTGCTATAGGTTCGATGTAATCGCAACCTTTAATTTCTGTCGCTTCAGCTCCAGCCATAGGTCCTTCAGAAAGGAATACTATTTCACCCGATTTTTCAAAGGCAAAGTCAGCAGACAGAGTGCCAATTGAGGCGTCAGGGCTAGGTTTATCATCTTTCATGGCCTTTTCATTAATACACTTAACAAAATCTGAAACTTTTTTAGAACCTTTCACTGATACTTTAATAAAATATCTCATTGGTTCCGATGTTGATTTATCTACACCTAGCTCGAGCATGTCATTACAATCTGAAATCATTTTCGTAGAAACAATTTCTACTTTGTTTGATCCTGGAACTGTTTGAATGTTAAAAAAGTTTTCAACATCTCCCCCTAATTTTTTTAGAATTGATAAAGGGAGGGTGCTTTGATTTTCCTTGGTAATGCTACAAGAGCCGGTTTGACTGACACTTGTACTACTATGAGAGGAACTGGAGGAAACTGTAGTGGTACTACTAGAAGAGCTTCCAGATGAAACCGTCTTGGTTCCTAAAATATCTTTAAATCCTCCCCATCCATTTGTTTGTGCAAACAAAGGTTGCGTGAGAAGCGATAATGTTAATCCAAAAATCGCTGTAGAAAGACAATGTTTAACCATAGAAATATCCTGTTAGGGTTTAATTTATACCTATCTCATTTGGACATATCGGAGGATTAAAGGGTCATCTTTAGGTTTTTTAGGTTTTTTCTGAAGCCGCTGATTTCTTTAGAAAATAATAGAAATGGACATGGCCAATTCTTTTTGAGATTCACCAGTAAGTAGTGAATATGACGGGTTTTCTTTAGCTTTAAAGACTTTCATGCCAAACTCTAAACCGAGTTTTGGTCCGACCCATCCACCACCAAAACCAACACCTTTTTCTTGATTCATTTCGTCGGCAAACATCCCAGTACGGGCATAAAGTTCTGAAAAAAGTTTAAACTGAACTCCAGCTCGGTAAGACATATATTGAGAAAGGTTTTTTTCCCAGTTGGAAGTTACATCGACCATGACGGTAACTAAATCTTGAGCAATATACTGAAAACCTACACCGCCTTTAGTATTCTTTCCTTTTGATTTTGCTAAATCATCCATCATCAAACCTATTGTTAGATTGTTTGAATAAAAGTGCATTAATCCAAAACCAACAGAATTATAGTCATAGCGATTACCATTATTTTCTGCCATAGAGGTTTCTTTAGTAAATTTATAGTTTAAACCTATAGCAGTTGTATCAGTAATGTGTGCTCCCACAGAAGAGCTTACACGTTGGCGTTTATCCATCCCCTCAGCCTGATCAATATATCCAACGGCTCCTTTGAGTTTACTAGAGCCTTCAGCAATAATGATTGCATTGGTATGGGTCTGTTTGGGAAAACTATTGGGAAGATTGTCATGCTGTGGATTTCTATCTTTAAGTTCAATATTTTCTCTTTGATAGGTTGCAGTAGCGCTTGTAAAAACAGCCAAGGGCGCTGGGTTTAAGACAACTGATTCATTGAGCAAAACTGACCCAATCCCTGTTCCACCAGTGGATTTAAGTCGAGCAGTCTCGAATTCATGAACTCTGGCCCAACTTGGTAAGCTAGAAAAACAAAGTGAAAAAACTAAAGTCTTACCAAGTATACGATTTTTTAATATCATTATTTGATCCATTGAAAGTTATATTGCACATAATAAGGAAAATTATAATGAAAGTGACTAAGGCTGTCATCCCCATTGCTGGAAAAGGTACGCGTTTTTTGCCTGCGACTAAACAGATCGCAAAGGAAATTATACCTATTATTAATAAGCCAATGATTCATTATGTGGTGGAAGAAGCTAGAGCCGCAGGTATTAAAGAACTCATCTTCATTACATCTTCTGGAAAGGAAGAAGTTGAAAATTATTTTGACCGCAATCTAGAACTAGAGGCATTTTTAAAAGCTAGTGGTAAAGAAAAAGAATTCGAATTAATAAAGAATATAGGTTCGATGGTAGATATCATTACTATTCGTCAAAAAGAGCAACTTGGCTTAGGCCATGCCATTCTCCAAGCAGAAGCTCTCATTGGCAATGAACCTTTTGCTGTTTTACTTGGCGATGATATTATCCTTTCCCAGATTGCAGTCACTAAGCAGTTGATGGATATTTCTAAAAGTCTTGATGATTCACCAGTCATTGGAGTCATGGAAGTACCAAAAGAAGAAACGAAAAAATATGGTATCGTCGACGGACTCTTCATTAAAAATAGTGAAAGAACATTAAAAATGAACCAGATGGTAGAAAAACCTGATCCATCAAGAGCTCCCACTAATCTAGCAACCCCAGGGCGCTACATTCTTAATAAAGAAATCTTTCAATATTTGAAACAAATACCAAGAGGTGCGGGAGGTGAATATCAATTAACGGATGCCATTAATATGATGGCGGCGAAAAGAGATGTTTATGCTCATATTTTTGAAGGCGATCGCTTTGATACAGGTAGTGTTATGGGTTACTTGGACGCAACAGTAGAATTCGCTCTTCGAGATCCTGAGCTTAAGCAAGATATGCTTAAAATTTTGCAAAGCAAGCTAACTAAGTATTCTTAAAATACCGCTCTAAGTGCAAAAAAGATCACCCCAAAGAGTAAAATAGTGTTGGTGAGCATTGAATTTTTAAAAAATAATCTGGTCATCATAGATATGATTATGACCCAAACAGTCTTACTTTCTAGGCGGTAGAAATATCCTATTTCTGACTATTTTACTATCTACTCCTACACCTCACTTTCATGCTATATTGGTTTCATTCAAAAAAGGACATTCACTCTATGTTATTAACAATTTTAGCCATCTTTTTTTCATTCAAAGTATCAGCCATTCAACTCTCTCCGGAGTCACTCTTTAGACATGCCTCCAATGGAGTAGTAGAAAGCAATACTGTATCCATTAATTTTTTAGTTAAAAAATTATCTGATGAAACAGGGCAACCTTTTTACCTAAGACAAATCTATGGACTTGAAGGCGACAAACTAAGAATGACCCAAATTCTTTTTGATGGTGCCGACATGAGCAATAACCAAGTACAAAATGTTTTCACAACGGCAAACTTCATGGACTACGCAGGAAAAAATCCAGAAAAAGATAGTTTGAATATGGCTGTTGTGAATATTCTTTATAACTCATCCTGGCCCATGATCGCTTTTTTGAAAAAAATTGGTGTACCGCTAAAACAAAATGCTGAAAGCTATAACAAAGATAAAATTAAACTTTTGGAATCTTATCGTGCTTATCTAAAATCTCCTTCGGGCAAGGAAAATCCTCTCAAGCCCACGATTCCAGAAGAAAAGAAAAAAGTTTCTGAATTGAATGACTCTAGCCTAATTGTCGTATCACCAGAGACGGTGAAAATTATTAGAAAAAATAAAACTAATTTTATTCAAATCACTTATCCAAATTTTCATGCCCTTTTTACTAATCAGGAACATCGCTTAAGTGAATTAGAGATAACAGGTAAATTCCATTCCCATCTGGTGCTAGAAGACTATGTAACCTTAAACGGACTTAATTATTTTCCTAAGTTCATTACCGTAAGCGTAGACAGCGAAATATATAAGCTGCAAACATTAAGTTATAAGTATGGAAATGAAAACTACGCTGACTTTGAAAAAAGAGCACAAAGCCTGCAAGTATTGGCCAAAAAAAATCATAAAGAAGTTTTAATTCAAAAACCAACTTTTCTTCAATGACCCAATTTTATCAAGTAGCTGTTAATTTTCCCCTACTCGATAGCCTACTCACCTATAAATCGGAAGTCGCTTATAAAACGGGCGACTTAATATTGGTACCCTTAGGCAAAAGAAAAGCTGAAGGTTGTGTCATACAAGTTGTTCCAGCACTTGAAGATGAATCAATTCAAATCAAAGAAATAGAAAAAAAAATTTCAGAAAACATTCATTTACCGCAAAAAGAAATAGAACTATTTGAATGGATTTCAAAATACTACCAATACAGCCTAGGGCAAGTTATTTTTGATTCACTTCCTCAGTTGCTCAAAAGACCAAGAGCATTTCTTCCATTACAAGGCAAAGACTTGCCTTTGAACTATGATTTAAATGCAGGACAAAAAGAAATTTATACTCAAATAGAAACATATCTAGAAAAAGGTTTTAGTAAACACTATATTCACGGTATTACAGGTAGCGGGAAAACCTCTATCTACCTCCATCTAATTAAAGACTCGTTAAAAAAAGGTAACTCTGCTCTATTTTTGATCCCAGAAATTAATCTTACTCCTCAATTTTGTACTCTTTTAGAAGAACATCTAAACTGCCCAATATTTCTTTATCATAGTGCTGTTACAAACTCAGACCGCTATAATCTTTATAATCACCTTCTTGAAGACAGTTCTCCTAAAGTCATTCTCGGAGTAAGGTCTTCAGTTTTTCTTCCCATCCAAAAGTTAGGTCTTATTATAGTCGACGAAGAGCACGACTCTTCATTTAAACAAGATGATCGTTGTCCCTATAATGGGAGAGACGTAGCCATCAAAAAAGCACAGATTGCCCAAATTCCTATTATACTTGGCTCAGCAACTCCTTCTTTAGAAAACTACTATATCTTCAAAAGTGGTGCCAAAAGCCATTACTACTATAGTTTAGAAAAAAGAGCCGCTCTGAGCTCTTTACCAACAATTACATTAGTAGATGAAAGAGTTAGTGAAACACGTTCCATGAATCCAACTTGGCCTATCATGAAAGATTCAATTAAAAAGATTGAAGAATCATTTCTCAAGAATGAACAGGTCATAGTCTTTGTAAATCGTCTAGGTTTTGCCAATTATATTCAATGCAGAAGTTGCGGACAACAGTTCAATTGTCCCAACTGTTCTGTTACCCTCAAATATTTTAAAAAGAAATCATCTCTCGAATGTAGTCACTGCCAGTTTAAAATTCCCTTTCCTCATTCATGCCCAAAATGCAATTGCTTAACTTTAGAACAAAAGGGTTATGGAACTGAAAAGGTTCACGAGATTTTATCCGCTATCTTTCCTGACAAAAAAATTGAGCGATTTGATCGTGATGAAATTAAAACCTTAGAACAACTAGAACTTAAACTTAATCGCTTCCACGAAGGTAAAATAGATCTATTTGTTGGTACACAAATGCTTTCAAAAGGTCATAATTTCAAAAGAGTTAATTTAGTTTTAATTTTAGGTGTTGATGCTCAGTTAAATTTTCCAGATTTTCGTTCAAATGAAAAAATTTATCAATTACTAACTCAAGTGTCTGGAAGGGCTGGACGCTTTGGTGACAAAAGTGAAGTCTTAATCCAGACTCTCAATAAGGACAATCCCCTTTTTAGTCATGTCATGAATCACAGCTTTTCACAATTTTATGTAGATGAACTAGATATTAGAAAGAGCTGTTTTTGTCCGCCTTATTCAAAATTGGCCATTGTCTACATCCACTCTCGTTTTCAAGATAGAGTAGTGGATAAAGCAATGGAGGTATTTAATCTAATGAGTAATCTCAAAAACCAACATTTTACCTCGGTTGTTATATCAGAACCTAGACCGGCTAATATCGAAAAGAGAGCCAATCAATTTACCTGGTGCTTGCTTCTTAAAGCTACTGAGAATAAGAGTCTGCATGATTTCATCCATAACTTTTATCGTCTTGATAAAAGCACCAAAAAAATGTCGGGCGTTTCAGTCAAGATTGATATTGATCCGTACAACCTTCTTTAAAGTGAAAATATATTTCTAACAACCGATAGGTTCTCTATGGAAGAAAAAAAGAGAAACGTCGCTCAGTTGCAAAAGCAGTATTCTACAAGAATTACCTTGGCCAAAAATGGTCAAGAAGCTTACCGCGCCACTGATTATAAAAACGCTATCAAGTACTATAATCTATATTTAAAACTATTGGCTGATGTTAATGACATCACAGTCGATAAACTCTCACCAAAATATTTTGATAAATCAACTCAAAGCTCAGAAATGTTTCTCATCAGTCAAATATACTGGGATTTGGCAAAACTTTACGATATGTCTTCTGCTCAATATAAAAGAGATCTCATTCATAGCTTGAATAAGTACGTAGAGTTTTCCTTAAACTTTCCTTTCCAAGTTGTTAATGCTGAAAGCTTAAGACGTTTCATTAGAAAAGGTAAAGCCCACAACCCTGAATGCTTTCAAGATACTTATAAGCAAATCTATATTACGTCTAAAATGTGTTATTTTGCTTCGAGCGCCTTTGGTTTTGATCATCCTATTACGGAGCAATATCGTCACTTCAAGTTAACACTTCTGAAGTTTCCAGGTGGTGAGGGTTTTGTTGATCTCTATTACCGCTACTCACCATCTCTGGTGAACTATTTTGATCAACACCTCAAAACCAAGTACTTTTTTCACAACTTACTACTAAAACCACTCTTAAGAACATTGGCAAAATTTTTACTCCCCCGTATAATCAGGTAATGATTCTCAAAACGTTTATTGTCAAAGAATGGTTAAAAGCCTTTTTCGCAGCTCTTGTGGCACTTTTTGTCATCATGTCTGTTACAGATTTAATTGGTGGATTTTTAAGAAGTAACGTTACTCCCACAGAGGTTCTTTTTAATTACCTTTTTACTATACCCAAATTTATGTCAAAGGCACTTCCTGTCGCTTGCTTAATGGGAACTCTCTTTTCAATTAATAAATTAAAAAGTCATAGCGAATTGATTGCCATACTAGCTGCAGGCTTTTCTGGGCAAACAATTGTGAATCTAATTTTCGGCTGCTCATTGATGGCAACACTCGCACAAGGATATATTTTAGGAGAATTAATTCCTTACTCAAAAATTGTGCGTTTAAAAATGATGCCCGATTCACTTAAAGGCAAATTTAGTGAAAACAAAGAAAAAGGGCTCAAGACCTCTTCTCTAGCTACAGGACTAATTTGGTATAAGAGTCACAACTATTATGTTTCTTTTTCAGCCTTTAATAAAAAAACATCAGAACTTATCAATATGACCTTGTATATGTTTGAGCCCAATTATCTAGGGAATAAAACCTATAAAGCCCCATTAGTCTCCTATGCAGGTAATTATCAGTGGAAGATGATTAATGGACGAGAATTTTCAGATCTCAATTCATTGCAATACCCCAATGGAATCGCCTTTAAAGAAAAAACAATTAAGCTGACAGAGGAAGTGCAAGACTTTGATCAGATTGAGTCAGATATTGAAACGCTTGGGGTTTTTGGACTCTTCAATTTTATTTCCCACATTAAAAACTCAGGCATTAACATCCGAGAATATGAAGTTCTTTTTTATGAAATGTTTTCCATGAGTTTAATTTGTTTGGTCTTTGGACTATTCCCTGCATCGGCCATTTTTGACCCCAATCGCCGCAATAGTTCATTTGGTAAAAGTGTTGTATTTACTTTAGCTTTTACTATCACTTATCTAGTCATTTATTCTGCTGTCGTTTCTTTGGGAACTACTGGTCATCTTCCTGTACCGGTGGCCGTTTTTATTGTCCCTGTCGTCAGCCTACTTTACTGTCAAATTGTCTTCCTAAAAAAACGTAAACTGTAGCAAACTTTGAAGCCAAACTTCTTCCGCTATGCTAGCATAATTCCATGAGCAATGATAAACTGTGTCAAAACTATAAACTAGAGGGCGAAAGCCTCGATATTCACACTTATCCGGATCCCATACTCACCAGGGTAGCGGCACCGGTAACGGTATTTGATCAAGAACTTGAAACCTTATGCAAGAACATGTTGTTTACTATGTATCATGCACCTGGGATTGGCTTAGCGGCGCCACAAGTTGGTAAAAGCATTCGTCTATTTGTTCTCGATGTAACTTACAAAAGAGACACAATCGAACACGAAGATGGGTCAGAAGAATTTCAACTTTCAAAATTCAAACCTATTATTTTAATTAACCCAAAAATTTCAGCAGAAGAAGGAGAAACAACTTATCAAGAAGGTTGTCTCTCTGTTCCTGGCGTCTATGAAGATGTTAAACGTTATGAAAAAATTACCGTTGAATATCAAAATTTGAGTGGTGAGAAAAAAACAATGAAGGCCGATGGGCTACTAGCTATATGTATTCAACATGAAAATGATCATCTTGAAGGAATCGTTTTCATAGAAAGACTATCTGCCTTTAAAAAGAATTTTTTCAAAAAAAAATTAACCAAAAATAAAAAAAGCTCTAAGGCTATTTAGATGAAAAAGCTAAAAACTATTTTTATGGGGACGCCAGATTTTTCTCTGCCAGTACTCGAAATGCTTTCCACTCATCCCAAAATTGATCTTATTCATATAATTACTATGCCAGATCGTCCCGCAGGTCGAGGTCAAGAATTACATGCACCACCTGTCGCACAATTTGCAAAAGAAAAAAAAATTAAACTTCTTCAAACAGAAAATATTAATAAAGAAGATGATTTTTTATATCAGTGTGAAAAAGAAAGTATCGATCTCATCATCGTATTAGCATTCGCTCAATTTTTGGGAAATCGAGTTCTAGCTCTACCAAAACTAGGCTGCTTTAATATTCATACTTCACTTCTTCCAAAGTATCGTGGAGCAGCTCCAATTCAATACGCTCTTTTAAATGGGGATAAAGAAACTGGTGTCTCAATTCAAAAGATGGTGAAGAAAATGGATGCTGGAGATATTGCCCACTCACACCCATTAACAATTATGGAAGAAGAATCCGGTGGACTTTTATATACAAGATTAAAGTTTCAAGCTGCGCTTGCAGCTTATGATTTTTTACAAAAGTTAATCTCGAATAAAATTAGTTATGTCGTACAAGATGAAAGTCAGATTAGTTTTGCTCCTACCTTAAAAAAAGAAGACGGGTTGATGAATTTCAGAGAGAAAACTTTTTCCGAACTTTGGAATCAATGGCGAGCTATGGATCCATGGCCTGGGACTTATTGTTTTTTAGGAAGCAAGCGTCTAAAAGTTTTAGAATTTGAAAAAAATAGTAAAAAAGTAAATCCCGGAGAAGTGAATATCGATTTTGGACAATTACTTGTGGGCTGTAGCGACGGCACTGTTCATCTTACAAAAATTCAACTCGAAGGAAAAACACCTTGCTCGGACGCCGATTTACTTAAGGGCTACCGAGAAAAAATCCTCATCAATCCCTAAGTTTCAATAAAAGGACTTTCCATGATTATTGCTCCAAGCATTCTGTCAGCAAATTTTTTAAAGCTCGAAGAAGAAATTAAAGCCTTTGATAAGGCTCGTGATCTTTGGTTTCATCTTGATGTTATGGATGGTCACTTTGTTCCTAATTTAACTTTTGGGGCTACAGTACTTAAAGAAATTAAAACAATAACCAAACACAAATTAGATGCGCACTTTATGGTGACCAATCCCCTTGATTATGTTGAATGGTTCAAGGATGTTGGTCTACACAATTTTACCTTTCACTGGGAAGCAGAAAATCACCACGACCGTGTAATTCAAAAAATCAAAGAGAACTATCCAAGTGTAGGAGTGAGTTTAAATCCAGCAACTAATGTTGATTTAATTCCTGATTACATTTTAGAAGAAATTGATGTTGTTCTCCTCATGTCTGTTAATCCAGGTTTTGGTGGTCAAAGTTTCATTCCATCAGTTCTTGATAAAATCCAAACCCTACATAAAAGAAAAAAAGAATTAAAAGCAGACTTTCACATTCAAGTAGATGGCGGTGTCACTAATTTAAATACCAAGGCACTCATTAAAGCTGGAGCTACAAATCTGGTGGCTGGCTCATATATCTTTGGAGCTAAAGCTAACGAGTACTTAACAAAAGTAGAATCTCTACGTCCTTAAAGAGAGCAAAATGAATACGATTATTTTAGACGGACAGTCGCTTACCCTAGAACAAATTTATGATATGGCCCATGACTTAAAGGGTAACTATCGTGTCACCATTGACCCCAAAGCTATGGCTAAGATGATTGCTTCTCGAGAGTTTGTTTTCGATGTAGTAAAAAAGGGCGAACCCGTTTACGGTATCAACACTGGTTTTGGCGCACTTGCCAGCAAACATATTGAAGAAAAAGATTTAGCACAATTACAAATCAATCTAATTCGCTCTCACTGTACTGGTGTTGGAAAACCTTTTCCCAGAGCCACTTCACGTGCCATCATGATCTTGAGAGCAAATTGTCTTATCTCTGGATATTCTGGTGTTAACCCCGAGATCGTGGAATTACTTTTAGATTTTTTAAATAATGGAATCACTCCAGTAGTTCCTGAAAAAGGAAGTGTTGGTGCTTCAGGAGATTTAGCACCGCTATCTCATATAGCTCTTGCACTCATCGGTGAAGGTGAAGTTGAATACCACGGAAAGGTTATTCGTTCTGAATTTGCTATCAATGAAATTAAAAAAAATCCTGTTGTTCTAGGACCAAAAGACGGCTTGGCCTTAATTAACGGCACTGCAGTCATGGCTGCCCTAGGTAGCTTAGCGCTCTATGAAGCTAAGATCCTCGCAAGAACAGCAGATATTATTAGTGCCATGACATTAGAGGCAGTACGTGGAACAGCCTCAGCCTTTCATCCAGGTATTTCCAAATTAAAGCCACATAAAGGTCAAATTGCGGTTGCCAAAAACATGGTCAACTTATTGGCAAATTCTGAAATTTTAAATTCTCATCATGACTGTGGTAAAGTTCAAGATCCTTACTCTCTTCGTTGTATTCCACAAGTTCATGGGTCATGCAGACAAACTATTCAACATGCAGAAGAAGTGATTGTTACCGAATTAAATTCAGTGACTGATAATCCACTTATTTTTGTAGATACAGGAGAAGTTGTTTCTGGTGGAAATTTTCATGGCGAAGCTCTTGCTTTAGCCATGGACTATCTCGCTATGGGATTATCTGAGTTTGCAAACATAAGTGAACGAAGAGTCGAAAAAATGATGAATCCTACTTTTTCTGATCTTCCTGCATTTTTAACCAAAAACTCAGGACTAAATTCTGGTTTGATGATTGCCCACGTAACAGCTGCAGCACTAGCTTCCGAGAATAAATATTTATGTCATCCAGCTTCTGTAGATTCCATCCCTACATCAACTGATAAAGAAGATCATGTAAGCATGGGAGTAACTTCAGGTAGAAAACTTCACCAAGTTTTAGAAAATTTAAAATACTGTCTTTCCGTTGAATTACTTTGTAACACACAAGCGATGGAATTTTTAAAACCATTAAAATCTTCAAAGCCCTTAAATGCAGTTTACAATCTTGTCAGAAAACACGTGAAACCTATCGAGGAGGATCGAATCCTTTATAAAGACATTGAGAATTTAAATAAATTAATTCACCTTCATGAAATCGTAGATTGTGTAGAAAAAGAAATTGGCCAAATTTATTAATTAGGAGCTTATATGAAAAGAGAAATTCCTTTGCCACCAACCGGTAGTACGCTTACTTGCAAAGGCTGGCACCAGGAAGCCGCTCTCCGATGTTTATTAAATAACCTCCATCCAGAAGTGGCTGAAGACCGAGACGAATTAATTGTTTATGGTGGAAACGGACAAGCAGCGAGAAATCATCAGGCGCTCTTCGATATAATTGATGCATTAAAAAAATTAGAAAATAATGAAACATTATTAGTTCAATCTGGTAAACCAGTCGCCGTCATTCCAAGTCATGAACATGGCCCTAGGGTTTTAATTGCCAATTCCAATTTAGTTCCTCATTGGGGAAATTGGGAATACTTCAATCAGTTAAAAGATCAAGGTTTAATGATGTACGGTCAAATGACCGCAGGTTCTTGGATTTATATTGGTACTCAAGGTATCCTACAAGGAACTTATGAAACCTTTATGGCCGCTGCTAGAAAACATTATGGAGCAGATTCTGATCTGTCTGGGAAAATTGTCGTTACTGCCGGAATAGGTGGGATGGGTGGAGCACAACCACTGGCGGTAAAAATGGCGGGCGGTGTTTTCTTAGGTGCAGATGCTGACCCTGCTCGCATAGAAAAAAGACTTAAGACAAAATATGTCGATGTACTTGCCAAAAATATTGATGAAGCAATCGCCTTGGCCCTAGAAGCGAAAACAAACAAACAGGCCATCTCAATTGCCGTTGTTGCCAATGGTCCAGACTTTCTCAATTATTTATTAAACAAAAATATTCAAATTGATATTGTTACTGACCAAACTTCTGCCCATGATCCTCTCAATGGTTATATTCCTAATAAGATGACTCTTGATGAGGCAAATATTCTTCGAAAATCAAACCCTAATCGATACAAAGAGCTATCTTACCAAACCATGGGGGAACATGTTTTAGCGATGCTGGAATTTCAAAAAAGAGGAAGTCATGTATTTGATTACGGCAATAATTTAAGAGAAGGGGCTAAAAGAGTTGGAGTCAAAAATGCTTTTGATTTTCCAGGTTTTGTTCCCGCTTATATTCGTCCTCTTTTCTGTGAAGGATCTGGCCCATTCCGCTGGGTAGCTCTTTCAGGAGATCCAGAAGATATTCGTGTTACTGACGAAGCTATTAAAAAACTTTTTCCAGAAAACAAAGCTCTCCATAATTGGATTAATAAAGCTTCAGAGATGGTGAAATTCCAAGGACTACCTTCTAGAATTTGTTGGTTAAAATATGGTGAAAGAGAAAAAGCTGGGCTGCTTTTTAACCAGCTAGTTCGTGAAAAGAAGGTAAAGGCACCAATTGTTATTGGAAGGGACCATCTTGACTGTGGATCAGTAGCCTCACCTAATAGAGAAACCGAAGCGATGAAAGATGGATCTGATGCTGTTTCTGATTGGCCTATTCTTAATATTCTTATCAACACCATGAATGGCGCTTCGTGGACTTCTTTCCATCACGGAGGAGGAGTAGGCATAGGCTATTCACAGCATGCCGGAATGGTGATTGTGGCAGATGGAACACCAGAAATGGATAAAAGACTATCTCGTGTTCTTAACTCAGATCCAGGTATGGGAATTATCAGACACGTTGATGCTGGATATGAAGAAGCTATTGAGGCTTCAAAGTTCTCAAATATAAAATTCCCTTCTTTGCATCAATCATGAAAGTTTTCCACCAGATTAGCGAGTTAGTTACTCTTCAAGGTGTACATTCAAAAGGTGGAAGAAATCTTTTGGAGCAAGACCTTGGTCTAATTCAAAATGCTTCTCTGGTGGCCAACGAAAAAGAAATTTTATGGGTTGGAAAATCTCAAGATCTTCCAGAAATTTATCAAAATTTTACAAAGTATGATTGTAGTCAATACACTGTACTTCCCTCATGGGTAGATGCCCATACTCACCTGATCTTTGCAGGAAATCGCTCACAAGAATATAGTCTTCGACTCAATGGAGCTAGTTACGAAGAAATCGCTCAAAGTGGAGGTGGAATTGTTTTCACCATGATGCAGACACGAGACAAGAATTTTGATGAGCTCTTTCAGCTAGCCAATGAACGTATAGAAAAAATTTATCGACATGGAGTTGCTACAATTGAAATAAAAAGTGGCTACGGTCTTTCTTACGAATCAGAAGAATTAATGACTCGAGTGATCCATCAGTGCAAAAAGCACTGGGCAAATAAAGTTACCATTTCAAATACATTCATGGCAGCTCATGCAAAACCTAAGAATTTTGCTACCACGAAAGCTTATATGAATGAAGTGGTCATTCCTCTTTTAGAAAAATTAGCACCTGAAAAAATTATTGATGCCGTAGATATTTTTCATGAGAAGAATTACTTCACAGATGAAGATACAGAACTTCTATTTAAAAAAGCACATACTCTTGGTATCCGTTGTAAGTTACATGCTGATGAATTGAATGATAATTTTGGAGCAAGCCTGGGAGTAAAATACAAAGCTCTCTCTTGTGACCATCTTTTAAAAGTAAGCGACCAAGGTATAAAAGATTTATCACAATCAAAAACGGTGGCCATGCTTTTGCCTGGAACTGGTTTTTTTCTAGGGAAGCCTCAAGCCGATGCACGAAAATTATTAGATAATGGTGTAAAGGTGGCGATAGCTTCTGACTTTAATCCAGGATCATGTCATTTTGATCATGTATTTAAACTCGCTCAATTTGTAGCTCCAACATACAAAATGAATCGTGCTGAACTGATCGCAGCTATTACTCTCAATGCTTCTCACGCCTTGAATTTAACCAATCAGGGAGCCTTAATTGAGGGGATGATGCCCAAGTTTTCACTTTTTAAGGCGAAAAATCTAAGCGATTTACTTTATACGTGGAATGAAGATTTATTTTTTAAGCACGGTTCTGAAATACTTATCTAAAACAGGATCTAAAAAATCAAAATATCCTTGATGAGTTTTATAAATACTTCCATTAATATAAATAATGCTATATGGAATATTTGTAATTAAAAACTGATCAGCTAATTTTCCACCTGCATCAGCAACAATATCCAAATCCAATTTATATTTATCTTTAATTTTTTGAATGGCTTTGGCTTGATCGTCTTCGTCCGTATTTATCGTTATAACGTGTAATGTTTCAGGGAAAGTTTCCGCTAATTTTTTTAAAGCTGGAAGCTCTTTTAAACATGGAGAACACCAAGAAGCCCAAAAATTTAAAATAATGATAGGCTTTTTTAGATCTTTAAAAACAAGTTCTTTTTTGTCTATGGTTTGAACCTTAGTCGTTTTGAAGAGATTTTCAAAACGAACATCCTTATCCTTTACAGTAGTTGACTGGTTTGCACTAGTTTGTACCTGATCCATACTAACCTGAATGGCCAGGAAGCCACAGAATGCCGCTAATAAAACGAGAATTGGTAAAAATTTCTTCATATGTAGAAGTGCCGCCCTAGGATAAATTATATCTATGACTCAAAGAAAGTATAAGAGTACTAAAATTTTCCCTGTTAGAAAAGAGAGTCCTCATTTTGGGGAAGAAGGACAGAGTTTTATTGAATTCGTCTTGCTTATGCTAATGGTTATTGGACTTTCTTTTGGTTACATGAAAATCGTTAATGGTAGTCTTGCAAAACGCTGGACCCAGATGGTGAATGTTGTTGTTAATGATGGACTAGATAACTCTCGTGGCACTGCCAGTATGGATTAAAAGATCATTTCAAATATCATTAGAGGATTCTATGAAAAAATTTATCCTTGCCCTTGATCAAGGGACCACTGGTTCTCAAGCAATTTTAATTGATGCAGATACTTTTTCTTTTGTTGATAGCGCGAAAGAAGAGTACCCACAAATATATCCTAAACCTAGCTGGGTAGAACATAATCTCCATGATATTTGGGGATCAATCAAACATACGATAGCCAAACTTCTAAAAAAACATAACATTGGCAAAAATGATATTGTAGCGATTGGAATCACAAATCAAAGAGAGACAACTTGCGCCTTTAATAAGCAAGGCGAACCTCTTTGTAATGCTATTGTTTGGCAAGACAGACGGACAAGCAAATGGTGCGAAGATCATAAAGCCGATGAAAAAATGATCAAAGAAAAAACAGGTTTACCACTTGATCCATATTTTTCCGGAACCAAAATGAATTGGATGCTAGAAAATAACAGCACGGTCAAAGATGCAGCCCAAGATCAATCTCTTTGTTTTGGCACAATTGATACATTTCTTCTTTATAAATTAACTAGTGGTAAGGTTCACGCAACCGAAGCCTCTAATGCTTCTCGAACTTTATTAATGAATTTAAAAACCGGCGATTGGGATCCAGAACTTCTAAGCTATTTTAATATTCCACGAAATGCATTACCCCAAATTAAGGATTCATTTGGTCACTTTGGTGAAACAAAGGGACTAGATTTTTTACCAGATGGTATTCCCGTCACTTGTCTACTTGGCGATCAACAAGCTGCTCTTTTTGGTCAAGGTGTAACAAGCACAGGAGGCATGAAGTGTACCTACGGAACTGGAGCCTTTCTTCTATTAAATATTGGTGACGAAGTAAAATATTCTAGCAATGGACTTCTCACAACTGTGGCCTATAAATATAAAGGTAAAATGGTTTACGCTTTTGAAGGAAGCTCATATATATGTGGCGCTGCTGTTCAGTGGTTAAGAGACAATTTAAAACTCTTTAATACTTCTTCAGCAGTAGAAGATCTTGCAAATAAGATTGAAGATTTAGCACAGGTTGAGCATATTTTATTTTATCCTTATTTTTCAGGAATTGGATCTCCTTATTGGAAACCTGAAGCCAAGGCAGCTATTATTGGAATGACTAGAGATACAAAAGAAGAACATCTTTCATATGCTTGCTTAGAAGGAATTGCTTTTTCCATTTATGAATTAATAGCAGCCTTTGAAAAAGATAGTGGCAAAAAAATTACTCATCTTCGCGTTGACGGTGGAGCTTGTAAAAATAATCTTTTAATGGAGATGCAAGCTACAATCTTACAAACAACTGTGGAGCGTCCACAGGTAGTAGAAACCACAGGCTATGGTGCTGCACTAGGAGCGGCAGTAGGTCTTGGTACTTTTGATCTTGAAAGAGTTAAAGAAAAGGTGAGGATAGAAAAAAGCTTTACTGCTTTAAGACAAAACATTTCTTTTTATGAAAAGAAAACAAAAT
The DNA here is from genome assembly GCA_049318265.1 of Bacteriovoracaceae bacterium. Lineage (GTDB taxonomy): Bacteria > Bdellovibrionota > Bacteriovoracia > Bacteriovoracales > Bacteriovoracaceae > JBEIOQ01. Next base: position 206,769 of record JBMOGR010000002.1, read on the forward strand.
CTTGGCAGAAAAATTTTAAAAATTTGTATTTGAGTTGATTTTAGAAAAGATCTGCAATTTCATCTGCTCTATTAATGCCAACGATTTCTATGGCATATTTCCCCTTCATCTCTTTTGCAATCTTTGCTGAAGTAATGAGTTTTTTATAATTCATTTGAGCCATTTCTTTTATTCGAACCTCAATCATGGGAACACTTCTTACTTCTCCAGTTAAACCAACTTCTCCAATGAAGACCGTATCTTCTGGAAGAGGCTTAGAACGATGGGAACTTAAAATTGATGCAATCATTGATAAATCAGACTCTCGGTTAGAAAGTTTCATTCCCCCAACAACATTTAAATAAATATCTGAAAAACTGAGAGGAATTCCAAAATATTTTTCCATCACAGCAACCAACATGGCCAGGCGATTTGAATCTACTCCCTGAGTAGTTCTTCTGCCATTACCGTATTTATTATCGACAACTAAAGCCTGTATTTCTATGAACAAAGATCTTGTTCCTTCTACAATACAAGTGAGACTTCTGCCATAAGCACCTTTAATTGAACTATCTAGAAAATACTGAGAAGGATTTTTAACTTCATTGAGGCCATTTTCTTTCATTTCAAAAATACCTACTTCATTGGTATTACCAAAACGGTTTTTCATGGCACGCAGTAGTCGGTATTGCCCAAACTGATCACCTTCAAAATAAATAACGGTATCTACCATATGTTCTAATATTTTAGGACCTGCAATTGAACCTTCCTTGGTAACATGACCAATAATAAAGCAAGTAGTGCCAGTAGATTTTGCATAATTCATGATTTCATAGGTAACTTCTCTAATTTGAGAAATTGTCCCTGGAGCTGATTGGATATCATGTGAAATTGTAGTTTGAATGGAATCTAAAACAAAAAATTTTGGTTTCAGACTTTTTATTTGTTCTAGAATTGTCTGCCAGTTAGTTTCGTTAAAAATGTAGAAATTATTCGTGTTGATCCCGAGCCTTTTCGATCTAGAAGCAACTTGCCCCTCAGATTCTTCCCCGCTTACATAGAGAACCTTATCATTGGGATAGAGCTCGCTTATTCTGCCACTGATCTCCATTAAGAGCGTTGATTTCCCTATTCCAGGTTCTCCACCTATAAGAGTTAGTGACCCCTTAACAAGACCATTTCCCATTACACGATCGAATTCATCTATCTTGGTAACGATTCGGGCATACTGCTCAACTTCAATTTCCTTAATTAATTTAGCTCTTTCAGAGGCATCTGTTCTTGAAGCAATGGTATTTATCTTTCCTTTAACAGCCTTCTCTTCCTCTAAAAATGAATTCCATTGCCCACATTCAGGGCACTTACCAAGCCATTTAGGAGCTATGTAACTGCAATTTTGACAGACGTAACTGGTAGTTGATTTTGCCATATTATTTTTCCTTCAAGGATTCGTATTTTGCCTTAGCTATGACACCGTTACTAGGTTCAGTGCAAAGGAATTTTACTCTATAAGTATCTAAGAACTCGAATTTATGAGATTTTAAATGGCTAACTATGAAAAGAGTACAATACCCCCTTTCAATATGGTTTTCGATGAGCTACTTAGGCTCATTAATACTTAAGGAGACACAATGTATTCACTATTTCTAGCGACACTATTCTCATTTTCTTTGCCTGCCTTAGCGATGCAAGCCTGCGGAAGCGCTCCGACAGAATCGAAGTACAAAGATTTAAATTGGCACCTAGTTCTTAAAGTAAAAGTAAATAACAGTTTTCAAGAAACAGAGGGTGTTATTTGTGCTGGAATCGCCAAAAATGATCTTGGTGCTTTAAAAAGAATTACATACAGAGATATTCAAAATCGTGTAATTGACGCTGACATTAATCAATTAAAAACTGGCATTGTGATTGTATCAGACAGAGATCTTCCAGCTGAAGCATCTCTAATATTACGCCCAGGAAAATATGTTGCCATTAAACTTACTGAACCAAAGAAAACTCCAGGAGCCAATCTATACCCAATATCATTACGTTTTCTTAGAAATCTTTCAATGGGGTTTTCTTCCAACGATTACAGAGAACTTCCTTTCACAGGAATCATTAACACAACTAAAAATATTATTTATACAGCTATTGGACAGACTCAATTCGACGAAGTTGAAATGAACTTAGCAACTTTTCCCGTTGTTTTTGATGATATTATTTTCTATCAAAAAAGAGTAAATGTTAAACAAACTACTGCTTATAGCTTAAAGCAAGTTCCTTCCTTACTCTAAATAGTTTTTTAAAAAATCATTCTCGCTAATTATTTTAATTTCTAGCTCCTTCGCCTTCTTAAATTTGGAGGAGCTAGATTCAATCTCATTACTTAATAAATAGCTTGTTTGAGAAGTAACGGAACTAACTAATACTCCTCCATTGCTTTTGATTAATTTTTCCATCTCAGATCTCTTCATTGATAATTCACCGGTAATGCATATCTTAATTCCTGCAAGCTTCTGACTGGCCATCTCTTTTTTTGTAAATCTAAATCCGCAATCAATAAGTTGCTGAATGAGTTTGTGTTTGGATTTGAGTGATTGCAAAAAATCGTTGGCAGATTTTTCTGCAAATCCTTCTATGTTTACTAGGTCTTCTATTTTAAGTGAAAGAACTTTTTCAATTGTGTTAAATCCATTTAAAGTAACTTTTTCACATTTATTATAAGCACCACCAGTAATTCCGAGCGCGGATAGAAATTTTGTTAATTCAACAATTTTAGTCTTTTGAATATTAGTTATAATTTTATTAGCTAACTTCTCTTTTACTTTATCGAGTTTTAATACATCCTCTTCCGTTAATTTATAGAGAGAGGGAATATCTTTTACTAATCCGTTATCCATCATTTCATGAAGTCTTTTCTCTGAAAGGTCTTCAATTTCAATTTTATGAATAAAATTTAAAATTTCAGCATGTACCTTAGCTGGACAAGAAGAATTATTACAAATAAGACGTATTTCTTTTTCTTCCAATTTACTTTCACAGCTAGGACAATTGAAAGGCACGGTAAATTTATTTGCTGAAGATGAAATGACTCTTAGAAATTTAGGGATAACTTCACCAGACCGTATAACTTCAATCTCATCACCTGTCTTTAACTGGTGTATTTTCACAATACCGAAATTATGGAGTGTTACATTGGTAATTTTGGCGCCGGATAATTCGATAGGTTTTATTACTGCTACTGGGGTCAAATAACCATTACGTGATACACCCCAATAGATAGACTCTATTTCTGCAACTTTAGCTTCGCCGGCAAACTTAAAAGCCATTTTGTAACGAGGATGGTGAGCTGTTTCACCTAGTTCTTCGTGAAGATTTGTATTATTGAATGTAAATACTAATCCATCGATTAAGTAATTGCCGTCATTCATAAAATCGAGCGTTTCTTGCAATACTCTTTTTATAGATTTTTCATCCTTATGGATTTCAAAGTCTGGAATCGGAAAATTTTCTTTTCTTAACCATTCAAATTTTTTTTGTTCTTTAACAAACTGCATATGGTCAGAGATTACATCAAAAGCTTTAAATGAAAGATATCTACACAAATTGAGGTGATCTTTCCGTCCTAGAAAACCAGCAACAATATTTCTTTGAGAGCTAGGTTTTTCTAAATTTAATTTTTCCATTTCTAAAGATAGCTTGAGAAAATTTTCTTCGGTGCAATAAACCTCGCCTCTAATTTCAACTTTTTCCTTAAAGCTTATTGTCTTAGGTATTTCAGGAATCCATAAGATTTTTTGTGTTACTTTCTCACCAGAACTTCCATCGCCTCTGGTTTTTGCAATGATCAAATTTCCTTGTTCAAAAATTAAAGAGCAACTTGAACCATCAATTTTAAATGTTGAAACAACTTCTTCATCTTTTCTCCAAGATAAAAGATCCTCATAAACATAAGTTTTATCTAAAGAAAGCATTTTTTTGTCATGAGATACTTTATCGGAGTTTTTTAATACACTTCCCACTAAAGATAGTACGGGGTGATCAGGAGAAAGCTTCTTTAATTTATCTTCTAGCTTATCGTATTCGCTATCATCGATTTCTGGATTACCTTGGTAGTACAGATCTTTATGGAAAAGTATTTTTTCCGCTAATTTATCAACTTCTGTTTTCATGATTAAAAGCTAAATGTTGCTCCTGCATGAATCGTTGTATCTTGGTAAGTAATTTCACTGGCACTAGACTTAAATTTTGCTTTACTGGAATTAAATTGAATTGATGAGTCTAAACTAACTGCTGGATTAAGGTAATATCTACCACCGAGTTCCATCAAATAAACTTTTTCAGCAGATGATTTTCCTAAAATTGTTGTGTCCTCTTTATAGGCAGGAAAAGGAACTAGTTCTACTCGCCCAAACGCCCTTACATTACTCATGATAGGCATATTAGCCCCAACACCAATAAGAATTCCGTGCATCTTAGCTTCACCAAAACCATCAACGACTACAGTATCTAGTGAGTAAGAGTTACGAGCATATCCACCATATACATCAACTTGAGGGCCATAGAAAAAACCAACTGGTAGAAATTTATATCCACCTACAATTTTCATTATTCCTAGATTGGTGTTGTAACTATCTTGTGTTAAGTTCCCTGATTTTCTTTTATAGTCTGAAATTCTTTGGCCAAATTCTAAACCTGCAAAGTAATTTCTAGTCACCCAAATTTCACTCCTTAGATTATAACCCACCAAGTATCCACCAATTTGTCGACTGCCCGTTGACGTGGTATTTGAAGCATTACCTTTTCCAAGAGCGAATAAAAATGAAGCAGTACCAAGTTTACCTAAATCAGGTTTTGGCATTTCAGCTTCATGTCTACCTTCTGGAATTTTATCTTTAGTCATTTTTACCCAGTCACCTGGATTTACTTTTCTTTCAGATTCATATTGATTCATATACCCCAATGCCTGGGATTCAGATGCAGAAATTATTTTTCCTTGGCCAAGAGGAGTCGTTTCGTACTCAACAATTTCTTGAAGTAGAGGGTGTTTTCTTTTATTGCCAGGTCTTTTAACTATGAAGGGTTGATTTTCTTTAAGAGCAAACTTTTTACCAATATCTAAAGTAATTTGATCTCCAAGAACACCGACTATTTTACCATCATAAGGAATTGTATCGGCGTAAAGCTCTAACCAATCTTTAATTTGATTTCCCATACCAGGTAAGTCTTCGGTATCCATTTCTTTTTTTTCTTTGAAATAAAGATCAATGCCATCACTGCCTAAAACATCAAGAGAAACTTCAGTTCCATCTTTATTTCCAATTAATTTTACTTTTATTAAAGAGCCAACTTTAAGTTTCTCTGAAATAACTTTTAGAACTTCAGGATTCTCAAGATAGTTTGCTAAATTACTTTTATAATTTGAGAGAATGCTTAATATTTCTGAATTTGTTTTATACAAGCACCAACGACTGTCTTTTAAATATGCCTCAAGCTCTTCGTATACTTTATAAGAAATAGCTCCTCCTACCGAATCAGTAATGGGAAGAAGAGTGCATTTACGCATGTTTGTATCTGCTAAAAGCTTAGTGCTATTAAAGATAGCGACATAAATGGAGAGCAATAGAAGTAAGGAAAAGGGCTTTTTCATATTGGTCCTATTGTTCGCTTGGTACTTCTGGTGGATTGGGGAAATTAAAAGTTAACTGTGACTTCTCTTCATAGAGTTTGATCAACATACAAAGTTCAGAGTTTTCTTCTGTTAGTTCATTAATTTTATTTTTTAAACGGATATTTTCATTTACCAACTCATCTCTATTTAAACCTTGAGTTTGTGGATGAGTCTTAACACCGTTGCAATAAATATAGTATTTCCCATCTTCTTGTTTATATTTCAATAGATTGGCTTTTATACTTCGACGAATTGTGGAAATTGACTTACCCTTTAGATGGGCATAATCCAAGATGGATACCCAATGTCCGAGATTATCAGTCACCTTTTCCTCCTTAAAGTTACGTGAAGCATTCCATGCTTACAACTATATTACCTAAAAGATGTTGAAAGAGTAAACATTAGTAGGTGGAATTATTCGCTTTTAACCCTATTATTTTTTATAATAAATGGACCATGCAAACAAACTTAACGGATCTTAAAAATTCTAAAATGGCCCTCGTACTTTCTGGAGGAGTGGTCAAGGCTGCCTCTTGGCACCTTGGAGTTACTTTGGCATTAGAAGAATTAGGCTTTAGCTTTGCTTCTCATGGTACCAATGATCCAAATCAAGTGAAAGGAAGCTTAGAAATTGGAACATTCGTTGGATCTAGTGCTGGAAATTTAATTAATCTCTACATAACTAATGGTTTCACTTCTCAAGATGTGATTGATAGTTTTTTAAAAGTTCAAAATAGTAAAATTAAACCGATCTCCTATAAAGAAATGCTCTATCTTAAAAGCATTAAATTGAATCCTAAACGTGAAGGTATCTATGATCCCTTTTCTGAGTTTCCACCAGTTATCAAACAAATTCTAAAACCAATTTTAAGCTTTAGTGGATTCTTTTCAACCGAAGGGGTTGGTGAATATATTAATAATAATATTTTAAAATATAAAAACTTTGAAGATTACAAAGCCGATTTATTTATTATTGCCACCCAGCTAGATCATTCAAGAAAGGTTATCTTCAGTAAATATAATTACCCAAAACCAACTCATGATTCTACTGCTGTTTATTATACCGGCATCCCAGTGGCTGAAGCTGCTTGTGCGTCTATGAGCGTTCCTCCTTTTTATACTCCTTTTCCTGTAACAAATCCCCATACATCCCAAATCGATTACTACATTGATGGTGAAATTAGAGAGACTTTATCCACACATGTAGCCGAAGATAATGGCTGTGAATATATTATAAGTAGTTGGACCCACACTCCCTATCACTATCACGATGAAGTTGGCTCACTCGCTAATTATGGCCTACATGCAATTTGCCTACAGGCAATATACTTAATGATTCAAAAAAAGATTGTTGCTAGTCGAAGTAGGCGTTTAGTTGCCAAAGATATTCTAAATACCGTTAATGATTACATGAAGACTCATAAGTTTTCAAATACCCATCGCAAAGACATTTTAAATATTTTAGAAAGAAAGCTCAATTTCAACCCTCGCATTAAACATATTGATATATTCCCAACTCATCATGACTACCAATTGTTTTTTGCTAATTCCTTTTCTTTAAATCCTAAACACGCTGCCCACGCAATGAAAATGGGCTATAAAAGAACTATGGAAGTTTTTAAGGATCTAGACTTCAAATGAAGAAACTTCTGTTGTTACTTATGTTTTTCGCTGTAACGGCCTCAACTACGCAAGCTTTAGCACCTGAGAGTATCTTCCAGAATGAATTTTTAATGACTGAAGATATTTTATCTCGCTATGCAATTCACCCCAATATCAAGTCCCCTACTTCACTTGTTTCTAACCAACTTGTCTTAAGTATTTTACAAGACAGAGATCATAAAATTAATAATGAATTTCATGTTCCTAAATATTTTATGAATGCGACAAGATTTTGGTTTGGAATTTACACACAATATTCAAGTGATCATATTGTTATACATGACAAAGATAACTTGAAATTAATATACGACATCATGGATTTTGGTGAAGTTTCAAAATCTACCCTCAATCGTTTTGTGAAAAACAGCATGATGCAAAAAGCTACTCAAGACCGTTTAGTCTTTATCAAAAAACTAATTTCTGAATTAGCAAAAAGCCCAAAGGGAGATTCACCAGCCAACAAGAGGCTCCTCAATTTAGTCAAACTTGCAGGTTATCAAATTCCTAAATCTCAATCTGGAGCTAAGTCTTTTTTTATTGAACTTTCAGACAGGGTGCGTACACAAACAGGTCAAAGAGACATGATATACCAGGGTGTTCTTAATGCGATTCCCTACCTTCCCTATATGGAAGAACAAGCAAAAATTTTTGAACTGCCCAAAGAAATTTTAGCAATACCCTTTCTTGAATCGAGCTTTAATACAAAAGCAAAATCAAAAGTTGGCGCTAGTGGAATTTGGCAAATCATGCCCATTATAGACTCTAAAGTTATTTCAAAAGATAAGTTAATAGATGGTCGTGGCAATCCCTTTATCGCTACAATTGCTGCCTTTCACCTATTAAAAGAAAATTATCGCATTCTTGATCGGTGGGACATGGCGGTCACTGCCTACAATTCAGGTACTAAACATTTATTGAAAGCTACAAAAACTTTAAAACTAAAAAGTCCAACTCTTCAAAGTATTTTTGAAAAATATGAGCATCCTCACTTAGGATTTGCTTCAAAGAATTTTTATGCTGAATTTTTGGCCTTAGTACACGTATTAGCCTATCGCAATTTAGTCTACCCTCTTAATAAAGTACAAGACCCTGACTATCTAAATATAAGACGAAATAATGTTGATATATATGTTTCCAAATGTAACTTCATTCCTAATACAGTTTTTGAACAAATGAATAAAATTAGCCCTGATCTAGAAAAAATTAATCAACATCTACTTAACCCAAAAAATCAATATGCTAAAGGCAACATTTTCATCAGTGATGTTCATCTCAATACCACCCTTTTCTACAAATTAAGTGGAAAAGAAATGAGGGAAAATTATCCTATTAATTGGAATAAAATAGTTAAGAACTATCGTTGCTCGACTAAGTAAACACCCGGGGAGCAGAATGATTGAAGAGATTCTTCCGTCTTGTCAGTATAAGTAATTTCAAGAGCTAATGAACCCTGGTGATCACCTTTAAAAAATAATTTTGTCGATGTATCATTTACATCCTCACCCAATGACCCATCCTTATCTAAAGCCATTAATGAATAGCTTTCAACACCATCTACAGTAAAAGCTTGATGACGAATGCTATCAACACTTTTTTTACTATTTAAATTAACTTGAATAAGACAAGATTCATCTGTGTTTTTTACATCTAAAAGACGTAAAATTTCGTCTTGATAGCTCTGTGAAGGTAGACTTACTCTTGGTTCATTTTTAACCCCGAAAAATAAATCCATTTTACCACTCTTAAGTTCAAAGTAGTTTTGAGAATCACTCTTCAAATACTCTTGATTAAATTCATAGGTATTTAATGTTAACTTGTTTGAATTTTTTCCAGTTGAAAAACTTACTAATTCATCGCCGGCTACATTGAGTACATTTGACTTTTTACCCATGAGTTCTTCTGAAAACAATTCGATTCTTACTACGTCTTTTTTTGCAAAAGGCAAATGATCGTATGTTAATTCATTGAGAATTACATTACTTACATAAGAGAAACTGGATTCTTTATTTTTTACTGTAACAAGTACATTACCTGGAGCAACTCCCACATAAAGCACATAATGAGCTTCATTTTCTGCTTTTATCGCTTTCATATTTTCGTCTAGGCTTGCGTGAAAGGCATAAGCTTTATCAATACTGATTTTTTCTATTTCGGGAGACACTTTAACTAAAAGCATTCCACCTTCTGCCTCTCTATTTCCCTTTAGTAAAAATTTCTCTAATGCCAATGCATCCAATAATGGAACATCCATTTCTAATTCTTCATCACGGTTAAGTTCGATATTAAGATTGGTCTTTATATGATCGTCTGATTTGATGGAAAAGGACTTAATGCCAGAATGAGATTGCCCTAGGGTAAAATCAAGTTTTACCTCTCCTTCAATGGATCCTCTTAAATCATTACTGTCGTATGCTGATTGATAGTCAAAATCTTTCACATTACCTTGTATTCCTTTTTTTAGAGAAAAACTTAAACCTCTAAGCTTCAAATGAGTATTCACATTCAACTGCGCTGATGTTTTTGACTCATCATTGGTTTTGGCCATCTTCTGAGCATCACTGGACTGCGAACTTGAGTACTCATCTTTAGAACTTCTTGAGTAGGCAGAAGTACTGGTTGTTTGGGCATAAGCAATAGCTGAACCTGAATCTACGACAGGTAATTTTTCAAACTTATAAGGTCCCTTACCAGGACCTGTACTATTTTGCATTTCTCTTTGAATAACTTGGTTCACATTAAGTGATACTCCAGGAGTAGGAACAACAGCTATGGATGGCTGCTTTGCATTTGGTGATTTATCAGAGTCACTTGAGTACTCATAGGTATTTAAATCATCTTCCATAGTTGCCGTATTATTTTCGGCTGAGTTAGCTACTGATGTTTTTATAATTTCTGATTGAGTTGATAAGCTATTCTCTTTAGTTTCAGCTTTTTGATCAAAACTTTTTAATACTGATTCGTCAGATTCAGTATTTTGTAATTCTTTATCTGTTAATTCTGGAATAAATTGTTTTTTTGATTCTTTCACTGGAGCGGCTTGAGCTAGTTTTATTTCATCTTGAACAGCTAAATCAATTTTTTCACTTATGGCCAAATAAATAAATTCAGAAGGTAAATGATATCTTCTTAAAGCATAACTCTCACTTACGTCTTCATTATGTGGAGCGAAGTCAAATTGATCATCTAGTACTTCTTTAACTTCAATATTAATCGCGACAATTGGCTCTTTATTAAGTTCCAGTTTTGTTGTCTCTAGCTCTATGCTCTTTAACTTTTTAGGTGCACTTATGAAACCTATAGCTCTTTTTTGAAAAGGCTTTTTAGCTAAAGCTATCTCTATTACTTTACGATCGGATTTATGTTTTTCTATTTTTGAAAATGTTTTTTCTAAAGCTAGAAGTCTCTCTTCTGTATGAATGTAATCTACTGTTTTTGACGTAGGCATACTCCAATTTGTGGCAGCGATACTTTTAAGGACATTCATATTTTTTTCAAGAGAACTAAAAACAATGACATCTTTTTTGACAATAGAATTGAGCGACGAATGAAGAGTCCATCCAAACGTGGTTAAAAAACTTAGTGAGAGCACAAAACTGAGTGGTCGCATTAAGTTAATCTTAAAGGTATTTAGTTTTTTTAAAACAAAATTGCGTCAAGTAGATGAATTTTCTGAATAGTCAGGGTAATTATGTTGGTGAGTACTCACAGGTAGAGTGATGGTTCTATAGGACCATGGACTTACTTTCGCATATCCATGGTCCTATGGGACCATTATCTTAACATAGCAGCTTTAATTCTATATTCAGCTCTTTCGAGCTTTCTACGATACTTAACTTGATCAAGATCCATTAAGTGTTCTTTCCCTGAAAGCTTTTCCTTTGCACGTACAAGGGCTCTTTGAGCTCTTTCCTTATCAATGGTTTCAGCTTTTTCAGATGTATGAGCAAGGATCGTTACCTTACTCTTTAGAATCTTTGCTATTCCTGTGGTTAAAAAGAAATGTCTATCACCCTTATCTGTTTTCACTGTCATAATTCCAGGTGCAAGCTCTGTAATTAAATGTGTGTGCTCAGGAAGAATGGCAATTTCTCCTCTAACCGTAGAAATTACCACAGAAGTTGCGTCGATATTTTTATCTACTACACCTGCTGGGGTTAATATATCTACTTTGAAATAACTCATGATTACTTACCTTCTTTAAGTTTCAATGCTTTCTCACGAACCATATCTAATCCACCGACTAAGTAAAAAGCTTGTTCTGGAAGATCATCTACTTCACCAGCAAGGATTGATTTGAAAGCCGCGATCGTATCTTCAATTTTCACAAATTGCCCTGGAATACCAGTGAATTGCTCAGCAACGAAGAAAGGTTGAGACAAGAATTTTTGAACTTTACGTGCTCTACCCACAAGAACTTTATCAGCTTCCGAAAGTTCATCCATACCTAAAATAGCAATGATATCTTGAAGTTCTTTATACTTTTGAAGAATTTGTTGAACTCCGCGAGCAACGCCGTAATGTTCTTCACCAAGAATATCGGCAGAAAGAATACGTGAACTTGATGCTAGAGGATCAACCGCTGGGTAAATACCTAATTCAGCAATTTGACGTGACAAATTTGTTGTTGCGTCTAAGTGAGCAAACGTTGTTGCTGGAGCTGGATCGGTATAGTCATCCGCTGGTACATAAATCGCTTGGATTGAAGTAATTGATCCATCTTTTGTTGAAGTAATACGCTCTTGCATAGCTCCCATCTCTGTTGAAAGAGTTGGCTGGTAACCTACAGCTGAAGGAATACGACCAAGAAGAGCTGAAACTTCAGAACCCGCTTGAGTAAAACGGAAAATATTATCAACAAAGAAAAGAACATCTTGGTGCTCTTCATCACGGAAATATTCAGCAACTGAAAGACCAGTTAAAGCAACACGTGCACGTGCACCTGGTGGCTCATTCATCTGACCGTATACCAGAGCAGTTTTTGCAAGAACTCCAGACTCTTTCATTTCCATCCAAAGATCGTTACCTTCACGAGTACGCTCACCAACACCAGCGAAAATTGAGTAACCACCGTGTTGAGTTGCAACGTTGTTAATAAGCTCCATAATTAAAACGGTCTTACCAACACCCGCACCACCAAATAGACCAATCTTCCCACCCTTAAGGTATGGAGCCAGAAGATCTACTACCTTAATCCCTGTATATAGAGGCTCTAAAGCATTTGACTGGTCTTCAAATTTTGGAGCTGGACGGTGAATTCCGTAGTATTTTTTAGCTACAACTGGACCCATCTCATCGATCGGCTCACCAACAACGTTAATGATTCGACCAAGAGTTCCTGGGCCAACCGGTGCTTGAATTGGCTTACCAGTATCTTTAACAGCTAATCCTCTTGAAAGACCTTCTGTTGCATCCATAGCGATACAACGAACAGTATCGTCACCTAGGTGAGAAGCTACTTCAACAACCAGGTTCCATTCAGTCCCATTAATTGTTTTGTTTGTAATTCTTAAGGCTTGAGTAATTGGAGGAAGTTTTCCTGTTTCGAATTCCACATCCACTACTGGACCAAGCACTTGTTTAACTTTACCCATGTTCTCTGTTGTCGTTGACATTATAGCTCCTTAACCGTTTAGAGATTCAGCACCAGATACAACTTCAATTAATTGAGTTGTAATCGCCGCTTGTCTCATTTTATTCATCTTAATTGTTAGTTTCTTAATCATTTCCTTACAGTTTTTAGAGGCATTTTCCATCGCACTCATACGAGAACCGTGTTCAGAAGCTATAGAATCCAACACTTTTGTGTACACTGAAGTGACATAAACCTGAGGAATCAAAGCATCCAAAATCTCTTTTGGAGTTGGTTCATATTTAAAATCAAAAGGAAACTCTGATTGAAGTTTTTCTTGTTCTTCAGAGCTAAACGATAGTGGAAGCACCTGACTAATTGTCGGGATTACACTTATCGCTGATTGGAATTGGTTGTAGGCAACATTAATGCTTCCAACTTCACCAGTTGTAAAATGATGAGCTAATTCCTCACACACTTTACGAACTTCATCGTAGCTTGGTTCAGTTCTATTAAAAGTAAATGTCTTTCCAGAATTTACTGATTTAGTGATCAACTCTTTAACTTTTTTCCCGATAAAATACACCTTGATGTCTTTATCAGAATTTTTTGCTACATAGTTTTTCACTGCCTTTGCTAGACCTGAGTTATATCCACCACACAGACCCTTATCTGATGATAAAACAAGGAGAATCATTTTATTGTTATCAGTTTGTTTTAAAAACTCATGTGTATAGTCTTTAATCAAAGCTGAAACAGTCTTAATGGTATCTTCAAGTTCTCCAGCGTAAGGACGAGCACCAGTAATTGCCGACTGCGCCTTAGATAGTTTCGCTGCCGAAACCAACTTCATTGCAGAAGTAATTTTGTGCGTGGACTTAGTACTTTTAATACGTTTTTTTAAGTCCTTTACATTCGCCATGGAGGTACCTTCGCCTTATGATTAATATTTATTAGTAGAAAGGAAATTCTTAATAGCATCCACTAATTTAACTTCGTTCTCTGCAGAGATTTCTTTCTTAGCGTGTAGTTCATTCATTAAATCTGTATGACGAGATTTAAGGAAAGAAAGAAGATCTGTTTCAGCATTACGAACTTTTTTCGTAGGAACAGAATCAAAATGTCCTTTTGAAGCAGCATAGATAGCTATCGTTTGATCCATAACTTCCATAGGCGCGTATTGGCCTTGCTTCAATAGTTCAACTAAACGCTCACCGCGGGCTAATTGTTTTTGAGTTGCTTCATCAAGATCTGAACCAAATTGAGAGAATGCAGCTAATTCACGGTATTGAGCAAGATCGAGACGAAGAGTACCAGCTACTTTTTTCATCCCTTTAACTTGAGCAGCTCCACCAACACGCGAAACTGAAATACCTACGTTAATTGCAGGTCTAACACCAGCGTTGAATAAATCTGTCTCTAGGAAAATCTGTCCATCAGTAATTGAAATAACGTTTGTAGGAATATATGCCGAAACGTCACCTTCTTGAGTTTCAATGATTGGTAGTGCTGTTAATGATCCAGCTCCAAGAGCATCAGAAACTTTACAAGATCTTTCTAGTAGTCTTGAGTGAACGTAAAAAACGTCTCCAGGGAAAGCCTCGCGACCAGGAGGACGACGAAGAAGAAGGGACAATTGTCTGTATGCTTGAGATTGTTTAGTTAAGTCATCGTATACGATAAGAGCATGCTTACCACTATCGCGATAGTACTCGCCCATTGTACAACCTGTATATGGAGCAAGGTATTGTAGAGGTGCTGAGTGAGATGCAGTTGCTGAAACAATAATAGTAAAATCGAGCGCGCCTGCTTCTTTTAACTTAGCGTAAACTTGTGCAACTGTAGATTGCTTTTGTCCAATCGCTACATAAATACAAATAACGCCTTTTCCTTTTTGATTAATAATCGTATCGATCGCCACAGCTGTTTTACCTGTTTGACGATCTCCAATGATAAGTTCGCGCTGACCACGACCAATTGGAGTCATTGAATCAACAGCCTTAAGACCAGTTTGCATTGGCTCGTGAACAGATTTACGAGCAACAATCCCTGGAGCCTTAACTTCAATCGGACGGAATTTATCAGCTTTTATTTCGCCTTTTCCATCAATTGGCTCTCCAATAGCGTTTACCACGCGACCAAGAAGACCATCACCAACAGGAACTTGAACGATTTTTTCCGTTCTTTTTACAATTGTTCCTTCCTTGATTGCTGGATCTTCACCAAGAACGGCGATACCAACGTTATTAGTTTCAAGGTTTAAAACCATTCCCTTTGTACCTGAAGGGAACTCTACAAGCTCTCCCATCATTACGTTTTTCAGACCAAATACGCGTGCAACACCGTCACCGATTGTTAACACAGTTCCAACTTCATTCATTTGAAGCTTAGACTCGTAGTTAGCGATTCTTTCCTTGATAATTCCTGTAATTTCTTCTGGTCTCATACTCATTTTATGTATCTCCGATTATAAGAGGATCGAGTTTTTAAATTGTTCTAGTTGATTATCTACTGTTGCATCTAATTGAAAATCATCAACCGTGATTTTAAATCCAGCGGTTAGACTTGTATTTTGAATATACTTTAGCTCAGGATTTTTCCCGACCTTAGTTTTTAGGAATGCCTTGATCTGATTCATAAAAGTGACATCGATATCACTTTCAGCTCCTTCAACAGTTCCACGAATAAATCCTTTTTCATTATCATCAAGTACAATTACTTCTTTATAGATAAGTGGAAAAAGATTCAATCTTTTAGCTTCAATTAGATAGTTAATAAAATTATTCACAAGGGGACTTAATTTTAACTTTTTAGAGATATCATCAAATACATTCATTTTTTCTTCATTCGTAAAAACTTCTAAAAAAAGAACATTTTCTAAAGCATTTGAAGTATTAATGACTTCTTGGAAATGGGTAAGTTCGCCAGCAGAATCTACTTTGCTTTCTAGACCAAGATCAATAATGGCCTGAGCATAAGCTTTCGCTACAATTTGTTCTTTCATTGGACTATTTCCTTAACGACTTTATTAGTTAAGTCTTTTTTGATGTTTGCATCAGTCGTAATCATCTTTTTTGACTTCATAATGACTTCATCAATAAGCTCTTTATTTAATTGATTAATCAGAGCTTTCTTTTCAGCTTCAACCCGTCCAATAGCTTCAGATCTGATTTTTTCAGTTTTATCTTTTGCTTCTTTGTCACACTCAAGGGCGAATTTCTTAGCATCTTCTTCAGCATTTTTTTGAATATTAGCTGCTTCTTGTTCTACATCTTTATTTTTTCTTGTGTTCAAATCAAATAGCACTTGAGCTTCTTTTGACTTAACTTGTGCACGATCAAGTATCTCAGACACTTTTTTTGCCTTGGTTGTGAAGTATTTTTGCATTGGTGCCTTTAGTTTCCAAAGCAAGAAACCAAAAAGAACGATAAAATTGAATGCCGGAGCAATCAAATCTTTTGCGCTTGGTATATGCCCACCATGGGCTCCGTGTCCGCCACCATGTTCTTCTGCAAGAGCGCTAATAGCTATGACTAGAACAAATAAAGCAATTTTAAATTTTCTTAGCATTAGTGCTTTCCTGTCAGTTTATTAATTAATAAGTTCGCTAGTTCATTTGATTCATTAAGAATTTCATTTCTTTTATTTTGAATGTCTTCTTTGATTTTTACTTTTGAATTTTCAACGTAAGTATTTACTTCATCTTCAGAGTGCTTAAGTTTGGCTCTCAATTCACTTTGTGTTTGAGTCTTTTTTTCTGTTAAGTATATTTGAGCTCTCGAATGCGCAGACTCTAGTTTCGCTTTATACTTTTCACCAAGCTTGTTGGCTTTTTCAAACATTTCATCTGCACTATTTTCTAACTTAGTTGTTTTCTCTTCGCGGTTTTCAATCATAAATTGAAGCTTATTGAAGAAGACATATTTACAAATAAAGTAAAAAACAAAAACGATAATAATTTGATTGAGAATAGAACCGTTTGCTCCTAACTGAGCAAAAATAGCTTGAATGGTTTCCATTAAAGTTCCTTAAATGATGACTTTGATTTTTAGGCTTAATAATTAGAGATTTCGGGGAAATTAGTCAAGGAAATTGAAGTGTTGTAGAGAGAAGAGTGCAAAGGAAATTATAAACATAATTTAATTAGACTCTTTCATTTTTGTGACACCGTGGAAGATAACGCCTTCTTCTACGATAAGACTGGGAGCGGTAATTGTACCCTCAAATCTCGCTGGTTTTCTAATTTCTACTCTAGAGCTGGCCTTAAGATTGCCTTTCACGTTACCTGATATAAGGATCACGTTAGCGTTAATATCTGCGTTAATCAAAGCACCTTCAGAAACTATCAGAGTGTCATTTGAAAAGATGTTTCCATTAACTTGGCCAGCGATACGGACAACGCCATTGAATGAAAGGTTGCCTTCAAACTTGCAACCTTCTTCAATAATCGCACAAATTTCACCTTTTCTATCTTGCATACTACTTCATTAAATATTGGTAGATATCATTAAACTCAGCTTCATTATTGAATTTAATTGTCACTAAACCAGCGCCGTTCTTCTTACCTGCTAGTTTAAAGTGAAATCCTGTTTTTTGCTCTAACTTATTTCTAAGTGGCTCAAGTTTGTCATTAAACGACGTTTCTTTTTTATCATCTTTGACTATTTTAGTTTTTTTACCAACCAAAATTTCTAATTCACGAACCGATAAATTCTCTTCAACAGCTTGAAGAGCTAGCCTTTTAGTCTGCTCAGGCTCTTTTACTACAGCTAAAACCTTTGCATGACCAAAAGATAATTTTTCTTCTTTAAGAAGAGAAATTACATCTCTTGGTAATTTTAATATTCTTAGAAAGTTAGCAACGGTTGAACGTTCTTTACCAATTTTCTTAGCTACTTCTTCTTGTTTTAGCTTAAATTCTTCCATTAATTGAAAATAAGCCAAGGCTTCTTCAACACAGTTTAGATCAGATCGCTGAACGTTTTCAATAATGGCCATCACTAACTTTTCACGGTCAGTAGCTTTTTTAATAACAACCGGAACTTGCTCAAGTCCTGCTAATTTTGCAGCTCTTAAGCGTCTTTCCCCAGCAATCAATTCAAATTCATTTCCCTTTTCAATAACGATCAAGGGCTGAATGATACCATTTTCTTTAATTGACTCACACAATTCAACGATATCTTTTTCTTTAAAAATACGACGAGGTTGATATTGATTTGGCTTTATTTTTCCAACTGGGACTAAAAGTGTTTCACCTTTAGCTACAGCAGCAGGAGCAGCTTTCGAAGCCTCCATTCCATAATCAGAATTACTAGATTGAATAAGTGATGCGATACCTTTTCCTAATACAGATTTTTGCACTTTAATCCCCTACAATTACAACGTCATTTCTGGACGATTGTTGTTAGTCTTCGATAGGTCTTTCACTGAAACTTCCTTAGCACTTTCACGTGCTAAATATTTTGGATCAGTGTTAATGATAACTTCTTTCGCTAGAGAGAAATAAGCTTCGCTTCCTTTCGAACTTACATCATAAAGAATAATTGGTTTTCCAAAACTTGGAGATTCTGAAAGCTTCACGTTTCTAGGAATAACAGTTTTAAGAACGCTATCCTTGAAATGTTTTTTAATTTCAAAGGCAACTTGCTTTGAAAGATTATTTCGAGCATCGAACATCGTAAGAAGAATTCCTTCTAATTCTAGGCGAGGATTCAATGAGTGTCGGATTAACCTAACAGTATTGAGTAACTGTGAAAGTCCTTCCATGGCAAAAAATTCTGTTTGCATAGGAACAATATAACTATGTGCGGCAGATAGTGCGTTTACAGTGAGTAGCGTTAACGAAGGAGGACAATCTATAATAATGTAGTCATATTTTTCAGAGACTATCTCTAGTGCATTTTTCAGCTTTGATTCGCGAGCAAAGGCACCTACAAGCTCAATCTCTGCACCAGTTAGATTGTTATCCGAGGGACAGATATCTAGATAAGGTAAGTCTGTTTTATAAACAGCATCTTCTATATTCTCTTCGCCAATAATTGCATGATAAATATTTTTGTGAGCAAAGAGAGACTTATCTAAACCAAGACCAAGGCTAGCATTTCCTTGGGGATCTAAGTCTAAAAGAAGAGTCTTTTTCTCAGCTACTGCTAGTCCTGCAGCTAAGTTAATTGAAGTGGTAGTCTTACCTACGCCACCTTTCTGGTTTGCGATTGCAATTATTTTTGCCATGAATTTCTCCTTGGGAGTGCTTCTGAATTTTTAATGAATGTCAGAGAGTTTGACAAGGTATTTAGCTGTTCCACGTGGAACATTTTTACTTTTATAGCCTAACAAAATTCGTTTATCTGTCCCTGGAACTAAAATTTCCTTCTCTTCGATCTTAGTCCACTTCTTTTCAACCTTACCAAAGTCCATACTCTCTAATTCGTAAACACTTGGTCCCTTATAAAAGAAAACTTCTATAGGTGCCGAGTAATTCATCAACTCAAGCATGTCCCAGATTCTACCTACAGCTTTAAGACTTATACACGTTGGTTTATTAATAAGAACATCTTCGATTCTGGAGTGATAGGGAAAAACATTAGTTAATCCCATTCTATCTGCGATTAACTTTACTGCCTCTGCTTTTTTCTTTTTAGAATCTATTCCCAGACATCGCTTGTCTTTTAATAGTGCCGCCAAAGGGAGTAAGGGAAAACCGCCACCAAAGCCTACGTCTAGATAATATTCATGCGCCCCTATAGAACCGCGAAAAATATCTGATTGCTCATATGGGTAAATCGAATCTAGCACTTGTTTTTGATAAAAATCATCCGGATCACGAATAGCGGTAAGATTTAAACCTTCCAGCTCACCGAAGTAAATATTAAATAGGTCATCAGAAAATTTCCTATCGAGCATTAGTATAGCTTCCCTGCCACAATGGCCAATGTTGCAGGTCTTATCCCTTCGATAAGTTTTAGCTGACCAAAAGTATTGGGACGTATTTTTTCTATTCTAGATTTGCATTCAAAGGAAATATTTTTTGAATTAGATAACTTCTCCCAATCTAAAACCATACGATCAATCTTTTTCATCTTCTCAAACTGTTCATTTGATTTTTTAATATAACCATCATATTTCAATGTTACAGCTACGGCTTGAATTACTGCCAGTGGAAATGAAACTCCTAATATAGATAATTCGTAAGCTAGAACTTCTACCGGGTTTATCCAGGATTGCTTTAATAGTTCAGATAAAGATATTTTTGATTGAAAAGTCTTCTTATTTTCTGGATCTTGGTACTTTTGGAGCATTTCACTCTTTGAATCAAAGGTTATTTCAGCACATACCTTACTTAGAAGCTCAAATTGCTCCAAGAATTCATCTTGGAAGTGATCTATGCTCTGGTATAGGCCCAACATCTTTCTATATGGGTACATTCTTAGAATTGTATTGTCTTCACGGATAAATAAACGGTTTTCTGACCTAGCTGTAAATAATCTGTAGGGTTCATCGCGAGTATTTAAAGTTAAATCTGAAAGCATAACTCCGATATAAGATACACATCGATCAATAATAAAATTCTCTCTTCCTAATAGTGAGAAACTGGCATTGATTCCTGCAATGAGCCCTTGTCCGGCAGCTTCTTCGTATCCAGAAGTACCATTCACCTGGCCAGCAAAATAGAGACCGGATATATCTTTATATTCCAAACTTAGATCTAAAAGTGTTGTATCAACCACATCATATTCAACCGCATAGCCAGGAATAAGAACTTTGCAGTTTTCTAGTCCAGGAATTGTTTTTAAAAATGCTTCTTGGACATCAGCCGGCAAGCTTGATGAAACTCCACTCGGATACATGGTCTCAACATCAATTCCTTCAGGTTCAATAAAAACGTGATGAATATGGCGATCTGGATAACGGAAAGCCTTATCTTCGATACTGGGACAATATCTTGCGCCAACACCTTTAATCTGCCCATTGTACATGGGAGACTTTTCCTTATTGGCTCGGATTAAATCCAAGGTTTCTTGATTAGTGTAAGTAAGGTAACAATTTACCTGATCCAGAGCTCTATTAAAGTCAGAATTTAAACAGTGAAAATTTCTAGTTTTTTCATCAGACGGCTGAGGCTCTAGCTTAGTATAATCTATTGATGCACGATCTATTCGAGAAGGAGTTCCTGTCTTGAATCGACTCTTCATCGTCTTAACTTGGCTGAAAAGAGTTTCTAGATTAGGACTTGCATCACTATCTACTCTTCCTCCTGTGGATTGATCAGAGCCTGTATGTAATTTACCACCAAGGAAAGTTCCAGTTGTAACAATAACTTTTTTGGACCTATAGGACCCATTGGTACTCGTGACCACAAACAATTCACCAGTCTTTACTACAGATACTACTTTTTCTCTGTGAACAAATATATTGGGAATAGATTCAACCAATCTCTCAGCTTCATTAGCATAGATTTCTTTATCGATTTGAACTCTCGTCGATTGAACAGCAAAACCTTTGGACTCATTCAAAACTCTGTATTGAATTCCGGCCAAGTCAGCCAATTTTCCCATAACACCACCAAGAGCATCTAGCTCTCTAACAACTTGTCCTTTTCCCACTCCACCAATAGAGGGATTGCAAGGAGCAGACGCAATCTTTACTCCAGGCATAATAAAAAGTGCTACTTCAAATCCAAAGTTTGCAGCCATATGAGCTGCCTCTAGTCCAGCGTGGCCGCCGCCCAATACAAGTATGTCATAAATCTTTGTCATGAAAATGTTCTCTATTGTTCCACGTGGAACTATTACTTACCGATGCAGAAATTAGAAAAGAGATGATCCAGTACTTCATCGGGTGCCATGACACCTATCAACTCAGCAATAGTCTGACCAATACTATTTAAATGGTGAGAAATAATGGCCATATCCGACTCATTATCATATAAGTAATTGAAATTATTCAATTCAGTAGAAAGGATTCTAATAAAAACTCTGTGTCTCTCTAATAGTATCGGAGACTTAGACATTAATAAATTATATTTATTTAAAATTAAATGACTTAGTTCTGGTCCCATAGAACCAGATTTAGAATTGATCGAAAGTGGTTCTATAGAACCAACAAGTTTCTCTGGTTCTATAGAACCACTAGATAAAAATTCCGCCTTAGCGAGATCAAATTGAGGAAGATCACTATGAGTAAAAATAATGAGGTCAAAACTTAGATTTTGGAAATTTTTTAAACCAACTTGTTTTTCAAAAGGATTAATAACAAGTATCTTAAAAAAAGCTTTTTTCACTCGAGAAAGGCTTAACTTCATCCCTTCAAGTTCAATCTCATCAGAACTCTCATCTCGTAATCCTGCCGTATCAATTAACCTAAAAGTGAGGCCCTGAAATTGAATAGATTCTGAAATAAAATCTCTAGTCGTGCCTTTAACCGCTGAAACAATAGCACGAGACTCCCCGAGAATTTTATTGAAAAGTGAACTTTTACCAGCATTTGTATCACCTACTAAAACAACTTCTGGAGATAACAAGCCACCATCACTGACAGTTGCTCTTTGATTCAATATTTCTACTATCTCTGTAAACTCTTCTTTGGCCTGTACAAAAAGATTTTGAGCCTTTTCCTCACCAATATCTTCAAGAAAATCAAAATGCATCTCTGTAACAGTTTTGAGTTTAAGATAGGCATCATGAAGTTTTAAATATGACTCTTGAAGGTCCCCACCCAAAAGGGAAAGCCCTTGCTTCAAAGCATATTCCGACTGGGCATTGAGCATAAGGTCCAACCCTTCAACTTGTGAAAGATTCATTTTTCCATTTTTGAGAGCTCGATAAGTAAATTCTCCGGGATAGGCCCTACGTGCTAATTGGTGTGTTTCAAAAAGTGATAAAATTCTTTCAACATTTAAAACATTTCCATGAACAGAAAGTTCAAGGATATTTTCAGCATTATAACTATGAGGACCTTGGAAATAGGTAATGACTATCGAGTCCACTACTTCCGTTTTATCAAGAAGATCAGTAAAAATAGCTAGACGAGGTTTTAATTTATCGATGGAAACACGAAGAAAAGGCTGAAATGGAGCGAGATCAATAAAGCCAGAAATGCGTATAAGTGCAATGGCACTATTACCTTGGTAGCCAGTGCTACATGCGATAATAGGGCCATCACTGAAATTAAAATTCACAATCAGGTTTTCTTATAAACGAAGTATTGCTGACCGATACCCATAATGGTTGAAACAAAAATATAAAGCGTCAATCCAGAGGGAAGATCTTTCATAATCACACCAAAAATAAGAGGCATAAACATCATAATTTTTTGTTGTGTTGGATCTGCAGATGGTGATGGCGTCATTTTCTGTTGGAGAAACATAGATCCAGCCATTAAAACGGGTAGAACATAGAATGGATCTTTGTGAGATAAATCCTGAATCCATAGCATGAAAGGTGCACCCATAAGCTCTGTTGAATTAAAAAGTACTTTATAAAATGCAAAGAAAATAGGCATTTGAAGTAAAAGTGGAAGACATCCACCTAAAGGGTTAGCACCAGCTTTTTTAAATAAATCCATTGTTTCTTTTTGAAGCTTTGAAGGATCATCTTTGTGCTTTTCTCTTAATTTTGTAAGTTCTGGCTGTAATTCCTGCATCTTCTTCATACTCTTAAAAGACTTGTACTGAAGTGGAAAAGTCAAAAGACGAATGAAAAGAGTTAGGAGAATAATAGCAACACCATAATTAGGAATATAACGGTAGAAAAATTGAAGAGCTCTTAATATTGGTACAGCGATAACACCCCACCAGCCATAATCAATAGCTTGGTTCAAGCTATCACCCATACCAGTCAAAAGATCATAATCCTTTTTTGAGAAAACAATATTTCCATCAACAGCAGTAGTTGGATTAACAAAACTAGTGATAAAATCACCTGCTTCAGTAACATTATATGTTGTTAATTTTTTCTCTTTAAAAACAAAAGCGAAAATATGGAAATTAAAATCAATGGCAAGCCACTTTACTTCCCCTTCTCCTTCATCGGATTTTCCGAGAGAAGTTTTTTCTAAACCCTTAGCCAAATGAGAGAACTCACGATGATGTCCACCATCAAGTTCTTTTTTGGCAGTGTGAAGTATTACACGGTACTTATAGGGATTAGTAGATGAGAAAGAGTAATTTAGCTTACCAGAATCTTCTAAGAGAAACTTAACTTTAAGGCCTAATTGATCGTTTGTTCCCTCAAGTGTTCTGTCATCAATCTGCACTAAGTTCATCCAAACTCTTGAGAAAATACCGTTATTTTCAAGCTCAATCGTAAATGAGCCCGGTCCACCTACAGTATCTAAAAAAGGAAAACTCGTTTTGACGTTTGTTGCATCAACAATTTGTAATTGATTATTAATTGTAAAAGAATGAGCTTCATTCTTCACAATGAAATTTGTTAAAGCCTGTGCTGTTGGTGCAGAGGTCGTTGCCGCAGGATCAGTAGCCGCTGAGGCAGTAGCATTAGATAGGGCCGTGGCAGTAGCTCCCGCTGAATTTGCAGGGGCAGCAGGGGAAGTTGTTGCTGCTGCCTTCACAGTGCTTGGTTTTGGAGCAAAAAAATGCTGCCACCCAAAAAGAATGATCCCTGAGCATACTACTGCTAATAGTGCTCTTTTATTGTCTGAAGACATGAACTTTTCTCCTATAAAGGGACTGGATCAAACCCACCACTATGAAAAGGGTGACATTTGCAAAGTCTCTTCGTGATTAAAAACGATGATTTCGTGAGTGAGTGCTGCTCTAAACAACCTTTGGCATAATCAGAGCAACTTGGATAGAAGCGACAACGATTACCCAAAAAGGGCGAAAGAAATAGTTTATAAAACTTAAGAAAAAACAGCAGCCCTTTACTCATAATAACTTTATTTTACGACTAGGTTTAAGAGGAATTTCCTGAATGAGCAAGTTATATTTTGGGTGAATTCCGCAAATTCAATTTCTTTCTTTTTAGACTGAACTACTACAAGAAAATCTACCGAAGAAAGCTGGTTGATCTGATGGCGAAATATATCACGCATTAATCTTTTTAATCTGTTTCGCTCGACCGCATTAAAATGTTTTGAATTAATTGAGAAAGCCACACGAGGTAACTTTAAATCAGTATTTTTAAAAAAGACGGAAATAAAAGGGTCCCGAAACTTCCGGGACCCTTCTTTTAGACTATAAAAATCAGCTTTAGATCTTAAACGATTTTCTTTTGGATAACGTTCAGACAAAGATTACTTAGTTCCTGTAATTACAGTTAATCTCTTTCTGCCTTTAGCTCTTCTTCTCTTAATAACGTCTTTGCCGCCTGGAGATTTCATACGGGTAAGAAATCCGTGTGATCTTAAACGCTTAATTTTCTTTGGTTGCCATGTACGCTTACTCATAAGTTCTTCCTCGTCACGATTAGTGTCTTTTTAGAGTGGGTAGTATTACCGATAAATGATAAAGAGGTCAATATGTAACTAAAAAAAATTGAATTATGGGCCTGATGCTATGAGTGAGTAATAAGTGTAAAAAATGGTAAGCAGTGATTGAAATTGGGCCATGGGCCATGCTACACCTTACCCCCTCGAACAAAGCCTGTGGGTAAATAGAAATCGACAATTTTAAAAGGACGGTTCATGGAAAATAATTTTCCTTTTCAATTTCTAAAAATCAAAGATGAACTCAAAACCCAAATACCAGAAACAAAAACTCCAAAATCTTCTTATCAAGAAGACGTAAAGCCCTCCATCATAGAAACAACTGTCTTGAATAAGGGTGGTTTTAGTTTTGAAGAAATTCAAGGCCTTAATCAAGCTGTCCACTCATTCATTCAAGGACAGATAGACGCCCAAAAATACCAAACCTATTTTAGCGATAATTTTCATCTATCACGTCTAGAAAATGACAATTTGGTCTTTACAGTAACTACTGGTTTTATCAAAAAAATTATCGAAACAAATTATATGGCGTTAATTACAAAATCGGTAAAACTGACTCTTGG
This sequence comes from Bacteriovoracaceae bacterium, assembly GCA_049318265.1. GTDB lineage: Bacteria > Bdellovibrionota > Bacteriovoracia > Bacteriovoracales > Bacteriovoracaceae > JBEIOQ01. The sequence continues at coordinate 232,639 of JBMOGR010000002.1, forward strand.
GAAAGAATATAACATTGGCCTTGAGTTATTAGGTGAAATTGCTACAGAAGTTAACAAGGAAAATGAAAGTGCCTACTCTGTCAAGAAAGGGGCAACGGTTAAAGATGTATCCTTTTCTATAAATGATCTTATGCCTACCAAAAGTGATTTGATCGATCAATATCAAGCAAAAGTCATTGAGGAACTTGCTCCCGTTCACAAGTCCAAAAGAATTGACCCTAGTAAATTATTTGAAAATTTTGTTGTTGGATCATCTAATAATTTAGCCTTTGCCTCTTGTGAGGCGGTTGCAAATAATCCTGGAAAGGACTATCCCTCACTCTATCTTCATAGTGCTTCAGGATTGGGAAAAACTCATTTAATCTATGCATTAGCCAATAGAATAAAAACTTCTAAGCCTCATTTAAATATTTGCATGATTACAGGTAATGAATTTGTTGATGATTATGTAAAATCTGTTCAAAATAGAAAATTTCAAGAATTTCAAGAGCGCTACACTGTTCAAACAGATGTTCTGATCATTGATGATATTCATGAATTAAAAAATAAAAATGAAACTCAAAACGCCTTTTTCAACATTTTTAATGAACTTCACAATAAAGGTAAACAGCTCATCTTTACCTCCGATAAAGCTCCAAAAGACATTAATGGAATTGAAGAAAGAGTAAAAACACGTTTAGGTTGGGGACTAATAGTAGATATCCAGCAACCAGATCTTGAGACTAGAATCGCCATTTTAAAAAGAAAAGCCGCGGAAAAAGATATTTATGTACCTGACGATGTAGTTAATCTTATAGCCAGTGCAATCAAGAGTAATGTGAGAGAGCTTGAAGCCTCATTAATCCGTCTTGGATTATATTCAAGTGTATGCAAAGTAGACATTGATGTTGAGATAGCCAAAGAGCAATTAAAGCTTTCTGATCATTACAGTCCAGACAGCATTACATTTGATTCAATCATCAAAGAAGTGGCAAATTATTACAAATTATCAATATCTGATATCCGATCTAAAGTGAGAACCAAAGAATTTGCAACAGCAAGACATGTAGGAATGTATCTTACTCATAAAATTATTAAGCCTACTTTAATGGAAATAGGCGATTTTTACGGTAAACGAGATCACACTACAGTCATGCATGCTATAAATAAAATAGAACAACAAATCCGTTTAGACCAAAGATTGGCTCAAACAGTTCTAGAAATTGAAAATAGTTTATAAGAAATCAACTTATAAACAGCTTCTGGATAAGTAAAGTGCGCGTTATTAAGGTTTTCTTTTCCACATGGGGATAAAAATGTTAATAAAGTAGGTTTTAAAGACTAAATAAAACCAAACATTAAAAGATTAATGACTAGTTCACACAAGTTACTCACGGCCATTGATAGAAAGTGTTAAACTATAAAGATTAATTGAATAATATACGTAAATAGAAAATTGAGTTTAGAGAATTATCCCAATAAACAAAAATAAAGAGGGCACTTAAGAGATTGGAATTATTTAAAAAAGATGTTTTTCAACTTATCCCCACGATTAATACTATTATGTTCTAAATTAAAGACTATATATAGATCAAAGAGGAAACCATGGAACTGATTATACAATCTGAATTTCTAAAAGAAGCAATCAACAAGCTTTCAGGCGTAATTGATCGCAAGATATCCAGACCAATCCTCACAAACTGTTTAATAACTGTAGAAAATAAAAATTTAATTCTTTCAGCAACAGATACTGAAGTTTCAGTAAAAATAGTTTTAAATGCAGAATCAACTCAGAATGGTTCTTTTTGTATAAACATAAAAAACTTTGCAGATATTTTAAGAGAACTTCCAAACGACAAGCTAAGTTTAAAAATTGAAAAAGATAAAAATCTACTTCACTTAACAAGTGGATCCATTAATTATTCGTTAGTTATTGTTGGAGCAGAAGAATTCCCTCATTTAAGTTTTGAAAATACTGGTACTGAATTCTTTCTAAAATCATCAGATATAACTAGAGTTATCAATAAAGTTTCACATGCAATTTCAACTGATGAAACAAGACTATATTTAAATGGAATCTTTTTTCAGCAATACGACTCTACGCTTAGAGCTGTAGCCATTGATGGCCATAGATTAGCAATGCTAGATATTCCAGAATTTGTTTCACGTTCAAATTTTTTAGTAGACGGAATTATTGTCCCTAAAAAAGGTGTTAATGAATTAAAGAAAATTACTGATACATATCCAGCTGAGAGTTTAAGATTTTCAGTTGATGATTCATTTCTATATGTAAATCACGGAAAAGATTATTATATTTCAATTCGTTTAATATCTAGAGAGTATCCGAAATACCAAACAGTCATTCCTAACAAGACAACCTTTGGCCTTCAAGTTGAAAAGAATGCTTTATTGAATGCAGTTAAAAGAATAAAAATTTTAGCCAATGAAAAAACCAATGGTGTTAAGTGTACTTTAAAAAATAATTTACTTACGGTTTCTACTAATCATCCTTCACTTGGTGAAGCGAAAGAAGAAATACCGATTAAGTACGACGGTAAAGAATTTAATATTGGTTTTAATGCAAAATATTTAATTGATAATCTTACTGTATTAAGCGACACAGAAATTACAATGGAATTTAATAATGAACTTTCCCCAGTAGTTGTAAAATGTCATGACATGCAGGATTTTTTAGGAATCATCATGCCGCTTAAAATCTAAACAATGGATTTGAAGCTCAGTAAAATTCTAGTAACTCATTTTCGCAATCTCGCTCCAGAGTTATTAGAATTTAGCCCAAAGGTAAATTGTGTATTTGGACAAAATGGAAATGGTAAAACAAATCTACTAGAAGCCATTTACTACCTCACTAACAGAAAATCATTTCGTAAAAATGCTAGTTTTCCACAAATGTTGTCAATTGATGGTGAAGATACTGAAATATTATTTCAAGCTCTCTTCCTAGATCAAGGCTTAGACCAGGTTAGCGTTGCTGGTCGTGTGAAAAAAGATGAAAGTACCTGGTATATAAATCAACTTATAAGCAAAAAAAAACTTCCACTTTCATCCGTTTTTATTAATCCCTTTGATGCTGGAACATTTCATACTTCGACTAGCTTTAGAAGAGAGTGGTTTGACTACCATTTAGGACTACTAGATGCGGAATATAAAAAAGGCTTAAATAAATATACAAAACTTCTTCGTATGAAGAATTCCCTTTTATCTGAAAAACCAAAGCATTATTTGGCCCAAATTGAAGCCCTGAACTTGGACCTAGGGTTGAGTATGGAATTGATCACTAGAAAGCGTCAGGAGTTCTTGAGCGAGATTAAGGGCTATTACACTAAGATGTTTCAAGAGCTTTTTAGTGAAAAGCATGACCTTGAAGTCCTTTTAGTGAGCAAAGTCTTAGGAAGAAAGGCAAGTGAAATAACTCAAATGCTGCAAGACAACCTGCAAAATGAACTAAAAATTGGTCATTCAACTGTGGGAATTCATCGCGATGATTTCATCCTGCATTTTGATGGATTAAATTCCTTCGATTACTGCTCTTTAGGGCAACAAAAGATGGCTTTTTTGAGCTTAATCTTTGCCTATATAGAGCTTTTTCGGTATAAATTTATGTCCTATCCATTAGTCCTTCTAGACGATGTCTCTGGCGAATTAGACCAGATACGTTGGAAGAATTTAATTGGTTTTTTGAAAACAAAGAATTTCCAAGTTTTCATAACCACCGCCAATGAAAATTTTAGGCATGAACTCGAAAGTATCGATTCCGCCTTCAAGATTCATTTAAGCGAAGGGAAGGTGGACAAGACAGAACCTAAATAGCAGGAGCTCCATCATGGTCGATCAAGTGACTGAATCTATCTCGAAAGTAACCACCGATTACGGTGCGTCTCAAATTAAAGTATTAGAAGGCCTAGAAGCTGTTAGAAAGCGTCCCGGTATGTATATCGGAGATACTGGTTTTCGCGGTCTTCACCACTGCGTTTATGAAATTGTAGATAACGCTGTCGATGAGGCTTTAGCTGGATATTGTACACAAATCAACGTCGTCATTCATGTTGATAATTCAATAACTGTTGTAGATAACGGTCGTGGTATCCCTGTAGATATGCATATTGGTGAAGGTGTTTCAGCGGCAGAAGTCGTTTATACAAAATTACATGCTGGCGGAAAATTTAACGAAGAAGGTGGAGCTTATAAAGTTTCTGGTGGTCTACACGGAGTTGGTGCTTCAGTTGTAAACGCCCTTTCAAAAGCCGTTAAGCTCATTATTAAGAAAAATGGAAAAGTTCACGAATTAGATTTTGAATACGGAAAGGCAAAAGCGCCGTTAAAAGTAATTGGTGAATGTGATGTGAAAGATACTGGTACAACAGTCACTTTTAAAGCCGACAACGAAATCTTTGAAGTCTATGAATATTCTTACGACACTCTAGCAAGTCGTTTCCGTGAAATGGCTTTTTTAAATAAAGGTCTTCGCATTCTGATTAAGGATGAACGTTCGGACAAAGAAGAATTATTCTTTGCTGAAGGCGGGATTAAAGAATTTGTTGAATATATTAATCGCGGAAAAACTCCCATTCATAAAGAAATTATTTATTTCACACAAACACGTGATGATTATGAAGTTGAAGTAGCTGGACAGTGGACTGATTCATATTCAGAATCAATTACTTCTTATGCAAACAACATAAATACGCCTGAAGGCGGTACACACGTTTCTGGTTTTAAAACAGCTCTAACAAGAGTTTTAAATAACTATGCTAATAAAGAAAATCTTCTAAAAAATATCAAAACAGCTCTTACGGGCGATGATATGCGGGAAGGTTTAACTGCCATTGTTTCTGTTAAGCTTAAAAATCCTCAATTTGAAGGTCAAACTAAATCAAAACTTGGTTCTTCTGAAGTGGAAGGAATTGTAAACTCACTTGTGGGTGATCGTTTCAAGGTTTATTTAGAAGAAAACCCAAATACAGGCAAAGTGATTATTAAGAAATCTGCCGATGCAGCTGCAGCTAGAGAAGCCGCCAGAAGAGCGCGTGAATTAACACGTCGAAAGTCTGCCTTAGAATTTTCTGGTCTTCCAGGAAAGATGGCTGACTGCCAGGAAAAAGATCCAGCTATTTGTGAATTATACATAGTCGAAGGGGACTCTGCCGGTGGTTCAGCCAAGCAAGGTAGAGATCGTCGTCGTCAAGCCGTTTTACCTTTGAAAGGTAAAATTTTAAACGTAGAAAAAGCTCGTTATGATAAAATGTTGGTAAATGAAGAAATTAAAAACTTAATTCAGGCCATTGGTACTTCAATTGGCAAGGATGAGTTTGATCTAGGAAAACTTCGTTACCATAAAATTGTTATTATGACTGATGCGGACGTGGATGGATCCCATATTCGTACTCTTCTTTTAACTCTATTTTACCGTCAATTCCCTACTATTGTTGAAGGTGGCTTTCTATACATCGCTCAACCTCCTCTTTTTAAATATAAAAAGGGTAAAAATGAGCGTTATCTAAAAGATGAAAAAGAATTAGAAGCATTTTTAGTTAATACTGCTCTTGATAATGAAAAAATTGAATTTGATGGTTCAGTTATTGAAACAGAAGAAGCTAAAGCCTTAATTAATAAATTTAGAGTTTATTCACGAAATATTGCTTCTTATGACCTCCACTATGATTCAGATCTTCTAAAAACATTGATTGAAAGAACTAATTTGAATAAATTTGATTTCTCTTCTGCGGAGACATTGAATTTGAAAATTACAGACATTCAAGGTTTACTAAAAGAGTTTGAAGCTGAAGGTGTAAAAAAATATACTCTTGAAGTGAAAAATGATGGAAATGAAAATCATCTAGCTATAAGGGTTAAAACTCCTCAGAAAACGAAAAATTTCCGAATAAATTTAGGATTCATTGAGTCTCTAGAATACGCGGATTTAAAAAATCAGTTTGATGGATTTAAGCGATATTCGAAATCAACAGTGAACATGACTAAAGAGAATGGAACGAAAAAAAGTTATACAAATCTTGATGAGTTAGCCAATGCCGTCGTTGGAGAATCTAAGCAAGGTGCTTACATCCAACGTTATAAGGGTCTCGGAGAAATGAACCCTGATCAATTATGGGAAACAACCATGAATTATGCCAACAGGACGCTTCTTCAAGTTCGGATAGAAGATACCATCGAAGCCGATTCAGTTTTTTCAATCTTAATGGGCGATCAGGTAGAACCTCGTCGTGAATTTGTGGAAAAAAATGCACTGAATGTTAAAAATCTAGATATTTAATTTTAGGATATAGATATGAGTTACAATAAAGAAGATAATAGCGGCGGTAAAATTAGTCCTCTTAGTATTCAAGATGAAATGAGAAGTTGTTATCTTGATTATGCCATGTCGGTCATTAGAGGACGTGCTCTGCCGGATGTACGAGATGGATTGAAGCCAGTTCATAGACGCGTTCTCTATTCAATGCACGACTTAAATAATTATCACGGACGTCCTTTTTTAAAGTCTGCACGTGTTGTGGGAGATGTCATTGGTAAATATCACCCACATGGTGACTCGTCTGTTTATTCAGCCATCGTTCGTTTAGCCCAAGACTTTTCACTTCGTTATCCTCTGGTTGATGGTCAAGGAAACTTCGGATCTATTGACGGTGATAATGCAGCTGCCATGAGATATACAGAAATTAGAATGAAGAAGCTCTCTGAAGAGCTTTTACAAGACATAGAGAAAGAAACTGTTGACTGGCAAGCCAACTACGATGGCTCACTTCAAGAGCCGATGGTCCTTCCTACTAGAATTCCCAATCTTTTAATAAATGGTTCCACAGGTATTGCCGTAGGAATGGCTACCAATATTCCTCCCCATAATTTAACAGAGGTAATGACAGGCCTAATCGAATTAATTCAAAATCCAGCGCTTGATAATTTTGAATTAATGAAAATAATTCCTGGTCCTGATTTCCCAACTGGCGGAGCGATACATGGCATTGGAGGCATTAAAGAAGCTTACCACACTGGAAAAGGCATTATTCAAATTCGCGGTAAAGCTGAAATCGAAAAATACGGTAAAGGTGATGATCGTGAAAGAATCGTAATCAATGAACTTCCTTACCAAGTGAATAAAGCAAAACTAATTGAACGTATTGCTGAACTTGTACATGAAAAAGAGTTAATTGGTATTTCTGATATTAGAGACGAATCTTCTCGCGAAGGAATTCGTGTAGTAGTTGAACTCAAAAAAGGTGAAATCGGTACTGTTACCCTAAATCGTCTCTATAAGATGACTCAACTACAAGTATCTTTCGGTATGATTTTTCTATCTATTACTAATGGGCAACCAAAAGTTATGAGCATCAAAGAGCAGTTACAATGCTTTATTGATCACCGCCGTGAAGTCGTAGTTCGCCGTACAATTTTTGAATTAAAGAAAGCTAAAGAAAAAGCCCATATTTTGGAAGGCTTAAAGATTGCGGTAGAAAATATAGATGAAATTGTCGAAATGATTAAAAAATCTGAAGGACCCGCTCAGGCTAAAGATTCTTTAATGACGAAATTTGTTCTTTCAGACATTCAAGCTCAAGCAATCTTAGATCTTCGCTTACAACGCTTAACTGGTCTTGAAAGAGATAAGATCATTAAGGAATACCAAGATATCTTAAGAGAAATTGCAAGACTTGAAGGAATTCTATCCTCTGACGAATTAGTTAATAACATTATTCTTGGTGAGTTCAATCATATTAAAGAAACTTATGGTGATGTACGCCGTACAGAAATTATTTCTTACTCTGATGAAATTCAAGCTGAAGATTTAATTAAGAAAGAAGAAGTGATCGTGACAATTACTCATAAGGGGTACATTAAACGTATGGCCCTTGATACTTACAAGTCACAAAAACGTGGTGGTATGGGAGTTAAAGGAGCTGAAGTGGAAGATGATTTCTTCACTAAGATCTTTATGGCCAATACACACGATATAATCATGTTCTTTACTACAAAAGGTACAGTGTTCTCTATGAAGACTTACCAAATCCCAGAGGGGTTACGTACTTCCAAGGGACGTAATATTGTTAACTTGATTAATCTTCCTGCCGGTGAAGAAGTGAATGAAATCTTGGCCATACCAAGTAATTTGGAAAACCACTATTTAATCATCGCTACTGAAAACGGAACTGTGAAGAAAACAGAACTAGATGATTATAAAAATATTAAGCAAAATGGCTTGAAAGCACTTAAGTTAGTTGATGGCGATAAAATTGTAGCCGTTCGAGTAACGGATGGTAAGAAAGACGTACTACTTTGCTCTTCATCTGGTAAATCAATACGTTTCCCAGAGGAAGATTGTCGTCCACTTGGTCGCGTTTCTCAAGGTGTAAAAGGTATTACTCTTGATGAAAAAGAAAAAGTAATCGGGATGGAAATTATCGATGATACATTTGAGATTTTGGCTGTAACAGAAAATGGTTACGGTAAGAGAACTCAGGCAAACGAATATCGTCAGCAGTCCCGTGGCGGAAAAGGTATTATGGCGATGAAACTAACAGAGAAAAATGGTGATATCATGGCCATTAAACCTGTTAGTGATAAAGACGACCTCATGATAATAACCAATAATGGACAAGTGATAAGAATTAAAATTTCTGGAATTTCTCTTCTTGGTAGAACAACTCAAGGGGTAAGACTAATTAACCTTAAACAAGGTGAAACCGTTGTTGCCTTAGAAAAATTCTTAGACCCAGAAGACGATGCCCCTGTTGGTACTGATGAAAAACCTGATACTATTCAATAATAGATTAAAGCAGGTCATACTTTTGTGTATGACTTGCTTCTTTTTTTCGTGTGATTTTACTTCATCGCTCTACAAAGACATTATTAAAGCTCAAGATTTAATGAGCCACGGTAAATACGAAGAAGCAGTTGCAAAATACGAAGAAATTCTAAGACACAATCCCTCTCCACAGATAAAAGTAAAAATTTATTTCCAGCTAGGTGAAATTTATTCTCTTTATTTGAATGATGGGTATAAAGCCATGAATTATTACGAGAAAGTTTCTAGCACGACAAACGATAGAACATGGCAAATTAAGGTTCTTGAAAAAGAAGCAGAGATTACATTTACAATGCTGAAGGATTATAAGAGTTCTAGCCGTATATACCGTGAACTTTATGAAATTCAACCTAAGCTAGATAACCAAGATTTTTTCTATTTCAGACTTGGAGTTTCCTTAAGAAAAAATAATGAAAATACAGAATCGATCAAGATTTTCAGTGAAATCTTAAAAAATCCACTACATCCCTACTATTTACAAACATATTATGAACTTGGCCTTTGTTATTATTTTGAGCAAAAATGGTCGCAAGCAATCGCCGAATGGATGGAGTATTTGAAATACGAGAAAAACAAAGATCGTATAGTGGAGACAAAATTCATGATTGCAAACAGCTACGAGACAAAGGAAGACTTAAAAGAGGCATACGATATATATTATTCCATACTTCCCGATTATCCTAACCGTGATGTAATAAAAGGCCGGTTAAAATCACTTTTTACCAGAAGACAGGCAAGTAAGAGGTAAGGAAAAGATCATTTGAAAAAGAGCGATTTAAAGATTATTTTAGGACTTGCTTTCGCTTTACCTTCAACGATCTTAGGAGTTTTTGCACTAGCTTATTGGCTTGTTTCAAAAAATCTTATATCGGAAAAAATAGCGCTCTCTATCATTGTGTTAGTGAGCTTAAACACCTTTTACTTAATGGTTAGATATGGCCTGGCTAAAAAAAAACCTAAACCTTAAGTACTATTTACTCCTTACACTAGTCACAACAACAATTACTGAATTGGTTTTTGCGCACGGTATAACGGAAATCTTGGTCTTCTTATCTATTAGCATAGCATCACTGATGAATCAGTTAATGCTGGTTTTGGGCCTTGGCATTCTCTTCGGTCTACAAGATAGAAAACCTTCACTTCAAGAGCTAGCAAAAGCCGGATTTCTAATGTTGGCCAAAACAGTCATATTGGGAATTGCCTTTTATATCGGTGTACTTTTTATCAAAAACAGGATAATAATTGCTCTGTTTATTTACATAGTTCAGCTCGCAAATTTGTTTTTGAGTATCAAGAAATCATAACTTTTTGTTCAGGTGGGATCCATGTTCAAGGCTTTAGTTGCCCTTTTATCAATTCTCTTTTCAGTAAGCGCTACTGCTTCTGGTTTCACTTTTTTATCAAAGGTGGCAACAACCATACACACAGAAGAGCACGTATTAACTTTTACTCTTATTGCTGGTTTATTAACAGTGGTTGGGATGCTTTACCGCTCTAAAGTTGCTTCAGTTGGAAATGCAATTATTCCAGATAAAGGCATTACATTCAGAAATATTGTTGAAGCATTCGGTGAGTTCATTTACGGACTATGTCGTTCAACAATGGGTGAGCATGAGGCAAAAAAATACTTTAGTTGTATTGCGACTCTTTTTACCTTTATTTTTATTTCAAATTTAATCGGATTAATTCCAGGCTTTTTGCCTCCTACGGATAACATCAACACAACCCTAGCATTAGGTATTTTTGTTTTTGTTTATTACAACTACCACGGGATTAAAGAGCAGGGCTTAGTTGGACACATCAAGCACTTTATGGGTCCAGTTTGGTATTTAGCTTTTTTAATTTTTCCCATTGAATTAATTTCACACGCGGTAAGACCAGTTTCTCTTGCTCTTCGTCTTCGCGGAAATATGTTTGGTGACCACTTGGTTCTTTCCATTTTTTCAGGAATGCTTCCCTATGTAGTACCAATTGCTTTTTTAATACTTGGATTGTTTGTTTGTTTTATCCAAGCATTTGTATTCAGTCTTTTAACCATGGTTTATATTAGCTTAGCCACTGCACACCACGATCATGATGGGCACGAAGCACACTAATTGAACCTTAACTTTTAACGGAGAATTTTATGTTAAAACTTATGACTGCTCTTGTAACTTTCCTAATCGCTGCCATCGCTTTCGCTGATGAAACTGGTGCAGTTGCAACTACAGCTGGAAACGTAATCCACGCTGCAAGTAACTACACTGACAAAACTATGTTCGCTATGGCTTCTGCTGGAGCAATTACTTTTGCTGCTATCGGTGGTGCTTATGCTCAAGGTAAAGCTGCTTCTGTAGCTCTTGAAGGTATCGCACGTAACCCAGCTGCTTCTGATAAACTATTTACTCCAATGATTATTGCTCTAGCTCTAATCGAGTCTCTAGTTATCTACGCTTTCGTTATCGCGTTCTTAATTAAGCCAACTATGTAATTTTAGTGCTGCCTTTATAAGCAAAAGCCTCCGTAAGGGGGCTTTTTTTATGTAATTTTTACAATCACATTGAAGCTTTTTTAAAATTCTGTAAGCTTTGGACTTAAAACAGAGGTCCATATGAAACAACTTGTATTCTTAAGTCTATTGATGAGTTCTCAAATTTCTTGGTCTATGACCATCCAAGATCTTAAGATTAACCAAGAACAAAATGTATCTAAGGCCAATGAACAAAAGATGGATAATACTGATAAGAAGAGCAGTTGTTTTCTTTTGGGACGAATAAGCTCAAGTGCTGAAACTCTTTCTAAGGCTATCATTTCTCAAACTAGAGCTAGCAAAAAAAGCATTAAAACAGCTAAGAAACTTTTAAAAAATTCTGATGATAAAACAGACTTTTGTAACGATCACGCTGACTATATTTCATTACAAGCTACTTTTGCTCAATGGAACATTCAAAAATTAATTAAGATTGATGGAAAATTAGTTCACTTGATTGCCAATGATCAAATTTTAGATTCTAAAGTTAAAGTGGATATTCTAGAAGCTGCCCTAAAACTGAAAGCTGAAATTTATGCGCTTCCTGATTATAGTAATTCAACAGTTGTACCACTACGTTGGAAACCAGAAGTTTGTTTTAAAACGGGTCGTATTTATGAAGCAACGGAATTTTTGAGAACTCATGCTATTGATGCTAATCATCCCCATCAGAGTGACCTTGGAAGTATCTTAAATGCTGCTAAAGAAATTCAAGAGAATATCTGTAACGATAGACGACAATTAGAAAAGTATCAGAGAGAGCTTGAGATATTAAAAGAAGATATTGGTTATTTTTTAGCTCCATAAAATCACAAATATTTTTTTAAATATTTACCAGTAAAAGACTTTGCCACTTTGACTACTTCTTCGGGGGTTCCGGTGGCGACTATTTCTCCCCCATTTTTTCCACCTTCAGGTCCTAAATCGATGATGTAATCTGCTGTCTTAATGACATCGAGATTATGTTCAATCACTAGTACAGTGTGACCTAATTCGATCAACTGATTAATGGCCGAAAGTAGCATTTTTATATCTTGAAAATGTAAGCCTGTGGTTGGTTCATCCAAGACATAAAGACAAGATCCTTTGACTCTTTTGGCAAGTTCTCGAGCTAATTTCATTCGCTGAGCTTCACCACCTGATAATGTCGTTGCCGATTGACCAAGGGCCATATAGCCGAGTCCTACATCAAGAAGTGTTTTGAGAATTCTTTCAACTCTAGGATGATTAGCAAAAAAATCATGAGCTTCCTCAATAGACATTTTTAAAATATCAGCAATATTTCTACCTTTGTACAATACTGATAGAGTTTCATTATTGTAGCGTGATCCATTACATTCACTGCATGTTACATAAACGTCTGAAAGAAAGTGCATTTCAATTTTCTTTACGCCATTTCCTTCACAGGATTCGCATCGTCCGCCTTTCACATTGAAACTAAATCTGCCAGGCTTGTATCCCCTAACCTTAGCTTCGTTAGTAGAAGAAAAAATAGTTCTTATATCGTCAAATAAACCCGTATAAGTAGCTGGGTTTGAGTGAGGTGTTCGACCAATGGGAGATTGATCAAGTTCGATTAAAGAATTTAAATGATGAAGTCCAGAAATCGCCTTTGCATGATGAAGATATTCTGGAAGATCTCCAGTATCAAAATATTCTCTAATATTTGGCACTAAGACTGAATGAATAAGGGAGGATTTTCCTGAGCCAGAAACACCTGTAACACAAATTAACCCACATAATGGAATTTCAACATCTAATTTTTTTAAGTTGTTAGAATTTGCACCTTTGATGGTAATTTTATTTTTAAGATCACGACGAATTTTAGGTACTTCAATTTTCACTTTTTTTGATAAAAATTGGCCAGTAGGTGACTTAGAATTTTTCATAATAGTTGCAGCAGTACCGGAGGCAATAATTTCTCCGCCATGAATACCTGCACCGGGACCCATATCAATGATATGGTCAGCAGCCATCATTGTATCTTCGTCATGCTCTACAACTAGAATTGTATTACCTAGATTTTTGAGATGCTTAAGTGTATTGATTAAACGATCGTTGTCTCGTTGATGTAAACCAATTGAGGGTTCATCTAAAACATAAAGCACACCTGTTAAAGCAGAACCGATTTGAGTGGCAAGTCTTATTCGTTGAGATTCTCCACCTGATAAAGTTACGGCCGAGCGATTCAGCGTTAGGTAATTTAAACCCACATCGAGCAAAAACTTTAATCTATTTTTAATTTCTTTTAAAAGTTTTTCAGCGATTTGGCTTTCTTCGTCTCCCAGTTTTAGAGTAGAGAAAAAGCTATAACTATCATCGATGGAAAGTGCACAACTTTGCATAATCGACTGTCCATTAATTTTGACTGATCTTGCATATCGATTTAAACGTTCGCCTTTGCAATCTGGACAAACTTCAATACGCATATATTTTTCTAGCTCAACTCTTACTTTTTCTGATTCAGATTCATGATATTTTTTTTGAAGCCAGGCCATAATTCCAGGGAAGGCTTTTTTGAAATTGAAGGTAGAGTTTTCTGACTTGAATGAGTAGGTATAAACTTTATCCGTGCCCTCAAAAAGTATGTTTTTGAATTTGATAGGTAGTTTTTTTAAAGGTTCATCTAAACTGACCTTCTCTTCCTTGGCGACACACTTAAGCATGGAATAGAGAAAAGTACTCTTTTTCGCCAGAGGGCCTATGGCTCCGTCATTAATCGATAGATTTGGATCTAAGATAACTAAGTCTTTGATTAATACTTTTGTCTCACCTAGCCCGTTGCAATCAGGGCAAGCTCCAATGGGTGAGTTAAAAGAAAAAAGTCTTGGCTCTAATTCAGGGAATGATTCCCCAGATTCCGGATCATAGAATTTTTCTGTAAAAAAAAGTTCTTCTTCATCTTTTAAAACAATAATGTAGCCCTTAGCAATTTTTAGAGCATATTCAACTGAGTCTGTAAGCCTTTGAGCAATCCCCTCTTTTAAAACTAAGCGATCGATAACTAGGTCTATATGGTGATTTTGATTTTTTGTAATTTTGAGATCGTCATCAATTTGAACTACAGTTCCATCTAATCGAATACGTGAAAAACCTTGAGCAAGGTACTGACTTAGTTCTTCTTTGTGTTCACCTTTTCTACCTCGAACAATTGGTGCCAAAATTTGTAATTTTGATCCCTGAGGAAGATCCAAGACTCGTTTTACAATCTGCTGAGCAGACTGTGCAAACATGGGTTTGCCTGTTTTAGGACTATGAGGAACACCTATACGAGCATAGAGCACACGAAGGTAATCGTAAATTTCTGTGACCGTGCCTACAGTAGAACGAGGATTTCTGCCCGAAGTTTTTTGATCAATGGCTATTGTGGGCGAAAGACCAGAAATTGATTCAACATCAGGAGCTTCATATTGACCTAAGAATTGTCTGGCATAAGAAGAAAGAGATTCAATGTAACGACGTTGTCCTTCAGCGTAGATAGTATCAAATGCCAAAGAAGATTTACCTGAACCTGATGGGCCTGTAATGACAGTAATTTGATCACGTGGGATTTCAACCGATACTGATTTCAAGTTGTGCACTTTTGCTTTAGAAACTGAAATATATTTATTATCTTTACTCAATTCGACTTTCCTTTCAACTTCATCATTTCTTTTATGACATAAAGACAACCTGAGAAGTTAGCTTGATTTTTACCATAAAGATCAAAAGCTGTACCATGGTCAACACTTGTACGAAGATTAGGCAAACCCAGACTGATGTTGATACCTAATAGACCCATTTGTGATTTAAAGAAACTTAATCCCTGATCATGAAACATATAGACTAATAGTTGCTCTTTTAGGGGATCTAACTTCAAAGATAGAATATCACCAGAAATAGGTCCTAAAAAAGTAATTTTAGGAAAAGTTGTTTTTAACTTTTTTATACCAGGAAAAATCTTTGAATCCTCATTACCTAGTATTCCATTTTCGCCTACATGGGGATTAATTCCTGAGAATAGCACTTCTGTAAAATTACCTAATTTGTACTTTTTTGATTCTTTTAATACCAAACTTACTTTTCTAGCAATAAGAGATGAAGTGATCGTATCCCCTACTTTTTTTAAAGCAAGATGGTCAGTGATCAAAAATAGTTTTATATTGGGAGAATAAAACAACATGCTTATTTCATCTTTTTTATAATAATGTCGGAAAAATTCAGTGTGACCCGAAAGTTTTTTTTTGCCTAAAATAAGTTGATCTTTGCTTGTTGGTAAAGTGAAGAGTATATCTTTCTTCTTAAGTACTTCTAAGCAAGCCACTAGACTATCAGTTGACTGAAAAGGCGAAATTTTTTTAGCTTCCTTGATCTTTAGAGTGATATTTTTAGCTAATTGAAGTTCATTTTTAGTTAGTTTGTATGGAAGAGAAAGACTATCGATTGTTTGTCTAAGACTTGATGAATTGCAGATAAGTGTAAATTCTCTTTGTTCAAGTTGGCTTAGATGCAAAAAGCTCTTGAGGAATACTTCTAAGCCTATTCCTAATTCATGTCCCTGTGATACGTAGATCATACTAGAAGTTGTATTTAATAAAATGCTTAGATGATTCTCTTTCAAACCAGACAGCTGTTAGACTTTTTGCTGATTCTTCGAAAAGTTCACTTCTTATTTTTTCTTTGGTTTGTATGTATTCTTCAGATTCAACCAAATCTTTCTTTTTAACAAAAAAGATATGTTTTGCGCCGTTAATTTCAACAATTTTTGTAAACGAACCTTCATCCGTTTGCTTAAGTTCTTTAATTAAATCTCCTGTTAATCCCTCTTCTGAGAGATTTTCAAGTTGATTAGTCTCTATGGATTTCATTGACTCAGGAATGATTCCTGAACTGTGATAGCGCATGATAGTTTCACGAAAATTTTTCGTTTCATCAGCTGTCATAGAGCTATTAAGGTAATAATCTGTAAGGCCATATTTGAAAGAAACTGTTTTATTTCCAAGGTAACGATTATAATAATTATTTTTAATTTGCTGCTCAGTAATTGAAATCAAAGGCATGACTACACGAGAAGAAAATATATTGAATTCAATAGTTTCACGAATGATTTCAAAATATTCATCAAATGAAAGATTATTAGTGCTAAGAAACTTTAATAGCTCTGCTCGCCCTAACCCTAGTCTTTTTTCAGTGCTCTTAATTTGCTCCTCTACCTGTTCATCAGTCACATTGTAACCAATTGATACAAGTTTATCCCTTACCATTCCTTGATGAATGATTAGTTCAGCAACTTCTTTTTCAGACATTTTATCTTTATTGTAGATTTGTGGGCTGACATTTTTTCTAGCAGCTAGATTGCTTTCAACTCGTTCAATTTGGGAAAGAGTTATAACTTTAGAATTAAAAATAGCCATGACCTTATCCATGAGCTTTGCTTGAACTTCGATACTTCCAAGCAAGGTCATGAATAAGATGATATTTTTCATTTTAATAAGTCTTTATTAATGTTTACGGCGGCTGATTTTCTTAGAGACGCAAAATAGTCATCTAAGATTTTATCGCGTCTGATATCGTAGATTATCTTCTTATACATGTCTTTAGTTATTTTGTCGTAGTCCTTCACAGCAAGAACTTTAATAATATGAAATCCAAACTGTGTTCTAACGGGCTTACTGATAAATCCAACGTTTTTTCCACTAATAGCTTCAAAATATTCTGGCGCTAAGCGTGTTGGAGGTTGGAAACCAATATCTCCACCTGTTGGCGCAGTTGTCGTTTGACTGTATTTGTTAGCATATTCCGCGAATTTGTCAGGTGACTTTTGTAACTCATTAAAAATCTGCATCGATTGCTCGTAGGCTTTTTGCACTTCGTCTGGAGTTGGTTGCGCGCGTACACGGTATAAAATATGAGCAGTACGATATTCCTTATTCGTGGCGTAGTATTCCTTAACATCTGCATCTGAAACTTCAGGAATTTTCTTTAGTTTATCTTCAAGATCTTTTGAAATTTGTGCGTGGTAAAGAATATCATCCATTTTAGCAGCAATAACTGGATCTTTATCAAGCTTGCTTGTTTTAGCTTTTTGTATTCCTAATTGACGAGAGATTAAATCATCTAGAACTTTTTCTTTCGTTACTTTTTTATTTGAAAGAAAAAGTAAATTCTGTTGATAAGATTGATCTAAAGTTGATTTTGTAATCTTTTCACCATTGACTGTTGCTACAACTGGATCTTGTGCTTGGGCCATACTTAAAGCAAATAAACCAACGAGAGCGATAGTTTTTTTCATACATCAATCCTATATAGAAATTTTTATAAAGATATTTATTCTAATAAAAACACTAACATGGGTTGATACTCTGTGCAATTGAATTTGAGAAGTCTAAAAGATCATTCAAACTTACTGCATTTTTGTGTTCATAGGTGACACTAAAATCAGGAGAGATTTTGTAAACTTTAGGGCGACTCATAAAAAGTTCTATTACTTTATTTCGATAGTCAGGAATGCTCTCAAGGTAGTTCTGATCGAACTTCAGGGTAATATTTTTACCTCCAACTTTGACTGATAGTAGACCTAAATATTGTAGGACCAGTCGGCATTCTAGGATTAAAAAGAGGTTCGAAAGCTCCTTAGGAAAAGCTCCAAACATATCTAGGATTTCTTCTCTCAAGGGTACTAATTGCTCTAAACTTGAGCAATTTGATAATCTTTTATAATATTTAAGGCGAAGTGCAGAGTCTGTAATGAAATTTTTAGGAATCAGTGAAAGCTCTGGAGTAGATATTTCAATATCTCTTTTGCCTCTGATTTTGGTGCCTTTAAGTTCTAAGATAGCTTCATTTAAAAGCTCCATATAAAGTTCAAGTCCAATAGCTTCAATATGACCAGATTGATCGGCACCTAAAATATCTCCAGCTCCACGAATTTCTAAATCGGATGAGGCAATTGAAAAGCCTGAACCAATTTCTGCATAAGTTTGTAGAGCTTTTAATCTTTTGTTGGCCAATTCACTAAGATTTCTATGAGCAGGAACCATTAAATAGGCGTAGGCTTTCTTATCGGAACGACCAATTCTTCCTCTGAGTTGATGAAGTTGAGCTAAACCATAAGTGTCAGCCCGATCAATAATCATGGTGTTGGCACGTGGAATATCAATTCCTGACTCAATAATGGTAGTCGCAAGTAAAATATCATATTCACCTTGGTAAAATGACTTAATTGTTTTTTCAAGTTCTCGTTCATTCATTTGCCCGTGACCAATCGCAATCTTCGCTTTTGGTACTAACTCTTTTATTCTTGCTGCAACTTCTTCGATATCATGGACACGGTTATGAACGAAATAGACTTGGCCACCACGAGACAATTCTTTGTCGATGGCATTTTTAATGGTGAGATTATCTTCATGAATTATATAGGTTTTAATAGACTGTCTTTTAGGTGGCGCAGTCTGAATGAGAGATAAATCTCTAATACCCATAAAAGAAAGTTGTAAAGTTCGAGGAATAGGGGTGGCAGTGAGGACTAGGCAATGAACATTTGATCTCATTAATTTTAACTGTTCTTTATGACCAACTCCAAAGCGGTGTTCTTCATCGATAATAACAAGTCCTAAATCAAAAAATTTAACTTGTGGACTTAGGAGAGCATGAGTACCAATAACGATATCAATTTTCCCGTCTTCAAGATCTTTTTGAATAACTTTTACTTCGCTTGTACTTTTAAAACGGGAAATGAATTCAATATTGACGGCAAAGTCCTTAAAGCGATTTTTAAAAGAGTTATAATGTTGTAGGGCCAAAATTGTTGTAGGAACAAGAATAGCTACTTGTTTTTTATCTAATACAGCTTTCATGGCTGCTCTCATAGCCACTTCAGTCTTTCCGAAACCAACATCACCACATACTAATCGGTCCATAGGAAATGTTCTTTGCAGATCATTCACAACATCTTGAATGGCCTTTTCTTGATCAGGAGTTTCATCAAAGGCAAATGAGAGTTCAAATTCTTTGAATAAATGATCGGGTGGTGAAAAGACAAAAGACTTATGAGTTTTTCTCTCAGCTTGTAAGCGGAGTAGGTCAAAAGCGAGTGTTTTGGCCGAAGCTCGGGCTCTATTTTTTGCTGTTTCAAATTTTTTACTCTGTAAATTGGCTGGTTTTAAACTTGCGGTTGAATCAGCATACTTTTGAATCAAATTCATTTTGTAAACAGGGACATAAACCTTGTCTCTGTTTTCGTATTCTATTATTAAATAATCGGCTTTATTACCGCCAAACTCTATGGACTCGAGTCCCTTATAGATACCGACACCAAATTGATTATGAACGACAAAATCATCAAGTTTGAGAGTGGCCAACTGCTCCGCAAACAAGTCCATATTGGTGGTTTTGAGTTTTTTTGTTTTAGTTTTTTTAATTTGAAAAAAATCGGCATCAGAAAGAACTAAGTGTCTTTCAGAAGGATAATAAAATCCTTGGTCCAATTTATCTTCTAAAAAGGTCACACGATTTGAGTAAAGAGAATAGTTCTCCTGGAAACTAAAAAGATTCTTTAATTCTTCTTCAGCGTTTGTATTTCTACAGACTAGAGTAATTTCACCAGTTTTTAAAAAATCTTGATATAAGTAGTCTGCAATTTTTTTAATATAATGAGGCTTATCATTTTGAACTAAATTGGCTCCAAGTTTTCTTTGAAAGAAAGTAGCAGGGGTTTCAAGCCCCATATAAACCTTAGTTTTCATTTTATCTTCGAGGTCGGCTTCAATATCAAGTGAATTAAAATCAAGCGACAGAAATTCAGAAAACTTATTAAGTGCTTCAAATTGAAAAAATTCAGAAGGCTCCGGAGCTAAATTATCAGATTCAGTATCTTGTGAGATGAATTCAAATTCTTTTTCTAGATTTTCTTTAAAATCATAAACATTACGTTTAATGCTTTCTCTGTCTAAAACATAAAGGATAGTTTTTTTTGAATCGAAGAAATCGAGAAGACTTTTATTTTCCTCAAAAAAGAGGTGATAGAAGGCAACATAGTCTTCAAATAGCTGACCTTCGCTCAATTGGTTAAAGATATTTTTTCTTTTTTCAAAACGATTTTTAAAGCGTGGCTGAGGTTGAGGTAAATGTGATCGCAAATTTGTTTGAAATTCAGATTTGGTTAAAATAAGTGGTGCGGGTGCCAAAACAATTGATTCCCATTTTTCTTCACGATTTGTCTTTTGAGTTTCTGTATCAATCGAATAGATTTCTTCGATCATGTCATCAAAGTAGTGAAGTCGTACTGGTTTTGAATCCGTTGGATAGATGTCAAAAATCTCACCTTTTTTGGCAAAAGTTCCTGGTTCCTCAACCGTTATACCGGAAGCGTAACCAAGGGTTGTGAGTTTTTGTGCTAACTCTAAGGGAGAAATGAT
The DNA here is from genome assembly GCA_049318265.1 of Bacteriovoracaceae bacterium. Classification (GTDB taxonomy): domain Bacteria; phylum Bdellovibrionota; class Bacteriovoracia; order Bacteriovoracales; family Bacteriovoracaceae; genus JBEIOQ01. The sequence continues at coordinate 253,358 of JBMOGR010000002.1, forward strand.
GTCACTAGTCTTAATTTCCAATTTGAAATCGGACAATCTTTCTGGTGGCGGTAAGCGCATTAGCCAACCTTCCGGAGAAGTGATGACTATTTTAGGTTCGGGATTTTTTAATTTACTGAGAACATGGAGTCTTCGAAAAAGCGAAGCTTCACTACCCAGTGCGCTACTATAGGGAGAAATTTCTAGTCCCGGAAAGTAAAACAAGTTTTTGAGTTCCGCCTGCTTCAAGCTTTGGTAAAGGTCTTCAGCGGATTCCGCAGTGGGGCATAAAAGAATTTGTGAAAACCCTCCGAAGACTTTTTCTTTGGCAAAAAAGTGTTTATAAAAAAATTCGAAACTCGTGGCGTTAATACCACTGAAGGAAAAATGCGGTCCGACTTTTTCAACTTCGGACAGCCACAAATTTAATTTAGTTTTGAGAGTTTCAAATCGCAGCATAAAAACCTAGTTTTTCAGTCGAGAATACCTTGGAAGGAATTCCTAAATTTTCAAGATTGTTTACTATTTTCAATAGCTTTACAATCATGTACGCTTTATCCAAATAATTTAATTTGAGAGCGAGGTCATTTCTATGTCATCAAATAACATTGATGTCTTTATGCCGGTCATTATCCTTATGTTTTTGGGTGTGGCCATAGTTTTATTGGCATTTTTAGCCTCAAGAATTTTAAGGCCTAGTAATCCTACGGAGAAAAAACTCACTCCATATGAGTGTGGTGAAGAGCCGATGGGATCGGCTTGGTCACAATTCAACGTTAGATTCTATGTGGTTGGTTTAATTTTTATTATTTTTGATGTGGAATCAGCATTAATGTTTCCCGTTGCAACAGTTTTTCGTCAATTTGTAAGTGAAGGTAATGGAGCTTTAATCCTTTTTGAAGTTATTATGTTCATCTTTATTCTGGTAGCTGGAATTGCATACTGTTGGAAAAAAGGCGACTTAGACTGGGTAAAGAGTTTCCATTTGCAAAATGAAGCTAAGTTCAAAAAGGTGAAGGAATAGACATGAATTCAACTGTAGTTAGTTATTTTTTACAATTTGAGCCAGTAAAAGCCGCATTAGACATGGCGACAAAAGCTGTTGGTTTTGATGTCACTGCCTTGGCTACTTTTGCTATCTTTTTCTTGGTCGCTTTTGTGATCGTGAATGCCTTGGCTGCCATTGGTGGTTTAGGAACATATGCAGAAAGAAAGATTTCCGCAGATATGCAAATGAGAATTGGTCCAAACCGAGTAGGTCCTTACGGCCTACTTCAGTTTTTAGCTGACGGTGTGAAAATGATTATGAAGGAAGATATTCTTCCTAATCAAGCTGACAAATTTTTATTCTTCATTGCTCCTATGTTTTGTATTGTAGGGGTATTCGCTACTCTTGCTGTTCTTCCTTTTTCTTCTGGTTTTACGCTAACTCATTTAGATGTTGGTTCATTCTACCTTATAGCTATTTCTTCTTTGGTTGGATTAGGAGTTTTCCTTGGTGGATATGCTTCGAATTCTAAGTGGTCTATGTTGGGTGGTATGAGAGGGGCATCTCAAATTATTTCTTATGAAATTCCGGTTACAATCTCAGTATTGGGAATTTGTCTATTATCTGGCTCAATGGCCTTTAATCACATCATCGAAAATCAAGGTGGTTTACCTCATACTTGGTTTATTTTTCATAATCCTTTCGCATTTTTAGGTTTCTTTGTTTATTTCACAGGCGCATTGGCTGAGACAAACCGTGCTCCATTTGATTTACCTGAGGCAGAGTCAGAACTAGTTTCTGGATATCACACAGAATATTCTGGTATGAAATTTGGTTTTTTTGCTCTCGCAGAATATATTGAAGTATTTGTTGTTTGTGGTGTTGCTTCTGCCCTTTTCTTGGGTGGGTATAATGTTCCATTTCATCTAGGTGGCGATAGCTTGATTGGTCAGCTTCTTCAACTTGGGGCCTTTTTCACTAAGACTCTTCTTCTTTATTATGTAGTGATTTGGATTCGTTGGACGCTTCCTCGTTTACGCGTAGACCAGTTAATGACAATTTGTTGGAAATATTTAACTCCAATCGCTTTATTTAACCTCGTTGGTATGGCTTTTTGGGTTTATTTATTTAACGGAAAATCGATGTTTGATTTGATCTTTGCAGCAGGCGCTCACGCAGCCGGCGGACATTAAGAGGTTTATATGGCATTTTTAAATACATTATTTTTTCTTTCGACCTTTCTTATTTTCCTCTCTTCCATTTCATTGGTAAGTACGAAAAATATTATGCATTCATGTATCTTCTTATTAGGTAGTTTGATTGGGGTTGCAGGACTTTACGTTACCCTAGGGGCAGATTTTGTGGCTGCCGCTCAAATTATGGTTTACGTCGGTGGAATTGTTATCCTTATGTTATTCGCCGTTATGTTAACTGGTGGAAAGGATTTTGTTTCGCGTGCTCAAGCATTAATGGGTTTAGTTCCTTCGATGGGAAGTAAGTTTACTTATGGCTTGGGACTTCTTACGGCCCTTGTTCTTGCTATATCGACAGGAAAAATCTTTCTAAATCTGAGAATTGCTATACCTACAAATAATGTTGCAAAAATGGACTCAACAGTAGCAGCGATTGGACGTTTATTAGTTACCAATCATGTCTTGGCTTTTGAACTTTCGTCGGTTCTTTTATTAGGTGCACTTATTGGGGCAGCGATTATCGCTCGTCCAAAAAAGATATTTTAAGGTACAAACATGATTACACTAGAATCTTACCTCGTTATTAGTTTATTTCTCTTCGCCACCGGCGTTTGGGTCATGATCGCCAGAAAAAACATCGTTGCCATATTACTTGGAATTGAACTTATTTTGAATGCAGCTGCCATTAACTTTGTCGCTTATTCTAAGTTTGTTACACAAAACCTTGATGGACATATTTTTGCCCTCTTCATTATAGTAGTGGCTGCGGCTGAAGCTGCTGTAGGGTTGGCAATTGTTATTAGATTTTTCCAAATTAAAGAAACTATTCATATTGATGAAGCGACACAACTAAGGAACTAGTCCATGCAGTACACCATTGGAACCATCGCTCCGATTTTTCTATTTCCTTTTATTGCATTTGTAATTAATGCATTCATTGGAAAGAAACTCCCAAGACAAGGGGATTGGCTAAGTGTTTTAGCTATTTTTGGCTCATTCATTTATGCTTTTAGAATTTTTTCGGATTTCTTCTTCACTAAATACAACACTGATTACTATGTTCACAAAACATTCAACTGGATTGATTTGTCGTTCGCTGATCAGATTGTAAAAATTGATTTAGGTATCTACATCGATAACATGACTGCGGTTATGTTGTTGATGGTGACAGGTGTTGCGACACTGATTCACTTATTCTCAACCTTTTATATGCACGATGATCCAAAATACGGAAAGTTTTTCGTCTTTTTATCATTATTTACTTCGGCCATGCTAGGCCTTGTTCTATCTGATAATTTGCTTTCAGTGTTTATATTCTGGGAACTTATGGGATTCTGTTCTTACTCTCTTATTGGTTTTTACAACGAGAAAGAAGCTGCAGGAAACGCTTCAATCAAAGCTTTTATGACTACTAGAGTAGGGGACGTGATTTTCTTTTTAGGAATCATGGCACTTTGGAATGTCTTAGGCTCTGTTAGTTTTGTTGATATTTATGCAGCCTTGGCCGCAGGGAAATTTGCTGGTTTAAGTGTAATGGGAATTGGACTTACTACTTTTGCAGGATTTTGTATCTTTGCTGGAACGATAGGAAAGTCAGCACAGTTTCCACTTCAAGTTTGGTTACCAGACGCGATGATGGGACCTACTCCTTGTTCGGCACTAATTCACGCTGCAACTATGGTTGCCGCTGGTGTTTATCTTTCTTTAAGAATGTATCCATTAATGGAAGCGGGAGATGTAACAACTTTCATCGCTTATATTGGAGCGATTACTGCTTTTATGGCGGCTACGATTGCCTTGGTTCAAACAGATATTAAAGCTGTTCTGGCTTTCTCGACCATTTCCCAATTAGGATACATGGTTATGGGAATTGGCGTTGGTGCTTACAATGCTTCGTTCATGCATTTAATTACTCACGCAGTTTTTAAAGCATGCTTATTCTTAGCTGCTGGTTCTGTTATTCATTCACTTCACGATCATCATACCCATGGACATGTTCAAGAAATGCCAAGAATGGGTGGGCTTAGAAAAAAGCTCCCTTATACTTTCATCGCTATGATGTGTTGTACTCTTGCCATTGCCGGTATTCCACTTTTCTCAGGATTTGTATCTAAAGATAGAATTCTTGGTGATGCATTATACTGGGGCTTTATGGCCAACCCTAAGCACATGCTTGTTCCTATTCTAGGATTTGCAGCTGCTTTCTTAACTGCGTTTTATATGTTCCGCATGATGTTCTTAACTTTTTACGGCGAGCCTCGTGATAAGGAAGTTTATGATCACTGCCACGAAGAGCATATTCGGTTCAATAGCAATATACCTCTGCTTATACTTTCAATTTTTACTCTTGGGGTATTTTTCTCTGGATCAATGGAAGGTCAAGGAATTGTAAAAGTATTTCCTGAATCCAAATACGAATGGTTTGATGTCTTAATTAAAAAACCTGAAGTTCAAAAATTTACAACTTACGCTAAAGAAACTTTTGGTATGACTGATACTCGTCCGCCGGTTGAGATAGAGCATTCACACTATCATCCTCATCATTTTCCTGATCACAATTCTCCAGGAGCGAAGCTTCACCAAGCTCACGTTTATGGAGCGATCATCTCTATTATTATTGCCTTCTCTGGAGTGTTCTTGGCATTCCTTATGTATATAACAAAAAGTTTAAATCCAGCGACTGTCGCCAATGGATTAGGTTTTTGGACTCGTGCTTTAAAGAATCGCTACTACTTTGACCACCTTTACGTAGATATCATTATCCAAAAAGGTCTTTTGAGAATGAATCGTCTATTGGCTGCTTTTGATATGGGAATCTATGACCGTTTCGTGGTCGATGGTTGGCAACATGTGAATCGTTGGATTTTTACCGCCCACAAGTGGTTTGACAACAATATCGTGGATGGAATTTTTGTTGATGGAAATGGAATGGCGGTTAATTTTACCAACCTCATTCTGAGAATTGTTCAATCTGGAAAAATTCAATTCTATTTCATCGTTTTAGTAATTGTGACTGCTAGTTATATTTGGACACTGAAGATTATATAAGGAGTTTCTGTGCAAGCTTATTTATTAAATTGGATTTTGTGGATGCCTATCATTGGGATGGTTGGAGTACTTTTATCTCCAAAAAACAACCCTAATGTTATTCGTTGGGTAGCCCTAGTTTCTACTGCGATTACTTTTATTCTAACTCTGGTTCTTTACCACGGTTTTGATTTAAGTCTTCCGGGCATTCAACCTACAACTATGATTAGTGTGCCGTGGATTAAAGAATTTCACATCAACTACACTTTAGGTATTGATGGTATTTCATTACCAATGGTTATTTTGAATGCACTTTTATTCTTTATTTGTACCATGAGCTCCTGGACAGTAGAGAAATCGGTTAAAGCTTATTTTGCTTTAATTCTCTTTTTACAAAGTACTGTATTCGGAGTTTTCCTTTCTTTGGATTTCTTCTTATTCTACGTTTACTGGGAAGTTATGCTTCTTCCAATGTTCTTCTTAATTGGTATTTGGGGAGGAGAAAACCGCGAATACGCAGCTATTAAGTTCTTCCTATATACCTTCTTCGGTTCAATTTTCATGTTAATCGGGATCATTGCTCTTTTCTACGTCTCTGGAAAAGGACCTGATTCATTCAATATGATTTCACTTGCTGGTGGAAAATTTGTTAATGAAACAATTGTACTCTTTGGTCACACTGTTTCTTTTGAAAAAGTTTTCTTTTGGTTTATGTTTTTGGGATTTGCTATCAAAGTACCTATCTTCCCATTCCATACATGGTTACCGCACGCTCACGTTCAGGCCCCTACAGCGGTATCAGTTATCCTCGCTGGGGTTCTATTGAAAATGGGTTCGTACGGATTTTTAAGAATTTCTTTTCCTATTTTTCCAATGGCCACCAACTACTACTCTAGCTGTATTGCAATGCTTGGATTAGTTTCCATTATCTATGGAGCCTTCTGTGCCATGGCACAAGATGATGTGAAGAAGTTAGTCGCTTATTCATCCGTTTCTCACATGGGTTTTGTTATGCTTGGTATGGCAGCAATGACTCAAATGGGTATGAATGGTGCTGTTCTTCAAATGTTTAATCATGGAACTTCAACGGCCATGATGTTCTTAATGATCGGTGTTCTTTATGAACGTTCACATCACCGTTGGATCGTTCGTCCAGATGGTACAAAAGGATACGGCGGACTTGCTACTGCCCTTCCGAAATATACAGTTGTTTTTATTATCGCAATGTTTGCTTCTTTAGGTTTACCAGGTCTTTCAGGATTTATCTCTGAAGCCCTTATTTTCCTGGGAGTTTTCGGAAAATATCAATCAATGGCCGTTGTTGGTGTTGTTGGTTTATTGATTGGTGCTGCTTATCTTCTTTGGATGTTCAAGCGTATGTTCTTCGGTGAACCTTCTGAAGAAGTTAAAGAATACGAAGATATGAATGCGCGTGAAATTTTCTACATGCTTCCACTTTGTGCTGCGGTAATTGTATTTGGGATTTTTCCAACTCCAATTCTAGACATTATGAGAGCTTCAGTAGGAAACCTTGTTACTCTTTTAGCGAAGTACGCCGTTTAATTAAATAAGGATACGATTGTGGGAATTGATTTATTAGCGAACCTTGGATTTTATGTTCCAGAATTAATCGTGGTTATGACCATGTGTTTTTTACTTTTTGTTGAAGCTTGTTATAAGCACGAAGAAAAAGCACGTACCATGACCTTTATTATTTCTATTATTGGTTTAGCTTTAACTTTAGTTACTCTTCTTTTAGGTGCAGATGATAAGCCATTGGCTTTATTCTATAACGCCGTCATGATCGATTCGTTTAGTACCTTTATTAAGATCATTCTTGTTATTGGAACTTTTGGTGCAATTATCCTGTCTCACCAATCGAAGGAAATTTATACAGATTTAAAGAGTGAATTTTACGCCCTAGCTTTTGGTGTGTTACTAGGTGGGATGCTCCTTGCTTCTGCTAATAATATGCTCACTGTTTATCTTGGCATTGAAACTCTTTCTATTCTTTCCTATGTGTTAGCATCTTTTAAAAGAGATGAAGCTAAATCAACTGAAGCTGGTATGAAGTACGCGCTCTATGGTGGTATTTCAGCAGGGATTATGTTGTTTGGGATGAGCCATATCTATGGAGTACTTGGATCAATTCAGTTTGCAGAAATTACAAATAAGATGTCATCTCTTTCAACCGGACAAAATGTCATGTTGATGGTTTCATTTGTTTTCTTTTTTGTTGGTCTTGGTTACAAAATCGCCTGCTTTCCATTTCATATGTGGTCACCAGATGTTTACCAAGGTTCACCAATTCCTGTTACATCATTTTTTGCTATCGTTCCTAAAATGGCAGGAATTGCAGTATTAATGAGAGTTTCAGAAGTCTTCTTTACTCAAAATACCGCTCTCTCTGCTTCATGGGTTGGGTTACTTCATATTGTAGCGGCTATGACGATGACCGTTGGGAACATATCAGCGATTGGGCAAGATTCAGTAAAAAGAATGCTCGCTTATTCTTCAATCGGGCACGCTGGATTCATGTTACTTGGTGTTCTAGTTATGAGTGATACGGGAAATTCTTCAATTCTCTTTTATGGAACAACATATCTTTTCATGACCATTGTCGCCTTCTTTATAACTGCCATGATAAGTGACCACATGGGTTCAGACTCTCAAGCAAGTTTTAAAGGTTTAATCTATAAACATCCATGGATGGCAATCATGATGGCTGTTGTAATGTTTTCACTGGCCGGTATGCCGCCATTCTCAGGCTTTGTAGCGAAGTGGAATATTTTAAGCGTTACTGTCTCTAAGAAATATTACGGGTTAGCTTTCATTGCAGGTATTAACTCAGTGATAGCTCTTTATTACTATATGAGAATTGTGAAATTAATGATTTTTGATTCAGCTGAATCTGATGAAAAAATTTCCGGTTTTGGGTTCTTAAATCAATTAATAATTGCTGGCTTTACTATGCCAGTGATCTTTCTTGGAATTTTCTGGGAAAGATTAATGGCCATTTCTCATGGGGCCCAAATTTTCGTCAAGTAGGACTAAGAATGAATCTTCTTCCTGTAATTCTCTTTGTTGTTTTTGGTTTTGCCTTAGGTATAGGCTTGCTTGTTGTTTCAACTATTTTAGGGAAACGGCCTAAAGAGCAAAGAGTCCATGATGTCTATGAGTCGGGTGTAAATCCAGTTGGTAGTGCAACAAGACGTTATGATGTTAAGTTCTATCTTACTGCAATACTCTTTTTATTGTTTGATGTGGAAATAGTTTTCTTATTTCCATGGGCTCTTACATATCAAGAATCTTCCATGAAAACTCTGATGATTGCGGAATTCATTTTCTTCATGTTTATCTTTCTGGTGGGTTATCTCTTCGTTCTTTTCTCTAAAAGCTTAGATTGGGAAGATTAACATGCTTAATGAACTCGTTCTGTTATTAGCAAAAGTCCTCATCATAATGTTAATTCCACTTGGTGTTCTCCCGCTGATTATTCATGTGGAAAGAAGAGGGGCTGCATTTATTCAAAAGCGTACTGGCCCAAACCGTGTTGGACCTTTTGGTTTATTACAACCGCTAGCAGATGTTGTGAAATTTATGTTTAAGGAAGAAGTTGTTCCTTCACACGTAAAACCATTCTTCTATCAACTTGCTCCAATCTTTGCCGTGATGGTTGCCCTGATGCCATTGGCTTCAATACCACTTTGTGGTCCTTTTGATTTCAATGGAGCGACAATCTTTCCTGAATCTTTTAGAAGTTCTATGGGTATTTTTTTCGTTTTTGCTGCAGCATCTTTGGGGTCATATGCAATATTAATAGCTGGATGGTCGTCAAATAATAAGTTCTCTATGTTGGGTGCCATTCGTGCCTCTGCTCAAATGGTAAGTTATGAACTATCAATGTCGATAACTTTGGTTGCAATGTTTTTTCTCTACTCTACAAATGATATGCACCAAATGGTTGCCTATCAAAATGAAACAATTTTAGGCTTTCTTCCACGTTGGGGATTTTTCTATCAACCTGTAGCAGCTTTAATTTTCTTAGTGGGAATTTTTGCTGAATCTAACCGTCTTCCCTTTGACCTTGCAGAGGGAGAATCTGAACTAGTTGCAGGATATCACGTTGAATATTCTTCTATGAAGTTTGCTCTTTTCTTTATGGCTGAATATATTCACATGATTGTGCTTTCAGCAGTCTTCATAATTTTATTCTTTGGTGGTTATAACTTGTTACCAGGAATGAGCTTACTGACAAATTTTATCCCTGTTCCAATACTTCAAGTAGGATCATTAATCTTCAAAGTTGGATTTATGATCTGGTTATTTGTTTGGGTTCGTTGGTCTATACCAAGGCTACGTTATGACCAACTGATGAATTTAGGTTGGAAGGGATTATTGCCTCTAGGTGTCTTAAATTTAATCGTAACTGTGGCAGTGATTTATTTTAACAAGTAGGTTCTTGTGGCTTTAGACATTCTTTTAACAGTTGTTTGTTCTGTATTTGCTTTAGTTGTTGTGATTTCTTCAAATCCAATGGTTTCAGCATTTGCGCTTCTCACTATGTTTGTGACTATGGCGGGAATCTTTTTTCAACTTGGTTCACCTTTTATTTCTGCCATTCAGGTATTAGTGTACGCCGGTGCAATTGCTATTTTATTTATTTTTGTTCTGATGTTGTTAAACATCGAAGATTTAAAAAAGCACCCTTCAAGATCAAATGTTAAACCAATTATTGGTATCGTAGCAGCACTCATCTTATTGGGCGTCTTTTCTCTCATTATTACAAATAACTTTGATTACTTATCCACTGATAAATTACCTGAAACAAATATGATGACTCTTTTCAATCAATTATTTCAAAAATATTTAGTTCCTTTTGAATTAGCAACTATGCTGCTTCTCGCTTCTGTTGTTGCCGTTGTAAGTATGTTAAAAAAATCCTTCCGTGAAAATGAAGGAGAGAAAAATTAATGATTATTTATTATTATTTAGCAGCATTTTTATTTTGTTTAGGTTTAGTAGGAGCTCTTACTAAAAAAAATCTCATTTCATTATTATTATGTATTGAGCTTATGCTTTCTTCAGTGAATCTTTTCTTTGTACTTTTTTCTAAAACAACTGGAAATTTAGATTCTCAAATTCAAGTATTCTTCATCGTAACTGTTGCTGCTGCTGAAGCTGCAATCGGTCTATCTATTATTGTTAGCTTGTTCAAGAAAATTAACACGACTGAGTCTGATGAAGTCAGCATCCAATCTGAGTAGGAAAATCTATGGCTGAACTGTATTTAAAGATAATTCCACTTTTTCCACTATTGGCATTTTTAACCAATGGATTGGTATTAAGAACACAGGCAAAAAATAGTATTGCTGGAGTTATTTCCTTTTTAGGAACATTCATCTCTTTCATCTTTGTTTGTATGCTTTTTCCTTATGTAAAAGAGGCTCCGGTCAGCGCAGAACTTTGGCCTTGGATGGAATTTTCTGATTTTACCTTTGAAGTAAAGTTTCTAATGGATAACCTTTCTATCATTTTATCAATCATGGTGACTGGAATTGGTAGTTTAATCACTCTATTTGCCATCGGATATATGGATCATGATGAAAGACCTGGAAAATTTTTTAGTTATCTTTCACTATTTATTTTTTCAATGTTGCTGCTAACTCTTTCTGAAAACTTTCTTGTGCTCTTTTTCGGATGGGAAGGCGTAGGTCTTTGTTCTTATTTACTGATTGGTTTTTGGTATACAGATATCGAAAAAGCTATGGCCGGCAGAAAAGCATTCGTTGCTAATCGAGTTGGGGATTTAGGTGTTATTTTAGGAATCGTTGGCTATGCCATGGTTTTTAATACTATTTCTTTCGTTGATTTAAAATCAGTATCAATGGATGTAGTGCTTGCAAACAAAGAGCTACTCACCCTTTCATCTTTATTTCTTGTCCTCGGAGCCACAGGTAAATCAGCTCAGATACCGCTCTTTGTTTGGCTACCAGATGCAATGAGTGGCCCAACTCCAGTTTCTGCTCTAATCCACGCCGCCACTATGGTGACTGCGGGAATTTTTATGTTATGTAGAATATCTTTTGTCATAACTCATTTGCCGCTAGTTCTTGAGGTAATAGCTTGGATTGGTGCTCTTACTGCTTTAATGGCAGCGATCATTGCCGTTACTCAATCTGATATCAAAAAAGTATTAGCTTATTCTACTGTTTCTCAAATTGGTTTTATGATGGCTGGTTGTGGAGCGGGAGCATTTTCTTCAGGAATGTTTCATGTTTTTACACATGCATTTTTTAAGGCCTTATTGTTCCTTGGCGCAGGTGCTGTAATTCACTGCCTTCATCATGAACAAAATATGTTTCACATGGGTGCGCTTAAGATAAAAATGCCAAAAACTTATTGGTGTTTTGTTGCCGCTCTAATGGCGATTGCCGGCGTTCCAATGTTTTCAGGATTTTTCAGTAAAGACGAAATTATGTGGATGGCATTTAACAAGCCGGACAGTGGAAAGTATCTCTTTGCCATTCTTTTAACTGCAGCAACACTCACCGCTTTTTATATGACGAGACTCGTTTGCCTAACATTTTTAAGTAAAGATAAAACTCATCACGATCCAAAACATCCTATTCATGATGCACCTACTATTATGATCATTCCTCTAGGGATTTTGGCAGTCTGTAGTGTGCTTGTTGGATATTTGGGTATGCCGCACTTTATGTCCCATGATAACGCTCGTGCTTTTCAATTATTTGTAGAAAAAGCAGTCACGGCTCCAAAAGCATTTATTTATGATGAACATACTGAACATTTACTCATGATTTTAACTATCAGTCTAACATTCATCTCGATGTTCCTAGCTTATTTTATGTATGTAAAAAATGAAGAAAGCAATATGGCTGAAAAGTTGAAAATAAGTCTTCGACGTGTATGGAATTTAAGTAATAACAAATTTTTTGTAGATGAAGTATATAATGCTCTCATAATCAAACCAATAAAGACCTTTGCCCAATTTCTTGTGGATATCGTTGAAAAATATGTCATCGACGGTTTTGTTAGAACTGTTGGAATTCTAAACTTTCAAACTTCTGTCTTTTTAAAATCTGTAAGAGGCGTTGAACTACAAAGTAATATCTTCTTTATGATTATGGGACTCACCATCATATTAACCATTCTTTTTTCATCACTGATGGTGAAGTAGTAGTAGGAATTTGCTCATGGATAATTTAATTCTCTTTCAATTTTTCTTTCCCTTAATTGCTGCCATTAGTTTTTATATGGCTCCTTTAAATAAAAAGAAATCGCAAGTTTTGGCATTGGTATCGGCTGTTGTTTACTTAATTCTTACTTTTAATCTGGTAAACTCTGTTTCAAATCTATCAACCATGACGACCCTTGCATCATATAAGCTAGATAATTTTTTTGGTCTGAGTTATGCAATTGGTATAGATGGATTATCTGGAGTTCTCATAACTCTAAATGCCCTTTTACTTCTTATAGTTGTTCTTTCAACACTTAATTTTGATACTAATAAGTTTAGGCTTTATTACTTTTCAATTTTTACCCTTTCTTGGTCCGTTAACGGCGCTCTTCTTACTGAAAATCTATATGCCTTTTATATTTTCTGGGAAGCCATGTTGATACCACTTTTCATTTTAGTAGGTGTCTTTGGCGGGGATGAAAGAAAGTACGCAAGTTACAAATTTTTTATTTTTACAGCGGCCGGCTCCTTCATCATGCTTGGATCTATGATGTATATGAGTTCATTAAGTTTTGTAGCTAATGGTTCATACGATTTAACACCTGCTATTATTAAAAGTTTAAATTTACCTTTTAATGGTTTTTACTCACCTCAAGCTTTAGTGTTTGCCGCCTTTTGTTTGGCACTATTTATTAAAGTTCCGGTTTTTCCATTTCACTCTTGGTTACCTGATGCTCACGTTCAGGCCCCTACTGCGGGATCAATTATTTTGGCCGGCGTACTGTTAAAACTTGGTATCTATGGTTTATTACGTTTTGTTATCCCCGTTTATCCACAAGCAGTTTTTGCTTATAAAGAAGTGATCATTACCCTCGGAGCTATGGGAGTTGTTTATGGCGCTCTGACCGCAATTGCTCAGAATGATATAAAGAAGGTTGTTGCCTTCTCTTCAATTTCTCACATGGGTTATATTGTCGCTGGAATTTTTTCATTCAACGAAATGGCTGTTAATGGGGCTATTTTTCAAATGATTTCTCACGGTATTACAACTGGTGGACTATTTATTGCTGTTCATTGCCTCTATGTAAGACGACATACAAAACTTATTTCTGAATATGGCGGAGTTGCTAAAGTTATGCCGGTTTTTGCCGTGCTCTTTTTTATTATGCTTTTAGGCAGTATGGCAGTTCCTTTAACCAATGGTTTTGTTGGTGAGTTTTTAATTATTTGGGGAGTTTATAAAGTTCACCCCATTTTAGGATTTGCATGTGCTCTTGGGGTCATCCTTGCACCTGTCTATTTATTAACGACATTTCAAAAAGTAATGCTTGGGCCAATAACGAATAAAGAAAATGAAACTCTTAAAGATATTAGTAAAACAGAAATGATTTCTTTTGTGATTTTAGGTTTCCTCATCTTACTTTTTGGAATCTACCCTAAAATTCTTTCAGACGTTTACGGTGGAATTATTCCCACTTTGATTACTAAGGTTTAATTATGGAACACATGAGTTTTCTACCCACTATTTTAGTCTTCGTTGGCTTGCTCTCGCTTTCAACCTTAAGTTTAATTATTCCCAAAAAGGGAAGAATCATTAGTTATTTTTTAACGATAATGAATTACTGTATTTTTCTTTATGCCATAAATAGCCAAATGGACCTAGGATTAACTAACCTGTTTCAGCTCAATAGTTTAGGCGCAAAAATTTTATCCATTTCCACAATTTTTGCTATTATTATGACTCTAATCAACGGTTACTCTGAGTTTAAAGATGTGAGAAATTCACTTATAACGAGTTTCATTTTCCTGGGAGCAATCTTTCTTGTTGGTTCAACGGAATTTATTACATTTTACGTTAGTTTAGAATTAATGAGTTTAATGGGTTATTCACTAGTCAGACTTTCTGGTTTGGAATTTTCTAAAGAAGCAGCTGTTAAATATTTTATTCAAGGTTCAATCAATTCAACAATATTTCTCTTGGCCATTGCCTTCTTTTATGGTGCCACTGGTGGATTTGAATTTAAGGGTTTTACAATTCTTAATCATCAACTTTATGCCTTTTCAATTGGCTTACTTTTAATCGTCGCTTTTTTCAAGCTTGGGGCATTTCCCTTTCACTCGTGGGTTCCCGATGTTTACTCCAATGTTCACAAAGGAGTCTTGGCTTCCAATTTTCTTATCACAAAGTTTGTCACAGGCTTTATTCTAATTACTTTAGTGCAGAATTTGATTTCAGATTGTGAGCCACACATACAGCAAATGATGGTTTCAATTATTATAGTGGTTTCAATTATTAGTGCCTTTTATGGCAATATCATGGGTCTGGCTCAAAACCAATTTAAGCGCATGATAGCCTATTCATCTGTGGCTCACTCAGGTTATATGCTAATGACCATTGGTCTTAATATTGATCAAGGCTACGAAAAACAACTTATCTTCTACTTAATGTTCTACTCAATTTCTGCCACTGCCGTTATCCTTCTTATCAATTTTTTCCTGGATATTGATGGTAATAAAGATACGTATGAAGGTCTTAAAGGTGGCTTCTACAAAAACCACTTAATGGGAACGCTACTTTGTATTTGTGTTTTAAGTCTTGCAGGCATTCCATTAACTTCGGGTTTTGCATCAAAATATCTTCTTTTTACAAACTATTTTAAAGAAGGACTAATTGGTCCAGCTCTAGCACTACTCATTAGCTCTATTATCGGAATTGGCTATTACATAAAGGTCGTAATCTCACTTTTTATGGAAGAAAAACCAGAGCACTATACTCCACTTCATGGCGGTGTGATCTCTCTAGAGAATAAGTTTCTTTTGACCGCCATGGCGATTGTAGTCATCTTAGGTGGCGTGTTACCGTCGATCTTTATCAATTTTTAAGTTAAAATAAATCCCATGGAGAAATACAGAATCCGCCTGGCCAATGGCCGGGTGGTTGGACCTTTTAACCAAGTGCAAATTACTGAGCTATACGCTAAGGGACATATCGATGGTACTGAAGAGTGCCAATCATTTCCCGCTGGTGAGTGGCTTAAAGTTTTAGACTTTGATGGTCTAGCTACAATCTTTGGACAAAAACTAGAAACACAAACTTTCGACAACTCAACTGTGATACGAAAACTATCGGAAATTTCAGCTGATGGTAAAAAACATGATACTTCAGAAAATTCATATACATCTTCTGATTTTGAAGAAGAAATTAGTGATGAATTTTCACTAGATCTAAAAGAAAAGAAAAATCTAAATACAGAAGATCCAAACTTCCCAAAAGAATTTAGTTACAAAAATTTGGTTGATAAAGAACAAAGTCAGGTCAAAATTCAATTGCCCAAAGTTCTTTCTGAACAGAAACCACAGCAAGTGAAAGTAGTGATAGATGATGAACCTAAAACTGTTGTCAAAAAGTCTCCGATAAAAACGGAAGATAATGCTGATAAAACTGTTGTGAATGTCTCCACTAAAGATTTTTTAGCCAAACTTAAAGTTGATAAAGCAAAAGAAGAAATCGAATCAAAAAAGCTTGAAGAAGCACGTTTAAGAAAATTAGATCAAGAGCTGGCAGAAAGAGAAGAGCCTGTTGACCCAGACATGGCAACCCAAATGTTTAACCTTAGCCAAGTTAAAGAAAATCTCATTCAAGAAGTTTCTCTTACTGACCAAGAAATGGATTTAGAAAAACGTGCACACGAATTAAAAAAAATTCGTGAAAAAAAATCAGATGAAGCAGCTCTAGACAAAGAAAAAAATAAAGACAAGAAAACCAAAGAAGACAATAAGGATACTAAGGCCAAGAAAGGGATGAAGCCTATTATTGCTTTAGTCTTTTTAGGGATATTGGCCTATATGTTTTTTCCTGATGAAGAAGATAATAAAAAGCCGACTTATGTGATCGAAACTTTTACACCTACCTTAGATTTTCCAGTGCCTTTAAAACAGGAAGCTCCAGAAGAGAGTAAAGCAGAATATGATAAAGCTTCAGCTCTCTATGCCAAAGGCGATGTCTTTTCAATCTACAAAGCTGCTGCGGCCTATAAAAATTCCCTTGAACTAAAGTTCAATGGGAATGATGCCCTTACAAGACTGATTTTAACTTATGCTGAATTACTAGAAGATAGTCCAAAAGACCGTGAAGCTGGGACAGAGATTTTTAAGTTAATTCAAATTGCAAAAACCAAGGCCATGAATGATATCTATATGACCATGGGAACAGCCATTTTTTATAATCATTTTAAAAAATACCCTGCCGGTATTAATGTTATTGAAGATTATATTTTGGTGAATAAACAAAAATCATTAAAGCTAATTTCCATTTATATCGATCTCTTAACAAATTCAGGAAATGTTTCTAAGGCGAAGAGTCTAATTGATAAACTTCCCAAGGAACAAGAAAAGACAGCCGACCTTTATGCCTCAATTGCTAATTATTATTTAACTAATAATGAACATCAGACGGCCTTTAAATGGGTAGAAGAGGGATTGGCCAAATTTCCGAATAATATGAAACTGATCATTATGAAGGCTGATATCATCGTATATAACGAAGATTTTAAAACTCTTGCTGTCTTGGTTAAAAAAATAAAGTCTCTTGAGGCAGAACACTCACGTAGATATTATGCACGATACTTAGAATACTATGGACTTTTAGCTGCTGTTGCAAAAAAAAATGATGAGGCGGTAACTTTTTTTAAAGAAGCATTAAAAATTAAGGAGTCTCCTGAGCTTATTAGTAAACTTGCCTCTTTGGGTAATGGAGGAGGAGATAAAGTTGTGGAACTTATTTCTACCTCTAAGGGCATGGATTATATGAATAAAGCCCACGAATCAATGAGACGGAAGAAATGGGATCAGGCCATGAATTACGCCATCGAGGCTACTGACATTGCTCCTAAATTTTTTCCAGCCAAATTATTGCTTGCAGAAATTCAAGTGAGACAAGGATTTTTTAATAATGCCATCGACACTTTAGTTAAGCTTCAACAGGAATTTCCTAATGAGTCCTCCATTAGCTTCTCACTTGCTAATTCTTATACACAAGCTTTTAAATTTAGAGATGCTTTAAAGCTTTTGGATTCATTAGCCGCTAGCGAATTTAAAAACACCCCTGAATACCTATCTGCCATGGGAAGATACTACGCTAAACAAAACGATTATTTCCAAGCGGTTACTTGGTTACAAAAATCAATTAACGTAAATCCCTTGGCTGATGAAGATTATTTTATTCTTGCTTCAACGTATTTAAAAAATAGAACCTATCAAAAGGCTAAAGTAATTTTAACCAAAGCTATGGAAATTGATCCAAGTTCTGTGGAATATAAAGTTGCTTATTCTAAGATTATTTATGAAATGGACGATGCCGAAACTGCTATTGGTTTTTTAAGAGAAGCCCTCAAACATGCTCCAGATGATCCAACGCTGATGAGTGAAATTGCTATCTATTATTATCGAAGTGGTCAGCAAAAATACTTTGAAGAATATAAAAAACAGTTAGAAGAATTGCCTGAAAAAAATAGAAATCTTTATCATTTTCTTATGAAGACCGCTGAGCTTGATGATAAGCCAGACAACTTAGTTAAATATGCCCTTGAATTATTGTCAATTGAACCAGGTGACCTTGAAACAAGAATGCAACTTTCTTCAGTGCTGGCGGAGAATGGAAAATTTAAGGAAGCCTTAGAACAATTGGGATTTATTGAAGAAAGATTGCCCACTTACCCTAAGCTACTTTTCTTAAGGAGTAAAATTCTCTATCAGATGGATAAGAAGGATGAAGCCATTAAAGAAGCTCTTAAAGAACTTGAAGCAAACCCACAGAGCGAGGATGGAAATATTCTCTTAGGTCAAATTTATGTAAAGTCCGAAGACTATGTGAAGGCAGAGCAGTACTATAAAAATGCTTTAAAAATAAATATTAAATCGACAGATGCCTTAATAGGACTTGCTTGGATTAGCTTTAAGCGCAATAACGTGGATGTTGCCCTTGATTTATATTCAAAGGTGATTAAGATCGATGCCAATCATTCTTATGCTCACAAACAGTTGGGTTTAGTGTATAAACTTATGGGTCAGGGATCACTTGCTATCGAATCATTTAAGGTTTATTTGCAAATTGAGCCGGATGCTAAAGATAGAGATAATATTAAGAAATTAATTTCAGAACTTGAGTAGAGGATAAAGTCATGCATGACATTCGTTACATTTCAGAAAATTTAGAACTGGTTAAAACTAATTTAAAAAAACGTAATTTTGATACAAAAATTGTCGACGAGGCAGTTGATCTCAACAATAAAAGAAAAACACTTACTACCTTAGTAGAATCTAAAAGAGCTGAAACAAAAAAGATTTCTCAAGAAGTTGGAGAGATTAAGAAAAAGGGTGGAGATGCTGCTAGCTTAATGAAGCAAGTGGCAGATATTAAAACTCAGATTGAGTCTTCTGAAAAAGAACTTGAAGAAATTCAGGTGAAGCAAGTTGATTTACTTTCAGTTATACCTAATCTGTTACAAGATTCTGTTCCTGTTGGTTCAGATGAATTTGCTAATCAAGAATTAAAAAAATGGGGAAAAATTAAAAGTTATGATTTTACCCCAATTGATCATGCAACTTTAGGTGAGAAACTTGGTTTATTAGATTTTGAAACTGCGACTAAGATTACTGGTGCGCGCTTTACCGTCTATAAAGGGCAGTTGGCCCGTTTAGAAAGAGCACTTATAAGTTTTATGATTGATCGCCATACAGATCATGGTTATTTAGAAATTCTTCCACCTTTTATTGTTCATGAAAGATCTCTTTATGGCACCGGGAACCTTCCTAAATTTAAAGATGATCTATTTAAGCTTGAAGGCTTTGATTGGTATTTAATTCCGACGGCAGAAGTTCCAGTGACGAATTTAAAGCGCGATCAAATTTTTGAAATGACTGAATTTCCTCTCAAGTATGTTGCCTATACTCCTTGTTTTCGCTCTGAGGCTGGCTCTGCTGGAAGAGATACTAGAGGTCTTATTCGACAGCACCAGTTTAATAAAGTTGAATTAGTGAATATTGTTGCAGCTGATAAATCAAAAGAAGCCCATGAAGAGATGATTGGCCGTGCCTGCGCCATTCTTGAGGAGCTTGAACTACCTTATAGAGCAATGGTCTTATGTTCTGGTGATATTGGCTTTGGATCTTCTAGAACGATCGATTTAGAGGTGTGGTTACCTTCCCAGGACAAGTACCGTGAGATTTCTTCCATTTCTAATTGTTGGGATTTTCAAGCGCGCCGTGCCCAAATTAGATATCGTAACGCGGATGGAAAACCTGAATATGCTCATACCCTGAATGGCTCGGGATTGGCTGTAGGAAGGACTCTTGTAGCGATTATGGAGAATTATCAGAATAAAGATGGGACCATTACAATCCCTACTGCCCTTCGTCCTTATATGAAGAATCAAGAAATCATAAAATAGAGTTGTCAATAAAGCCCATTTTTCTTAGAATGGGCTCCTGTTTAAACCGGAGGACTGGTCGAGTGGTTTAAGGCATCAGTTTTGAAAACTGACGAAGGTGTGAGCCTTCCTGGGGTTCGAATCCCTAGTCCTCCGCCATTTAAACTGTTTTTGAAAATGGCTTGAAAACCTTGGAGACGTGGGTGAGTGGCTAAAACCACACCCTTGCTAAGGGTGCGTACCCCAAAAGGGTACCGTGAGTTCAAATCTCACCGTCTCCGCCATTTTTTTCATCAACTTGTCATTAGATTCTTCTTACGCTAAGTAAGAGTCATTAAAAAAGAGCTCGTTAAGAAATGCAGTCGTAGCTCAACTGGATAGAGCATCTGACTACGGATCAGAAGGTTTCAGGTTCGACTCCTGACGATTGCGCCATTAAAAAAAAGCCACCCTTAAAGGTGGCTTTTTTATTTTTTAAAATTTCAATTCAGATTATTTTTTTACAGGTGCTTGAACCATTAGGTTTTCTCTTCCAATAGCGTGAACAACATCATCAATCGTGTATTTTAAATCAAAATTTCCAAGACAAGTAATGGCATCTGAAAAACCCTGACCGTTCTTAAGTTTTGGAGGATTTTCTAATTCTTGACGGCAAACTGCTTTACCATCTTTTTTATCAATTCCATCTTGTGGAGCCATTTGGCTCTTGATTCTATAGTAGCTTCTGAATAAATGAGTCGTTCTCTTATTGATGTGAGCAGTAACAATACAATGAACTTTTGTTGCATCCACTTGAGCTTTATCTAGCGCTTGACCATCTTGAAAGTAAATTGAAACTGGAACGTCGTCCTTCAACTTACCATCATAACTGAGAAGATCTTTATCAACTCTAAAGTCTAAATGAAAGATTTGTCCTTTATCACAAAATTTTTCTTCAGGGGAAGATTCTAAAACTGCTTTAGTTTCTTGCTTTACCACTGTTGTCTCTGTTTGAGTGGCGCTTGAAACTGAAACTGGAGATGAGCCACCAGATGAATCGATACTTCCTCCACCTGCTTGTTTTCCGTTATTGCAAGCAATAGCTAATAGGGCAAGTGCGACTGGTAATAATTTTTTCATGTGTTCTCCTCAGAGTAACTATCCTTAAATTTTCCTCAGAATATCAACTCTATGAATTTATCTCTAGCTCCCTAAGCAGGATTTACAAGGGTGTAAAAAAAATAGACAATAAATTCATCTTTTTCAGTCTCAATAAGGGGTTTTATGAGTTACATCAATGAAGATTTGGCTCCGGTCAAAGCGTCCGAACGTACATGGAAGATGTCGAATTACATCGCTCTTTGGGTCAGCATGAGTCTCTGTATACCAACCTATATGTTAGCAAGCTCATTAATTGAAGGGGGCATGAACTGGTGGCAAGCCGTTCTTACTGTTTTTTTGGGTAATGTGATTGTTGTAGTTCCTATGATTTTAAATGGTCATGTGGGAGCTGAATACGGCATTCCTTTTCCCGTTTTTGCGCGCTTAAGTTTTGGTATGAGAGGGGCAAATATTCCAGCCATTTTAAGAGCAATCGTTGCTTGTGGATGGTTTGGTATTCAGACTTGGATTGGTGGTTTCGCTCTATTTCACATTATTAAAATTTGGATACCGGTCTTTGCAACTCTTCCTCAAATTTTTCCAGCATGGGTAGGACTTGAAACTGGGCCAGCCATTACCTTTTTTCTTTTTTGGCTGTTAAATATGGTGGTAATTTATCTGGGAATTGAGAGCATAAGAAAGCTATTAGTCTTTAAAGCTTTTTTTCTTCCTTTTGCAGCTTTAGCATTACTAGCATGGGCGCTTTGGGCAGCTAAAGGTCTAGGCCCCATATTAGATCAACCATCAAAATTTACTACTCACGCTGAATTCTGGGCTTTCTTCTTTCCTGCGCTCACGGGTATGGTTGGATTTTGGGCCACGGTCTCTTTAAACATTCCAGATTTTACTCGTTATGCTGTTTCTCAAAAAGCGCACATACTTGGACAGGCTATTGGTTTGGCACCTTCTATGGGAATATTTGCCTTCATTGGAGTGGTTGTTACAAGTGCTACGACGATCGTCTTTGGAAAAACAATTTGGGACCCAGTCGTACTTGCTGGTTCATTTGATTCACCAATACTTGTTACCCTTGCCATGATGGCGGTTATTATCTCAACACTTGCTACCAACATTGCAGCCAATATCGTAAGTCCTGCAAATGACTTCGCTAATCTAGCTCCGGATAAAATTAATTTTCGCATAGGTGGATACATTACAGGTGTTATTGGTTTACTTATTTTTCCGTGGAAATTAATAGCGGACCCCTCTGGATATATTTTTAAGTGGTTGATTGCTTACTCAAGCCTACTTGGACCAATTGGTGGAATTCTCATAGCTGATTACTATATGGTCAGAAATAAAAAAGTTGCCATGGATGAGCTTTACACTGCCGATGGGCGATACTGGTATAACAATGGTTTTAACATAAGTGCAGTAATAGCTTTAATACTTGGGGTAATACCAAATGTCCCAGGATTTTTAACGATGATTAATGTTGTCGATCCTGAAACATTTCCTGGTTGGTTAAACCAACTCTATTATTACGCTTGGTTTGTTGGTTTATTCGTAGGTGGCGGAGTTTATCTATTGCTAATGAAAATGAATTCTCCATCGGAGTCTATTCCAGCATAATAAAAAAGCCAGGTTAAATCCTGGCTTTTTATTTCTTAAAACTTGGCAATGCCATTTTCACAACGCTTATAATTTAAATCTTTTAATAGCTCAAAGTATTTGTTTTCATCTTCTTTAGTGAAAGGTCTACGGTTATGATAAAGATGAAATTGAGTGGCAAAATATTTTTTACCAATAATTCGACATCCTATATTTCTTAAACGAACAAAGACATCACTGTCCTCACCAAAATAACGAGTGAACGATTCATTGAAACCATTTATTTTTATCATGGTCGAAGTGGGAAGAGAAAAATTACAACCCATAATATCTACAATGCTATCGGCTTTCATAAGAAAACGAAGTACTTGGTTTTTTATAGAGAAAGACCTAAAAAAACCACGAGAATCACGGTCAAAATAACATGATTTAAAAAGTTCGACTGACCAAGGCTTGAGCAGAATTTCATAAACGGATGACTTATTAATTTTTGGTGTAATTTTTTCACCAAGTTCAACTCTTCTACCCATGAGCACATAGTCATGACCTTTATTTTCTAAGTAGGTCTGATAATGGTCTTCGACAAATCTTGGATGAGCCACACAATCACCATCCATAACAATGAGGCATTCACCCTCTGCTTCTTTAAAAGCTTTATTTAAGATAGCAGCTCTACGATAACCTATATCTTCATGCCATACGTGTTTTACAACAAATGGAGCTCTTGCTTTGAAGTGTTCTATAATTTCTTTGGTTTCATTTTTTGAGCCGTCATCGGCAACAATTAATTCAAAATTTTTATTGGTCTGAAATAGAAGGGACTCAAAGACGGTCTCTAAAACATCAGGTTGGTTATAAGTGACTATACAAAATGAAATAGGAGTATGAGTTTTCATGGTTCAATAAATTATCATTACCTTAGGGGACTGACAAGGAAAGGGTTTTTTGTTGTCCACAGTAGGAGAAATGTTGGTGGATATCTTCCCTTTTTAAATTTGTTTTAATCAATTTAACCTTACTGTTCATACATTGTGGTAGATATCCAACTTCAGCTTCTAATGGAATAACTTTGTATGTTTTATTCTCGCTTTGAACAGCAAATAAATGAATATTGTCTTTAACTTTTGTGGAAGTTTATTTCTTTTAAAAAAATTCCGTAATAATCCTTATTATTAGATTCTTTACAATTAAGGGGTGCTGACAATGAAAAGTCGAATAAATGGAAGTTAAAAACCAGAGTAAAACGCTTCATAAAAATCCTTAATCGATAAGCAACCAATATTATATCTTAGGCTATAAATGACCTTATGCAGAAGGCAAAAGATATTTGACTGCTATTTAGAAGAAGAGCTAGCCTTAATGCTATGAAAAAACCAATTATCTTAATACTTGCATCTCTTATTTCTTTATCTACTTTGGCAGATGATAAACTCTACCAAGTGACGACTTTCGATCCACATTTTATTTCCCAATTTGAAAACAATATTACTACTGTGAGAAAGGATGGCCGCCTATGGTTAGTAAATATCATAAAGCCACTTCCATATTTACTACGTGGATTTTTTAGACCTGCTGATTTAAATAAGGTTGATAGTTATCAGCCTATGGTTTTAAAAACTAAAAACGAAAATCCCTTTCAATCAATGGTGGATGAAGCAAGTAAAGAAAACATAAAATTCTCTGTAGAGAAATTATCTAGCTATAAAACCCGTTATGCTGGCTCAAGTGAAAATCAACAGGCGACACTTTGGATTGAAAATAAGTTTAAAGAGCTTGGATATGAAACAAAACAAATTTGTTATAAAGCCGGGGCTTGTAGTGTTTTAGCAGAAAAGAAACCAGAGATCGTCAACAATGATGTTATTCTCGTTGTAGCCCATTTTGATTCTGTTGGAAAACTTTTTGCAGGAGCTGATGATAATGGATCTGGAACTGCATCACTACTAGAAATGGCGAGAGTGCTTTCAAATAAGAAACTAAAGAAAACGCTAAGATTTTTAGCAACTAATGGTGAAGAAATAAATTTATTGGGGGCAGCCAACTACTCTAGTCTACTTCAATCTGAAGGAACCATTAAAAAGCTAAAACTAGTAATTAACATGGATATGGTTGGATATAATTCAAACGGGATTGTAGAACTTGAAACTAATAAAGAATACGAAACACTTGCTAATTGGTTTGCTCAATTAGCTGCTGATTATACAACGCTCAAGTCAAAAATTACTCTAGGGGCATGGGGTAGTGATCATGTTCCATTTTTAGAAAAAGGTATTTCAACCATACTTACAATTGAAGACTGGAGTACTAAAACCCCATGTTACCACAAAGAATGTGATAAGCCGGACACCGTTAATTATGCTTATGCGAGAGAGATTACAAAGCTTAACTTAGCAGCAGTTCTGACTAAGGATTTCGAATAATTTTTTAGTCGGCTAATTTAGCTTTATACTTATCAAGAAAACTACCTGCCAAAGACGAAGTCATAAGAGCTGTTATAATAAGCGTAGTAAAAAGGGTGTTAGAGATAATTTTCTGATCATAGGCTGCCGTTGCAATGACTATTCCAGGGCCACCTCTAGCATTTAGAGTTAAACCAAGGGCCCAAGATCTAAATCTACTTTCTCCAGAAAGTTTTCCCGTGAGATATCCGCCAAGTGTTTTAAGGAAAGAACTAAAAAGAAAAAAGAAAAGAAACCATCCAAAATTAAAATCTCTAGCTAAATTAATTCTGTAACCTACCATAAAAAAATAAAAAGGAATAAAGATAGCAAAAGAAAACTGTCTTACAGTCTCAATTAATTCTTCAACTCTATCAGATGTTCCACTACCTAAAACCATTCCTGCGCAAAAAGCACTTATCATACTAACTATTCCAAGATAGTTCGTGAGATAAATAATGATAAACAGTGTGGCCAATATAAAGGTTAAGTAAAGGTGATTAGATTCAGTTGTAGTTTTTTTGGCAAAACTTCTAAAAAAAAGAAAGATACGCTCACGCCAAAAAATAACTGCACCTAAAAATAGTGAAGATATAGCAATATGAATAAATAAACTACTTATAGGGTTTTGGGCTTCAGAATTTTTACTTAAGACTACATTTAGAAGCGCGTACAAAATAAAATCTTCAATCAAAGCGATAGATAAAACTTGTTCTGCAAACTTGCTTTTGAGCAAATTTAAATCAAGGAGGATTCTTGATATGACAGGAATACTAGTTACGGCCATGCTTAAAATAATGGCCAGTTTTAACTTACCATTGTCACCAAGCTCACCAATAAGAGAACTTAAATCAAGAAATTGTAAACTTAAACCTCCAAATAAAGCCGGTAATCCAATTCCTAAAATGATTCCGTAAGTACAAGATTTTTTGTGTTTTCTGGGATCAAGATGTCTGAGTTCTGCTCCTGAACAAAACATTAAAAGAATGAGTCCTAATTCCTTCAAAAGAGCCAACAAGGAAGTCATTGAATCTGGAAACAACCAAGATTGGGCTGCTGGAAAAAAAAATCCAAATAATGAAGGACCTAAAATTAGGCCAACAGAAATTTCCGCCATGACTCTAGGTTGTTTAATTTTTGAAAATAAATGACCTAGAAAATGAGAAAGAATAAGGGCAATCGATGCCAGTAATAAAAAGTGGTTAAAATCCTGACTTGACATAATTTTTACCTAAAAGGGGTTTTGCCTAATTTTAAGGGCATAAAGTAATAAATTAATCAGTGTATGTATAATAATGGCGAATGGGATGAGAGATAATAAAATCCACCAGGGAAAATTGAAGACAAAATGATAGACCAGAATACAACCAGTGGCAGAATCAAGATGGTCTAAAAAGAAAAACATAAATTTATGATCACTGGCCAGTTTCCCAGGGGGAATTTTTAATCTTCTTTTGATGAACGAATTTGGAAGTTCAAATAATGAGTAGGCTAAACCCAGTAGAGGACCTCCTAACCAAGCAGAAGTTGTTTTAAATCCATGATTAATAATTAGTTCTGCATTCTCTAAATAATCGATAAATAAAATACAAATCAAAGCAAAAATGGGCATGACAATTATGCCGCGCCAAGTTTTATTTGCGCCAAATGCTTTTTCATTAATGGGAATTTTTAAAAATGACAAAGAATTTTTTTTTACGACCAGCATATGAGCAATCCCACTAATAATGAGTGGAAACATTAGCCAGAAGAGAAGTGTAAAAAAATTCCAAGAAAA
Organism: Bacteriovoracaceae bacterium; assembly: GCA_049318265.1. Taxonomy (GTDB): domain Bacteria; phylum Bdellovibrionota; class Bacteriovoracia; order Bacteriovoracales; family Bacteriovoracaceae; genus JBEIOQ01. The sequence continues at coordinate 280,079 of JBMOGR010000002.1, forward strand.
CAATTAAAGTCTCTTTTCGTACATAGCATAAGTTCTAACGGGACAATCAAGGTGATCCATAAAAGTTTTTCCTTCTTTGGTTAGAGAAGCAAAACTTAATTGGCTATTATTTGCCTTAAGCTTATCAAATGTATACAACACTAATTCGTAAGCAATTGTACTTCTCCGATAGGCTTTACTAACTCCAAAAACACTTAGAACTGTCGATGATTTAAATTCTGTTGGATGATAACCAGTATATGATCCTTGTGCTTTTTTAAAATCTTCAATTCTATTTGGATAAACATAAGAAAAGGCAATTGGTGTACCTGCTCCGTCAACAACCTTTAGGAAATAGTGTTCAAGATAAAGTGCTTTTAACGGTGCATAATGAGACAAAAATTCGTCTAAGCTCATATCAGCATAACCATAATTTTCTTGGAAGATACTTAGGCATAGTGGATAGAGTTCTTTAAGTTCATTCTCAAATGTATCAAACCTCAAGGGAATAATTTTGTAATCAGCTTTGGGATCTTTAAATTGTGCAACTTTAGGCGCCATTTCAGAAATTATTTGTTCATGATGACGAGCAGATAGTTCAAAAGTTCTCCATGAAGTGATTGGCTTGTAATTGGCTTCGATAAAAATAGATGGATAATAAGGAAGTGTTCTAGGTTCACCTAAATAGGCAGCTTTTTCAAAGCTGTCTGTCATAAAACGATAACCTGTATAGATATTTAAATTTAGTGGTCCATGAATAATTTTAGTTTCCTTCGACCTATGCCATTCTTCAGCTTTTGCTATTAAGGCGAGGCCAATGTCTTTATCTTCTATACATTCAAAATATCCAATATGACCTGTTTTCTCATTGGCTGTTAAAGCACTATCTATGCTGGCAGAAATTCTACCTACAACGGAGTCATTAACGATGGCTACAAAAAGGGTACATTCTCCATGTTGAAAAAAGGTATTGGAGGGGCTTAACTCTAGATAGACGGACTCTTTAAAAGGAGGAACCCAATCCATTTTTCCTGGGTACAGTTTGTAAGGTAGACCTATAAACTCTTTAAACAAATGATGAGTTTGATTAATCTCAAGAATTTTCATAAAGCGGCCTTCATTAATAAGTTAGATCTTTAAAAATTGTTTTTGTACCAAAAAAATATCCATCAACTGTAACTTTGTCGGCACCTACTTTATATTCAGGATCTTTCATTAAGCGGTTTTGAAGCTTCTTTAAATTATACCAAGGCACTGTGGGATAGAGATGGTGTTCAAGATGTAGGTCTGAATTTAAAGGGTAGATAAAAAACTGGGTAACAATATTAAAGTCGTGAGTATAAGTTCTTTCAAATTCATTATCAGATTCTGGAAAAAAATGTTCTCCATGGGCATGCAATTTGATGAGAGTAATTGTCGTAGTCACTAGCGGAACAAACCATAAAACTAGAGATAGAAGCAACATATGCATCTTCCAAAATAAGAATATCCATGTTGTCCAAAAAAGCACAAAGACAAATATTTCTCTGAGTGTGAGTTTTTCTAGTTTTCCATTTTTTTGAAGACCAAAGATAAATTTGTTCATCCAAATACTGTATTTGATCACTGTTACACCAAAAAGATCCTTAACAAGCATAATGAAAAATTCTTTTTTACTCATTTTGGCATAGTTAAAACCCAAATATCGAAAAAGCGGTCTTTCTGGATCATCGATTTCAGAACTAGTGTAACGATGATGTGTAAGATGAAGGGCTCGATAATATTTTGTAAAAGTAGTTAAAGGTACTGAGCAAAAAAAATCAGTTAAAACTTCATTCCACCATTTATTTTTATGCATATTATGGTGAGCACCATCGTGGAGCAAAATGGATAGTGCTACTTGCAATCCAGATATTATTGCGAAGGAAAAGGGAAAAAACCAAAGACTCCAATGGGAGGCAAATATACATATAACTATGACGCCAAAAATCATAAGACATGTAAGTAAAGATGTCAGATTTTGAACTTCATTCAGCTCTATTAATGTTGAACCTAAATTTACTTTTCTCAAAGCGGATTCCTCGGCTTGTGTTATGCTTTTATCATAAACGTATTTATAAGTTTTTTAGAAAAATAAAATTTGCCTCTTTTCAAGTTTATTGAGGTCAAGGATCAAAATGCTTAAGCGTCTCTTTATCTACATTAAGGAAATGTATCCCCCATCCCAAGCCATTGCTAGCTTGATTCTTTCAACTTGTTTTCTTATGTGCCTTTCAAAGCTTTACCACGTTTCATTTCCGACTACTTTGAACATCTATGGGGGCATCGTCTCATTTGTTTGGTTTGCTCTTTTGTTAAGAGTTATGGATGAATTTAAGGATTATGAAGATGACCTTAAAAACTACCCCACTAGACCTCTCCCAAGTGGCAGAGTACTTAAGTCAGATTTAAAGGTCCTTGCTGGTATTGTTGTAGCACTAATTATTGGTTGCAATATGATGTGGAAAGATCAGGCAGTTTGGGCTTTCATCACTTTTGGATATTGTATCTTGATGCTTAAATGGTTTTTCATCGAGAAAACAATTAGAAAAAGCTTACCTTTAGCTTTTATTACCCATCATCCAGTTGCTTATATTGTTTTGCTCTATCTCGCGGTATGTTTTCAAGTTGCTACTGGACTTGATGCTTTTACTGCAAAAACATTGGTCATATTTCCAATTGTTTTTGGTGTTACAAATTGGGAATTTTCCAGAAAAATTCGTGGCCCTAAAGAAGAGTCTGACTACGTAACATATTCAATGATTTTTGGTGCTAAAACTGCTGTAGCAATCGCATTATTATGTCAGCTTGTAACGCTAGTTGGAGCTGAAATCTACTTTACCTGTGTCAATGTTCCTATATGGTTTAGAGTATTATTTGGGTTATTATTTTTAATACTTTGGTCACCATACTTTGTTTTTTTAAAAAAGATGGAAAACGGTATAAAACTTAAGACATGGGCAGAATACATTGTCATTCTGACTCAGTTTTCAATAATTCTTACTTATTTTATATTTTAAAGGTTTTCTATGTTGTGGTTGGGAAAAAATCATCAAGCGAAAAGAGAGCTTTCTTCCATCGGAGGAAAAGCATATCACTTATTTAAGCTTCAGGATTGGGGAATAGAAGTACCTTCCTTCTTAGTTATAACCACAACTTCTTTTCATCAATGGAAGAATTCGGGCAAACTACCAGAAGAATTTTGGAAAGAAATCAAAGCGGAACTACAAACATGGAATACAGAAGATTTTGCTGTTAGAAGCTCTATGAGTTTAGAGGATGGAGCCGAAGATAGCTTTGCTGGTATTATGGAATCCTACCTTTATGTAAAGCTAGCAGACATTGAGCGTAAGGTTTATGAATGTTTTGAGTCTTGTGAAACAGATAGAGCAAAAGAATATCTTAATAAAAGAAATATTCATTTACAGTTGGAAGCAGCTGTCGTGATTCAAAAAATGGCCCGCTCTGTAAAAAGTGGTGTTGCTTTCAGTCGAGCTCCAGTAGGCAATAGTTCCTTAGTTTATATCGAATCAGCTTGGGGATTAGGAGAAGGAGTCGTTTCTGGCTTGGTCGATGTTGATCAATACTATGTTGATAGATTTGGTGATGTTCTTAAAACCACAATTGCCCAAAAAGAATCCAAAATTGATTATTCCCTTGGTACTGATGAAAATACTAAAATGCTCGATGTTCCTTCTGACTTACAAAACAAAGCTACATTAAACGATAAGGAAGTTGAGAGACTTTTTTTACAAGTCATGAAAATTGAAGAGTTCATGGGGAAGCCATCAGATATCGAATGGTGCTTTGATGATGCTGGTGTGCTCAATATACTTCAAACCAGAGCAATCACACAAAAATTCCCACCACTACGTTACTTTGTAGACACTAATTTAACCGAGTCCTACCCTGGAGTTACTTCTCCTCTTAATGCCGATTTTGTACGAAAGGCTTATGAAGAAGTGTTCACAGGCTCTTTTGAAATTCTGAAAATGCCACAAGATAAAGTAAAAGCATTAAAAGAGCATTCACCAAATTTAATCGCCTACTTTGGAGGACATTTATACTACCACATCTATCATTACTACGCGGTTTTTCACTCCCTTCCTGGTGGTAAGTCGACAAGAGATGCTTGGCATAAAATGATTGGAGGAAAAATTCCTTCAACAATGGAATTACCTCAGTATAGCTCTTGGACTGTGATGGAGAAATTGCGCTATTATATGGAAGTTATTAAACTTGGAATTTTTCATCATAGTATTTTTGAAAAGTTTGCTGAAGACACGCAAAATAATATGAATCGCTTAAACCTTGAACTGAATCAGACTGAAGACCCTCAAAAAATAATTAAAAACTTTTTCCGTACTTTAGAATCGAACCTTGGTTTTGCTTATACAATTTTAAATGATTATTTGATCATGATAAATCTCAATCTTTTAGAAAAATTTATAAATAAATATAATCTTTCGCAGGAAGACTACAGCTATTTAATTAAACCTCAAACTGAATTTGATTCTTTAAAGCCAATGAAAGCTTTAAAGAAATTGTTAAATCATCCTGAGTTAACTGATGAGACTCTTAGTCAGTTAGAAATATGGGCCAAAGAGTCCGAATTTAAAAATACAAAGAATCCCTACGCTTTTCTTTTTCAAGAAATGCAAAAAAAAGGTTTTAACTCTTTAGCAGAAGAAATTCTAAACTACCTAACACTTTATGGTAATCGTTCTTTTGAAGAACTAAAGCTTGAGAGCTTTACCTTCAAGCAATCTCCTCATGATTTTTTCAATCTTCTATCTTGGCAATACCAAACAAGAAACCAAGAATTTAAAGAAAATAAAACTTCAGAACATCACTTTCCTTGGGATAAAATTGGATTTATCGATAAGTTTTTACTCAAAAAATTAATGAATTTTACTCATAGAACAGTTGCAACGAGAGAAAATACAAGACTACTTAGAACCGAAATCTATGGTTGGGTGAGAGAAAGTTTGTTAAAATCTTTTAGACTCTTAAAAGAAAATCATCCTGATCTTTTTAAAAATAGACCATTAAAAGAATTTTTCTCACTTAATTTTGCTGACTTAAAACTTTACGCCGCAAATAAATTATCAGCCAAAGACTTGGTCGATATAATTGAAAAGAAAAAGGGATGGTTGACTAGATTACCCGAATTCCCAGAATTTTTTTGTCACCCCGTAGGTTATGAAATTCCTTCTTTTGATGAATATAATTCCGAAATTAAAGTCGAAACCCTCGATCAAGGTGGAATTCTAACAGGTCTTGGAGCTTCTCCGGGTTTACTAGAAGCTGAGCCCCTAGTTCTTCACTCACCTCAAGAAGCTATTGGAGTTAAAAATCTACAAGACCGAATTCTTGTCACGAAATCTACTGACCCAGCTTGGATTTTTATTCTTACCCAGTGTAAAGGGCTCATTTCCGAAAAAGGTAGCTTGCTTTCTCATACAGCGATTATTGGAAGAGAATTAAATAAGCCGACTGTCGTAGGAGTTAAGGATGCAACACACTTACTCTCAAAAGCTAAACGAATATCTTTGGATGGAAAACTAGGAAAAATAGAAGTACTTTCTTGAGTATTTAATCAATTCCCATTTCTAAGCGTTTCTTGATGGCGTGTTCTCGGCAAAGAGCCATTTCCTCTTCGGTAATCTCACCTTGAGGTCCCATAATTTGAGCCAGACGAACACCATGTTTGATAGCCATTTTGTAGATGTCTTTTACATTTTGATAACTAATTTCACGAGATAATGTAAACGGCTCAATCCTTCCTTCTAATAAAAGGAGTGCTGTTTCGGCAAGGCAGGCATAGACAACATTTCCTTCTAATCCTATATCACAATTTAAATAAGGATTACCTGGAAGTTCAACCTCTCCGCTGGCAATGACTAAGACGTCTGGTCTTTTCATGGCATCTTCTTCTGAAATATCAAATGGTCTACTCACATCACAAATAACACAACCTGGTCTTACCTTCATAATATCAAGCACCCGTTCACCTTGATTTGAAGTTGTTGTGATTACTAAATCACAAAATGGCGTATGTTGATTTGGATCAGTTGTAATAATCACTTCGCAGTTAGGAGCTATTTTTTTTATTTCATCTTTCAGTTCTAAAAGTTTATGGGTTCGAGGGGCCATAATAACTACTTCTTTATAAGATTGAGCGAGTAATTTAGCAGAGACACTTCCAATACTTCCAGTTGCACCTACAACCATGGCCCGATTTTGAACTAAATCACCTTTGATACCACTCCACTTTAAAAATCCCATTTTGCGACAAGCTTCTTTAGCCGCCCATAATGTAGAGGATGCAGATAGTGAATTTCCAGTTGTAACCGGAATTGGACTTAGATTGTTAACTGTGACACCAGCATCACCAACTATTTTTGTATAGGCACCGAGACCAATAATGGCAGCTTCGTTTTGTGAAGCATCTTCACAAAGTTTGACTAATTTTGCATAAACAATTTCAGGATCTTGTTCCAATAATTTTTTAGGAGTATCCATAACAACATAGATTAAACCTTCAATTTCTTTTCCGTTCTCTTCGCTTTTGATTCCCGTAATTTTTCCATAATATGAGCCGGGAATCTTTGTCATTAGGTTTTCAACCGGCTTCTCCAAATACTTTTGTATTGGTAAAAGAAGCTTAAGGCCAGGGACACGAAAAATATCTCTGGTTGAAAGTGGATGAATAATAAAAGCAAATTTTTGAGGACCCTCTGATTTCACTGGAGATATGGTAATGGTCTCTGGTTTTAAATTAAGTTTTTCAAACCACTGCAAAATATCTTCTGTGTTTAATGGGATACGGTCATCTTTCAGGCAAAGTAAAATTGCTTCAGCAATAGAAAAATTAATGATGTGATTATCAAAATCACGCGGAATAAAGCTTACGATCTCTCCTACTTCTGCTTCTCTAAAACGTCGCTCAAGATTGGGCGGTAGATAATCTACAACAACCGTTTTGCCTTTCATGAAATCGACGTTGATAGTTTCATAGATTGAGGCATTACCTATAAAAATTTGCGATTTTCTAAAGTCATCCATGTTAGGATGATTTTCGATTTTTTCTCTCGTAATGTGAGATTTGCTAGCATCAATTTTAATTCTCTTTAAAAAAGGAATGAGTTTCTTTACATATTCATTGAGTTCTTTCGTACCTTTAAGAACTTTGGGTATGCTTAAGTGTACATAAGGGTCAGCAAAAACAAGACGAGGGTTAATGTCTTCTAATGCCTGTACCAGGGGAAGTTCAATTACCCCTGAAATAAACCCAATTTGTTTTTGTCTAAAAGTATGTGGCGATGTTTTAAAAAATTCTCTTAAAGCCCATGGCCAATAAGCCTCTTTAAAAACGGTACCATCTAAGATAATTGATTCTTTTGGAAGATCCAATAAGGTTTGAGTAATGGGATGTGCTTGATGTCTCTTACCTAATTTAATTCGAGGAGGAACTCCCGATAGAGCGAAAACATCTACTTCGCCATCATATCGTTTAACTATTTCCATCATTAATTCAGGGTCGAAGTTACAACCTAAAACGGTTAATCGAATTTCTTCCCCACCAAATTTAATTATTTTATCTTGGTTGTTTTTTGCTGGCTGAAAATTTAAGGCCATAATGTGTTTCATGTTGAGGCCCTAGTAGAATAATTGGTTTAAAGCAAAATCATAGAATTTGCTGCTATATTGATCAAAACTTTTAAATTTAAATTGGGGATAATTCTTTTTAATACTTTCTTGTGAGTAAAGGCATTCTTTATACATATAACTTAAAATTTCTTTAGGAAATCCTAGACCCATTCCTAGAAAGTCATTTGCTTTAGAAAGAGGAAGAGGAGTTGCTCTTAAATCGTAATTAAAAACTTCTAAGGCCTGATTGATAAACATCTCAAAATTAACACCGCCATCATTACCGGTCAGATGGTAAGTTTGTATAGTCTCAAATTTTCTCTTATCTTTTAGTACCATAATTATAAAATCGGCGACTTCATCAACAGGAACGAAAGGAATATTTACAGTTCGACTATAAGGCATAGGTAAATATTTACTCATCCCTAAGAGTTCTTTAAATCGATCAAAGTCTTTAAAGCGATGGAGAATTTGAAAAATATAATATGGGCCATCGATTTTTTTTATTGCACCAGTTTCCGAATGTCCTATGATGATTCCGGGTCTATAAACAGTTTTAGGGATTTTTGTATCCCAATTTCTTACTATTGATTCTGCATCGAATTTTGAATTGGCATAAAAATCATCAAAATCTTGTTTTTTATCCAAGTCGTTTTCTTCAAAAACTCCTTCAAAGTTACCACTAACACCAACACTACTTACATAATGAAAGCTTTTACATTTCTTCATTTGACCGACAAAATGTATAATATTTTGTGTTCCAATAATATTTGTTATGTAATTTTCTGATTTAGTACTAGCAATATTGTAATAAGCAGCTACATGTAGAAAATCAGATTCTAATTGATAAATCTTATCCCTGTCTTCAATGTTTTCTATCACATCAGTATTTTCAATATTTCCAGGAATTAATTTTAAATTTTTATAAATACTAAGTGCTTCTCTTACCTTTTCAATAGTCTTAGATCTTACAATTGCATAAACGTTCTCATAAGTTGCGCATGCTTTAGGAAGTAATTCAGAACCAAGAAAACCTGTTGCTCCGGTAATGACTAAGTTTTTCATTTTCTTTTACCCATGTGATAAACTTTTAATACCTGAGGAAGAATTTCGATCTCATAAGTATGCTTGGGTTCAAAAACTTCTCCATCTCCCCAAAATGGCAAAACTTCCCCATTAATAGATTCAATTTTCAGACTACGAGTTTGAAAAGTCACAAAATGTGGATCATTTTTAGGAATTTTTCCCAAAACAACTTGAGCAATACAGCGGCTTAATGATGCCTTGTTTTTATGGGCAAAGACTACAACATCAAAAATACCATCGTCGTTAGTGCTCCCCTCAACAACTTTAATTTTTCCTGCGATTTTTTCTTGATTCAAAATTACTAACATTGCCGTAGTGTAAACTTCGTCAAGCCCGTTGTACTTAAGTCTTACATCATGAAATTTTAAATTTGGTCTTAAAATATTTAAAGCAAGAAAGAGATCATAGGTTTTATTTTTAAGTAACCTCATGACCATCTTAAATCTTGGGTACTTTTTTCGAAGTTGATTTATTTCATCAGTTAGCAGAGCACCCAATCCTATTCCACCATTAGTGGCCATAACTCTATCGTTAACTTTAATAAGATCAATTTTTTTCCACTGATTTTTTCTGATTAGTTCAATTGATTTATCTATTTTGCGATTTAGTCCTAACTCTCTGGCTAAGTCATTGGCGGTTCCGGCTGGTATAACAAGATAATGTATGTCGGTATTAATCAGTGCTTGAATGAGTAGATTTACAGTACCATCTCCACCGATGGAAATAATAATTTCCACATTATTCTTTATTGCATTGGCTACTTCGGTTTGTATTTGATCAGGGTTTTGAATAGCGATAAAGGAAAGTTCACTTCGAAAGAGAATTTTCTTAATTGTCTCGATCCAGATCCCTTTACCTGCCCGGCTAGCTTCTGAATTATAAAAGACCGCGATTCTCTGCATTTAGCTATCCTTACCCCTAAATTTTCTTGATATTACAACTTATTATATGTGAATTTTTTACAGGCGCGATGGGTTTTGATTGCCTCTTTTAGAAGAGCTGTTACGCTTCTTTATCGGATAATTTCACTCAAGGACTGAGGTAAAATACGTTAAGGAGTTCTCTATGAGTTCTACCGTTGATAAATCTTCGTCGCAAAGGTCTTTTGCTTACGACCTGCCAGTCTTAATTAGCTCTGGAGTTTATTTCTCTGGTTTAGTGGGAAAATCGCTTATTACGAATCAGCTTAAAAAAGCCACTAAGAAAATGGTCCTGACCAACGTCATTAATGAAATGAGGAATAAAGGTAAGAAACACTAAATTTTAACAACATTCAGCAAATCTAAACCTCCCTGGTGGAGGTTTTTTTTTCATTCTTGCCCAGAGGAATGTGGGGTGTAGAATAGATCCATGGCCAAAGCAGAAATTCAACTAAATCGCGAACACAAACAAGCTTACTATTTACAGTTTTATACCATGATTATGTTGTTTCTCTCTTTGAACATTGAAGTTGTCATGGGAATTCATCGTTTTGATTTTGTTCATATTATAAAACTTATCTTTTGGCTTACCTTTTATAATCTCTATTTTAAAACACTGTATCGTCTAGAACTTTATTTTTGGATGTTTTCTGCAGTAGTGGTTTTGTACATGACAGTTTCTTTGTTATGGGGAATTCTGACAGGCCAGTCCTATATTTTATTTTATCTTTACTTGACGGCTAATGTTGCGATGTGGATGGAACTTTACATGATGTCGTCACCAATTTTTTTTCCTCGTACCTCATGGTGGGAGTACGATTTTAGATTCCGTCCAGATTTAAAAATACAAGTAGAGCTTCACCAAGGAGCCCAAGTTGAATCATTTGAAGGAAGAATGACTGATATTCGAAGACAAGCAGCTTGCGTCGTTTTATTTCAAGATTTAGCTCGGAAAAAGAAAATAGTGATTCGTTGTACTCAAGAGAATATGAATGCTGAGTTTAATGCGGTTGTTATTTCAAAAAGAGAATACTCATTTGGCCGAGGGCTTACCTATGGAGTTAAGTTACAACTAAAAACGTCTGAAGAAAAAAAACGCTTCAAGGAATTTCACCGTGGTTGGAATCAGATGTTAAAGAAGAAACTACAAACAAAATTTAAAGAGCTGTCTCAACACCACAAACAAAAAGATCATCATCATGAACTTCCTTACTAAACTTATAGAAGATGAATGGTTCATGGGACTTGCCCTTGAAGAAGCCCATAAAGCATCTACCATGGATGAAGTTCCTATTGGAGCCGTTTTAGTATCAAATACTGGTGAGGTACTATCTCGTGCTCATAACATAAAAGAAAAAAATCATAATCCCTTAGGGCATGCTGAACTTCTAGTGATTCAAGAATCAAGCAAGAAGACGAAAGATTGGCGCTTAACGGGTGCCACCCTTTATGTAACTTTAGAGCCATGCCTCATGTGTGTAGGAGCAATGTGGCAGTCGAGAATTGAACGATTAGTATTTGGTGCCTATGACTCCAAGGGTGGATTTTTATCACTTAATTACAATCTTCATCAAGACACACGATTGAATCATCAATTAACTGTTATGGGTGGTGTTAAGCATCTTGAATGCGGTAAACTACTTTCTGAATTTTTCCGTTTAAAGCGAAAAAACTACAATCACGATAATAAGTAAGGCTTCCCTTATCACTGGCCAAATAGATTTTTTCCATGTTAAAACTTCAAGCTTCAAACCATCCTTTTAGTGGAGAATTGGCCGAGTGGTTTAAGGCGCACGCTTGGAAAGCGTGTAACGGGTTAAACCGTTCGTGGGTTCGAATCCCATGTTCTCCGCCATTTTAATCTAGGAATTAAAATTTCAATAACTTTCACGTCAAGTACATCAACTAGACATTTCAGAAGATAACGGGGCGTTACAAAAAAGTGCTTTATTGATACGCTTTTCTCTATGAAACACTTCTTATTATATCTTCTATTCTCCTCACTTGTAAATTGCTCTACAAGTTCTACAATAAAGTTTGAAACAGAGCTTTCTTCTGATTAGAAAAAAAGAAAAGTGGAATACTTTTGCAATTATTAAAACTAGCATCGAAAAATGAATTAAAACGAGAAAAATTTATATAGGACTTAAAAATGAAGTGCTCAGTTTCAAGTGAAGAAATAATTAAGGAAATATCAAATGAGTAACATCAAACTTTTTGAACAAAAACAGGTTCGTTCAATTTGGAATGAGCAGGATGAAAAATGGTATTTCTCGGTGATTGATGTTGTAGCCATATTAAGCGAAAGCTCAAATCCTAGGCGTTATTGGTCTGACCTAAAAACTCAACTTGCTGAAAAAGAAGGGTTTATTGAACTGTACGGAAAAATCGTACAGTTAAAAATGACAGCTCAAGACGGGAAAGAAAGAGATACAGATTGTGGGGCAACAGATACTATTTTAAGAGTCATTCAATCTATTCCTTCACCCAAAGCAGAACCATTCAAACGCTGGCTAGCCCAAGTTGGCAGCGAGCGATTAGATGAAATAGAAAATCCAGAAATTGCTGCTAAAAGAATGAGGGAGATTTATAAGGCCAAGGGATACAGCGATGAATGGATCGAAAAAAGAGTTCGAGGTATTGCAGTTAGAGATGAACTTACTAATGAGTGGAAAAAACGAGGAGTAAAAGAGCAAACAGAATATTCGATTTTGACTGCCGAAATAAGTAGGGCCACCTTTGGGATGACACCGTCAGAGTATAAAAATTTTAAAGAGTTTGAGAAGCCGACTGATAATCTTCGTGATCACATGACAGACCTCGAACTAATTTTTACCATGCTTGGAGAAGCCTCAACGACAGAAATAGCAAAAAACAAGGATGCTCAAGGTTTTGAACAAAATAAAAAGGCTGCTAAGGAAGGTGGTAAAATTGCAGGTAACGCAAGGAAGGAGCTAGAGAAAAAGTCTGGAAAAAAAGTTGCAACTAAAGAAAATTATAAAGCGATTACTGAATCTGAAAAGAAAAAGCTGTTAAAGAAAAAATAATTCGTGTGCTTGTTTGTGCTTGGTTCTTGATAAAAAGGCTATATTTAACAATGATAATTTTGAAGGAAAATAGTCTCGGCCATTTTTTACAATACCCAACAAAAAAACTCTTTATTTCAAGTTTTAAAGACTAAAGAAGCACATCATAGAACCGAATAGTTCCAAATGAGAGTGCTTATCCTTCTGCTTTTGATATGGACGCTTAGTTTCCAAGTTTTTTGCCAAGAACTTCCTGCAATGGTTGAGGAGGCACGAATCGCCATACTAGACCTAATTGATCAGACACAGAAGCCAATTTGGCAAGAAGGCAAGGCGCAGGTTTCATCTATTTTAGTGCAAAATTTATCTAAGCAAGAAAAAATAAAAGAAGCATATAAGCAATATTACTCGTCTCGTTTAAGCCATTTACCTGATGATATGGCAGAAAAACTTGAAAAGTTGGAAATTTCAATTTCATACGATTCAACACCACAAAGTATGAAAGCTTTTTATCTCGAAGGGAACTTGATGATTGACGTCAAACTACATAGTACTTTTAAAAATACTTTTTTGGCTCAGGCCATAGTGGTCCACGAACTTGAACATGCCATACAAGATGTTTCTTTGAGTACAAGGATAAACTCCCGTTATGTCAGCTCTCCAGAAGATTTTTTAAAAACAATTGCGGGTGACTATTATCAACTTCAAAGAGAACAGGATTACCTTAAAGAAACCAATGCTATGATGATTGAATGGCACTTCTTAAATGCCATCCCAGAAGATGTTAAGTTAAAGGAGTGGGAAAAGTTTAAAGATCTTCCTGACTTACCTGAAAAGTGGAAAACTTTAGTTAAACGAATGTTGATCGATTCAAGCTCTTCTCGCGAGGAATATTTAAAGCTTCAGTGGGAGGATGGAAGGTATCCAGCTGCAAAGTTCGATATAGAAAATCCTCATAAATTGTTCAGACAAGGTTCAGTCTCAAATGCCTTATGTAACCTGGAGTTTCATTCTGTGAAAACAATCTACTAGTAATCAACTCGTCGCTTGAGTTTTAATAAATAAGTAGAACAATATAATTTAAGTCAATCTGAGAATATAACTTCATACATAAATACTAAGAGATAACCCGTAGGGTTTTCCTCGTTCTAAATGAGGGGAGTGCAGCTGCATGTATTATTTCGTAATATAGTGCTAGTTCAGCCTTTACTCTTTTTTTAATAATCCTGCTGTAAGATCAATAAGTTTAGGATTTTATGTTGGATTGCAGGAGACAAAGCCGCTTGGGTTTAACGGGAGATAGAATCGCTAAGGAATAACAATTTCTAAGAATTAAAAGAAAGTAACCGATACGCTGAGTATGAAATACTTTCTTCTTTTTCTCCTCTTTTCTAATTCCATTTGGGCGCTTGATCCCAATGAAGAGTTTCCTTTAAAAATTGAAAAAGTTATTAAACCAGACACACTGATTATTAATCGTGGTCGAGAAGATGGTTTGAAAAAAGGTGATCATCTAAAAATTTTTAAAGAAGGAAACTATACCACTCGAGCCATTGTTCTAAAAACAGAAATGGGGAAAAGTTATTTAAAAGTTTACCGTGTAATGGAAGTCTTAATGCAAGGAGACGCTAATTTAGAGTTATTCAGCATTAATCGAAGTGAAGTTCCGGATTATGTCACTCGCACCATCGCCTCTGATGAAACTGTGCTTGAAGATCGTTTAAAGAATTAGCCTTAACCCACTCAGTCTAACCCCGATACATTTTGACAGAAGAACCACCAAACGCTACCATGCTTGCGGTGGTCCACTAGCAAGTATTTGGGTTGAAAACCCCGCCAGGTCGGGAACGAAGCAACGGTATTAATTCCTTTATTGTGCCAGTGGGCTGCCGCTTTATCAGTATTAAATTCCGATACAAAAGAGCAAGTCTCATGTCATACCAAGTACTGGCCAGAAAATGGCGTCCTAAACAATTTAGTGAAGTGATTGGACAAACTCATGTCACTCGTTCACTTCAAAATAGCTTGGTAAATAAAAAAATTGGTCACGCCTATTTATTCACCGGCACCAGAGGTGTTGGGAAAACGACTGTGGCAAGAATTTTTGCCAAAGCTATTCGTTGTGTCGATCCAAAGATAGATGGAAATCCATGTCTTGTTTGTAGTGCTTGTACTGATATTGACAGTGGTTCTTCAATGGACTTTATCGAGATTGATGGAGCATCTAACAATTCGGTCGATAATATTAGAAACCTTGTTGATAATGTTCAATATTTGCCAACTCAAGGTGAGTATAAAGTTTATGTGATCGATGAAGTTCACATGCTCTCGACACAGGCTTTCAATGCTCTTTTGAAAACTTTAGAAGAGCCACCGAAGCATGTTGTTTTTATTTTTGCTACGACAGAAGTTGAAAAATTATTAGGTACTGTACTTTCTCGTTGTCAGCGTTTTGATTTTCGCCATGTAAACCTTCCTGAGCTTGAAGCCCATGTAAAAAAAATCTGTGATGTCGAAGTTATAAAATTTCAAAATCCAAAAATTTTGACTCAAATTTGTTTACAAGGAAAAGGTTCAGTTCGCGATACTCTTTCTCTTTTGGATCAAGTTCTTAGTTTTTCCGTTCAAGGCCAAATCACCGATGAGGCTCTAACTGTTTCTTTGGGATTGGCCAGAACATCTGCCATTAGAGATCTTTTAACTTACCTCTTATTGGGGGAAAGTAAAAAACTAAGCGAGACATTTAGAACTTTAATATACGAAAATGTTGATTTGAAAAATTTGGCTTCAAGTTTATTAAATTCACTTTTTGATATCATTCAAACGACTGATAACCCTGTTAAGGTTTATCAAGATGACTTATTGCAAGCAAAGACTCTAGACGAAATTACTACCTCAGAGCTTTTTTGGATTTTTGAAACGCTAACGAAGGACTTTGAATGGGCTCTTCGATCACTTGATCCTGTCAAAGTTTGTGAAGTTATTCTCTTAAAAGTTACACTTCGAAGATCATTCTTTGATCAAAAAAAAAATGAGCCGACCTTAAGAGTTTTTGAAGAAGAATTACGCCAGGCCCCAAAAGCTCCTCGTTTTCAAAGCTCTACACATGCTTGGGATCTACTGTTACAACACCTTTTTGACAAAGCTCCTGCCACGGCTGCTAACCTAGAGCAGGGAAATATCTTAGAAAACTTCAACTTAGAAGATGAGTCACCTCTCGTACGTGTAGGATTTCCAGCTTCTGGCCATGTTTTTTTCGATTATCTTAGCGACAAAGATGTCCAAACAAAACTTATTAAGGAAATGGAAGAATTCTTTTGTTTGATTCCAGGCTCCCTTAAACTGAATTTAAACCTTCTCAAAGAGTCAAAAAACTTGGAAAATTTCAGAACAAAAATTGAAATAGAAGTTGAGAAGCAAGAAGAGCATATCGAGGGTAGAAAGAAGCAGCTAACGGAAAATCCTTTTGTTCAGGAAGCTGAAAATCTATTTAAAATGAAAATAGATAAAATAATATTAAACGATGAAAAGTAAGTGTAATAAATATTTAGAATAAAATTCTAAAAGAGGATGAGATGAAAAACATGAACAATTTATTAAAACAAGCATCACAAATGCAAGCGAAGCTAGCAACTCTACAAAATGAATTATCAACTCGTGAGGTTGAATCATCTTCAGGCGGTGGAATGGTTAAAGTGAAAGTTAATGGAAAACAAGAATTACTTTCAATTACTATTAATAAAGAGTGTGTTGATCCTAATGATGTTGAAATGCTACAAGACTTGGTTAAGACAGCTATTAATCAAGCTATGAAAGAATCTCAAGATATGGTTTCGCAAGCAATGAGTAAAGTAACTGGTGGCCTATCAATCCCAGGTCTTTTTTAAGTGAACTTGCTTCCAGAGCAATTAAAAAAAGCTGTTGAGTATTTTTCTAAGCTTCCTGGTGTTGGAGAGAAAACGGCAACACGCCAAGTTTTAGTTCTTACCCATTGGGATTCAGAAAAGTTATTGGCTTTCTCGGAAGCAATTAAAAGTTTAATGTCCTTAGAAAAATGTATCGAATGTGGAATGTTTGCCCGTGAGCATGAAAAACTTTGTGAAATTTGTTTTCACCGAGAGCGAGCTCAAGCCAAATCACTTTGTATTGTCGAAAGTGTGACAGATTGTATAGCTATTGAAAAAAGTGGCTACTACAAGGGACTTTTTCATGTTTTAGGTGGAGTTTTAAATCCACTGATTGGAATTGGCCCAGATGAATTAGGAATAGACCAATTGGTTGAAAGAATCGAGCGCTTACAAATTGAAGAGTTGATACTTGCCATTAATCCCTCCGTTGAAGGTGATGCTACATGTAGTTATTTGAAGCAACAGATGAAAAAAGCTATTCGCGTGGAACGAATAGGTTTTGGAATTCCTATGGGCGGAAGCTTAGAATATTTAGATGCAATGACAATCACGAAGGCTCTTGAAAACAGGAAAACTTTGTAAGATGAATTTAAATCAAGTGATCTCGCAATTTTTTGCTCAAGATGAAACAACTAAGAAATTAGATTTTGTTGTCGTAAGAAATGATGGGATTGTTGTTTATGAACAAACAAAATTAGATGGGCAAACGGCGGGTGTATTAATTAGTGGTATTTGGCAGGCCAGTCATGCATTAATGGGTTTATTGCCTTCTAAAACCGAAACAGAATACCGATTATCCTTCGATACTGCTGATCAAGGCGTCTACATACTTTCTATTAAACTCTTACAGAAAGATTTTTATGTGGGACTCTTCTATCAAGATCAGGTAAACCCTGCTCAAGTAAAAAACAAAATGCGTGATCTGTGTTCTAAGCTTGAATTTTTTGTTAATAAACAAAAGGCTACGAGTACTAGAACAGATGTAAGAAAAAGTTATCTTTTTTCTGCCATCGAAGATAGAGAGATGGATGCGTTATTTTCCTTTGCTGGTGGTGAATAAAATATGTCATTTGTAAATTATCACACCAAAGAAATTAACTGCAAAATTGTTTACTACGGACCTGGTCTTGGGGGTAAAACGACTAACATTCAGCACGTTTACCAGAAGACTAGTGGAACTGTTAAAGGGAAAATGATTAGTCTTAACACAGAGAACGAACGTACCTTGTTCTTTGATTTTCTCCCACTTGATTTAGGGGAAATTAGAGGTTTTAAGACTAGGTTTCATTTATACACTGTGCCTGGACAGGTTTTTTACGAAGCAAGTAGAAAGCTGATACTCAGAGGTGTTGATGGTGTTGTGTTCGTGGCTGACTCACAGGTTGAGCGTATGGACTCCAATTTTGAGTCTCTTGCCAGCCTAGAGAAGAACCTTATAGAACAAGGCTATGATCTAGAGAAATTGCCAATTGTTGTTCAGTACAATAAAAGGGATTTACCGAACGTCATGACTGTTGAAGAAATGAGAGAAAGACTGAACAAGCGTAGAGTACCAGACTTTGAAGCTACGGCGAATACTGGACAAGGCGTTTTTGAAACTCTTAAAATGATATCTAAATTAGTTTTGCTCAATATTAAGGGCGGTCTGGATTAAGTGATTGATCCATTAGCACAAGGAGAACTTGATGAAGAAAAAGACCACTGCAGAAACAGACAAGGAAGTTCAAAAAACAACTGTGAAAGTTTCTGAGAAAAAAACTGTGGCTCCCAAATCTGTGATGAACGGTTTGACCGCAGAACAGGTTGAGATCTTAAAGACAAAAATTCTTGATGAAAAAAACAATCTGATTTTCAAGAACGTTTATGAATCAGATGAGTTTAATCTATCAAATGAAGATAGAAGTGATGAAGTTGATCAAGCTAATGCTGACGTTAACAATGCTTCTCGCTTACGCTTTAGAAACCGTGAAGTTTTCTATGCTAAGAAATTAGACGAAGCTCTACGTCGTTTGCAAGCTGGAGAATACGGTCAGTGTGGTGAATGCGACTGTAACATTTCTTTCCAAAGATTATATGCACGCCCTACAGCGGAAATGTGCATTAGCTGTAAAGAAGAAGCAGAAAGAGATGAGTCAAATAACTTTATCGACAGACAAAGTAAGTCTCTAGGTAAGGCCATTGATTTAGTTCAAAGTATTGCTTAATTTTTAAAAAAATGACCAATCTTAAAAACCCCGATTCAGTCGGGGTTTTTTTTATGATGAAATCAGGAGTTCAGATGAAAATAATAGTTTTATTAAGTTTTGTTCTATTATCAGCATGTGCCACTCTTTTTAGTAATAGTGAAGATGCCATTACTTTTACTTCTGAGCCAGCAGGTGCGATGGTTTATTTAAACGGTGTTGAAATTGGTAGAACTCCTCTGAGTTACAATGTTGATCGTTCAACTTTTAAACAAACTGAAGTGGTAGTGAAGACTGATGGTCATGAGTCGAAGACTTTTATGTTGGGAAGAACCCTTGCAGTATCAGCTATATTTAATCTAACTTGCTGGCCTTCATGGTTAACAGACGCTACAAGTGGCAACATGATTGAATATTCTCCAAGAGCATATTTTATTGATTTAAGAAAAGCGAAATCTTCTCAAGCAGAAATTAATCGTACATACTTTGTGATGATTAATCATAAAGCACTTTTAAATGATCTTTCTCGAGGAGAAGGTGAATTCTTAAAAACTTATTTAGAATTATCGAATTTAAGTCAAGAGAAGAAGCTACTTCTTAAAAGTGTCATGATGAAGAATTCCATGAAGTTATTAAGTTTTCCATGGCCTGATCAAATTTATCGCGAATTAGAAATAGAAATCAAAACAATTTAATTAGTTAGTTAAAAGTCCTAGATAATGAAGAACAATAATATGTGATTCGACTAGGGCTTCTTGATTAAAGTTTGAGTAGCGAAGCCCAATCAAGTGATGTCCTTTAATTTTACCTAAGTGAAAGGATTTAAAATAATCAGGAAACTTAGCATCCCTTACATCCACAACTCCATCATTGTTTTCTTTTGAATTAAAAAAAACTTTTGCCATTAACATCCACAAATGGCTTTGATACCACTGGGATTCAAGGGCCAATGAGGAGTAGAAAATATTAGGAAGTTCCTGATGATGATGTTTAAACCAGTTTCCTTGATACTTATCTGAAAGGTATTTTTTGAGTGGATGAACTATTTTATGTTTTTTGAGTTTTAAATATTTATTCAGAAAGCTATCAGCGACAAATTCCTTGGGAGTAAGAATTTTAATAACTTTATTATCGGTACGATGATTTCCTAAAATGGGAGAAGCAATGGTTGAAAGTCCTATAGTATGTTCATTGATGACTTCACTATGTTCTTTCATGTAATGAAGGGTATCGATACCACCTTTGGAATAGGCTAAAAACCAAAATCTTGTATCTGGATTTTCTTTTTTGTAATCTTCAATTTGAGCATGGATTTGCTCAGCATTATATTGAGAGTTTTTAGCACCGTGAACTTTTAAAACGATATATTTCATACCATAAAGTTTACAAATATTTTGCACGCCTCTTTCAAAGGGAGCCTTACTGTAAAGTTCATGAACAAAGCCAGGAACTAAAGCAATAGTGACATCAATTAAGGGAAATTTTAGAGGAGTTTTATAATTTGGGTCAAAATAGTGATAATTGAGTTCTTCGAAGACTGCGGTAAAAAGTTGTTCATGGGTAAAAAATGATTTTTTACCTTCCACAATAGTTTGAATAATAGCTTTATGTTCTTCGCCGTTGGTAAATTCAGGGTGTATAGCAGGTAATCTAAAAATTGTTTGAAGGTGACTTAGACCTGATTTTCCAATCCAGGCTCCAGACTCAATAAGATTCATGACTAATTTTTTATAGGCAGCAGAGGAATGGTTTCCTGCCAAAATGGTATTCAGGTCCTCTTTCAACTCTTTTTGAGAAGTAGATAAAGCCTCAGTAAAAAAACCCTGACTTCGAAAATATTCTGAAGCGTAAAGAATTAAAAATCTCTTCGATTCTTCGCTTAATGTGAGTGCTTCATTCATTTGATTATGCTCCGATCTAGCCCTAGTGGAAAATTCTAGCTTAGCTTTTCCATGAACGAAAGCATTGATTCTTTAGAATGGGGTTTCCCTTTAAAAAGAGTGAAATTACAGTTAAAATGCCTAAGGTAAAGATTTTAATAAAGTAATTAATAACTATGTTATTTAATCAAGTATAGGGGATTAAGAATGGGCAACGTTATCAACGTGGCAGTGATAGGTGGATCTGGTGTTTATAAATTAGATGCCATTAAAATAGAAAACTCACATAAAGTGCTTACACCATTTGGTGATCCTTCTGGCGAAATTTTACAGGCCAAAGTTGGGGATCATAATTTCTTCTTTTTACCTCGCCACGGTATAGGTCACACTCTAACTCCTACGGAAGTTAATTACCGAGCTAACATTTATGCACTAAAAAAACTTGGTGTTAAATATATTATTTCTGTATCAGCAGTAGGCTCTCTTAAAGAAGAATTACCTCCTACAAAATTTGTCTTAGTTGATCAGTTTATTGATTGGACTAAAGGGAAACGAGAAAAAACATTTTTTGGAAGTGGTTTAGTTGGACATGTTTCATGTGCAGATCCCATTGAACTTAATCTTCAAAAAAGAATGAAAGAAGCATGCGAAAAAGCTAGTGTTGATTATGCTATGGGTGGCTCATACATTTGTATCGAGGGTCCTCAATTTTCTACACGGGCGGAATCACTTTTTTATAAAAACGTCATGGGTGCTTCTGTCATAGGTATGACCAACGCCACTGAAGCCTTTTTAGCCAAGGAAGCCGGCATGGCCTATGCAACGGTGGCAATGGTTACTGATTACGATTGCTGGAGAGAAGGTGACCACTGTACTTTAGAAGAAATTATGAAAGTCATGGACACTAATTACAAATCTGTTCAAAAACTAATCGTTGAATTAATACCCTCACTATATAAAAATCCAGTGCAATTTAAGCCGGAAAACAAAATGGCTGTTGTAACAGATTCCAATAAGATAAAAGAAAAGCATAAAGAAATTTTGGATGTAATTTTAAGCTAATGAGTGAAGAAAATTATGGACAACACTATTCTGTCTTAAAAGAAGAGTGCCTAAATTATTTAACCGAAAAAAACAGTGAAAGAGAAGCTCTCTTTGCTGACCTAACATTTGGTGCTGGTGGACATACGACTTCTCTTGCCTTGAAACATCAGAAATCTCTTGTTTTAGCCACGGATCAGGATCCTGATGCAATATTAAATGGTGAAAAGTTTTTAAAAAGTCTTGGGCTTGAAAATAGAATTGAATTACTGAAAATGAATTTTTCGGAGTTTGCAGATTTTTATGATCAGTCTTGGAAAAGCAATCACCCTCAGTACAATGGCATTGATGGGATACTGATGGATCTTGGAGTTTCTTCACACCAGTTTGATACATTTTCTCGTGGCTTTTCTTTCCGCGAAGATGGTCCATTAGACATGAGAATGGATTACGATAATAACGAAAAAGAGACAGCCGCCGATATCATCAATAACTATCGCGAGGAAGACATTGCAAATATTCTATTTCTTTACGGTGAAGAGAGATACTCAAGAAGAATTGCCAAAAATATTTGTCTTGAAAGAAAAATTAAGCCTATTACCACCACCAAAGAACTAGAAAACCTAATTTTTCATAGTTATCCAGAAAAAGATCGTCATAGGGGCGCCCATCCGGCCACAAGAAGCTTTCAAGCTTTAAGAATTGCTGTGAACGCAGAACTTACGGTTCTTGAAGAAAGTTTGGAAAAGCTTTTTTCAACTTTAGGTCGTGGGGGCAGACTGTGTGTGATAAGTTTTCATTCTTTGGAAGATAGAATTGTGAAGCATACTTTTAAGGAGATCGTTGAAAAAAATCCAAACTGTGCCACAATATTAACTAAGAAACCTATTTTACCGTCGGACCAAGAATTACAAATTAATTCCCGTTCACGGAGTGCCAAGTTAAGGGTGATAGAAAAGTCGCCTCCACCAAGCAAGGATGCTTATGACAAAGATAAAAAAGAAAAGCAAAAACAAATATTGGACGAAATTGAATGACTTACTTTTTCGATCTCACTATTTTCCCTTTGTTCTAACTTTTTCTATGATGTGTTTGCTTTATGTCCTCTTCAGGATGAAGAGTGTTGAGCAAGATTACAAACTACATAGCTATAACAAACAAATTGAAGAATCCACTCACGAAAGTAGAGAATTATTAGCAAAAAAAGCAAGACTGCTTTCTGCTAAAAACTTACGTGAACTTGCAGAAAAGCATAATCTCAATGAACCCAAACAAGATCAAATAATAGTGATTCCATAATTATGGTAAATAAGAAAAAACTTCTTTTTACACTTTTTGTCTTTGTTGCCCTATTTGGACTAGTTTTAAGTAAAGCTTTTTATGTTCAAGTTTTGAATAGAGGAAAGTTACTAAGTTACGCTCAATCACAATTTGTTAGAAAGGTTAAAAAGTTTCCACCTCGTGGAAATATATTAGATCGAAATGGAAGCCCCCTCGCCATAAATATTCCTACTTATAATATCTTTACTATCCCTAAGCTTAATCATGATAAATTAATTTATAAAAACCTTAGTAAGGTCGTACCAGAATTAGCCCATAATAAAATTTTAAGTAAAATTAAAGGCAGAAAAAATTATACAGTTCTTGCTCGCAAACTTAAATTATCTCAAGAGCAAGTAGAAAAAATAAAAGATCTGGAAGGTATCTATTTAGAAAAAGAATTTACCCGCTTTTATCCAGGCCACGAGCTTATGGCACAAACAATCGGTTACATGGGACAAGATAACAATGGATTGTCGGGTTTAGAATTAAAGTTCAACAAAGAACTTATAGGTAAAGAGGTTGAAGTTAAGTTTTATCGAGACGCTAAGGGGCGTCCAATAAAATATGAAAATAATGATTTAGAATTAGAAAAACTTTCCCATGATTTAGTTTTATCTGTTGATAGAGACTTACAAGGGCAAGTTGAAAAAGTCTTAAAAGAAGGCGTAGAAGAAAATAAAGCTAGAAAAGCCGGTATGGGTATTATTGATGCTAGTACTGGGGAAATTTTGGCGATGGCCAACTACCCTTCATATGATGCCAATAGTCCTAAACTTTATGATGACCATCTTAAACGATTATCATTCATCACTGATCCTTTTGAACCTGGATCCGTCTTTAAAACATTAGTGGTTGCTGGAGCACTAGAAGAAAAAGTTGCTACCGCCGAGACAAAGTTTTATTGTGAAAAAGGGAAGATGAAAATTGGTAACCATACTATCTCTGAAGCTGAAGCCCATGAGCAATTTGAATGGCTCTCTGTGGAAGACATTCTTCGCTACAGTTCCAATATTGGCAGTACTAAGATTGCCTTTGAATTAGGTTATTCTAGGCTTAGAAAAGAATTAAAAGCATTTGGCATAGGTGAAAAAACGGGAATAGAAATTCCTGGTGAGTCGAAGGGTATTGTTAATAATAAAGAAAATATCACAAAGTTATCTTTATCTAATATAAGCTTCGGTCACGGAGTAGCTGTCACTGGCTTACAACTTCTTTCAACATACGCTGCAATTGCCAATGATGGGATCAAAGTAACACCAACAATTCTTAAAAGAAAAGATGATGAAGCTTTACCTTTAAAAAGAATTATGGATTCTAAAACGGCTCAAGCCTTAGAGAAAATGCTTACTAAGGCAGTTCAAGAAGGTACTGGAACAAATGCCATCATCCCCTATTTTAAAGTAGCTGGTAAAACGGGTACGGCTCAAAGAGTAAGCGAAAACGGTGGTTATAGCGGATATGTAGCAAGTTTTATTGGCTACCCCGTTAACCTTCCAAAGAAATTTGTTATCTTTGTCTATGTTGATGATCCACGAGATAAATTTTATTACGGTAATGCTGTTGCAGCTCCATTATTTAAAAAGATTGCTCAGTACATGCTTTATAAAAATAAAGAATTTTCGACTATTGCCCAAGTGGAAGTAGCTAAAGAAGTAAAACCACTGCCAGCTCTTAATCATGTAGGGCCTGCTGTGCCTGCTAAAGCTGAAATTAATAACATGGATAATATCCATGTAGTGCATGCAGCCTCTCGAATTATTAATGGTCAGGTTGTACCAAATTTTCTAGGCTTAGATAAAAAAGCATCAATGGATTTAGCAAGTGAACTGAAGTTAAAAATTGTTCATCAAGGATTTGGTGTTGTTACCTCCCAGTCTCTTGAACCTGGTGTCGCTTTTGATGAAGATGTTGTTGTTAAATTAAATTACACCGCCCCAACTTATGAATAATGATCTTGTCTTAAAATTACTCATCAATAGAGTTACGCCTTTTCATTACAGCTCCGATAATGAAAAAAAACTTTCAAATGTCGAATGGAAGGCTCAAAACAGTAATTCCGAAACTGTACTTTTTTATAAAATTAAAACTGGGCAAGAAGAAAATTTAATCAAACATTTAGAGCATGTCACATATGGTGTGCTAGTAGTGAATCAATCCCATAAAATTCTTGATCAATATAAAAATGTTTTAGTAACTACCGATGAGGATTGGCTAGAATGCCAAAAAATTCTCATGGATCATTTTTTTCCCTTTCCTTTTTCTCAGGTAAAATTTGTTGGAATTACGGGAACGAACGGAAAAACAACAACCACTGATTTACTGAGACAAATTGCTCTTGGAGAAGGAAAAAAAGTTTTAACAATTGGAACTCTTGGCGTAAAAAAAAATCAAGACCAAATCCTACCAGAAGGTTTAACAACTCCGCCTTATATCGATCTTAGAAAACTATTATTTGATCATGCCCGTGATGTTGATTTAATTGTTATGGAAGTCAGTTCTCACTCTTTGGTTCAGGAACGTGTTTATAAATTTAAATTTGATGCCTGTGCTTGGACTTCATTTTCTCAAGATCACCTAGATTTTCACGCCAATTTAAAAGAATATTTTCAGGCAAAAGTCCTACTAATTGAAAGGCACCTTAAAGTGGCTTCTCCATGTTTTATACCTTCTTATGAAGAAGAGCTTTTTGCCAGTTTACGTCAATTTCCTAGCGTTGAAAAAACTAAAACTCTCATTGAAAGAAAGGTGGATAAACTTCCATTGTTTTTCATGAGCCACTTCAATAAAAGTAATCTCGAAGTCGCTTGGGATTTATGTGAATTTCTGTGGAAGAAAAAAGTGAAGCCAGACCTCTTTAGTTATAAGATGACTGAAGGAAGATTTTCTATTTTCGCCTTTGGTAATTATAAAATTATTATTGATTTTGCTCACACACCTGATGCCTTAAAAAATATATGCCAAGCCTCTAAGCATGCCTTTCCGGAAGCAAAAATACATTTAGTTTTTGGCTGTGGTGGAAACCGCGATAAAGCAAAGCGACCACTTATGGGCAAAATTGCAGAAGTAGAAGCTGATTATGTTTACGTTACATCTGACAATCCTCGATTGGAAAAAGCAGAAGACATTGTTCAAGACATTTTAGATGGAATGAATGGATCAAACCATCAGGCTATCGTTAAAAGGGAAGATGCCATTGCCAAAGCCTTTCTAGCACTAGAAAATCAAGATGTTCTTATCATTGCTGGAAAGGGACATGAGAATTACCAAATTATTGGTGATGTTAAACATGAGTACACGGATTTTGCCGTGGTCGACAAGTTAATGAAGGAAAAAAAATGATTCATTCTAAGCTTTTTCAATCATGTGCATCGGTGACCAAAGTATTCGGTAAGATTCCAGAAAATGAATTTAATGTTTGTACTGACTCAAGAGCTTGGACGATAGACTCACTTTTTATTGCTTTAAGGGGAGAGAAGTTTGATGGTTTTGTCTTTGTTGAAAGGTTATTAAAAGAAGGTGCACTTATCGTCGCTTGTGAAGATATCCACAAAGAAAAGATAGAATTACTGGCAAATGATTACCCAGATTGTTGTTTCATTTTAACCTCAGATACACTTTTATTTACACAACAACTAGCCCATGCCTATATCAAGGATTGGCTTAGTAAAGGTCACCATAAAAAAGTGATTGGCATCTCTGGATCAAATGGCAAAACAACTCACAAAGAAATGCTCTTTCATTTTTTAAAATCGCTAGGGCCATCTAAAGTTATTTGCACTGAAAAAAATAATAACAATCATCTTGGTGTACCATTAACAATTTTTCAGATCAAAGAAGAAACTCAATACGCCATTATAGAGTTAGGAAGTAATCACCCAGGAGAGATAAAAACGTTATGCGATATTGCGATTCCTAATATGGGAGTTGTAACGAATATTGGTGCTACTCATTTAGAATTTTTTGGAAGTATAGAAAAGGTCTTTCTTGAAGAAGGATATCTTTATAACTCAGTTAATGAAAACACTGGGGGAGTTGGCGCTTTTTTTATCAATATGAACGATGATTATTTGAGAACCCTACCTATGACAAAAGGGAGTATTTCTTTTGGCGAAAAAGATGGTGATGCTCATTTTAGTTATTTTCCAGGAATGGTCCAAATTGATTGGAAAGGTGAAAAAATTCAACTTTTTAATCCTCATATTATTGGTCGTCATAATTTTCATAATCTTGCCGTGACTTATTTAATGGCTGCCTCAATACTTCCATCTCAAAAAGAGGTTTTAAAAAATTTGAGTCAGACTTTTAAGCCCAAAGATAATCGTTCAATGTGGATTGAGTATCATGGAAAAAAAGTATTTCTCGATGCTTATAATGCTAACCCTAGCTCTATGCGTGTAAGCTTAGAAGGATTTATTCAATTTTGTGAAGAAAACCACTTTGATTTGACCCATGTATTGTTTGTCCTAGGTGATATGAATGAGTTAGGAAATAATGGCCAAGAGTACCATGAAGAAATTGGTCGCTTTCTCTCCGAGAAGGGCGTTAAAAATGTAGTCTTTATCGGTCGATTTCAGGATTCCTATCAAAGGGGCTATGGCCAAAAATCCATCCTCGCCTCAAACTCCGAATCTTTCAAGGATCAGTCTTGGGAAAGCGAATTTAAAAAACACGATTACTTCTTCTTTAAAGGTAGTCGCTCTTTACAACTAGAGCGTATCCTCGGTATAAAAGAACATTAGAATTTAAAGGGAAGCCATAATGTTTTTTCATTTCCTCTACCCACTTGCGGGGGAGCATTCTTTATTTAACGTTTTCAAATACATTACAGTTCGTTCTTTTCTTGCTTTTATTCTTTCAGTTCTTATCTCCATATTCTGGGGAAAACGTTTTATCGCCTATATGAAGCTTAAACAATTTGGTCAAATCGTACGTTCTGATGGACCAGAGAGTCATAAAAAGAAATCAGGTACACCAACTTTTGGTGGGGTCTTTATTTTGGGTAGTATTTTTATTACCTGTTTTTTGACTGGGAATTTTTCATCTCTTCCTTTTCTTTTTGTGCTCATAGTCGCGGCAGCTTATTTTTGTTTAGGTGGTCTTGACGATTATCTCAAGGTTCTTAAAAAGAATACTGATGGAGTTTCGGCCCGCGGAAAACTTGCATGGCAGTTTGCGACTGCAGGTTTAATTTCATTTTGCATGATTTATTTTAATGTCATTAACAGTGAATTATATCTTCCTTTCATGAAAGGAGCGGTTTGTGATTTAGGCTGGGGTTATGTAGTCTTTTCTTCACTGGTTATTGTAGGTTCTTCTAATGCTGTGAATTTAACAGATGGCTTAGATGGTTTGGCGATCGGGCCAATTATTACGTCTTCGGCAGCTTTAGGGCTTCTTGCCTACCTTTGTGGACACCGTGAGTTAGCGCAGTATTTATTTATTCCCCATGTTCCCTATACTGGCGAATTATTAATTATTTCTGCTGCTACGATTGGCGCAGGGATCGGTTTTTTGTGGTATAACTCGTATCCGGCTGAGATTTTCATGGGTGATGTGGGATCTTTGTCCTTAGGTGGAATTTTAGGAACTACAGCTGTTCTTACAAAAAATGAGTTCCTATTTGTGATTATTGGTGGCATTTTCGTGCTTGAAGCCGTCTCTGTTATTTTACAAGTGGCTTCCTATAAAACGAGAAAGAAAAGAATTTTTAAAATGGCTCCTATACATCATCATTTCGAGTTACTGGGCTGGCCAGAACCAAAAGTGATAGTGAGATTTTGGATTGGTGGTCTGGTGCTAGCGATTATTGCTCTAGCTTCATTGAAATTACGTTAGGAGAAAACGATGGATAAATATAAAGGAAAGAAAGTTTTAATTGTTGGTTTAGGCCGTACGGGTTTTGCCCTTATTAATTTTTTTAATTCCATAGAGTGTGAAATCAAAGTTACGGATATGAAGCCGATTTTCGATTTAAACAAACAAGTTAAGAAAGTGAAGAAAATTGTTCCGACCCCTTCAATGACTTTGGGTGAACACAAAGAAGAAGATTTCTTAGAAGCAGATCTAATCGTTTATTCTGCTGCAGTTGATCCAAGACTTCCCCAACTTGAATTTGCTCGCTCGAAAGGTAAAGAAGTTTATTCGGAATTTGCTTTAGCTGCTAAACTTTGCACAAAACCTATTGTGGCTATTTGTGGTTCATTTGGACGTTCAACTACAGCCGCCATGATTGGCTTTATGCTGAAGCAAGATAATAAAAATGTGTTTGTTGGTGGTACTTCGGAAGAACCATTCATTAACTTTCATAGTCTTCCTAATAAAAATGAAATTGATTATGTCGTGGTTGAAGTTTCGGCTTTGCAATTACAATCGCTTGATAGTTTTCATCCTCACGTAATGCTTTATACAAATATCAATGAGAAATATCCTACAAATCGATTTAAATCAGTAAGTGAATATATCGAAACAGAATTAAAACCGATTAAGAATTTAAATCAGGAAGATTACCTGATCGTTAACTTTGATACATTAGCGACAAACTCATTCTTGCGTTCTGCACATGCGCAAACATATTGGTATTCGAGAAAGTCTTTTGTTTCTATGGGAGTAATCAGCGAGATCCAAGGAACACATTTTCACGATAAGAGAATCCATTCTAATATTCATTACCATTCAGAATTCAAAGTAATTAATATGAGAATTGTGGGACAAAATAATCGCGAAAATCTATTAGCTGCTATTACCGTTTGTAAGGCACTTAAAGTTTCTGACACGGCCATTCAGCTAGGTATTGAAAAATTCCCTGGAATTCCTCACCGTTTAGAATTTGTCGTAGAAAAAAATGGTGTGAAATTCTACAACGACTCTAAGTGTGAAACGATGGAAGAGTTGAGAAAATCATTAGACGCCATTAAAGATCCCGTCATTTTAATTGCTGGTGGAAAAGAAAACGAACAGCAATATGATAAATACCTTAAAGATATTAAAGAAAAAGTGAGAACACTTGTTCTTGTAGGTGAAACCAAAGAAAACATGAATCGTGTTTTAGGTGATGCTACCCAAACATTTATTGTTGGTTCATTTGATGAGTCAGTTCTAATTGCTTATCAAAAGTCTCGTACCGGAGACACCATCGTGCTTTCTCCGGGGAATTCTGCAACGGATATTTTCCGTGACTATGAAGAGCGTGGGAACTACTACAAAAAACTTATTTTCCAACTATAGTTATCTAAGGGGGACATAGTCCCCCTTTCTTTTTTTAAACACCCATCAAACTCATTGCAGCTTTATTGCCTTCTGTTAAAATAATAGAACAAGCTAATCTTGTAGGGGCAGAATGGAACAAGACAAAATCACCGGCTATTTTAAAATTAATGTAGGCATTTTAATGCTCTTTGGTTTCATTATGGTCTATTCCGCTAGCTACATCTACGCCAAAGAGGTCATTGGTAGCTCAGGCCACTTTTTCATTAAGCAAATTGTATACGCAGTTGCAGGAATAGCTTTGGCTTTTACCATTAGCAAAAGTAAATTCACTTTTTGGTATAAGTACGGATATCAAATCAATATCGCCTTTCTATTTTTGCTCCTTTTAACCTTTGTTCCTCATATTGGTGTAACCATCAAAGGATCCCATCGTTGGCTTAACCTAGGTGGCTTTAATTTACAGCCGGGAGAATTAGTAAAATATTCCGTTCTTTTATGTGCCCTTAAATATTTTGAAGATTTTGAGAAGTACACTACTGAACAAAAAATTCTTTATTCTTTTTCGATGTTTGCTCCACTAGGAGTTTTATTACTTCAACCAGACTTTGGAACCTTTGCTATTTGTTTATCAGTAATGACATTTGTTGCTTTTATGAGTCGATTTCCTCGTAAATATTTTTATTCATTTTTAATTACAGCCTTTATGGGTGCTCTATTTATGCTTGGAGCAGCTCCTTACCGAGTGAAAAGAATCTTAGCTTTCTTAGACCCTTGGAAAGATCCTAAGGGTAGTGGATTTCAAATTATTCAGTCCTATCTTGCTTTTGCTAATGGCTCAATTTTTGGACAGGGTATTGGGAATAGTAATGAGAAACTTTTTTACCTTCCTGAATCTTATAACGATTTTATTTTTAGTGTTGTAGGTGAAGAGTTAGGTTTTGCGGGTGTTTGTTTTGTGGTCTGCCTCTTCCTTTCTTTTATCTATCTAGGATTAAAGATGGCCATTAATGCCAAGGAAAGAAAAGTATCGATCTTTATATCGGCTGTTATTTTTGTTATTGGATTTCAAGCTTTTCTTAATATGGGAGTGGTTCTTGGGCTGCTACCAACCAAGGGTTTAAACCTTCCATTTATTAGTTATGGTGGCTCATCTTTACTTTCTAATTTTGTGGCCCTGGGACTAGTCTTTTCTGCACTTAAATTTGTCGACAAAGAAAAAGCTCCAGTCAAATCTGGTACAAAAGCAAAAGCTCAAGTAGCTACAAATGAAGATGATGACGAAGATGAAGACTAATAAATTAGCTTATTTTGTTGCCGGTGGAACAGGTGGACATATTAATGCTGCTTTGGCTTTAGGTGAACTTTTTCAGCAGAAAGGTTATCAAGTAGAATTTCTAACTGGTAAGCGTCCATTAGATTACAAATTGTTTCAAGGTCACGTTGTTAGGCATCTTGATGCAACTCCCTTACGAATAAAAAATCCAATTAAGTTACTTCAAGGTTTCGCTAAAAATTTTATTACTTTCGTCTCTATTTTTTTTGATATTCGAAAGAGAAAACCAGCCTTTATTGTGGGGGCCGGAGGATATGTTTGTGGCCCTACTTTATTAGCAGGTTATCTCTTGGGTATTCCTGTTTACATTGTTGAGCAAAACTCAGTCATGGGGTTAACAAACCGAATACTGGGAAATATTTCTACCAAAATATTTGTTCATTTTCAAAAGACCCTAGGACTTAGTGAACGTCTCAAAAACAAAGTTGTGGTTTCGGGAAATCCTATCCGTAACAAAATTTCATCTTTTTCTTTTCCTTTAAGGGCTGTTACAAACGATTTAAATCTTTTGGTTTTTGGGGGAAGTTTAGGGGCGCAAGAAATTAATCTATTGATGAAAGAACTGGTTCAAATGGATTTTCCTTTTAGACTTAATATTCGCCATCAAACTGGTTTAGATCATGAAGTGAAAGAGCTTAAACTAGGTCAAAATGTTGTTTATGAACAAAAAAAATATCTTGAAAACATGGCTGAAGAGTACCAATGGAGTGACCTGATTTTAGCTCGGGCTGGTGCTTCAACCGTTTCTGAACTTCGGGTAGTGGGTCGTCCAGTCATCTTAGTACCCTACCCATTGGCGACTGATAATCACCAGGACGGTAACGCAAAGCTATTCAAAGAAGAAGTTAAGTTTCCAGTTTATATCCATAGCGGAAAGGAACTTAGTCAAAATTCTTGTCAAAAAATAATTGAGATTATTAATCAACAATATTTCTGGGCGAAAAATCCTCCTCAATTGGCTTCATATCATGATAAAAGTACTGAGCTAGTTTTGGAGGCAATTCTCAATGATGTTCAACAATAAAAATTTGGAACGTATCCACTTTATTGGAGTGGCCGGAATAGGCATGAGCGGACTTGCTGAAATTCTTCTAGGTCATGGATTTGCTGTTTCTGGTTCTGATAAAAACTATAATAAGAATGTAGAAAAATTAGAAAAAAAAGGACTGATGTTTTTTCGTGGACATCACTCCGAGTCCGTTGCTCATGCTCAACTAGTCATTATTAGTACCGCTATTAACTCTTCAAATCCAGAATTGGCTTATGCCCGAGAATACGGAATTCCTGTCATAAGAAGAGGACAATTACTGGCGCAATTAATGTTACAAAAAAATGGACTAGCTGTTTCTGGAACTCATGGAAAGACCACTACCACATCAATGTTGGCTACAATTTTAGTCGAAAATAATTATGACCCTTCAGTTTTAGTTGGAGGGAATGTCGTTAATTTAGAAGGAAACGCTCGCTTAGGAAAAGGCGATTTCTTTGTTTCTGAAGCTGATGAGTCTGACGGCTCATTTCTTTGGCTTAATCCAGTCGCCATGGTGGTAACAAATATTGATACTGATCATTTAGATCATTATGGAAATATGGATAAGCTAAAACAGGCATTCTTGCAGTTCATTCATAAGACACCTTACTACGGAATTTGTGCTATCAATAAAGATGATGCCATTTTAAGCACTTTGATTCCAATGATAGAGGTTCCATTTTCCACTTTTGGATTAATGAGTGATGCTGATTATACGGCCCGTAATATTCACCATGATCTTGAAGGTAGCTCCTACGAGCTTTATTATTTAAATGAATCAGTGGCAACCATTGAGTTAGCTCTTCCGGGTCGACATAATGTTTTAAATAGCCTTGGAGCTATTGCCATTGCTCATAATATAGGTTTGGGATTTGGAGAGATTGCCCATGCTCTTAAGAGTTTTAAAGGTGTAGGAAGGCGTCTTGAAAAAATTCGCCAAGTTAATCGCATGATGATTATTGATGATTACGCTCATCATCCTACTGCTATAAAAACGACTCTCGCTACTCTTCGTGAAATGACGAAAAAGAAAATTATTGCTGTCTTTGAACCACATCGCTACACCAGAACACAAAAGTGTTGGAGCGAATTTCTACATTGTTTTGAAGATGCTGATCATGTTTTTATTGCACCCATTTATGCTGCTAACGAAGTGGAAATTCCAGGAATTAACACCAGTGAATTAGTAGCGCAAATTCAAGTGAACACTGAAGTTCCCGTGAAAGAAATGGATAGTGTGGATGAACTCTATAACCTTGTATTACGCTTTAAAGAGCAGGACTGCGTACTGATTACGTTGGGGGCAGGACCTCTTTCAACTAAAATCAGAGACGTTGTCAATTCCATTTAGGCTTTATGAAATTAATAGAACAATTATCTGATACACTTTCTACTCATCCAGATTTAGATTTCAAAACTGATATTGATCTGACTCGCTATAGTACTTTTAAAATGAAAGCGACTGGAAATTTGATTCAGGTAAAGTCACTTGATGGCTTAATTTATGCAATCAAAAATTTAAATCAATTAGGATGTACTTATCGGGTTATTGGTTGGGGAGCGAATTTAGTTCTAGAAGAAAACCCAATCGATATTTTGATAAAACTCGATTTTGAATGGAACTCAGAAGACTTTTCAAAGCCACATGATGAGTATGATCTATGGGCTTCTACACCACTTAATGTTCTTACTTCACATGCACACAAATTCGGGCTTAAGGGCTGGGAAGTTTTCACAGGAATTCCGGCTTCTTTAGGCGGCGCCATTTTCATGAATGCGGGAACAAACTTGGGTGAAATTGGGAATATAGTTAAGGAAGTTACTCTGTTAACTAAGTTAGGAGAGTTAAAAGTGGTTCCTATAGGACCAAATTCCTTCTCTTATCGTGAAAATCATTTCGTCGGACCAGGTGATATCATCGTCAAAGCAAAACTTAAACACCTAGGAATTGACTCTACTATCCCTGAACTTATAAAGAATTATTTGTCGATGAGAAATTCTACTCAGCCACTTTCGGAAAAAACCTGTGGTTGCGTCTTTAAAAATTTCTCTAAGGATCATCGTGCAGGCCAGATGATAGATCTGATGGGCTTTAAGGGCCTAAGCTATAATGGACTTAGAGTAAGTCATAAGCATGCAAACTTTATGGAGAATAAAGAAGAGGCTTCTGCTTCGGACTTTCACTTTTTAAGTCGTTTTATTATTTCTGAGCTTAAGCTCTCTTTAGGAATAGAATTTGAATTGGAAGTAAAAATTGACTAGACTATAGTCATGAAGATTTTATTTTACTTTATTTCACTGTCTCTTTCTCTGCTTTTTGCCTTTCCAAGCTTTGCTGCTAAAAATTTTTTAATGCGAAGAAATTTAAATTATCAAACTAACTTTGGTGAGTGCGCCCCTCGTATAGCGGGAGATTTAAGTCTTATACTGGTAAAAGAATTTGAAAAAAATCATTCACTGAAAGAAGTAAAAGAAAAAATTCTTTCTGAGAAATTGGTCGAAAAGTATTACTTGGCAGGATATAAAATTGATTATGATCCTCTTTCACGTTCACTTAAATTTGATTTTGAATGTTCACTTCCTTTGATGAAAGTTCAAATTTATAAAGGTCCAAATAGCCAAAGCTATACAGCAGTTCTTGGCACTGATGGAAAGCTCTATGATCCGGGATATGAAGAGCTTATGAGAAAAGAAGGGATCTTATCCGCACCCCTTCCTATTTTAGCGTTTCCAATCGAAGAGATGGATAAGTCCTTGCAATTTGAAGTTGCTGGTTTAGTGGCAAAGATTCCACCCGATCTTAGAAGAAACCTATCTGAAGTGATCGTAGGGGCAAAAAAGGACCTAACCATGATTTTTTCATACCAGGGAAAACCGACTAGTATTTTTTTGGGTGAAGAAGAATGGGCCAATAAGGTCGTGAAAGTGCAAAAGATTTTGAACTATATGGAAAGTAAGAATAAATACCCGACTGTAGTTAACCTCACGAATCTGAAAAAAGTAGTTGTCAAGTTTTGAGTGTGACCTTAAGCTATTAAGGTGGATAAAAGTAGTTTATTCCACCAACGGACCACATCGAACTAATTACAGAATGATTCTGTGAACCTCCGGTCAAATTGTTGACCAAATGAGAAGGGAATCTCATGAAAAGCAAATCGAAAAATGAACAACAAGTTCTAGTAGCTTTAGACTTAGGAACAACAAAGGTCTGCACAACTATTGCTCTTAAAGAGCAAGGTAAAGGCATTGAAATAATCGGTGTTGGCTCTCACGCAAGTGTAGGTTTAAAGAAAGGTTCTGTCGTTAATATCGAACAAACTGTTAAATCAATTCAGGCTTCTATCGAAGAAGCAAAACTAATGGCAGGAGTTGATATTGCTCGTGCTACAGTAGGAATTGCAGGAAATCATATTTATTGTTTCAACTCTACGGGAGTTGTAGCCATTAAAGGAAAAGAGATCACTGAAGCTGACGTAAGCCGCGTGATTGAAGCAGCTAAAGCAGTTGTTATTCCTTCAGAAAGAGAAGTTCTTCATGTTATTCCACAAGAATTTGTAGTTGATAAAACCTCAGGAATTAAAGATCCAGTAGGTATGTGTGGAGTTCGTTTAGAGGTTCATGTTCATATCGTAACTGGTCAAACATCACTAATTCAAAATTTAATTAAGTGTGTAGAGCAAGCTGGATTAAGGGTCGATAATCTCGTCCTTCAACCTTTAGCTTCTTCTCGCTCAGTCTTATCTGAAGCTGATAAAGAGTTGGGAGTTTTGTTAGTAGATATTGGTGGCGGAACGACGGATCTAGCTGTTTGGCATAATGGAAGTTTAATTCACTCACAAATTATCCCTGTCGGTGGAAATAATTTTACTAATGACTTGGCAGTCGCATTAAAAATTCCACATAACGAAGCGGAAAAAATAAAAATTAATCATGGTTGTGTCCTTAAAGAAAAATTAAATCAATCAGCTCACATATCTGTTCAAGGATTAATTGGAACTCGACCTCGTGAAGTTTCATTAAGTTTTGTGGCGGATGTGCTTGGAGCAAGAGCTGATGAGATTTTCCAAGTGATTAATCAAACTCTCAAAGAAAAAAATCTTGATGGACTTATCACCGGTGGAATCGTTCTAACAGGTGGTGGTTCTTTAATAAATGGTATGAGTGAATTATGTGAATATTCACTAGAGCGGCCAACTAAAGTTGGATACCCAATTCCTTTTGGTGGCATGACAAATATTATGCAAAATCCAAAATTCTCAACTGTTCTTGGCTTGATTTTAGATGCAGAAGCAAATAATCAAGGAGAAACGGTTCAAATTAATAACAAAGAGTCTAAGAATAGTGATGATATTATCGGCCGCCTTGGAAGCCGTTTATCAAATGTGTTTAAAGAATTATTTTAATTCACCGGAGGACATATGTTCGAAATCGTAGACCCAAAAAACTCTAGAACTGGCGCCAGAATTATCGTTGTTGGTGTAGGCGGAGGTGGATGTAACGCTGTTAATACTATGATCAAGTCTGGTCTAACAGGTGTAGAGTATGTGGTTTGTAATACCGATGCTCAATCTCTAAACATAAATATGGCAGCCACAAAAATTCAGCTTGGTAGCGAACTTACCAAAGGTCTTGGTGCAGGTGCTAACCCTGAAGTAGGTCGTAAAGCCGCTTTAGATGCTTATGAAAAAATTTCAGAAGTTATCTCTGGTTCAGATATGGTTTTTGTTACAGCTGGAATGGGTGGTGGAACAGGAACCGGTGCAGCTCCCATCATTGCTAAATTAGCAAAAGAGCTCGGAGCTCTTACAGTTGGTGTTGTTACAAAACCATTTAATTTTGAAGGCAAGAAAAGAGGCAAGCAGGCAGATATGGGAATTAAGGCCCTTGAAACCAGCGTAGACTCACTAATTACCATTCCTAATCAAAGACTACTCTATCTTGCTGGGGAAACACTTTCATTAGTAGATACTTTTAAGAGAGCGGATGAGGTTTTACTGAATGCTGTTCAAGGTATTTCAGATCTTATTAATAATACAGGATTAATTAACGCTGACTTTGCTGATGTTTCAACAGTTATGGCAAACAAAGGTTTAGCTTTAATGGGAACTGGTATTGCTACTGGAGCTGACAGAGCGATTAAGGCTGCAACTCAAGCAATTTCTTCTCCATTACTAGAAGATATTACGATTGATGGAGCAACAGGAATTATTATTAACATCACTGGTAGTTCAACACTTACAACTCATGAAACAAATGAAGCTGTAACATTGATTATGGAAGCTGCTGACGAAGATGCGGAAATTATTTTTGGAACAGTTATTGATGATTCAATGACCGATGAAATTAAAGTTACTGTAATCGCGACAGGTCTAGGTCAACCTAAATCAGAAGCTCTTGCAGCTGCTCAAAAAAGCGCACAAGAAGCTCAATGGTCTAACTCAGTTAATTCTTCCAATACAGCTCAAGTTAACGCTGCTCCTTCACAAGTGACTAAAGTTGTTGAAGAAAATATGTGGAGCGCTCAAATTTCTTCAGCAAACAATTCTCATTCGTTTGAAGAAGAAACAGAAATGGTAGAATCAAAATATACAGCAAACACGTCAACAGTTAGTAGCAATGATTATGCATGGTCTTCTCCAAAGGTTTCTTCAGATGAAGCGCCAGTAGCTGCAGCTCCAAGAGCAAACTTATCACAAACTATTCGTGAAGCAGCTTCACGTTATGAAGCTAGCAAGCAACCAACTTCTAATAATGCTCAAGCAACAAGTAATGAGTTTTTCAAGAATGAAGATTTCTCTGCTAATACTGGTAGAGCAAAATCTTTAGCTGAAAAACTAGGCTTTATGAATTTTGATGAAGATGAGTTTGATAAACCTGCTTATCTAAGAAAAGACGATACAGCTGGATTATAATTTAAAGAATTAATCATAAGAAAAGGCCCCATTCGGGGCCTTTTCTTTTCGAAAATGCTTTTTTACACTTAAATAAGTTTCAATGCAGACTGTCCCTGAGAGTTCGATTGGGCCAAGACTGAAGTTGAAGCAGCTGACAAAATATTTGTTTTTGCCAATGCAGCACTAGCTTCGGCTACATCTGTATCACGGATACGAGAGTTTGCTGCTGACAAGTTTTCAGTTTTCACATCCAAATTATTGATAGTTGAAGACAATCTGTTTTGTAGAGCACCTAGAGTCGCTCTTGATCCCGAAACATTTGTAATCGCCATATCAATTTTTTCTAAGTTAGCCTGAGATGATTCTTTAGATACCACACTTAGTCCAGAAACACCCAAGCCTGCAGCAGTTGAGTTTGATTCACTGGCCATATATGAAATTCTATCATTCTCCGCTACGTTCCCAGTACCGATCTGGAAATCATAAACTCCGCCTTCTCCATTTAGTAACTGACGTTCACCAAATTTCGTCGATTGAGAAATACGATCCACTTCGCTTACTAGGTTTTGGAATTCCATG
This sequence comes from Bacteriovoracaceae bacterium, assembly GCA_049318265.1. Classification (GTDB taxonomy): domain Bacteria; phylum Bdellovibrionota; class Bacteriovoracia; order Bacteriovoracales; family Bacteriovoracaceae; genus JBEIOQ01. The sequence goes on from JBMOGR010000002.1 coordinate 319,138, forward strand.
TCTGAAAATTTTCTTTCAGTATCACCCACAGTATCAGAAGCTGCTTGTACCGAAAGTTCTCTCAATCTAACTAGAATGTTAGAAACTTCGTTCAATCCACCTTCTGCTGTTTGTATCATCGAAATACCGTCTCCTGCGTTTCGTGTTGCCTGTTGAGAACCGCGGATTTCTGCTTTCAATTTTTCACTGATCGCTAATCCAGCAGCATCATCAGCCGCTTTGTTAATTCTTGAGCCTGATGACAGCCTCTCGAATACTTTGTCTTGCTCATTTCTCACTTGTCCTAAAGAACGTTGAGCTGACATTGATTGAATGTTAGTGTTAATACGCATACCCATAAGTTAATCCCCTTTCACAAGCCTACCTCCTTGGTAAAAATTTAAAGGATGAAAACCTTGTCATCCTCTTTGTTAGTGAAAGTTAAGTCCCCACCTAACTCTCACCAAGCTAATCGGTTGGGAAAAAATCTGACTTAAGCGTTTTTTAGAGAAAAAGGAGGAAAATTTTTCCGGAAAAACTGAGTGCTTTCCTCGGTCATTGATGTGTTTTTGAAGTATTGAGTGAAGTAGTTGTCGAAATGCGTACGGAATTCTCTTTCAGCCTCCTGCCAAAGAAGAACTTGAGGGAGTTTTTGAAGGCTATTTTTAGTAGTTTGATGAAAGACATCATCAAAAAATTCATTTAAGGACTCTTTTTCCATTAAATTAGCAGAGTGAAAATTTAAATTTGGGTTACTCCACTCACGAAGAGATTGAATAATGAGACTGACGTTGACTAAATCTGCTTTAGAAATAATAACATCATCTGCTACATCAAGTGCCCCACCTTTTAAGTGTTGCACTCCATCTCCACTGTGTGGATCATAAATCATCACTAATCGATCAACAAAGCGTTTAAGGTTAGTGCTTGCCTGACCACCTCCGACACTTTCCACTAAGATAAGATCAAAACCGAAAAGTGATAAAAGCATAAGGTAGAAACTAAGTCTTGGATTTAACCCATCTAAACTAGTTTCGTTCGATATACTTCTTATATAGACTTCTTCATCAAGAAAATGCTCGGTCAAGCGAACTCGATCTCCCAGAAGCGAACCACCATGAACTGGTGAACTTGGATCAATTAAAAGCATTCCAATTTTTTTAAATGGAAGATGATCTTTTCGATAATGAGAAAGAAGATTTAAAAAGCTACTTTTACCAGCACCTGGAGTACCAAAGAGTCCTATAATAGGCGCTTGGCTTTTTGATTGCAAAAAAATACTAAGAAGCTCATTTTCATCTTCCTTTGTCATTTTAGAAATAGAAGTTAAAGCCTGACTTAGACTTCGCCTATTCCCCCTAAGACAATCTTGAATGAGTTCTGAAAAGCTTTTCAAGCTACTCCTATTTTCCCCAGAGAAGAGCGAGCTTCTCTAGATCTTGGTAATCATGCAGTTGTATTCTATCAAGCCCCTCTCTAAAAAAGAAGCTTGCTCTTGAGCTCATAAAAATATGCCCCTTATCGACAACCAATCTTTTTTTGAAAAGTTCTTCATCATATTGAACAGGATAACCTATTCCATTAGAGACAATAATTCTTTTTCCATCCCTTAAAGAGGATTTTAGGGCATAGAGAATATTATCCTTGGGTATTATTTGGTAGGTTAGATCCTGAGCTATTTCTTCAGTCTTTGTTTCGCTCCATAAGTAGAGGTGAAGTAATGAATCTTGAATGAGTAACTTGCTTAAAGGGAGAAATGAATGTGAAGAGAATGGTCGATCAATAAAGAAGATCATTAGAGTTTATGGATTTTTTCAACAATACTGGTAGTGGAAAAACCGTTAACAAAAGGCAAACTCATTACTTGTCCACCCCAAGCAAGTACCTCTTTACTCCCAACTATCTTATCAGGAGTCCAATCTCCACCCTTAACTAATATCATAGGATGAACTAATTTGATTAGTTCCAATGGTGTATCTTCATCAAATATATCGATACAGTCTACACACTTAAGATTTTCTAGGACAAATTTACGATCTTGTTCAGTATTAATAGGTCTTGTTGGGCCCTTTAAACGACTAACGGAGGCGTCAGCATTTAGGCCGATAAAAAGTGCATCACCAAGTGAACGAGCATGATTGAGATAGGAAACATGACCACGATGAACTATATCAAAACATCCATTAGTAAAAACAATTTTTTTGTTCTCGTATTTTTTAAGAAAATGTTTAGCTTCTGGTGAAAGTTCCATTAATAATCTTCTTTTATAACCATTGAGTCAGTAAGCTTGCCTTGAAAATCCATTAATAGAGGAAGTCCAAGAGCCAGACTAGAAAGTAAGGTAATAGCCGCACGTAAAAAACTTTGAGTAAGCCCTAAACGATCATCATATTTAGCAATAATTCTGATTCTCAATAATTTCTTTCCTAGAGTTAAATTTCCTTCACGGTCTAAAATAGTGAAATAGAAAAGATAAAAGAAAACAAAAAATGGTGCAATATAAGTTGCAGCTTCAGAAGCTGTAAAGAGTGATGAGATAAATTTAATATCAGTCACTCCCAGAGTTGCAAATGTTACTGTAATGGCCAGGGAAAGCATTAGGATTATAACCCCAAGATCGATAGCCCAAGCAAATAGCTGATCTTTAAGTGGTGCCACATTTTTTTCTACTTCAGTTTCAAGCTTGAAATTTTCGATAATTTTATTTTTCTGAGTCTGCAATTTACTCTCATCTTTTAGTCCCGCAAATTGAGTGTGGCTAAATAGAGGGTGAGTATCAAGCTTATTTGTACCTTGAGTGTTGTAAAGTGGACTTAAATCTCCACGATCAACACTATCGAATTCCTTCTTAAGGCTGACATTTTGATTATACATAGTAGTGCTTTTCAACATAGGCTTATTGGCACTTCTGATTGGATCAATTTCAATTATTTTATTTTTTTCTTCTTGATGAAAACCCAAGCCTTGGGTTAAAGCGGTGAACCTAAAATCTAATTCATCGTCAATTTGTTTTTTTTCTTCTTCAGTATTTTTAAATGAATCTTCTTCTTTTAGTTGTGCTTTAACGACTTCAATTTCATTTAAAATATCTTTTGGAAACGAAAAGTTTTTAAGGCGGCTTGTTGACTCATTTTTGATCATGGTTTTTCCTCTATGAAAGATTGCTTTAGAATCTCATAAAGATAAACGACTTTCAATGTTATTTAAGACTCTGACCTAGTAAAAATCCTGTAGCTAAAATTGCTGCAGTTTTAGCTCGCATAATAGGTAGGGGAAGTTTTAAGAATGAACTTCTCTTTTCTTTTAAAAAATTTTCTTCATCTGCTGAAAATCCACCTTCTGGCCCAATGAAAATAAGAGTATTATTTAAATCCATGGAATCTTTTGTGCCACTTTCAATGGTCGAAAAGGTAACTAGTGATTGGTAACTTTGAAAAGGAATTTCCTTTAGAGAGCCAAGCAGAGAGATCTTAGGTAGGTATGGGTTATTGGATTGCTCAAGTGCACTGATTAAAAGTTTTTGATAACGTTCAGACCATTCGGGTAATGGTTGAGAATATAGGGTACGAACAAGGTACAAATTTTTAATACCCATTTCTACTGTGGCCTTCAAGATTTCTTCAAGTGCTTCTTTTTTGACCACGCCAAGTGCCATATCTAGCTCTCCAAGACGAGGTCTAGTAATCAGTTTAGAAACTTCGAGTGTAAGATCTTTTTTAGAAGTTTCTACAACCAAGCCTTCAGCAGTATTTCCTTGCCCATCAAGAAGCATTAATTTTTCACCGGATTCAATTCTTACCACTTTTAATAGGTGATGAGCTACATCACCACTTAAATGTAATTTACCTTCGCAAATATTTTGTTGAAAGTGGGCTCTCATAGTCTCTGATAAAGCTGAGCTGACCAATCATTTTTAGAAACGACTTCTAATAGTCTTACTTTACCGGTTGAAAGGTAAGATTCTTGAAGCTCTTTACCTTGTTCATTTAAAATACCTGATAAAATAAGATGGCCATCTTTTTCTGTGTAATTTATTAATTGATCTCTCTCCAGTAATAAGACTGGTAGAAGAATATTGGCGAAAACGAGCTGGTAGTTGGCTTGTAATTTTTCTCTCTCAGGGGGAAGTAAAAATCTTGTTTTTTGCTCAGGCAAATGATTAATTTCTAAATTAACTCGTGCATTTTTCATTGCCTCAAGATCAATATCGTATAAGTCCAAACTTTGGCATAAATTCATTTTCAGAACTGCCAGACCTAAAATTCCAGAACCAGATCCAAAATCTAGAGTCGCGAGTGATTCTTTTTCACTTAAACTACAAAATAGTTTTAAGCAAAGATAAGTTGTTTCATGTCCTCCTGTACCAAAGCCTTGTCCCGGCTCAATGTAAAGTGCGCAGTTCGCTTGGGATTTATAGTCTTGAAAAAATGCCGGAACAATTTCAAGCTTCTGATTGATTAGAATAGGTTCGTAGTGCTTTTTCCATTCCATATTCCAATCTTGTTCAGCCTTTTGGTAACGAGCACTTTGGGCAAGGGGAAAATTGAGATTTATAAATTGGAAAAATTCCTTAGACTCTTCTTCAGCCCCATTACCGTAAAAAAAATAATTATATTGCTGATCTTTTTCTTTAAGCGTAAGTGCCTCAACCTCTTCTAACACTTCTAGTGGCAGGTCCCCGCCAGAATACGAGCGTTCTCCGAGTATTTGATCTACCTTGGGTTCATCTAAAGAGAATTCTTCAATGCCTCCACAACCAAATTCTGACATTGCCATATGACCCATATCATCGATCAAGTCCCCGTACTGCAAAGGATAGTTTACTTGGACTTCAAAATAGTAAGTTTCTGTCTTATCTTTATTCACAATAATCCCCTAAAAAGAATGGTATTTTTTACCATTCAGTCTGGGATTTTGAAACTCTCTGTGATAGAACCCTATAAATTTGACAGGGCTATTTATAGGTATTTTGAGGTCAGGGCGTATGATTTATCTTATTGGTATTGCAGGCGGATCGGGATCGGGAAAAACCACTTTTGCCAAAAAAGTTTTAAATCAAATTTCTCCTGATCATTCCTGTATCCTGCATATGGATTCATACTATCTTCCTAAGCAACCACAAAGTAATTATACTGCCAGCGGAAAAGCGAATTTCGATCATCCAAATGCTTTTGATTGGCCACTTTTAAGAGAACATTTAAGGACTCTCAAGGCTGGTGAACCCGTTTCGACTCCGGTTTATGATTTTAGTAAGAGTCAGCGTTCTGATAAAGTGAATATGGTAGGGCCTGCAAAAATTGTCATCTTTGAAGGTATTTTTACTTTATTTGATCAAGAAATAAGAGATATTCTAGATATTAAATGTTTTCTGCATGTTGACTCTGACATCCGTTTTACACGTCGACTTCACCGAGATGTGAAAGAGAGAGGTCGCTCGTTAGAATCAGTTATTGAACAATATTACGATACGGTAAGACCGATGTATCAAAAATATCTTGATCCTCAAAAGCAGTATGCTGATTTTACTGTAGGGGAAGAGACTGATGTGGCAGCAGGAATCCTTTCTGCGCGAATCAAAGAATTCTACAACGGATGAAATCGGTTTATAGCATTACTCCAGTTGGCGGTGTAAAAGAAATCGGTTCAAATATGACCGTGGTGAAAACAAAAAATCAATGGGTCATCATCGATGCTGGTATTCTTTTTCCATATGATGATTTTTTTGATCTTCGCTATTTAATTCCAGATTATACTTATCTTGATGAAAGTCTTTCTACTGATCTTGTTATCACTCATGGACATGAAGATCATATTGGTGCAGTTTTGCACGTACTAGATCACTTGCCTGAAATAAAAGTTTGGGCTCCAGCCTTCGCCGGTGCTTTAATAAGAAAAAAGGCAGAAGAGAAAGGACGAAAAGTATTTATACATCTTTATGATGAGCGATCTACCTTAGAATTTCTTGATGTTACAATTAAACCATATCACGTGAACCATTCGATTCCTCAAACTTATGGTTTGCTCATACAAGACAAAGAAAAAATTTGCAGTACACTCTATATTTCTGATTTTAAAGTTGATCTACTAACAAGCTATGAAAAGCCAATTGATCTTCCAGCTATAAAAAAGGCGATGGAAATTAGCCAGGTCAGACTTGGACTACTTGATAGTACAAATATTTTAAATAAAGGTAAGTCTGGTTCTGAAGCAGAATTGATTCATGATTTAGAAGAAGTCATTAGTGGAAATGATGATCGTATTTTCATTACTCTTTTTGCCTCTAATATACATCGTCTAAAAACAATTTTTGAGAGTGCTGCTAAAAGCAAAAAGAAAATTGCCATCCTTGGTCGCTCAATTAAGTTTTATGTTCAAACAGCTAGAGAACTAGGCCTTCTAGATGTAGATGAAAAAGACCTACTTGATCTTGAAAACGAAAGACTGGAAGGTAAAAAAGTCATTGTTCTTGTCTCCGGTTGTCAGGGAGATTTTCATTCTGCTCTTAGAAGATTAGTAGATGGTGAAGTTAATCACATGAAACTGAAGCCAGGTGACTTAATGGTTTTTAGTTCCAAAACTATTCCTGGGAATGAAAAAAAATTGGCTAAAATATATAATAAAATTTATGAACAGGGAGCGAGGGCATTAACTGCCTATGATAAAACAATTCATGCTTCAGGACACCCAGGCCAAAGTGACCTTAAAGAAGTTTATAGTTCACTAGACTTAACAGATCTTGCTCCCATTCACGGTGAATCTTACTTTTTGCAAAAACATATAGATTTTGTAAAAGAATATTTTCCTAAAATTAAAACTCATCTTATCTATAATTTTACCACTATGCATATTCATGCCAATGGAGAAATTAAACTCACAAATGAAGATGCTCCAGAACTTATATTTATTCATGGCCAAGAAATGCCAATTCCAAAAAAGAAAATTTCAGAACGTAGAAAAATGGCTACACAAGGTACTGTTTTAATCTCTATTCATCCTGAAAAAAACCAAACTAAAGTGAGAATTGACCTAGTTGGATTACCAGAGATTGAATCTAAGCTCTCTGGCCTTAAAGAACTCATAACTGACAAATTAAATGGTGAACTGAAGAATAAAGACTTGGATCGCAAAGAAGAAGAGCTTAAAATTGAAGCGAGGCGTTTCTTTAATCATTTTTTAGGTTACAAACCTGTGACCGTAGTTCATATTATTTAGTATGGAACAGTCTTTGTTCATCATCACAATCATAGCTTTACTCATGGTCATTGTGCTCATGGGATTTGTCTTATTTTTAGGCTATAATCTTCTCCGCGCTAAAATGCTTAATGAAGATAAAAAAAACCAAGTGCCCCAATACGAAATTCACGATGAAGTTATAAAGAGACTTCAAGAAATGAATTTAGCAACAAATAAAACAACTTCAGAAAAAAAAAAGATTGAAATAGATCTTAACCATAGTCTTCACCCGGTCTCGGAACAATATTTTTGCGAAAGACATCCTGATGAAATGAGTGTTGGGACTTGTGATATTTGTGAAAATGCTTTTTGTGTTCACTGTCTCAAAAATCATAAAAATTTAAACTTTTGTCCTGATCATTTACAACTCTATTTGATGAGTAAGTGGGAGCAAGTTGTATCTGTAAAAACCAATGCTGAAGAAACAAAGGCAGGAGTTTTCCTCTACAATGTGAAGCAAGAATTGTGGAAGGAGCAAGTTCCAACTTACATGGAGACTCAATATAAAATCGACATCGATCAAGATCATATTGAATCGTTTGTAGCTCTTTTTGCTCGAGATAAAGACCTAAGTTTAGTAAAGTCCAAGGTCCAAAACTAACAGTCAAATCATCTAACTCCTTAAAAGACATAATACCTGATTGTTTTAATCAATGGCTAATTCGCTGAATTTGTTCAAAATTTAATAATTTATTTAATACCCGATAAAAATTGTCTAAAGAAATCTCCGAGTAATTCGATAGGTCTTTTGTCAGATAAATTAACTCAATTACTGACAAAGAATAATCGGTCCTCTGGCGGATGGGACGCCACGACCACAAACAAGGAGATACTCATGGGCTTAAGAATCGCAACGAATGTAGCTTCACAAGAAGTACAAAAGAACCTCAGGATCAACTCGATGGAACAACAGGATGAAATGGCAAAACTTTCATCAGGTAAGAGAATTACCAAAGCAGCAGACGATGCTGCTGGTTTGGCCATCGCCACTAACTTAGACGCTCAAACTCGAGGTTTAAGACAGGCAACAAGAAACGCGAATGATGGTGTTTCTTTGGTTCAAACAGCAGAAGGTGGATTACAAGAAACAACAAACATCTTGATTCGCTTAAGAGAACTTTCTGTTCAAGCAGCATCAGATACAGTGGGTGATACAGAAAGAACTTACTTAGATAAAGAGTACCAACAGTTAGTTTCTGAAGTAGATCGTATTGCAAACTCGACTACTTTTAACGGAACAAAACTATTAAATGGTGAATCTGGCAAAGGATCTCTTGATTTTCATGTGGGAGCATTTGCTGGTGAACAAAATAAAATTTCATTCGATGTTGATAATTCAAATTCAACAAGTTCAGCGATCGGCGTAAGTGGATCTGGAGTTCAGTCAAAAGATGAAGCAAACTCTTCAATCCAAAGCATTGATCAAGCGATTGAAAAAGTATCTGGATTTAGAGCAGGTATGGGTTCTATTCAGTCAAGATTGCAATCAAGTGTGAATAATTTAGAGGTTCAGTCCTTAAACCAAGATGCTGCAAAGTCATCAATTTTGGATGCTGATGTGGCTGAATCTTCAGCAAAGTTAGCTTCAAGCAATGTTATGAAGCAAGCTGGTATGTCATCATTAGCACAAGCCAATGCAATTCCAATGAGTGCTATGAGACTTGTTGGTTAATTTAAAAACAGAATGCGGGAGGAGCGCGAGTTTCTCCCCCTTCTTAAAAAATCTTTGAATTGGTTTTCGCAGACTTTTTAAGAGACTCTGAAGAAATTATTTTAATAGTACGATAACACGACCCATAGAATAACTTTGAGCGAAGTTATTCTAACTTAAGCCCACACTTCCATACAGGGGCAACCTTGTATGGAAGTGAATTTTTAAAAATGGCTTAAGAAAAAAGAGGCAATATGACTGGCAATCAACAGAAGTTGAAAGAAAACAGAAACTCTAAACTGATTTCTGAGCTAATTGCATCGGCAAAAGATAAAATGGGTCCGGTTCTTGTTTGGGTCATGCATGGTGATGAAAAAGTCACTGTCGAAATGTGGATCCAAATTGTGCGAAAATCGAAGAATGAGATACTGCTTAGAGCTCATCCTCATGATGTTAAGATGGTTCATACCGTTGTCGGTAGCCGAGAAAATGTCAATATTTTCTTTCCAAGTGATTTAGTTTTCTTTCAAACGGCTGTGAAGAGTCTTAGCCTAGAAGGTGAATTAGTCATTACTATTCCACAAATGATCGCTCATGTTGAACGTAGACAGCATTTAAGAATAAATGTGGTTCCTTCAATGACGACTGAGGCAACTTTCTATAAGAGTTTTTTATCGCAAAAGGTAAACACACAATTATTTAAAAAGAATCTCTTCGATGTAGGCACAGGTGGCCTTTCCTTTATTATGACAAAAATGGAAATGAAATATTTCAATATTGGAGACCGTATTGTTGGCGTGATTTTACAAATTGGCGATCGTAAAATTGAATTAGACGCAACGGTTGTTAATGTTTTATCCGTTGAACCGGATAGCTACAATAAACTAATCTATAAAGGGCATAAAATCTGTCTTAAATTTGATAAGATCAATCCCATTTACAAAGAAGCTCTAGATATGTTTGTTTTCAAATATTATAGAGTTCAACCCTTGGCGGGATGATTATAAATTTAGTATCATTCCAATATGTCATTTGTATCACTATCCGATGTTCACGTAAAAAATCCGCAGGATGATCGCTATCGGCTCCTCTTAAAGTTTTTTAAGCACGAGGCTACTCAAAAGGCTGATCAAGTTTTTCTTCTGGGTGACATCTTTGACCTAATGGTTGGACCCTATCCTGAGTATTACCAACTTTACTCTGAATTTTTTAATGAGTTAGTTGAATTGGTTCGCAAAGGTAAAGTTGTTCACTATTTTGAAGGTAATCACGATCTTCATATTAAGAATTTATTTCGTCAGCTTCTAAAAAAAGAGAATTTAAGCGAGAAGCTACTTGTTTTTCATCGTGAACCCTGGACCACTAATTTTCAAGGTAAGTCTTATTATTTTTCCCACGGAGATGAATTAGAACCGGGGAACTATAGTTATAAAATCTATAAGCAAGTCTTAATGAGTAAGCCCATAGAATTTATTATAGGACATATAGCTCCCTATAGTCTGATCGAAGCCATTGGAACCAATGCCTCAAAACTTTCAAAAAAGAATGGAAAAAGAAGTTATAACGAAGATAAAAATAGGAGTCGTTTTCGACAAGGGGCAACTTATCACGCTCGTGGAATCTATGATTTTATTGTAGCGGGGCATTCACACATCAAAGAAAACATTGAATTAAAAAGTACTGATAAGGCCTTTCACTACATCAATAATGGTTTTTTTCCTGAACAAAAAACCTTCATCCAAATGGAATACAATCAAGTAAAGTTTATTAGCCTAGTTTAATGGTACCATGGCGCTTATTTCTTTCGCTCTATTTTCCCCAACAACCTCTGAAACCCTTGAAACGGTACGTTTTTGGTCTTTAATAGTGTCCTTACTTACAAGAATCAATTTGTCGGCGTGAACAGCAATTTGAGGTAAATGGGTAATGGCAATGACTTGAGAGTTAATTGAAACTTCCTTCAATGACTTACCAATGCAAAGAGCAGTTTCTCCACCCATTCCAGTATCGATTTCATCAAACAAAAATACTGAAATAGAGTCTTTGCTAGCTAAGACTTGTCTTAGGGCCAAAAGAATTCGTGAGAGTTCTCCACCAGAGGCAATATCTTTAATCTTAAAATAACCTTCACCAGGATTAGTTTCTGCAATAAATTTTAAACCTGTTAAACCAGAATTTCCCAATTCATTTAAAAGTTCTGTTTGAATTTTAAGTGTTGAGCCCTTCATTTTTAGATTTCTTACTAACTGAGTAAGTTCTGAGGAGAGAGCGGCAGCAGCAATTTCCCTTTTTTGATGAAGAGTGAGTGCAAATTTTTTACTTTGCGTATGAAGAAGATCCATCTTTTTATGGAGATCTTCAAGGTTTTCCTCTAGATGAAGAAGTTGATTTAGTTCTTCATCCATCGATTGGTATTGAGCTTTAACATGGGCAATGGTTGGGCCAAATTTTTTCTTGATGCGGTTATAAAGATCTAGCTTTTCCATGATGAGATCAATATCAAATTCAGTGGATTCTTCTTCTAGTTCTTTTTGACAAGAAAAGGAAAGTTCTTCAATTTTTAATATGGCATCTGAGATATCAATTAAATATTGAGGGTTAAGAATTTTTGAATTCCTATCCATTATTTGTCGTGCACTTTTTAAAAACGTTAATGCATCTTTACCATCATGATTATCTGACAGTAAACCCAGGATGGTTCCAAGGCATAATTGCTTTTGCTCTTTATTTTGATAAGAAAACTTTTCTTGCGAAAGATTTTTTTCATCTTCTTCAGAAGGATTTAGTTTTTCAATTTCATCTTTTTGAAATTTTAAAAAATCTATTCTTTGTTCACGCAAAGAACCCTGAACCAATAGCTGCTCAATGTTATTTTTGGTTTTTCCAAATTCTAAATAAGAGCTTTGATAATTGGAAAGTTCCTTTTTAAGGCCAGCATAATGATCCAATAGTGATAATTGATATGTTTCGCTTAGAAGTTTCTGATTTTCAAATTGACCTACTAGATCAACAAACCTTTTTGAAACCTGTGTCAGCGTAGCCAAGCTACAAGACTGATAATTAAGGAAGGATTTAGAGAGTCCATCCTTGTAGATAAGTCTCTTAATTAATATTTCATTATTTTCTACGGGAAAACCAATTTCTTCAAAATAGGTTTTGATTTCATCATCAACAAAACTAAAACTGGCTTCAATACTTGAAAACTCGCTATCCTTCCTAACCAGTTTCTTATCTGCTCTGCTTCCTAATATAAGTTGTAGTGCCTCGAGGATTAAACTTTTCCCTGACCCTGTTTCACCAATAATGGCATTAAAACCTGGATCAAAATGAATCTGACCGTTATCAAAGGTGGCAAAGTTATGAAGTGTTAATGCTTTTAAGACTAAGGCTTTTGTAGACATGATACCCTCTCAGAAATGATCACTCGATTCCTAGAGAGTATTGTGAAACATCTCTATGTATCTCGTCTACCATAATCAAACTTCTCTTTCAAAGTTTGGAAAAATGTTCTCTCAGGATTTTTCACTAAATACACATATTTTTTCTTGTCTTTTTCGATAAGAATAGCGTCTTTTGAATTTACATCTATAGCTACTTGGCCATCGAGGGTTAAAAGCACGTTATCTTCTTGATTGAGCGTTTTGACTTGAATCTTATACTCATCGGGGATCACTAATGGTCTATGAGTGAGTCCATGGGCACAGATTGGAGTAAGGATAAGGGCTTTTACGTCAGGATGAACTATTGGTCCACCAGCGGCTAATGAGTATGCAGTAGATCCAAGAGTAGAACTAATTATTAGCCCATCTCCACTAATATTATAAATAAGCTCGCTATCTGCGTCGACTTTCAGAGTAAACATACGAGCAATGTCTTTCTTATTTAAAACAGCATCATTTAGAAAAACTTCTTGAAAACGTAATTTATTGGCAGTCATTACTTTTACACGGTAAAGGCTTTGTCTTTTAATTTTATATTTTCCATCGAAGAACTGACTTAAATTTTCAAAAAATTCTGATTTTGTAAATTCAGTCAAAAAACCAAGATGTCCAAGGTTAAGGCCAAAGATAGGTGTATTGGATGATTTACTTTTTCGGCAAATACCCAGAAGTGTTCCATCTCCTCCAAGTGAAATAATCAAGTCCGACTCACTAAAAAGTTCTGATTCTTTGATAAACTTAATTTGATCTAGATCTTTTGCTTTGTAGATTTTATGAAGTCGAGCAACTTCATGGTCCAGAAATTGAATTTGTTTTTTTCTCCGTTCTAACCATAATTTTAGATTTGGAAGAAGATTGTAAAATTCATTAATAACAACTGGTTTTAAAACCACTGTAATCTTTTGATATTGTCTTTGTGTCTTGGCCATAATTAACCTTTTGCCGTAATAATTTTTAAAGCTTGCTCTAAGTCGAAGGGTTTATTAAGTATAACGCAGCCATATTCACGGGCCTTACTTAAAACTTGTTCTGAGCTATAAGCAGTCATAATGATAAAACATTCTTTTATCTTATTTTCATCATACTTCTTTTTTGACTCTTCTATAATATCAAAACCAGTTATATCTTGCAGCATTAAATCACAAACAATGCGATCGAATTCTTGAGCCTCTATTAGTGTTAGCGCTTCCTGCCCTGAGGAAGCTGTCCAAGCTTCACAACCTCTGCGAATAAGAAGTTTTTTAAGTGATTGTTGGATTAATATTTCATCTTCTATAATCAAAATTTTCATTTGATCATCTCGGGTAAACACATATTTTCAAAGGGAAAACTAATATTAAACTGAGCGCCCCCCAAAGAACTTTTTTGGTAATGAATTTTACCTTTTAAGTGTTTTACAAGATTCATCGTTATTGCAAGTCCCAAACCTGTACCATGGACCTTCGTTGTAAAAAATGGTTCAAAAAGTTTATCCTCGATCGCCTCAGGTATTCCGGGCCCGTTATCCATCATTTCTATAATCATTTGATTATTAAGTTTTTTAAAATTAAAAATAATAGAAGCTGATTTTGTCTGTGCCTGCCTCATTGCTTGAGAGGAGTTAATGATGAGGTTAAAAAATATTTGAACTAGGGAAGTTGGATTAGTGAAAATGTTGAACTCTGGACGCATTTCTCCTTCGAAGTATTGATTAACTCTCACTTGTCTAATTTCACTTTTTGCTAAAGTTAAAGCTTCATCGATTATTTTTTTTAGACTGCAAACTTGATAAACGTCTGTATTGGTATAAAGATTAGAAAAATTTTCCATTATATTTTGTGATCTAGTAACGTTTATTGAAATTTCTTTTAGAATCGAAGCTTGTTCTTCATCAAACGCTTCATGTATTAATAAATCACTGGTCAACTTCATACCAAATAGCGGGTTATTTAGTTCGTGTCTAAGTGTATTAAGTAGTTCTCCTAAAAGAGATACCCGTTGATGATGAAAAAGCTCCGAAGATGTATCTGTATCCTCTCCTTGATAGAGAAGAAGCTGGTGGTTTTGAGGAAGTTCAATTTTCTCTTTTACTAAGCCACTAATAGGAGTTAGAAAATTTTGAAAGATAACAGACCCTTTTTCGTCAATAATCTGTAAAGGCTGCGGAAAAAGTTTAAGAGCCTCGGTATAATAAAGTCTTCTAGTTTTAACACCAGTTACAATAAGATTTTTTTCAAAAAAATGAGGAAGTTCTAACGAATAATCATCAAAAAGTTTTATTTCATGTGCCGTTGGTTGCAAAAAGTCATGTCTTGAAATGATAATGATTAAATTATGATCTCTCAAATTAAAAGCATTCGCCAGAAAAGAACCAACAAGTTTAAGATCGATTTGCGGAACTAAGTTCTGATGAAAAATTTTATTTTTACTTTTCTTTATCATGCTGAACATTTTATTAAAGTGTTGCGCTTGCAATTCAAATTTAGACTCTACTTTCGAATCTTGTGAAAAATAATGATCAGCAGTTGTTTTGCCTTTTTCTTGAAGAAAGATATGGCAACTTTGATAATGCTTAAAAGCTGGCAAGGTAAGAAAACGAAGTGGGAACTGAATGGTGGGTACGATACCTTCAAAGTATGAATTCAGTTCTTTGATGATTTTAACTTGTATTGTATTTTCTGACTTCACTGATTCTAAGCGACTTAGTTCTTGAAAATATTTAGAGAATTTTTTTCGGACAGGAGTTAGCCCAGACCCTACATTGTCTTTAAGTTCCTGAGCTCGGGAATGGCTATTATTTTCCACTGTTTTAGATTATCGAGTAGTTCATATTCTATCAAGTCATAAAGCATGATTATGTCCTGTTTCTCTTTGGCTTTTAAGACTGCTTTGAGAACAGACAGCAGATGTATTTCTAGGTCATGAAAGCTTTTACCAGAAGACATCTTTGCAGATAGCTCAATTCTTACAGTACGATGTATATTAGTCATTAGTTCAATAAAGATATCCATTGTATCCATAAGGTCTAAGAAAATAAGATCAGCTTGATCAATTAAACCTTGAGCATAGAAAGCACTAACTTTGCTGGTTTTATCAATTAACTGATCTAAGTAGAGGCTACTTTTATCAAGTAAGTGAAAAACAAGTTCCAAGCGGTTTTGAGTAAAAAATTGGATCTGGTCGTTTGGGCCAAAGCTTCTCTCATCGCTAAAAATACCTGAACCATAAATATTTTCTTGGTTTATTTTTACACCTGTTATCATTGTTTCAGATCCAATGTGCTTTTGCGCCACATGGTTAACCAAATCTTTAAGAGTATTTGGGCCTTGAAAATTCTCATTAATAACAACAGAATTTAAACTTATACTGACCATTCAATTTCCTTTAATTATCAATTTCCTTAACTACTTCTTTGTTTGTTCTCATTAGTTTTGCTTGAGATGTATTTAAACATGCACCAACTAATTCATTTAAAATTTGAACTGCATTATTAAATTCAAAGAAGGTTACATAGGAACTTTCGGCTAATTCAATTACATTGTTTCCTGATAAATTGGCTTTTGCAACAAAATAAAAATCGATTACTGGAGAGAGTAACGGATAATGAGTTTTTAATACTTTTGTTAATCCATCGATCTCCGAAAGTTTACTAGAGTAATCACGAATATGATCAATCCTTGGAGAATCTAGTTTGGTTTCATCGATGATATATTGAGAAAATTTAACTCCAAAATTATTCAATTCAAATAGCTGCTGTAAACCTGACTGATAATGAGATAGGTTCGAAAGTAGTTCTCTGTTCAAAGAAGGAAGCGGAAGTCTTATTTCCACTTCTTCAAACATGAAAGTCCACATGACTTGATAGAAATTTTTAAAAATAGAACTTATCGTTTCTGGGTTTTGAGCCAAGTCTTGAATCGTTAACCCATGAGAAGCATTAATTTCAGTTTGGTAAATATGAATTGAATCCATATGAAAGGCAGATATTTTTTGAGCGAGAACTTTATGGTTTATAGTTTCTCCGCTCAATATGGCTTGAGAAAGAGCCACTACTGATTGATGAGAGATGTTAGCGTGACAAGGAAGTAGGTCGCATTTGTCATCTGGAAAACATGGAAAACATTTTATTCTTGGAGCCATGTTGTAGTTATTGTGACCATAGGGAGTCGTTTCATGTGGTCGTACTGTGCCTAGTGATAAAGTAATAGATGTCACTGCTTGAAGAGCAGCCATGTGTCCGCCCATTGAATCATGACCTAGAAATAAATCTGCATCTTGAAAATTTCCAAAAGTTTCTTCCAGTGAATACTTTCCTACTTTAAAATGAATTCGCTTTTTAAATGCTTGGAGTGTTGGGGTTTCCCCAAGGCTATTGGCTTCATTCATATCACCTGGACCACCCATAATATGAATTTGTGCCTCTGGAATTGTTTTAAGAAGTTGATAAATGACTTCTCCCCATTTTGTTATTCCCCATCGTTTCTTTTTAGAAGATGCAAATGGATGAATAATAATTTTCTTTGAATTGGTTTTTTTTGTATTGGCAGATCCAAAAACTAAGGGAATTTGTTTTGTTCCCATCATTTTGCGGAAAATATCAACAAGACTAAATGGATTATTGGCTCCATTCATAACATTGGAATAAACAAACTGGCTCCACTTGTCAGATATAATCAACTCACCTCTTTGATCTCTTTCAAGACCCATTTTATGACGTGCTTCAATTAAGCCTGTTAGATAAGAGGATGATTTAGAAAATGAAAGGTTAATCAGTACATCAATTTTTTCTTTATTGATGTTCTTTATAAATATATCAAGATTATTTACGATAGTATTTAGGTCTTGACTGCCATCTTCTCCGTAAAAGTCTTTAAGGTTAAAGCTATAAATTTCATCGAAGACTTGCTTTAGAAGAAAATTTAATCCTTCTGCAAATTGTTTTCTCGCGATGAGAATGAGTTTTACATTGGGATGTTGATACTTAAAAGCCGAAGCCGCTTGAAGTGCTTGGAGTAGATCTCCCAACCTTGTAATTTGGACAATGGCAAAAGTATGCTCAAAATTTTTATGATGTTTTATAGCGTTCATTCTAATTTTCCTCTTCCATCAGAGAAGCCAGAAATAATATTTCTTGCTCTTTGGTAGAGAGGCTTTCCGTCTTGGAACTTTTTTTAATTTCCTCGATGGCGGTAAATACTTGTGTCGCTAAATCATTCATTCATCCTCCTGATTCCTGAAAGATTGAGGGTTGCCCCTCTTTTCTTTAGAATGCGTGAGTACTTTTGCTTGAAGGCAATTTTCTACGCTCATTAATGGTTTCTGCCATGTCACCTAAAATTTTGGTCAAGGTGCTCAATTGATTTTTTAAGATAATTAAAGCTTTTTCTGTTTTGATTAGTGTGTCTTCTTTGCTAGTTGCTGCTAAATGTTCCATTTTGTGTTTGAACATATTCAGCAGGAAATAGGTAGCCCCATCCATTCTTTTATTCATTAGTAAATCAAGTGTGGCCATAAGTTCTTTCACTTGATTTGGGCCCTGTTCATGATTTTTCAAAAATCGTATAGCAGATAGAGTGGACTTTACCACTACCGAAAGTGCCTCTTTTTCTTGACCTATAAATTGTGAAAGCTCTTTGTCTGGAATGGCGCTTAAATATTTTTTTAAGTCGATCCATGATTGATAATGGGTCTCTTTCCAAAGAGCTTTTTCCATAATCATTTTCATGTAGACTGCTTGATTAAAGGCTAGACTCAAAGGAAGCATCATTCCATCTTCTTTTGTTTGATAGATTTCTAGACCTTTGGGAAGTCGAGTAAGCTCTCCATTTTTTCCGCTTAGTTGAGTTTCCATAATAGTTGCAAGGCTTTCACCTTTTAAAACGGCAATTCCATCAGTGGAAACATATAGATTAAGAGAGTTAACTCCAGATCTTTGACGGTATAGAATTTTTAAATTGGTCCAAAGGGCCAATGTTTTAACTTGATTTATTTCCGCTGCTGTTTTTAAGTCCGCACTCGAAGTTAGAATTAAATGAAATGAAGAAACCAAACTTGATAAATCGATTTTAGAGCTCTCGATGACTTCTAGTTGGCCTTGAAGTTTATCGCTAAGTTCATATAAAAGTTTTTCTAAATGATCTTCAGCGGAATAAATAACCTTAACTTCATTTTTGGGGTTAAGTTTTAACTTCTGAATTAACTCAGATAAAATATTTAGGTTTAGATGATGACTTTGGCTAGCAGATGTAAGTTCAATACCAATAAAAGTCTTTGCATTCTCGACTAGGTGATTTGAGTTGCCCTGTAAGGTGCCAAGGTTTTCAATTTTTCTACCACTTAAATCATTTTGACGTTCTCTCTCAGAAAATAAAGTAGGTCCCGTAGTCCAGATTCCCATATCAGAATCTGAATAAAGTGTTCTCTCAGGAGTATAGCTTAAGCCTCTAATGAGTTTTGTTTTAAAACAGTTAACTAGATAGGCAGCTGCCTCAGAAGAAGAAATATTAATGACTTCATGCCATTCAAGGTTTCGAATTGGTTCTAAGTTTTGTGACAACTCTCTCAACATTTCTAAATCAGAAAAAATACGATGTTTTTTATATTTTAAAATTTCTTCTAATTGTAAAAGATAAGTTTTTTCTACTCCTGTTAGATTTTTTACAGTTTCACTATGACTTGCAAGAGTCAGAATGGATACGTTTGCTTGTTCTTTCTTCAAAGCCTCAATGACTGAAGCTAAAAGAAGAATATCTCCGTCTTGGTCTAGATTAACAATCAGTATGTTTTTCATTTAAACTCTCAGGCATTTGGCCTTGTGTCCAACTAGCAAGGGCAGCCAGCAAATAGTCTGCTGGTTGCTCTAATTTTGTTTTAACTTCTAGTTGTTGGAAAATAGTATCCAAATTTGTATTTGGGGAAAATTGATTAAAATAAGGAATTAAATTTGCTGGCATTCTTGCAGCAAAGGCTCTTAGACTTTGATCCGCCTCATAGCTCAATAACTCTCTAAAATATTCAGCATGAAGATTAAGACTTGCTGGATGAGCAATCACACCAGGCTTATTCATGAGAAAGCGTATAAAATTTGGATCTTGATATAGGTCCGTTACATCTTTGCCAGTTAGTAAGATGATCTTTTTTAAACTTTGAGGATTAAACTCTTTGCAAGCTTCTGCCATTGATTTCATTGGTTCAATAACAACAAGTCGATACTGAGAGTGAAAATTATTGAGGTGATGAAGCATCTGATCTATGTGATAGGCAATGCCTAAACCCAAAACTAAAATATTATTTTTTTGTCTTAAAGTTGATAAATGATTTTCTACAAAAGATTCTGCTTCTCTAATTGGATTGTAGGCTGAATGAATGAAGACTCCATTAACGACCGGTATATATTCGCCATGTTTTGACTTTCTTATTTCAAAATTATTTGATGCGTTCATCGATTTGACCTCGTCCTAAGGTTTGAAGAAAATATAAGGGGAGATTAATCTCCCCCTTAATTTCCTCATGGGTCATGATTCTTGTCAAGAAAGGGTCGTTTGGTCCTACTAGATTGACTTGGTCCTAGACCATTTCTTAAGAGTACTAAAGAAAAGTACTACTTTTTTACACTAGAAAGGTCATAGCCCTTAAGATTTTCCCTAGTTTGAAATAGCTGAGCTATTTCAGCGGTTGCTCCGCTCTTATCTTGTTCTAATCGATCTATGATCTGCTCATCTAAATCATTAATGGAATCTACCAAAAGATTCATGTGCTCTTGCCACATCTTTAAATCCTGAACTAGACGAGGAGTAATCTCTTCTGCAGTGAGAATATTTAAATCGCGATCAATTTGCGTAAAGAGGTGAAAAATGAGTTGTACTAGACGCTCTCTATTTTCAGACAGAGTCACGACAACATCTAGGTCTCCCTCAGTTGTTTTTTGGGCAATTTCTTGAGTAAGGCTCAAGGCCTTATTAAGGAGATTCAAATGCTCCTGCGTTCTTTTTTGAATATTCATTTATCTTTATCCTCTATTCTCTGGGCCAGCTTTAGATGCTACGCCAGTGGCCGTCGCCGCTGCTGCATCACTTTCCTTCTTTAAGCTTTTTATTGCTTCAGTCCAGCCTTCATATAAGGTATTTAGAATTTTAAGAACACTTTCTAAAGGTGCTTTATCAATTTTTAAATTAGCTTGAGTGGTGGCGTGAAGCATGTAATCGTAAAGTGAAGTCAGCTCCTTTGCTACATCTCCACCGATTTCGTGATCAAGACTGTTGTTTAATTCAATAATAATGTCTTGCAACTTTCCAATATACTCACCCTTTTTGGCGATCTGTTTTTGGTCAATTGCTTCCACTGCTTTTTTACAATTTTTAATAGCAGCTTGATAAAGCATTAATAGAATCTGTTCCTTGCTTGCTGTGCCTACAGATGTTTTTTTGTAAGCTCCTAGACCGTAACTCATAGTCTATCCTCCGTTAAAAAAGTTCTTATCCTAATTGTTGTACCTGAGCCATTTGAGCCATTCCGGCTAAGCCGTTCCCTTGATTTCTAATTTTAGAAATGGTTCCTTCAAGGCGTGAGAACTTATCCTTTAAGTTTTTTTCCTTTTGTTCAATAATTCGCATACGGTTAGAAATCTGACGATCAATCTGATCTTGATTGCTTTGTAGTCCAGCTTTTCTAGAATTTAAAACCCCATCTGGTCTCCTTAATACTTGATTTACAACGTTATTAAGATTGGTCAATGCCCCATCATGCTTTTCCCCTGTTTCTGGAAAATAGCCTGTAAGTACTTGCGAAACAACTCCGTAGTTTTCTGCAATTGATGACTCAAATTTTTTCTGATCCCAATTCAAAGTACCATCACGACCAAAGCTCAAACCGATTTCACTAAGGCGCCTAGGGCCAACTTCAGTCATTACTGGGGTAAGAAGAGCTGTTCTCATTCTTGATTCAAGTGTCTGGAGCGTTAAGTCTCCACCTAAAGTTCTTGAGGTATCAGATTTTTCATCTAATTTATTTTGTTTGTGAATGAAGCTAAACACGGCATTGATTTTAGAAATTAAGTCAGTAATTTTTGTCGTTACCGCTTCTTTATCTTCTTTCACATTAATCGAAAATTCTTCACCCGGTTTAGCTTTCTTTAAATCAATAGTTAGACCTGGAACAAGTTCAGAGCTTTTATTGGCTGGAAGCTCTACTTCAAAACCATCTAATTTAACCTTTGCATCTTTACCTTCTCTTTCAGATTCAATGAAAAAGTCTTCATCACCATCGACAAAATAGAAGTAGGGGAACTTTGCTGCTGAAGCATCTCCGGTTCCCTCTAAAGAGAGAACTAGGTGAAAAGGTGTATCTGAACCGGAGCCATCGTTTATAACGGAAGCTCTCATCCCGATTTTGCTATCTTTGTTAATAAGTTCAGATATTTTTTGGAGTGAAGAATTTTCTGGATCAACATATATTTCTTTTGTTTCACCATCTGGTAATTCATATTGAATATATCCGACACCGATATAGGATTCGTCTTTATCAGCAAAACCATTGCTCATACCGGAAGACTTATTGGCCATTTCTAAAACTTCTAATTGATAGCTTCCAGGCTTGGCTTTTGTTTTATCAACGGCTACACCAACTATTTCATTATTAGTATCCACTTTTAACTCTTTCAGCGACATTGAAGTTCCGTTTTTGGCGATGTCGCCACGAATGCCTTCCACTAAACCAATCAATTCATTTAAAAGTTTTTTCTTATCTTCGATTTTACTTTTGCGTGCTTCCATTTGCTGAATAGGAATTTTTTCAGCTTCTACAAGCTGCTTCACAATGTCTTTAGGAAGACCGGTGCTAATGGAACCGAAGGAAATGCCCAAAATTCCTCCTGAATTTTATGAGAGCATCAAGTGAACAGTCTCGTCCTGAAACTGGTCCTATTCTAATGGTAAGGTTAATAAGTATTTGCTGCAACTGGGAAGAAACTGAGCTAGACTTACAGAAACGAAAAAAAAGAGACAGGTGGGTTTACCTGCCTCTTACGAGGGTGGTGGAAGGGGTTTTCCACCGGGGATTATCTATTACTTGATCATTTCATTTTGTACTAAACTTATCGGGTATTATGGAAATAACTTAAGTGAAAAACTCAAGAATCTTTAAACAAAAAGCTAAATTCTTTTCTTTCCATGTAGTTAGCTACTTTTCTTTTCTCTTAATTCCTGTGTGGCTGCAGAAAACCGTAGCATTAAACATAGGTACTCAAGCTTTACTGATGATTTTATTTATCATCTTCATGGCCAGTCAGTGGTATCTCTTAGGAAAAGAAATTGATCACCGACTTAAAATATATTTCCGAGTAAATTCCTCCATGGACAGACTTATTTACCGCTGTCTCTTGGGAAACATAACTCTTTTGATCTTATTTAACTTAATGTCTTTGATACCGCCTCATCTGACCAAACATTTTTTTTGGGGTACATGGGTGATCTTGGGACTCTTTTATTCCTGGCCTACAAGAGGCAAGATTATTGAAGAAACAGTCAGTTCGCACTTTAGTGAATTTAATTTTCTAGATAGTTTTGAACGAACAATTTTAGGAATGAGTTTACTACTTTTTCTGGTTTCTATTCCTGAGCTTCCATCATTTGAAAATCTTGAAACTCTAAAGCTCTACTTTGATCCACAAGAAAAAATTCATACCATGTTTTGGAACTATTTGAATTTTACTTATTTTCCGTTTCTAAAATTCCCCAAAATTTTCAATTTAGCTTGGTGCCTACACTTTTATGTTTTTGGTTTAGGTATATACCTTATGACCTTCTATGCTATCTTGCGATACTTCCTTTCCAGAAGATTATGTATCTTAGGACTTTTTGCGCTACTCTCATCCTACTCATTCTCAAAAATTTTAGCCTCTGACTTCTCTTCTTCTATAACCACCAGCTTTACTGTTTTGTGGGTATGGGCAATCCTTTGGACTTCGAAGAGTTCTACTTATCGTATTGGACTATTTATAGGACTTCTAAGTTTTTGGGGTATGATTATAAATCCCAACTTTATCTTTTTATTGCCCATTCAATTTCTCATTATTCTGATTATATCTTTAGAAGGAAAAACCTATTGGTTTAAACGCCAGTTCATAAAATATACACTTTTAGGAGCGGCACTATGTTCGCTATTGGCAGTTTACTCGTGGGATGATTGGCCAAAGCTGAGTCCAGCTACTTTTCACTCAATTTTTCAAGAAATCGTGAATTTATTATCGAGAAAAGCATTCTTTAATCTTTCTACGATAGGCCTATTGGCTGTTCTTTATTATTTTATTTTTGAGAAGAAAAAACAATTTCTACAAGTTCGTCTTGATCACGAAAAAATGAAAGAGATAAGTATCAGCTTTCTTATTCTTCTATTAATGGGAATTTTTATTGAGAGCTCACTTTTTAGGGCCTTTGGATTACTCTGGATTACTTGTTTTTTAAGTTTAATACCGTTGGAATTCATCTTTCAGAGTATTAGTCGGTTGCGTTCTAAGAGAAACATGATTTACGCGATTTATATCTTAATCTGTCTTTTGGATTCTCACTTTGAAGTGCGGTTAAAGATCTTTGGTAAACTCTTCACCTAGTTAAGTCCCTTTTTTTCATTATAAAAATAAAACGCTTGATCAAAATTTAGGTTGAGTTTAAAATTATAATTGGAAAGTGAACTAGAACGTATCCAAGGAGGGTCGTTTTGTTTAAGACAGGATTAACTCAGGTTTCCTTCAGTAATTTCCTTACCGCTTATCAGTCATTTCATTCCTCTCATGATTCTCTCTCTAAAGCTTATGTTTACGTTGATGCCAGTGGAGTAAAACTCCTCACTGATGCTGACTTACATGATGGCTTTGAGTCAGGAATCTTTGCTCTCGCTACAACGGGAGACGGATTGATTGAAGCACTTTCCATCGAGCGCTAACAAACTTGTTAGGCGCTCACCCTAAAAACTCAGTCCTTAGAGTTTGGGGTGCGGGAAAATCGTTTTTTGGGCCATAAAGAGTGGTCCTGGTGTCTTTGTCGCTCTGTTATTCGCAGCGCAAAATAGACTTAAAATACCAGACTAATGTGAAAAACTTTAGAGAGAAGTGGATAGAATTAACTTTTCTTTTCCGCCTTGCTCACAACAACTTACATTTATTGCTTTAAATGGTTAGAATGATTTAATTAAGATTGTCCCCATTTGATTGCGTTATAAAGATCTTCAAGAAAAAATTGTGGAAAAGTACCTAAAAATGGTGGAAAAAAGCCCTTGCAATGTAAAATTAAATTAAAAAAGTTGTTTTATGCTCAGCCAACTTCAACGTCAAAAAATTAAAGACCAATTACACCAAAAGCTTCAGCAACTGATGGTGGAGGGTAAATTTACACCCCAAATCGCTACAAAAGAAGACAACAGTTTAGTTACTGAAGTTGATCAATTTCTGTCTGATATAATAAAGATTGAAACAAGTGAATCAGTCTGTTTTTTTTCCGAGGAAGACCACACGAAACTCACTTTTCCTGCTGTGATCTTAGATCCAATTGACGGCACCATTGAGTTTGCACAAGGAGTTCCAGAATGTGCAGTCTCCTATGCGGCTATGAAAGGACCAGATTTATCTGAAGCTTCTGCTTGGATATACAATCCTTTTACCGGATTTGAAATTTCCAGTGATAGTACCTTCACTCTACCCGTTAAAATAAACAAACTTAAATATTTGGGTCTTGTCTCTAGGAGTGAGTGGAAGAAAGGACTTTATGACTCTATTGAGAATGGTCCAGTACAACTTTCACCCAGGGGAAGTATCGCCTTTAAATTAGGCTTACTCGCCACTGGTGCCTGCGATTTTGTGGTGTCTAAAAAAGCTAAAAATATCTGGGATATTGCTGCCGGAAGTATTCTTCTGCATCAAAGAGGATTTTCTTTTTACGAAAAAGGGATCAAGCTTACTAGTTTGAATAAAGAAACTTACGAGGCACCACTTCTTTGGTGCCGAGAGAGTGATTTTATTTTGCTTTCTTGGACTTTGGGGCTTTAGTTTTTTTCAATTTGAAAGAGCAGTATTCTTGAAGTGGACAAATTTCGCATTGTGGTCGTCTTGCAATACAAATTCTTCGTCCCAAAAAGATAAAAAGATGGCTAAGTAGTGTCCATTGTTCTCGATCAAATAATTTCATAAGATCTTGTTCAATTTTCAAAACATCATCATGCTTTGATAGTCCTAAGAGACTACTTATTCTTTTCACATGAGTATCGACTACGACACCATAATTTATATTGAAGGCGTTTCCCAAAACCACATTGGCCGTTTTTCTTCCGACACCCGAGAGTAGAGTTAGTTCTTCAATCGTTTTGGGTATTTCTCCCTGGTAAAGCTCCATTATTTGAGTAGCCGCTGAAACGATATTCTTGGCTTTTGTTTTATAAAAACCAGTTGAATGAACAAGGACTTCAACTTTTTCGATAGGAGCTTGAGATAATGCTTTAGCGTCTGGGTAAGCTTTAAAAAGTGCAGGAGTGGCTTTATTGACATTGACGTCTGTTGTTTGCGCCGAAAGTACCGTAGCGATCAATAATTCAAAAGCATTTTTATGAATTAATTCACAATGAGCATTAGGAAATTCTTTATGAAGAGCCATAAATATATGCGGAGCTTTTTCTTTTGCATTCATTTGTGAAATTGTCCCTAAAGCTTGTCTCAATAAATAGAAGGAATGCTCTATTAGATGATAAAAGCATTGCTCCGTGAAGGAAAAATAAAAAGTGTGCGGAGTTCAAAATGCTAAAAAAAGAAGATTTAAAAAGGGTCACTGCCACCATTTTAATTACCGGAGAAACAGGAACCGGCAAAAGCTCTTTGGCTCACTGGATTGCTAATGAAAAAAATAAAAATTTGGTAGAAGTTAATCTAGCTGGTTTAAGTGAAAATTTAATTGAGTCTGAGCTTTTTGGACATAAAAAAGGTGCTTTTACAGGAGCCTCCGAAGACAAAAAAGGTTACTTGGATTTGGTTCAAGATGGGGTACTTTTTCTAGATGAAGTTGGAGAGTTGCCCCTACAGGCTCAAAAAAAGTTGCTGCAACTGCTAGAGGATAAAACTTATTACCCTGTAGGCTCGCCTCAAAAAAAACACTTTAAAGGGCAACTAATTGTAGCGACCCATCGAAATTTGAGCGAGATGGTAATGCAAAAAGAATTTAGACAAGATTTATTTTTTCGTCTTCAAGTTTTTCATTTTGAATTAAAACCTTTGAGGGATAATCCAATCAATATCCTAAAAATGGCTTCGGAGCTAATTTCTTATCATTTTAAAAGGCCAGAAATATCACTTTCACAAGAGGTTAAAGACTTATTTTTAAGTTATCAATGGCCAGGTAATTTTCGAGAATTAAAACATTGTTTAGAATATGCCCTCTTATTTAGCGATGATTTTATCCTATTGGAGCAACTACCAGATTGGGTAAAGTTAGAGAATTTGAATCATCGATTTATTGAAAGAATGCCAGAGTATGCTTTTGCTCTTGAACAATTTGAACGTCAGTATTTAAAACAAGCGATGGAATTTTATTCAGGAAAAATTAATCAATGTTCCATGGAATTAAAAATTTCAAAAGTGACATTAATAAATAAATTAAAAAAGTATCAAATTAATAGTGTTCATTTTAGAGCAAAAAAACGCGATTTAGAATTGGCTTCTTAAGCTCGAAGCCCTAGAATGTATTATGACTTTCAAAGTAAAAGATCATTTTTATAAAAAAGCCAAGAATGAGAACTTTCTTGCCCGTAGTGTGTACAAGCTAGAGGAAATAGATGCCCGTTACAAAGTCTTAAAGAAAGGAGATTTAGTCCTGGATTTAGGCTACTACCCAGGCTCATGGGTTCAATATACGGCTTCTTTAGTCGGCCCAACGGGAATAGTTGTTGGAATTGATATTAAGCCTGTGGATCAAAGGCTTTCTAACCTAGAAAATGTGAAGGTTTTTCAAAAAGATATTAATGATATTAAGGACTTGAGTGAACTAGGAGTGCATTCCCTTTTCGATGTTGTGTTATCCGACATGGCACCTAATACCACGGGGATGCGTTCAGTGGACCAAGATCGTAGTTTGAATTTGGTGGAAATGATTTTCTATCATTTGCCTCAATTTCTAAAACCAGGAGGAAATCTTGTGGTTAAAGTTTTTGAGTCTCAGAAGGCACAAGATTATTTAAAGGCGCAAAAATCTCAATTTTTGGAGTATAATTTTCTTAGGCCTAAGTCGACGCGATCAGTGAGTAAAGAATACTTCCTTATCGCTCAAGGTTACAAAGGCCCAAGTCACCCTTAGTTTTTAAATGGATTTAAAAATGAAAAAGATCGCTGCAAAATGTATTGTTTTATCCCTCACCGTCTTTGGTGTTTTATCGCTTAAGAACGTATTGATTCAAGATAGTTTTTCTAATGGAAAATTAGACTCCCAATTCCCCCTAAAAGATTTGAAGTTACTTCTCTCTAAATCTGTTCCAATGTTTTTGGAGTTACCTAAAAAAGTTACTCTTGATAATGATCAGTACAAAGTAAATTACGCTATTAACCCATTGCTCGAAGAGTTTGTAAAAAAGCAAATAAGCCAGTATCGACCAGACTACGCATCAGTGGTAGTGATTGATAATGATAATGGAAACCTGTTAACGGCAATAGATTACTCCAGAAGAAGCAATACTTTTGGACGTCATTTAACTTTTTCTTCATCTCATCCCGCAGCAAGTGTTATCAAAATTGTAACTGCCGCAGAACTTATTAAAGAGCACAAAGTAAACCGTGGTTCCGTTTTTAGTTTTAATGGTCGCTCAACAACACTATATAAATATCAAATTGCCAAAATGCCTCGCCAGCGCTGGATTCGTCATCAAACATTTGAAGAAGCATTTGCTAAATCAAATAACGTTATTTTTGGAAAAGCTGGTGTTAGTTATATCGAAGCTGGATCTCTTCTTGAAACAGCTGGAAATTTTGGATTTAATGGAAATATTTTCAGTGAAATTAATTTAGTTAACTCAACCATGAGAATGCCTGCATCTAATGACTACAGTATGGCAGAATTAACGAGTGGCTTTAATACTGATACAATGATGAGTCCAATCCATGGTGCCGTTATTGCCTCTATTGTAGCGAATGACGGTGTTTTTAAAACTCCGAACCTTGTCACTTATGTAACTAAAGATAGTAATGATGAAATGGTTTGGGCTCCCAAAGCTGAGGCTAAACAAGTTTTAGAATCACGCGTGACTAATGAGCTTCAAAATATGATGGAAATGACTGTCCATAAGGGGACAGCTCGTAATGCATTTCGCCGTGCTACTGGATTTCCTTTCAATGGACTGGATATTGGTGGGAAAACAGGCAGTATTACTGGAGGATTACCCTTTGGGAAACGTGATTGGTTTGTAAGTTACGCCAAGCCAAAAGATGCTTCCCTTGGAAAAGGCGTATCTATTTGTGTCATGATTGTGAACCAAAAAAAGTGGTATGTTAAGTCTACTCAAGTTGCCAAAAATGTTATCGGGCACTATTATAAAAACCTATCTCCATTAAAAAAGTTAGCGAAGTATACGCGTAACTAAGAAAAGGTTTTTTATATG
Organism: Bacteriovoracaceae bacterium; assembly: GCA_049318265.1. Taxonomy (GTDB): domain Bacteria; phylum Bdellovibrionota; class Bacteriovoracia; order Bacteriovoracales; family Bacteriovoracaceae; genus JBEIOQ01. Next base: position 348,040 of record JBMOGR010000002.1, read on the forward strand.
TCTGAACAATCTGGTCCTGTGGAAGAAACAAAATCCACAGATACGGCTTCATCTTCTCAAGTTCCGGTTCTCGATCAGAATGGAAAACCAATCCTTTCTAAAAAAGAAAAATTTAAAAAAGAATTTAAATCGATATCTCTTATTATTTTGGGAGTTCTCGCATTTCGTTCGACCTTTTTTGAGCCATTTAAAATTCCTTCAGGTTCAATGATTCCAACATTGATGATTGGTGATTTTATTCTAGTTAATAAATTTGCTTATGGTTTCAAAATACCATTCTCTGATTGGTTCTCTGATCCTATTTACGTCAATGGCCCAGCAGAGCCAATTCGTGGAGACGTGATCGTTTTCAAATATCCAAAGGACCCTTCAATTAATTACATAAAGCGTGTTATTGGTATCCCTGGAGATACATTAGAAATCAAAAACAAAATTGTTTTCATCAATGGCATTCCTCAAGAAGGTAAAGAATTTGATGGTAAAGAAATTATGGAAGATATGGATGAAAATTTTAAAAAATATAATTTCAAATTCTATAAAATGAAAACTGGAACTCACGATCATACTATTCAAATTAATGAAGATAATGCTATCAACGATAATTATTACCCAATCACTATTCCTAAAGGTCAATTCTTTGTGATGGGAGATAACCGCGATTTCTCTGCTGATTCAAGGTATTGGAAATTTGTTCCTATGGAATACATAAAGGGTAGAGCGGTTGCTGTTTGGTTCTCACTTACTATTCCGTGGCCAGGAACAGAAGACACCTTTAAAATGCGCCCATGGAGAATTGGTCACGTCATAGATTAAGATTTCAGATTTATACGAGTTGCTCCATCGTGAGCGTGTTCAGGGATTTCAAAACTTAGGTTAGGGAATCCCTTCAGATACTTTCTTAACCAACTTTTTAAAATTCCATCCCCATGTCCATGAACGATATGAAGAAAGGGAACTTCGCCCAGAATAAGAGATGAAACTGCTTTATCAATTAAATTTTCAAATTCATCTAAACGCATTCCACGACAATCATAATTATGGCTTAGATCAGCTCTAGTTTCAAAATGGATACTGACAGTATTGTTATTTCCTAAACTTCCCTTATTACCCTTAGGAAGGTATAGATCGTCAAGTTTACATCGGACTGTGATATTTCCATTCATTACTTGAGCTTCATTTCTCTTTTCATTCATTGATTTCAATTCAACATTGCGGTCAAGCATAGGGAAGTAGTATCGGTTTCCTACTTTAAATTCACGTGGTTTAATATTTTTTTGTTCTTGAGCAACTGGTGCTGGGGCAACTTCTAGCTGACGTAAGGTACTTGTTAACTCAAAGGCTTTATTGTCGAACTGCTTTCTTTTAGTAACTTCTCCTTCTTGAACTTTCTGTACTAATCGTTCACCTTCACGGAGAGTAAACTCTAACTTTTGTTGAAACTCAGACAAGGTATCTTGCATTTTTAATCTTAAAACACCTTCCTGACTTTTAACTTGATTTTTTAACTGGTGTTTCATTTCATTGGTTTCATGAATCAGAAGATCAAACTCATTTTTCTTTTTAGAAACTTCCTGTAGCAGTGATTCATACATCACCAACTTATTTTCTAGTATTCCGGTAGCTCGCTCTACTATGGAAAGTTCGAGGGCTGACTTGTGAGAAAGGTTCTTAAAAATACTCAAGGCCATGCTTGAACCAGGAATACCCATGATTAATTTATAATTTGGTCGATGGTTGATGACATCAAATCCAACATGGGCAGAAAGAAATGTTTTATCAGAATGCATGAAAGTTTTAAGCATTTGATGGTGAGTAGAGATTATGATTTTAGCTTTTGTTCTTTTTTCAATTTCTTCAAAAAGTGAAATTGCTAGTGCAGAAGCTTCTTCCGAGGAAGTAGAATTGAAGATTTCATCAATAACAATTAAATTATTGCCTTTAAATTCAGTAAAAAGCTGCAAATAACTTTTAACTTCTGAGGAGAAAGAACTCAAACCTTGGCTTAAGTCTTGACCATCATTGCCTAGATAAAATATACCATCCATGACTGGAATCGTAGCTTCTCTCGCTGGAACAAAAAGCCCCATATGCATGAACAAATGACAAAGAGTAATGGCTTTAAGGGTAGCTGTTTTTCCACCAGTATTGGGACCAGAGATGACGAGGCCAGAATAACCTGAATCGATTAAGACATCATTTTTAACGGCATTTTTAATCAATGGGTGGAAAAGCCCATGTAAATGAATGGAGCCATTTAAACTAAAGGTAGGTTCAACTAAATGATGTTTAAGTGTGAATTCAGTTTTTGCGATAATGTGATCTATTTCTAATAAGGCACCATAATAGGAAAGAAAGAGATTTAGTTGGCCATGAATAAGTGATGAATACTGCAAGCAAAGCTGATTGATTATCTCTGCCATCTTAGACATTACTTGCAAACGTGCAGAGTCCAAATCTTTTACTAGATAAGGTTCGACGTATAAAGTTAGACCAGTTTCAGAGCGCGAAATAATTGGACCCATATTGGCTTGATAGGAATCAGTTCTAACAGCCACAACATAACGATCATGAATAACATCATGACCAGTAAATTGTAGTCGTTCTGAAAATAAAGGATCCTGAGAAAGATTAGAAAGAATTAGACGTATTTTTCCTTCTAGTTCAATTTGCTTTTCATGGAGTTTTGATAACTCAGGATGATTTTTATAATTAATTTCACCATCCGGGGAAATTAGGCTGCGAATGGTTTTTACCACCAATCTTTGAGTTGTTTTGTGGTCTTCACGGTCTTTATAGTAAGTCGTCAATTGTGGCCAATCTTTTAAAATAGACAACATTTGATCAAAGGACTCATAGATTTTTACCACTTGGTGTAAATCAAGTAGTTCTAATACAGCGCTCTTTTTTAGTCGCTCTAAATTTTCACGTAAAGTTTTCTTTGATAGTACCCGTGTCAAATAAGAGCGTAGTTCATGGTAATCTTCTCCGTAGGAAAGTTGCACAAAGAAGTTTAATGACTGATAATCAAGTTGAATCTCTTCTTGTGGAAGACTTAAGACTGGTTCATGAAAGTTTTCAATGCTTACTTCAAAGTGACAATTTTTTGAAAGCTCATGAATGATGCTTTCCCATTCGAGAGAACGGAGTCCATAAAATTCGTTATTATCTAAAAGATTTAGTTGCATGATACAAAACTACAATTCATTAAAACAGGCCGTTGATAAATTTAATTCAAAGACACCTGCCTACGGGCAAGTACAGAAAATTTATAGCACAAGAACTACCCTTTGTATAAGCCTCCGTTATCCTGGAATCACCAGATTTCTTTATCTTGGTCGAGGAGGAGGTGTTGAAGGACTTTGGGAGGGCCTGGCCTTTCCTCCATCAGGTCTTCGATGTCGTGACCGCTTATTGGAATACTTTCGTCGTCATTTTACAAGTTCTCTGGTAGCGAGAATAGACCTAGATTTACAAGATCGAATATTGATCCTTCCCTATACAAAATACAATAAAACACATTACTTCATGTACTTTTGGTCAGGCCGAAAAAGTTTTCTCCTCCATGCCTTTTACCCTGACTTAAATTCTGCTCTAAAAGTTTTTACTTCATGGAAAGGTGATATTTTGATGAGAGAAAGTACGACTTTAAAAGAAGAGCTTTTAGAACTTTTTGAAGATGTCGGCCGTATAGATATTGGGAAGGATACCGGAATTAGTAAAGAAGGTGAAATAAAGGAAATCTTGGACAAAGAGGAAGCTGCTACGGGAAGAGAAAAACTTATTTCTAAAAAAGAAAAAAGTTTAAAGAAAAAGCTTAAATTTATCCACGATGATTTATCAAGAGTTCGTGAGTATGAGGCAATGAAAGCTTTTGCCAAAAAAGAAGAAGTTTCTCTCGAAAATAAAGATGAGCTTACTCTAGGTTCTCATCATTTCAAATTAAGATCTTTAACCGGCCATCATCAAAAAATGAATCTTGTTTTTGAAAAAATTAAAAAATTGCAAAAAGCTGAAAAAATACTTGAGCTAAGACAATCTTCCACTGAAGATGAACTGAGTAAAGTAAGTACTCTCATTCCAGAAGAAGTTGAATTAAAGAATTTACCAGGGCCAAGGTTTGAAGTTAAAAAAGAGAAAAAGGAACTTATTGCAAAAAAGGACTGGTGGGAGTTTAAAATCAATGACAAATCTTTTGCGATTGGTAAATCAGCTCAGGGAAACGACGAACTTAGATCATCTTACGCTAGCAAAGAAGATTGGTGGATTCATCTAGATCAGAAGGAAAGTGCTCACCTCATTCTAAAAGCAGATTGGCACAAATTGGCGGCTGACGAAATCCAGATATTGGCCAGTGCCCTTGCGGAGCACTCAAAAATTGATCTAAAAGCTCATTCTTTAATTCCCATTCTCTATACTCAAGTAAAATATCTGAAGGGTGTAAAAGGAAAAGCTGGCTTGGTGCTCTATAAAAAAGAAAAGAGAATGGCTCTTTTGCCCCTAGAGAATTGGAAAAATTTTATCTCTCCTCTTTTTGCCCACTAGAAGAACCATCTTTTGTCTTTTAAAATGAGCACTTACCAGAGGTTTAAATGAAATTGTTATCAATTGTTTTTTTCATTAGTTTTTCATTAAGTGCACTTGCAGCTGCTGATCCCAAAGCACAAGAAGTCATTAAGAAATTTGATATTGGATATTATCGTCCACAGGATCGTGGTTTAAAAGAATTAGTCCTTCGTGTAGATATTGAAAATTTAACAAAACAATTAAATGAGCAATTAATTTTTGGAAAATTAAATGAAGTTTACTTCAAGTTATATTGGACTCTGCCTTTAAATGTTGATGTGGAAGTTATTGGTCTACCTGATGGATTCACAGAAATTAAACAAGAGTTAAAGGCAATGATCGTATCGCGCTTTGATTTAATTGTTCCTCAACTACTGGATAATAAATTTCAGGGATACGCGATGAAATACAATAAGGGAAAAGAGGGTGATGAAATCGTATCAACTGATACTACACAGACTAAAATGATTCATGAGTTTGTGGCTAAATTTGATAAGGAAGGAAATCTTTCTTCTTTAGTTGGGCGTAAGCCAATGGCCACGGAAGAATCAAATCTGGTTTATGCCAAATTTCCTTGGAGCCAGAATAAATGGATTGTAACTTCAATTAATGTAAAAATGTCAGATGCGACTCAAACGACATTAATCGATAGCGAAATTGAATACACTACGGTTGAAGGGTATGGCTTTCCTAAAATGATAAAGTCTAAAAGCAAACAGACCATTCAAAATGGAGATAAAAAACCAATTGAAAGATCGTTTGATTCTGAAATGACTTTTAAGGACTTTAAAGTCAACTCAGGTGAAGCTCAAACGTGGTTAAAGAAGAACAAAGTACCATAAATAGATAGAATTATAGGGCTCTGTCAAAACAATAGACAGGCCATAAGAAAGTAATGGTCTGACTCTTTCCTCACCTATCAGTCTTAAGCTTTGTTAACCTAAAGCTACGATGAAAAAGTGGTTTCTTACCTTCATTATTTTCGTTTTCTTAGTTGCCTGCTCTAAGCAGGAATTACCCCAATTTACCTCTGAAATTAAACAAACAGAACAAGACTTAGCTCAACTTCAATCTTGCTTAGGCTTTAGGCCCTATGATCATCAGCTTTCACATCAAGGTACACTCAAGCTTTTTGAATGTAATAAATGGCATTTACAGTTTCCTAATCTCTATAAAGCTCTCACTGAAATTAAGGTTTCGGATTGGGACTATATTATGTCACCAATTGACGATGCCTTTTTTAATGATCTTGAAGGAAGAAAAAAATTTCTAGGTCTTTTAAAAGATTTAGACCAAAAAAAATCAATTGATAACCTAGGTTCTGTTGGACGAAGAGTTTTTAAAACGGCTTTGTTGCCATTAATGGCCAGAACAGAAAACAAAGAAGCTTGGGGAAAAATTGTTAAGGTTCTTGGTCTTCCACAGGAAAAGAGAAATATTCTTTTTAATTTTTCTCAAGCCTTAGTTAGTACCATCGGGAAAAGTGAAACTAGCTTAAAGAAGAATCTATACCCAGTATTTAAACTACCTGGTATTCAACCACATAAAGATTGGCTCTATGATTTTCTTGCTAAGAGATATAGAGCAGGAAATTTAAATCAAGACTTAGCGGTTTTTGGTGAGTTTTTTAATCAGAAGGCTCAACCTTTTTGGTTTTATTCATGGGTAAAAGATCCAACTTCAAGTTCTGAAATTTTTCAAAAGATATTTGTCTACAGTGTTTTTCAAGCTCCTAATGTAAAAGATGATGTTCGATTTCTTCAGAAGACACTTAGGACTGGATTAAATTGCAATCAACAAAATCAAAAAAATTATGTTGATGTGAAACCTGAAATTGCTTCAATTGTTGAATTTTTAAAGACATCAACGAGAGCTGACTTTTTTGAAAAACAACTCGATCACAAAGCCAAACTTTCAATTTTTTCCAACTTTTGTACCAGTATAGATATCGATGGAACTGAGAATAAACAATTTATTCCTGTGTTTGAAAGATTATTTGATACTGTAGAAGATTTCTTTCAAGAAAGACATCAATACGATTGGATAAAAGGCTTGCATCAAGCATCCTCTGTATCTGGAAATCCCTTTTATTTTGTAGATTTTTTGGCAGGAACATTTTTTGAAAAAGTTGAAAATATCAGCCGCTATTTGAATGATGAGGACACTGAAACATTATTTCCTGCCATTTTTGATCTCTTTAAAAATGTACCACTTAAAGATTATCCTGCCGTTTATCAGTTTATGAAATCGCTGGATGATCCCGAGATAAAAGAAATTATTTCTGAGTGGATGGGATTTTGGCTGACACTTTCCTCTGAAGAAAGATTGGCATTTTATGATTTAATGGAAATCTATCTTGCACCAGAATTTCATACTTATGATGTTTTGAGTAATTACACTAAAACTTTTGTCTTATTTCCTAATTTAACAAACAACTTAAAAAAGTCTTATTTTGATGAAAATGGAAATGAAGAAAAGTTAGTCTTAGCATTACAACATTTGGCCTCTAAGTTGAGTCAAAAAGATGTGATGACTGAATTGTCTGAATTCTATAGTGAAAAGCACATGGGGAAAGTTATACGTGCTCTAACTTATGGCCTAAATGATGCCCCAACAATTCAAGTATCTTCCCAAGAAGAAGAAGATGTTTTTGTTCCTTTTGTTATTAACGAAGATGAGAAACGTATCAAAACCTATGCTACTTGCATTGATGATATTCGCAATTTAGAAAAAAAAGGAATGGCTTATTATGAATTGATCGCTTCATACCCTATCTCTTGTATGAAGATTAATGATGGTGCAATTACCCACAAACTATTTATTTGGTTTAAAACCATCGATACCATCTATGCTCAAAACTACGGTGATCAATATGTTCTCTTCGATCGCAATGGTATTTTGAAAAATGAATCCCTTAGTCAGATTTTAAATGCCATGCTGGTGATTAATGAAGCTTACCTACAAAGCAATCGTGGCCTGACTTTGCATGATATGATGGGGGATTTAAAAACGGAGATCCTTGAGAAAGAAAACTACCTTGTCATTGAACCAGTACTTCGCATGCTTGGCCATTTCTATGCTTCGGAACACGTGAATCTGAAGCGTTTTTACCAAACGATGATTTCAAAAGTGACAAAGGTATCTGATCAAGAAATTAAAAAATTTCTAACTCCTATGAGCCAATATGTAGTCGATTTAAAAAATCACGAGAGTATTCTTGAAACCAATGTAGGGAAAAAAGATTGTCGCGATTTAAATCCAAACTTAGGTGTCAATCCATGTTTGAATACAAAAGAAATTAAGCAGGGAATGAGAAAATTATGGAGTTTTGTTTTTAAACGTTATGATGGTGCTGCTCCCATGCTTGAAGAATTAGCAGCAATGCTTCATCCTGCAGGTGGGATGGAAATACCATATCCAAGCATAAAAGGTGTAAAACATACCATTACCTTGGAAGAGATCGTTCGTTTTTTTCATCATATGAGTATGGAGAATGATAAGAGAACGTTTGTTTATAAAACGGAAAATTCTGAATCTAAGGTTTCAGTTGATACTCTATCTCAGTTAGAAGTTGTCATAAGAGATATTGGATTTCTCAATGATTTTTATGGCGCTTATTTTAAAAATACTGTGGCTTCCGCCAAGGTTTATAAAACACAAGTTGAAAAACTCAAGTCTCAAGTCAATCTGATGGAAAGTTCAGGAGATTTCTTAAGAAGAACAAAAGTATTTCCGCTCGAAACGAAATGGAAACTTTCTAATATTAAAGAATCATATAACAGTTTAATCCATGTTGATGATGAATTCCCGCTTGGAAATAAAAGTTATAAATATGGGCCAATGATGCAATCAATTTTGGCTTTGGTAACGAAAACCTCAGCGCCTGATGTTCAAAATTTCACAGCTTTTTGGTTCCCCAATGACAAATTTGGACTTCGTCACCAAGGTAGATTTTTAACAGAGTTCGTTAACATATCGGGTATGAGACATATTTCTCAATTTCTTGAAAATCGTTTTGGTCAGGATGTTGAAAAAGCCATTAATATTGAAAGTTTTAAACGTATCAACGCAATTCCTGCACGTTTTCATTTAGAAAAACTTCAAGCAACTTTACGAATACTTGCCGATAAATATGCAAAAAATGAAAACGATGTTTTTTATGAAATGAGTGATGATTTGGTTGAATGGGTTGCAACACTTTCCTATGGAGAGCTTAGAATAGTCGAGGGTGCCCTGATAAATACCGCCCTTCTGCTTAGTTATAATGACAGTGATTCACTTGATTCTGTATTAGACGTGTTGGAAGTCTTCTTTGAGCTGTATAGACCTCTAAAAGCAAGTTGGCCAAAAGAGAAAAAAGTTTTTGAAGTTGTTCAGGACATAGCTACTTTTCTAGAAGTAGCAGTGAAAAGAGTTAATAATAGTCCAAACGAACAAAAGTGGATTAATCAGGTTTTTAATGTTTTAAAATCCATGACTCTGGATAACAACAAAGCGGGACTTGAAATTTTGGTACAAAGTGTGAAATCCAATCCTAGTGTTTGGATTCAAGATGTATTAGATTTTGTGACCCAAGCTAAAAAGCTCGGATCTAGTTGGAATTTGTCCCAAGCGCGACAATTTAATCAAACTTTCACAATGCTTCTTGGCCATCCGCATTTAGATTTTTCAGGATTAAAAAGCTGGTTGCTAGGAACGACAATTGATCCTAAGCATGATTTGGAGCTATTACGACTCAGCCATTTTCTGACTCAAACTCTCAATTATGAAGGTCAAAAAAGAACAAGATTTTATGTCGCCATCGATGAACTTTTGAATAAAGAAGGTCAGACATTAGAGACCCTCTTAAAGACCGCTAGCTCTGTGTTTTCATTTAAATAAGCCTTTCGACTTCTGTCATACACCTTTATAATAATCACTATTCACTAATCACCTACCAGAGGATATTTCCGTGCAGGTTTTGTGGCTCACCAAGGACGGTAGCCTTAAGCTTAAAAGAAAAGAAAGAGCCCTTTATAAAAAGGACTTTACCGATCTGCCGCGCTCTTTAGTGCCCGGGGAGTGGTGTTTATTTTTTAATGAAAAAAGTAAAGAGTACTATGCAGGATTTGTTAACTTACATGTAAAAGAAAATTGGCCTTTAGCTTTCATGGTTACTAACCTTGGTGAAAATTTAAAAGAAAAAACTTTTGATGCTTGGAAATTAATCGAAGAAAAAATGAGTCGGGCACTTCAGTATAGATTCTTTTTTCCATTTAATGACAATGCAAGAATAATCTATGGTGAGGCCGATGATCTTCCTGGGCTAGTGATTGACCAATTTGAAAATGCCCTTATGGTGCAGATCAATACTGCGGGAATGGACCGCTTTCGCACTGAAATTAAAAGTGTTTTGTGCAAAAAGTTTCCTTCAAAAAAAATCTATCTACTTGATCAAAAAAGTTATCGTGAAAATGAAAGTCTTCCTAGTTACCCAGAAGAAACTTTAACTGAAGCGCTAGAGATCTTAGAAAATGGTTTAAGATTAAAAGTACCCCAAAGTGTTTTACAAAAAGTTGGTTACTATTTTGATCATCGTGCCAATCGACTTAAAGCGATGAGGCTTATTCAAGAAATGAAAATTCACAAGCGCACAGGCTTAGATTTATTTTCTTATGTAGGTTCTTGGGGGCTTCATCTACTCGCGGCTGGTGTAGAGAATATACACTTTGTGGATCAAGGAAATTTTGAACAAGCTATTCTTGAAAACACGGAATTAAATGGTTTTAAAGGACGGGCTCAATTTACTCGCGAAGATTGTTTTCATTTTTTGGACAATTGCGAAAAAAATGGAAGTGTTTTTGATATAATTTGTTCAGACCCTCCTGCCTTTACTAAAAACGCAGCTGGTAAAGCAAAAGCTATAGAAGGGTATACAAAACTACATACTAAAGTCATAAAAAATTTATCACCTAATGGGGTTGCGCTCATAGGTTCTTGCACACACTATGTGAGTTTAGAAGAGTTAGATCAAACGATGCAAGATGCAGCCTTGAGAGTAGGCAGGACCATTCGCTTAATAGATATTGGTATTCAAGGACAGGACCATCCCATCAAGGGACTTTCTGACAAAGGTAATTACATTAAATATTTAGCTTATTTTATAGAATAACGGAGTAAAGAAATGTCTGCAGAATTAAAGAGTCAAGTTGATCAAGTTTTAGACAAAGCTAAATCAGTTGTTTTTGGACAAGATGATTTACTAGAAGGAATCATGGCCGCCTTAGTTTGTGAAGGCCACTTACTAATTGAAGGGATGCCTGGATTAGGAAAGACTCTTTCAGTATCTGTCATGAGTCGACTTTGTGATTTAAACTTTAAAAGAATACAATTCACTCCAGATCTTCTTCCTTCCGATTTAATTGGAACCATGATTTATAGTCAGGCCAAAGAAGAATTTAAAACAAAGTTTGGCCCCATCTTTACCCAGTTACTTTTAACTGATGAAATAAACCGTTCACCCGCTAAAGTGCAGTCTGCTTTATTAGAAGCAATGGCTGAAAAACAAGTTACTCTTGGCGACAAAACTCACAAGCTTGCCTCTCCTTTTGTTGTTCTTGCAACACAAAACCCAATCGAACAAGAAGGAACTTATCAACTACCAGAAGCTCAGCTTGATCGCTTTATGATGAAAATTCTTGTCGATTATCCCGATTTCCAAGCAGAGAAAAGTATTCTCGATTTGAAGAAAAATAGTCTTGATGAATTAAGACCATTACTTTCTTCAGATGATATTTTAAGTATACAAGAAATGGTTGATAGTATTTATGTCGACGAAAAAATAAAAGACATGGTGGTTAGAATGGTTCATGCCACAAGACCAGGAAACAAATTATTTCCGCGTCAGTATGAAGGCGCTATCATGGCAGGAGCGTCTCCTAGAGCGTGTTTATGGTTGTATCGTATAGGGAAGTACAAGGCTTTTCGTCAAGGGAAGGATTTTGTAACCCCAGAACATATCCTATCCATTATACCATCTGTCCTTGGGCATAGAGTAATCATGTCTTACGAAGCCAATATAGATAAAATGAATGTACGAGATGTCGTACTAAAAATTGCAAATTCAGTAGTATAAATATAATGGATATTAAAGCTGTTGAACGGATTGTCGGAAAAATTCAGACTTCTTTATTTAAGAATTCGAATTCTGTTTCGATAGGTACGTTTAAGTCCCATTTCAGAGGCTCAGGGTTACAGTTCAAAGAACATCAAGTTTACAATCCTGGTGATGAAGTCCGTTTTATTGATTGGAAACTTTCTGCTAAAACAAATACAACTTATGTAAAAACTTTTGAGGAAGAGCGTAACGTTGAGATTTTAGTTATTGTCGATCTCTCAAGATCAATGTTCTTTGGATATAATGGTATTTCAAAACTTAAGGCTGCATTAGAAATTACCTGCTTATTTTATCTTTTGGCGCATGAAAGTAAGGATAAGGTTAAGGTACTACTCTTAGGTGAAGAGTTTGCTGATACTCCTCTCTCGTCAGGCAAGCAAGGTATTACACAATTGGTTAACATTCTAGAGAAGCTCAATATTCTAGATGAGAAAGGTAATGTTAATTTAGCCTATACTCCTAAAAAGAAACAAGATGATAAAAGTAAATTGAAAATTATTAAATCTCACATGGCGAGAAGAAAGGAAATTGTCATCCTTTCTGACTTTCATGAATTAGTAGGTGAAACAGAACTTAAGCCCATGCTCTATCGAAAAAATCTTCATTGCTATTGTTTAACTTCTCCTCTTGATCGCGCCACGGATCTACCCTTTTCTGTGCCTGCGATGGCATCAGATGACTTGAAGAAAAAAGGTTTTTTTGTAGGTGCTCATAGTTCAATGGATAAAGAAAAAGTTGTAGATCGCTTCGGAGGAAAAGTACTTTATCTCGATGTAAGTGATCGTTACCTTGAAACATTGGTGAAATCGATAAGATGAAAGTGATTTTTTACCTATTCATATTCTTCTCCCTAAACTCTTTTGCTGAACTCAAAGGCAAATTAACTTTTGAAGAAACTGAAATCACTCAAGGTGATACTGTAAAAGCACACCTATTAATCGAGAGAGAGAATGTAACTTTTATTTTGCAGGATGAAGATTTAACGCTCAAAAAGATATCGCCTTCCATGCTCATCCTAAAGCCGGAATGGATTAAAATTTCAGAGAACAACGCTGATATCATTGAAGCTCAAGTCTTAGTGTCTATCTTAAATGAAAGTAAGGTAGGGGAAACTTTAACTCTTGAATTGTTGCAAGATAAAGTTTTCATCACAGTCCCCCAGCACCTTAAAATAAACCCTATTGGTAAAGAATTACCAAAAGAAATGTTGCTACTTGATTTCCCCTTAAGAATTCCCTGGGACCCTCGTATCGTTAAATTAGTGTCTGGTTTTTCTATTTTGATTTTAGCTCTTGCATTTTATTTTGGCTTTCGTCTCTTTTTCAAAAAGAAATTGGAACAAAAGCGTGCCCTTGAAAGAGACAAAAATTTTGAAATCTGGAAGAAGAAAATTGCTAGTGCTAAGAAGAGAGAAGATTTCGAGGATCTTTTCAAAAATATTAAAATATGGAACTCATTTATTCTAGATACGAATACTATAAAAGGTTATGCTCAAAAAATGGAAGAGCATCAATATAAGGAAATTTGGAGCGAAGAAGATTATAAAGAAATTCAAACTCACCATGAACGTTTGCAAAAAATGTTAAGTGGAGGGCCAAATGGAATTTAGAACACAAGGTTTAGTCTGGTTAGGTGTCATCGCGTTTGTTTTTTGGACGACAGAGTTTTGGAAATGGTTTAAACCACACCAACTTCATTTACCCAAAAGTAATTTTCATTCTTATAAAAAAACCATCACTTTTCGACTTTTTCTATTTTGCATGGGGCTAATTGCATGGGGATTTATTTCTTTTGCTTTAATGGGTCCGCGAATGCCACTAAAGTATTCTCCATCTAGTGTTGAAGTTAATGACATCTTTATTGTTTTAGATGTTTCCCGCTCTATGTTGGCCGATGACTTTGAACCAAATCGACTTGAAGTGGCTAAGAAACGTATGAGGGAATTTGTTTCTTTAAAGCCTACGGATAGATTGGGATTAATCATTTTTTCGGAGAAAGCCTTTACTCTACTTCCTCTTACTACTGATTTAAAACTAATGGATCAAATGTTAGCTTCAATTGAAATTGGTGGATTAGGATCTGGAACCAATATTGGTGATGGTCTTGCGCTAGCAGTTGCAAGATTAGTTAATTCAGAGGCAAAGAATAAGGTTGTTATTTTACTTACTGACGGAGTGAACAATGTTGGGAATGTTACGCCCATTCAAGCTGCCGAAATGGCTAAGTCTTACGGGATAAAAGTATATACCATTGCCATGGGAACAGATAAAAATGCCAAGATTCCAGTGAATGGTGGATTTTTTGGGACTCAGTACCAGCTTATTCCTGGTGGTAGTATAGATACAAAAACGCTTGATCAAATGTCCAAACTTACTAACGCAAAAATGTATATGGCGCAAACTTCTAAGGCCCTTGAAAGTGTCTTATCGGCAATTGAAAAACTAGAAAAAACAAAAATTAATGTAAGTAATCAAGTTGTCTATGATGAACTTTATTTAAACTATTTGCTCATTGGTGTCGTTCTCCTTTTTGTTACAGATTTTCTAAGAAAAGTCGTGATAAGAGAGGTTGTATGAAATTTTACCATCCTGAGTATTTCCCAGTTCTTTTGGCAATCTTTTTGGTATTTTCTTTTTATCACTGGAGACTAACTAGTAAATTTTATACTTGGGTTAAGCTTCATTGGTTTTATAAAAAAAGTAAAAGACAAATCATTGGTAACTTCTTTTACTTATTAGGAATGGGATTTTTACTTCTTTCATTAATGGATCTTCGTGGCAAAGAAAGTAAAATTAAGTCAAATATACCGAACCAGAAAACGATCATTTTAATTGATTCATCTTCAAGTATGCTGGTGGAAGATGTTAGGCCAAATCGTTTTCAAAAGGCACTTCTTTTATCCAGACACTTTGTAAAAGAAGCTCCGGGTAATCAAATCGCTATTATGCTTTTTTCTGATTTTCAAAAAAGTTTTGTCCCTTTTACTAATGATGTTGATTTATTGGATGCTCGAATTTCTGGTCTTTCCACTTTGAATATAAGTAAGGGTGGGTCGAATTTATCTCAGGCCATAGCAGAGGCCGTTCAATATTTTAATGACTCAAGCCTGGATGAGAGAAAAGTAGTCGGAAATATATTAGTGTTTACTGATGCTGAAGAGACCTCCGATGGGTTTGAGTTAAAAATCCCTGAAGGCATTTCGGTGGCCCTGGTAGGGGTCGGTACAGCCAAAGGTGGAACGATCCCTATGCGTGACGGTCGCAACGTCTTTTACGGTAATAAACAGTTTAATGGTAAAGATGTTGTTTCTCAATTAGATGAAGCTTTTATGAAAAGCTTAGGCAAAAAAATTAAAAACTATCATTTCTGGGTAGCCTCTAGCTTTTCTCTTCCAACCCGAGAAATACTAGAATTTTTTAATAAAGAACATCGTCGGAAGTTTTCGCAAGGAGATGTAAGCATTAAACCTGTTTTAGCAGAATGGATATTGATTCCTGCGATTATCATTCTGATTCTGGGATATTTATTTAAAATGCAAAAATCTTTTACCATTGCTCTTCTCTTATGTTGCTTATTGAGTTCTCATAATAGTTTTGCTCAAAATAACGATCAAGATGAGAAAAGACCGAAGCTAGAAGCTGCTGAACTCGACTTGATGGATAAAATGTCAGAGGGCAATGCCTTAAGAGAAGAAAAACTAAAGTTGGCTGACCTCTTAATGAGAAAAAAATATTACGATCAAGCGTTAATTCTCTATCAAGAAAATCTAGGTAGCTTAAAAAATATAGAAGAAGTTCCGCTTCATATTAATTATGGCACTACCATGCTTTACTCTGAACTAAAGCTTGAAGGTATAACCCTATACTATTCGATTCAAGAATTTTTAAAGCAACGTGAATATAAAAATAAAGGTCAATGGCTTGAAACCATGAGAATAAATACCTTATTAGCTTTTTCTGAACAAGGTAATAAGGGTGAGGGAAAAGACAAAGAAAATAATCAAAAAGATAAATCAAATTCACAAGATCAATCTAATGATCAAAATAGCCAAAATAACCAAGAACAGAAAAATCAAGATGGTAAAGGCGATGATAAAGGCCAGCCTAATAAAAATCAACAAAAGCCTCAAGATAAGAACAACCCTGATAAAGATAAAAAACAAGATAAAGAGAGTAAAGGCGATCAAGGTAAATCTGAGCAAGATAAAAATGAAAAGGAAAAGGATAAGTCAGATCAAAACGCCGACCAAGAAAACGAAGAAAATGAGAAAGAAAAAGAGCAACAACGAAAAATGAAAGTTAAACTTCCAGCGCAATTAAAACAATTAATGAATGACGACCGTGCCTTACAAGAAAAATTATTAGATACATCGACCAATGAGCAATTCAAGGGTCGCGATAACAAAGATTGGTAAATAATATGATGTTTTTTAAAAACTTATTTTTAATCTTATCCTTTCTTTCAATTTGTATAGCCACTTGGGCGCAAGAAGTTGAAGTTGAAGTGAATCCTAAAGAACCACTTGTAGGTGAGACTTTTAATCTAAACTTCAAAGTAAAGTCTACAGGATCAAGTGATGCAGATATATCCTTTAATCCTTATGGCGCAGAAGTTGTTGGAAGACAAAATCAAGGCATTTCCATTAAAACGATGTTCGTTAATGGAAGATTATCGACTTCAAAAGAAATTAACTATTCATATGATCTCGTGGCCCAAAGGGTAGGTGTCGTAAGAATTAATGATATTGTGATTGATATAGGGGGACAGGTAATAAAAAAGCCCAGTTTCTCCATTAACATTCTTCGTGAACCAAAAGAATTACCTCCAGTTTTAGCTTTGGCTATTGCTGATAAAAGCAGTGTCTACGTCGGAGAGGGGTTTACTGTACGATACTATCTTTATTATAAAACAGGTGTTCTGAACACAGAGATAAAGGAATTTCCTAAGCTATCAAGATTTTTTAAACGTTTTTTACAAGAAAATAATAACCCAGAGAGAACGGAGTATGAGGGAGAAGTTTATAATAGATCTCTTGTTTACTCAGCCCGTTTGTTCGCTGATAAAGATGGAAAGTTTTTTGTTGATCCCATAACTTTGAGAGTTCAGTACCAAGAGCGTTCTCGCCAAGATCCATTTGGTGGTTTAGGTATGGGTTTTGGTGGTGGAAAAATGAACCAAAAAAACGTTTCCTCACGCTCTCTCGATATTGAAGTAAAAAAACTTCCTGCTGAAAATGTTCCACCTCATTTTACTGGGCTAGTTGGTAAGCATAGTTTTGATTTAAATTTTACCAAAACTAAGTTTTTAGTAAACGAGCCAGTTGAGTTTAAATTAAAAGTGACAGGTCCTGGAAATCTAGAAAGCTTCGATGCTCCAAAGCTTTTAACTGATCCGTCTTTTGAAGAGTTTGAAACGAACTCTGACTTATCAATTGAGACTGATATTACTGCGAGTAAAAGTTTTGATTATACCTATTTAGGGCGCTCTAAAACAGTTTTGAAAGCTTCATCAATTCCTTTTTCGTATTTTAATCCTGAAAATGGGCAATATGTAACTGTATCGGTAAATCTGCCTGAGATTACATTAGAGGGGGAAGGGTCCGTACCTGCTAAAATAGAGAATTCTGATGAAGAGAAAGTGGCACCTGTTATCCCAGAAATCTTCGCGCCCAAAAAGACTATGGCACCTAAAATTTATAAACCACTAGCTCCGATTTTTGAGTTTAAAGCTCCATTGGGAGCCAAGACAGAATGGATCAATTTAATTCTTGGTATAGCACTCTTAATGACAATTCTTTTGCAGATTCCGTTTGGACAGGCAAAAAAAGGATCACCTTTAGAAAAATCGTTAAAAGAATTACAAAAAAAGGGTCTAAGTTATCAAAACCTGCATGCATTTTTTGAGTTAGCTTCGCAGACGTTTAATCAAAAAAGCTTTCAAGGAATAAATGACCTTGTTCAAGAAGTACCACTTTCTACAGAATCGAAGCGTTATTTTTCAGCCTTAGTAGAAGAGATGGAAAAAAAAGAATTTTATGATACAAGAACACTTCTTAAACAAAATTTTGAAAAAAAGGCTTTTCAAGAATTACTTGAAAAGCTAACAAAAGAATCAAAAAACGTATGAAAGTTGTTAGTCATCTAAATGACATCAAAAATGATGATGGTTCAGTACCAATAATTGGTATGACTATTGGGAATTTTGATGGCGTTCATAAGGGCCACCGATACTTATTACAAACGGTAAAAAAATCCTGTGAGCTTAAAAAAATTAAGTTTGCAGTCATGACATTTGTCCCACACCCACACCAAATCTTATCGACTAATTTTCGTCACTACCTTTTGAATTCATATGAAGATAGACGAAAGATGCTGGCTGAGATTGGTGTCGATTATTTGGTTGAAATAGACTTTAATCGAGATTTTTCAACTATGAAACCAGAACAATTTCTGGAAAATTACCTTTTTGTCTATCCCCAGTTGTTGCAGATTCACTTAGGGCATGATTTTGCCTTTGGTATGAATAAAGAAGGTACCTTCAATTTAGTAAAAAAAATTGGTGCTCAAAAAAAGATTGAAGTCATCATCGAAGACGAATTTAAGGATGGTGCAGTAGTCTCTTCCAGCGCTATTAGGGAGTTAGTTCGAGAAGGTAAAATGCCAGAAGCAGCAGGTCTATTGGACCGAAACTTTTTCTTAAACGGTAGAGTTATTAAGGGCGAAGGTCGTGGAAAAAAAATAGGATTTCCGACGGCAAACCTTCAATTAGATAGTGATATTTTGCTTCCCAGAAAAGGAGTCTATATCACAAAAACATTTGTCAGAGGTATGGTCTTTCAATCGATTACAAATGTCGGAAAAAATCCCACTTTCAATGACGAAGAAATTATCCACGTTGAAACTAATTTACTAGATTTTGATCAAGATATTTACGGAGAAACAATTAAGGTTTCTTTCCTTGGTAAAATTCGAGATGAGAAAAAGTTTGAAAGCGTAAATAAGTTAATCGAACAATTAAAACTGGATGTTTCGTCGGCAAAATCTTTTTTCGCCTAAGCATAGGTAAAAATTATCTGATTATTAAAGTCCACTATCTCCCTGATTTTGAATTATCGATTTTAGAAATGTCTTTTCTCTAGGCTTCTAGTAAGGGTATTGGGGTTTTGGTCGCTTGTTGCATACACAATTTTTTCCTATCAATAATTGCCGAGTAATTAAGTCATCCTCTTATAATGAAATCAATCTCTGTTGCTTATTGCCGCTCTAAAATATTTCCCCTAACTGCTCGATAAAGCACTAAAATTAAAGGGAATATGATTCGAAAAGAGTTTATTGATATTGTCACTGGCACCGGAATGGCTACTCTTAAAGAGTTGCGTCAGTTGTCTATGAATAAAGATCCCAATTCAGTTACTGAATTGGAAATCTTAAATTTTCCACAATTTGATGATCTAAAATTAGCAAAAATTCTTTCAGAGAAATATTCTCTTACCTTCATTGATTTATCAAATGCCAAAGTCTCCAATGAAATTATTGCCCTTCTAAGAAAGAGAATGGTGGTGAAGTACCGTGTAATTCCTATCCAAAAAACGGCGACCAGTATTACTCTTGCGACTTATGATCCCTCTATAAAAGATTCAGTGGAAGAAATAAAAAAGGCTCTCAATAAAAACGTTGATCTTATACTTACAAATTTATCTTCTTGGAAAAAATTATTTGGATCAGTGAGTGAAACAGTTGAAGAGCTTCTTGATAGTATTGTTTTAATTACACCTGAATCGCAAAAAAAAGATGAAGAGGAAGTAAGAGCAGAAGATATCGGCGACGACGTTGTTCGTTTCGTAAACAGAATTTTGGCTGAAGCCTTTATTAAAAAAGCCTCTGATATTCACTTTGAGCCGTATGAAAAAAAGTTTCGCATTCGTCTTCGTATTGATGGAAACTTAATTGATTTTGCTCAGCCACCCAAGAACATGATGTTGCCAATTATCTCTCGTTGTAAAATTATGGCCATGATGGATATTGCTGAAAAACGTAAACCTCAAGATGGCCGTATTAAATTAGTTGTTGCTGGAAGACCTATTGACTACAGAGTTTCCGCGCTTCCAACGTTATTTGGCGAGAAGATTGTTATGCGACTTCTCGATTCATCTAACTTACAGCTTGATATGACTAAACTTGGCTTTGAACCAAAACAGATTACTGCTTTTCAAGAAGGGATTCACCGCCCTTTTGGTATGTGTCTTGTAACTGGACCTACTGGATCAGGAAAAACGACCACGCTTTATTCTGCTCTTGCAGAATTAAATACTATTGATTCTAACATCTCAACAGCGGAAGATCCTGTGGAATTTAACCTCGAAGGAATTAACCAGGTTAACGTAAGAAAAGATATTGGTTTAACTTTTGCGGCAGCTCTAAAAGCATTTCTTCGACAAGATCCAGATATTATCATGGTGGGAGAAATTCGAGATATTGAAGTGGGAGAAATTGCTGTTGAAGCTGCCCTAACAGGTCACTTAGTTTTATCAACTTTGCACACCAACGATGCACCTTCAACAATTACTCGTTTATTAAATATGGGGATTGAACCCTTTTTGGTTGTTGCTGCTCTGAACGTAATTGTTGCCCAACGATTACTTCGTAAAATTTGTTCTGGTTGTAAAGCTGAACACAAAACTGAAGTTTCTGAATTAATTGCTTGTGGAATTGCTCCAGCTTCAGCTGAGAAGATCAAGGTCTATAAAGGTAAAGGCTGTGATAAATGCAATAATACAGGTTACAAAGGAAGGGTTGCTGTATACGAAGTTCTTTTAGTTAGCCCTCGAGTTCGTGATTTAATTTTAAAAAATGCCGCCTCAGATGATATCAAACGACAAGCAATCAAAGATGGCATGAAAACATTGAGAATGAGTGCGCTAACGAAAGTAGCCCAAGGACTTTCGTCTTTAGAAGAAGCTTTAAGTAATACAGGTGCAGATAATTTATAAGAGGATTTTATGTCAGAAGTAAAAAAGGAACAAACCCAGGTCACCAAAACCAATACTACCACTAGCGCCGCACAAGGCTTAGGGAATGTTCAAATTCAGCAGCTCTTTAAAGTTATGGTTGATAATGGAGCTTCCGATTTACATTTAACGGTTGGTAGTCAACCTGCGATGAGAATTCACGGTGAGATCGTTCGTGTAAAAGTGGGCACCATGACTGGTGAGGATACCAAAAAATTAATTTATCAAATTTTAACTCAAGAGCAACAATCTCATTTAGAAAAAAACCTAGAACTCGATTTTTCATTTGGTATTAAAGGGCTAGCTCGTTTTCGAGCCAACGTCTTCTATTCGAAAGGGTCTGTGGCAGCTGTTTTTCGTCAAATTCCATCTTTGATTCCTGATTTTAAAGCACTTGGTTTACCCAATGTTTTACTTGATATGACAGATGTCTCGAATGGATTAATTTTAGTAACTGGTCCTACAGGATCTGGTAAGTCGACAACCCTTGCTGCTTTAATTGACCGCCTGAATACAAAAGAAGCTGGACACATTATTACTCTCGAAGATCCAATCGAATTTGTTCACTTACATAAGACGTCCCTGGTCAATCAAAGAGAAATCGGAGCCGACACACTTTCTTTCAAGGCAGGCTTAAGGTCTCTACTTCGTCAGGATCCGGATATTGTTCTGGTAGGGGAATTAAGAGATGTGGAAACGATTGAGGCTGCTTTAACTATCGCGGAAACGGGTCACTTAGTTTTTGGAACACTCCATACTAACTCTGCCGTTCAAACTTTGAACCGTATTATAAACGTATTTCCATCTGATCAACAGGATCAGATTCGTACACTCTTATCATTCGTTCTTCAAGGGGTTGTGGCTCAGCAGTTAGTTCCAAAATCGTTTACCAAAGGTCGTGCTGCTGTTCAAGAGATATTGGTACCAAATTCTGCCATTAGAAACTTGATTCGTGAAAATAAAATGCACCAGATTTATTCCTCGATGCAAATTGGGCAGGATAAATCAGGAATGCAAACTATGAATCAGGCCTTGTATAAATTAGTTCAAGGTGGAGTTATAGATAATAATACTGCTATGACTTACTCGACTGTTCCTGAAGAAATGACTAATATGTTAGGTGTAAAGAACGATTCAGGTTCAAGGAAAAAATAATTAATGCCTAAATTTAAATGGGAAGGACTTACCAAAGAAGGTAAAAAAACTTCAGGAGAAATTGACGCTAGGTCTGACAAAGATGTAAAGAGAAATCTTCGCTCTCAAGGTATTCGTGCCACTAAAGTTACTGCTCCTAGCATTTTAGAATTCGACATTAATGAATGGTTAGTTGATAAGGGTATTGCTCAAACCTACGGGCCAAATGAATTGGGTCTCTTTACCAAACAACTTGCAATTATGATTAATGCTGGTGTTCCCATTTTGCAATCTCTCGAAATTTTACAAAAACAAGAAAAGAATCCTTCATTTAGAAAAGCCATTAAGTCTATTTCAGAGGGTGTGGCTTCTGGTAAAACAATTTATGAATCCATGGCAGATCAGAAAGGCTTTTCTAAGCTTTATGTAAACTTAGTAAAAGCTGGTGAAGCCGGGGGTATCTTAGATGATATTTTAAATCGTCTGGCCGCTTATATGGAAAAACAGGAAAAAATTAAACAAACAATTAAATCTGCGATGACTTACCCCGCGATTGTTTGTGTCATCGGTATTGGCGTTATTTCTGCTATGATGGTTTTTGTTGTTCCCATGTTTGTTGAGATGTTAAAAGATTCTGGTCAGCAAATTCCATGGATCACTCAATTGGTTATTGATATTTCCAATTTCATGAAAGAATGGGTCTTAATATTGATTCCCATCATTGTGGCTCTTTTCGTTCTCTTTACTCGATTTATTAAAACACCAGAAGGAAAACCAATCTGGGATCGTTTCATTATGAAAACCCCGCTGTTTGGTAATTTAGTGATAAAAGGGAATCTCACTTCATTCACTAGAACTCTTTCAACTCTACTTGCAGCAGGTGTTCCATTACTAGATGCTCTCGAAATTTGTATTGATATTTTAGATAATGGTGTCGTTGCCAAAGATTTACGGAAAGTTAGAAGCGCTGTTTCTGAAGGTAAAACTCTCACTGAGCCTCTTGCTAGGATTAAGTATTTCCCTGAAATGGTGGCGCAAATGATGAAGATTGGAGAAAGCACGGGGAACCTCGATACAATGTTGGTCAAAGTGGCTGAAATTTTTGAGCGCGAAACAGAGGAGCTCATTCATACCATTACAAAATTAATTGAACCTTTGGTTTTAGTTGTACTAGGTGGAGCAGTGGCCGTGATTATGATCGCTATGTATCTTCCAATCTTTATGTCTGGAGGTGGTGATGATGATGGTGGCGGAGGGAATGCTGCAGACAAGATTAACTAAGTTATCAAAATGATGAACTTAATTATGCTTTGTGCCCATTTTTAGCGGCTAAACACTAAGTTCAGAAAAGTTATAGTTGATTAAATTACGTGCCCTTAAGAAATAATTATACATTTTCTAAAGAATTCCGATAAACTATTAGTACATAATGAAAGTTACACTAATAAGAATCTTGATTTCTTAATGGCGTAGTTAAAGTTTTGTCGCTTACATCAAATTTAGATGTGGGTTAATTATAAAAATTGTTTTCTCATCTTAATTGGGAAAAATCAGGGAGGCTCTATGAAAAAGTTCTTTAACAGTCTCAAGAGAGACGCTGGTTTTACATTAGTAGAACTTATGGTAGTTGTTGCGATTATCGGCTTACTATCTGCGGTTGCTATACCTAACTTTAAAAAGTACCAAGCTAAATCAAAAACATCTGAAGCGAAGCTTCAGTTAGCTGCTGCTTACTCTGCGATGACATCTTTCTACTCTGATTATGACTACTATTCAGTTTGTTTAAATATCATGGGTTTTGATCCATCTAACGAAGCTAATCAACGTTATTATGCAATTGGTTTCGGTGCCTCAATGACAGGTACACAAGCTTCAGCTGATATTGAGGCGAATGGTGGTCCAGCTGCTTCAGTCTGTGGTGCTGCTGGTGCACTAACTGGATCAGCCGCAGTTTCGGATTCAAACGGATATAGAAGTTTTCCTGCTTACAAAAGATTCCAAGGTAACTCTCTAGTTCCAGCTTCTAACATTGCAGCTACATATACTGCTGCATCAAACGCATTTCTCATTGGTGCTAACGGTTATGTTGAAAAGAACTTTATGGCTGCTTCTAACGCATCAGAATTTTCAATTAATGAAAACAAAAAATTAACTCAAGTTAGAAACGGATATTAATCCTTGAAGTATTTTTAAGATTTTATAAAAGCCCACCTATAAATGGTGGGTTTTTTTTGAAAAAAATAGAGTTAGTATTAAATATAACCCATCATTAAGAAAAATTTCTAATAGTAATGGATTTACACTAGTAGAACTTATGGTTGTCGTTGCGATTATCGGTCTATTATCCGCAGTTGCTATTCCTAACTTTAAAAAGTACCAAGCTAAATCAAAAACTTCTGAAGCAAAACTTCAGTTAGCTGCTGCTTACACTGCGATAACTTCTTTCTATTCAGACTACGATTACTACTCTGTATGTTTAAATATCATGGGATTTGATCCATCTGATGAATCTGAAGCTCGTTATTATGCAATTGGTTTCGGCGCCTCAATGGCGAATACACAAGCTTCAGCTGATATTGAGGCCAATGGTGGTCCATCTGCTTCTATCTGTGGAGCTGCTGGTCCTCTTTTTGGTATGGGTGGTATTGGAGATTCAGAGGGGTACAGAAGTTTTCCTGCTTACAAGAGATTCCAAGGTAATTCTCTAGTACCAGCTACCAACATTGCAGCTACATATACTGCAGCATCAAACGCTTTTGTGATTGGTGCTAACGGTTATGTTGATAAAAACTTTATGACATCCCTTACCGCTTCAGAATTTTCAATTAATGAAACCAAAAAATTAACTCAAGTTAGAAACGGTTATTAATCTATTTTTTTTCAGCAGCCTTCAAAATTTTTATCAAAGGCTTCTCTTCTGAAATCGGATTTCTCATTTTTTCTCTTTCTCTGACTGACTCTTTGACGTGTTCGATTAGAGGGTAGTCATGCGAGTCTTTTAATATTTTCATAATTCGATCATACTCTTTCATCTCGCCCATAACGTATAGAGAGATAAGGTAGTTATGAAAAAATTCGTAGTCCCAATAATAAAGTTCTTTGATAATTTCTTTGGAGTATTTAATGTTTTCGTAGTTTTTACCCTCAATAAAAAAAAGACCAGCAATATTTATTTTACTTCTGATTTGATGAAATGGAATTTTTCGACCTGAGTCTCTGGCCAATTTTAAATGTTTTCTAGCAAGATCAAAATTTAGAAAAGTCATATAGAGGCGTGCCATTTCTTGATTTACAATATTGGAATTCGGGTATGACTGATAGCTTAAAATCCATGGGCGATTTTGATGTCTCCAAATTTCATTATTTAGGTGTACAAATATTCCGAAATAAAGAGTAAGCGAAATTAAAATATATTTAAGATCCATTTTGATTTTATCACCTATCCAGTAAATACCTCCAACCAAGAAAAATATAATGGGAAGTAGATATAGACTAGTTCTATATTCGGCATAGGGGTTAATCATTTGTAAAATAGAGTTTGTACTTGCATAAAAAATGAGAAAATAGAGAAAATTAAACTTATAAAAACTTATATTTTTTCTGGTTTTAATAACATAGATGAAAGCAATGAGACAGCCTAACCAAAAAATGATTCCAAGAGTACCTATCCCCCAGTTAAAATCAAAGTACTCATGATAAATAAGGCTTTCGCTTGGATTGAAAAGAATAAACAGGGTAAAGAAAAAATAAAAACCTTGTGTTAAAAAATATTCATGAACTGGCCAATAGAGTTTAAAGCCAACTGTATCTTTATACATTCCACCCCAAGGGTCTTTTAAAATATAGTAAAATCCCAGCATTACTAAGATAGTCAAAAAATTAACAAGATAAAACTTTTTAAATTTAATTTTAGTCAGGTTTACAGGATATAAGAAAAAATCAAAAACCAATATCAGTAGAGGTAGTAATATATTATTTTCTTTTACTAAGTAAGAAAAAATAAGAAGAAAAAATACTTTAAATTCTGAACGATTATCAAACTTACTTAATTCGTAGATGATTAAGAATATTGAAAGATTCTGCAAAATTCCTATTCGGCCCATAATGTAAGTAACTGAAGAAACTTGGAGAGGCGCAACTAAAAAAAGAGCAGCAACTAAAAAGTGAAAGGAATCTGTTCTTTTAACTAAATTTCTGGAAATCTTAAAAACAAGAAAGGAACAAAAAAGGTGCAATAGGTTATTAGTAAAATGAAAGAAAAAGTATTTGTCATAAAAAAAATTATTTAATGAATGATCGATGGCAAAGGTTATATTTTGAATAACTCTAATTTGTCTTAGTCCACAAAAAATAACGGATCTGATATCAAAAATACTAAAAAGATTTGGATTATTGGCTACTTGATTATAGTCATCATAAAAAAAAGGTACATGAAAATTATTAAAAAAAGCGAGAAAGCATAAAAGAGTTAAAAGAAGATAAATCTTGTAACGGGTTAACAATTCTTGAAAAACTTTCATGTCTTACCTAACTTAATTCGAAGCAATCCAATCAGTGTCATTTTGAAAAGCATTAAGCCATGATAAAACCTTTGAATATTTGTTTCGCCGTACGTTCTATTTCTATATTTAATAGGAACATTGACGACTCCCATTCCTAAAACAGCACTTGGAAAGATCATTTCAAAATCTCCGAAAGGGTCGAAGGAACCAAAATTTTTATTCCATCCAAGCATCATGAGATAGTGCTTTCTAGAAAATAACTTTGTACCACAAAGAGTATCTGCAAGCTCCTCTCCTAAAACAAAGCTTAAAGATTTTGCAAAAAATATATTTCCCAAAAGATTTAATGGGCGCATGGCCTTATTTTCCATCGGATAAAAAAGTCTATTACCGTTTATGAAGTCACCTAGACCGCAAACATAGGCATTGTAAAACTGAACTAAGTTTTCAGGTGGCATTGTTAAGTCTGCGTCAAGAATGGTTAGAATATCTCCTGTTGCATTGGCAAAACCTACATCAACTGCATCCTTTTTTCCTTTCCCTGTCTGCTTATAGTAACTTAATTTTAAATGCCCTTTATAATCTTCAACGCATTTTTGGATTTCATTCCAAGTATCATCAGTTGAATTTCCTTCAACAAAGATAATTTCTATATTGTTTGTTAAAAATTGAGGAATTCTTTGAATCGCAGATCGAATATTATCCTTTTCATTTCTTGCTGGAATGATAATAGAGATACTAGGCGGTGTTTTCTCAATTATAATAGGACGTAGAACTGCAATCTGGGCAAAGGAAAAATTCCGAAGCCATGGAATCATGGGTAATATTGAATTAACTAAGTTACTTATAATGGGGATGTAAAAAGGTAGATAAACGGTAGATTTTAATCTAACAAGTTCATAACCTGATAGGCGACACAAATTTTCTAAATTTACTTTTGTTAAAAAAACACTAGGAAGCGCCCCTGATCTTAGCTTAAGAAAACTTGCAAGCCGATAAAAAACTTTTAAGTAGGAGTTATAGAGAACAATTGTAAGTCTCGAATGACGACCAAGTCTTTTGCCAATAGAAGTTAAAAATTCTTGTATATCCTCATTGTAGTTTAAGTTTCCATCTAAGAGTATTAAGTCACCGTCCTCAATTTGCAAAAACTCACTTTCTGTTTGAATGGTGCCTTTTTTAGCGCATTTTATGTCTTGATTGAGATCATAATCTTGGGAGACTGGATATAGTCTCCAAGTTTTATTATAGAATTGGGAAAATTGAGAAATTTCGGATGCAATTACTTGATGGAAATATTTTTTCATAAAAAAGTCTTTTTCTAAAGTATAAATGAATTTTAAAATAAATCTTTGTTATTCTGTATCCCTTTTAAATATTCTTTTATTTATGTTAAAATATTCACATGGATAATAGACTATTAAGTGAAATTGAACACGGTGAAAAAATTGTTGAACAGGCTGGTCTGGTTTGGAGTTGGGAAACACCAGCTGGTAAAAAGCGTTGGCAAAGAAGAGTTGATATACTCACCTCGAGTCTTCAAGGTAAAACCACTTCCAAAGTTTTGGAACTTGGTTGTGGTACTGGATATTTTACTCGTGAACTTCTTAAAACGGGAGTCCAGGTAACAGCCATAGATATCTCTCCTCATTTAATTGAAAAGGCCAAGAAGGATAACCCAAAAGCAACATTTATTTTAGGTGATGCTCATCACTCAGGATTGGAGTCAAATAGTTTTGATACTATTCTTGGGAGTTCTGTGCTCCATCATTTAGAAATTAATAGCGCCCTCAAGGAAATTTTTAGGTTGCTAAAGCCTGGAGGCGAAGTCATTTTTACTGAGCCTAATATGCTTAATCCTCAAATAGCTATTCAAAAAAATATTCCTTGGATAAAAGAAAAAATGGGTGATTCTCCTCATGAAACGGCTTTTTTCCGCTGGTCTTTAAAGAAAAATATGGAGAAACATAATTTCAAGCAAATTGAAATAGTTCCATTTGATTTTCTACATCCAAGTATTCCTAAAGGTCTCATAAGCACAATTGATCCTTTTTGTATGAGTTTAGAAAAAATACTTATTGTTCAAGAATTTGCAGGGTCATTATTTATTCGAGCGAGAAAATAATTTAAACGGTATGTAGGGTTTATTGGTCGTATATTTATTCTTTTTGAATATATATTGATAGCCTTCTGGTCTGTATAGCTGACAGTTAGCCTTGTTTGAATTTAAGCATTCTAAATCCAGTTCAATTTTGAGTGATATTACTCCATCTGTTAATTTTTTAATAAGTATTGAATTTTTCTGATCTACTTTTAAAAGAGTATTTTGCATGATGACCAGTGCAGTCTCTTTGTCACCCATATTTGATTTAAGCTTAGCTACTATAGATGGTAGATACTTTGGGGCTCTGGGGTCATACATAATTTTAGAGAATAATTCGTAGGCCCTATTTGGGTCACCTAGTTCATAATAATAATGGTAACCGGCATGCCAGTTTAAGCTAAAATCATTAGGATATAATTTCAAGCCTTTATCGAAAATAGTTTTTGCACCTAAATCATCATCTTTAACAATCGAGAGATATTGACCTGCGAATTGGTACGCTTCAAGAAATTTAGGGTCAAGTTCAAAAATGGTATTGAATCTTACAAAAAGCCAGTTATTTAAATCGGATTTATTATATTGTTCTAAATCTGCCTCTAATAAACTCTGTATCCAAAGCATGTCTGTAATTAATCTTTTATTTCCGAGACTTAAAAATTTAAGGAAATCAGTATTAAAGTTTTTTGCATTAAATTGTTTTGAAATTTGAATATAAGGCTTTTCCACCTGCAACAAACTGTAGATGCTTAGCGAGTAAGATAATAGTATGAGAAAAATAAAATTCACTAAACTAGATTAACACTTGTCTTGTGAAAAACAAGTTAACTTGTATACTAAGGTTATGATTCAACTTGATTCAGTTAAAAAGAAATTTCAAACCGATTTTTGGGCTAAACCATTTTGGGCTTTAGATGACGTTAGTTTTCATGTTCCAGAAGGTAAAATTGTTGGTTTTCTAGGTGCCAATGGTGCGGGGAAAACTACTTCAATAAAAATAATACTTAATTTTATAAGACCTAGCACTGGAGAGGTGAAATTTCACCACAGCCTTGGAAAATCAAGGGAAGAGATTCTTTCAAAAATTGGTTATGTCCCGGAAAGACCGTATTTCTATCCACATTTAACGGGATCTGAGTTTATTCACTATATGGGAAAACTTAATAATTTAAAGCGAAGTGAAATTCTTGTACAAATTCAAAGATGGGCTCCAAGACTTAAAATTGACTTTGCTCTAGAACGAAAAATTCGTACATATTCTAAAGGTATGTTACAAAGATTAGGTTTTCTTTGTTCTTTAATTCACAACCCTCAACTTATTATACTAGACGAGCCAGTTTCTGGACTAGACCCGATTGGAAGAAAAGAAATCAAAGATGTAATATTAGAAGTTAATAGAGAGGGAAAAACTATTTTTTTCTCAAGTCATATTGTTCCTGATGTAGAGGAAATTTGCCATTCAGTAATTTTTTTAGAAAAAGGAAAGTTAGTTTATCAAGGATCAATTGATAAATTAATTCATGATAATATTAAAAGCACTTATGAGATTTCATATAAAAACGCTAATCAAGATCTTATACAAAAAATAAAGTGTGAAGCGGTTGAAAAAGAAGCATCCTTGACAGATTTAATTTCGCAAAATAAAGAAATTCTAAGTTTAAGCCAAGAGAAACTTAGTCTTGAAGAAATTATATATAAGGTTAAAACTAAAGAAAGAGTGTTGCTTGATGATTAATCAAATATCAAAAATTAAAGTTATTGGTTTTTATACTTTTAAAGAAATCTTCAAGAGTAGAATAGTCCTAAACGTACTACTACTTGGTTTTTTATTAGGTTTAATTACCTATATTGCATCGGAATTTACTTATGGAGTTCCTTCCAGAGTGGCACTTGATTTTGGTTTTGGCACACTTTCATTAACTTCCATTGCAGTTGCTCTCTTTCTCGGAGTAGGGCTTATCTCTCAAGAAATTGAAAATCGTACCGTCTATATGGTCTTATCTAGACCTGTCGATCGCAGTTCTTTTTTAATCGGAAGAATTTTAGGTATGCTTGGAATTCAGTTACTAAATTTTGTTATCTTGGGTGGTCTTGCTTTAAGTATTTATATTCTTTATGCGGGAACAATCAATCAGCTCATAATGTGGACTTTGATTTATATCTTTATGGAGAGCTTAATTATTCTTCTTTTGGTGGTCTTCTTTTCTCTCATTACAAATAAAATTATTTCCGTTAGCAATACAATCATTTTACTATTTTGTGGTCATGTTTTAAATGACACTAAATTAACAAATTTTTTACAAAACCATATTGCCTTTAAATGGACTTTGAATTTATATACATATATTTTTCCCAATTTTTATAGATTAAACCTAAAAGACTTCGTTCTCTATGAACAAACTTTGCCCCCTTCTTACTTATGGACTAATTTCTTTTATGCTCTGTTTTATTCCTTATTTTTAGTGTTCGTATCTTGCTATATTTTTAATAAAAAGAATCTTGATTAGTGGAACATCTAAAGTTTCAAGTACTAGCTTTTATCTATGCTTCTTTATTTGGAAGCTTTTTAAACGTAGTGATTTACCGATTACCGAGAAAACTAGATCTCGTTTTTGCTCGATCTCAGTGTCCTAAATGTGGTCACAAAATTCACTGGTATGAACTTGTCCCAATTTTTAGTTTTCTATTCTTAAGAGCCAAATGCTCTAACTGCAAAACCCCTATTTCTTGGCGTTACCCGATCACGGAGCTAGTTATTGCTTTAATGGCTGTGTATTTATTTCCTGTGAACGTTGGCCTTCAGTCGATAACTTTGGCCTTATTTTACTTTTTAACTTTTTCAATTTTTGTTTGCCACTTTCAAATAGACTTAGAACATAAGATTTTGCCAGACAGCTTAAATATCATTCTCTTTTCCATGTTTTTAAGTTTTGGCATTTTTATGACTCATTGGACTCATTGGCTTCTTGGGGGAGCCCTGGGTTTTCTTTTTCCTTTAGGCATAACATGGCTTTTTTATTTAATCCGTGGTCAAGTGGGTTTGGGTGGAGGAGATATAAAACTTTATGGGATTTTAGGTATTATTCTCGGACCAGAATTAGTCGTTCAAAATATATTTACCAGTTGTTTTCTAGGAGCGCTGATCGGAGGATTTCTGATTTGGAGAAAAAAATTAAAGCGGGATGAAAGTCTTCCCTTTGGTCCTTTTATTCTTGTCGTCGCCTTCATTCAGATTTTCTTCCCCCAAGTAGCTGAGTATTTCAGTAAGCTTATATAGAGTAGCAGTAATTCCTTGATATCAGGAAAATAAAAGTCATATAATAAGATGATAGCGGAAAAATTTTCCTCTTATTTGTTTGATCATTTAAGTCAGAATTCAAGGAAGAACTTTGAGCGAAGGTAAAAGCATCCCAGATCAAATCAAAGATTTGATCTCTGAAATTTCACAAATGGGAAATACTAACGTTGTTGGTATTGATATTGGTGCGAGCTCTGTTAAGGTTTGCGAACTTACTGGTGGAAAAGGAAAATACAAACTTTCCAAATTTTCTATAGTGAAATTATCTGAAGCAGCCATCATCGAAGATCAGTTTGAAAAACCAGAAGAAATTGTCGACGCACTCAAAGCTGCACTTACACAATCAGGGGTAACAAATCTTTCCTGTGCCATTGGACTGTATGGACCAAATACTATTGGTAAACGTTTACAGATGCCTGCAGGAACTCCTCAAGAAATTGAAGATCAAGTTATGTGGGAATCTGAACAATATATTCCCTTTGGTGCTGATGTTTCCTCTATCGGTCACCAAGTGCTTGGAGAGAACGAAGGGGGCGGTGTAGATGTTTACATTACTGCCGCGAGAGAAGATCTTATTGAGAGATTTCAAAATTTGTTCAAAGATGCAGGTCTTAAAATTAAAATTATAGATTTAAATATTATAGCTCTCAATAATATTTTCGAACACTCTATGATAGATATGGTTGAAAAAATGGAACAGGCGGCTCTAATTATTGATGCCGGTGCTCAGTCAGTAAAAATGCTTGTCTATAAAAATCGGGCTCCCATATTTAATCGAGAGATTAATTTTGGAGGTCATCTCATTACTGAAGAAATTCAACGCCAAATGGGTGTAAGTTTTGAAGAAGCTGAAGATTTAAAAATTAATGGTGACGAATCAGGGAATTTACCAGAAGAAATTTTACAAATTATAAATAGTTCACTTCAAACATTTTTTGCAGAAGTAAAAAAATCACTTAACTTTTTTCTATCAACATCTACTGAAGATAAAATTGAAATTTGTTATATAACTGGTGGCTCTTCACTCCTCCCTGGTCTAAAAGAAGGCGTTCAAAAAATGCTCGAGGTAGAAGTTGAGCATTTAAACCCGCTTAGAAGAATTGAATATGATAATAAGGCATTTTCTGGAGCTATAAAGGATACCATTATATCTCAGGGATCAATAGCTATTGGCTTATCCATGAGAAGACCTTAGTTAGGAACATTAAAAAGTAATGATTGAAATTAACCTCATTGTTGGTAAAAAACCTTTTAAAATGCCCACTGTTATGGGCATCGATCTTGGCGTGCTTAATATCAAAATGATTGTACTCGCAATAATTTTGAGTTTTGTCCCGGGGATGTTTCTTGAAGATGGAAGAGAAGAAGAGATTGCGTTAATAAATGAAGAAATAAATCAGCTTCAACAACAATTGAACAAACTTCAGAAAAAGGGTGAAGGGAATAAAAGCATAGAGGAGCAAATTGAAGCCCATGCAAAACAGGAAAAAAAGTTAGCGGAACGCCTGGGTGTAGTTAAGGAAATTATAAAGTTAAAGAAGAATCCAATGAATGTCCTCCTATATATTTCCAAAAATATTCCTGAGGAAGTTTGGATTACTTCCCTAGATATAACCAATAATAATATCAATATTAAAGGTAATGCCATGACCTATAAGGATATTGGCACCTTTGTGGAGATTTTAAAAGGTTCAGTATTTTTCAATAAAGATCTTTCTATGAGAAATTCCAAAACCATTGAAGCTAAAGATGGTAACCCTAGAGTGGAAGAATTCGAATTAGGTGGAACCATCGCGAGGTTCGACTAATGAAATTTCTAGAAATAATTGTAAAGAACTTTCATTGGCTAATTATTCTCAATACTGCTTGGGGTTACTGGACACGTTTAGAGGAGCACAATCTAGCACTTGCACAAGTCCAGGAACAGAAACCAGGAATTGAAGAAAAAATTAAAGTAACCAATAAAAAAAATGATGAAGCTAAGATTTTTTTGGCAAATCTTGAAGTTTCAAAGAAGCGAGTCATGGAAGTGGCAGCACAAATTGAACAAGTTCAACGACAGCTTCCAAGCTCTACTAATGATACCGAAATTTTAGATTTCTTTTCGTCTGAAGCAAAACAACTCAACATTAATGCTGGTTTAAATCCTGCAAGTGAAGAAACGAGAGATTTTTATATAGCTAAAAAATATAACATCGATGCTAAGGGAACCTTCCTGCAATTTTTAATCTATTTTGAAAGAATTTCTAGCTCCGAAAGATTAATTAACGTTCAATCAGTTAAAATTACTCCCCTTTCAGAAAAACAGAAAGGCCGATTTCAAATGCTCACAATGAATGCTGTCGTTGAAAGCTTTCGCTACAATACATCCTACCGTGAAGATACTGGCTTAGAACAGATTGAAGAACAGTTTAAACCCGCTGCTGGAGCCGGTAGAAAAAAACGTAAAAAAGATGCGGGAGACGAATGAGGAAAATATCGATCTTATTCTTTCTCTTAATGATTAATCAATTGAGCTTTGCCCAAATGGGATCCGATATTTTTAAAAATAAAACAAAGTTAAAAGATCCTTTTAAATTGCGTGACCCTTTTCGTGCAAAAGAAACCAGAGGAACGAAAACTCAAAAAACGGGAATGAATGGTAGTTTAAAAAACGGAGTTTATACAAATCTCGATAGTATAGATAATGTACCACTGGCTAAGATTCGGATTACCGGTGTCATTATTGGTAAAGATCGTAGGGCCATAGCCAAATTTAATGATGGAAAGCCAGGAGTTATTCTGAAAGAAGGAATGAAAATTGGTGAAGATCACACAGAAATAAAGGCAATTCTCCCCGGAGGAATTGTTTTGGTTGAAAAAATTATGAATGTTTACGGACAAGAAGAATTCCTTGAAACGGTTATACCTATTTCTAAATAATATGGTATGATATTTAAATAAATGCGTACTATCTTAAGGACGAGATGTATGAAATCACGAAATTTATCTATTTTATTACTTTGTATTTTAATTAGCTTTAAAGCTTTCTCTTCAGAAATTAAGGCCGTTAATTTTTTTCAAGAGGGAGATGTCTCCAAGTTTGTTATTGATTTAGATAACGAGAACCCAGAAGTTACCCGCTTTCACGTTAAAGAAGACAAACAGATAATTATTGATGTTAAAAATGCCTCCGCAAGCGCCAAAGTCTTGAGAGGTCTTGATACATCTGAATTTTCAGGTGCAATTGTTTACATGACTGTGTATAAAAAACCTGGATCTGCCAACGATCTCCGTTTTGCCATCCAGTTACGTGATAACGTTAGATCAATTCTAGATGTAGCAAAGAATAAAGTTTTACTTTCTGTCGAAAACAGATTTGGTGTTTTTTCTCAACAAAAAATTGAAAGCACTGAAAAAAACATCGATGAATTAAAATCTACCGTCGCCACTTCAGGGAACCGAATCAACATACCAAAATCTGAAAATCTGTCAGATATTTTAGAAAATCTAACCCTCTCAGGTCCTAAAAAATACATTGGAAAAAATATTTCAATAAATGTTCAAGATCTAGCAATCGTTGATTTATTAAAAATGATTGCTGATACTTCAGGATTTAACATTATTATTGATAAAGATATTAGTACGGCACCTCCACTTACTTTAAGTCTCACTAATATTCCTTGGGACCAGGCCTTAGATACAGTTCTCCAGTTATCTAAATTAGTTGCAAGAAGAAATTCTAATATTCTCATGGTAACGACCCTTGATAAGGCTACTAACGAGAAAAAAGCTGAACTCGAATCAGAAAAACTAACTCGTGAACAAGAACCACTTGTGACGAAAATTTTCCCGTTAAGTTTTGCAACCACAACCGATATGAGAACAATTATTGAGCCTTATATAACTCCAGTAAGAGGACGTTTAGCGCTCGATGAAAGAACCAACTCTCTCATCCTTAGAGATACTGTAGATGTCATCGAAAAAGTAAGAAAAGTGATTGAAACGCTTGATACTCAAACGCCTCAAATTTTAATTGAAGCCAAAATTGTAGAAGCCAATGAAACTTTTCAAAAATCAATTGGTCTAAGATCGGGAATAAGTTTTGGATATGACCCAATAACGCCAATTCCAGCAGTAGGTACAGGGCCAGGATTTTCATTCTCAACTGCGCCAAACACGACAGGTTCAACATTCCTAGGATTAACGGTAGGTGTTTTTAGACGTGTTAGAAATTTAAATTTTACTCTCAATATGATGGAATTTGAGTCAAAGGGTAAGATCATTTCTAGTCCAAAAGTTATTACTCAAAATAAAAAAGCAGCAACAATTACAAGTACTGATACGACTGCATACACTCAATCGACCATTAGTAACGGTGTTGTTACTCAATCATTCGCATCAGCCAGTGCAAATCTTAACTTAAACGTTACACCTCAAGTAACAAATGATGGATCTATTGGCCTACAAGTGGCTATTTCTAAAACAGGTTTCCTCGGAAGAATTGCTGACAACGCTCCTCCAGATACTTTAACCAATAGAATTGATACCAATGTTCTAGTAGAAAATGGTTCCACAATGGTTCTTGGTGGTATGTATAAAACTCAAGAGTCTGAGTCTCATTCAGGTTTACCTTTCTTTAAAGATATTCCTCTCATTGGTTGGCTTTTTAGAACTCCCTACAACCCTTCGCAAACGAAAACGGAACTTATTATATTCCTCACACCTAGAATTATTAACCAAGAGGAAGCAGGGCTTGTCGATCGCAATACCTCAGCTAAGCTCTAGGTTGTTGGGTTAGATAGCATATGGAAGATCTCAAAAACTCTTCCCCATTACTTATTAAATATTTACGTGCGTATGAACAAAATCGCGCTTCAAGGGTCTTTGCGCCTTTGGCAGAAACCTATCGTAAATTAGGCAAGGTTGAAGAGGCTCTTAAGATACTTAAAGAAGGAATACGTCATCATCCAACCTATACTTTGGGCTATTTAGTTTTAGCTCATTGTTATTTTGATAAAAACCAATTTGAATTTGCTTACAATACACTTCGTCCTTTGGTCTCAGATAATTTAGATAATATAGGCCTTCAAAAACTTTTTGCAGAAACCTCTGAGAAATTATTTTATCTCGAGGAGGCTCTTGAGACATATAAGTACCTTTTATTTTTAAATCCGAAAGATGCTTCAATTTCTGAAAGAGTCCATACACTTGAAGCAATTCTTTTGAAGGAAAGTTCTTCGTATTTAATAATTGAGGATAAAAATCCAAAATCAAACAATGATATAATGAGCGTCGATGATGATTGGGTGCAAATCGATCTTTCAAATAAAAAAAATAAAGTTCAAACGAATCATGCCACTGATTTACAACAAGAGAAGCCAATCCTTAAAGTAGTTCCAAGTTTAGAATCTTCCGCCGATGATTGGTCTTTGAAAAAAAGCGGTCAGGAAAAAGTTATTGATAACGATTTTTATGATGTGGAAAAAGCTACAGAAGACGATCGAGTTGAACCAGAAAATGAAGAAGAGACAATTAATCGCGAATTGATAAACGGTTTTGAAGATCAAGCACCTGTCATGACTCTTACCTTAGTAGACATTTATTGTGCCCAAAAATTGTATGCAAAAGCAGAAGAAGTCTTAGAGAAAATATTAGAAATTACACCCACAGATAGTCGAATACTTACAAAGCTTAATGAAGTTAAGGCGATGTCTAGATCAAAGGTAAATCTTGCAGCAAAGAGCGAAGACTTAATGCAAGTTTACGATCAGGCCATGAATGTCAAAAAGTCTAAACTGATCGACATTGAAAATAAGTTCTATGCTTTTTTAGAAAAACTAAAAGCGGAAGCAAGAACTCACACATAACTCACCAAGGAATAAACATGAACTTAAAGATTTTAGTGATCAATGGTCCTAATTTAAATCTACTTGGAACAAGAGAGCCGGAAATTTATGGTGATAAAACCTTAAGTGATATAGAAAAATATACCAATGATCGACTAGGAAAAGAATTTCATCTTGATTGGTTTCAATCCAATATCGAAGGAGAAATTGTCAGTCGCATTCAACAAATAATGAAAGAGGATTATCAAGCACTTGTTATTAATCCCGCAGGATATGCCCATACTAGTGTAGTCATACTAGATGCGTTAAAAATGTTATCAATTCCCATCGCAGAAGTGCATCTATCCAACATTTATAAAAGGGAATCTTTTCGCCATTCGATGTTGACGGCTTCCGCATCTAACATAATAATGGGGGGGCTATCTTACAGAGTGTATTACACTGCATCAATGGCTTTGAGTGACCTCATTCAAAGGCTGTAACGATTTATCAAAAAGGATCGAACTATGTATCAAACAACCGACTTTAGAAAAAACTTAAAAATCGAAATCGAAGGAAAGCCTTACGTAATTGTGGAATTTCAACATGTAAATCCTGGTAAGGGGTCTGCCTTTGTTCGTACCAGAATTAAAAATCTTGAAACTGGTCAAGTAATAGAAAGAACTTTCAAAGCTGGCGTTGAAACTGTTGATACTCCGGATATGGAAGAAAAAGAAATGGAATACCTCTATAACGACGCTGAGGGTTTTCATTTCATGGACCAAACAACTTTTGAAACGGTCCAACTTCGTCCTGATCAAGTTGGTGAATCAAAAGATTATATGCAAGAAGGTATTAAAGTTTTCATTCTTTATTATAACTCACGTCCAATCTCAATTGAGCTACCAAATTTTGTTAATTTGAAAGTGACTCAAACTGATCCAGGCGAAAAAGGTAACACTGCTGGTGGTGGTGGAATGAAGAAAGCC
Source organism: Bacteriovoracaceae bacterium (assembly GCA_049318265.1). Classification (GTDB taxonomy): domain Bacteria; phylum Bdellovibrionota; class Bacteriovoracia; order Bacteriovoracales; family Bacteriovoracaceae; genus JBEIOQ01. The sequence goes on from JBMOGR010000002.1 coordinate 386,597, forward strand.
ATTATGGAAACAGGTCTTCAAATAAACGTTCCTCTTTTCATTAAAGAAGGAGAAATTTTGAAAATTGATACTAGAACTGGAGACTACTTAGAGCGTTCAAAAAATTAATAAGGTTTCTAATATGAGTATAGATTTAGTAAAAAGCTTCATTAAATTAGCAAAAGAAGAAGGCTGTTCAGAGCTAAATTACGAAGCTAAAGATGTAAAAATTGCGGTGAAGTTTAACGGTGGAATGATGGCACCTATAGTTCATCACGCAGCTCCTCAACAAGTTATGCAAGCGGAGCTTGTCGCTTCTAAAGCAGCTACTGCTAAGAGTTCATTTCACGAAGTTAAGTCTCCCTTTGTAGGAACTTTCTATGCCTCTCCAACTCCAACAGATGCAAATTTTTGCAAAGTTGGTGATCACGTGAAAAAAGGCCAAGTTCTTTGTATTCTGGAAGCGATGAAAATTATGAACGAAATAGAAGCAGATGCCGCTGGTGAAATCGTTGAAATTTGTATTGAAAACGAATCATTGGTTGAATATGCACAAGTCTTATTTAGGATTAAGGCTTAATGACTTTTAAAAAAATTCTTATCGCTAATCGCGGTGAAATTGCCATTCGTATTTTAAGGTCATGTCGTGAACTTGGTATCGGAACTGTGGCTGTTCATTCAACAGTTGATGAAGATTCTCTCCATGTAAAACTATGTGATGAATCAGTCTGTATTGGTCCTGCAAAATCGTTACAAAGTTATTTAAATATCCCTGCCATTTTATCCGCTGCGGAAATAACAGGCGCTGATGCTGTTCATCCTGGTTTTGGTTTTCTCTCTGAAAATGATGAGTTTGCAGAGCTATGTGGGAAATGGGGCCTTACATTTATTGGACCTTCTGTGGATTGTATCCGCAAGATGGGAGATAAAATCGAGTCTAAAGAAATCGCTAAAAAAGCGGGAGTACCAACACTTGAGCCCATTAAAGTTGAGGGAATGAGTGAGAAAGATATTATTGTTGCCGTTGAAAAAATGGGTTTTCCCGTTTTAATTAAAGCCTCTGCAGGTGGCGGTGGAAAAGGAATGAAGCGCATTGAAGAGATGAGCGATGTCCTTCCTTCAATTTCCCGCTTACGTGAAGAAGCGAATGCAGCCTTCGGAGACGGAACTCTTTTCATTGAAAAATACATAACAAATCCTCGCCATATTGAAGTTCAAATTCTGGCCGATAAACACGGCAATGTGATTCATTTAGGCGAAAGAGATTGCACTATTCAAAGACGTTTTCAAAAATTAGTTGAAGAGTCCCCGTCTCCCGTTCTTAATGACACTATTAGAAATCAAATTTGTGAATCAGCGGTAAAGCTGGCTAAATTTGTAAACTATGATTCTGTAGGGACAGTTGAATATCTGTATGATCAAGACGAGAAAAAATTTTATTTCATGGAAATGAACACTAGAATTCAAGTTGAACACCCTGTGACAGAACAAAGAACTGGTGTAGATTTAATTCTTGAGCAAATTCGTTCTGCTGAAGGTGAAGTTTTAAAATACAAACAGTCTGATATTCAATTTCGTGGACATTGTATTGAATGCCGAATTAATGCTGAAGATCCGAAAACAAGTATGCCAAGTCCTGGATTAGTGGTTCATTATCACCGTCCTGGTGGTATTGGAGTCCGAGTAGATGACTATATTTATTCGGGATATACCGTACTTCCATACTATGATTCCATGCTTGCGAAAATTATTGTCTACGCTTCAACACGCGAAGATGCAGTCCGCCGCATGAAACGAGCATTAGGTGAAACTGTTATTCAAGGAATCCAGACTAACATTGGTCTCCACAAGAGGATCATGGAAGACGAAGATTTCTTAGGCAATAATTACAGCACTAATTTTTATTCTCAAAAAATGGGTTAAAATAGTATCTAACTATTTGAAACCAGGATGTTTTTTTGGGAATGAATCCCTCAGTCGACGAAGTCATTTCATCACTCAATGATGGAAAAATTCTTCAAGCAAAAGATCAACTTCATACGATACTTTTTCAAGAAATAGAAAAAGAAATTTTATGTGAAGCTGTTCCACTGTATTTGGGTTTATTTTTTAATGAAAAAAAAATAAAAGAAGCTCACGAAATTTTAAAACAATTCTTCCTTCATCTTAAAAAAAATCAATCAGCTGAAACACTTCTTGAAGTTGCAAGCATTTTAAAAAATGAACACTATAGTTTCAAAAATCACCAAACTCTGTTTTTAGAATTTGAAGCCTGGGCTTACATGTTACTAGGTAAGGTTGAAAAAGGACTCAAGGCCTACATGAGCCTTGTTAGACATTATGATCTTAAAAAGCAAGTGGACCTCCAGGAAAAATTACTTAAAGATTTATTAAAACAATTTCCAAGAGAGCCTAGGCTAGTTTTTTACCAAGCTAAGAACTATATTCATCAAGGAAAGAGAAACGAGCTGAAAGCGGCCCTTGTTGCAACTTTTAGCTTAGAAACAAAAACAGAAAGACATGCCAAACTAACAGGACTTGCTCAAACTGTCTTTTTGGAATGGGATGAAGCTAAATATTTTACCGAATTCTTAGATGTATTACTTTGTCAAAAACCTAAAGTTTCTAAGGAATTTATTCGTCTTGTGAATACGACTATTAATCACACAGATGCATTTTATTTATTTCACTTAAGCTTATATTTTAACTATCTAGGTAAGAATGAAATTGCAAATGAGATACATCAATTTGCTGTAAAGCATTTTCGTAAAGATTATAAGTCTCTGACTCGTAACTTCCCAGCTTTGGTTGCTAAAATTGAAGAGAAAAGAAAAGTAAACGACTTACTACACCCTATAGGTCCCTACCAAGATGACTTAATGGAAGAAAAGTTGGAAATATTAAAACTTAAACTTAAATTTTCTTCCAAGTATCAAAACGAAAAAGATATGGATCGCCTACTTACAATTATTCAGAGTTACGACCCATTTTTTGTATTAGAAGAAAGCCTCTCTCATTCTTTGGTGTCTGACAAAAACAAAAAAACGAAAAATAATCATTTTGATAATGAAGCTATTTTTGAAGAGCTGATTGCTCAAATTAGCTATTACTCAAGCTTTAAGAAAAATGATGAAGAAAAAATAAAAGAATTAAAGTTTGAACTTTCTAAAATAATTGATTTTTCGATTGAGGAGCTAGCACAAAACCGCCTAACTGATTACATAATTATGTTACATAGTTTTAAATTTCATGATCTAGCATTAGACATGATTTGCCGTTTTAAAGAAAAAAATCGTGAAATTGAAAAAGATATAAAGCTTTTTTTAGAAATTAGTTATCTAGAGATATCCGTAAATAATGAATTAAAAAAACATTATGATAATTTAAACTTACTTAGCGCAATTAATACGTCCTTGCCGCTTTCCAAAGATGAAAAAATTTGTTTTTTGTATCTAGAAGCAGAAACTTTAATGCAATTAAAGCGTGAGAAAGAAGCTCTTGATATTTATAAAAGGATTGATCATTTAGAACCAGGCTATAGATTATCTCGAATTAGGATTAGACAAGTTGAAAAAAGTTAATCTAATTCTCATTTCTTTTTTGCTATTTGTGTTGCTGGCATTTGCAGCTTTTTGGCGCATTCTTCAAACGCAAACAGTTGCGCATGTTATTTCTAATCGTGCCTCAGCCTATATCTCAAAGTATGTTTCTAGTGACGTAGTTTTTGAGAAAGTGTCCTTTAATTTATTTCCTCCTGGATTGAATCTCCATAACGTCAGCTTTAAAAGTAATTACGGCAAAATTAAGGAAATTGAACTAGATTTCTCAGTGATGAGTTTGCGAGTAAACCCAATCGATCTTTTTTCTCGCAAACTGACTATAAGTGAAGTTCGTTTGATGAATGGTGTGGTTAAAATCAATGATGATAAATTAGAGGAAGATTATTATAAAAAAGATTTATCAATCTTTTCCTACTTTAAAGAAAAATTTGCACATTTACCCAACACACCGGATCCTCAGTGGTTAGTAAAGTTAAAAGAAATTCCTCAAGCAGAGGAACTGAGTCGCATTTTAAAGGAAGCCTTTCCAATTGTTGTTCAATCATTAGCTCTTGAAAACATTCTGATTACCAGAAATCAAGATCAAATAAATTTAAAAGGAATTGAGGCCCATTTAACGAAACATAATTTAGATCTTTATTTCCATTTAGAAGGTTTAAATATTGCACCATTTACCAATCAATATTTTAAAGAAACAGTCAATGAACTATCTGGTGGAATTCGATACTATCAAGACAATGTAAAAGTTAGCTCTTTAACAGTAAAAACAGGGATTAATTCTCTTACAAGCTTTGGTTTTATTCGTAAAATAGGGAAGAACTTAAAAAAAATAAGTCCTGAACTCGATTATAGAGCACTTGTATCATTAACCAAAGTCTCAGAGTATTCAACCATTCATGATGTTTTGGGAGTTGAGGAAGGAGCCGGGGAAATTAAAGGGAAGTACAGAGGATTACTCTTTTCGCCGGAGATTACAACTCATGTTGTTCTCACTAACTATATTTCAAATTTAGCAGATGCAAAGTTTATTGAAGCTGATCTATCTTTTGATCGCAAGGCGATTAGGATTTTAAAAGGTGAGTTAAAAAGTGACCAACAATATTTAAAAATTGAAAAGCCATTCGAACTTTACAATTTAGAAAAAGATAGAATGGTCGCAACTCCAATCGTGGCGACATTTTCCAATCTCCCAACTTTTAATATACTTAAGAGTCTTCAATCAGTTATGCAACCTTTTCACGCTGAAGTTAGTGGTCGAATGGAAATATCGCATGAGGCTCCTGTTTTTATCTTTAAAGGTTTAAGTACTCTTGATTTAAAAAAGTTTGCTCTCGTATTTGACAGTAAAGACACAAAGAAGCCAATGACCCTTATTTCTCATCCAGAATTAAAAATTTCCGAACCAACTTTTAGATATGCTTATGAACAAGGACGTTTTTTTGTAAAATCAAACTTGATTGCGAACGCAACGAACCTAAAAGTGGAAGGATACATTGATCAAAATGAAGTAAATGTTAAAGCATTAGATTCCCAATTAAGTTTCAACGAATTAAAAGAAATTGCTGGACTTAAAGTAGCTGGAATATCCAAAATGGATATTATTATTAATGGACCTCTTGATGATGTTCACTTCTTTTTTAAAGGGCCAGTCGATCATTTTGAATTTTTAGATTATAAGCTCGGTACCGTTACCAGCGACTTAGATTTTAGTTTAAAGAACCTAGATCTAAAAATGAACTCCTCAACGGGTAATTACAAAAATACTGTTTATGAAGCCAAGGGTGGTATTGATCTAAATACCATGGCCATGGGTTTCGATGTAGATGTTAAGAAAACGACCTACAACGATGCCATGGAGGTCTTAAATCCTCTGACAAATGGATTGTGGTTCATGCCCGATGAAGTGAACGGAGAAATTGTAAGTCGAGTGAAAGTTGGTGGTTTTGCTAATCCTGAGAAGATGAAAATTCAGGGAACAGTTAATAGTAAAAGACTTGTTTTTCGTGGAGAAAACTTCAAATCCATGAGCTATCGTTTTAACTACGAAGATAACCTTTTTACAATGAACGATATTATGCTCTTCAAAGAAATTGGCTTATACAGAGGTAAGTTTAGTTACGATCGAATCAGTGAGGACTTTTGGGTTGAAGGCAACATTGAACAAATTTCACTTGATGAATTCACTGTAATTCGTTCTTCCCCGCTACTCTTGAATGGAAATTTATGGGGCAATATCGAGGGTGGAAGAAAAAATAAACATTTAGACTTTAAAGGATCACTTAATTTAAAAAACTCTTCCGTAAATAATTATAGAATGGATAACTCTAAGTTTATATTTGATGTAGATCAAAATTTATTAACTTTCGAGTTATCAATGATAGGCGATTCTATTCATTCTAATGGTAGTGTTTTTCTCGAAGGTAATTCAACTAACCGCTCTTCAGTTAACTTTGATACAAATGTTACTAATCCAACGGGTATATTCTTAGCATTCTTTGGTAAATATTTAGATATTGATAATATGAATGGAACGCTTAAGAGCCGGGGACATTTGGAATTTGATACTAAAAACTTTTGGGATTTAAATTTTGATATGTCTTTTGATGATTGGACAGTATTTCTGAATAATAAAAGATATTCAATTTTGGAAAAGCAATCCTATGTAAATATCGAGCATGGACAGATTGAAAAATTGGCCATGAAAATGACTGGTCCCGGCACACTTCTGCGCTTGGAAGGAAAAGGCAATCTTAAAAGCGATTATGGTGTACAGGGTGAGTTTAATTTAGATGCATCTATTTTTGAGTCTTTAGTGAAAGGAATGGTTGCTAGTAATGGACGTATTTTTAATTCCTTCAAAATAGGAAAAAAAACTAATAGCTTTGATTTGGATTTTTCTTCGAAGTCTGATGATCTTTTTTTGCATTTCGATAAAATCCCGACCATTTTCAATCGCATTAAATATAATCTTTATGCAACAGAAGATCGTCTTAATATAGAAAAGTTTGAAGCCAACTTAAATTCTGGAACAATGAAACTTCTAGGCGATGTTTTCTTTACGCCATCCCACCCTCGTTTGAATTTAACTTATGCATTGGAAGATGCCAGTTTTAACTATCTAGGAAAAACCAATATCACTCTCACTGGTCGTGGAGAATTAACAGGCGATGCTCCTCCTTATCTTCTTTCGGGCGAACTAGGTTTAGTGACAGCTAATGTCTTTAACGAATTGGACGATTTTAGCAATAAAGATTCCTATGCGACTGAATCAGTAAAATTTCTTCCACAGAAGAAAGGTGTCGTAAACAAAGATTGGCTTAAATATGATGTTAACCTCGAAACGGTTAATCCTATTTATATTAAAAATAGTATGGCGGAACTTTCTCTTGTAGGTAACGTTCTTTTAAAGGGAACAACCAATACCCCACGCCTAGGTGGTCGATTATCAGCTATACCGGGTGGTAGCCGTTTTTATTTTAAGAGCAATGATTTTATCTTAAGTAGAGGGATTATTCTTTTCTTTGAAGAAGAAAATCAAATCAATCCGGACTTAGATTTCTTAGCTTCTAGCACTATTGCAGAATATGGTATTAACATGAGAATTTATGGCAGGGCCAAGAATTTCAATTTAGATTTGACTTCTGAGCCAGCTTTGGCTCAAGTAGATATTCTATCTCTTATCACCTTAGGTTATACTAATGATCTCTCGAGTAATCTAGGATCAGGTGATCGTACCGCAGTGACTTCTGCAGGTATCGGTGGCTTGCTTTTTGATCGCTTTAAGATCAATGAGGGACTTAAAAATTCTTTTGGAGTAAAACTTTCATTGGCTCCCGAATTTAGAGAAGGAGGAGCTGGAGGAAATATGCTTCAAGGACGCGGTAATACCAGTACAGGTTCAACAGGTGTCAATGTACGATCTGGTACCAAAGTAGAACTTAGAAAAAAAGTCAGCGAATCGGTTGATTTAGCAGTTAGTAGTACGGTGGGTAGTAACATTGGTAGTAAACAAAGTATGAATTTAAATTATAGTTTTAATAAAAATGTTGGGGCAGAAGGGGTTTATGAAATTCGTACTAATGATGAAGGAATTGAAGACGTGGTAGCAACCTCTTTAGGTGGAGACTTAAAATTTAAATGGTCTTTCAAATAATGAAGTTTCTCATTCTTCTTATTCTTATACTTTTCTCTTTTTCCCAAGTGGTTCACGCTTTTACAGTCGATGAACTTGAAATTAATTGTGGGAATGGTGCCTCCTGTAAAGATAGCCGAGAGCGCTATAAAACACTAATTGCCAAATACCAAGACATTGAACATTTAAAGCAATCTCTAAAGCTTTTTTTGAAAGATGGTGGAGTGAGTAATTTTCACTACGATTTAATAGAAAGAAATGGAAGAAATGTCCTAGTTATCAATTTTGAAGTGAAGAGTATTATTCGTGATATTGCTATTCAAGTTGAAGGAAGGGCTGAATCTAATCTAAGTAAAAAACTTTTACCTATTAAAGAAGGTGATTTTTTCGACCAAGAAAAAGTTGATGAATCCATTCAATTGATTAAAACAAACCTCGCTGAACGCGGCTTTATTTTAGATAAAGTTGAAGCAAATGTGAAGAAAGACGAAGAAGAAGTTTATGTTTCTTTTCAGGTAAAAATTGAAAAAATTAGAAAAATAAAACGCTTTGATATTCAAACTGATAATGAAAAATTAAAAGTCTTTGTTAATCAAAGACTTTTGCCTCTAATAAACAAAGCTCCAGACCTAGTGAAAATGCGCTCAATGTTGACCGCTATTGAACAAGAACTTTTTTCTAGTGGTTATTATTATAATAATTTAATTCTAGGAGAGTTAAGCAATATTGATGACGTCTGGGTTCTTCCTCAAATAAAACTTAATTACGGTCAAATGTACCTTTTTACTCTTGAGGGAAGTAAGCTTTTTTCTCGTACTGAGATGACAAACTCAATTAGAGAAACGGTTAAGAAAAGTATCAAAACCATAGATCGAAATGTTGTCATTCGAGAACTCAAAAACATGTATAAAAAGCATGCATATCTAGATGTTGAGGTTTCAGTTCTTGAGCGATTCTATTCTGATAAGTTTCAAAAGAACATCCGTCATTTTTATGTCACGATTAAAGAAAAGAAGAGAACTAAATTTAAAAGTGTAAGTTTCATAGGAAATAATCAATTCAACCAAAGATTTTTAAGTAAACTTTTTTACAAAGATGCCACTGACCTAGCAGGTAGAAATTATTTTGATCAGGAATACCTCGATTCATTTTCTGAAGTTATAAAGAAGGAATATTATAAAATCGGTTACGTTCAAGTGGAAGTTTCAAAACCAATTTTAAATTTAAAAGATAAGATTTACGAAGTTGAATATAAAATTAATGAATTTGATCAAACGAAAGTTGAGAAAGTAGATTTTGTTGGAGTTAGTGAAGAGACTAAAGTTGTATTAATGGAAAAACTTCGCAATAAAGCAGGTGAACCATTTAACCCTCTAGTCTTTGCCGATGATATTAAAGATGTTCAAAATCAAATTAAGTCCATGGGTTTTTATTACGCAGAAATTAAAAATTTAGAGAACAATGCTTTAATAAAATATAGTGATGACAATCTTAATCTTTCTATTATTTATGAGATAGATTTAGGCCCCAAAGTTTATCTAGATAAAGTTATTGTCATAGGTAATCTACAAACGAAATCCCATGTTATCACTAGAGAGATTCAACTCAAAAAAGATGATGAACTAACACCTGATAAAGTAGAAGATCTTAAAAATACATTAACGGGATTGGGTTTATTTTCAACGGTAAAGGTTACCCCTCTTAAAGAGACGATGAGAGATGGCCACGTAGATTTATTGGTATCGGTTAAAGAACGTCCCTTTGGAACTATTGAATTAGCGCCAGGTTTTAGAACGGATTTAGGTCCAAAATTATCCAGTGGAATTGTGTATAACAACTTTGGAGGAATGAATCGAACAATTTCTCTCAGGGGTTTAGTCAATAAGCGTGTTAAAGGTTCAACACTTGATCAAAGAAGAAGAGAGCAGCCTCGAGATAATTGGGAATATAATTTAAGAGTGTCACTCACCGAGCCCTACTTATTTGATTACCCTCTTAGTTATACTGCCGCCATTTCTACACTCAGGAGAAGATTTTATTCCTTCGATGCAGATATAGTTCGTTTCAATAACTCGATTCAAAAGGATTTGACTCGTTGGTTTTCAATGTCTCTTACTCATCAATATGAAACAATTGCTCAAACAGATGCCTCAAACGTTATTGATAATGGATATTTTCAAGTCGGTGCCCTCATTCCTTCTGCTAGCTTTGATTTTCGTAATAACAGAGCCAATCCTACCAAGGGCGCTTTTTTTAATATTTCGGTTGAAGACGCAAACCCTATATTTCTGTCTCAAAAAACACCTGAGCTTGAGATCAGCTACCTGAAAATGGTTTCCCGAAATAATTTCTATATTCCCCTCGGGACTTTTGGAACAATTGCTATGTCAGCATCTGCTGGTAAGGAACAAAATGAGAGCTCAAACGGTTATATTCCTAGCTTAAAGGTCTTTCGATTGTCTGGGGTTGATATCGTTCGTGGTTTTGATAACACTGAAATTAACCGTCTTTCTAATGGTAAGGACATTAGCTCAACAAAAGTCACGGGAGATGCGTACTTCCTTAATATGAAATTTGAGCCTCGCTACTTTTTAAATGATGAAACGATGCTTGGGGTTTTTTATGATGCAGGCCGCGTTTATGTTGAACATTTTGAGCCAACCAGCTTGAGAACTTCCGCTGGTATTAGTTTTAAGTACTTAACACCTGTTGGCTCCCTCAATTTCGACTACGGTTTTAAATTAGATCGTCGAACATACCCAGATGGATCAAAAGAAGACCCTAGTCGATTCCACGTTTCCATCGGTTTTTTCTAACAGAAAAAGAGCCCATTACTCAACAATAAAGAAAAAGTGTCTAGGCCGTTGACTAAGGCACAGGAAACCAGTTATAAGTGTCGGTACTTTTTTAAAATCCTGTGAAATCTATTTGGAAGGTTATTTATGTACATTCAAAAATCGTTTACTCTAAAAGACAATGCTATTGATAAGAAATGGTTTGTAGTTGATGCTACCGACATGATCGTAGGTAGACTTGCTTCTGAAATCGCGAAAGTCCTTAAAGGAAAAACAAAACCACAATACTGCACAAACGCTGACGTTGGTGACTTTGTTATTGTCGTGAATGCTGAAAAAGTGAAATTCACTGGCAAGAAGTGGGATGAGAAACAATATAACTGGCACACAAACCACATCGGTGGGATTAAGACTCGTACAGCGAAGGAACAATTAGTTAAGCACCCAGAACTAATTGTTTATGAAGCTGTTAAAGGGATGCTGCCAAAAAATACTTTGGGACGTGATCAGTTAACCAAGTTGAAAGTTTTCACTGGAGCAACTCACACTCACGAAGCACAACAACCAACAGCTTTAAAGTTTTAAGAAGGAATTGATTCATGAGTAAGGCAAAATCATACGACGTTCACGCAATCGGTAGAAGAAAAACTTCAGTAGCTCGCGTTTACGTAGCTAAGGGTACTGGAAAAATAACTGTAAATCACAGAGAAATGACGGAGTACTTTCCAAAAGCTACTAGTCAGTACATTGTGAATCAGCCACTAAATCTATTGAACATCAATAACCGCTACGACATTACAATCAATGTTCAAGGTGGAGGCTCTACAGGTCAAGCTGGAGCAGTTCGTTTAGGTATTTCTCGCGCTATTCTTAAATTGGATGCTAATAGTCGTCCAGAACTTAAGAAAGCAGGGTTCCTAACTCGTGACTCTCGTAAAGTGGAAAGAAAGAAAGCCGGTCTCTCAGGAGCTCGTAAATCTTATCAATTCTCTAAGCGTTAATATTTACAGCGACTTACATACAAAAAAGCCCACCTTTTGGTGGGCTTTTTTTTTGTCGATTGTTTTTAAGATATAATAGGAAAAAACCGATACTTCTTTGAATCAATTTAAGGGGTTAGGTATGGTTTTCCTGCGCAACTTTTTCTCTCCACTTTTCACATCACTTTTTTTTCTCCTTTGGTTAGGAGAAGTTCACGCAACTGTTTTTATTCCGGTTCCACTTTCCAAACAAATTGAATCTGCAGATGCAGTTGTTCAAGGAGAGTTTGTTCAAAAAAGTTCCAAGAAAATTGAAAATAGAATAGTCACTGATTATGTCTTTCGAGTTCAACGTTTTGCCTCACGAGAAAATCCAAACATCTTTTTTAAAAATACTGAAAAAGATTTAATTCATTTTTTTCAGCCCGGTGGAGTTGTTGGTACTGAGGCAATGTCTATTTCTGGAACCGCGGATTTTAAATTGAAAGAAAATGGAATTGTTATTCTCAAAAAGGGCCCAAAGGGTGAGTACTGGTTAGCATCTTTAGGCTTAGGTAAATACGACTACGTGGTGAAGAACGGTCAAGAGCTATGGAGTTCATCAATTTTTCCAACACATCCAGAATTAGGCCACTTAAGAGAAATGGATTGGAATGAAGTTTTGAATAAAACTTTCCATTCAACTTGGCATAATGTTTTTCCAGAAATTGAAGTGAAAAGTATTGATAAAAATAAAATTGTCTATGAACACAAATTTAAAGCCCAGAGAAAGATTGCCTCTGAGAAATCCAAAGGTCCAAGCTTTGCTTGGATGGTTGCGGCTATGTCACTTCTTTTTGTTTTAGGAATGTGGCTTGCTAAAGAAAAACAGGCCAATGAGTAAGAATGAACTCGTTCTTATTTTCGTACTTTTATTTTTGATGAATTTTTCATCTCTTGCCCATGTGCAATCTAGGACATCTGGCGGTGTTGGTATCAGATGGAATGGCAATTCACCTTCTATTTCAATGGTTTTAGATACTGGGGCTTCTGCAGATCTTAGTGCATTTGAAGTGGCTACCGTTTTAAATCAGTCAGTACTACAGTACCAAAGTAATACATCTATTCAAATAGCTCCATCCATTGGAACAGATGCTGTAGGGGTGAGTAGTATCTCTTTTACCAACGAACCTTATTTTGGTGCAGGTATTTTAGCGGTCACTAATGTTGGCTATAATGCCAGTACGGGAAATATTTCAGAAGCCGATATCTTAATAAATGAAAACTATTCCTTTTCAACTAACCAACTGGCGACGGGAGGAATTTATTTTCTTGGTGATGTTTTGACTCACGAACTAGGACATGTCATGGGACTTTCCCATAGTGAGGTTCAAGATTCCTCCATGATCTATACCGTTTTTCGTGGTCAATGGAGTTTAGCGGAAGATGACATCAATGGATTAAATACTCTCTATACAGTTCAGGGTTTGGGATCAATAAAAGGAAAAGTCGTTGGAGGATTAACACCGACGGGAATTTTTGGAGCTAAAGTTGAAGCTCTCTCTACTAAATTAGGGAAAGTGATTGCAAGTACTATTTCGCTTTCCGACGGAACTTTTACACTTGGTGGTTTGCCTTTAAATGATACCTATTATCTTTATGTTTCTCCTCTCAAATCGACAAGCTCAATACCAGCTTACTATTCATCTGCAATTAACAAACTTTGCTCCGGTAGTAGTTATCGTGGTAGTTTTTTTACCAAATGTGGAGGGGAGGAAGCGGATCGACCACAGGCACTTCGTTTGAGTAGCACTATCTCCACTGTAAATGTTGGCAACGTTTCCATTCGTTGTAATTTTAGTTTAGGAGTTGATTACTTAGATCAAAAATCGACGCCATCTAGAGATGAAAGAACTTTGTTTGATTATCATAAAGAGACAGGTGGAGTCCTTTCGGGTGTATTTTTTAATTATGAAAAATTAGGGCCATCAATTACAACTTATGACGATGAATATACAGTTGATTTAACAACCGTTAGTTCTCCTAGTGGAAAATATTTGGATCTACAGTTTATTTCACAGAGTATTTTTTCCGCCCTTGGAGTTTCCATCTATGTCACTCGTGCCGAAGGAATAAACCCAGTTCAATACAATTATCTCTATAATGCGAGTACGCCAATATACACTTCAGACATGGTAGAAAGTCTTAATAGACATCTTAGTATCCCTCTCAGTAGCGATACCAATGAAAATATTTTTACGATTCGCTTAGTTCCGGTTACAACTTTCACCGCCTTAACATTAGAAAACTTTTTTCCTTCACCAACACATTTTGTGGATAACTTGTCTCCTTATCTTTTGACTGCAAGTGTCTCCCAACTAGGTTCGCTTATTTCAATGGCCGATCATGCCCCTTATGCTGATAACACTTATTGCTCTGAGAAAACGAGTGTGGTCACAACCACTCCATTTACCACCAATAAGGATGTGATTGAGTCATCAAAAGGTAAAACAGCCAATCAAGATCAGGGAATTGCTTGCGGTACTGTCGATATGGGAGATGGCCCAAGTGATGGAGGCGGACCGTCTGGACCAGCAAGTCTAGTTATCGGATTTTTCTCTATTCTGATTGCTTTAAAACTAAAAAAATCTTGGTATGTTCAAAAAGATTAGTCCATAATTAACCAAGAGGTTTATTATGGTTTTACGCGCTCTATTCTTTATCTATCTAATTGTATTTACTTCTTCAATTTGGGCTCAAGGCCTAAGTAACGAACGTATATGGAAAATTGGAAATCGTAAAAAAGGAATCTATCAAGACCGGGGAGTTTTTCATTCTGGAGTAGAAGGAACCCCTGGAGTTTTATTATCTGTTCGTCATTCCATGAATAAAGAAATTCAAGCAGAGAGAATTGTCTTAGATTTTTCTGGTGAAAAAATTCCTCGAGTATACGGACATATTTCTCCCACTGGAGATAAAATTTACATTGACCTCTTCAGTACAACTATGAACACAACAAGTAGCTTTGATGGTAAAGGCGAATACTTAAAAACGGTTGAGTTCTATCCCATTTCCAAAGATATCCTTTCTCTTGAGTTAGGATTTAAGCATAAAGTGACTGCAGATGTTTTCTTCTTAGAAGCTCCAGGAAGATTTGTCATCGATATTAAAAAATAAGGATTAATTATGGCTGAAGTGAATACGAAACCCTCTAAGGGTTCAAAGAAAGATATTTCTGCAAGCGAACTGCCCGATTCAGCGGTTGTTATTCCAATTTTAAACAGCCCCATTTTTCCCGGAATGATTGCACCAATTATTTTGTCAGAAGATAAATATACTCCTGAATTAGATGCTTACTTAGCTAAGAGCTCCCATATCTCATTAAACCTAGTAAAGTTTAAAGAATATATGAAGGGCGATGATGATGATCGTGATCTTCCCGAAGATGATGTTGTTGTTGAAATAGGTGGCGATGATGATTCTGAAGAATCAGACGAAGAGTATATTGGTGATAATACAGCAAAAGATGTTTCTGCTAAGGACATTTATAAAGTAGGAGTACTTTGTAAGGTTATCAAAAAAATTAAATTACCAGATGGCTCAGTAAACTTACTGGTACATGGAATGAAGCGTTCTCGTATTTTAAAATTTGAACAAGAGTCTCCTCTTATTTTAGTAAAATTAGAGTCATTTGATGATATTCACCAAGCTGATGAAGAACTTGATGCTTATACTCGCTCAGTTATTAATCAAGTTAAAAAACTTTCTGAGATCAATCCTTATTTCAATGAAGAGATGAAGCTAGCAATGCTTAATTCTCCTTCACCTGGATCACTAGCCGATTTAGTGGCATTTGCCTTAACACTTGATGTTCCTGAAGCTCAAGATTTTCTAGAAACTCTTGTCGTTAAAAAACGTTTTGCTAAATTGCTTGTTTATTTAAAACGTGAAAAAGATGTTGCGGACATTCAAAAGAAAATCACTGATGAAGTGAACGATAAGGTTAATAAGTATCAACGTGAGTATTTTTTACGTGAGCAACTAAAGGTCATCCGCCAAGAACTTGGAATGGAACATGATGATAAAGCTCGTGATGTTAAAAAATTAAAAGATGGAATTGATGCTGCCAAAATGCCAGAAGATGCAAAAAAAGCAGCGATGGAAGAACTTGAGAAACTGGAAAGTATTCCTGATTCTTCTCCAGAATATAATGTGTCTAGAACTTACTTAACATGGATGATTGATCTTCCATGGAGTAAACATACTGCTGATGCAGTTGATATGGTGAAAGCTAAAAAACTATTAGAAAAAGATCACTATGGTCTAGAAAAAGCCAAACAAAGAATCATGGAGTTCTTAGCAGTAAGAAAATTAAAACCACAATATGATGGCACTATTCTTTGTCTTGCTGGCCCTCCAGGTGTTGGTAAAACATCTCTAGGGAACTCGATTGCAGAAGCTTTAGGACGTAAGTTTTACCGCTTTTCACTTGGTGGTATGCGTGATGAAGCAGAAATCAAGGGGCATAGAAGAACTTATGTTGGAGCGATGCCAGGGAAAATTATTCAAGCACTCAAAAGAGTGGAAGTGAATAATCCAGTTATTATGCTTGATGAAATCGATAAGTTAGGAAAAAGTTTTCAAGGTGATCCAGGTTCGGCTTTATTAGAAGTATTAGATCCTGAACAAAACAAAACATTCATTGATAACTACCTTGATGTTCCTTTTGATTTATCAAAAGTTTTATTTATTGCAACGGCAAATTATGTTGCTGAAATTCCAGAAGCTCTGCTTGATCGTATGGAATTAATTGAACTTTCTGGCTATAGCTTAGAAGAGAAAATCAATATTGCTGAAAAGTGGGTTATTCCAAAGCAATTGAAGAAACATGGTTTAGTGAAAAAAGATTTTGATCTTTCTCAGCAAACAATGAAGAGATTAATTGCTGATTATGCACGTGAACCAGGTGTCCGTGTAATGGAGCAAATGGTTGCGAAGCTTTGTCGTATAGCTGCTCTTGATAAAGTTAATGCGGTTAAAGGTAAATCAAAACGATTTTTTCCAAAACCAGAAGATTTAGAAAAGCTATTAGGTCCAAAACGTTTTCATTCTGATAAAGCGGAGAAAGACCTTGATCCAGGTGTTGTCATTGGATTAGCGTGGACACAATTTGGTGGAGATATTCTTTTCATTGAATCAATTCCACTTGATGGTAAAGGCTTTAAGCTTACTGGCCAGCTTGGAAATGTCATGAATGAGTCAGCGAATTTAGCTTATTCTTACGTGAAGAAGTTATTACAAGCTGAAATGAAGAATGCTCCAGTTGTTGTCGCTAAAGCTAAGAAAGCAGTAAAATCAGCAAAAGTTGATGATAAATCCGTAGAGAAGAAAGTAGAACCTCTAGCAGAAGATTACTTAGCTAAGCACGAAGTACATCTGCATTTACCAGCAGGGGCAACACCTAAAGATGGCCCTTCAGCAGGTATAACAATGGCCTTAGCGCTTTACAGTCTTGCTCATAATAAGAAAGTTAAGGCCGGTCTTGCTATGACGGGAGAGTTATCTCTGACTGGAAAGGTTCTTCCTGTAGGCGGAATTAAAGAGAAGGTTTTGGCAGCTAAAAGAGCTGGAATAACGACTATTATTCTGCCTTTTGAGAATGAAAAAGACCTTCGTGAAGTACCTGAGCGTCACCGTAAGGGAATGACTTTTTACCCTGTGAAGAAGTTTGATGAAGTGTTAAAAATTGCTCTTCGATAAAGTGCCCAAAGGCCCTCATGTGAGGGCCTTTTTTTTGGTACATTTTGCCCTCTCATTCTCCTCTACGTTTCATTGCTAAAATGAATCGAGGAGAACTCATGATTCTGTCACTCATTACATTCACGCTGGTTCTAATTTCATGTGATATTTTCGCTAATTGCCAGTTGGGAACAACTAATTTAAAAGCAAATATGGTTTTGGTTAAAAATGATTTCGGTGAAGAAGATTCCTTCCGTCGTTTCAAATATGATTCAGTAATTAGCTGCGCATCTTTAATTGAGTTTATAAAATGAAATTGAAGTGTTTTTTATTTTGTCTAATTCTCCTATCTCAAACAAAAGTTTGGGCCAAGGGGAGAACTTACAAAATTCAAGGTCAATATTATCATGTTCAATTTAGCAAAGGGATAACAGCATCTCCTCGCTGTTTTAAAACTGAATCATGTATGGCCATGAATGAAGCTCGGAAACTGAAAGGGACAAAGAAAAATTCGTCCATCAATGGCAAAAATCCCTTAAGCCTTCTTTGTAAGGATCGCTTAAATTCCAAAGTTGTCGTTGGATCAAATGAAGAAGGTGAGGAAGTTTCGTTTTGTTTATTCCCAGATCAGTCCGTAATAAGTTGCGCTTCATTAGGAGAGTTCTTTTAATGAAAATATTTATATCGGCATTCTTTCTAAACTTACTTTTTCTAAACTTAAGCTTTGCTCAGGATTGCTCTTTTTCAGGCAAAGTGATTAAAGATGGAAGTAAGGTGACTCTTTTTTCACCAGGAAAATCACTTGAGAACTTTAAGGTTCAAGATCAAGATGGATTAAGTACTTGTTACGCAAACACAACTTCTGTTATTTTAAAAACTATGATGGAAGGACACCCTGACGTTTCATATTTAGATATTGCACTTAAGCATGGGACAAAAGGTTCTTATACAGAATGGAAAGAGGGTAATCCGGAAGAAAATAAATTTATTACTAAAAGTGGTAAAGATTTAACCGCTTCTGGAAGTGTTTGCACTTCACTTAGTGTCTTAAAAGATAGTGGGGTTTGTCCTGAGCAGTACTTTTCATTTGAGAGTAATGCTCGAAGATTGAGTTCTGATGATAATAATAAACAAAATGTTATTATGGATTCACTCTCAAATTATTTTGATCAATACTATAAAGGTCAAAAAGAAGATGCCAATAGCACCAATACAGTTCTAGCAAAAACGCATAAAATTTTGTTAGATCAAAAAAATCTCTTCCAAAAACAATGTGAAAATTTAATTTCTGGAGGAAAACCTGAAGATGTAATGTTCAAGGAGAGTCTGAAAGACAATGTGGCTTGGATTCGAGATTTTATTTTTTATACACTTACGGGTGATGAAAAAGAAGATCCCAATATTACAAAAAATAAATCATGTGCACTTTACGCTCAGGATTTTTTGAATACTCTACAAGTTGAACCTTTTGTCTTAGGTAAAGAAGAGTTTACTGGTGAGATTAATGCTAATCTTCAACCAGAACTGTCTCAAAGAATTATAGATGCTCATATCGATCTAAATCAAATACTCGGTGACAAAAGTTCTAAGCAGGTAACTGCATTTAACGATCTCGATCAATATAATAAAAGTATAGCTGAAGCCTATAAAATTAATCTGGAAATGAAAGCTCTTTTTACCCAAAGATATAATAAATTTAATATAGATCAAAAAGCCACATCCGACCCTTGTGAGAAAAATTCAGATTTCCCTATTAACCGCGTAGTTAGAAAGACAGGCGGAACGAATCGTAGAATTTTAGCTGATATTGGTTATAGTCGAAGTAGTGCAAAGAGCTGCGAAAATTTTAAAATGATTGATTTTTTAAGTAACGAAAAAAACATAAAAGATATTCAAGAAAGCGTCGCTTGTGCATATCATTTTCCAATCGATTCATATTTATCTTCATACACCGAACTTTTAAAGCTGGGTCGTAATATGGATAAAGTGGAAGATCTTCTCGCTCCTATACGTCCTCCAAGCATAAATACAATAGAAGATATTTTGGCGCCGGATTGTGCCTCTCATTTATTAAAAGTTGATGAATATAATTGTGAAAATATTCGACCAGTTACGCGTGATGAGGCCGGATTTCCAAAGTATCGCTCAACTTTTAGAACTCAAGTTCAGAAAGATTTAAGTCTTGGTAGACCACTGGGTATAAATATCTGTACACACTTCTTTGATAATCCAGATCTGAATACAAAATTTTGTTCAAGTAATATGGATAAGGATGAAAACAATAATGGACAACATATTGTCCCTGTCACAGGATACCGTTGCTCCAAAGGAAAGATCGGCTACGAAATTTTAAATTCTTGGGGAAAGTCGTGTACCATGGCGGATTTTTCATCTAAGTACAAAAATAAAACTTTTGAATGTGAACTTGATAATGAAGGTGAGCCAACAGGAAAATTTTGGGTTGAAGAAAAGGCCTTACTTTATAACATGAGAAGCTTTGCTCAAATAACTCTTCCAGCTCCAGTAGTTAATAAATCCAAATAAAAAAGGGACCGTAAGGTCCCCTTTTTTTTAGAATATTTTTTTAAATTAAAATTCTTCTGAATCGTATTCTGAAATTGGAGCGTGCTTAACTTTGCCTGCAGCGATTTCACGAAGTGCTGTTACAACTTCTTTATTTTTCGAGCGAACTTGAGCGTCGTCACCTTCGCGCAATTGCTTTACTCTTTTAATTGTTAAGTGAACTAGCTCGTAGCGGTTCTCAACTCTCTCCAAGCAGTCTTCTATCGTGATCCTGGCCATAGTTTCTCCCTATAAAATGAATACTCTTTGTAAGGTTTTTTGGGTTAAAAGTCAAAAAGTATCGCCCTTATACAAGGCGTTAACTTCATTCTGATATCTAGCGAGGACTATTTTACGTTTAACTTTGAGTGATGGGGTCAAAAGTCCTGACTCCACAGTGAATTCTTCCGGTATGATGGCAATTTTTTTAACTGTTTCAAACTTTGAAAGTTCAGTATTTCCCTCTTCAACTTCTTTCATGATAATTTCCATGACTTTAGGGTGCCCCGACAGCTCTTTGAGGCTAATGTCTTTAGAAAGTCCCCACTCTTCTAGTTTATCCATGAAGCGTCCCTTTTCAATTCCAACTAACGCAACTAGATAGTTTCGTTTGTCACCAATTGTGACAAATTGCACGATATGCTTTTTTGTCTTCATGATATTTTCTACTTTTTGAGGGGCAATCTTCTTTCCACCGGAGGTCACAATAATATCTTTTTTTCGATCGGTAATCATGAGGAAGCCCCGTTCATTAAAGCTTCCAATATCACCTGTATGAAACCAGCCATCCTGAAAAGCTTCGGCAGTAGCTTCCGGATTGTTATAATAGCCTTTAAATAAACTTCCACTCTTTAAGAGAATTTCTTCATCTGGTCCAAATTTAACTTCAACATCTCCCATTGGAACACCAATAGTGCCTAAAATTTGTCGACCCAGTTGATTTAAAAAGACGGGTGCAACAGTTTCTGTCAGTCCATACCCTTCAAGTATAGTGAGATTACAAAAACGTAAAAATTCTGCAATGGTAGGTGACAAAGGTGCTCCACCTGAAACGAAATAGCGAATTTTTCCCCCGAACTTTAAATAGATTTTTTGAAAAACTAATTTATAGGCAATCTGATATTGAATTAATTCATTGGTAGAGGGCGAGAGATCTTGATCAATTTTAGCAAAATATTTTTTTGCTGCGTCTTGTGCCCAAGCAAAGGCGATTTTCTCAAATTTAGGGCCAGAATCAATTTGTGATTTTACTTTGGAGTAAATTTTTTCAAAAATTCTTGGAACAGCTAACATCACCGTAGGTCTAACCAACGCTAAGTTATCTACAACTTTTTCTATTCCTTCTGCAAAGACCATTTGCCAGCCGAAAATTAAAATGAGCAGTGAATCACATCGACCAAAAACGTGAGATAGGGGAAGAAAAGTTAACGTACGGTCGTGTTCACTGAACCCGCCTTGTACATGCTTTTCTACGTTTGAAAGCATGGTTATAAATGATCCATGAGAAAGAATGGCACCTTTAGGTTCACCTGTTGTACCGGATGTATAGACGATGGAAGCCATGTCTTCAGGATTAGTTGCATTGATCATTTGTTCAAATAAATCGGGGTTTTGTTTTTTTTCTTCAGTCCCTAAAATCATTAATCGATCGTATGAAATATAAGGAATTAAATTTAAAATTAATTTTTGATGTTCTTCAGATAATTCTTCAATGGCCACTAAAAGTTTAATGCGATCAAGATGAGTTATAAGTGGAATGATTTTTTTAAATTGATCGTCGTTTTCGATCACGAGAACAGAAGACTCACTATGCTTTAAAATATAATCAATTTCAGATTGGCTATAAGTTGGATAAACTGGAACAACAACTGCTCTAGTGCATAGAGAAGCGAGATCCATAAAATTCCATTCTTTGCACGTATTTGAAAGAATAGCGATCTTCGCCCCTGGTTCAATATTATGTTTTTTTAAACCTAGTGCTAAACACTCCACCTGATTGTGATACTGCTCAAAGTTCATAAACTCTAATTTATGATTTTGAATCCAACCAACAGCATCTTTGCCCTGAGATTTTTTTGTTCTCTCAAGAAAAAGTGCACCAATGGTTAAGGCCTTCGTCATAGCTCTTCCTTTTTAAACAAAGCAATAAAGATTTCAATAGTTTGACATATAATATTGTGCCTTCGATTTGCACCCTGAGCAAACGTTTCATAATAAGGAGTTTTTTGCATGGAGACATTAGTAATGTGGAGCATCTACTTGGGAGTGAATGAATCAGGAATACCTCATTTTTCGGGGCAATTTTTTTATCGTGGATATTGGGTAAAGAAAATCTCCGTAATGTGTCTAAAGGATGTTGAGATAAATCAGGGTGACGAGTGTCTTTTTTGGGTGGAATTTTTATCTCTAGAAGCTGATAATATGGAGGTAAAATACCTTAAAAATTTTAACCAAAAACTTTTCTTTTCTCAAGGCCAAATTTAGAAAAGAGAAGGATAAAAAAGGATTGTCGAATGAAAACTAACCGCAGAGGTTTTTTAAAAGGTGCTTTTCTTGCTCTAGCTTCTCTTCCTGTTTTAGAATCCCTCCTGGGTAACAGCGCGCAGGCAGGTATGACTGAAGTTGATAAGACAAAAGGTTCTGCTAAGAATTTTGCTTATGTTTCAAATATAGCAGAATGTACTGATGCCACTAAATGTGACAAGAAATTCAAAGCTGGTTCTAAGTGCTGTTCTTGTTCTTTCTACACTAAAATTGATAATGAGTGGGGGAATTGCTCACTTGTGAAGCCAGGTAACGTAAAAGCGGCTGGCTGGTGCAAAATGTATGCGAAGAAAGGTAACGTGACTTGCTAGAAATAAAAAGGGCCCACGAGGGCCCTTTTCTTTTTGTTTATTAGAATTGTTATTTAACGTGAACTGTAACCTGATCCCCGACCATAAATTTTTCAAATTCAAAGATCGGTGCTTCGTCTTCTCCCACTTCTAATTTTTGCACTCGCCCTATAGCGGCATCACTATCAGAATGAATGACTTTCATTTCACCAATTTTAATTTTGTAAGAGTACCTTTTATTGGAGTCAAAGGGGTTTTGCTCAGTATGTATCCGAAATACATCAAGCATTGTTCCCTGCTGTACGCCTTGAGCTTTGCCCACATTCACATAAAAATCTTTCAGCTTCATCTCTTGTTTATTCACCATAGGGAGCTGATGAGCGATAGAATAGATCACATAGTCCTTAGCGTAGACAGAAGAAGCCATAACCACGATTAGAAAAATGGTCATCGTTTTTAAGCTCGTCCTTGAGAGCGAAATTTTCATAAAACAGTTCCTTGCAGGACCCACCGACCTTGGTAGGTTTGATCTCTTATCGGGCCATAGAGAGGTGATCTTTAGAGTGTTATAGTAAGTTTAGTAAACTTCAGTAAGTAGCTAAAATTTGGTAAAAAAAGAACTAATGATTTTAGTCGGATTAACCGAAAGGATTATCATGAAAAATTTTACAATTATTTTCCTTTTGCTATTAACAAGTTCACTAAGCGTTGCCCAGATTGTCGTTGGGACATCAAAGCCCGAAGCAAAGCCAGGTAAGGATAGTGATCAAAGTGGTCCAACGATTCCTACGGATGAAAAATTTGCAAAATGTGGTGATGACTGTTTATCAAACCGATCACTACGAGAGAATGAAATAGAATTGGTAAAAGTCTTATCTGAGCAGCAATCAAAGTGTTTAGGTCTGCCAGTCAAGTTTGAAAACATAATTGAATTCTATAACCATGTCATGGTGAGAGTTCTAGTGAATAAACTTCGTTACGAAGCAACTTCAGATTGTCATCAAAGAGTTGGAAATAGCTACCTTCAGAATTGTTTACTGACAGAGAGTTTAAAATACAAATTAACAGAATTTATAAAATACCCTGTTAGTTTAAATCGTTACCTAATGGAAGAACATAAACTCAGTCAAAAAGAAGCACAAAGTATAATTGAATCTTTAAAACTGATAGTGAGAAGTTATCCGTGACTAAGTCCAAAGCGTTTTTTGAAGCGATGAATTTAGTCAATGACAGCTGGCCTAAAGCTAAAAATTTTCTCAATGATAAAAGACTAAACCAAACTGAAAAACAAATCATTTTAGCCTTTAACAATTTAAGAGAAAATTCTTTTGAAGAAATTATCGGATCGCTGTCTAAAATTAAGGCTGACGATCCTTTTGTTGAAACCTATCGTAAAATGGTATTAGGACTTGCTTTCAATAATCGAGGAGAGCCATCTCTAGCACTTCCGTACTTTATTTCGGCGTGGGAAGATATTAAAGACACTTCATACATTCATGCCCAATTTTACTCCCTTTATAATCTATTTATTGCATATCGAAATTTGAAATCAAGCGATCTGATGGGTGAAACTTTAGAGCTAATGGCAGAAATTAATTTAGAGAAAAGAGCCACGTTACAGATCATGCGTCTTCGATGCAGATTTTTTTACCTAAGTTTCACTAAAGATTTAAATAAAGCGGAAGACATATTAGTACAAATTGAACAGGTGAAAGATCAACTCAATGAAAGCCAAGCACTTTCCCATCATATCGATAAGTTTGATTTTTTTGTCAAAATGGAAAATTATCCTGCTTGTTACAAAACGCTTTCAGAATTTAAGCAATTTAGAGTTTATGTTCCTAGTGCGAATTTCAAGTTTATGAAAATTCTTTTGGATAATATTGTTGACCATAGACCTGTTTATTCTTACGACAAAGATTTTAAAAACAGTCCCCTTTTATATTATCAACTGAATGTAGTGAAATGTTTGGAAGAAGGAAGGATTGAAGATGCTAAAGTTTTTTGGCAAGAACTCTCAAATATGTCGCCTACAATTTACCAAAACGATTTAATCTACAAAGGAGATAAATGTCTTTTTTCAATTGCTTTTGAAAAGCAATTGAAGACCATATTTACCCCCGATAAAAATTTGCTACCAAAAGATAAAAGCAAAGAACAAACATTACTTAGAATTATGCAAGAGGCTTCAGGCCCATTAAGAAAAGAGCAAATATATTTTTTGGTATGGAATGAAAAACTAATTGATAAAAATGACCTTATGAAATTATCGCAGCTTGTGACAAGAGTAAAAAAGAAATTTAACGTGACTATTAAGACAAGAAAGGGTTGCTACTATTTAGAGCAGCAACCCCTTAAAAAAGTTAGTTAACTATATATCGCTTACTTTTAAATACTTATAATAATTAAAAATAATATCTGAGTGTCGGAAATTCTTTAAGCGAGAATGATAAAGCATGTAATTTCTTGCATAATACTGCATAACCCACGGAATATCATTGGTAACTTGTTTTTCAATTTCATCCATAATCTCAAATTTCTCGGCACCATCATTCATCACTTTTAATTTTTCAAAAAGGATATCTACTTTAGGGTTCGAGTAGAAAGAATTGTTTGGTCCTGGTGAATGATTTTTAGAAATGAGTAGTTGAAGAATGTTTTCTGCATCTGGGTAATCTGTAATCCATCCGCCTTGCCAGAATTGCAGTTCACCACCTCTGGATTTTTTTAAGAACGAAGGAAAAGTATTAATAATAATTTCTAATTTAATGCCAATTGCATCTAATTCTTTTTGAATAAACTCTGCCTGTTGACGTTGGAGAGTAGATGTACCTCGAATATCAAATTTAAATATTTGAAGACCTTTACCGGCTGGAAATCCAGCTTGTTTTAAAAACTCTTTAGCCTTTTCAATATTGTAATCATAAGGAAGTACCTTTGATGGGTTGTAGCCTGGTATTCCTGGAGGATAAATCGAATTTGATTTTTGTCCAACGTTATTTGTGAAAAGCTGAATGTACTTATCCCAATTTATGGCATGAGCAATGGCTGCCCGAAGATTACGATTCTTGCCTAGTAAAGGATCTCTCATGTTAAAAGATAGCCACCAATAAGTTAGTGTAGGGACCACTTGGTATTGGATTTTTTTTTCTTTTAACTCTTCGGAAAGATCTCCTTGAGGTGTTATGGCGGTCGTATAATTATCTTTTGGTAATTGTATCCAATCCGTTTTGTCGCTCAAAAAATTAAGCCAGCGTGTTTGATCTTCCTTCATAATTGAATAATGAACTTCATTGAGGAAGGGAAGTTTCTTGTTAGCATCTTTAAGAAGGTCTAAGTCGTTAGAAACACGGTCACCTTTAGATGGATAATAATCTGGGTGAAAATCATTAAACTTTTTTAATTTCGCACCTTGATTTAAGTTGATCTCAACAAGATAAAAAGGTCCAGTTCCAGCATCGACTTCCGCCAAAATATTTTGATGATACTTTATTACTTCCAAAGGAATTGGTGTTGCAAAAGCTAGAGCTAAACCATTTAAAAGTTGTGGGTACGGCTTCTCTAGATCGATAACCAGAGTATAGTCATCTGGAGCCTTAAGACCTTCAACATTTAAACTATAAAGTTTCTCCATGTTGTTGCCTGCAAGTTCACGAAATTTATTAATACCTTTAACTTTTCCGTCTAATAGCCACCAACCCGTAGATGCCGTAGGAATAAAAGCTAATCGCTTAAATTGGTCGATAAAATCCTGAGCTTTCATCGTGCGTTTTTTTCCAGCGAATGCGGGATGAGAATGATAAAAAACATTTTTCTTTAATTTAATGGTGTATTTTGTACCACCATTTTCAACCACGGGCATATCTTCAGCAAGTAGTGGTTTTAAACTATAAGGACGTTTTAAATAGTCATATTCGTAAAGAGTTTCATAAAGCTGGTATACAATTTCTGCGGAGACGCCATCATAAGATAGAGCGGGATCAATAGTAGATATTTCACTTGTGAGCCCAACACGAATACTATTTGTGCCCTCATCGACCCCCGCCTTACGACAAGAAAACGATAGTAGAAGTATTAGGGCCAGTAAAAGATTTGTCATCATGTTAATCTCGCAATTATAAGTTCTTTTGTTTTAGTTTCAAATTGATGAGTATCAGTGTTGACCTCCGCTGACCCTTGGGCAATATCAGCTTTACCTCCACCTTTACCGTTGATCAAAGGAAGAGTCTCTTTAAGAATTTGATTACAATCAAGTTTGGCATCTTTTCCTGCTCTAAGCAGAACAGTGACTTTATCTTGAGATTTACTTTTAAGAAGAACTATTCCGTTCGGGTATTTGGCAACAAAAGTATCTGAAAGTTTTCTTAAATCAGCACCATCAGAGGCTTGTGCCATTTTAAAAGGAGTGCCTTTTACCATCTCTGGATTTTCAAAGATTGATTTATTCTCTAAAGCTTGAAATTTTTCATTCATTTCCATTAATTTTTTATGACTATCTTTTAAATCATTTAAGAGGCTTTCCATTTTGGCTACTGCTTTCTCTTCTTTTGAAGCGAGAGCATGTTCAATCGTTGAAAGATATTGTGATCGACGTTCAAGTCGGTCAAAAGCTGTTTTATAAGTTGTACCTTCAATTCTTCTGACTCCAGAAGATAGGGCACTCTCACTTAGAATTGAAAAGTAGGCTATGTCTTTGGTATTATCAACATGTGTTCCTCCACAAAGTTCAGTAGAGAAACTACCCATTTCAATAACACGTACCTCATCTCCATATTTTTCTCCAAAAAGTGCCATGGCTCCTTTTTTCACAGCTGCATCCTTACTCATTACTTCAGGACTGACTGAGTGTGCTTTTTGAATTTCTTCATTCACTAATTTTTCAACAGCGTGTATCTGTTCTTTTGTTAGTGCTTCTGGGCTAGAGAAATCGAAACGAAGTTTTTCTTCGGTAACGGTGGAACCAGCTTGTTTTATATGGTCACCAAGAACTTTGATCAGTGCAGACTGAAGTAAGTGAGTCGCAGAGTGATTTTTACGAATGAGCTCGCGTCGTTCAATGTTAATACGGAGAGTATAGCTTTTGCCAATTTCAAGAGCATCAGCGTCTTTAGAATAATGAGCCCACAAACTATCGACAGGCTTTTGAGTATCATCAATATGGGCAATAACGTTTGTCCCATCAACGACTTCCCCTGTATCTCCTATTTGTCCGCCCGACTCACCATAAAAAGGAGTGACATCAAATATGAGGGCCGTAACTCCATCAAGTTCAACCTTATCAATGAGTTTTGAATTTTTTGTTTGAGTTTCGCTATAACCAGAAAATTTGGTATTTCCAAATTTTTCTTTGACTGCAAAAAATAATTTTTCGGATCCTTCTTTGCTTTGAAACTTACCTGCCTTTTTAGAGTTTTCTTTTTGCTTTTTCATGGCTTCATCAAAGCCATTATTATCGAGCATCAGATTTTTTTCTCTTAAGATCACTTCCGTTAAATCTAGTGGGAATCCGTAGGTATCATAAAGCTTAAAAGCAACTTCACCTGCAAGAATCTTCTCATTCATTTTTTCTAAAGCTTCGTTAAGAAATTTCATTCCATTATCAAGTGTTTCTAAAAATTTACGCTCTTCCATTTCTAAAAGTTTTTGCGCTAGTGAGCTATTCGACATATTGTCAGGATACTCTAGACCGAGGGATTCAAAAACTGCTGGCACTAACTTATGAAAACTAACTTCTTTGATGCCTAGTTCTCGAAGGTTTCTAACGGCACGGCGAATGATTCTTCTTAATACATATCCTCGCCCTTCATTGGAAGGAATTGCACCGTCTGTAATAAGCATAGTGGCGGAGCGAATATGGTCTGCAACGACTCTCATGGGAGATGTGTATTGAGCGTCGGTATATTTTTTGCCAGACATTTTTTCCAGATCACGTAGAATTGGTGAAAAGATATCTGAATCATAGTTCCAGTATTTACCTTGAAGGGCAGCGGCAATTCTTTCTAAGCCAGCCCCAGTATCAACAGAAGGCTTAGGCAGAGATTTTCGCTTAATCTCTTTTCCTTCAAAATATTTTTCATATTGCATGAAAACTAAGTTCCAAATTTCAACGTATCTTCCTTCATCATCAATTTCTTGATGTCCAGCAGGGACCCCTGTCGATTTCAGAGCTCCGTGGTCAAAGAAAATTTCTGTACATGGCCCACAAGGACCTACGTCTCCCATTTCCCAGAAATTTGATTTGTCTCCAAGTTTGAAGATTTTTTCTAGAGGTACCCCCATATCCTTATGCCAAATATTAAGGGCCTCTTCATCAGACTCATGAACAGTGACAAGAAGTTTTTCTTTCGGAATCTTTAATTCTGTTGTTAGAAATGTCCATGCAAAGTGAATAGCATCTCTTTTGAAGTAATCTCCAAAGGAAAAATTTCCAAGCATTTCAAAAAAAGTATGGTGTCTCGCTGTAAAGCCTACGTTTTCTAAATCATTATGCTTACCACCAGCACGGACACACTTTTGGATGGTAACAGCTCGGCGATTCTTAGGCGTATCTTTCCCTGTAAAGTAATCTTTGAACTGATTCATCCCAGCGTTTGCAAAGAGAATAGTAGGATCATTGTGAGGTATAAGAGAAGAGGAGGCATGTTTTTCATGACCATTTTTAATAAAAAACTGGGCAAACTTTTCACGAATTTCTTGAGCGCGCATGAAATATCCTTAGTGCTATATTTAGAGAGTATTACTTGGATCTTAATTACATGAAAAATGGTACAAAATGTTTGCTTTTTCTTCCACTGCAAAAGACGATGGAGAGAGAGTTATCAGCGTAAAAAAGAAATACCATTAACTTAAAGCGTTAGTTATGAAAAAGTTTCTCATCATAATCTCCCTTTTCGGCTATTTGCCCATACTAGGGGCCTATAACCAAGATCTTTATGCTCAGGTGTTTGTTCCAGAGTGGGTAAAGGATGGAAGGCTTATGCTTGGCGACGATACTAAAGAAAGCTTTAGGGCCAAAGACCGCTTAAAGGACCTAGATCACTTGGATCAGCTCCTCCATCGTGAATTAAGAGGAGCTGATGCTAATCTTGCCATCCAAATGGTTAAAGAATTAAAACTCAAGGGACTGCTTCCGGACATAAAACAATTGGCCATTGAAAAAAATGATAAATATTTATTTCAAATTGTTAACAGTTTAACCAGAAAAGATGACGTAAAAATAATGGTGACTTTTTACCAAGATTTAAAAAAGAATAAAAAGAAAAGTTCATACCAAGGTCATCTCGAATTTGCCGATTTTTATAATGTCGTTCTTGATTTTGCTGATTTGGCAGAAATGTTTCAAGAAGGTGATGAAGAAGATAAGATAAAAGTAAGTGAATATTTGATGCTTTGGAAAGAAAAATATAGTTACCAACAGGTTTCATTTTTTGTGAATACAGCTCTAGGAACGGCTCCCACGCCTTCAAAAATTATCTTAGTCAATGGCATTAGAAGACTACCAGATTCTGAAATAGATAAATATTCAATCAATTATAAAGTATGCCGTCTGGATACAGATAAGAAATTATCTGATTTGTGTAAAATGATGTCGAGATATAGTAAAGATTAGAAAGCTTAAAGAAATTTTTTTAAAATTCTTTGACCTGCCTCAAAGCTATGACCGTTTCTGGCCAAAAAAGAGAGAATTTTATTCTTTAACTTCATTTTTTCTTCAAAGTTGAGCTCTTCCTTATTCACTTTTCTGAGCTTCTTTTCAACTAAGCCCTCAAGGATTTCATCTGAAGTTGTCCCTAACTCGAGGTAGGCTTGCTCTAGATGGGATTCTTCGAGCTTAAGCTTTTCACTTGAAAGCTCTCCTTGAATAATCCTTTTGCCCTTACCTTGTTTTAATCTCATTTTGATTTTCATATTACGATAGTTATCTTCACGTAAAAAACCCTGTTGATTCAAGGTTTCAATCACCTGATTAATTTGCTCTTCACCACATTCTAATAGCTCTGCTCTGAGCTTAAGTTTTTGTCTTAGCTTATGTTCGGAATAGTCCTGGCGGGCCAAGAGTCTATAGGCATAATTGAGAAGTTTTTTTGTTTCAGCTTCAGTCATAAAAAAAGAAAGGGGCCGTAATATCGGCCCCTTTCGCTCACTCTATTGAATTGTTTTTTTAGCTTTCTTTGGCTTATCTTCTTCGATTTCACCTGTAGCGGCATCAACACCTGCAGGAATTGCATCTGCTCCATCTTTTGCAAGATTGTGCTTAGCTAGAACTTTGACTTTAATTTCTTTCATCAATTCTTGGTTTTCTTTGAAGAAAGCTTTCGATTGTTCACGGCCTTGACCAATTTTATTGTTGTTGTAGGCATACCAACTTCCAGATTTTTCGATGATTCCTTCATTTGTCGCTAGGTCGAGTAAGTCTCCAGTTTGAGAAATACCCTGTCCGTACATAATGTCGAATTCAACTTCTTTGAAAGGAGGAGCAACTTTGTTTTTGACGATTTTTACTTTTGTACGTGAACCTGTAACTTCTTCACCTTCTTTAATAGCACCAATACGACGAATATCCATTCTCACAGAAGCGTAGAATTTAAGAGCGTTACCACCTGTCGTCGTTTCTGGGTTACCAAACATAACTCCAATTTTCATTCTTAACTGATTAATAAAGATGACAGTACAGTTTGAACGAGAAATTGAACCTGTTAGTTTTCTTAAAGCTTGAGACATAAGTCTTGCTTGAAGACCCATGTGTGAATCACCCATATCGCCTTCTAGTTCTGCTTTGGGAGTAAGTGCAGCAACAGAGTCAACGATGAGGAGATTAACTGCGCCTGAGCGAACAAGCATGTCAGCGATCTCTAGAGCTTGTTCACCAGAATCTGGTTGAGAGATAAGTGTATTAGGAATATCAACACCAAGTTTAGAGGCATAACCTGTATCCAAGGCATGTTCAGCATCAACAAAAGCCACTGTTCCGCCAGCTTTTTGGCATTCAGCTGCAATGTGAAGAGTAAGAGTTGTTTTACCAGATGATTCAGGTCCGTAAATTTCAATAATACGGCCTTGGGGAATCCCTCCTATTCCAAGTGCTAAATCTAGACTTAGACAGCCAGTAGAAATAGCAGGAATTTTTTCTTTAACTTGGTCTGCACCCAATTTCATGATGGCGCCTTTTCCAAATTGCTTTTCAATTGATTGAAGAGCAAGATCTAAAGCTTTTTGTTTGTTAGCGTCACTAGCTGGGGTAAAAGTTCCAATAGCCATTGGGCATCTCCTTAAATATTTTGACTTTATGTTGAGAGTTATAACACCGTATCATTCATAAAGTCGGTTTTTCAATTCATTCTTCACTTACAATGCTACGGAAAGAATACGGAAATGTAAAGGGCTGATTTAAGAGATAATCCCTGAGTGTTTTAATCCAATTTGGACTAAATAAAATGTCATTCCAGCATAAATCCCACTGACGATGTCATCCAGGATAGTGCCTGCTCCATGATGCACTTTTTTATCAAAGTAAGTGGCTGGCCAAAATTTAATAATGTCAAAGAAGCGAAAGAAAACAAAAATCAGAAGTATTGAAAGCCAACTTTGCAAATAGTGAAGATTAAAAAGGGCCGTGGTCAACATACCTAAAACTTCATCGATCACAATCCATTGAGGGTCATGTAATTTCATTTTTTTTTGTAAAATTTCAGTTCGCCAACAAGCAAGAAATGTAAAAAGAATAATAATGCTTAACTGCAACCAGATGGAATATGAGTCTGTGATGATGAGCAACGGAATGGCACATAAACTGCCAAACGTTCCTGGAGCTTTGGGGAAAAATCCTGTACCAAAATAGGACAGAAACATCACGTCAACAGAGAGGATTTTTAATTTGTGGCTTCGGTCCATATTATGTAAGCTTACTGGATTATAGGGCTGATTTAAATGACTAAAATAGAACGTCCACAATATTTAGAAAAATACCTTTTTGAGTGGGAGACACTAGATGTAATGTTGTCTGGAAAATCCTCACTTGACGCTAAAAGATATCTTGGAAGTGTCAAAGATAAAGAAAATGTTGAGAATTTTCTTAAAGGTTATGGCTTTGACCCAGCCAATCCTGTTCTTAAAGCTGAACTTTTTGGTAATTATCAAGAAGCCCTTCAGTTTATTAAGAGGTACTTTTTAAAAGAAGGTAACCCCGATGGACTTGATGTTAAAGTTCCCAATTCACTTTATTCCATAACCGATATCGGTGATCTTTTCTATATGGCCAGTGGTAAGTCTGATAGCTTTAGCCTAGAAGATAGTATCTGGGCCGGTATTGTGCTTAAAGTAATGCATACTATTTTACATGCCGATCGTGACTTGAGATCCCATTATTTTACTCACATTCAAAAGCAAATTTTTGATCGTTTTTATCGCTATGTTCATAGAGAAAATGATCAAGTCTATCTACGCAATGATGATGGAAGTGTTTTAATACCATTGGTGGATTTTCAGACTAAATCTAAAAAATCACGTGAAAGTATTGTTATTAAGCTTCTTCATAAAGTTGAAAATGTTGCCGAAGAGTTGTTTGATAAAATTGGAATCAGAATCATAACGAGAAATCGCTCGGATTGCTTACGAGTTGTGAAATTCTTGCAAAATAATTATATCGTACTTGCTCACAATGTAAAACCTAGTCGATCTATTAATTCTCTTATTGATCTAAAAAAGTTTCGAAAATATCATTTTGAATTAATTAAAGAAGCGATGAACGGAAATATTACTGAAGATCAATTCCTCATCCGAATGGAACAAAATGCTCTTCGATCTAGACCTGAAGATAATGAGCAGGCTTTAGTCAATAAACATACTTCTTTTGACTATCGTTCTATGCAATTTACTTGCAGACAGTTGATCCAGTATAGAAATCCATTTATCTCAGAATTTAATCAACTTAGAAAATTAGCTAAAGAAACTGGTGAAGATTCAGTTTTAGCGAAAAAAATTATCCAAATGGATACTTCATCTATTTCTCGCGATGCTATGTTTTTTTATCCCTTTGAAGTGCAAATACAAGACATGGAAACTTTTAAACGTAATTCTGAAGGGGATGCATCTCATTTAGAGTACAAAAAAGCACAAGTTCAAACTGCTATGAAACGTGTCTTTAAAACTCTAATTGAACATAAAAACTTAGAGATCCATTAATGAAATACCCAGAACTGTTTCAACTTGCAAAAACAATGGAACCTGGACTGACTGAAAAAGAATGGGGGATGTTTGAACCTAACTTAGAAATGGTTCAAGTTAAAGCAGGGGATCTCATTTATCGAATTGGGGAAATTCCTTCAACTTTTCATATTGTTCTTTCTGGCTTTTACCGAAATTATCATCTAGATCATAAAGGTAAAGAATATATTAAAGCCTTTCACCAAAGATTAAATTTCCTTACTCCGTATGCGGAATTAATTCAGGGTCTTCCCTCAAAAGTTAATTTTGAATGTTTAGAAGGAGGTGCTCTACTTCGGTGGAATTTTCAGCAATTTCATAAATTAGCGGAAAGCAATGTTCAGTGGATGAAGATCTATTCTAAAATTGCAGAAGATCGATTTATTCAAAAAGAGCAAAGAGAGTATGAGTTTTTAACTTTATCTGCCTCAGAGAGATATCATAAGTTTTTACAGGAATTTCCCGAAAATGCTAAGCGCGTACCCCAGTATCAGATAGCTTCCTACCTTGGAATTACACCAGTGGCACTTAACCGCTTAATTAAAACTGGTAGTACAACTGGAGCTAAACCTAAAAAACCAACAGACAAATAGTTTAATTTGAAAAAAAGAAATGAAAGCGTTCGTTAAGTAGTTCAGGGAAATCAACTTGGGGAACATGACTTCCATTTTTCACCATATAAAGTTCAGAATTTTTCAGTTTGCCCTTTAGTAATCTCTGCATACTAAAAGGTATAACTTTATCCTTTTCCCCACCAATCACAAGTGATCTCGTTTCAATTGATTCAAGATAACTCATAATATTATGATCAGTCATTTCCTGAAATAATTTAAAAAAAAGTTCAGGGGTAAGTAGGCCAATACGATTCAAATAAATTTGTACAAATTCCATTGAAACTTTTTGCTTATTGAATCCTCCATCCATGATCATGGCCTGGATTAGTGGGTTTTTTCCACTGGTTTTCCAAACAAAGCTGGTTTGATCAGGGAATTTCTCAAAGAGCATTTTGAAGTAGGGAAGTGACACATCCATCATATTAGTATCAAACATGACTTCAGTAACAGGCAAGACAGTACCACCAATTAAGATCATCGATTCAATACGATCTGGAAATGTTCTCGCAAATTCCAAGGTAACGTTGACCCCCATACTGTGACCTAACATATGAGTTTTTTTGACACCCAAATAATTTAAAATCATTTCCATGTCTTTCGCCATGTTGGCGAATGTAATGGAAGGAATGTCATCTGCTCCTGCAGAATTAAAATGTCCTCGGTAGTCTTGCAAAATAATGTTGTAACCAAGTTCTTGAAAATAACTTACTTGTTTTGACCAATGATGATTACTGCAAACTAGTCCATAGTTGAACATAACGACTTTGGCATCACTGGCAAGATTGGGTTCGAAATTACTTTGAAAAAATATTTTTTTTTGATCAAAGGAATTTATGTAGTGAGATTTAAGTTGGGTCATTTTAAGCTTTCTTTTGAAACTTTTTCAATTTTCTTTAATATTTCTAAAACAGGATCATTTTTACTCAGGAGAGCATCAAGGTTTATATTTGTTTGTTCTTTGTACGTGGGTATAACTTCAAATGTAGCAGATTTTAACACCAGAATACTATTTCCCAGTGTAATTTTATCGTTTATTTTAAGGTGATTTTTTCCTTGAGATAGTTTTCCATTCAAGAGATAACTTTTTAGATCTGGATGAAGTGAACCCATAATTTTATTTTCATTCACTTCAATTTTAAAATGATAATCAATAATTTTATCATCAATGATGAGTACATTTCCTTTTTTACTCCCAATGAAAATTTCATTAAAATAAAAAGTTCGTACTCCAAGAGCGTCAAAATCTGCTGAATCTGTTACTTCGATTTGAATCATAATCTTATTATAAAGAAAAAATCAAATGGTGGTGAGAACTTTCGGGTCAGAAAGTAGATTGTTGATACTTTTTATAATCTCAGGTTGTTTGGACTCTATTAGCGTCTTTGTATCATCGATAACTTGCATTAATACATGTTGATGAGTAAAGAGGTTGGCGAAACGTTTGGTGCTAATACCTGATTGATTTGTTCCAAATAAATCACCTTCTCCTCGATAGGTAAGATCAGCTTCTGCGATTTGAAAGCCATCAGTCGTTCCTTCTATTACTTTTAATCTTTCCATTACCTCTCGGTTCTTTTTTTGGTCCAAGACTAAAAAGCAAAAACCTGCTTTATCTCCTCGTCCTACTCTGCCACGAAGTTGATGAAGACTTGATAGACCAAAACGATCCGGACTCATAATGGCCATGACAGTGGCATTAATAACATTAATACCGACTTCAATTACGCTTGTTGAAATAAGTATCTGAGTTATCCCATGAACAAAGTTTTCGAGTGCGGCTAGTTTTTCATCTGATTTCATTTTCCCATGAAGAAATCCGATTTGGACTTTAGGGAAATATCCTTTGAAGTCTTGAAGCACTTGCTCTAAATTTTGCATTTCCATCGTTTCGCTTTCCTCGATGGCAGGAACAACGACGTAAGCCTGTTCTTTTAATTCAAGCCTCGTTTGCACAAAACCTAAAAACTTTTCAAAATTTACTTCTTCAACAATTCTAGTTCTAATTCCCTTTCTTCCTCCAGGCATGGTTTTGACAATTGAAAAGTCGAGATCTCCATATTGTGTCAAACTAAGTGAGCGCGGAATGGGTGTTGCTGTCATGATGAGGCTATGAGTCCCATTACCTTTCTGTGTAAGTTTAATTCTTTGCTCTACGCCAAATTTGTGTTGTTCATCGATGATGGCCAATCCTAGGTTTTTAAATTCCACTGAATCTTGAAAAAGACTATGGGTACCAATACACATATTAAGTTCGCCGCTACGTAGAGCACTTAAGACCACTTTTTTTTCTTTTGCCGTCTGCCCACCAAGGAGAAGTCCAATGTTGAAAGTCGTTTTGGCAGTAAGCTTGGAGAGAGTTTCAAAATGTTGAGTTGCTAATGTTTCTGTAGGACACATGAGCGCAACTTGAGCCCCATTATCCATTACAGTAAGAGCCGCCATTAATGCGATAGATGTTTTTCCGGATCCAACGTCACCTTGAATAAGCCTCATCATAGGTTCACCACTTATAAGATCATTCTTTATATCTTCTACAGCTTGAATTTGATCAGGTGTTAGTGAATAAGGAAAAAGTTTTAAGAAAATATTTTCATGAGATGGTTTTAAAGGAAACAGAGGTGCTATAGTTTTTTTGACCATACTTCTTCGAGCATGAACTTTAATTTGTTCTTGAAAAAATTCTTCATAAACTAATCTGTCGTAGGCCTTTCTATAATCGCTTTCTTTCCAATTTGGGGTTTTTCCATGAATTATTTTGAGAGTACTTTTTAAATCGTTGAGATGTCTTTTTTCAATGATGACCTTTGGTAAAGTTTCTTCGATTTCATCCCACAAAGGAGCTGGAATTTTTTCGATTAATTTCTGAATGAAAGTACCTGGTACTCCACTAACTGTGGGGTATTGAATTTTGAGATCTTTGAAAGATAAAACTTCTCCAACACCAGCGTTAACATAGTCTGGATTAGTAATTTGCCTTATACTCTTATATTCACTGACTTCACCAAAGAATTCGATTTCTTTAATTGCTTCAAGTTTGATTTTGGTAGAGCCGTAACAATTAAACCATGAAAGATAAATCATCTGACCAGTAATAGGATCTTTGACCACCAGAGTAATGTTATAGAGCATGGCCCGGCCTTTTCCCTTGGCCCAGAACGCAGGTCTTGCATTCATTGATGCCACTCGCCCTTGCCCGTGAAAAAGTGAA
Organism: Bacteriovoracaceae bacterium; assembly: GCA_049318265.1. Classification (GTDB taxonomy): domain Bacteria; phylum Bdellovibrionota; class Bacteriovoracia; order Bacteriovoracales; family Bacteriovoracaceae; genus JBEIOQ01. Next base: position 424,181 of record JBMOGR010000002.1, read on the forward strand.
CCGATGCTAGCATGAGAGAAATCTTCCATCTCTGGGATTTTAATAATTCGAAGGGGAAAGATTTGAATAAGTTCTTGAATGGTTCTAGCACCAGCTTCTATTAATTTTTTAGTATTGATAGAAGGTGACTTACTTTTGATTAGTAAATCTATTGGCGAATTTAAAGAAAGCTTACTTGTACTGGACGTTTTCAACTTCGTACTCAATGTCGCCCTTTGGAGCTTTCACCGTTACTGTATCACCTTCTTCTCTACCAATCATGGCCTTACCGAGAGGAGATAAATAAGAAATTTTACCATTTTTCAAGTCAGCTTCATCTTCGCCGACGATTTGATAAGTGACAGAAATATTTTTTTCAGAATCAAGCAATTGCACTGTTGCCCCAAAAACAATTCTTTGATTTTTTGTTTTTGTTACGTCGATGACTCGAGCACGATTTATTTTACTTTGAAGTTCTAAAATACGACCTTCAATAATACTTTGTCTTTCTTTAGCTGCAGAATAATCAGCATTTTCTTTTAAATCACCATGGGCGCGTGCTTCAGCAATAGCTTGAATTATTTTATCTCTTTCTACTCTCACTAGATTTTCCAGTTCAAGGTCGAGCATTTTTTTACCATTCACGGTCATTAGGACTTCGTCCATAGGTTCCTCTTTTGTATCGCTACTTTTTAAATAAGGCGTTGGCTGCGTCTATAGCAGATTTTACGGGGTCACTACTAGCTGATTTATCTACTATTTTAAAAAAGTCGCAGTAGTTGGCTTTTTCTTTTTCTACTACTCTTTCAGCCGAGGGTTCACGGCATTCATTGTAATGTTTAGGATCGTAGAATTCACACATCCTACAACAGTGCAGATCAGTCATGCAAGATAAGCATTCTTCGCTTTTGGGTATATTAGTACCAGCCACAAGTTCTAGAGTTTTACTGCACTTATAACAAACAACAGCCATTAAAAATCCCTTGTTAGACCAGCAGTTAAGCCAATTGAACTTTTACCAAAGGAAGAATTATCCGAAAGTGGGGAAAAATAAATTCTTGGAGTATTTCGCTTATTATATTCCTCAATCGAGCGCTGGAGATACTTTTCATTATTATACTGAATAGTACGTGAGATGAGATAACTTACAAGAATGAGACTTACGCCACTTAATATCAATGATTGGCGTGAGAGCAATCCACTTGTTTCAGTTTCCTTTCCAGGTCTAAAAAGTCCAAAAATGATCAGTCCAGATCCAGTCGTACTCATTGCCGCATCAAGCCAGCGTATATTGTTACTTTCTTGGTAGCGGTCTAAAAATTTAAGAGCTTCTTGATCTTTTTCCAAGTAAAAGCGCAAGCCCTCACCCAGCTTAGAGGAACTAGTGTCCACCAAGACTTCTTGATAGTTGATTGTTGCTGTCCTGCTACAGATTTCATCGGCCCGGGCAACCTGTGCGAACATAAAGAGACTTAAGAGAAAAGAGGCAAATTTCATCTCTTCATTCTAGCCCTTTACCCGTAAAATAGTAAAGGTTGATAGGAGAGTAGAATGGATTTAATTAAAACAGGCATCGGTATTTCTAAAACGTTTAAAAATGTCGCCCGTTTGCGCGAAGTTGTTGGTGTACTTTATCGTAATGGATTTACAGAACTTCTAAGTAAAACAAATCTATTGGAAAAGGTTCCAGGGTTTGTCATACCAAAAAATGTAGAACCTACTCCTGAAGAAATAATGAATGCAGTCTGGTCAAAACAGATTGGTTATCGGTTACGAAAATCTTTTGAAGAGCTTGGTCCTTCATTTGTGAAGATTGGACAACTCCTTTCTACCAGAGAAGATATTTTTCCTCCTGAATTCATAGAGCAAATGAAGATCCTTCAGGATCAAGCCAAGCCCTTTCCCTTTCTTGAAGCCAAGGATGCACTTGAGAAGAGTTTTGGGAAAAAAATAGAAGAAGTTTTTAAGACCATCGATCAAGTTCCTATAGGAATGGCATCCATTGGTGTTGTTTATAAAGCGACTCTTCTAAGTGGTGAAGAAGTGGTGGTGAAAGTTCGCCGACCCAAAATTGATAAAATAGTTGAGCAGGATTTTGAACTTCTAACCTTCTTGATTAAACAAGTTGAAAAAGTCTCGGACGAAATTAAATATTTAGGGCTCTCAAAAGTTCTTGATGATTTTTCAAAGTCACTTGCTTATGAATTAGATTTTAGAATAGAGGCCACCAATGCCGAGCGGTTAAAAGCGAATGTTTCGAAGATTGACCGTGAAGGATTATTTCATCTTCCCAAAATTTATAAAGAGCTAAGTTCTGAAAACGTCATGGTGATGGAATTTATTAAAGGTACTCCATTTAATAAAATTACCCCAAATCATCCCCAAATAGAATTGATCTATACTTGTCTCATTAAGAGCGTCCACGTTTTCGTCCATACACTTTTGATTGATGGCTTTTTTCATGCTGATCTCCATGGTGGTAACTTTTTTTTAATGGAAGATAATAAGATCGGTATTATTGATTTTGGTCTAATGGGAACACTTGGTAAGAAGTCCCGTGAAAATTTAATCGCAATACTTTATTCATTAACTAGTTTTAATTATGAAAATCTAGTTTATGAATTTTTAGATGTGGCGGAATATGAACAGATTCCAGACATTGACGGTTTAGTACGAGACATTAAAGATAGTCTTGTTCCTTATGTTGGTCTTTCCGTCAAAGATACAAATTTTTCTGCTTTATTGAAGGCTTTAGTAGGAACCCTTTCTCGACACCAAATTTATTTACCGCGTGAATGGTTTATCATTTTTCGCGGATTAATAGCTATCGATGGTGTAGGAAAAGCCATCAACATCGATCTTAATATCTATGAAATTCTGAACAAGGATATTGAAGGTCTAGTTAAAAATATGCTTTCAAAAGAAGCTGCAACGGAAGAAGCAATTTGGGCCGGTAGAGATGTTATCAATTCGCTCCGCATGTTTCCTCGTCATATGCGTTGGTTTATGCGCGAATGGAGTAAACGAAACTATGCTTTCGAAATCAAGATAACCGGGCATGAAAGTGCTTTTCGCCATTTATCTGCAAGTATTAATTTTTTAGGGATTAATGTTACAAGTGGGCTTTTAATTATAGCTGGTACAATGTTAGTTGATCGCAGCAAAGGCCTTATTACTATTGATAGTGTCCCTGGGATTTCTTGGTTTTTTTGGATTCTGTCGGCATTTTTATTTGTGAACAGTTTGTGGAGAATTAGAAAAGTTAAATAAGGTAGGCTCCTTTCGGAGCCTAATCCAAATATTTATTTATCCTTCAATTACAATAGCTTCTTTTTTCTTTTCTTCATCACTCTTTTTGTCTTTTTCATTATGATTTGGATTACCTTGATCAATATTCTTATTTGATTGATCGATCAAAAGGTTTAACTCCATATAATCCCCAAAGGCCCCTATGAGCGTAGTATCTTTATAGTCACTTACCCAGTGATTAGTATTTCCTGTCATGATGCTTGAGTATTTAGCGTAACAGTAAAGACTTGTAATCGTCCCTTTCTCATCTTGAATAGGGTAGCGAGAAAAGTTTTCGTTGACGTTAACAAAGGCAGGAGAGTAATTTCCAAAAGCATCATAACCATTTCCAATACCTATATAGTTATCGAGATGATCTTTCGCCGTTAACGACTTATGACCTAAATCTTTTTTGTCACCCAAGGTAACTGTTTTTCCCACACTTAGTTTTCTTGCCTGATCTTTGCCTTCTTCACTTACTAAACTAGCTCGGTTAATAGTGAGAATACAAAGATTATTCGCTTTTTCCAGAGAATGATCTCTACTTTTTAATATAAATTCATGAGCACTACATAATTTTCCATCGACGAAAAAAAGATCGACTAGTGGTTGTCCTTTTGGCCCAACAATAATTTCTTTTTTAAATTTAAGAGTAGAATCAGCTAATACTTCAGAAGAGATGGTGGCTCCTTGAGCAAAAACCTTGGTTGTAGAAATGAAGATCATTAAAGTTAGAAGTGAAAATTTCATATTACTCTCTCTTTTTTACATCCTGTCTAAACTTTAGACAGTGAAGAAATCCTTAAGCTCCTTAGATTACTTCGTTGTTAAGTATTATTGAATTAATAGAGAGCAAAAGGTGTGCCAAAAGGAGAGCGCTAAGTGTTTGTTAGATGCTATCAAGACCTGAGATAAAGAGGTTTTTATTGAAGTTTTGAAACTCTTTAAGTGGATAGGGACCAAAAAGAGAAGCAAGGAATTCTTGATGACCTAGAGTGAAAATCTCATCTTGAAAAAGAAATTTTACTTTTTTGTCTTCTACTTTAAGGGTGTTGATTTCTCCGTCACTCCAAACGCTGACAAAATTATGAAAAAGATCAGGGCTAGCGATTTTGACTAAACTTCCATATTGCACTTGAGCTTCTGGCCATAAAGATAAATATTTTTCAGGTAGCCAAAAAGTAGCACTGGAACTAGCGACAATTTCTTTTAAATATTTTTCTTCTTCGAAACCAAATTCATGGGCAATGTTGTTCAGATCTCTTCCTTTGTCTTGAACAAAGTAGGCGACGACTCTTTCTTTAACTCTTTTGAGATAAAAATTGGCAGACTTCATGTTCTCTATTTCTTGCCACTCATTTTTTCCTCGTTTCACGCTAAAACAAGTTTCTTCCAGTGTTTTACTATAGAGTTCACGAATTCTTTTCTTATCTTCCCAATGAAGATTGATATACGGACTACATTCTAAATCTTGATTATTACCACTACCGTCTACTTGAATTTGCCCAATACAAAGTTCAAATCCATGCTTTTCATACATCGCTTGTTTATCACTCCACAAAAAGATGAAGGGAACTTGATCTTGATAACGTTTAATAACATCACTCAATAAGAGTGAAAAATGTCCATTTCCTCTCTCACTTTCTTTAATTGCAATACCTCCCAAAAAAATAACTTTGAAATCAAAATGATGATGAGTAAGAATTTTTTCTTTTACACCAATGTGACCAATTAGCTCTTTTTCATTCTTAAGAAGTAGATATCTGTGTGAAGAATTTTCATTTTGTACGAGAGGAAAAAAGTCTTCCTCATAGCGAAAAGGAGCCTGATATTGAAATGAATGCTCAATAAGTTGTAAACTTTCATTCGTGAAGGCTGGAAATTCACTCAACTTGACTATTTTTAGGTCATTCATATAACCATTCTATCCTCTCTGGTATTTAAAAAAAACCTCTAATTTCGATGCTTTACGCCCTGTCTCAATATATTGTCAAAAATATTTACACTTTTTTGTAAAGTTCTTGGGCGAATTGTCGAAAGGTGACTTGAATGGGCATTAGCCCGAAGGCATCAACAAGAGGTTGATTGCTTTGTAGTCCATCAAGGAGGATGTATGGGACTTCGAATTAACACCAATGTGGCGTCTATCAACGCACAGAGGAACTTGAGAGGAACAAGGGGTGCCCTTGATAAAACTCTCGAGCAGTTATCATCTGGATCTAGGATCAATCGTGCAGGCGACGATGCTGCAGGTTTGGCAATCTCAGAAAACCTAAAAGCTCAAATCAGAGGTTTGGGTCAAGCAGAAAGAAACGCACAAGATGGTGTGTCTCTAGTGCAAATCGCTGAAGGTGGTTTAACAGAGATCTCAAACATTTTGATTCGTCTTCGCGAACTTGGCGTACAGGCTGCTTCTGATACTATCGGGCAGACAGAACGAAAGTTTCTTAACGTGGAATTTGAGCAATTAGTGTCAGAAGTTGACCGTATTTCTCAATCTACAGAATTCAACCGAGTACCACTTCTTAACGGAACAGGTGCAGTGTTTGATATTCAAATTGGGACAAGAAATGACCCTGTCAGCGACCGTTTAACTTTCGATGCTTCATCGGCAGACGTAAACGTAGCGGCTCTTGGTCTTAACTTGGCTTCAGTAAGTGACAAGATTTCAGCTCAGAACTCTTTGGCCGCGATTGATCAAGCGATTATTTCGGTTTCAGGAATTCGTGCTGACTTTGGTGCGCTCCAAAACAGATTGCAATCAACTATTAATAACCTTGCAATCAGCGTAGAGAACTTAAGTGCAGCTAACTCACGTGTTCGTGATACGGACATTGCTTCAGCCACTGCGGAACTCACAAAGAACAACATCTTAATGCAAGCAGGTACTTCTGTGTTAGCGCAAGCGAACCAGTCGACAACCAGTGCACTAAGCCTGATCAATGCAGCCTCTCAGGGGTAATTGACCTTGAGCTGCTAGATACTGTTCTGTGAATTGATGAGCAACAATCCTGCAAAGTTGGCTGCTGTAATCAAGTAGACAAAGTTATTTCCGTGGGTAATGGAAATGGGACTTGATATGTGCTTAGGGAATTATATGTGGTGATTTGGTTTCGCTAGTTCTTTGAACAGCAACCAATCAATAAACAAACCACCTCAACATGGATGTTGAGATTTTTACCAGGAGGGTATTTATGAAAACTGGAGATTAAAAAATGAGAATAGCAACAAACGTGCCGTCGATTTCGGCTCAAAGATCCTTATCGACGACTAAAATGAACTTAGATAATAACTTGAGGAAGTTGTCCTCAGGAGAGCGAATCACGCGCGCCGGAGACGACGCGGCTGGGTTAGCGATCAGTGAGAAGATTAAGTCGCATGTGCGCGGGATGAGACAAGCCAAGCGAAATGCAGAAGACGGAATCTCTATGATTCAAACCAGTGAAGGTGCTCTTTCAGAAGTGTCGAATATGATTATTCGTCTGAGAGAACTCGCGATCCAGGCAGCTTCGGACACAGTAGGGGATACGGAACGTGCGTTTACTGACAAAGAATTTCAACAACTCAAAGATGAGATTGAGAGAATCTCAAAATCGACTGAGTTTAATGGTTCTAAGTTATTAGATGGAACGACCGGAGTTATGGAATTACAAATTGGTATCCATAACGATCCTTGGGCAGACAGATTACGTTATGATGGGACTGAAATGGACTCCACGCTCAATGCGCTCGGAATTCAAGAACAGACTGTTATAAATAAAGTGTCAGCGCAAAATTCCCTGAAGTCCTTGGACAACTCGTTAGTGAGGATAAACGGTATGAGAGCTGAAATGGGAGCACTACAAAATAGACTCAATTCGGTCGTGAACACCCTAGGTATCAACGATGAAAACCTAAGTGCCGCGAACTCTCGTATCCGCGACGTGGATGTAGCTTACGAAACAGCTGACATGACAAAGAATAACATTCTAGTCCAGTCAGGAGTTTCAGTGCTCTCCCAAGCGAACCAATCACAACAGATGGCCCTTAAGCTGATCGGTTAATTTTCATTACCCACATCCCATCCCTCGAATGAGGGATGGGTTTTTTATTTCTGCCTATTCTCATATCCAATCTATGCTAAAATCTCATCATGACTAAAAAGACCATTTTGATTTATGGAGCTTCCTCATTCTTAGGTTCAAACCTTGTAGAATGTCTACGCCGTGATTATCGAGTAGTAGGAACCTACAATAAAAATAAAGTAGAAGTGCCCGGAGTATTGATGCTCCATTGCGATGTTTTGAATCGAAATTCAGTGCAAAGCTTACTTTACACTATTCAACCCGATATAACGATCTACGCTGCCGGTCTAACTTCCATGTTAGACTGTGATGAAAATGAAAAATTGGGTGAACTTTTACAAGGGAGCGGTGCTTATAATGTGATGGAGTTTGCTGAAAGATACAAATCAAAGTTCGTTATTATAACTTCTTCCTTTGTTTTTCCAGGCCAGCAAGTGCTCTACACAGAATCAGAAACTCCTTTGACCAATACCATTCTAGGAAACAAAATAGCTTCAACTGAATTTTATGTTCAAAAAAGTTGTTTAAATTATTTAATTTTAAGAAGCTGTCCTCTTTTTGGAAGGTCTTATCATCCTCTAGACCGAACTTATTTTGAGTTACTAGAGCATTACTTTGCTCATAATTTAAATCTTCCTTGCGATTCAAGAGTTCACACTGGCTTCTTGGACGTTGTTTTTTTTGCCGAGGTACTTAAACAGTGTATTGACTTAAATGTTACCAATCGATTACTTCAGGTTTCCACCAAAGACACAATGACTAGATATGAATTTGCTCTCGCCTATGCTCGTAAATTTAAGCAAAATGAAAGTTTAGTGACGAAGTACAATTGGCCATATCCTTTCGATTCCAAAAACATTTCTGCCTATCGTACAGATGGAGATCTATATTTTTCTTTAAGTACCACCAATATAGAGACACTACTTAAGAGAAAGATGCCAACTATTGAGGAGGCACTAACAATGGCTCAAAATAGATTCACTAAATCCTCGAAGCAGACTAAGAGTATGAAAAAAACGAGTGGTGTTTCATTTATTTAGAAATGGATAAAAAATTAACGAGCCGAATGTTTAATAAACTCAATTAAGTAATGCTTCACTAACTGATCCACATCAACAGTTTCGCCATTAAAACGCCAAGTAATGTTGTTAAAGGGGCCAACATGAGCTCTGATTTCGTGAGTTGTATTGACTGAGGGAGAATCATAAGTCATTCGAGCAGCAAATAAGCCACCAGAATGAGAGAGAAAAGCAATACTGATAATTTCGGGTGAACGACGAGCCACAACTAATTTCAAGGCGTTTCTAAAAAGCATGAAGTCGTTGATGGTGTTAGAAATTTTAAATATTTTTATGGAACTAGTATTATCTTTTTTAGAACGAAGCATATTGAATTTAGTGAGATAAATTTCAAAACGATCACGAAGTGATTCCATAAATTGCAACGATGACTCTTCAAGAAGGTGAAGTGGGTTCAAATGGTTGTTGAATTGAACAACTCCAGATTCTTCCATATTAATTTCTTCGATAGCAAGTTCTTCAATCCAATGGGTATTTACAGGTTTTGCTACAGAATAAAATTGTTCACTCATATATTAATGATGCTGCCAATTACTACTATTGTCAAATAAAGCCTCTGGAAATGAAGTTTGATCGATCAGAAATTTTTTTTAAGAAGAATTTTTTTATGAGAGAGAAAGAAGAAGGGTCCAGGTTCATCGACTTTCTTATCATAGTTTCGCGCCCCTAATTTATAGGTGGGCGCAATTAGTAATCACTTTAGGCTTCCCGTTTAGCAACTTCGAAGAAGTTGTTAGGCGTGCTCACAGTAATCAGGGACCGCTCCCGAATGTATATTTGTAGGGCGAAACAGTTGTAGTCTCTGTTAAGAAGACATGCTTCACAGCTTTTGCTTTTTAACTTATCCCTGGACCCAAGATCTATTATACATGCCTTTTTTTGGACACAACAGGCGGTAAAAAGCTTTTTCTTTGTTTTTTGTATAACCATAAATCAAGTAGTTGACGTATTTGATTGTATTTTCTTGCCCCGAGTCATGGGTGGACTTAAAATAGAACAAGAAAAATTAAATTTCACTAAAGTTATGTATTCTTGAGCCGATGAGACTCCATGAACTTTAGGCGGAAGCCACTCAAGTGTTATCTTGAGTTAGAAGGAGAGGAGACTATGAAAAATAAGATTGTTGAGTTCCTAAAAGACGAGGGCGGACAAACTTCCACCGAGTACATCCTGTTAGTTGTTGTGGTGGTTATGATGATTATGAAGTTTAGAACTAAGCTAGAAGAGAAGTTAAACAATTTAACTGATACAGCTTTTGGTAAGGTGGACACTGAACTGGGTCAAATGAAATAGTTTCCAAAATACTTAAGTAAAACAATTTTATTTCATAAGAAGCGCTGAGGAAAAATCTTCAGCGTTTCTCTTTTTCTGCTCTAATCTTATAATAAAATCATGAAGCTAACCCACAACCAACACGGTCAGGCCTTGATTGAATATCTTTTCGTAATCGTTATGGTTTCGTATTTGGGAACGCGCTTTTCAGGAAAAATTGGAACATTTATGAGCGAACAGATGGGAAAGATGGCGCATGTAATTTCCATGAATCTCTCCGTTGGTGTTTGTTCTAAAGATGTCGCGACTAAAGGACAGTATTGTTATTTTAAATCTTACAAGAATGGATTCCATAACTAATGATGAACATGGAAAAAGTAGTCTATCTCTTTATCCTAATCGAGCTTTTGGTCGTCTCTTACGGCGATTTTCGTACGCGCAAGATTCCCAACTCGTGGCCAATTTTAAATTTATTGATTTTTGTTTTTTTTCTATTTTGGCAACCACATCAGTACCCATTAATTTTTAATACTTTTCTCTATTCATTAGTTTTTTTATTTGTCGGATTCGTCTTTTTCTTAATCAGAATTATGGGAGCCGGGGATTCAAAATTTCTTTTCAGTTTTTTTCTTTTAGTTCCTTTGAAAGTTCATCCACTCGCTTTGAATAATCTACTTCTTTGCACGGTTTATATTGGACTGACTTTTTTCGTTTATAATGGATTGAAGAACTTTCGAGGAATTTATAACAGTTTAGTGATTGGACACTTTAGCGGGCTTAAACGCTACTTTGGGACCAAGTTCCCATTCGCTCCAGTGATCTTAGTCAGTTGGATTTTTACCGGTTATGATCTTAAAATTTGGCTCTAACAAAAAAGGACAGTCTACTGTTGAGTACATACTGCTGTTAACAGTAGTAGCGACAGTTGTGATGTCTGTTTTTAAGAGTAAACTTTTTATGGAGAATTTTGGTAAAGACGGCAAAATTCTCGTACAATATAAGAAGCAGTTCGAATTTGCTTATAGAAATGGCTTTCCTTATGATGGAAAAGATTACGATTATGACAACCTTCACCCCTCCTACTCAGTCGGAGCTGGAGAGTCGCACTTCTTCGTTCCTCAAGAAGCTTACCCAGAAAACTAACAGAAATTCAGGTCAATCCATGATCGAGTTTTTAGTTGCATTCATCTTTTCAGTTGGATTTTTATTTTTATTCATAAGCCTTGGTCTAAATTTTACCGCAGGTTACATGGGCCACTATGCAACTTTTATGGCCAGTAGAACCTATCTAACAGGCGGAAACGATAGTATTAGCTCAGCTACTTCTGATGCAATTGCGAAGACTCGCGCCATTGATGTTTTTAATAGAAACTATGCTATGAAAGCTTTCGGAGTTGATGTCACTTTATCAGCAGCAAATTTCAACGAACCCCCTAGCGGACCAAAGGAAAAATACGAATATGTAGGCGTAAAAATCGAATTTCAAAAAAATCTTTCCATGGTGGGATTTGGTGGCGGTGATCAAAAATTAAATTTAGTTTCTGAATCATTTTTAGGCCGTGAACCAACTCGCGCAGATTGTGTAGAACAGCTTTGTCAGGTCATGGGTGTTTGTGGAGAAAATACAGATAACGTTCATATTACCCTTGAGGATAATGGATGTTAAAACTACTTACTAGGGATGAAAGGGGGCAAGGCTTAATAGAACTTTTGCTCTTTTTACCATTTCTTTTGATGATGTACCAGATCACCTTATCCATGGGAAATGCCATAAATGGTTCAATCAACCAACAAAAGTTTGCTCGAGGCTATCATTACGCTCGTACTAAAAATAATTCCATGATTCCTATTCCTCAGCTTGCTTTGCAAGCTGGACTAACTCAGTACGGTTTATACTTTACTGGTTGGGCCCATAAATTCGACGGTGGAAATCACGTCCCCATAGCACCTTGTTATCCCTTTAGAACGATGCTTAAATCAGAAAACAATGAAAGCTGTGATGATGGTTATAGTAAGACAACGACTCAACTGATTCGAGTACAAACAGCCTATGGAGTTTGCCCCGTAACTTTCAAAAAAAATGCTTGGGGTTATGAAAAAGATGCAATGGCCTCCTACACTGATCAAGCATGCACTAACCGTTAATCCTCATTCGATAAATTTCAAATACCATGTGGTTCTACCAGATGAGAAAAATCTTTTCCTCGCTCTCACAAATTCATAAACTATGCTAAAATTTTAGTTAGTTAGATGTAGTCTTAATCAAGGATGATAAGTATGAACAGTCGAGCGTTTACGCTTTCACTAGTCATCGCCTGTGTTGCGATGTTTATGGTGTATTCTTATATCGCCGGCCAAGAAGCTGATTGGGTTAAAAAATTTGGTAAATTAGTTCCTGTTGTTCGTGCAAAAGTCGATATAAACGAATTAGATCTAGTAGATGACTCAAAAGTTTATATCGAAAACGTTCCTCAACAATTCGCTCAGCCCGGAGTTTTCAGCAACGTAAAAGATATTTATAATACAGTTGCGACAGTACCAATTAAAAAAGATGAACAAATCACTAGCCCACGAGTAACTTATCCAGACGCAAGAACTGGTCTTGCTCGCCAAGTGAGTATTGGAAAGAGAGCTATTTCAATTCAACTATCTGAGGAACAATCTGTTTCAAGATTATTAAAGCCTGGTGATCGTGTTGATATTTTAGCTCTAGTAGACTATGCCGGTGGTCGTAAAGAATTCAATCGTGTAAAAACTATTTTGCAAGACGTATTGGTTCTGGCTACGGGTCTAGCAGTAACCAACACTATACCCTTGGTAGGCGTAAGAACTGCGGAAGAAATTAAAAAATTAAATTTAAATACTTATAATAGTTTTAACACTGTTACTTTAGAACTAAATCCTTTTGAAGTTCAAAAATTAATTTATATTATTTCTGCTGCTTCGGGACGTATTTTTCTTTCGCTTCGTAACAACGACGATAAACAAATTCAACGTATCAGCGGTTCAAAGCTTTTTGATATATTAGGCGAAGATGCAGGTGAAGCGAAAGCATTCTTCCAGGAACAAAAAGCTCGTGAACAAGCTAGAGGGGGCGCTCGTTAAAATACTTCCACTCCTCTTCGCCATTTTCTTTTCCTTAACGTCTTTTAAAGTTTTGGCGCAAGACGTTCCTGTGGAAAAAACAGAAGCTGCCACCGAAGATATTGATGTAGAAGTGGGAATTGACCGCTTTGAGAAATTAGACTTTGATTTTGATACAAGAATTCAAATTAATGATACCAATTTTGTGAAGGTGATTCCCATCCCTGCTAAAAAAGAAGTTATCTTAAGAGGCTTGAAAGTTGGTCGTACCTCAGTGGTCATTTTTGATATCCGCGGAGAAAGAAAGAGAAATTGGGTTGTTAATATTAAGGCAACGGGTCCCTCAAAAGTAGCTGCTGATTTACGTGAATTTCTGGGTGATATTGAAGGTCTAGAAATCGCCGTTAGAGCTGGTCAAGTCGTACTCGAAGGTGAAATTGTCGTGCCTAGTGATCTTGGTAAAATTACAGTCATTTTAGCAAAATATACTGATGTCATTAATCTGATTAACCTTTCACCTCAAACACAAAGAATTATTGCACGTAAAATGCAACGTGAAATTCAAAATGCCGGTATGAAAGATGTGACCGTGAGAATAGTCAATGGCATTTACTGGCTTGAAGGTGTGGTATCTAAGGCTAGTGACAAAGACCTCGCGATGAAAATTGCTGAAGGTTACATCATCGCCAAAGTTTCAAGTCTAGCTTCTGGTTCAGATAGAGTTCAGGAATTACAAAATAGACAACCAATTATTAGTTTTGTCACGGTCAACGAAAAGAAAGAAACACCTCCACCTGATAAGTTAGTGAAAATATCTTCTCAATTTGTAGAATTACAAAAAGATTATTCGAAGCAGTTTGGTTTTCGTTGGATGCCATTAATGGATGAAACTGGTGGTTCAATCACTATTGGTAAAACTAGCCAAGGTGGTGTGAGTTCACAAAGTCAGGGAACTTTAACCGCCGTCATAAGAAACTTATTTCCAAAGCTTGCAACCTTAAAACAAGCTGGTTACGCCAGAGTAATACAAAGTGCGATGATTATTACCAAAGATAATGTAGCCGCTTCTATCAACAAATCGCAAAGCAATTTTTTTGTTGTCGGTGGTGGATCAGGTCTACAACCTCCAGCAACTCAAAACGCTGAATCTAAATTTAATATGAATGTAACTCCTAAAACTCTTGATGGTGAAAAAATTGATCTTGTTCTTGCAATTACAATTAGTCTAAATACAGGTTCTACTTCAGGGGGGCAACCTTTAGTAACCAATAACAGTATAAATACGACGATAACAGTTAAGTCAAAAGAGTCAGCTGTCATCGGTGGGATTGTCCTCAATGAAACTAAAACAGAATTTGATAAATCAGCTCCAGGAGCCTTGGCAGCAGGTGCAACTGGACAACCACTTTTTAATTTCCAACGTTCAAAAGGTTATACTAACTCAAAAAGTCAGTTTGTTGTTTTCGTCACTCCTGAAATTATTGAATCTGCTGCTACGGACACCGAAGATGTAAGAAGAAAATTCAGAAGAAGGGGACGTTAATGGCCGGATATATAATTAGTGTAATAGGTGGAAAAGGCGGAGTGGGTAAATCCCAATTTGCAGCCAATATGGCCTTTGCTTACGCTAATGAATTAAATAATAAAGTACTGCTCTTAGACTTTGATCAAAGAGCTTGTGGAGATCAAAATTTAATTACAGGATTAAAATCTCCCAAAACGGTCAAAGATCTTTCAGAATTTTCAGGAGCCATTGATCCAAAAAGTATCATGATGTTCGTTGCCAGTAAAAACAATGTAAGCATGATAAGTATGCCTTCTGAACCAGCGGCAGCAGCACAAATAAGTGAAGAGGGTCTTGGAAAATGCTTAAAAGCACTTCCTAATATTTTTCCTATCACCATTATCGATGTTGGTTCAGAGTTAACTCCCTTAGCGCTCAAAGCGCTAGAGTATTCAACACTTATTTTAACAGTGGTTACTCCTGATTTATTGGCTGTAAATCAATCCAAAAGACTTTATTCCGATTTAGTCACAATGCTTTTTCCTAAGGACATGATTCAAATCGTGATGAATCAGTTTGTGAATGGTCACCCGGTATCACCACAAGTAGTAGAAAAACAAATTGGAAAACCAGTTTTTGCAGTAGTGAATAAGGATGATCAAAATACGGTACAAGCTTTAAATAAATCTATGCCTGTCTATCTTCTTAACAAAAGTGCACCTTTTAGTACTGGTGTTACTGATTGTGTAAGAAAGATTATGACCAAAAACGTTTTAGGGGCTTTGGAGAAATTAACCAAACCACAAAACGCTGGTGCTGCTACCGCTAAAAAAGATGATGGCGATGGCCCTAAAACACCAGGGAAAAAAACCCCTTGGACTGAATTAAAATCTAGAATTCATCGTGCCTTAGTTGAAGAAATGGATTTAAAGAAAAGCCAAGGGGATGACAAAGATCCTAAAGTTCAATTGATTATGCGTGAACAAACTAAAAAGAAAGTTGTCGAACTTTTAGGAAAAGAAGATACCAAAACAATTTTAAGTTCACGTGAAGATATGAATAAAATTGTGAAAGAAATTCTGGATGAAGCTTTAGCTCTTGGACCTCTAGAAGACATGTTGAAAGACAAAAGTATTTCTGAAATCATGGTGATTGGCCCTTATAAAATTTATTATGAGCAGGGCGGGAAAGTAAAACTTTCAGATGTAGTTTTTACGAACGACCGCCAAGTAATGAATGTTATTGAGAGAATTGTGGCACCGATAGGTCGACGTATTGATGAAAAAACACCTTACGTTGATGCCCGTTTACAAGATGGTTCCCGTGTTCATGCTATTATTCCTCCCTGTGCTTTAGATGGTTGCACCATTACTATCAGAAAATTTCCAGAGTCGAGATTAACTTATAAGGATCTTTTAAAATGGGGATCCTGTACTGAAAACATGGCCGATTTTTTAAGACTAGCGGTTGAAGCAAAAAGGAATATTGTAGTTTCTGGTGGTACTGGATCAGGGAAAACAACTCTGATTAACGTCTTGGGGGGGTTCATTCCTGAAAACCAACGTATTATCACATGCGAAGACTCGGCTGAATTAAATTTTCCTCAAGAACACGTTGTAAGATTAGAAACAAAGCCCCCATCCCTCGAAGGTGACGGTGCCGTTGATATTCGATGCTTAGTAAAACAAACTCTGCGTATGCGTCCAGATAGAATTGTGGTCGGCGAGTGTCGTGGTGGTGAAACACTTGATATGTTACAGGCTATGAACACTGGTCACGATGGCTCTATGACAACAGTTCACTCAAATACACCAAGAGATTGTATTAGCCGTCTAGAAACACTCGTCCAATATGCAGGAGTTGGACTTCCACAAAAAGCCATTAAAGAAATGGTGGCTTCGGCAGTGCACTTAATTGTTCAGCAATCACGACTTGAAGATGGTTCCAGAAAGGTGATGTACATTACCGAGATCGGCGGTATGCAAGGGGAAGTGATCACTCTTCAAGATATTTTTATTTATAAGCAAGAAGGTATGAATAAGCAGGGTAAAATTACTGGTAAATTTTTGGCCACAGGATTTATGCCTAAGTTTGTAGAGATGATGGAGCGTAAGGGGTACAAAATACCGCGCACCATTTTTAGTAACCCTCCTTGAGGTAAGAGCCTATGGAATCTTTTACAGGACTGATTGGTAAGAATGGAGTGATCGTCTTATTTGGCGTTCTCTTCTTTTTTCTTACTTACAAAAACAGTATTAAAGTTTTTAAATGGATTGAAGACCAGACATATGGAACTCGAGACTACATTATGCAGAAATGTGAACTAATGTTTATCGAAGTTAACCCAATTCATGTAACCTATATGTTAGTGGCAACTTCTTTTGGAATTGGAATTTTAGTATTGGGGATCTTTTCCCTTTTTGGAAAATTTTTAGCGGGCTTTATTGTGGGGACTATTTTGACTTTGATTGGTTGGAGACTTCCAAAGCCTATCATTGATAATATGTATGAAAGCCGCATTAAAGTTTACTCTCTACAAATGACCGATGCTTTAAATCTACTATCTAACGGATTAAGAGCAGGCCTTTCTGTTCCTCAAGCCATTGGGATGGTGGTAAGTGAATTACCTGCCCCAATTTCTCAGGAATTCAATATGATTTTACAGCAAAATAAAATTGGAGTTCCTCTAGAGGAGTGTTTTGAAAACTTGAACAAAAGAGTTCCTACCGATGACAATCAAATGTTTGTTACCGGAGTGAATATTCTCCGGGAAACGGGTGGTAACTTAGCTGAAACCTTCGATACCATTGCTGGAATTATCAGAGAGAGAGTTCGACTACAGCAAAAAATTGATACTTTTGTGGCCCAGGGTAAGTTTCAAGGTCTTGCTATGTTTGCTATGCCGTTTCTTTTACTGGGAGCTTTTGCGGCCCAAGATTCTAGCCTTGTGGCAAAAATATTTGGACATCCGATCGGAATCATCATGTTTAGTGGGGCACTGTTCATGGATTGCCTGGGCTTGTTTGTAATCTTTAAAATTATTAAAATAAAATCTTAAGTTTATTTTATAAAGAGAAGTATAATTAGAACCGATAACTTAAATGAATTATTAGCGTTTTAATTCAAACAAAGGATGAATTAAATGAAACTTTTTAAGTCCGTACTCGTAACTGCCGCTTTGGCTGTTGTAAGCTTAGAAGCTTTTCCAGGTGTAAACCTAAAAAACGGAAACTTCTACGTCTCTTATACTGATATTGTTGTTCCCGGTGGTGGTAAAAAATTAGAAGTTACCAGAACGTACAATTCACGATCAGCTGACGATGGTTGGTTTGGTTTGGGTTGGGGTTCTGATTTTGAAACTTACATTACTGTATCAGCAGACGGCTCTGTCATTGTCCACGAAAATGGATCAGGTGCTGCGACTCGCTTTACTCCAAAGACTGCGGTGGATCCAAAAGCAGCTGCAGATAAAATTGTTTCACTACTTAAAAGTAAAAATGGCCTTCCAGAAAAAGCAGCTAACGAGCTTTCTGTTAAGTTAGTGAAAGATGCAGAGCTTAGACGTGAATACGAAGCAAAATTAGATATTCAGACAAAAATTGCTGATGGTTCAGTCCTCTACTCCAACGAAAGAGGAATGCAAGAAATTCAAAAAATTGCAGACGGCTACAAGCGCGTTTACTCTGACGGAAAAGTAGAAGTTTTTAATAATACTGGAAAAATGATTAAGACGTCTGAAAAATCTGGTTATGCCATCACTCTTAATTACAAAGGCAAAGAACTCGAATCAATAAAAGATTCTCAAGCAAAACAACTTTTCTTCTCTTGGTATCCAGATGGAAAAGTAAAAAATATTTGGTCAGCTGGTGATAAGAAAGTTGAATATAAATTTAAAGAAAAAGATTTAATTGAGTCTAAAGATGTAGGCGATAACGTTTATAAATATACTTACGACTCTAACCACAACTTAGTGAAAATTGGCTATTCAGATAATACTGAAATGAAAATTAACTATGATTCTAAAACTCAAATGGTGGCAAGCATTGCTGATAAAAACGGCGAGAACACTAAGTATGAATATGGACAAAACCCTAAAAATCCAGAATTTCATTATTGGACACTTGTGACAGCCAACGGTTTTGATGGAAAACCGGTAACAAATCGTTATGAATACGAAATCAAGACGAAGCCAGATGGTGCTCAATACACATATAGAATTTTAACGGAGATCAATAACTTAAAAACAGAGACAATCTATTCTGAGTGTTGTGGTCTTCCTCTTAAAATTGCTCGTGGTAAAGAAGTTACTAACTTTGAGTACAATGCAAAAGGCTTACTCCTTAAGAAGAACTCAACTAACGGTGAATTCGTTAACATTGATTATGACGACACAATTAATAAAATCACAAAAGTTGTGAATAACTCAGGTTGGACTCAGTTTACTTATGATAAGCAGGGAAATCTTTCAAAGGCCCTAAACTCGGGTGGTAAGGCCGTTCTTCTGGTTTACGATCGTAATGGACGTATTACTAAGATGGTAGATAATGATTCAAAGACCAATGAAAAGAGAACTCTTTCTTTTATCTATAATGCTTTAGGAAAGCCTGTTGAGATCTCTATGGATAGCGTTGGTAAGATTAACGTAGATTATGATAATTACGGTGAGATTAAGAAAGTTGAGTCTAAAGCTGGTCATAAGATGGCGCTACAAGTGACTCAAGCTTTTCAGAACTTGTTATCGATCGTGAAGCCTGCAGGTGTGAATTTACAGCTTTAAGAAGTTCACTGCCAAAAAAAATGGGCGCATAAAAGACCAAAAAGAAAGTATTAAAGCTTTTTTAGGTCGAAGCCGACAAGAGTGTTAAGATAAGTTATCTGTAAGGAGAAAACTATGAAATATCTATTTATTGTAATGCTAGTTTCATCTGTAAATGCCTTCGCCGCTGAAAACGGTACTGGAGCTTCAAATACAGACGTTTGTACTAAAGTTTCGAATCAAAATTGTGATGCTCCAAAAAAGTTAGTGAACGGGAATTGCACTAATGTTGATTCTCAAGGAAATGCAGTTAAAGAAGAGACTAAAGCTATCAAAAACTAATTTCAAGTTACTTATTTTTAAAAAAACCCCTCTTCAAGAGGGGTTTTTTTTGTCTAAAATTTCGACACTGTCTTTCTTTTTTACGCTCTAGCTTACTTTTACACTGACTTTTAAGAACTTAGCAGGTGCCACCCTTGGCATAGACTATGCATTAGTTAAAGAACAAACAAAGACTCAAACTGAATTGAGAAAGCAAGGAGAGACCTATGAAAATTTTATTAATTGCAGCCATCATTCTTTCAACGACTACTGTATTCGCTCAAGAAGATCTAAGCGCTCCAACAGGAGAAAAGACAAAATGTAGCCTAGGGAGAAAAGCGGCTTCTGAAAAAACAAAATCAGCTGATGATAAGAAAGATGAATCACAAGGATCTATTCAAGGTTAATGTGTAACTAAAGTTTCCATAAAAAAAGGCCCAATATTAGTGGGCCTTTTTTTATTTTTAATAATTAATTTTTTAGTAATGACTTTGGATGGTCTTCTCTAAAGCTTCTTGATCCTCAGAAGAGTGATCATCATACTGATCTTGCGCCTCAACTTTAAATGCATTCCTCCGAGCTTTCTTGACACTCGAATTTCTCATGCGAATTTCATCGCTATTGTTAGATGGAATTGAATTTGAGAATAAACGTTCACCAAAGTTTTTACTCTTATCAAAGCTATCCTCAGCTTTTTCAGCGATAACTTTTCCTACGGGTGTACTCATTTTGAATAAATGTTCAAAAAGTGGTTTTCCACCAACCGGTATACAGAGAATTAAAAAACAAACAATGAAAAAGCCAAAAACTTTAAATGTGCTGCCAATCATACTCAGGTCCTTTAAATTTTACGATGAAAGTAATTGTTATCGGGTAAGACGAAGTCTGATCAAATAAAGTGTATTTCGCATGAAAGGTTTGAGCTTCTTGCATGAAAAGTCTTAGACGATGGCTAAATTTGTAAAAGTGATCGTCCTCCTGTTT
This sequence comes from Bacteriovoracaceae bacterium, assembly GCA_049318265.1. Taxonomy (GTDB): domain Bacteria; phylum Bdellovibrionota; class Bacteriovoracia; order Bacteriovoracales; family Bacteriovoracaceae; genus JBEIOQ01. The sequence goes on from JBMOGR010000002.1 coordinate 444,512, forward strand.
GGTGTTTTCGGCTTGTGCATGAAAAATGATAGGAGCTAAGAGAGTTGAGAGAATCTGTTCCTTTTCATCAAGATTCGTTAGAAAATTACCAACCAAAATATTCATTGATTCCACAAAAAGGTCTTTAGGAATTGCAGTATGAGCTTGGCAGACAGCAAATCCTTCCATCTCGCCAGAAAGACCAAAAACAGCGGAGTAGCTTTGTCTAAACTGGTGCTCGAAGCGAACCATGTCCAGATGACTTGTTCTAATAATTTCATTTTTTTCAATAAAATGAAGATCAAAAATTCGAAGCTCATCTGGCAATAAGCCAGTTATATCTTTTCTGCTCTTTTCCTTAAGATCTTTGAGAGTTTGATTAAAATTTTTAATTAATTCCATAGTCATTTTCCTTGAGTTTTCTTAATCAACTCGCGTGATAATTTTTCTACTGAATCGAGCAGGGTTTGACGCTCAAAAGGCTTTTTAAGAAAATCGACAGCACCAGCTGAAATAGCTTCAATCACAACATGATCTTGAGCAAGTGATGACATCATTACAATTGAGCTGTCTTCATAAGATTTATGAATTTTGCGAGCCAATTCAATTCCATTCACATCAGGCATAATAATATCAATTAAAATAATATTGATACCTTGATTACTATTTAGGATTTCGATCGCATCATTAGCATTGGCCGCTTCTCCAACAACATTGTAGCCCTCTTCCACCAGAATTTTGGCGACAATTTTTCGTGAAAACTCAGAGTCATCCACGATGAGAATTTTAACAACATGGTTTGGGTTAGTGGTCATCTCTAATAGTGTAGCGCAAGAAGTCTCAGGGGAAAATGAAAAAAGCCTTGGGGTTACCAAGGCTTTTTTCTATCATATAAAATGCTTGAGTTGTTTAGGCGGCCATCGGTCCTTCCGAGTGGCTTTTTTCTTTTTTCTTTGTCGCCATTTTCTTTTTCACATTAGCTTTATGTTCTGACCAATCAACAATAGCCACTTCTAGTACTTCCTCAAGAGTCTTAACTGGAACGAAGTTGATCTTTTTACGGTAGTCCTCAGGAATATCCTGCATATCTTTACGGTTCTTCCAAGGAATGATCACCGTGGTGATTCCCATTCTCATGGCTGCCAGGGCTTTTTCCTTGAGTCCACCAATAGGGAGAACTTTGCCGGTTAGAGTAATTTCACCTGTCATGGCTACATCCTTAGCTATCATCGTTCCTGTAAGAAGTGACACTAAGCTAGTAGCTAAAGTAATGCCTGCCGAAGGTCCATCTTTAGGAATTCCACCCGCTGGCAAGTGAATATGGATTTCGTTTTTCTCAAACATATCTTCTTCAATGCCGAGTTCTTCTGCATGGGCTCGAACGAAGCCTAAAGCTGCTCTAGCCGATTCTTTCATGACGTCCCCGAGCTGTCCAGTCAGAGTCATACCATGACCTTTCATCTTAGTTGTTTCAATATAAAGAACCTCACCGCCTACTTGAGTCCAAGCAAGTCCGGTCGCCACTCCTACTTCGTCGAATTCTTTTTCATCATCGCGAGAGTAAAGTGCAGGCCCTAAAAGTTTCTCAACTGTGCCAGAGAAAATATGAGTTTTAGCAGTTTGACCGGTAGCAATTTTCATCGCTACTTTACGGCAAACAGAACCAATTTGACGCTCAAGATTTCTGAGTCCCGCTTCTCTTGTAAAACTTGAGATAACTGTAGCGAGACCTTCATCGGTGAACTCAATATGCTCAGAATGTATTCCGTTCTCTTCCATTTGTTTTGGAACAAGATATTTTTTAGAAATAGCCACTTTCTCTTCTTGTGTGTAGCCAGATAGTGATAGCACTTCCATACGATCGCGTAATGGTCCAGGAATTTGATCTAGAACGTTGGCTGTACAAATAAAGACAACATTAGATAGATCAAAGGGCACATTTAGGTAATGATCACGGAACTCTTTATTTTGTTCTGGATCTAAAACTTCTAACATTGCCGAGGCCGGATCACCTTTGTAATCTGAAGCCATTTTATCAATTTCATCGAGAAGAATAACGGGATTATTTGTACCCGCTTGTTTGATTGCTTGGATAAAACGACCAGGCATTGATCCTACATAAGTTCTTCTATGACCACGAATTTCAGCTTCATCTTTTACACCACCTAGAGAAATTCTTATGAATTCTCGTCCCATCGATTTTGCAATTGATTTACCAAGGGAAGTTTTTCCCACTCCTGGTGGACCAGCTAAACAAAGAATTGGTCCTTTCATACTTTTGCCTTTCAATTGTTTGACGGCAAGGTATTCCAGAATTCTTTCTTTTACTTTATCAAGATCAAAGTGATCATTATCTAAAATTTCTCTAGCAACTTTAAGGTCAATATTTTCAGTCGACGATTTTGACCAAGGTAAATCCATTAAGCATTCTAAGTAAGAACGAATGATCGAAGACTCAGAAGAATCGGGGTGCATTTTTTCCAGACGAGCTAATTGTTTTAGTGCTTCTTTTTCTGTATCGACTGGCATTTTTGCATTAACAATTTTATCTTTCATTTCACCAAACTCGTCTTTTTCTTCAACGCCTTGGTCTCCAAGTTCTGACTTGATTGCCTTGATTTGCTCGCGAAGGAAATATTCTTTCTGATTTTTAGAAATTTCTTCTTTTGCATTTGAACGAATTTTCGCTTGCATGAAAAGAATTTCTAATTCTCTTGTTAAGAGATCGTGGATTTTATGTAAACGCTCAACCGGTTCAATTGTTTCCAGTATCATCTGAGCTTCTTCAACTTTTAAATTTAAGTTTGAAGCAACCAAATCTGAAAGACGACCTGGATCCTTAATATCCTCTAACACCATCAAAATATCTGGTGAGAGAACTTTGCCTAAAGAAATTATTTTTTCTAATTGATCGCGAACTGTTCTCATAAGAGCTTCGATCGCAACGTCCTTAGTTTCCATAAGCTTGTTTTCGACTTTACTAATCTTGCATTGGTAGAAAGGCCCAGTCTGCTCGAAGCTCATAATACGAGCTTTGGAAAGACCTTGAATTAAAATCTTAATTCGTCCATCTGGGAGTTTTCTCATCCTCATGATCATTGCTACTGTTCCCAACTCATAAATCTCATGAGGAGCTGGCATTTCAGCAGAAATGTCTTTTTGGCTGGCCAATAGAATAAGCCTGTCTGTTTTAGCAATCGCCTCTTCTACGGCAAGGATACTAGCTTCACGGCCCACGAATAAAGGCAGAATCATGAAGGGATAGACCACAATATCGCGAATTGGGAGTAATGGGAGCGAATCTTTAAACTCAATGTTATCGCCCTCATAATTTGTTACCATAATCAAATTCCTCCGTGAAACTAACGTGAACCCTTTACCTTCCTTAAGATCGGATTTTTCTTAGCTTGCCTTTACAACTTTCTGACTACAAAACAAAAAAAAATCACTAATTTAGATGTGATTTTAGTCAGGCTTTGTGCCCAAAATAAAAGGCTTCGATCTCTAAAACCCTTACTGGATGGTGACTTACGATAATTTTGACCATTGTTGATCAGTTCGATACAGCTTTATTCCTGTGGGAAAAGCTCAATAATTGATCGACAAGAAAGTCACCTAAGAGCACAATTTTGAGTGAGATTTTGAAATTTAATCTAAGGAATAGTGATGGATGCAAAAATTGGTATGTGTATACTTGCTGCGGGTAAGGGAACTCGCATGAAATGGGACAGTCCTAAAGCGCTGGCTCCTCTCTTAGGAAAAAGCTTAATCGATTATTCTCTTGCTTGCTTGGAAGAATTTTCTCAAATAGAAAAATGTGAAACCTTTTGTGGCATCGTTACTGGTCATCTTCGAGAGCAGGTTGAAAGTCATGTTACAAAAAATCACCCTACAAAAAAAATACATTTCGCCTTTCAAGAAGTCCAAAGTGGCACAGCTGATGCTTTAAAATCATATTTTTCAAAAATACCTGATGCTCATAAAACCGAGTTTACAGTAGTTATTTGCGCTGACACTCCTTTAATTGAAGCAAGTGATCTTACCTTTATGTTCAATGAATTTAAAAATCATGAAAAATTATTTGCCGTATGTGCTACTTTTTATGCTCAAAATCCTACCGGCTATGGTCGAATTGTGAGAGGGAAAAACGGTTTTCACATAATAGAAGAAAAAGATGCTGATCTAGAAACAAAACAAATCCAAGAAGTGAATTCTGGACTTTATATTTTTAAAACTTCTTTCATCTTAGATAATCTCAAAAATGTTTCAACAAACAATAAGGCTGGAGAGTTTTACTTGACTGATTTGTTCCAGGATCATTTTGAGGTTAAGCCATTGCAATTTGCGTCAGGTCAAAAATTTCTTGGCATCAACACGTTGACTCAACTTGAAGAAGTTGGAAAACTGTTGAAAAAAAGACAAGTACAAAAACTAACAGAATCGGGTGTGCTTTTCTTAGACCCTGAGAGTGTCTACCTAGAGTCTGACGTACAAATAGGTCAAGGCTCGATAATTCATCCTAATGTCTATTGTTACGGTAAAACCATTATTGGTGAGCGCTGTATAATTGAACCAGGTGTAGTGATGAAAAACGCAACCCTAGAAAAAGAAGTAGAGATTCTAGCACATTCATATTTAGAAGACGCTGTTATTCGAACTCATGCGACCATTGGTCCAATGGCCAGAATTAGACCTGGAAGTGATGTCGGAGAAAAAAGTAAAATTGGAAATTTTGTTGAAATCAAAAAAGCCAAATTGGATAAAGGCGTTAAAATTTCTCATTTAAGCTACGTTGGCGATGCTTTTATTGGAGAAGAAACGAACATAGGTTGTGGTTTCATTACTTGTAATTATGATGGCGCCAATAAACACATAACGAAAATTGGTAAAAACTCTTTTATTGGCTCTGATTGTCAAGCTGTTGCACCTATCGAAATTGGCGATAATGCCTTTGTGGCGGCGGGCACAACAATCACAAAAAATGTTCCCTCGGATGGCTTTGCCATTGCGAGAGCGATGATCTCTGTCAAAGAAGGATTAGCCAAAAAATTCATCAAGAAAAAAAGCTAAAAATCCATCGCAGAACCCCTCTCAAAATGGTATAAAAAAGCCCTTGTTTCATAGGGCTTTTTTTATCTCATTTGAGGAGAGAATTTATGTGTGGAATTGTTGGTTATATAGGCTCCGGTAATTCAGTTAATATCGTACTTGAAGGCCTCTCTCGCTTAGAATATCGCGGATATGATTCAGCCGGCATTTCACTTCAAAATGAAAAGGGGAACCTGGTTATATTTAAAAAAGAAGGGCAACTTGGTAACCTTCGAAAAGTTTTAGAAAAAGAAAGAAGCGTTTCACCAATTGCTATAGGCCATACTCGTTGGGCCACACATGGTGGAGTTAATGATTTAAATGCTCATCCTCATGGCAATGATCAAATTGCCATTGTTCATAACGGAATTATCGAAAACTCAGGAGTTTTAAAACAGGAACTCATCTCAGAAGGTCGTACTTTTCAATCACAAACAGATTCTGAGGTTTTTTTAGTTCTTGTTACAAAATATTTTGAAAAACTTGGAGATCTAAAAAAAGCTGTGGTTGAAGCTTTTAAACAAATTCGAGGAAACTCTGCTTTTGTTGTTATAAGAAAAAATGCCCAAGAAATTGTCTCAATTAGACGATCAGCTCCAATGATCTGCGGAAAAAACACTAAAACCGATGAAGTTTTTGTTTCTTCTGACCCTTATGCTTTAGTGGGATTTGCGGATCTTGTTTTCTTTCCTGAAAATGAAGTTATTTGCCATTTAGTTGCAGGTAAAATTGAATTCTTTGAATTAGATGGAAAGCCTTCCAATCGCTATCATCAAAAAGAACAATTGATGACTTTAGATATTGCGGACAAAGGTGGCTTTGAGCATTTCATGTTAAAAGAAATTCATGAACAACCTAAACTCATTCGCGCACTTGCCACTTACTATATAAGTGGAGAAGGTAAAACACATTTAAAAAATGTAGAGAACATTAAAAAGAATCGCCTTCACATCACAGGATGTGGAACTGCCTATCATGCTGGACTAGTAATTAAAAATTTCCTTGAAGCTATTAATCGCATCCCTGCTAATATTGAGCTAGCCAGTGAATTTCGTTACAAAAATCCAATTCTTCACAAAGATGACCTTGCTCTTTTTATCACGCAGTCAGGTGAAACAGCAGATACTTTGGCAAGTTTAGAACTTTGTCATGATTTAGGAATGAAGACTCTTGGTATTGTTAACGTGGAAGGATCTTCAATCTATCGTAAAGCTTCAGAAAATCTTTTAATTAAAGCCGGTCAAGAAATTGGTGTTGCTTCGACTAAGGCATTTACTCTGCAAGCACTTACTGGATATTTATTCTCAAAAGCCTTAGCTCACAAATCTGCAGATAAATCTATTCATGAAGAAATGAATCTTTTGGCTGATCGTATAGAAGCACTTTTAGTAAAAACCGAAGAGATTAAGGCCATCGCAGAAAAGATTTATCAACTCAAAGGATTTATTTTTACTGGTCGCGGAGTTTACTATCCAATCGCTCTGGAAGGAGCTCTAAAGCTTAAAGAAATTGCTTACGTACACGCTGAAGGATACGCTGCGGGAGAATTAAAGCACGGACCAATTGCTCTCATCGATGACAATATGGTGAACATTGCGATTGTAGGACCTGAACTTCATGAGAAGACTTTTTCTAACGTAGAAGAAGTAAAAGCTCGTCGTGGAATAATTGTCAGCCTTGGCGATGAAAAAGATGCAGCTCTCGCCAATATTTCAGATCATTTTATTGGGCTTAATTTTGAAGGACTTGAATTTCTCTCGCCACTATATGTAAATGTTGCAACTCAACTACTTTCTTACTACATGGCCAGATTTAAAGGGACGGATATTGATAAACCAAGAAATTTGGCAAAATCAGTTACTGTAGAATAAAAATCGGAACCAAAACAAGAGTTAATATAGAGTGAATATAGACAAGTTAAATCCTAGACAAAGAGAAGCAGTACTTCATACTGATGGGCCGGTAATGATCCTGGCCGGTGCGGGGTCTGGTAAAACTCGCACTTTAGTTTCGCGTATAACTTATCTCTTGCAGGAAAAGCGAGTTAGCTCATATCAAATTCTTGCCATGACTTTTTCCAATAAAGCGGCAAGAGAAATGAGAGAACGTGTAGCGCATGATTTAGGTATTGATGTTGGTGGAATTAATATTACCACCTTTCATGCTTTCTGCGCCAAGCTCTTGCGTATGGAAGCTCAGTACCTTGGTCTATCTAAAAACTTTACCATTTATGACGATGGAGAATCTAAAGCCATTGCTAAGGCCATATTAAATAAATACGGTGTTAGTCAAAAAGAAGTTTCACCATACACCATTACAGCCTATGTCGATGATTTAAAGAATCATGCTTATTATGAAAACTGTCCTGCTCGTGAAGGATTTCTGATTGATAAAGATGATGAACTATTTCGTTACTATCAAGATTATGAAAGTGAATTAGCAAAATCAAATGCTGTTGATTTTGGTGGTTTAATAACGGGAGTCATTCGTCTATTTGAAAATTTCCCTGAAGTACTTGAAAGATACCAAACTCGTTTTAAATATATTTTGGTCGATGAGTACCAAGATACAAACAGGGCTCAATTTCAGTTATTAACTCTTCTGGGTGCTAAACATCAAAATGTTTGTGTCGTTGGAGATGAAGATCAGTCTATCTATTCTTGGCGTGGTGCTGATATTCGAAATATTTTAGATTTTGAAAAATTCTACCCAGCAGCCCATACCATCAAACTTGAACAAAACTATCGTTCTTCAAAAAATATTATTGAAGCTGCTTCATATGTCATCTCAAGAAATGCCATGAGAAAAGGCAAAGAGATGTGGACTGACAATGATATGGGGGAAAGCATCCGTATTGTTGAGTGTGCAGATGATAAAGCAGAGTCTGAATTTATTGGACGTGAAATAAAAAGATTAATGAAGAGTAATGTGAGTGCACGCGACATTGCTCTTTTTTATCGTAATAATTCTCAATCACGAATGATTGAAGAAGCGCTGATACGCTCCCAGGTTCCTTACCGAGTGGTTGGTGGAATTAAATTTTATGAACGTAAAGAAATTAAAGATATTTTAGCTTACGTTCGACTGATCATTAATCCCAAAGACTCTCTTGCTTTCTCTCGTATTATCAATGTTCCAGCTCGCGGAATAGGAGCGACATCACTACGTAAATTTGAAGATGAGGCTGTTAGGCTCAACCTTTCTTTATGGGATGTCATGAATGTTGTGGTGGAAGAAAAAGAGGGCTCAGAGCATTTAAAAGTTTCAGGTAAAATTAAAAGTTCTCTTTTTCAACTAGTTTCACTTATTCATGAACTTCGCTTACTTGAAGAAGGTAAGGAAAAACCATCGACCATTTTTGAAAAACTAACTAATGAATCTGGCTACATGGAATATCTTCGTGCAGATAAAAATTATGAATCTATTGCTCGTATTGAAAACGTTGATGAACTTCAAAATGCAATTAAACAATTTGAAACTGATAATGCGGAAGCGAGTCTCACTTCCTTCATGGAAAGTATCACTCTCGATACCAGTAGCCAGGAAGACGGTAGCAAAAATGGTGAACAAGTAAGCTTAATGACTGTTCATAGCTCTAAAGGCTTAGAATATCCTTATGTTTTTCTTGTTGGTGCAGAGGAAACGATTTTTCCTTCATTCAAGTCACTTGAAATTGGAGATATGGGGATTGAAGAGGAAAGAAGACTTTTTTATGTTGCTATGACTAGGGCCATGAAAAAATTATTTATCTGTTTTGCTAATTCGAGAATGCTCTGGGGATCTTTAAAGTTTAATGGACCCTCGCGCTTTTTAGATGAAATTCCTGGGCAGTACTATGAGTGGAGCAAGGAAGGCAGGAGCTTCTCTTCACAAGTTGGTTCTCAAAGAGGTGGAGCATCTTATGATGATTTTTCTCAAGACGTTTATAGCGATGATATTCCGACCTATATTTCTGGTGGCAAAAAAAACCACAGTGTTTCCACTTATCCAATTGGCTCAAAAGTTGTCCATTCACTTTATGGAGAAGGGCAAGTATTAGAAGCTGAAGGAATTGGACAAGATGAAAAAGTAGTCGTGAGGTTTTTTGGTGGAGTGAGAAAAAAGTTTATGGTGAAATTTGCACCACTTACACTAATTTAGAAATTAAAAATATTTTAGAAAATAACAAAGGACGTGAACTGTGAATAAAACATTAAAGATTTTCATTTCAGGGGCACTGGCATTTGTGCTTATCATTGGTGGGCTCTTTTTCTACGCTTCTACAAAGATTAGACCTGAAGAAATAAGAAAAATGACTGTTAATGCTATTGAGAAAGCTATGCCGGGAACAACTGCTAGCTTAGGCAAAATAGACTACTCACTTGGTTTCAATATTAAAATAGAATTTCAGGACTTGCAGATAAAACTGAAAGAGGACAACTCACTTCTAATGGGGGTAAAGGATTTTCACTTTAAACTGCCTATTTGGGCCATTATCACAAATGGTGGTACGGTTGATTTAACCGTTCAAAAACCAGTTCTAAATTATGTTGAATATGAAGCAAAGGTAAATTCCTTTACCAAAGCTTTTGGTCCAAAGAAAGAAGAAGAGAAAAAAAATGAAGTTTCTACTGGCGATGATAAGTCAAAGTCAGGACAAATTGAAGTTCCAAGCTTTTTAAGTAAAAGCAAAATCAATGTTCGTATATCAGATACAGATGTAAAATACCAACTTGCGGATAAATCAAATGGTGAACTTGAAGTTAATCGTTTTCTTCTGAAAGATCTCAATTTAACTGCAACAACTGCTTTTGAGATTGAATCAGACATTCATGCCACGCTAAAAGATGGTAAAAAATTTGCCACTCACGCCATGGTCATAGGCCAAGTAAACTTAAATGAATTTATCAAAGAAAAGAAAGTTGATACTTCTGTTGTGGTTGAACTTAAAAATACGACATTTACAGGAATGGCCTATAAAATCCCAGATATGAAATCAAATATTCAGGTCATGATGTTACCTGCGGGCAATATTAATCTTGAAGTTGATACTAGTTTTGGTACGGTTGCAACTAATCAATTGAAAGTAGAAATGTTTGAAAAGAAAGTGAATGTGAAGAGCTTCAAGCTAGAAGTTTTTCTTAAAGAGCTTGGAACTGTTCTCGATAAAGCCACAGCAGAAAAAATGGCGATGGTTGATTTTAAAAACTCTAATTTCACCATTTCGGGTGACGTTGTTATGGATGATAGCCAAATACAAAATTCTAATATTGCATTCGGATTAACTCAAGACATTCTAGTTAAAGGCTCAGAAGGTTTAAATGTTTCAACGGGAATGAAAGGGAAATACAATAACGAAAACCTACAAGTAAACTTGAACAATAAAATTTTGGATGGAACAGTTAATGTTGAAGTGAGAGGAAAAGTTAATCCAACAGAAAAAGATTTTAGTGTTGAGAAGATGGCTCCTATTATGGTTGATGTCCTGGCCAATAATATCCGTTTTTCTCCAGAGATGATTCGTAAAAACCTGTATGGTAAAAAGGCTCCAGTTGAAACTGAAGCTGCATCAAAAGACGCAGAAGCTGCCACTCAAGCCAAAGAAGCACCAAGAGCAGCTCGAAAACTTCCTCATGTCGTTGTTGATGCCCGTTGGAAACAAATTGTTATTGGGAAAGATGAATTTAGTGGCGGTGGTAAAATTCTGGTCAAAGGTAATAGTATTGGTTCCGAAGGAATTGCTTTTCAATTTTCTCGCGGCAAGGGGAATATTACTTTCCTTAATAAACAAAATCCTAATCTTTATGCTGACACAAAATTTACTTTTTCTCTTAACGGTTTAAATTTAAATTCGCTGCAAGTTTTTCTTCCTCCAGCGCTTGAAAGTATTAAGGGAGAGTTCTCTGGAAACGTGAATGGTGGACTGGCAGAAGCCCCAAAAAATACTACGACTTATAACGTGAATTTTAATTTAAATGCTACGAATGGGGAGCTTAAGGGCTTGAACCTTACTGAACACATCGCCTCAATTGTAAGCAAACTTGATATGCTTAAAGATAAGATAGGTAAGAAAGATCTTAAAGTTTCTGATGAGTTTGAAAAGCTCTTAGTAAAAGGAAATGCTACTGATAAACTTCTTACCATCGACACATTTGATTTTGTCGGTATCAAAAACTCTACCTCAGTTACTGGTAAAGGCCACGTTGGTCAACCAAACTCAAAAAATCGGAGTGAAGTTGAATTAGTTTATCAAGATAAGACTGGAGCTGTTAGCCAATTCATGATGAAAAATATTGGTACCGATAAATTGCCAATGAAACTGACTGGCCTTGAATTTGCTTTATCACCTGATTATGGTTACACGCTCGGTATCCTCGCGAAAGGGGCACTTAAAACTAAAGGCAAAGAACTTGTTAAAGAGCAGGCGACTAAAATTTTGGATAAAGTGATTAAGAATGATGATATCAAAGAAAAAGCAGGCAAACTGTTTAAAGGACTTTTTAAATGATGATTGCTCCTATCCAATGGAAAGAAGATACGCTTTACTTACTTGATCAGCGACTATTGCCTCTCGAAGAGAAAGTAATCGCAGTTCGCAATATTGAAGAAGCTTACCAAGCCATCAAAGAAATGGTTGTAAGAGGAGCTCCTTGTATTGGATTTACAGGGATATTAGGATTAGCTTTGTGGCTCAAAAGCCATCCTCAATTTATAATTTCTGAGTTTGAAATGGCTGCTCAATATCTTAATTCATCTCGTCCGACAGCGGTAAATTTAGGATTTGAAATTGATCGTACAGTTAATCTAGTTAAAGAAAATTATAAAAATGGCTTTTCCACTGTTTATAAAAAAGTGGTGGAATTCGGGTTAGAACAAATCTTACTTTCTGAAAAACGTAATCATCAAATGGCAGATTTTGTTATAGCTGATCTAACAAAACGTTACGGACAAAAAAAATTAACGGTCATGACCCATTGTAATACCGGCTACCTTGCTTGTGGCAGTTTGGGAACCGCTCTTGGCGTGATTAGTAAGCTTCATTCTCTCGGCCGTATAGAGCATGTCTATGCTGATGAAACAAGACCGTACATGCAGGGCTCACGTTTAACAGCCTATGAACTTGGAAAGGAAGCAATTCCTCATAGTGTAGTGGTAGAGGGGGCGGCGTCGTATATTATGAGCCATCATAAAATTGATGCCATTTTTGTTGGAGCTGATCGTATTGTCAAAAATGGTGATACCGCAAATAAAGTAGGAACATCGACTTTATCAATTGTCGCTAAACATTTCCAAGTTCCTTTTTATGTCGTTGCCCCAACAAGCTCTTTTGATATGAAAATGAAAGAAGGTAAAGAGATTGAAATTGAACTACGTGATCCAAAAGAAATTTTAGAATATAAAGAGCACCGAATTGCTCCCCAGAATTCGAAGGCGCTAAATCCTAGTTTTGATGTTACTGATCATCAATTTATTACCGGCATTGCTTGTGAAAAGGGCTTAAGCCTATATCCATTTATGGACCTTGAAAAAATAGTAACTGGTTTAGAAAGCTTATGATTAGAGCAAGTATTGATATTGGCTCCAATACTGTTTTACTTTTGGTGGCTGAGGTTGAAGGTCTCCTGGTTAAGCGGGAACTTTTGAATTGCTCAGAAGTGACTGCACTTGGAAAAGATCTCGATAAAACTCATCATTTTGCTCAGGAAAGCATGGATGAAAGTTATAAAGCATTACTTCAATATAAAAATAAATTGGCTGAAATTAATGTTTTACCTCAAGACGTTCTCGTTACGGCCACAGAAGCTTCCCGTGTAGCGAAAAACTCTTCCCTTTTTTTTCAAAAAATAAAACAAGAACTTGGTTTTGGTGTCACAATTATTTCTGCTCAAGGAGAAGCTCATTATTCAGCCATGGGAGCTGCCATAGATCTAAAGGGAGATCAAGCTGTTGTTATGGACATTGGTGGCGCATCCACGGAATTGATCAAAGTGAACTTAAAACCTTTTCAAATTATTGATTTTATCAGCATGCCTATAGGTTCTGTTAGGGGCACTGATTGGTTGAAAGAAAATATATTTGATCAAAAAATTGAAGAAGTCTTTGAGCGCTTCAAAGATAAACTGCCTATTTTTCAAACTGATACTTTATGTTGTGTGGCAGGCACTCTAACCTCAGTTGCTAACATCTATCATGATAAAAAAGTTTTTGATGAGGAGGCTGTCCACGGTACAAAGTTGACAGTGGAAGATTTTTCGCTTCTCATTAAGAAGTATAAAGCATTGAAGCCTGAAGAACTTTTGGCTCGCTATCCTTTTTTAGGAAAACGATCCAAAACAATTGTTGCTGGATCTTATGTAGGTGAATTAGTGGCGAAAAAAATTGCCGTTAAAACATTAGAAATTTCTACCTATGGTCTTCGCTATGGGACACTAATAGAGGGGAGTATTCATGCAAAATTCATCGTTAAACAATACTAAGTATGTAAGTCGCCATGAACTGGTGTTTCAACCTGGCACGGCAGCTCGTGGACTTTTTTTAGTTCAATCAGGAAAGGTTATGACTTTTCAAGTATCAGATGGTCGAATCATTCCACTCTCACTCGCAAATGCTGGAGATTTTTTAGGTGAAGATGCTGTTTTTCATCAAGACAATTATGTCTCTTATGCTGTGGCCTTAGAAGACTCAAGCCTAGCTCCTATAACCAAAGATAGTATTATGGAAGTTATAATGAACTCGCCAGACTGGGTAAAAAATCTAGTTCAAACAATGGCCACTCGACTTGCAAGTACACAAGATATAATTAAAGAATTTAAAATTTTAGATCCTGAGTTAACTGACTTTGTTGAGATGACTCCCCAATTGGAGAATCAACTCAATAAAATTGTTCAGGCTGCGAATGCTTAGTTTTTAGGCGTTGGTTTGGTGAGAGCGACGAAGTACTGCTAAGACCACCGCCAGTACTCTTTCCTGTGCTCGTTCTATATCCCGTGCTTCATTTCTCACAGGTCCAAGAAGTGTTTCGTAAGCTTCTTCTGCATAAGCTCTTGGAGCAATTGTTAAAATTCTTTTTTGTAATTTCCCATGACAACCTTTTAAAGCAATCCCCATAATTTGAGAATTAACTTGCGAAAGAGTCGATTTGATTTGCATGTCAGTAAGGTTCATTAAATTATTAAATGAAAAACTTTTTTCTTGAAGCTCTCTGGCCATACTAGGATTACGTGCGGAAATTAATCGTAGAAGTTTTTCTTTTTCCGTTCCTTCCATTGCTTTAAGCAGCTCCACAATTTGAGCTTTTCCATTTAAGAAAATTTTATTTTCTTTTGAACCATTACCATCTGACATTTTTCATTCTCCTGCAGGGTTGAATTAAGCTTTATTTTTTACTTTTTCAGCTTCAAATTTTGTTCTAGCATTACTGATGTAGTCTTTATGTTGTCTTTGCATTCGATCTATATCTTTAAATTGTGTTGTTTTTAATTCAGTAACTTGATCGATATGTGATCTCTTTAAGTCTGACAGTTCACTCTCAAATCGTTCATTTTCTTTACTGATACGATCCGCATATCTTTCTCTTACTTCACCAAGCTTCGCTTCAAGATCAGATTTCTCTTGCGAGAATTTTACCTCGTAATCTTTTTTCATGGTGTCAGTAAGCATCTCGTTTTTTTCTTTCGTACCTGCAACTTCTTGCATGTGTTGCTCGCGAATACGACGATTTTCTAAAACTTGCTGTTTATAGTCTGATTCTTTCTGCGCCTGTATCGGCTTCGATGATGCGCTTGAAATGTCGGCCATAATTTTTGCCTCTGGTGTTTGCTGCCATCTGGTGGCATTATCTATAATCATATCGATAGTTAGGTTTTTCTTTAAGAGAGGCAAAAATGACCAACGGACAGAAGAAGGTATACTTGGTGGCTGGTAAACGTACGGTATTTGGTAAATTTGGTGGTAGTCTTAAAAATATTACTCCAGTGGATTTGTCGGTTATGTGCAGCCAGGATCTGTTTAAGTCTTCTGGCATTGACTGTAAAACAATTGAACATGTGATTTTAGGAAATGTTGTTCCGTCTTCTACGGACACAATGTACGGAGCGAGACATCTTGGCTTAAAGCTAGGAATGCCTATTGAGGTACCTGCCTATAATGTAAACCGTTTATGTGGTTCTGGAATTGAAGCTATTATGGGTGCGGCTAGGTTAATAAAGCTCAATGAGGCATCTGCTGTGCTCGTTTCAGGGACAGAAAATATGTCTATGGTTCCCCATCTAGTCTATGGTTCACGTTTTGGCACGAAGTACGGACCACTAAAAACAGTAGATATGTTAGGAGATGCTCTCTCAGATCAATACGCAAAAATTTCAATGGGTGAAACGGCGGAGAATTTGGGAGTTAAGTATTCTATCTCCAGAGAAGCTTGTGACGAATATGCATACAACTCTCATATGAAAGCAGCCAAGGCATACGCTCAAAATTATCTACAAGGTGAACTAACAACCATTAATAATGGCAAAGAAGAAATTAAAGAGGATGAGCATTTAAGAAAAGATATTTCGTTGGCAGAAATGAGTAAGCTTAAAACTAGTTTTAAAAAAGACGGTGTAGTCACTCCTGCAACTGCATCTGGAATTGTTGATGGAGCTGCCAGTGTCATCGTTGCTAGTGAAGACTACGTAAAAAAACATGGTCTCACTGCCTTAGCGGAAATTGTTGATGGTTTTGTTATTGGAGTTGAGCCTACTTGTATGGGAATCGGCCCCGCACCAGCAATTCAAAAGTTATTAGATAGAAATAACCTTTCTATGGATCAAATCGACTTAGTAGAAATTAATGAGGCTTTTGCAGCACAAACTATTGCCTGTGCTAAAGAATTAAAACTTGATATGAGTCGACTTAACATTTGGGGCGGAGCAATTGCTCTTGGGCATCCATTAGGTGCTTCGGGTGTTCGTATCGCTATGACCTTAGCAAGACAGCTAAAAACGAATAACTTAAAAACTGGGATCGCTTCTGCCTGCATCGGTGGAGGCCAGGGAATATCTCTTCTACTAAAAGCGGTGTAATGGAATTAAAGTTTAGTGCTCAAGATTTTGAACATTTCCGCTCATGGTTGAATTTTGATTTAGACGCTGTGACTTGGGAAGGTAAATTCGTACAGGAATTCGAAGAATTCTGGAGCACTTTCTTTTACCCCGACATTTATTTTAAAGAGCTTCAATCTCGCTTTCGTTATGCACTTAGAACAATAAAAACTGGAACTTTAAATTCTTGGATACTCTGGATTAATGAAAAATTTTACTGCTATCTCTTCATTAATAAAAACTTAAGCCTCTATGAACTTTCTCAATTAACAGGTCTTAGTTATTCCTATCTAGGTGTACTTTTGCGAAATTTTTTCGTAGAAAGATTTCCTAAATATACCGTAGACTTCAACGAGTTTTTCCAAGTTTCAGACGCAACCTCTCCAAATATCCATCTTTCCTTTTCTCAGATTAAAGAAAAACTCAATCTTGGAATAAATACAGGGAAAAAAGATGTTGAAAAAGTAGGATCACGTTCTGATGATTTAATGACCTCTACTGAAGTGACCCTTTACCCTGAGTGGAATGTTTTTTTACATGCACTTAAAAGAGATGCTAAAACTAATTATGTAGATTACGGCAAAATTCAAAATAAAAAGACCATAAAAGATTTTTTTAAATTCTTGCGCGAAGTTGTACTGATTTGTTCAGTTGCATTAGCACTAATCTACGGACTGAAATATGCCAATAGTTACTACGAAAAATATCTAACCGAGAGAATTGGTATCTATGAACCAGAGTTTTTATGGCTTGATAAAAACCTAAGTTATAAGCAAGAAAATACAGATACCAAAAAAATCGAGGCAGATCTAAAGGCCTTAGAAGAACTTGCACAAGCGACCCAATCGACAGAAATGGAATTTAAGCCAGAAGAGAGATTTGACACCGAATCGGAAGTGGTACTTACTTCAGTCGATAAAATTACCGATGAAGAGGATATTCGTCCTAAAGAACCAACGGTCTATGAAGAGAGCGGGGAAGGTTATCGTGATACCTCTGCCGGTATTAGTAAGGTTTATCGCGTATTAATGAAATCAGTCTCACCTTTAGAAGTTAGAGAAAAATTAAACCGTATTATTGCTCAATATGGAGTTACCCAAGTTGATAAAGTAAAACCAGGAACCATCATCCCTGGTGGTATTTATTTTAATCTCCACGTTCCCAAAAATAAGTTACAGGAATTTTTAAAAGAAAGTTCATTAGTAACAGAAACCACTCTCTATGAGTCTCGAATTAGAAATCCAGGGCCACCTGGAAAAGTAAAAGTCTTTCTTTGGATTAAAGGTCTTTAGTCCGCATCACCACTACTTAAGATTTTATCAATAGTGTTAATGTCAAACATTGTTCCGCTTGTATCTGTTGCACCTTTTTTTATTTGATCTTGAACATTTTGGCTATTGCTTAGTTTATTGAAGTAGGTATTGTTATCAGCTTTCTTTAAATCATCAGAAAGACCACTGACTTCTCGTCCAAGAGATTTTGTATTGTAGGTCTTCTTGCCATCTTTAAGTACATCTAAGTAACCAGATACAATGTTGGTATAGTGAAGTAATCTTTCTGTTCTTTGGTCTTGATTCTCAACACGTTTTAAAACTTCTGTGGCATTGGTAGAACTGTCTACTGTGCTCTTACCACCAGTGGTACTGGTAATGACGACATTCTTGTTCAATTCATTATTAATTTCGTCAATGACCGCCTGTCTTTCTGTTTTTAATCTGGCTTTCAGTTCATCACGAACTGTCTCCCAATCCTTTGCAATTTCTTGCTTAATAGTATCTCCAAGCTTTTGCCCTTTGATATATTCCTCTAGCTCTGCTTGAGATTTCACGTTATCTAATTGAGCCAACATGGCTTTTGTTTGCAATTGGTTTTCAAGCTTCAATTCTTCAATTTTATCTTTATCAATAGAAGCCAAGCCTGCACATTCGCCTTCACCCGCTTTGAAATCTGCACCAGTAGCTAGTTTGGCGTTATCACATTTAGTTTTCTGTTGAAAGTCTTTGGTGGCCGTCTTTAAATCACCAACTGCTTTGGCATAATCACCTGAGGATAATGTTGTTAAATCATCAAGCGTTTTGTCTTGCTCAGTTGAATCATAATTTTTGGCATTGGCATGAATGAGATTAGGATTTTTAAAGTTTTCTCTCATCTTTTCTTGAGTGTCTTCAACATTAAGGAGAATTTGTTTCATCTGCTTTAAGCGCCCAACTAAGACACAAGCTTTCCCTTTATTGGCAGCTTTTGCTTTGTGAGTCTTTGTTGTTATCGCACCTGTTGCAGGATCCTTGCTTTTAATAGAACAAGCTTTGGTATCATCGTAACACTGACATGGTAGCGTCAGAATACATTCTTGGAACTTGGAGGCCATTACCTTTGGATCTTTTGCAATGTCTGCAATTGTGTCGTTTTGTAATGTTGTTTCATTGGTGGCAGTATAGTCACTAGCACTTGATCCATCTTTGTATGTCTCGGAACAATATGAAGACATATCGAACAAAAAGTTTTTACTCACTTGAGTTTTATACAGATCATAATAAACAGCATGATCCACTGTTGAAACTGTTCCCTTAGGAACATTTTCTCCATAGAGAGTTTTTTGTAATCTATCTTCCAGATATTTTTTTAACAAACTATAATTTTTGTTTCGATCTATTGGCACACCACTTGGAGAGAAGAACGAAATGTTTAATTTTTTTCCTAAATCTTCCAAGTCATTTTTATCTATTTTACCATTTTTGACTTTAATAATATCGAAACATGTTTGTGGAAGAAGATCGGGGTTATCTTTAGAAGCTTGTGGTAGGACCTTAAAATCATCCTGGCATTTTTTAAAATTACCAGAACTAGACATTAAATTTTCAATACGTTTGTCTTCTTGTATTTGAACAACACCACCAGTAAGTCTTTCTTTAGCCGCCTCAGCAAGTTTTAAATCTTCTTGGATTTTATCATCCAGCACTTTGCGCGTGGTATCCTCCGCAAAAGCTTGATTGGTGAGAAAAAGTGAAAGACTGATAGTTAGAAACATTTTCATGTTCCTATTATCGGTGTATTTACTTGAAAACCTGAGTTTTTTAGTCTGTGTTTTGTGAAATTAGATACTTAGGTTACATCGATGCGTCAGCGATCCCAAAAAGTGACTTCATTTCACGCAATAATTTGTGGCTTTTTCCGAGGTAAATCCATTGGCGAACAAAGCCAATTAGAACTGCAGCAATAAAGCCGTAGATGACACCCGCATGAACAACTTTAGACACCATACCAGTGTCATGGGCCCCGCCTAAAAGAAAACCCGCAGTTCCTAAAACCAGCATCAACATGGTCCAAGGAATGGTTTGTCTTTTACAGAGAG
The DNA here is from genome assembly GCA_049318265.1 of Bacteriovoracaceae bacterium. Lineage (GTDB taxonomy): Bacteria > Bdellovibrionota > Bacteriovoracia > Bacteriovoracales > Bacteriovoracaceae > JBEIOQ01. The sequence continues at coordinate 463,991 of JBMOGR010000002.1, forward strand.
TTGAGTCAAAGACGTATCGATCAACTTTTTTTAGATAAGGAGTCATATCCGCTGGGGCGACATCAAATAATTCATCTAAGCTTCCTTCACCTCTTAGTATGGCGTGAACGTTATTCACTAAACGAGAGATGCCTATGAAGTAAAACATAATGAAAGCTTGAATAAAAATGACGAAGATAAAAGTGGGTATTGCCAATTGTATATGTCCAAAAGGAAGTACGTATATATGTTTTGCCGCCATTACTGTTAAGGTGATCGAAACTAACATGAATGCTAAAAGTGCTCTTAATAAATAGGCCATGAGTTACTCTCTTTACTGCCCCTAATTTCTTGTCATTCACGGGGCCATCTGCTAAAAATTCTAGTCTAACTTATACCTATAAAGAAAAAGCTCCGCAATGACTGAAGCCGTTGGAACTAAGAAAAAACTTTTAGAAAAACCCATGTTCGCCAGCATGGTTGTTCCTGCTGCGATTATTTTAGTGAGCGCGCTGATTATTTTTGGTGTAACAAAGATGTTATCTTCAGAAAGAACTCACCGTGATCTCATATCTGAAATGCACTCAAAGACCTTTGGTAACCGTTGGGTAGCTGCTTACGAGCTTTCTAAGTTACTTGCCACTTCAAAAATTCCTCACGATGAAATTCCTTGGGTGATTGCCAATCTTTCACAAATTTATAATGAAACTGTAGATGTACGTACTCGTAATTTTATCATTCTTGCTTTAGGTACTTTTCCCAATCCAGAAATTACTCCAACTCTTGAAAAAGCCTTGAGCGATGAAGATTCTCAAGTAAAATTTAGTGCTGTTGTGACTTTAGGAAATCGTGAACCTGGTTTTGTTTTTGATTGGACTAAACTTTATCCATTGTTAGAAAGCAAAGATGCTGGATTGAAACAAGTTGTCATTTTTGCCTTGGCGCGCCACAAACCTCAGGGTGCAGATACAATTATTGGTCCTTATCGTAACGATGCAGACATCGCTGTTCGCTATGCAGCAGCTACTGCCATGATTGATTTTCAAAATCTTGATCAAAAAACTTTAAGTGAAATTTTATTGTTAGATCCAGAGGGAGAAATCAAAAAATTCTTCAATCCAGTACAGGTTGAATCGCTTAAATTAAATATTTTAAATGCACTTAGTCGAAATAAAATTTCTGCCATGAATACTGATATTGAAAAGGTATCAGAGGGTGACAAAAATGTCCGCGTGGCCACCAAAGCTAAAGAAGTTTTAAATTTATTGAAAAATTAACTAATTAGACCCATAATTGGGTATATATTTTGATCATTTTTTGGAGTTTTGTCTTATGAGTGAAGACAACAAGACAAGTTTGAACCGCCGTGAGTTTTTTAGCTGGCTCTCTTTAGCATGGATTTCCTTTGCTGGAGCAGTAGCTGGTTTGGCGAGTTTCGCTTTTCGTTTTTCTTACCCAAACGTTAATTTTGAACCCGCCATGGATTTCATTGCAGGAGCACCAGAGGAATATGACCGCGGTGTTGATGAGCGATGGAAAACAAAATTTGGTGTGTGGATGGTTAAGCAAGATGGGCGCCTAGTCGCGCTTTCCAACATCTGTACCCATTTAGGTTGTATTCCAAATTGGCTTCCCGCTGAATTAAAATTCAAATGTCCTTGTCACGGTTCAGGTTATTACTCTTCAGGTGTAAACTTCGAAGGCCCTGCTCCACGTCCATTAGAAAGATACAAGATCACACTAAATGCTGAAGGAAAAATTATCGTCGATAAGACAAAAGTTTTCCGTTACGAAAAAGGTGAATGGGATCTTTCTGATTCATACATTGCAGTTTGATTATTTTATATACTCTTTAAGGATTACTTATGTCTGACAACAACCTAGCCCAAAAAGTGGCAGAAACCCAAATTTGGAAAGCGATTTTCCGTCACGGGCCACCAAACAATGCTCGTAACCGTGCAGCTGTTATTGCTGGTAACGTTTTTCTCCACCTACATCCAATTAAGTTAAAAAAATCTGGCGTTCAGCTTGGTTACACTTGGTGTATGGGCGGACTTTCGTTTTTCGTTTTCTTGGCTTTAACTGTGACTGGTCTTCTCTTAATGTTTTATTACCGTCCAACAGCTGAATATGCTTTTAACGATATCGTTGCACTTCGCGAACACGTACCTCTCGGTATTATGCGAGAGCTTCATCGTTGGGGCGCCCACTTAATGGTGATTACTGTGTGGCTTCACATGTTCCGCGTCTTTATGACTGGATCATATAAACCACCTCGTGAATTTAACTGGGGTGTGGGTGTTGTCCTTCTCGTATTAACTCTGCTTCTTTCGTTCACTGGATATTTACTTCCATGGGATCAGCTAGCCATTTGGGCGATCACTGTGGGATCGAACATGGCGAAAGCAACTCCATTTATGGGACATGGTGGTCCAGGAGCTGCACTTGCTCGTATTGGTGACTTCGTTATGGTTTCTGATAAAAACGATGTTCGCTTTCAGTTATTAGGTGGACGTTTCGTAGGTGAGCCAGCTCTCTTACGTTTTTATATTCTTCACTGTGTTTTTATTCCACTTGTTGTTGGAGTTTTAATCGCGGTTCACTTCTGGCGTGTACGTAAGGATGGAGGAATTTCAGCTCCTCTTTAATAGGAGAGCTAATTTCAATAAAACCTATGAAAGATTTAATTAATTATTTTTCAAGTCCAATGTACTCCTTCACTGGAACAATTGTTCTCTTCTACTTTATGATCGAAAAAGTTCGTATTGTTGGAAGTATCAAGTTTGCCAAATGGGCTACACTTTTTTTAGTGATCGTTGGCGCATACTTTATGGCCGATGATGTTTTCCGTTCAGTTATCACTACTCCAGATAACATCCCCATCATTATTCTTCTTTTTTGTGTTCTTTTCTTCACTTGGTTTTCTCTTTATAAAGCGGTGGAAAACGACAAAAGAATTGAAGATGGTTTACCTCCTTGGGAAGGGACTCCAGAAAACAGAGAAAAGGTTTGGGCTTGGCCAAACCTTGTTTATACAGAATTATTTGTCATTATTGCTGGAACCGTCTTCCTTATAGCATGGGCTATTTTCTTCAAGGCTCCTCTAGAAGAACCGGCTAACCCGACTTGGGCACCTAACCCAGCAAAAGCTCCATGGTACTTCCTTGGTTTACAAGAAATGCTTGTTTATTTCGATCCTTGGATGGCCGGAGTTGTTCTACCAGGAATTATTTTGGTGGGATTAATTGCTCTTCCTTTTATTGATTTTAATCCAAAAGGTAATGGTTACTACTGCTTTAAAGAAAGAAAGTTCGCTATTACGATGTTTCTTTTTGGATGGTTAGCTCTCTGGATTTTCCTCATTCTTATCGGAACATTCCTCAGGGGTCCAAACTGGACTTTCTATGGACCATTTGAATTTTGGGATTTCCATAAGGTGGTGGCTGAAAACAACATTAACCTCTCTGAAATTGTGTGGATCAAACTGCTAAATACAAGAGTTCCAGCCAATATTTTCATACGCGAAATTTTCGGAATAATTTTTGTGCTTGGATATTTTGTTTTCTCCGTTCCGGTAATTACAAAATTATGGGGACAGAAGTTTCTAGATAAAATGGGAACTATTCGTTACTACATTTTAATTTTCTTACTTCTCAGCATGTCTTTATTGCCGCTGAAAATGTACTTACGTTGGTTCTTTACATTGAAGTACTTAGTGGCCATGCCAGAATTTGAATTAAACTTATAATTTAGACTTAATAGACAAAGGTAGAGCTCATGAAACTAGAACCAGGAATGGCGTATAACACGAAAAAGCTAAATAAAGTTTTTGCGGTGTTATCCATTATCTTTCTCTTCGTGGTTATCTGGGTAATTATGGACGATTATATTCGTCCGTGGAAAGGCTTTCAGGTAAAAGCGCTAAAAATAAAAGAAGAAGTTTTGAACAAACAACTTCGTGCTTTAGCGGCAGAAATAAAACCAGAAGAAGTGGCTAAATTAAAAGGCAGAATTGCTGAAGCAGCCAAAGCGGTTGAAGGTCACAAAGCCGACATTAAAAAATTAGATGATCAAGTGGCAGGTATCAAGACTGATATTTATGCTCAAAAAATTGAAAATGGTGATTATAACGCTCAAGTGGGAGCTCTCACTTTTCAATATGACCACGCTGTTTCTCATGGTGATACTCATCATGCTGAAAAAATTCTGGTCAACCTCAACAGCTTTAAACATAAGTATGAAGAGGGAAAAGAGAAACTTAAAGTTTTTGAAGCAAAGTTAATAGCCACTAATGGTCAGATCGCTGACCTTCGTAAAACTCTGACTGAAGTTGAAAAAGAACTTAGTACCTATACTGCAAAACAAGATCGTTTAGGCCTTGCTCTTGAATCAACAAAAGAAACGCCAGTTTGGTTTTTAAGAAACTCACCGTTTTTAGATTTTCTTGATCCAACCATAAAGATTCAACAGATTGTTGTTACCAACGCAGCTGATGATCGTTATTTTCAAAAAGTTCCTAAAGTTGATCGTTGTACTACTTGTCACGTTTTTATTGATCAAGCTGGTTACGAAGAACAAGCAAATCCTTATAAGACTCACCCAAGAATGGATTCTCTTGCTGTTGGTTTAAATTCAGCTCACCCAATCAAAGATTTTGGATGTACTACTTGTCACGGTGGTGAAGGGCACAGAGTTAATGACTTCAATGCCGCAGCCCATACTCCTGAAAATGAAGTACAGAAAAAGAAATGGCAAGAAGCTTATAACTGGCATGAAGGACATAAAATCCCTCAACCAATGTTTAAGCTTTCTCAAACTGAAGCTTCGTGTGTGAAATGTCACCAAGGTCAGTTTTATATTCCTCAAGCTGATAAATTGAATAAAGGTAGAAGATTAATTGCTGAATACGGCTGTTACAATTGCCACAAAATTAAAGGTTGGGAAGGTCTTCCAAAATCAGGACCTCTACTGACTAAAATTTCTTCAAAAATTTCAAAAGACTTTGCTAAAAACTGGATTTGGTCTCCAAGAGTCTTTAATCCAAAATCACGCATGCCTAGTTTCTTTGGCCAGAGCAATAACTCTAAGCCTGAATTCATGAAGAAAAATATGACTGAAGTGAACGCCATGGTGGAATACCTATGGACGAAATCACGTGATTACCAGCCAGTTTTCAAATACAGTGTTGGAAATGCTGAGCACGGAAAAGAACTTGTTGGATCAATTGGTTGTATTGGATGTCACCAAGTTGAAGGTATTGAAGCTAGTTTAAAATCTGGAACGAAGTTCGGTCCATATTTAGCTGGCCTTGGAAGTAAACTAGATCCTGACTGGTTAGTGACATGGATTAAGAAACCATCTCATTATAACCCTAATTCTAGAATGCCTTCATTACGCTTAACTGATAGTGAAGCAAACGATATTGCTACATTCTTATTAGCTTCTAAAAATGAAAAATTTAAAAACATGAAGTTCCAAGGCATCGACAAAGGAATTCGTGATGAGCTTCTAGTTAGTTATTTAGGCGCATTTGATCTGAAGACTGTGGCTGAAGAAAAAGTCGCAAAGATGTCTGACGAAGAAAAAACAATGGAACTAGGATCTCGCTCAATTGGTAAATATGGCTGCTATTCTTGCCATACAATTGAGGGCTTTGATCCAGACCGCGCTCCTATCGGTCCAGAACTTACCAATGAAGGCTCAAAACCTGAAACTCAGTTTGGATTTGGTATTGAACAAATTCCTCATACAAGAGAATCGTGGATTTATCACCATCTTGAAAGACCTTCTCGATGGGATGCTGGTTCACCAAAAGCTTTTAATGACTTAAACCGCATGCCGAATTTCTATCTTGCTAAAGAAGAAATTGAATCGATGGTAACAGCGATCTTAGGTCAGGTTAGTGATTATGTTCCTCTACAAGGTCAACGTAGAATGATTGGCGGTGAAGAAATTGCTTCTAAAGCTTATAAAACATTAGCGAAATACAATTGTCAGGGCTGTCACAAAATTGATGGAGTCGGTGGAAATATTCTTGCTGCTTACGAAGATAAAAATGAAGGTCCACCTCAATTGAATAAACAAGGTCTTCGTACTCAAACTGAGTGGCTAAATTATTTCTTAAATAATGTTCATCCAATTCGACCATGGTTGAAAGTTAGAATGCCATCATTCCCATTTACTTCAGAAGAACGTAACGATGTAATCGCATACTTCCAAGGAAATGCGGGACAACATACATATGTAGATTTACCAGAAAATGTTGAATGGGAACCAGGCGAGAGAGAAGCAGCAACTCAACTCTTTAGCAATTTAGCTTGTGCTTCTTGTCACTCATCTGGATTTACTAGTGATGCACCATCGGCTCCAAATCTTCATAATGCGAAGAAGAGATTACGCCCTGAATGGATTGAAGCTTGGTTAGCAAATCCTCAAGAATTTATTCCTGGAACAGTCATGCCAAGTTTCTGGGAAGGTGGAGTTGCCTCAGAAACAACAATCTTAGGCGGCGATAGTAAAAAACAAATTAAGGCTTTAAGAAAATACATTCAAGAAGTAGGTATCGATTCATACCCGGCACCACTTCCGAAAAACCAATAAGGTAAGGACTAGCTTATGTCACATGATGTAGCTCACGGACACGACGATCACGGCCACCACGAAGTTCAACATCGTTTTGATAATGATGCTCAATTTGGAAAAGCTTCCATTGGTAAACTGGCGATGTGGATATTCCTCGTTACCGATGCCATGTCTTTTTCTGGATTTTTATTAGCTTATGCAGTTCTTCGCTCAACTATGCATTGGCCACATCCATCTGATTATCTAGGAATAAACCTTTCTGGTTTTGCGACATTTCTTTTGGTCTGTTCATCGGTATCAATGGTTATGAGTATTGATGGATGTAAAAGAAAAGACCGCAAATCCATGCTGAATTGGCTTATGTTCACCATTATTGGTGGAGCAAGTTTTCTTTGTATCCAAGTGTATGAATACTCGCACTTAATAGAGCATGGTATGACTTTGTCTAAGTTTGCCCATGGAAATAATCTTTTTGCCTCTACATTTTATATTGTGACTGGATTTCACGGCCTTCACGTATTAACTGGTGTGATTTATCTTATTTGTGAGTACCGTTTGGCTTATTTAGGACACTACGATAACGGTGATTACAACCGCTTAGAAATCTTAGGACTTTTCTGGCACTTTGTAGATTTGGTCTGGATTCTCGTTTTCACCTTTATCTATCTGTTGTAATTAAGAATTGATGAAAAATTTATTGTTACTAGTAGTTATCTTTTTATTCTCTGTCGCAGCTTGGGCTTGCCCTGGCTGCGCTGGCGGATCAGCAGATGGAAAAAGTATCAATACAGTTTGGATTTTAAGTATTTTCATTCTACTAACCTATATTCCTTTTTATTTATTATTTAGAATCACGAAAAAATATGACGTAAATAAAAATACGTCTTCAAAGGTCCCTTGATCCAGATTCAAGATCTACCAGCCTTTAACGCTTTTTTTAACTTTTTAGCTACTATCAGCTTAATCACTGGTTTTATCCTGATTAAACAAAAAAAGACCGAAGCTCATAAAAAGGCCATGATTACGGCTTTGCTTTTTTCCACGATCTTTCTGGCTGGCTATCTAACTTTTCATTATCATCACGGAGGAACGAAATTTCCGGACTTAGGTTGGATAAAATCGCTTTATCTAGCAATTCTAGTTCCGCATATTATTCTCGCAGTTGTTATGGTTCCCATGATTTTACTGACTTTTTATCGAGCCTTTCGACAAGATTGGGTAGGACATCGTAAAATCGCCCGTATCACTTTACCTATCTGGCTTTACGTCTCATTCACCGGCGTTATTATCTATTTTATGGTTTATCAATGGTTCAGAATTTAGTATAAAAAAACACCTAGTTTTTTAACTGTTTTGGGTCATAAAAGATGTCCATTAGATATGTAAGTTTGATTACAATCATTCTTACTTTTTTCCTTATCAACTTAGGTGGATACGTCCACAACACTGAATCAAGTTTGGCATGTCCAGATTGGCCGCTTTGTTACGGACAAGTTTTCCCTAAAATGGAAGGTGGAATTCTTATCGAGCATAGCCACCGCTTGCTAGCTTCGCTCGTTGGGTTTTTCACCATTATTCTTGTTTTTCTTCACGCTAAAAAAAGGAAAGTTAATAATCATGCATTTAAAGTTTCTGTGGGAGCTCTCTTCCTGGTTATTTTTCAGGGCATACTTGGTGGTTTAACTGTTATTTTTAAGTTACCAACCATGGTCTCCACAGCTCATCTTGGTACATCGATGTTGTTTTTTGCGACATTGATTTATATTTATCATTTATCAGCGCCAAAATTATTTAATAATGCCGTTGCTAAAAGTGAGTGGAATCCCAATATCAAAACGTTCTATCTTTTAAGTTTGGGTTTCATTTATGCGCAAATGCTTTTAGGTGCACTTATGCGCCACTTAGGTTTGGGCTCTGCTTGCGGACTTGGAATCGAAAATGCCTTCGCCTGTTTTGATACAGGAACTTGGGGAAAAACTCTCTTCCCAGCTTCGGTCCAATCACAAATTCATATGGGGCACCGACTATTTGCCATGGTCGTTGGCGCTGCCGTAATTTGGGCAGTTATTAAATTGTTAAAACTTTTGAGTAAGAGTCAAAACATTCACTGGATTAACTGGATTCCAGTTCCCTTAGTGATTATCCAAATTATTTTAGGGGTCGTTTCCATCTCTACCAATATTGGCCAAATATCTACTACTCTTCATTTAGGTGGTGCAGCCTTACTCTTTGCTAGTATGTGGAAGAATTATTTAGAAATTTGTGATCTTGAAGTTTTTTCAGTTGGTGAAAAAAAGACTTCTTTTCTAGGTGACATTATTTCTTTAACGAAGCCCCGTTTGTCGGCGCTTGTGATTGCAACTTCGGCCATGGGACTCTTTTTAGCTCCTGGCAAAATAAGTTTTTTTAGAGGCTTAATTGCTATCCTCGCAACTCATGGAGTTGTTTCTGGAGCTTGTATCATCAATTGCTACATGGAAAAAGATATTGATAAATTAATGGAGCGAACCAAGTTGCGTCCTTTGCCTTCTGGCCGGATCAATCCTGACTTAGCTCTTTACCTCGGTGTCAGCCTTATCTTTATTTGTATTTTGGTACTCTTTTGGTTGATTAATCCTTTAACGGCAATTTTGGCTTTTGTGGCTACTGTCTTTTATGTTTTTCTCTACACCCCATTAAAAACGAAAACCACTTTGGCGTTATTTGCAGGAGCAATTCCCGGAGCAATCCCACCTTTGATGGGATGGACTTCAGTCACTGCCCAGATAGATCCTTATGCACTGATATTGTTCGGCATACTTTTCCTATGGCAGTTACCACATTTTCTCGCCATCTCTATTTATCACGCGGAAGATTATAACAACGCGGGGATCAAAGTATTACCAAAAACCTTAGGTATTCATGGAACCATTTTAAGAATTATATTTTACACTTTGCTTCTAGCAGTAATCTCCTTCTTGCCTTACTCATTGGGCATTAACAGTCTTACCTACAGAAACTCTGTAGTTGTTTTGGGCGGAGCGTTCTTCGTTTATTCACTCCTAGGACTGTTTCTTGAGAAGAATAAAATCGGATTGATGTTGTGGTCCCGCAGATACTTCTACGCTTCACTCATTTACCTCCCTTGTGTTTTTGTCATGATGATTTTTTTTAAATAGAAAAATGCTTACGCTCGGGATAAAATAAGTTAAATTTTCACTCTCAAAAAACCTAGAAAAGGGAATGGTATGAACTTGTTCTCATTTGATCTTTTTCTTCCTCGTCTTTTGGCCAACAGTTGGTTGCATTGGTTTACTCTATCTGCACCACCAAAAGATATCTCAACTAATGGTCACTTAATTGATTATCTTTTCAATTATACCAGTTATTTGAATATCTTTTATTTTGCGTTAGTGTGTGCCGGATTGTTTGGTTTTTCTTATCTCTACAGTGCAAAGAGACACAAGAAACCTTATTACACTTACGGTAATAAAAAAAATCACTTGATCGTTACAGCAGTCATTGGATTCGCTGTTTTTATGTCGATCGATTTAAACATTACACGCATGAGTAACAATGACTTGATTAACACTTTTTGGAAATGGCCTGACCCTAAAACGGAAAAAGTTTTGAAGGTTGAAGTCATGGCTCAACAGTGGATGTGGTCATTTCGCTATGCTGGACCAGATGGTGAATTTAATACCAATGATGATGTTGTTACAAACAATGATCTTCGTATTCCAGCCAATACAAAAATTCTTTTTCACTTAACTTCAAAAGATGTGATTCACTCTTTCTTCGTACCAAACGTACGTTTAAAAGTAGATACCATCCCAGGTCGTATAACTCGCGTATGGTGGGATGCTAATACTCCAGGAATCTATGATATTGCCTGTGCAGAAATGTGCGGGACTCATCACTATCTCATGAAAGCACAATTAACGGTTTATTCTCCTGAAGAGTTTGATCGTTGGATTGGTGCTGCTGAACAAATTGCAATGAATACAAATGACCCTGATGATAAAAATCTAAAGTGGGGCTGGAAGTGGGAGAACTAATATGAGCGGCGGATTCAATGAAATTCATGCTGAACCAACAACTTTTATCAGTAAGTATGTTTTCTCTTTCGATCACAAGGTAATTGCAAAGCAATTTCTTTGGTACGGAATTGCCTTTCTCGGAATAGGCGGAATCATGGCACTTTTGATTCGCTGGACATTAGCGTATCCAGGTGTTCCGTTTCCAGTTTTAGGAGCTCTTCTGTTCCCAGAAACTGGCGGCGTTGTTCCACCTGATACTTATGCCATGCTATTTACTATGCATGGAACGATTATGATCTTTTATGCCATTACTCCCATTTTAATTGGAGCCTTTGGTAACTACTGTATCCCACTAATGATTGGTGCTCGAGATATGGCCTTCCCAACTCTCAATATGCTTTCTTTTTGGTTGGCATTAGTAAGTGGATTGTTAGTCATCGTGTCGCTTTTTACTCCACTGGGTGCGGCTGCAGGAGGTTGGACTTCTTATCCAACTCTGTCAACTATTGTTGGTTCACCAGGAGTCGGACAGACCCTATGGTGTGCAGCTATTTTTGTTCTAGGTGCTTCATCAACAATGGGTGCCGTTAACTACATTACAACAGTTATTACTCTTCGTGCTCCAGGAATGGGGTACTTTGATATGCCACTTACTGTTTGGGGTCTTTGGTTAACTGCCATTTTGAACGCTATTTTTATTCCGGTTCTTGGAGCTGGAGTGATGCTTCTTACTCTTGACCGTGTTGCCGGAACGACTTTCTTTTTAGCGGGTGCCGCAGCTACTTCAGGTACTGGGGACCCAGTCCTTTTCCAACACGTTTTTTGGATTTTCGGACACCCTGAAGTTTATATTTTAATTCTTCCAGCTTGGGGAATTGTGTCTGACTTTCTTTCTTTCTTTGCAAGAAAACCAGCTTTCGGTGCAAAGGCAACTGCTCTTTCTATGACGGCAGTTACTATTCTTTCGACTCTTGTTTATGGTCACCATATGTTTACCACTCAGATGTCTCCACTTCTGACTCAATCATTTATGACCCTAACCATGACCATCTCTATTCCATCTGCCATCTTTTTTGCAAACTGGCTTGGAACAATTTGGAAAGGATCCATTCGATTTACTTCTCCCATGTTGTTCTCTTTAGGAGTAGTTTTCGTTTTTGGCTTAGGTGGTTTAACGGGTCTTTATTTGGGAACAGTTACAACCGACTTATACCTACATGATACATACTTTGTTGTTGGTCACTTCCATTACACTATGGCTGCCTCAGTTCTCCTTGGTGGTTTTGCTGGAACTTATTTTTGGTTCCCAAAAATGTTCGGAAGAATGATGAACGAAACAATGGCCAAAATTCACTTTTGGGGAACAATGATTCCACTCAACGGAATTTTCTTTGGCATGATGATGGTTGGTTACGGTGGTATGCACCGTCGTATTTATAATCCATTTATCTATGATTCACTAAAGCGCCTAATGCCGATCAATGAGATGATTACTATTTCTGCTATCTTGATGGGAGCTTTTCAAATAGTTTTCGTTATTAACTTTATTTACTCACTTGTTAAGGGCCCTAAAGCCAGTGACAACCCATGGGAAGTGGGAACGCTAGAGTGGACTATTCCATCTCCACCAGTTCATCACAACTATGATGTTATTCCAGTAGTGAAGTGTGGTCCTCACGAGTTTGGTAACCCGAAATTAACAAATGGAAGAGATTTCCAATATCAAACGGAAGAAGTGGTCGTTTAAGTGATAACGAAAGAAACAAAACATAATCAGCATACTCTAGCTATGACGGTTGCCCTTATTTCTTGGGGAATGCTCTTTGCAACTCTCTTTATGGGATACGCTGTTTATCGTGGTTCAACGAATGTTTGGCCACCGATGGGTTTCACTAGAGTATCTCTTATTATTCCCTCTATCAGTACTGTCATTATTTTGATTTCTAGTTACTTTTGTTACCAAATGAAAGTTCAAGTGATGAAATCTAATATGTTGAAGGCGAGAAATAATCTGCATATCACTTTATTTTTAGCCGGAGCTTTCTTACTTTCACAAATCTTTTTGTGGAAAGGAATGAATGAGACTGGCGTTTATGTTAGTTCGGGAATTTATGCTTCTTTAATGCATGCAATGACTTGGATCCATGCTGCTCACGTAGCTGCAGCGGTCTTCTTTTTATTGTATCTTGAATGGCAGTTTAAAAAAGAAATTCTTTCACCTGAAAAGTTACAAATGAAAGCACTTAATGGTGAAAAATTTTGGCACTTTTTAGGAATTATCTGGGTTTTAATGTTCATAATACTTTTTGTTTTTTAAGGAAAAAACTATGAAACGTGCTGTTCGAACGATTCTTTTCTTGGTCATGTCAGCTGTCTTTTTGGTCGCCTGTGATGGCGGTCCATTTAAGGAGGCAAAGACTTTCACTGGTGGAAAAATTGTTTCTTCCGACACTTTAAACTTAGGCTACACAACGTACACTGAGTACTGTGTTTCATGCCACGGTGTTAAAGGTGATGGAAATGGAATTTCCGCAAAAGGTATGTGGCCACCGCCAAGAAATTTCAAACTTGGAATTTACAAATTTGGTTGGGTTGCTACTGGCGAACTTCCACACGATGAAGACTTTCATCGCATTGTTAAAAAAGGTCTTCATGGAACAGCTATGCTTCCTTGGGATATCTCAGATGTACGCCTAGATGCAGTTACTCAATATATTAAAACTTTTGCTCCGGAAGCTTGGGAAGCAAAAGATAAAACGTTGGGCGAGCAAATTGTCCAAACTCAAGATCCATATATGCTTCCACGAAAAGATTATGCAATTCAATATGGTAAAGAAGTTTATCACGCGGTTGCAAGTTGCCAGACATGTCACCAAGCCTACGCAACAAAAGAAGAAATTACAGAATATTCTAAAAAATTCAATCCAACTTCTGCTGCTCCAGAATTTGATGCCAATCTTTACGTTATTAAATTACAGGATTCAGAGCACGGATATAAGGCACTTCCACCTGATTTTACTTTCCATCCTATTCGTTCTGCCGCAACTGTAGAAGAGCTCTATATGCGTCTTGCAGCGGGTGTTGGTGGTACTTCTATGCCTGCTTGGAAAGGTGTACTTGAAGATGATCAAATTTGGGCAGTTGCTTATTATGTAAAAAGTCTTATGGATATTCGTGACAACTTAAATGCTCGTAAATCTTTAATGACGAAACTGAAGAATCAATAAACTTTAGGCGATAAAAGTGACAACAGCTGTTTATAATACCAACGTCCGTCAATCAAACTTGCTTGAAAAGCTTGTACTGAATAAATGGTTTTGGGTAACTGTTGTCTGTTTCTTTTTTTCTTATCCTATTGTTCGTTCAGTAACTCGCACACTTCCTCCTCCTTTGCCGATGCTATACAAATTGCCAAACTACCAGTTGACTAACGAAGAAGGGAAAAGCTTCGGTACCAATGAATTGAAAGGCAAAACTTACATAGCAAATTTTATCTTCACCTCTTGCAAGACCGTTTGTCCGAATATTTTAGTTAAAACTCAAAAAGTTCAGCATCGTTTACGTGGTGTTTTGGATCGAGTGAATATCATTTCTTTTTCGGTTGATCCTGAAACGGATACTCCTGCAGTTTTAAAAGCAAAAGCGACAGAGCTTAAGGCAAAACCATTTGTTTGGCACTTTCTCACTGGAGAAAGAAGCAAAATTAAAAATCTTTTGATTGATGGTTTTAAAGTACCGATGGGCGAGAAAGAAGTTTTGGCTGAAAATATTATGGAAGTAGCACACGCTCAAAAGTATGTTTTAGTGGATGGTAATGGCTATGTACGTGGTTACTATCCAGTAGATACAGATGGCATCAATCACATGATGATTGATGTTGGATTACTTATTAATAGAAATAATTAAGATAGAAATAGAACAAGGAGAGTAAAGTGGGAGAAACAGCTCATAAAAGTCATAAGAAGGAATACTTCGGTGTATTCGTCATGTTGACGCTATTAACGGGAATAGAATTGGTAATTCCAAATATGCAAGTTTCTCAATTTGCAAAAGCTTCTTCTTTGACTGGTCTTGCTCTCGGAAAAGCCTTTTTAGTTGCTTATTCTTATATGCACTTAAAAGACGAAACAAAGTGGCTTAAATTTATTGCAGCTGTTCCTATGTCTGCATTCCTTTATGCTTTGTTTGTCGTCTTAGAATCAATGTATCGTTAATCTGGAATAAAAAAAGTTTTTGGAGATTTTATGTCTGATACAACTACACCTACAACAGCTGCTACAGCCACTACAGAAGCTCCTGCAGCTGAAGCAACAGCTACTCATGCAGTAAGTACGAATACCAATACTGAAGCTCATCCAACACACCCAAAAGAAGTTCTACCTGAGAACACAACAGGATCATCTATCTTCCCAATCAATCCTCAATTTACGAAAGTGAATCAATTGATTGTTCCTACTTGGGGATTACTATCTACGCTTGTTGCTTGCTTCTTTATTTTAAAATTTTTCATCTATATCAAAGACGATAAACGCCACGGCAAATAGACATATCTATAGAGAGTGGAGCTTCAGCTCCACTCTTTTCAAATACTTCCGACCTTTTTACTAAACAAAAAATAATAATATAAGCACTCGAATTCATTCAGAAAAAATACATAAAAAAAAGATGAAATAGTGTGAAAAAAAAGTTGACAGTGGGGCTTGAATCAAATAATTTAGCGGCTCGCAAATGATTTGAACGTTTGGGGGTGTAGCTCAGTTGGGAGAGCATCTGATTTGCATTCAGAGGGTCGCAGGTTCAACTCCTGTCATCTCCACCAAACACTTTAAGATATTTATTAGATATTGATATAGCTCTTTGACAATTGAATAGTAGTTAAGCATTGCCCGGCAACGGGTGATGACCAAGATGAGAAAGTTACCGATAT
>JBMOGR010000003.1:0-255978 GCA_049318265.1 Bacteriovoracaceae bacterium
ATGAAAATTCATGGCCGACTAAAACTCTGTCCCCACGCAAGTGGGGCAGTTTAAATGATTTCAAGCAATTTTTCTGATTTTGTCACGACCATATTTGCAATCAATTCCTTGAATATGAGCAGACAACCAAATCTTTAAAAACTGAAAAAAATCTTCAGATAATTTTTTTAATGTCACAAACTCCTGATAGAAGACAAGAAATTTTTCCAGCAGCGACTTATGAATAAATTTATGTCCTGGAAGACCCTCGAAGTTAATTTTCTCCATATAGGCTTCTTCGTGCTGAAAGTGTTCAATCGTTTTTTCTTTGAGCAGGTCGAGATTTTCTTTGAGCACATCATAAGATGCTGAACCCAAGAAATCATCGTACAGTTTGTTCATAATCTGTAGAAGCATCTTGTGTTCGCAGTTCATTTCTTCGACACCGATATCTAATTTTTCGTTCCAATCCATTAAAGACATAAGGACCCCCTTAAAAAATCGTTCTAACTTTTATCGGTAAGTGGCCAAAAATATTAATCTGATCTTGGTCAGACTTTTTGCTGTCTTATAACTAAGCCAATATGAAGAGATTTCATCAAAAAAGCTTCCTTGAGCTAAATGGGTGAGTACAGCTCAGGGACTTCTTTTAGCTCAAAAGCAATAGGCTAATTTGGACTATCCATTTAAGCGGGCATTTTGTTTTGCATTTATCCTGATGTTCAAGCAAAATCGAACCCACAAAATAAGAATGTGGAGGTTACAAAGTGGAAACGTATGTAATGCTAAAAGCAATCTGGAAGAAACTTGGAATTAAAGGACAAGTAAAAAACTTTTCCTCAAAATCCTTCTGGGTTCTTGAGACAGAAACAGGAAAGCCGATTGCACACAAACTTCTTCCCATGACCAAGTCACCCAATGTGATTGATGCAGATGCTTTTCGCCGTTCAGATGGAAAATCTATTGAGGCGCATAGTTCGTGGTGGAAATTTTATGACTTTTCCACCCTCGAAATTTATGATAATGCTGAAAATATTAAACTTTCCATTATTACCAAAACCAAAGTCACTGACAAGGAATTCGGCCCTGCGACTATTATTTATGAAGATACTAAAAGCTGGGGAGTACCACTCAAATTGGTGACCGATGTAAAAAGAGACAAAAAAGAAAAAATTGTTGGTTATTTTGTCCCTGAGCTAGGTTGGCTTTCCCAAGATGAAACCTTAGCTTTAACATGCAAAGGTGAAATTGATAACGCTAGGCCAGTGTTTCCAATAAAAGGTACACCATATATACGCACTCGGCGCGATAAAGAGTTTTTTAATAATCTTGCAACAAAAGGAAGTTTAGTATGAAACGCATGAACGCAGAAAAAACTATTGCGCGTATATCGAGCATAGGTAGTGCCTTGCCACTGATCTGGCTCAGTGGAGTATTCATTTTTTACATCCGAGCTCGAATTTATTTGGGTTATTGGCCTCACTATGCAACCCCAGACCCGAAATCACTACCATTTGTTTTTCATCATTGGATCTTGATGATTACTGTCTTCGTGTTATTTTCAACATTACTAATTTTACCAATTTTTTGGCTTGTTCAGTTTAAGTTTTTTAAATTAAGCATTCGCAAGCAAATGCTCTCATATGGAATAGGTGTCATTAGTCTTGCAATTACTCTCAACACTTCTGGATTCAATTTTGTTACTTGGTTTTTAGATTGAACTCCCTTTCTTAGTCTTGATGTCATGGCCATTATCCAAAATAAATGTAATGTCATGACCATCCTTCTGTAACTCGGCAAGGTTTTTCCTCCCTTAAATTCCAATTGAATCTCCAAAATATATTGATAAATGCTCACATAAAGGTATTAATGTATAAGCTTGATAGTTAGGCTCTTATTTATTTTGTGTGTCAGATTCTCTCCGCCAAACAGAGAATAAAAAGCCAACAAAAGCGAGCCTAGACCAATATTCGAGTTACTCTTTTCTTCATTCCTTCTAAAATCATCTCAAGGGTTTTAATTTTAAGGTTTGGATCTAAATCACTGGTCTTGTAATCAAACTTCTCAAAACATTTTTTTATTTCCATACAGATTCTTTCAAAATCTTCTTTTGATATAAGACATCTATTTGCTGTTTCTTGGTAGTGGTGTTTCACGATTTTATCAAAGTTATAATGGTTTGAATTCCCTACACTCATGGCAAGCTTGAGTTTTTGAATTCCTCTTTTCTCACGAGCATGAAGAAAATAACCACTCATAACATCATAATAGGGCGTCATCTTGAAGCCATTTTGATTCAATGAGATGCTAAAGTTTTTTGCATGACCATCAGTCGCAAATAGAAGATCAAAGATCATAATTCCTTTAAAGAACTCAAATCGATCATTATCCTCTTGGGATGCAGCCAGAAACTTCGAAATATTCACAATACTTGGACCACCGTCATTCTGATACTTTTTATATGGAGAAACACCTAGTGCCTGACACATATCTTCTTGAGGAATACGCAGGATAACATCCTTTCCATCCTCTTTGAGCCAGCGCCTATCGAATCGCTCTACAACTAAAACCCTTTGGTCCTCAAAGTTCTCTATACTTGTTTTACAAGTTTTTAGACCAAATTTTTCCATAATGAATAACGATGCCCACTCATTATCAACGCTGTCATTAAACTTTAAATTCATTCCAAGTGCTCCAATAGGAGTCTTAATGATATGTGTTGTAGGCGTCTGTCCATGAGGCTCACACCAACTTTTACCAACTTTTAAAAGTGCCGTTTTCTCTTGCGCGCCAGCGATGGAAAGTCTGAAGTCGTCCTCCTCCATTCCTAATGGCGTGGATGAGCCCA
The DNA here is from genome assembly GCA_049318265.1 of Bacteriovoracaceae bacterium. Taxonomy (GTDB): domain Bacteria; phylum Bdellovibrionota; class Bacteriovoracia; order Bacteriovoracales; family Bacteriovoracaceae; genus JBEIOQ01. The sequence goes on from JBMOGR010000003.1 coordinate 2,828, forward strand.
ATCCTCTTATCTTATTGGCGATTTTTTTTGCCGTTAGCTTAGTATATTTCATCTCGAAGATCTGCGGTTCTTCTTTGTCCTCCGGAAGAAACGAGAGTGCTCCTACGCAATCTTTTCCTACCACTTCTAATAGATCAAATGGTCTAGTGCTTTCGGCTCCAAACTTTTGAGCGACCAATTTTTTTATATCATCATTATCTGGCAGCAAGTTATCAAAATACCTAGAAACGATTTCACCTTTATATTCTTGCTCTTTTATTGGAAGAGACTGCGATATAGCAAAACCATCTTTAATCCACTCTTCTGAATAATTAAATGAAATTAAACCTGAAGCATCTTTCTTAAGTTTTCCAACATTCGCGCCATTCAAATAGACTTTGAGTCCTTTCCTTTTTTTTTTACGGCCCATACTTATTTCTCATCCTCAAAATAGCCCAGTACCTTTTGAACTCTACTCTTACTACCTCCCTTGGTCTTGCAAGCTGATTGATTCGACAATTCTAAATTTACCTTCAAAGCTTGAACTATTTTAAAAAATGAATCCAAAGTACCCTTGCCACTTTCAACATCACTAATAGTGGGTTGCCTCATGTTCATCATTTTAGCGAGATCTGCTTGTGATAAATTTTTTATTTTTCTAAGCCGTTTAAGGGCAAGGCCTGCCTTCTCCGCAGTGTTAATATTTTCGATCTTTAATTTTTCCTCAGCCTTCATAATACCTCATACGTTTTTTAGTATAATATTATTTTATACTAAAAAACGTATAAATCAAGAATATACTTAAATTCGTATAAAGTCTTCTGCCGTCACACATGGATTCAGGTACTTACCTATATGTCTTTGATTCAAGTATAGCCACGATAAGACAGAGACAACTCCAGAAAAAATTTAAATAGGTTTTCAAGAAAGCCGATGGTGGAGGTGGTTGTTTGCACCATAACTAAGTGATGTAACTAGCAATATCGTATTTCAAAGGCCAATAGAAGCCAAAAACTAAAAGAAAACCTACGTCTTAATTTTTGTCAAAAACTTCTTTTCCTCTTGAAATGAGTCCTGCTCTTTCCAAAACATTAAGGTGTCTGGTTATCGATGGGCCAGAAATGTTAAACTTAATTTGTCTTGCATTTGGTTCATATCTAACTTTTATCATAGAGTTTGAATGAATTAACTTTAAATTATCTAAGTGGTCGGAATTCTTTTGATGATGTGATACCCGAATTGAGTCCTTACGATGCCAGAGTATTCTCCAGGCTTGAGTGAGATTAGTGCTTTTTCAAAGGCAGGAACCATTTTTCCCCTTGGAAATTGACCTAAATACCCACCATTTTTACTGGAGGAACATATTGAAAAGTCTTGCGCAAGCTTTTCGAAATCATTTTTTTGGTCAAGTTTTCTGAGTATATCTTTTGCCTCATACTCTTGAGCAACTAGAATATGCTGGGCCGAAAGAAGTTCTGCCATAGTTGTTACCTTAGTTGGCTTTTGATTTAATCCACTCAAGAAGTTCAGTCAATTCTTCTTCTGACAATGCGTCTCGTTTATTTGGTGGCATGGATTGATTAGCACTTAGTTTATAAATAAGAGAATCCGATGGATTTTTTAAATTGATATACTTACTAGCTAGCAGAGCTTTTGTATCCTGCATATTGGCAAAATCGCCACTATCATTGCCGTTGGCGTGACAGCGAAAACATTTCATTTCAAATATTTTGTTCATTCGACCATCAGGAGTTTGATCACTGGTCTCAAAACGTCTTTCATAGTCTTCAATCTTTTCAATGAGAGGATCGACCCAAGCCAAGATTCTCTCTTCGTCATTTTGATCAATCTTTCTCTTTGGGTAGAAAAAAGTATAAATTTTGAGAGGCATTTCTCTATCAATAACTTGATTACGAATCCCTTTTAATAGAGCGACTTGGGGAGGATTTCCTTTTGCTTTTAAAGGAAATTTTTTTGAAAAATCAAGAGCCGCAATGCCGTCTACTTGGTGTTGATGAACAGGATTAATGCTTGGAAAAATTTTTGCATACGGGGGTTCTTTGGTATTGGCATCATGACAAGCAAAACACTTTTTCTGAATCAATGGAGCTATGTCCTCAAAATCATTGTTGGCGTTTGTTATAATAGTCTTCCACGTTTTTTCTTTCTCAATTTGCAGTAGTCTTATTCTTTCTTTTTCTGCCTCTTCTGCATCCTTCATTTGTTGTATGATGGCTTGACGATTTTCTTTCACTTTAAAATTTAAAGCGCCGTCATTCTTACTAGGAGTAAGACATGAAACAAATAAAAATAAGAAAGGAAGAATGGTAAGTTTCATGGGGCAATTATAAGTGATTTTGGGCCTATTGAGTGACGTTTGAGTAGAAATTACATAGGTACATTTGATTTTTGCTTAAAAGTGTGGCTTTCCAAGCTTTTTTTCAGTCATAATGGCTAGATAGGAATTTTAATAGTGACGTGGAGAATTTATGAATAGATCACTTTACCTTTTTTTTAGTTTTTGTCTAAGCTCACCAATAATGGCCCAAACCATATCGGCTGTGGTTGAACTAAGTCCCGCTGGTTCTTTTACAGCAACTTCATCTCAAGTAAAAGGCAGCATTACTAGAGAAGGGAAAAAATTAAACGCTAAGAATATTGCAGTGGATGTTAGGTCTCTAAAATCAGAAATGGATTTAAGAGATGAACATTTACAAAACAAATTGGAAGTAGAAAAGTACCCCATCATACTTTTAAAATCTGCTTCAGCGGAGAATGGAAATGGGAAAGGAATTTTAGGTATAAAAGGTCAGGATCTTCCTATCGATTTTAAAGCAGAAGAAAAAGAAGGGAAAATTCTGGTTAAATTTGATCTCGATTTAGACCAATTGAAACTTTCAGGTATTAATTATGCCGGAGTGGGTGTCAAAAACATTGTTAAAGTTGAAGCCTTAATACCTGTTAAGAAATGAAGTTTAAATTTCTTTTCATGCTATTTTTTCTTATTGGTTGCGGACAAACGTATAATTCGAATACTTTTGATAAAGCAGTTTTTAGTAATGCTGTGATTGATGTATCCACCCCTGCTGGCGTACGTTTAAAAGCAGCTTATGATGTAATGGAAAAGCGTTGCATGACATGCCATACACATTCTGGATGGTCTGCTTTTGTTACTAGTACACAATGGACAAGTGCCGATTTAATTAATCCCGGTGATTCCGCAAATTCCGCTATTATATATCGCTTAAATAATAATGGAGGAGATATGCCCACCACTGGTTATATTCTTACTCAAGATGAATTAAGTGCAATTACGACTTGGATTAGTCAGCTCTAAAAAGAGTATCCCAGGTCAAATTCCCACATCATGGATTTAGTTGAGCTTATTTTTGAGAGTTTGTTGGCGAATAAATATCGCCCCAAATACCACCTAGCATGAATGCCGATCCCATAGCCTAATTGATTTTGATTTTTCAATGTATAACCATTTGGTGATTTGTAATCGCCACTTCTAAAAAGAACAATACCATCAATCCCAAACTGACCCTGTCCATCCATAACGGGAGCGAAGAGGCCACTTCTAAAATCTAAAGCTCCAACGGGAACATCTTTTTGAAAATAATCAACCAGTGAGGAATTTTCACCCACATTACTTTGAGCATAGATATAAGTGAGACTATGTTGATGCCCCCAGTAAGTATTTTGTCTCCTAAAGCCACTTCCCAGTGTTTGTCCTCTCGTTGTTGCTATTAGGTCAATGTTTCCAGCAGGACCTTGTAAGAGCAGCTTGTCTTGCCATGAAACATAACCAAGAAAAAAATCCCAATGATTACTGAAACGATTTAGTTCTTTTTTTTGATCTGATGAATTGAGTTTTTTAATGAGTTCATCAGACTCTTTATAATTGTAGTTTAAATTTTTACAACGTTCAGCATTCTCTAAAAATGAAACTTTAAACTTTTCATCGGAGGATTTTATGTAAAGGTTCAAAAGCAGGTTTGCTTTTTGAAAGTAATATTCTAATAACTGCTTCGGCTGTGAGCTACCATCAATATATTCGTTTTCTTTTTCTGCCTTTAGTATTTCTTTATTGGCTTTGCTAAAGTCTTTTTCAATAAGTTGATCATAGACTCGTAATGATTCCTCATTCTGTTCCATTCCTATTATGCAGAATGCATGTGTGGAAAAGAGGAGCCAACTAAAACAGAAGATTTTTAAAACCATAGGTGAGCCTGCGCAGTTAGATCCCAAGTATCATCACTTGCGGTATTCTGGTTAAAACTTCTCGTATTATAGAAGTCTGCTCTAAGCTCTAGTCTTTGCATCGGAAAGAACTGAATGCCAGGGCCTAAGCGTACAACGTAGTCTTGACTCGAAACTGAGCCTCTATAATATTCTGCCGTATTAACAAAAAATAGACCTCTCATTAAATTTAAATGGTTTTGCATAAAGAGATATCTAGATTTAATTTTTTTAGTAGTAATAATAGATTCTTTATTTGTTGCTCCCAACTCAATCATAAGACTTGAGCCCTTTCCCACACCAATCCGTCCATGTAGGGCAGTGATGTTGTTTTTAGAGAAGGTTGACTTGGAATTTAAGTAGGAGACTCCAGGTCTAAAGTTTTTAAAAAGAGTATATTCAAAAATAGTGGAGGCACCTTTTTGGCGTAAATTCGAATCTTGGTTTAAATTCCCAATAAAGTAATTCACTCCCAGATCAAACTCACTTTTTCCCCAATGAAGAGTTGCTCCATGAGATTGATCATTTTGAGATAGATTATTTGTTTGCCTTGAAAATGCATTATGATCCGCTACTCTTAAGCCAAAGGCTTTATCCATAAGGCCAGTATAAAGACCTAATTCTGGATTAAAACGATAGCCCATATAATGCTCTCTTGAACGGTAGTTTGATTCATTAGGAGCTTGTTTGTTTATGGGAGTAGGTACATAGCCATAAGTGATGCTAGAGATAAATTGATCACGAACTCCAAGTTTCACAACGACATTCACATCAGATTGCATGTGGATAAATTCTGTCTTTTCTTGTTTCGTTCCGTAGCTTCTAGTTAAGCGCATCCCTCTATAATCAAGAGAAGGACGAAGCCAAGTTGTAGATGGTTTACGAAAAAAGAAACCACTATATTCAGCCAGTTTTTCTTCTGCCACAGAATCAGGATAAAGTTTCCGTCCAGCGATGGATGCTGAAACTGCTCGACCATAGTCTGTGAGGGGTCCATTCCCTAAAGGATTGTAATGGCAATTTAGACAACTGGTATAGCCATAACCCAAGAATTGAGGGTACGCCCATAAAACTTTTGATGAGAATAGAAGTAGCCAAAAAATCATGCTTTATTGTTAACAATATGAGACTCTTTTACAAGCGTTTCAGGTTTTTTCAAGGCCATATTCATGATTCCTAAAATATATTTATTGGCTGGTTTATGTTATTGCCGACGCAAAGAAATCAATTAGAATTGGGCTTGATGGTTGTTGAACAATTTTGGAATAAGGGGTTTGCTAGTGAAATTTGTAAACATTTATCTGAATATGCTACCCAACATAAAACCATCGAGAAAAGTATAGCTAAAACTATAATGGATAACATCGCTTCTATGAAAACCTTGCAAAAATTTGGATTTCAAAAATCTAGGACATTTCTTGTTCCTAATTTGGTGAGCAACATTACGGTGGAACTACAATCATTTGAACCTAATATTTAATTTAAAATAGGATTTTTGATGAATTTAACTTTTAAGCTTGCAAATACTGTTGAAATTAATCGAATGGGATTCGGAGGAATGCAGTTGACTGGTACTGGCGTTTTTGGAGATGCCACTGATCGACCAAACGCTATAAAACTATTACAGATGGCAGTTGAGAATGGTGTGAATTTTTTTGATACAGCTGACTCCTACGGCCCTCACACAAATGAAACATTGTTTGCCGATGCACTTCATCCTTACAAAAATATTTTTATTGCGACCAAAGGTGGGCTAGTTAGACCTGGTCCAGGCCAGTGGGTGCCAAATGGGAAACCTGAATATCTTACCCAAGCGATAGAGGCAAGCCTTAAGCGCTTAAAAGTTGACTGTATCGATCTTTGGCAATTACACAGAGTCGATTCAAAATATTCTATCGAAGAAAGTTTGGCCCCAGTGGCTGCTGCCGTGAAAGCAGGTAAGATAAAGTATGTTGGGCTTTCAGAAGTTGACGTTGATCAAATTGAACGAGCTCAAAAAGTAGTTCCCATCGTTTCAGTTCAAAATCTTTTTAATCTTGGTAACCGTCGCTGGGAAAATGTTGTCGATTACACTAACTCCAAAAATATTGCTTTTATTCCATGGTATCCGCTTAATTCTGGGCCTAATGCCTTTTCTTCTGTCGTGGGTGATATCGCAAGAATACATCAAGTAAGTATGGCTCAAATAGCCTTAGCATGGCTGTTAAGGCGTTCTGAAAATATATTGCTTATACCTGGAACAAAATCAATTGATCACTTATTGGATAATATAAAAGCAAGTCAAGTCCAGTTGAGCGAGTCAGAATTTCAAAAATTGATCAATTTTTAATTTAGCTTTTGAAACAGCTTCAGTCGCTTTAGTTGGGTCATTCGTTCCTTCAACGCGAATTAATTCTACATCAGTGATACCAACAAACCAAAGTGCTGTTTTAAGAGAAGGAATAATATGATCATAGGCTGCAAAAGGTCCCTCTGAAAATACACTTCCACTGGAAACAACGAGATAGACTTTTTTACCTGTTAATAAACCTTTAGGGCCTTCTGGCGTAAAACTAAAAGTTCTTCCCGCGCGAATAACATGATCTATCCATGCTTTTAAAACAGATGGCATACTAAAGTTCCACATAGGAGTTGAGATCACAATAGTATCATTGGACAAAAGTTCATCCACTAAAGTATTTGAAAGTTTAATGGCATTTTTTTGTTCAGCTGTATGATTTTCAGGAGGTGTGAAGTAAGCACTCATGGTTAAAGCGTCCACGTGTGGTAGTGGATTAATGGCCAAATCACGTGAGTTAATCTTTACATCTTTATTTAACTCTTTGAGACGGTTTACGAGGTAATTTGAAACTGTACGTGAAGCAGAGTCTGCTCCTTTAGGACTAACTTGTATATGTAGTGTATTCATAGGATCTCCTGTTTTTATAATGTACTTACGATAGATACATTAACGTCTTTATGTCCAAGGAACAAGTCTTTTTTTTATTAATTACTGTTTCAAACACTTTGATAATGCAAAATATTATTTTCTTCCAAAGGCAATAAACGAATGAATGGTAAAGTCTGAAACCTAATCCTCCGCATTTAAATGATAGGACTTAAAAGTCGTGCTGCTCCACCTAACCAATGATCCAACTTTGTTTTAGCAGGAAGACCCTTTGAGCATTTTTGAGTAATCTCTAAAAACCATTGGTCAAGTTGATGAATATCTTTTCCCGAATAAAGAATTATTCCGCATTCGTCGTTGATTAACATCGAACGATTATCCAAATTAGCTGAACTTACCATTCCTCTTTGATGATCAAAAAGAAAAACTTTTGCATGAATCATTTGAGGGTAAAGATAGATTTCTACACCAAAATTATAGACTTGCTCTAGATATGTACTTCGACATAAATCAGCTACTGCATGATTAGATTTCTGGGGAATAATAATTTGAACTTTCACACCTCTTTTAACCGCTAGTTCCAGCGCTTTCGCCAAGGCTTCATCAGGTATAAAGTAAGGGGTTGATAAAATAATTCTTTTTTCAGCACTATAGATCGATGACAAAAGCCAGTCATAAATGGTGTCTGCTAATTCATGTGGTCCACTTTTTACTAATTGTGCTAGGTGCTCATTTGCTTGAGGGAATTTGAATTCTTTGGCAGAAAAAATTTTAACTTTTGTGGCATTGAACCAATCTTCTTGAAACATCATCGATAGATCATTGACTAACTGACCTTCAATTCTTATCGCTAGATCGGTCCATCGTTTTTCATAGGGTGTTGGTCCCATGTATTCAAGCGCTATGTTCATACCGCCAGCCATGGCCAGATGATTATCAATAACCACAATTTTACGGTGATTTCGAAGATTGACGTTACCCTGAAGGAGCTTAAAAGGCATCGATTTTTGAAAATGTCCGCCGGCCAAAATGAGTTGGGAAAAATTGGGATGAGAAGACATGAGTGCTCCCATCGAATCGAGTAGAACTCTAACTTCTAGACCTTCTCTGGCTTTAATAACTAGTTTTTTGAGCAGAGCTTGTCCAACTTCATCATCAGCAAAAATAAAAGTTTCAATCAAAATACTCTTTTGAGCTTGATCAATCATCACCATTAATTCTTGATACGCAATTTCACCAGTGGTGATTAGTTTTATATCATGATTGTAATGAGCGGATGAGGAACCAGAGAGCATAAGAATAGATTGAAGTGAATCATCAACTTCGGTCAACTTTTTTTGTGTGCGAGGATTAAACCACCTAGGTTTCATTTTTCGGCTTCCAAAAATAAAGTATATGGGTAGGCCTACTAAAGGTTGAATTGCTACAATAAAAAACCAGGCAAGTGTGCTTGATGGAGATTTTTTAGTACGAATAATATGGGCCAAAAAGGTAAAGAGGAAAAAAAAGTGCAGGATGGAATAAATTTTAGCCCATTCAACATTCATTATGAACTCCTATGTACCACAAAAAGTATTCTTAATGACCTCAGATTGATTAGGTGCTAGTTCATATCCGGAAAATCCAACTTGTTCAGTATAGGGAGACTTTAGTAACTGATTCATTTTGAAAAAGAGTGAATAGTCTCCTTGCAGGCTTGCTTGTATTGCTTTCTCGACTTGATGGTTGCGAGGTATGTAGATAGGATTCACTCCATTCATCATATCAATATCGGGGGATACTTTTGTCCAGAGGCTCAGAAAGTGATGAAATTCTTTGGTGTTTTTAAAAAAATGGTCTGGAGTATTTGTTTCGCCTTTGCTCATTTGACTCAAATGACGAAAACTTAAAGTGAAATCCAATTTTTCTTTGGCCAAATATTCAAACCAAAGTTGAACCATTGTTTCATTTTCTGTATTTGTCGCTGCACTTATCCCTAATTTTTTCAAAATATTTTGATGAAAATCTTCTTTAAAGAGCTCTTTGATTTTTGAAAGTTCGGTATTTAGTATTTGGATTGCTTGTTTTTCATCGCTATCGACTAGAGGAATAAGGCAATCGGCTAATCGAGAAAGATTCCAAACTAAAATATTCGATTGATTGAGATAGGAGTATCGCCCCTGACGATCGATATAGCTGTAAACCTGGTTGGGATTAAAATAATCCATAAAGGCGCAGGGGCCAAAATCAATTGTTTCACCAGAAATAGACATATTGTCCGTATTCATGACTCCATGAATGAAGCCAAGACTCATCCATTTTGAAACAAGATGCACTTGTGCTTTGATTACTGATTGCATGAGAATAAGGGCGGAATTAGGGCCCTCCACATCAGGATAATGCCGCTTCAAACTGTATTGAACTAGTGCCTTCAATGCATCGAGGTCTCCTCTGGCGGCAAAATATTCAAATGTTCCGATACGTAAGTGGCTTGAAGCTACTCTAGTAAAAACTCCACCAGGCATTTCACTTTCTCTTGCAACAAATTCACCGGTGGCGACAGCTGCTAGTGCTCTGGTTGTAGGAACACCAAGGTGAAACATGGCTTCGCTAACAATATATTCTCTAACCACAGGGCCTAGGGCAGATTTTCCATCACCCCGTCTGGAAAAATGTGTTGGACCTGAGCCCTTTAATTGTAAATCATAACGTTTGTGATTTTTGCCCTTTACTTCACCAAGGAGTATCGCTCTACCATCACCAAGACTAGGAACAAATTGTCCGAACTGATGACCAGCATACGCTAAAGCGAGAAAGTGGCTTCCTTCCAGTATTTTTTGACCAGAGAATATTTGAGCCAATTCTTCTTCAGAATATTTTGTTTCATCAAAACCAAGTTCATTGGCCAATTCGTGGTTGATGGAAATTAGTTTTGCATGAGGAAATAGTGCTGGTGATGCTTGGGCAAAGAATTTATCAGGTAAAAGTGAATAGCTATTTTCGAATTTCATTTTTACTTCAACCAAAAATTGATAAAGAGATACAAACTAGAAATGATTAAAGAGGAAAAAGTAAGAATCATTCCAGAAACTCGAAATCGAAAATCTTCATTGATACTTTTCATTCCAAAAGCATGTGAGCATCTTCCTATTAAAAAGGCTAATCCTAGAGCATGCAGAAAGTAGGAAGCTGCGCCCTGAAGTTCCATTAAAGAAAATAACAAAATAGCTAGTGGAGTATACTCAGCATAGTTAGAATGAACTCTCATTGCCCTCAACATTTCTTCGTTTCCGCCATCACCCACTGAGATCTTCAGTTTGCGTCTCAGTTTAATGGTTTTAATGCTTAAGTAGACAAAAAGAAAGGCTAAAAGTGAAGCATACAAAGGGATAATTTTCATTGATTTGACTCTTTGTTAGGACGCTACTGAGCGTCTAAGGTGTTAATATGAAAAATCTTAAAATTTTTACAATTAATTCAAGCCTCCAAACAATATCATTGCTTCAACCTTATAACAAATAGAGATAATCAATCTTTCCTGAAGCTTCGAAAGAATATCTATGACCTTTCTTGAAGCTTGGTGTTCCACCACTGCCGAACTTGCTCGGCGTTGCCTGTGAAAGCGATAGAATTTTTTTCTAAAGTTAATGAATTGTTATAGAGTGGGTCGTAGTAATCAACCAGTAATGTTTCTATCCACTTAAAGTGATCTTCAGCATTCTTTCCTAGCTCAAAAGCTTTGTTGATTTCAACTAGTATGTTTGATGTTCTAAGTCCTCCAAGTTTTCTACTTAAACCCTTCGTGGCGTTTAAGAAAAAATCTGCATCACGATGGAGAACATAGTCTTGAAATATGTTTTGCACGCGTTCTTCAATTGAAGCCGTTAAAATAATGAGCGGAGCTTCTCTCATAGAAAGAAAAAAATTGGTTGGAATCATCAGATGACCAATTCTTTTTGATTCGTCTTCGACAATCATTGTTTTTTGATTCTTAAGCAAACTTAAACCAATCAAATTTTCAAAGGTAATTTGTGAAGGCTGTTTACCTAATGTTCCAAAAGCAGAGCCTCGATGATTGGCCATTCCCTCAAGGTCAACTTGATGAGGCAACTGCAGGAGAAGAGTCGTTTTCCCAGTACCAGTTAGTCCTCCTAATCGAAAGAGATTCGGTTTAGGGGCTTCAGTTATCCACGATAGAAAAAATTGTCTCAATCTTTTATAGCCGCCTTCTATCGGAGAACGCTCAATTCCATTTTCTGTTATCCATTGGCAACTTGTTTTTGAACGTAGTCCACCTCGAAAACAAAAAAATTGAGCTTGTGGATTATCTTTGAGGAAATCAAGCCAAGATTGAATACGATTATGTTTGATTTCACCTGAAACTAATTGATGGCCTAAAGCTATGGCCGCATCTTGGCCATTTTGTTTGTAGCAAATTCCTATAAGATGTCTTTCTTGGTCTGTCAGTAGTGGTAGGTTGATAGAGTACGGAATGGAGCCTTGAAGATATTCAATAGGGGCCCTAACATCGATTAATGGAGTTTCTTTTAAAAAGAGTTCTTGAAGATACAAATCATTCCACATAAACGTCATGGGATGATTTTTCAGTGACCGATCCTATAATAGTCGTGCCTGGAAAATCTTTTTTAAGTTCAGAGACAATTTTCTCAGCACTTTGGGCTGAGACACTTAACAGTAACCCACCGCTTGTTTGTGGATCAAACATCACTAAGCGGAATGTGTCGTTAATTTGTGGAGAGATTTGAAGAGCGTTTTTTGTATATTCGTCATTACTCTTATGGGCCTTGGTTAAATGACCAAGTTTTAGCGAATCTAACGTTTTACTAAAAAGTGGAATCGATTGAATCTTAAAATGAAATGAAACTTTTGAAGCTTGGGCCATTTGTACTGAATGCCCCGCCAATCCAAAACCTGTGATATCAGTCGCTGCATGAATATCTTCGGTCGAAATTAAAAAATCAACGATGTTGTTTAAACGCTTCATTGATTCGACAGCTTCTTTAACATCATCTTCAGTGTAAGCTTCACGTTTAAGTCCAGCGCAAAGAGTTCCTGTTCCTATGGGTTTCGTTAAGATTAGTAGGTCGTGGACGAGAGCTCCGTCATTTTTCCAAATTTTATCCGGGTGGACTAGACCTGTTACCGACAAACCAAATTTTAAAGTATCATCATCTATTGAATGGCCACCTACTAAGGAGCTCTTTGATTTTGTTATAACGTCACTAGCCCCTTGAAGTACCTCTTGAATAACTGAATTCTCCATCGTTGCCATTGGTGCCGCTAATATGGCCAGACAGGTTTTAGGTTTACCACCCATAGCATAGACGTCACTCAATGCATTGGCAGCAGCAACCGCTCCAAAGTCATAAGCGGAATCTAAGATCGGTGTAAAAAAATCTAGAGTTTGAACCATAGAAAGTTCTGGAGATAAATTAAAAATGGCAGCATCATCAAAGAGTGCACCATCTACAGTGACGCCTTCAATTAGTGGGGGAAACTTTACCCCTGCAAGAATTTCTCGCAAAATGAGTGCAGGAACCTTGGCAGCACAGCCGCCTTTTTTTACTGTTTGTGTTAATTTCATTTCATGGCCATGGGAGCTGTAATTTCTTCAAAACTAAGCTTCCTTCTTCCTTTAAAATTTGAAAGTCGAATAGGGCAATTTTCTAGCTCACAAGATTCACAAAAATTTTGTCGACAGGGATCATGATGAATATGTAACTCACCTTGAACTGGATAATCATTGATAACATCTTTTTCAAAATTTTCACTGAAATTATGAGAAGCAAGAACTGTCCAGAATTCTGGAATAATCATGTGACAATCAATATGGTGATAATTTCCACTTCTAATGATTCTTGTAAAATGAATTTGGATAATGCCTGGACGATAATGTTTTTCAAAAAGATCACTTAATACTTTTAACGTTTCCACATCATGGCCATCAATCAAGTTGTTACCAGAGCGGATGAGAATTTTTCCACCAGCAAAAATAAGCATGCCACCAAAAATGCCAGCCACCACTGAATCGATCCATAAAAGTTCTGTATATTTGACTAATAAAAGTCCGCCCACCACACCAATACTAGTCAGTGTATCAGTTAATAAATGAATTCCACTTGATTGCAATGCCTCAGAATAAAGTTTTTTTCCGCGAGTGAGTAAAAACCAACCAAGTAATCCATTGGCAACTCCAGCTCCAATAATAATATATAAACCATAATCTAATTCTTCAATTCTTGATCCATGAACAAATGTTTGGACAGCTTGAATAATAATCAAGACTCCAGCAAAAAGAATAGCTCCTCCTTCAAAAGTGGAGGCCATACTTTCTATTTTTCCGTGGCCGTAAGGATGATCCTTATCTGCAGGTCTTAGAGCCAGGATGAGAACAATAAAAGTAATGATAGCAGCGACGACATTAACAATACTTTCTAGTGCATCTGAGAAAATAGATTGAGAATGAGTAATGTGGTATGCGTAGAATTTTAAGGCAAGTAGAACAGATCCCGTAATGAGAGAGAGAATAGAAGCAAACTTCAGTTCCTGGGATTCACTTTTTGTTGTCATATGGTAAGTGTATCGATTTTTGTTGAGCTTGAAGAGCTTTTTTCTGAGTTAGAAAAATATAGGGGCAAAGTTGACTTTTGAAGCCAACCCATTCATCGACTTTCATATTTTTTAGATGAGGCAATATGACTCTTTGAGCAAAGACTTTATCAAAGATTAACCTGAACTAATAAAATGAATTTCTATTAACTAATCTAATTTGGCTTCAAAGCCCGCTTCCGTAATGACTTCAGCAATTTGATTGGGATTTAAAAGTGTATCTTCAAATTCAATAAGTGCACTTGAAGATGACAAATTAACGGTGGCATTGATAATGCCATCCTTCTTTTTTAGAACTTTCTCGATGCTGTTAACACATGAGTTGCAGGACATTCCGTTAATTGTCATTTTCAAATTTTTTTTCATAAGGCCTTATTGTAAAGAATGGTAGTCTTGATCATCATGCTTGTTTTTTCGAGGTGAGTCTCCTTCACCTGAATAACCCATAAATTCACCAAAAAGTTTTTGAGTTTCTTCTGGGAAGCTATCGTATTCAATTCCTTCAAGCTCCAGTTGTTTTAATTTTTTAATGAGTTTTTTTAGTCCCACATTCATTTCTAGAAAATCTTTCTGGAAAGGAACTTCTGGAGTGGCATTGATGGCTTCTTCTACTCCGTGGGCTTTAGCTAGCTTCACAAACTTTTTTATTTCTCTAACAGGGAGTTCTTTTATGTGGTGGATTGCAGCTTTTTGATCTGTCTTATTCAATTTGATAATTTCATTGGTTTGACTGAGGGATAATTCACCTTTTACACGAGCGTCTTTAACCACCGATGAAGCCATTTCATCTCTATTGATCGCTTCATGAATTTGTTTTGGTGAGAGACCAGTTTTTTCTGAAACCATATTGAGGAAACGTTCCGCTGGTAGCATCACTTTTTTGACTTCGCCTTCGACCACTGGAGCTACTTCAACGATTTCAGGTTCCGGATTTAAGGCCTGATAAATTTCTTTAGCGCGACGAAGGTGAGATTCAATTTCAATTTTCGTTAGGTCTTTTCGAACTAAATTCTCATCAATGGAAACCAGTTCTTTTTCTAAGGCATTACCAGTAATTACCATGACAGGTGTTTCTGTAAACCCAAGATTAAGCATGGCCTGGTAACGACGGGCACCCGCTAGGATAACATCATCCGAGGAGATCACTAAGGGAGCTATGAGGCCTAAGGTTTGGATAGATTTCTCGAGTTCAGTCACGTCTGTTCCTAAACGCAAATACGGATTAGTTGCCTTAAGCGCTTTGAGCTTTCTTATTTCCACTGTGTTCTCCCTCGAAATGTTGATGAGGAGGCATGTTGCCTATGGAGAGCCTTTTTGTCAGGTAAAAGAATTTCACAATTCCTGACATTAAAACAACCATTATTGGAATTAGGCAAAAATCAATAAAATTTACAGGATTTTACCCATTATAAATACGCCTAACCCTCGCTATAATGGAATGGATGAAAAAGTTCTTTCGTATACTCCTTTTTTTAATCTCCTCAAACTCAGTTTGGGCCAATCAATTCCAATTAGAAAAATTAGGAACTCGTTTTAATCTTGTGATCACTCTTCAAAAATTAAATTATTCTAGTGAATACCTAAAATATGAAACTGATGTAAAAAAATGTAATAAAGAATTAATAAAAGAATTGAATGCTGAAATGTTGCAAAGCCTGCCATCACTTCCAACGAAGGATGGTATTCCTTTTAAAGTTGATCAGTCTGAACTATTAGTTGATATCAAAAGCCCCCTAGGAAACAAATTGTTATCGATGGATCAACGTTTACTTCGCTTTAAGGTTGAGGAGAGAAAATCATGTCACTAATTTTACTCCTTTCATTATCCTTAGTTTTAAATGCTCAAGTCTCCGGAGTTAAACCTTCCTGTGAAGTGAAAGATTCTAATGTAGAAAAGCAGTGCTTATTAGATATGTGTGCACCAGGGGAAAGTTCCGCTGTAAATGTTTTTACTTCGGACCAATTCATGAATGAAGTGAATAATTATAAATATACTTTGCCCGCAAATATCGAAACTGACTTAGATGCATTTGCAACTTCAATGGAACAGGCGATTGTTGCTCGAGATAAACTGTTCTCAGAAGGCCCCGATAAAGTTGCCGATAAAATTCTTTCTCATCTTGATGGGAACGTAGTTGCTATGGAATCTCTTTTCTCTGATAAATTTAATGTTTACTACTCTAAAGGTGAAGCTCAAATTGTTATGAGTAACGTTAATGAGAGCGAAAACAGTCTTTATGGACGACTTGCTAAATCATACAAAAGTTTAATGGAAATAAGTCTGGGTTATCGTTTTAGATCGCAACGTTTAGTGGACCCTAAAAGTGATGTCTTTTTTAGTGGTATTTGCCAAGAAATGGCTGAAAACTTTAAGATTAGTAATCCAATCAAGGCCAAGGAACTAGAAGTTTTAAGGTCTAAATTTAAAGATCACAATGGTGATCCAGCACTTCTTCTCAAAGAAATGGACCAACTCTTTAATCAAAAAGAATTTTATGGCATGTTAACTAATAAGTTTCAAAGCATGAAACCAGATCTAACACTTGCCTTAACTGATCGAATGAACCAGTCAAAGAAAAGACCTTTTGATAAAGAGAAACTAAAATACGCGGTGAAAAATACCTGTAAAGTTTCGAACTTTATGCTTGAAAAAATTGTGCAACAAAATCCCCAGGCTCAATTTGTTGAAGCCCAAAAACAAATTGTCAATTTAGTGAAAAGTAAATTTATTCCACAAATGTCTGAGCACTCGGGCCAAGTCATTTCAGAAGCCCTAAATCAAAATCCTTTTCAGATTTTGACACTTGAAAAAGATATTCATCCTCCTTATGCCGCTCTTAATAAAGGTTTGAAGCTAGCGGGAGAGGGGGAAGATGTAGTCGCGTATATGAATACAACCCAGTTTATGACACAAAATTCAGACAAATTTTTGTGTTCAACCAAAAGTGTTTTACCAAGTGATCATTATGATGGAACAAAAATTGTCACTTCGGCTTTTACTTTGGGCATGGAGTACAACGACATCCTTGCTCACGAGTTAGGACACTGGCTATCAGATAAGATGGCCCGAGGTGATATCAGCGTGACTTCTAAAGCTAAAATTGTCAAAGTCAGAACTTGTATTACAGGCTTTTATCAAAACAATACTTTAGTATCCTCCAACAAACAATTTGAAGGAGATGGGTTCAGAACAGAAGAAGATTTTGCCGATTGGTTTTCAGCTTCATTAAATGTAAGTCCCGTTGTTTCTTTTTGTGATTTTCCTAAACTTTTTAGTAAACTTTCATCCTACTTACCGAAGCAATGGCAGAACACTGAGAAAAATGGAGATTACCTTCCGGATAGCAATGACAACCATTCAAACAATCTTTTTCGTGTTCTTCATAATCGATTAGTCTCAGGTAGGAGTATTTCTGCTAGCTGCAAAACACTTATGGAAGAACACCCTGAAGCAGCTCCCAAGAAATGCGACATTTAGGCTAAGGTTCGACTCGAGGAACTGCATTAAAATCTTGTTGTTTGATTGAATCAAAACTGTAAGTAGGAATCCTCAATGAGATTGATACGGACAACATAAGCACTGATGATTATTAAACCAAGAACTGTAAGAGCGATTAGGATAAAGAATGGTATCTTTAATCTTTTAGGTATTGTAGATTTATGGATGTCATCGCAGTTGACCAAAAACATCTTTAACATCATTATGTGACTACATTACTATGATTATTTTTTTAAGATAATGCCAAAAGAAAATTGGCTCTGGCGAATGCCCTTAGAAATGGTACTGATCGAAGCACTGGCTCTTCCGGAGTTGGTAAAAATTTTATGTTTAAGAAAAATAAATATCTCATTCTCTTTGCCGTTCTCGGATTGACTGTTTTACTAACAATTGCTCCACATCTTTTTGATTCGAAAGATAATTTTTATTTTGAAATAGACACCGCTACTGGTGAACCTCTCTATAAGGGAAAAATATTAGACGAGTTTAGAGATGTGGGCTTTGAGTTGGCCATAAGAGGAGAAGTTCTAGAGATTCCTGAATTAGAATTGACTCAGATAGGGAAAATTTTAAGGGGAGAGTCGCTACCTATAAGTTCAATGGATAACTGGATTTTTTATCAAGCCAATCTTCCCAAAGAAGAAAAATTTCAGCACTGTTTGGCTTTTTTAATTCGTCCAAGTGCAAATTGGTTAGGGAAAAATGCTGAGATTGATAAACGATTTGTTTTTGCGGATCATTCACTAGAAGCGAGAAAAGAATTTCATTTTGTGATCGTTGATTTAACGTTCAAAAGAATTTTTTCTTGTTCTGGAAACTACTAACCACCTGCTCTTCCTAGCAAAGTCATCTCAAGTTTTTTTTGATAAAGATTCATTAATTTCTCTTCAATCAATTCGCCTTCTATAATACCAAGAGCAAGGGCAATGGCTTGCAATGTGGCCATGCCGTGTTCAGTATGTTCTGCCCTTAACTGATGAGTTTCTAAGTTAGGCTTCGAAATCATGACCCGTTTTACGTCTTTAAGTTCAGGATGACGGTAGTGGACTTTACTGGCCTGGCGCCAATTTCCGTCTGGAACAATTAATTGAATCGGTAGTGGACTCTCTTGAATCAATTCAGAGGTGAGCTCAAGAGCATCATCCGAAGGATAAAAAAGTAGTGGTCTATAATCAACACCTAGAATAGTTGAGAGATCGAGGGGAGTCTTTTCTAACCCTCTTACTTTTAGTTCACTATTAACCAGGGACTTGATGGCGAGAGTTCCAGTATTGGTTGTTCGTTTTAATTCTTTAGCGTGGACGATCAGAGAGACTCTTGTTCTTAAATTTAATTGAGGAATAAATTCACAGATACATCGATTAATATGAAGGGCGCATCCAGAACAGGGAAATTTGGTTTTTCTTTTTCGGTCTACTATATTCAAATGGATCTTTTTTCAATTCTGAGTTTTTGATTAATGGCATCTCCCGAATTAACGGCTTGGTCCCAGGCTGTATAGATTTGTTTTTTGCTGTTCGCTTTAAGGTCTCCAGCAACGTAAAAACCTTCTATATTGGTTAAACCTGATTCATCTGCTTTCACAAATCCTCGCTCATCAACTACAACACCAAGTTTAAGCGCTAGCTCGTTATAGACCATCATTCCTAATGAGACAAAACTCATTTCAGACTCAATTTTTTTATTTCCTTCGAGTTCGAAACCTAAAAGTTTTTGACCTTTTTCTTCACCCAGAATTTGAAGTATTTTTTCTTCGATAACAGGTATTTTATATTTTTGAAGTAACTTTTCTGTTTCGTCGTTAAATTCTTTCTTTTGACCATGGGTAAGAATAGTCATCGATGGTTGGCGGTAGCGCTCATAAAGTTGAATTGCTGCCCAAGCAGCTCCAATACCGTGACCAATGATCGTCGTTTTTTTATTCAGGGAGTGATGTCCATCACAGCGTAAGCAGTAATCTACCGTCTGAGCATTGGCGTAAACAAGTATGGCTTCAATCGATCCATTGATAGTAGGTTGTACATCCATCACACCCGTACAAAGAATGACATACTTTGATTGATAGGTGTTTCCTCTGGAGTCAGTCAGGTGAAAATGACCCTGACTATTTTTTGTGATATCAACGATGCCAGTATTTTTTTGATGATGAAAATTTGCTGAAAAAGCAGAAGCTTCTATCCATTTAATTGTTTCTTGATTAGGTTCTTCGATCCCACGTTTAAATTGTAAGTGAGCCGGCATATTTTCAATTTTCTTCACCCACATGGCCCTTGATCTTTTTTTATTCTTGGGAGAGCCAGGGAAAAATAACACTTCATCGTTGTTTAAAATGCATCGAAGCGCAGCCATAACTCCGGCGGAGCCACCACCAATAATACTAATCGGATAAATTTTTTCATTCATGTCCTAAGTATACATAGAAGGTTTGCTTGAGGAAAAGAATTCTTTTCATTTTCGCACTGCCTTTCAGTAGAATGAAAGAC
This sequence comes from Bacteriovoracaceae bacterium, assembly GCA_049318265.1. Classification (GTDB taxonomy): domain Bacteria; phylum Bdellovibrionota; class Bacteriovoracia; order Bacteriovoracales; family Bacteriovoracaceae; genus JBEIOQ01. The sequence goes on from JBMOGR010000003.1 coordinate 22,527, forward strand.
AAACAAATTGAGGATCTTATTTATGTTTAAAAAATGGTGGTTGCCACTCTTAGTTGTTCCTTTCATTTCTTTTTTTGTTTTTGTTGCGCTCTATGCAGTACTTTATCCGCTCCTTGCTAATGGTGTTCTGCCCTTTGTAATTCAATCATTTCTTGCTATTAAATTGATTGCGATAATAGGCTCTATCCTTGTTCCCTACGTAACGACGAAAATATTTAAAGTTCAATTATTAATTCCATGTGTGATCTGGATTGTTTTAAATATGATCGCCATGGTTGTTTCTCCATCCTCATTTGAAGGTAATCAAAATTTAGGAGCAGCAGGACATCTTGTCCTCTACCAAATAGGAGCCATGATCTTATCCTCAATTTTTTCTTCGCTCGAACTTAAAAAAATATTGGGGTTAAAAGATGAAAATCAGTCGTGAAATTTTAAAAATTATTACAAACATTCCTAGCTCAGACGAAAAAAAGTCTGACCTTCCAGAAGAGCGTGTTGAAATATTGATTCAAGGAGCATCTTGGAAAGCGGCAGTTGTCTCCTGTAGTTTGGCCATTCCCCCAGGTCCCTTAGGTCTTATAACGATTCTTCCCGATTTAGTCTTAATTTGGAGAATTCAATCACAATTAGTTTCAGATATCGCTGCCGTTTACGGCCATTCTCACAATCTTTCAAAAGAAGAAATGATGTATTGCTTATTTAAACATGGAGGAGCGGCACTCTTTCGAGATGTGGTTTTAAGAATGGGGGAGAGATACGTAGTGAAGAGAACAAGTTTTAAGTTTTTAGAGATGCTGGCTGAAAAAGTAGGAGTTAGACTTACCCAAAGGGTGATTGGAAGCGGAGTCGCCCGTTTGTTGCCGATCATCGGAAGCTTAGGAATCGGCTGGTATGCAAAATTTGATACAAAGTCAGTTGGTGAGACCGCGCATGAACTTTTCAGAGTTGGAGTGAAAAGTGATGATTCATCTTTAAAAGGCTAGATTAGTTCAGTTTCTATTTTGAACTTAAGAATCCTGAGGACTCAAGCAAGCATTAGATTGTTTTTTTGCGAATTGCGATTATGGCATCCCAAAATTTTTAAACTATAGAATAAATAACTGAAAAATGTAAAATTGCACCTGCAATCACAAGAGCATGGAAGACTTCATGGTATCCAAATACTTTGGGATTAAGCTTTGGTCGCTTTAGGGCATAGGTTAATGCTCCGATAGAATAAAGAACACCACCACCAATAAGTAATCCTAAGTTGGCCATGCCAAGCTTCGGAATTAATTCTGAAAAGTAGGGTGCAATCATATAGCCGGCGATCAAATAAAGAATAGAACTTACCATCTTAGGCACATTAACAAAAAAGATTGATTGAATAATTCCGAGCACGGCCACAGACCAAATAGAAATGAGCAATCTTGTTCCTGAGGGCTCAGGCAAAACAAGTAGTGTAATTGGAGTAAAGGTTCCTGCGATCATAATATAAATGGCTGAATGATCAAAGCGCTTCATCAGAGATCTAGGCTTCGGTTCCCAGTGCACACGATGATAAAGTGCACTGATTCCAAACATTAATAAAACTCCCAAAGAGTAAATTAAAGTTGAAATCAATTCAGTTTGGTTTTCACTTTTGAGCATCAAAAGTATGCAAGCTCCAAGAGAGACAAAAAACATAATTTGGTGGGAGTATCCACGATATAATGGTTTAACGACATTCATGATGGCAGTATACGAGTGTTTCCTGAAATTGAAAGTAATACATTAAGTGCATATAATTACTTATGGATAAACGTACTCCACAGAAACTCGTAACCGCTTGATTCAAGTGGCTTTAGAGCTCATTACCTAAGCATAGGCAGGAAAGTTTAAGACATAGGCTAGTTGAAGAAGTAAAAAAAGCCCCTCCTGAGAGGGGCATTTTTTATTTTCTTTTTCCGCTAAAGCGAAGAAGAAATAAAAATAAATTTATGAAATCTAAATAAAGTTGAAGAGCACCCATGATGGCCCCTTTTTGAAAGGCCGAGGCGTCGGCATTGCGGGGAGCAAGCCCTTTAATTTTTTGAGTATCATAGGCTGTTAAGCCCGCAAAAACGATAAGTCCTACAATTCCGTATATCTGGCTTGCCATACCACCCATCATGGATGGGAAGAAAAAACTTAATAATGAAAAACCAATCATTCCAAAAAGACCCATGGTACAAAATGAACCTACTGGACCTAAATCTTTTTTCGTAAAATAACCAAAAGCACTTAGTCCTGTAAAACCAAAAACGGTTGTGAAGAAAGCGCTTTGTATACTCGATTGTGTATAGATTAATGAAAAAACAGAAAGAGTCACTCCGTTTAGAGCTGCATAAGCAAAAAATAAAACAGTCGCAAAAGTACTGCTCATTTTATTAATACCTGCAGACAACCAAATCACCATTCCAAATTCAGCAATCATTAGACCGTAGAATAAAATTTTATTTCCTAAAATTTGCATAACTAATTGTTCGTCATTTGAAATGGCGGCTGCAACAAAACCGGTGAGTAAGATTCCTAAACTCATCCAAGTATAGACTTTTGACATAAAACGACTAATTGCCACTTGGGCTAAATGTTGGGGGTATAGTTCTTGATTTGAATTCATAAACACTCCTTAATTGCTTTTAGTATAGAAGTGTTGAAGGAGAGAGACAAGTTTTACTCAAAATTCTGCTTTGCTAACGTTCCATTTCAGTCTCAATCTGAGACATTGGGAGTTCGCTCAATCGAATGTAGTGAATCACTTTTTTGCAAAGAGAGATTTTTGCAATCTTAAGGGATCAAAATGCTCGGACTTTCGTTCAGAAAAATGGAATGTAGTAAAAACCTTGCTCTGCTTGAATGTCGATTACAAGCTCATCCATAATTTTTTTTAATTTATCGTCCAAAATTTCTTCTGCTTCTTTAATCAAATTCTCCATGCAGGCTCCTACAAGTCTCGTTGGTTGTTTCGAGCATTATGCAGGGAAAAGTTTAGTTCCCTTAAGTATTTTATAAGTGCTAGTATTTATTAAGTGTTTTATCCATTTATGGCCCTAGGATAGGTTTTTTTTCGCCAACAAATAAAGTCACTAAATGCACAAGCTCATTTTTTTGGTTATGATTTAATATCAACATTTTCCTAAGGAGTTGCCCGTGCTTAAAATTTCAATGATCTGCTTAACTCTTTTTATCGTTTTGGTCGCCGTTTTAGGTGTGATTGCTCCCACGGATTTTAAAGTCGAAAGAGAAATTATCATTAATAAACCCCGTGAAGTGGTTTTTCCTTACCTTAAATTAGTAGAAAATAGCAACAAATGGAATCCTTGGGTTAGAAGAGATCCGAATATAAAACTTACCACTAAAGGGATCGATGGCACCGTGGGATTTATTGGTGGTTGGATTGGCAATAAGGAAGTTGGAGAGGGAGAACAAGAAATTAAAAATATTGTTGAAGGTAATCGTATTGATATTGAACTTCGCTTTAAAAAACCTTTTGAAGCTACCAATCAAGCTTATCTTGCGACTGAAGTCGTTTCCGCTGAACAAACAAAAGTTAAATGGGGAATGAGTGGAATAAATAAATTTCCCATCAGTATTATTTGTATGGTTCTTGGAATGCAGAAAATGTTAGTAAAGGATTTTGATTCGGGATTGGCTGATCTTAAAAACAATCTAGAAGGATCTTTAGTGGCGACACCAGTAAAATAATGAATTCTAAACTGATTCGATTTTTGCCTGAGAAAGATTTACCAAGCTATAGATTTGTTCCTGGGGTAAATCCTCATCCCAAAAAAACGGGTGGGCATATGGAGCATGAAGAAGAACCTATGGCAGAGAAAGTGGACCTTTTGATGCCTCAAAAAAATGAATCATTACGATACGCACTTGATCTGTTTAATCATGGCTATTTCTGGGAGAGTCATGTCTATTTCGAAGCCTTATGGAACGCTCACGGGCGAATTGATGATGTGGCCATTTTTAGTCAGGCCATGATTAAGCTTGGTGCTGCCGGTGTTAAACTTGCCATAAACCAAGATGAGGCAGCTACAGGACATTTAGAAAGGGCCCAAGAGCTTTTTGTTCAGTTACAGACTGCCCATGGAACTAACTTCTTGGGCTTTTCCTTGAACACAATTTTAGAGCAAATTAAACTTTCCCTTGAAGGAGAGCTTAAGCTTTTTCCCGTTTACCCGCTTTGGGATTGAATAATTTACACATTCCTTATACTTTTACCCTCTCTAAGGGTAAAGTTCGCGCACTATGGCCGATTCAAAAGAAATTCCACTAACCTCTTGGTTACCAACCACTGTCAAAGAAGCTCAAAAAAAAGGGTGGGATGAACTCGATGTCGTTCTCATTACTGGTGATGCTTACGTCGATCATCCAGCTTTTGGGGCCGCTGTGATCGGACGAATTCTAGAATCTCTAGGTCTTCGTGTGGCCATTATTCCGCAACCTAATTGGCAAGATGATCTTAGAGATTTTAAAAAGTTTGGTGCACCTAAATTATTTTTTGGCATCACTTCAGGAAATATGGATTCAATGGTGAATAAGTACACCGCCGGTAAACGTCTTCGCTCTGAAGATGCTTATACTCCAGGGGGGAAAACTAATTTCCGTCCAGATTATGCCACAACTGTTTACACTAAAATTGTTAAAGACCTCTATCCCGATACTCCGGTGATTATTGGTGGTATCGAAGCGTCACTTCGCCGAGTGACTCACTATGATTATTGGTCTGATAAATTAATGCCTAATATTTTGAGCACGTCAGGTGCTGATTTATTAATGTATGGAATGGGTGAACAACCCCTTCGCGAGATTGTTGAGTATCTGCAAAAGAAAGTTCCCTTCAAAAATTTAACCATGATTCCTCAAACAGCCTACTTGCTCGATTCTAAAGAAGAGCTTCCTAAGAACAAGGGCTGGGAGACTTTTGAGCTTACTTCTCATGAAAAATGTCTAAGTGACAAAAAAGCTTATGCCAAAAACTTTATGCATGTAGAAGTTGAATCGAATAAACAATATGCTAGACGACTAACTCAAAAAGTCGGTGATAAAGTTTTAGTCATCAATCCTCCCTTTCAGACCATGACGGAAAAAGAAATTGATGCTTCATTTGATTTACCTTATACCAGATTACCACATCCTAAATATAAGGACCGCGGACCCATTTCAGCCTTCGAGATGATCAAGTTTTCTATCAATTCACACCGTGGTTGTTTTGGTGGTTGTAGTTTTTGTACTATCTCTGCTCACCAAGGGAAAATGATCGCCAGTCGTTCTGAAAAGTCGATTATGAAAGAACTTGAAGAAATTACCAATATGTCTGATTTCAAAGGTTACATCTCAGATATCGGTGGGCCTTCTGCTAACATGTATAAAATGAAAGGTATTGATCAAGACATTTGTGACAAATGTTCCGCTCCATCCTGTGTCTTTCCTCTAGTTTGTAAAAATTTAGAAACCAATCCTAAAGATATGACTAATCTTTATCGTAAAGTGGCAAAACATCCCAAAGTCAAAAAAGCTTTTATTGGCTCAGGTCTTCGTTACGATCTAATGTTCGATCCTAGGTCCACACATACAAAAGAAGATGAAGAATATGTTGATCAACTAGTCTCTCATCACGTTTCAGGACGACTCAAAGTGGCTCCTGAGCATACGGAAGATGAAGTCTTAAAGTTTATGCGTAAGCCAGCTTTTCACTACTTTGAAACGTTTAAGAAAAAATTTGACGAAATTTCGAAAAAGAGACAATTACGACAAGAAATCATTCCCTATTTTATTTCTTCTCACCCTGGAAGTAAGCTCGAAGATATGGCACGACTTGCGGTAAAGACAAAAAAACTCGGCTACAAATTGGAACAGGTTCAAGATTTCACTCCAACTCCGATGACATTGGCCACTGAAGTTTACTACTCAGGGTACCACCCTTACACAATGAATAAGGCTGAAACAGCAATAAGTATTAGTGATAAAACAGAACAGAGAACTTTGTTTTTTTGGTATAAGCCAGAAAACAGAAATGCCATTCAAGGCGCACTTGCAAAAGCCAATCTCAAAGAGCTAACACAAGAGCTCTTTAAGTATTAGTGCAGTCTTTTAGTCTAGAATATTTTACACTCCTGTTTTAACAATCTATAGAGCTATAATAGTGAAATGAAAAAAACGCTATTAGTGCTATTTTATCTTTCCACTTTTATTCCTATTTCAGAAGCTGCCACACTTAGCTTGAAACAATTGCTAGCGATTAAGCCTGAAGCTTCCTCAAAAGGTTTACCTATCTCAGGCATGAGCCGTGACTTCTCTTATGAGATCGAATTTGTGGGAGGGAAAGTTGTGACGGTCCAGATTAATTTCAATAGCCCAGTTCCCCATGAAAACTATTTTAAAAAAAACATTGATGGCTTCTGTTTAGTTCAAGGATTAGGGGGGGATGATAAAATCAATCGCTACTTCTTTTTTAATAAAGATGGAAATCGTCGTTATGAGGTTCTCGCCAATCAAAAAATTAAATCCATACTGATTAAGGATATTCCTGGAGCTAAATTGAATAAAAGTTGTCAATTTAGCGAACTGATTCAATTAGGGAATGTTGTGGAAAAAGTACAAGGTGAAAAATGAATACAATTAATACCGATAAACTAATGGAAGAAATTGAACAATTTGTTTCTGATCGAGATTGGAATCAATTTCATTCAATAAAAAATCTTTCCATGGCCTTAAGTGTAGAAGCTTCTGAGCTATTAGAGATTTTTCAATGGAAAACAGAACAACAATCTAATGAGATCAAGCTAGATGAAAAAGCTTATCAACAGCTAGAAGATGAAGCTGCCGATGTTTTTTATTATTTACTTCAAATCGCCAAAAAAACGAACATCAATTTGGAAGAGGTGCTATTAAAGAAATTAGGGAAGAATAAAGAAAAATATCCGATTGAGAAAGCGAAAGGTAATTCTAAGAAATATAGCGATTTTTAATAAGGGCACAAACACCAGCATTTAAGATGGTGTTTTCAGCGAGGATGGCATCGCTGATTTGTGCGCCTTGTGCAAAAGCCATCCAAAATTCTTGAAGGCGATTTGCACGTATTACTTCTTTCATTTGTAGGTCAATTAACTTTAATAATCCTGCATCGATATGGCCTAAGTCTAATTAAACATTTGATCATCTTGGCCTTTGAATGCCCAAGTACCATCAACCGTATTAAGTTTAATTTTTTGAACATTAAGTTTTGTGTTTGCAGAAAACTCTAATGGATTTTGAAAACCAACTCTGTACGGATCAATTGCTCGTGTTTGAGCTAGCTCGCATGTAGACATGACGACGCCAATCGCGATTAAGAACTTTTTCATTTTTCTCACTCCAGTTTTTTGTACGATTAGGACAAGAGCAAGGCTGGTGCCAAAACTATGAAAAAAATACTGGGATAAAGTTGAGCAAAAGAGTCGGAACGGCACCTTTTTTATTTTCTTACTGGTATCACTGTTTCCAAATGGGGCCAAAGTGATACTATAAACTTAATTCGAAAAAGTAATTTCAAGTAGCTAGTACGCGGCATCTTGGAAATATGATTGAAATTTGCCTGCGATGCGATATTCGTTGGCTGATTTCTGTCTTTTGTTATGTGCGCCATTAATGAAGGAATAACCATCATGAAGAAAGGAAAAAACGTTTTAGGAACAGATTTGGAAGTCTGTTGTTTAAGCCCAAAGACAGGTTTTTTGCGTGATGGATTTTGCCAATTTAGCTCCCAGGATTTAGGAAAACATTTGATATGTGTTGAGATAACAAAAGAGTTTTTAGAATTTTCTAAATATTTAGGCAATGATTTAATGACGGCAAAACCTGAATGGGGTTTTCCAGGACTCAAGGTAAAAGATCGTTGGTGTGTTTGCGCATCTAGGTGGCAAGAGGCGCTTGATAATGAAGTTGCTCCACCAGTTTATCTAGAGGCCTGTGATGAAAAAGCCTTAACGGTAGTTAAGCTAGAGGATCTTAAAAAGTATGCACTCAAAGCTACATAGGCTTTTTTAATTTTCGGAGTACATCTAAAAAACCAGGCATCCTTTCTTCAATTTCCTCAACCCGCAGAGACAGAAAGTGTGTTTTACCTTCTCCACGTCTTTGAATAATTCCACATTCGCGCAATACTTTAAAATGGTGTGACATGGTTGATTTGGAAAGGGGACTTTTACAATCACCACAAGATGTTTCTTCGCCATCAAGTAAGGTAAGTACTATTTCAATTCTAATGGGATCACTTAAAGCATCAAAGAGTGCTGATATCGGCATCTTTTTTAAATTCGGACAATAGGTCTTTTTCATGACTACTCCAGTAGAGTATCTAATGATATCGGTATCTTCTCTTTGACTCAAGAATAATCTTTTTACCTACCATTGACATATTTTTTAGGACAACCATCTTGTTCGTAAGTTCGATAGTTTTCGAACTATTTAAGGAGTTTAATATGCAACAGTTACCGGTATTAGCTATAAGAGAAAGTGTAATCCTACCTGGTTCTGCTCTTCCCGTAAAAATTGGGCGAACACAAAGTATTGCCGCTCTAGAAGCTGCAAAGAAAAATGGAAATTTAATTCTGACGGTGAACCAAAAGTCGGACTTTAATAACGAAGTGATTAAAACGGAAGTTTTAAGCACCATCGGAACGATTTCCAAAGTAGAGAGAATTCGTGGAAACGCAAAAGAAGGCTATCATGTATTTCTTCGTGGAGTTACACGTTTTCGAGTCAACGAATTCACCGAGAAAGATGGTTATATACTAGGACAAGGTCAAGAATGGAAAGATGAATTAGATGCAGACGAAGCAACTTTCAAAACCATGCTTGATGTTCTTCGAGATATGTCATTCAAAATCCTAGAGCTCCTGCCCACCAATACTCGGCATATTGCCGACGCTGTAAGTGAGATTCATGATCTATCACTACTTACCTATCTTGCCGCTGCTAACATCGAAATGCCTGCCTCAAAACGACAGGAGCTTCTAGAAATGCCTGGACTTAAAGGACGAGTTCTTTCTCTCTTAGAAATCCTTCAGAAGTATAAAGATTCTCTCGAACTACAAAATGAAATTAGGGAGAAGATGGGACAAAAATTAGGGAAGTCTCAACGTGAATCACTTTTACGTGAACAATTAAGAGTAATTAAAGAAGAATTAAAAGAAGATTATGGAGATAACGAAAAAAGTAAAGAAAAGGAAACACTTCGCTCTAAAGTTGAAAAAGCTGGAATGCCTGAAGAGCCATTGAAAGTTGCCATGGATGAATTAAAGCGCCTAGAAAATATGGGAGATAATTCGCCCGAAGCTCATGTGATAAGAAATTATCTCGAACTTTTAGTGGCGTTGCCATGGAAAGATTCTGACACTGATCCTGCAAGTGTTCAAACAATCGAGAATCTTGATCTCGAGGCTGCTCGTGAAACATTGAATAATGATCATTACGGTCTTGAGAGAATCAAGAAACGTGTCCTTCAACATCTAGCTGTGATGAAACTTAAAAAGAGTAGCCGTGGACAAATTTTACTTTTTGTTGGCCCTCCGGGAGTTGGGAAAACTTCGTTAGGGCAAAGTATAGCGAAAGCTATGGGAAGAAAATTTGTGAGAGGTAGTTTAGGGGGCGTTCGCGATGATGCCGAAATCCGCGGACACCGCAGAACCTATATAGGAGCGATGCCTGGCCGAATTATTCAAGGAATTAAAAGAGCGGGAGAAAATAATCCTGTCTTTATGTTGGATGAAATCGATAAAATGGGACGAGGTTATCAAGGCGATCCTGCTGGAGCATTACTCGAAGTATTGGATCCAGAACAAAACGGAACTTTCCTTGATCACTATTTAGATGTTCCTTTTGATTTGTCTAAGGTCTTTTTCATTGCGACGGCAAACAGTTTAGAAAATATTCCAGGACCTTTGTTAGATCGAATGGAAGTGATCGACTTATCTGGCTACACGTCAGCAGAAAAACTTCACATTGCGAAGAACCATTTAATTCCTAAGCAATGGAAGGAGCATGGTCTCACTAATGAGCAACTAGTTATAACCGATGAAGCTCTAATGAAAGTGATTAGCTCCTATACCCGTGAGGCTGGTGTTCGAGATCTTCAACGTAAAATCATTGCTCTTTGTCGTTCAATGGCAGAAAAAGTATTGAATAAAGATGCTGTATTACCACTAAAAGTTGAGCTGGCTGATATAGAAGAAATTTTAGGCAATGAGCGATATATTCATGAAGTTGCAAACACCATTAATCCTCCTGGAGTCGCAACTGGTTTAGCATGGACACCTCAAGGTGGTGAAATTCTCTTCATTGAAGCGAACCTAATGCCTGGGAAAGGGAATTTAATGCTGACGGGACAGCTTGGGGATGTAATGAGAGAGTCGACACAAATTGCCTTAAGCCTTGTGCGATCCAGATTATCTCATGTCATTCCTGGTTTTGAATTTGAAAAAAATGATATTCACGTGCACGTTCCTGCAGGTGGAATTCCGAAAGATGGCCCATCCGCTGGAATTACTATGCTAACGACAATTGCATCCTTACTTACAGGAAGAAGTGTGGATCCTAAACTTGCCATGACTGGTGAATTAACTCTAAGAGGAGCAGTAATGCCAGTAGGGGGAATTAAAGAAAAGGTTATTGCTGCTCACCGAGCAGGAATAGAAAGAATTATTATGTCTAAACGAAACGAAAAAGATTTGAAAGATATTCCACGAGAAGTGCGGGATGCTCTTAAGATCGAGCTGGTTGAAAAAGCAAGTGAAGTGTTAAAAATCGCACTGAATCTTGATGCCATTGATGACTATCAAGGTAAGATCTCTCCTCCGAAATCTCCAGACTCCGGTCTTGATAAAGTGTCCTCACATATCTAGAATATTCTTGAATGGACTTCTCCCGGACAAATATGCACCGGGAGATTTCCTTCTAGGACCTTATGTATTTCAAAAAAATTCATCATATTGCCATTATTTGTTCTGATTATGAAAAATCTAAAAACTTTTATACCAAGCTTTTAGGTTTAGAAATTATTCGTGAAACTTATCGAGAAGAAAAAAAATCTTATAAACTTGATTTAAAACTTTCTGATGGGGCGCAAATTGAACTTTTCACCTTTCCTGATGCTCTTCCTAGACCTTCAAGACCAGAGGCTCATGGACTTAGGCATTTGGCTTTTGCCGTGGATGATCTCGATCAATGCCTTTCCCACTTTCAAAATGTAGGTATCGCTTACGAAGAAGTGCGAATAGACGATTTAACGAATAAACGATTTACTTTCTTTAGTGATCCAGATCAATTGCCATTAGAAATTTATGAAACTTGATTTTGTTTTGATTTGATCGTACGTAAAGTTTGCTTTCGTACATGAGAAAGATCAATTAAGTGATGAATTTCAAAAATAGAAACTCCATCTTGTTCTGCTGAATTATAAACTTCTTTCAGTTTTTCATTAAGCTTTGTCAGATCTAAGCCAGAAGCAGAGCCTGATTCACCTTCTAATATAGCTTTGTGAATAAGGTTTAAGTATCGCGCCACTAGTGCGGCATGAAATTCTTGGGTATGCAATGCACTCATTGTGTCCTCCCGGAAACAATATGTTTTTAAAAAATATTAGCATCATTTTTTTTTATAAAAGGTAGGAGAATGGCTCCCGTCATAGGTCAATTATCACATTGTGCAATGATTTTTGAGTGAATATTTTTAAGTCACGGAAAAGAGAACCAAATCTGACCATACGATTATTATTTAACGATTTTAGTTGCCCAGGCTTATTGGCACAAGCCCTTCTACCAAGGAATGGATTTACCATGTCTAAAAAAGCCACCGCTTGGCCCACCATCTGGTATATTTACCGCCCACATAATACTCTTTCCACCAAGTTCTACTGAGCCACCACCTGCACCACCCATATCAGTGGCTATCCATCCTGGACAAATTGAGTTGACTAAAATTTTTGTTTGAGAAAGTTCGTGAGCGAGAGAAATGGTAAAGGCATTCAAAGCCGCCTTAGAGGCTGAATAGCCAGGGCTATTAGCCCCTAGAGATTGAAGAGAACCTGCTTCACTTGAGACATTTACGATACGAGCACTTGAGGATTTTTTTAGTAAAGGAATCGCAGCTTGAGTTGTTCTCCAGGCTCCAAAAAAATTTGTCTCGAATGTTTCGTGGACATTTTCTAAGTCAGCTGCACTAACTGTGTTCCAAGAATCATAATTAATTCCAGCATTGTTGATTAAGACATCTAATTCTTGAAGAGTGGAAAATGCTTTGGTTACTGATTCTGCTTTCGATACATCTAATTCCAGCAAAACAATATTTTGCAAATCTTTTTCAGTAAATGATTTTAAAGCTAATTTCCCTTTGTTGAGATCTCGTACCGCCATATAAACCATATATCCAGTTGCTCTCAGTTGTTTTACAGTTTCTAGACCTATTCCTTTATTGGCCCCTGTTACTAATGCTTTTCTCATTGTTTGCGACCTCTTATTTATTTTTTTAAACGAAAGAGCCTTTTTCTACTTTGAGTATACGAGCTTTTTCAGCTCGCTTTGGACTTCTTTCAATTCCTATGGCATCAAGCCCTTGATAGTTTGCTGCTGCCAACATACTACCCTCTCCGCAGAAAGGATTGATCACTAATTTTGTCTGTGTTTCTTTTTTGATGAATTTTGCGATTAATAAACTTACTTCTAGTCCCATGCCACGCTCCCAAGTTTTTTCTCCTAGCTGAGTTAAGATATCAGGAGTAGATAAATTGACGTCAAGTTTAAGATCTTTGGAAAATGCTAGAAGGTGGGAGTAGGCTGGTTTACCTTTCGTTGCCATACCAATGTCAACGCGACTTATGATCTTGTGAAAAAGTTGATGGTGTCCCAAGGAATCTGCTGCTTTTTGAATCAGATAGGCTTTATCAATCCAACGGCCTTCTATCTTAATATCCGTTTGAAAAAAAAGTGTAGCTCCATGGGGTGATGTTCTTCTGAGCAAAAGTGCAGCCGTCTTTTCAAACCATTGCTTCCATTCATCAGGAGTAAAATTAAATTCAGAAATGTCAGGCATTGAGGCAACGATTGAGCAATTATCCTCTAACGGATATTTATTCAACCATTCAAATACATCTTCACAATAAACTTCTCGGCTTGCCATCATCAAAAAAGTTTACAACGAAGTAACCGGAGCGCCAAGGCCCTCCGGTTCAAAAGCATATTATTTTTTTATCGCTACTTTTTCTGAATGAGATCTTGACTCAAGCTTCCTCTTTATCATGGCGATGAGATCAAGCTTTAGGTCTTTTAAATTAGGCAAGTTAAATTTATTTTTATAAATATCTTTTTTCAACGTTTTTAACTTTTTCTGCAAAGAATTAAATTCATCTTTTTCTCCGGCAACATAGCCGAGTGCTTTGGCGCGGTCTAATTGGTACTGGGCTAATTCAATTTTCTCCTTAGCCTTATCGAAACTCGCATCCTTTAGCACTTCTGCTTCTTGAAGAGCTGCTTCGGCCTCAATATAAGGAAGTGGAACTCCCCAATCTTCAACTTTGACTCGACTTAGGACATTTGAAAGCGCAACAGCACCCTCATAGAATTTTTTTTCTTTTACCAGCTCTTGAGCATTCTTTAAGACATTATTATAAGCTCGAATAGAAATTTGAAATACTTGCATATGCATTTCGCTTTGGAGTGCTGCTAGCAAATTTCGTGTCTGTGGAAAATTTTCCTGGAAGTAAATTCGGTTTAATTCTTTTCGTTTTAACTTTATCTCTTTTAAGTCATAGGGAGCTTCATTAAAAACTTCAATATTGTATTCAACCGCTAGGAAATTTTGATTTGGGTATTTTGCCATAGTTGCTTCTGATAACTGGTAAGCTTTATTGACCGACTTAATACTGCTATCCAGATTCTTTGTTTCGATATTTGCTAAGGCCTCCTGAGTCGCTTCAATAACACTTAAAGCATCAGAATTGAGTTGCTCCTTGAGCACGTCGCTAATAGTAGAATGGTGATCTTTTACGGAAGGAAGTGCCATGATAGCGGACTTTAGTTTTTTCTCTTTTGCATTGAGCTCCATGTTATTGGCAAAAGTGATCGTGGGACACAAAAGTAAAAGAGTCAAGCTTAGGCAGCGGCAGTTTTTCAATTTTTTTTGAGTCATATTCTCCTCCTGAGACGGTTAAAGGATTAGCTTTTTCAATCGTTAACTAAGCTTAGAATAAACCTTTTTCTTACTCCATGATAGTGGTCAATGCTAAAGCATGATCTTGGTGATACTTTTGAGATAGTTTTTCCATTAAAATAACCAAGTATTATGGAGTATCTATTCAATGGCTCAATTTCATAGCAAAGGTAAGTATAATTTTACCGTCCTAAAGTCCGAGGGGCATAAAGAACCTTTCTCTCCTCAAAAACTTCATAACTCACTTCGTAGGTCAGGTTTACCAACTGAGACTTGTCACGCCATTACTCAAAAGGTGGGCGAAAATGTTGTACCAGGAATGTCGACTAAGGATATTTATAAGCACGCTTTTAAATTAGTTTCACGTGAGTCATCGATGGCGGCAGTTCATTACTCACTTAAGCGCGCCATTCTCGATTTAGGTCCTACAGGCTTTGAATTTGAAGTTTTTGTAGCGAGATATTTTGAAGCATTAGGCTTTGAAACAAAAGTTGGAGTGACCATTCCTGGAGAGTTTGTCAAACATGAAGTTGATGTGGTCGCAAAAGCTGGTGACTCATTCACCTTTGTTGAATGTAAATTTCATAATTATATTGGTCGTAAAAATGATATTAAAATAGTTCTCTATGTTAAAGCTCGATGGGACGATTTGAAAAATGGTCCAGAGGGTAAATCCTTACATGATTTTTATCTGGCCACAAATACTAGTTTTTCTAGTGATGCTTTAGCCTATGCCAAGGGCACTGGATTAAAGCTTCTTGGCCTAAACGCTCCTGCAGATGAAAACTTTATTCATAAAATTATTCATCACAGACTTTACCCAATTACTTCTTTAAAAAGACTTAAGAAACATATACGTAACGAGCTCTTATCAAGAGGTATTATTCTTTGCAAAGAACTTTTGCAAAAAAAACGTCTTTTGATGGAGTTAGGCTTAATCGAAGAAGATATTGAACAACTCTTTTCCGACATTAGAAGTTTAATAGAAGGTGAAAAATGATTATTGAATTTTTAGGAGCAACAGAAGATGTCACAGGGTCTATGACTTTGGTAGAGCTTCCAGAGGGAAAAATTCTCATTGATTCTGGACTCTATCAAGGAATAAATGAAACTGAAGAGAAAAATCAAAGAGACCTTTCTTTTCAAGCAAAAGAAATTAAAGCCATCTTGCTTACTCATGCTCATTTAGATCACAGTGGCTTTCTGCCCGTCCTTTTTAAAAAAGGTTTTCGTGGAACAATCTATTGCACTAAAGCCACCATGAAATTGGTTAAAATTATTCTTGAAGACAGTGCCAAACTACAAGAAAATAATGAGCAAAGTTTCGCTCCTCCATTATATGACAGTGCTGATGTGACAAAGACACTCTCACTTTTAAAATCTCAAGTTTTTGGAGAGTGGTTTACGATCCTAGGAGCACAAATTTCTTTCCATCCTGCAGGCCATATCCTTGGTGCAGCCTCAATTGAGATAAGTTGTAATGATAAAACGATTATTTTCTCAGGGGATCTTGGTCGACATGGAGATCCATTATTGTCACAACCGATGAAATGTCCCAAGGCTGATCTGATTGTTATGGAAAGTACCTATGGCGGACGAATGAGAATAGGGGATATGGAAAAAGAACTCTATTCTTTTTTAGTTGATGTCAGTCGGGAAAAAAAAGTTGGGATTATTGCTAGTTTTGCTATTGCTCGAGGTCAGCTGTTGATTCATTTAATCGAACAATTTTTTGAGCGTCACCCTGATGAGAAGATAAGATTGGTAATGGATAGTCCTATGATGAACGAGGCCAATAAAGTCTATCAAGAGTTTATTCCAAAACTTAAGGCAACATTTCTTAATATCGATATTATTGAAAGTTTAGGCGAATGGAATTCTCTGAAGAAAAAGGATGGGCCTCTGATCATTTTAAGCTCCAGTGGGATGTTATCCGGTGGACGTATTTGGCGACATATTAAAAATTGGCAACATAGCCTCAAAGCAGTTTTATTTTTACCAGGTTTTCAGGGAATGGGAACGGCAGGACGCGATTTATCAGAGGGAATAAGAGATGTTCTTTCTTTGGATGGCGAAAAAATTCATTGGTCAGGAGAAATACTTAGTTCTTCTGCCTTTTCATCTCATGCAGATCAGAGTGAGTTGATTGAATGGCTTGGGGAAGATAATAAAATAGCTTCTGTTTTTTTAATTCATGGAGAAGATCGTTCGAAGGAAGAATTAAAAAAGAAGCTAGAAGAAATTGGTTATAACAATGTTCAAATCCCTTACTATGGAACAAAGGTAAAAGTATGAAAGTTGCTTTTTTTGATACTCATGCATTTGAGATATCTCTTTACCGTGAAGAAAATAAGTCTCATGGACATAAGCTAGAATTTTTTCAAGAGAGATTAACTCCTGAAACGGCTATCCTTGCCCTGGGCTATCCAGCGGTTTGCGCCTTTGTCAATGATACCCTTCAACACGAAACTTTAAGTTTACTAAAAAGTGGGGGCACAAATCTTATTGCTCTTCGCTGTTCTGGTTATAATCACATCGACCTTAAATCGACACAGGAATTAGGGATTAATGTTGTCTATGTCCCTCATTATACTCCCCATGCAGTAGCCGAACATGCTGTTGCACTCATGATGGGACTCAATCGTAAAACACATCTTGCTTACAACCGTGTTCGTGATTTTAATTTTCAACTAGACGGATTAGTCGGATTTAATTTTTTTCAAAAAAAAGTAGGAATCATTGGAACAGGTCAAATAGGAAAAGTATTGGCCCAAATAATGAAAGGATTTGGTTGTCATGTATTTTGTTATGACAGCTCACCAGACCTAACTTGGGCAGAAGAAAATAATTTTACTTATCTTGATCTAGACCAACTTTTAGTGCAAAGTGATATTTTGTCCTTACATGTTCCTCTCACAAAACAAACCCATCACCTCATTAATAAAGGAAGAATTCTTCTGATGAAAGAAGGTGTGATGATCATCAACACAGGTCGGGGTGCATTAATAGACACTGAAGCACTTATTGAAGGGCTAAAAAGTAAACATGTAGGTGCTGCCGGATTGGATGTATACGAGTTGGAAAAAGATATTTTCTTCCAAGATTTTTCCAACAAAGGTATCAATGACGATATCTTGGCCCGTCTCATTAGTTTACCAAATGTCTTATTAACGGGTCATCAAGGCTTTTTGACCAATGAAGCCTTATTAGAGATTACACAAACGACTCTTACAAATATAAGCCAGTTTGAAAAATCATCCCAGACTTGAGGGATTTTTTTGTCGTGCACTGGCAAGAATTGTTTCAGCAAAGAGCGCGGTAAACATTCCAAATAGGGCCATTCCCGTAAGCATGAGTAAAATTCCTAGCATTTTACCTTGTTGAGTATGAGGAGTAATGTCACCGTAACCAGTTGTTGTTGCCGTTGAGAATCCCCACCATAAGGCGTCCATGAAATGATGGAGTTTCGGATTTGATTCTTTTTCCAGCCAATAAAAAATGAGGCTAAAAAATCCAATCAAAGAATTTCCTAAAATAGTTAGCAAAATAAAGACCGGACTTTTCAAGAGATAAAAAATATCGATGATAAAGACTTTTAAGCTAATAAAACTAAATGAGTGTGGATGATTCTTCATTATTTCTAGGATAATCTAAAATTGGCGTTTCGCTAGATTTATTTTGGACTTTCGTGACAATGAGGACACTTCTTAGGGTCCTTTCCTTGGATAAGAGGTGAGACACGATAGGCAAGTGTAAATAGCCCCATACAGAGAAGAGCTACTCCAGCAAACTTGGGAACTTTTAAAAGAATGGGCTTTATGGCTTTTTCCATTAAAATAGGAGAGAAAACTAAGGCCGGAAGAGTTCCCACCCAAAATGCAAAAAGACTAAGCAATGAAATCCCAAAATTTTGTACCACGAGTAAGGAAAATAAAGTTGTATAAAGAAGCCCACAAGGTAGAAAGGCCGTTAAAAAACCTGTCAGAATGGGGGTTCTATTTGTTTTAAGTTTTTTTCTTGCCCATTCTGTAAGCTTCGCCAGTGGCTTCATTTTAATTTCTTTCATTAATTGAAGCATTGATAAGCCTTGGATGATATAAAATATTCCCAATAAAAGTCCCGCGATGATGATTAAGATTGATTGATTGGCTAAAAAAAAGATCGAACCAATTAATTTAATCACCAGTCCTAGACTAATATATCCACCCAGACGCCCAATTTGATAAATTAAGTTTTCTTTTTTATTTGTTGTCATGCTCATGACTAGGGGGCCACACATTCCTAAACAGTGCAGAGAGCCTCCTAGGCCCATGATGAGAAAGATTACAGGGGTAAATTTAATTAATGGGTCCAACTAATTCTACCTCATCTTCCTTAAGAAGATCTTTGTCTGAATATAAATCTACTTTTATACGATGACTTCCATTTTTTAGAATATTTTGAGGAAACTGAAAAAAGATAATCGCGGTCTCTTTTCTTTTGTCTTTTAATTGAAAAGGAGTTGTCGGGGTAACGAGATGCACTTCTTTATTATTTACTTTAAAATAAACGTTGGTTACTTCATGATGAAATAATTCTAGCTTAAATTGATTGGTAATAATTTTCTCTGAACCTTGAGTGTTAACTGTATAAGGAGTGGTATTTCTAATCCACAAGGTGAACATGTTTTCCTTACTTTTAACAGTTAGAAAAAATCCAATCATAACCGCACAAAGAGCAACAGAATAAATAATGGTTCTAGGACGAATGATTTTTGTTTTTAGTTTTTTCAATCCATTTTCTGTTTCATAACGAATCAGTCGAATGGGCTTTTGAACTTTAAGCATAATCTCATCACAGGCATCGATGCATTGGGTACATCCAATACATTCCATTTGTGTTCCTCTTCTAATATCGATGCCTGTCGGGCAAACTGCCACACAACGAAAGCAATTGATACAGTCATTCCGAGTATTGTCATAGGTTACGTGATAAGAATCTTGATCCATGAGAACGCTTTGAAAGCGGCCATAAGGACAAGCGATGATACAAAATTGTTCTCGAAACCAACCAAAGTCAAAAGCGAAAATGGCGGTTAAAAGAAAAGTCATGGTGAATATAGTCCAGTTTTGTTCAGGATTATGTGTAACAATCGACCACAAGTTTTTTGTTCCTACAAAATAGCCAATGAATGAATGGGCTATGATGGCAGAGACCAGAAAATAAAGAATCCATTTAACGGTGCGTTTAAAGAGTTTATTCATGTTCATGCTGCCTTCTTCTAAAAGAATACGATCACGAACTTTTCCTTCAACGAGTATTTCAATTCTTCGATAGATTAAATCAAGGAAAACAGTTTGGGGGCAAGCGTGTCCGCACCAGACACGTCCCCATATTGCAGTAATCAGAGCGATGAAAAAACATATTCCCAGAAAAAGGAAAATTAGAAGAGGAGCATCATGTCCCCAAAAAACGTGTCCAAATAGAACAAATCTTCGGTTAGCAATATCAAGTAATAAGGTTTGTTCTCCCTTGAAATAAGTCCAAGGGAGAACAAGATATAAAATAACTAAAAAGCTAAAGAGAGTTGTCCTGATACGACGATAAAAACCTCTTACATCTTCTGGAAACAAGTAAACTCTGTTTCCTTTTTCATCGGTTGTCGATAATCGTTCAGCGTGAAGCTCTCTAGGCTTAAATCTACTCATATTTGTTTCCCTGAGGCGCTTTGGCATCAGGGAGTTTTATACCTTTAATGCTCTTTACATAAGCGATGGTATGATAAATTTCGTCTTCTGTTAAAATCTCTTTCCAAGGTGGCATTCCGTTTACTTCATTTCCATTCATGACCATTTGATGAAGAAATTTGGGATCATTTCCATTACCATTGAGCCAAAATTCATCTGCCAGGTTTGGACCGATATCTCCTTGACCTTTTTCTTTATGGCAAGCAACGCAGTTATTGTTGAAAACTATTTCGCCCTCTTTAAGTTCTTCTTTTGAGTTTAGGTATAAATTAAACTTTTCAATATTGAATGAAAGTTCTTTAGGTCTCAGAGCCAGTACCTTAGCTTCATGGATCTTGATATCGTCTGCATATTCCTCACGAAGGTTTTTTGCCCCTAAAACTTGGTAATAAAAGAAATAGAGAATGGCGAAAAAGATACACATCGAGAATATAACGACCCACCAACGAGGAAGGGGATAGTCTAATTCTTGAATTCCATCGTAGTTATGGTCAAGTAGTAAGGGATCTTTAATTTCTGTATTATCTTTGTTCAAATTTTTATTATCTTCCATGGTCGACTTCCTTTTGATCATCTTTTAATGGGAGATTAGCTTCTTCTATAAATAATGACTGATTTTTTTTGCGTAAAACATAAATAATTACTACTAAAAAAATAGCCAAAAATAACAACTCTGCTGTCACTGGTAACCAGGGTTGATTAAATTTCGATAGTACTTCTGCTTTCATGGGGCCACCTTTACTTCAGTAGGAACTACAACTTCTGGGGCTGCTACTTCTGCAGAAACTTTTGTATCTCGACCAAGTCTTTGTAAATAAGCGATCAAGGCTACAATTTGTTTGTCTTTCACTTTCATCGGAACGCCAGACGAAGCAAGTCCATTCGCGATTGTCTCTGCTTGGGCTTTTGCATCTGATACAGCATTTTCGATTTCACTATCAGAATAAGGTACTCCAAGAGATTTCATAACCTTTAATTTTTTTCCTAAAATGCCAAACTCGGTATCTTTAACAAATAACCAAGGATAACTAGGCATGATTGATTTTTGAGTCACTTCTCTTGGGTTCAACATATGTCGGTAGTGCCACATATCGGGATATTTTCCGCCTTGTCGAGCAAGGTCAGGACCAATTCTTCTTGAGCCCCATTGAAATGGACGATCGTAAACTGATTCTGCTGCAGTTGATGGGTCACCATAGCGTAGTTTTTCCGCCACTGTTGGACGAATTTGTTGTGAGTGGCACACATAACAGCCTTCACGAATATAGAGGTCTCGTCCAGCGAGTTCTAATCCTGTGTATGGTTTAACAAGACTATTTTTGACAATAAATTTATCGGCAAGAAAAGTTGGTAAAATTTCGATCGCACTCCCCACTAAGACTGCCAATCCTGTAAGCACAGAGAATAAAAGAGTGAGTCCTTCTAGTTTACGATGTCCAGTCTCACTTTTTGGGTCTGGAGTAGTAATCGGAATAAGAAATTCTTCAGGTTCACTTTTAGGTGCTAACTTGATTGTTTTGAAAATATTGTAGATCATCAGTAAAAAAGAGATGAAAACAAAGACTCCTCCAAAACCTCTTACCCAGTACATCGGAACAATACGTACAACCGTTTCAATGAAGTATGGATAAACTAACCTTCCACTTTCATCTATCGCTCGCCACATAAGTCCTTGAGTTATTCCTGCCACCCACATCGACATAATATAAAGAAGAAGACCAAAAGTTCCTAACCAAAATTGCCAATTAGCTAATCTCTCAGAATAGAGTTTTGTCTTATAAAGTACTGGTACTAAATAAAGCATCATGGCTGCCAATAAGAAATAGTTCCAACCAATCGTTCCAGAGTGAACGTGACCAACGATCCAGTCAGTAAAGTGGGCAATATGGTTTATCGATTTAATTGATAGTAGGGGACCTTCAAAAGTTGACATCCCGTAAAAGGTTAGAGCCGCTACCATAAATTTAAGCACTGGCTCCTTGAACACTCTTGCCCAAGCTCCTCTCATGGTGAGAAGTCCGTTGATCATACCACCCCATGATGGTGCCCAGAGCATGACTGAGAAAATCATTCCTAGTGTTTGTGCCCATTCTGGTAATGATGTGTATAAAAGATGGTGAGGACCGGCCCAAATGTAGATGAATACCAAAGACCAAAAGTGAATGATAGAGAGTCTATATGAGTAAACTGGGCGATTCATAGCTTTCGGAACATAGTAATACATTAAACCTAAAAACGGAGTCGTCAGAAAAAAGGCGACGGCATTATGACCATACCACCATTGTACTAAAGCATCTTGAGCTCCTGCATAGATAGGATAACTTTTCATCCAATCCACAGGAATTTCAAGAGAGTTGATAATGTGAAGAAGAGCAACGGTAATGACCGTTGCGATATAAAACCAAATTGCAACGTAGATGTGGTGTTCTCTTCTCTTGGCAATCATTCCAAAAAAGTTTACTGCGAAAGCTACCCACACAAGTGTTATGGCTAAATCGATAGGCCATTCAAGTTCAGCATATTCTTTTCCATGAGAAAAACCTGCTGCTAAACTGACTGCTGCTGCAACGATGATGAGTTGCCATCCCCAAAAATGCAATAGTGATAAGCCTTTGTTCAGAGGTCTTGTTTTAAGTAAGCGTTGTGTTGAATGGTAAATACCTGCAAAGATTCCATTTCCGGCAAACCCAAAAATTGCTCCATTGGTATGGATGGGCCTTATCCGGCCAAAGCTAAACCATTCAAGATTAAAATTAAGGTGCCAATCTGCTAATTGAAAGGCAGCGGTCACTCCAAGTAACATTCCCACTGCTCCCCATAAGAGAGTCGCCATAATAAACATTTTGACAATGTCGTCATCATAGATCAGTTTTTCATAGGTCTTTTGCATGATCATCTTTCCTTTGTATATTAGAGTCATCAATTAAAATTCTAGTGGCTGCAGAATCAAGATTTTCAAATTGCCCCTTCAATATGGCCATAATAAAACTGAAAACAAAAAATAGTCCAAGTAGTAAAGCTAGAGGGATAATAAAATAAAGCACGTTCATATGAGCCTTCTTTTCATTGCTCTCATTTTTTTTGTTCCGATAAGATTTGAAATAATAACGGTAAGACTACTTAGAGGCATAAAGACAGCTGCCCAAAGAGGAGTTATTATTCCAGCACAAGCAAGGCCAGCGGCAGTGATATTATAAAAAAGCGATAAAATTAAATTTCTTCTAATTATTTTTT
The DNA here is from genome assembly GCA_049318265.1 of Bacteriovoracaceae bacterium. GTDB lineage: Bacteria > Bdellovibrionota > Bacteriovoracia > Bacteriovoracales > Bacteriovoracaceae > JBEIOQ01. Next base: position 45,680 of record JBMOGR010000003.1, read on the forward strand.
TTGTAATTTTTCCCATCTGGAAAAGTTCTACGATGGAGTAAAGATCATTGTTATTGATAAAAACGTCTGAAACCTTCAGGCTTAATGAAAGCCCTCCTTTCATACAAAGCCCCATAAAAGATTTTTTTAAAGAGAGTGCATCATTCGCTCCATCTCCAACCATGATCGAGTTGGGATTTTCTGAAATAATACGTGCTTTATCTTCCGGAGATAAGTTACTCAAATAATGAATCCCTAATTTATGGGCAATCCCTTCCACTGGACCTTTCTGGTCACCAGAGAGGATGCAAAGATCAAAACCAAGTTTCTTTAGTTGATTGATGGCAAATGGAGTATTTTCTTTTAAGCGATCACCCAAAGCTAATCGAACTACAGTTGTTCCATTTTTTCTTAAAACAATTGTACTTAAATCTGTTTCCTGTAAACTTTCCTCTCCACATACTTGGTAATGATCAATCCCAATTTTCGCCTCTAAACCTTTACCCATCACTTCTTGAAAATGATCAAAAGGTATATTTTCACTTTCTGGGTAATTTTGACTCAAAAAATGAACGATGGCATAAGCTATTGGATGTTGACTTTTTTTCTCAAGGCTAAAAAGAATGGAAATGAGATTGTTGTCTTGATTTAACATTTCAAACTTCTGAACTTCTATTTTCCCCTCAGTCAGTGTGCCCGTCTTATCCAAATAGATCTTTTTTGACTGAAGAACTTTTTCAAGTGGTTCAAAGTTTCGTAATATGATCCCTCTACGGAAAAGCCATTGATAACTTTGTCTAAAGCTTAACGGCGTCCCGATAGCCAGGGCGCAAGGGCAGGTGACGATAAAGAGAGTAATCGCTCTTTCCAACCCGATAAACGTTTGTCCCTTAAGAGAAAAAAAGACAAGGAGAATTACTCCTAGAGTTAGAACAGAAAGTAAAAAGTAGGTTCCAATTTTATCAGAGACTGTTAAGAAACTTGGAGACTGGTGGGCTGCTTTTAAATCCTGTAGAATTTTATTGATGCGAGTTTTTTCACCAACGGACTCAACTTCCATGCTAAAAGTTTCGCCAGCGTTGATGGTTCCTTGAAAAATGGCATCGCCTTTTTTAATGGCACGAAGTTTACTTTCACCTGTCAAAAGTGCTTCATTGATATGACCATTGTTCAAATGAACTTTGCCGTCAAAAGGGATCATATCTCCTTCTTCAACAAGAACAATATCGCCTTCAACGATATGTTCACATAAGCTTTGAGTGTATTGACCTGTTTTAGAATCAAGTTTTTGGGCAAATTCTCTTTCGAAATATTGATCTTTTTGAAAATACTGTCCTGCTTTTTCTTCAATGCTTTTTTGTAAAAACCTTGACGCTAAAAGTAGAAAAACGAGACCAGTAATGGAATCAAAGTATATTTTGTCTTGATGTGTGTAGAGGCTCCAATAACTTAAAAGAGATCCGATAATGATGGCCAGGCTTATGGGAAAGTCTATTGATATCCTTTTTTGCTTGATAGCCTGTAAACTACTTACATAAAAAGGTTGAGCACAAAAAAGTATCACGGGAAGGGCAAGAACGGAGGCAAGGGTATCAAAATATAATCTCCAAGCCCCATCTGCTCCAGCATAATTAGCGATCGAAAGTAGCATGATATTACCGCTACAAGCAGCTGCGATCCCAATTTTAATTAATAGCTTTCTTTTCTTCTCTTTTTGTAATTCTCTGATTTCTTTTCTTTCTTTGATTAGTCTTGGCTTGTAACCGAGACTATCAATAATAAAAGCAACTTCACTAATTTTAGCTTTGGGTAATAGACTTATGGTGATTGTTGATTTTTCAAAATCAAAATTACTTTTACATATATTGGGGTGCAGTCGATTAAGATTTTCTAGAACAAATTGACATCCTAGACAATGAATTCCTTCAACGAAAAATTCGATGAGTAGGAGCTCATCAATATAACTACCATAGTTTTTTAAAATATCAGGATGATCAAGATATTGATAATAAGATTCTTCTTGTAAATCATTTGCGATTTTCGAGGATTTTCGAAGAGAATAAAATGAAGATAGTCCGTTATCTTTGAGTAGGTTATAGACGGCCTTACAACCTTCGCAGCAAAATTGTGGCGCTTCAAAATCAATTGAATTAGATAGAAATGCTTTTCCACAGTGATTACAAAGACAATTTTCTTGGGTTTTCATAGTGACATTATGACTTAAGAGTTCTTCATTTTAAGTGATGTTATTAAGTTCAAAAGCTGATAAATATCACGTTTCTGGCGATAATGTATTAAGTATATTAAACAAGGGTGAATTTTTGTTTTTAAGAGCGTTCATAATAACCGATTTATTTAGTAGAATTGCCTTCGATTTTTTTCCGAGCTTCCACGACAATTTAACTGGGATATTGTTGAGTAACTGGTAAACACCGATAAGAACTCCTGGCTTGATGACTTCAACCACTTTATTTTTTTTGCAAAGGCGAAGCTCTCCATCCATTAAAAGAATGGCAGAATTAGGTACTTGGGATTCGTAAACAAAATCGAAATCATTTGGAAATGTCATTTCTTCAAAATGCTCATTGATAACTTGGATTTCTTCGGGATTAAGACATTTAATTTTCTTCTTCATTAACTCAGTATAGGTTTAATGAAGCAAGTAAAACATGAACTAGATCATGTATTTTTAGTAATTCAAATTAGCAAAATCGACCATTTTCTCTTCATTTAAGATATAAATAGTCTTTCCTTCTTGCTCGATTAAGCCTTCATCTTTGAATTCTGTGATAAATCGAATGACTGTTTCACTAGCAGTTCCCACCATAGAAGCAATTTCTTCTCTGGTTAATATAATATCAAGTTTTAAGCGACCATTTTCCCTTACTCCATAGCTCTTGTTAAGCGTGAGAAATAATTCTGCTAATCTTTCTCTCACATTCTTTTGAAACATAGCTGCGCTATGAGCTTCAGCTGCGCCCATTTCTCTCGATAACCTTTGAATCAATTGCATGGCAACGGTAGGTTGGGCTTTTAAAACATCGTTGATATATTGTTTGTCGATAAAACAGATAGTGGCTTCTTCAATCGCTGTGGCTGTGGCGGTATAGTTTTCATCTGAAAAAAGGCTTCTGTGCCCAAGCACATCTCCTGCTCCTGCAATTCTCACGATGGATTCTTTTCCATCGCTACCAATCTTCGAAACTTTTATTTTGCCGCTGTTAATACAATAAAGACCAAAGGGAGGATTGCCTTGAAAAAAGAGAGTATGACCCTTTTTATAGGTATTAGTTACCTTATGTTTTGAGACGTCATCAAGTGCAACTGTTTCAAGAGAACAAAAGATTCCTTTTTCTTTTGAATCACAATTTTCACATGCTAAGTTTTTGTTTAACTTTTTCATACGTTGTTCTCCTCCCAAAACACTAAGATATGCCAAAATATAACATAGATCAGTAGGAAATACCTGACTTAGATCAGGTATTAGGGCTTAATTTTAAGCTTAGATCTATAATTTTCAAGCTCTTTTTTGACATCGGAAGGCAAGGAAGTGCCTGCTGAGCCAGTATAAGATAGGATCTTCTCATCTTCATATTCTTGATAACAGAATTTGGCAATAGGTGCATCGGGGTATTTATCCATACACTCTTTTAAGTAAAGGTCCCCCATAGAATAGAAAATATTAAAATTCATTCTTTTATCGATTACAGCTAAATTGTATAAAATTTCCGGAACAAGTTTACTCTGTGGGTTATTATTCAAATACTCAAAGAGTATGCCAGAAATTTTAAGGTCCATCGCTTCTTTGTTAGAGTAGAGGCTAATTCGAGGGCCATCTTCGTTATTTTTTGTCACTTGAGACAAATATTTCTTCATTTCTGTTTCGGTAATTTCTTTTCCATCTGCCTTCATTACCTTTTTCTTTAAATCTTTAATCCAGGCCTTTATTTGGATTTTAATAGTCTCAGGTAGCTCTTTATTAAGCATGTTCTCTTCAAAGCTTTTTACAGCCAAGTCAGCTTTTTGTCTTTGTATACGAGTGAAATAAGTCAGTTTATGATTTAGTACAGTCTCAAGAACTTTCCGATCATCCTTCGCCGAGAATTGATTAATATAACGGTCATAGTTTTCCATCGCTTTGGGGAATTCTCTCGTTATAAAATAAAATTCCCCTTTTTCAAAAGTACTTGTGATGTTTTTCTCAACATCTATATTTTTAAAAAGCTTTAACTTATCTCCCGATGGCATTTGGGTATGGCAAGAAATACAAAGACCCAAGGTGGAGTTTAACTTGTGACGAGCAAAATCTTTGTGATTTGAACTAAAGGCATCTGACGTTTCTTGTAACTGTGTTTCGATTTGATCTCTAGATAAACTAAAACCGGTAGAACTAATGACAGGATGTTTTTTTATTCCTTTGAACAATTCGACCAATTTGCTTAAGTGCCCCTTAACTTCTTTTTCATTTTTACTATCTGAAAATTTTTGACTATCAATCAGAAAAGGAAGTAGTTGATCCAATTCACCCGAGATTTGATTCATGCTAATGTTGATGAGGGTGTTATTTTCTTGAGCATATGTAAAACTGACTACTGATAAAAAGAGAAGAATAAATGGCATGATATTTCCTTTTTCTAAGTTTTGCTAAGGCTACTACAATTGATAAAGATGAAACATGATTATAATTGAAGTGTATTATAATAAACGATGCTTAAGAAACTTTAAACAGTTGATTTCATCAAATTCTGTTAACCTTAATCTATGACGAAGATCCTCAATTTAATTGCACTACGCAATAAGTTTCTTTTTGATTTTTTGATAAGCCAAAGTACAAAGTAGAATACTTTGGACAACAAGAATACTTCCACTCATCAAAAAAGTTGACGCAATTTCTCGATCCCAAAAGATAGCTTGAGCCAAGCGAACGCCATGAATCAGTGGAAAAAATTCAGCCACAATTCTCATTGGTTTTGCCATCTCTGCGATGGGAAAAAAAATTCCAGAGAGAAAATAGAGAGGAGCAATGATAAAGGAATAAACTGTTTGAAATTGATTTATATTGTTGACCATGGCGGTGGCCAATAAACCCATGGCACCGCAAGGAAGTGCCACCAGAAAACCGACAAGAGCTATGTAGGGAAGGAAAATAGGATTTACCATTAAACCACAAAGCGCCAAAACGATCCCTACACATAAAGCCATGATGGCGCCTTTTAAGCCGACCCAAATCATCTCTCCCATGACCACTTCTTTGACTCCAATGGGAGTTGTCAGCATGGCCTTAAAGACATTTTCGTAGGTCATGCGAACAAAAAATCCATAACTGCTTTCAAAGAATGAGGTGAATAATGCTGTTGCAACGGTTAAACCTGGTGCTAGAAATTGCATATAGGACATACCTTCAACATTGGTGATGAAAGCTCCAAGTCCCAATCCTAAAGATACCATTGTCAGTGCAGGATCAGCAATTGTAGGAGAAATATTTGACAGTAAATCTTTTTTGTAAACGAGCCAATTTCTTCTGGTAATATGCAAACATAGTGTTAGTGATTCAGGCATCTGCAGTCAGGTCCTTTCCTGTTAGTTTTAAAAAGACATCTTCTAAGTTTGCCGGACGAATTTGTAACGGGGTCATTCCAAACTGTGAATGAAAGTTAGTTAAATCTGAAAGCGTTTTGACTCTTACGTAGACTCCAGATGAATCTTCATGAAAATTCACTGAGGATTGATTTTGAACGATGGCTGCAATCTTCTCCTTGTCGTCTAAGTTAAAGATACCAATAAAACCTGGAGTGAATTGCTCTATCATTTGAGAAGGAGTTCCCTCTGCAGAAATTTTTCCTTGGTTTAATATAACCAATCGCCCGCACAGAACTTCTGCCTCATGCATGTAATGTGTTGTTAAAACGATGGTTGTTCCATTTTGATGAAGCTCTTTCACTTTTCCCCAAAGTAAATGTCTTACAGCAGGATCAAGACCGGTCGTTGGCTCATCTAAAATTAATAATTCGGGCCTTCCTAAAAGTGCTCGAACAAAGACAAGCCGCCTCTTCATTCCTCCAGAAAGTGCTCTGATGAATGCATCTTTTTTGTGAGTTAGATTCATATAATCGAGAAGATCGATAATTCGTTTATGTCGTTCATTTTTTTGAACACCGATAAAGGCACAATAGACCATCATGTTCTCAAAGACTGTTAGGTTTTCATCAAGGGCATTTTCTTGAGTAACGACTCCCAACCTTTTTTTTATTTCACGAGATTTAACTTTTGGGTCATGACCAAAAACGGTCAGATCCCCCGAAGTTCTTTGAGTAATCCCGTAAGTCATATTAATGAAAGTTGATTTACCTGCTCCGTTAGGACCTAAAAGACCAAAGCATTCTCCTTGATTAATCGAAAGATTGAGGTCATCTACTGCCGTAAAGTCGCCAAAGGATTTTTTCAAAGATTGAGCTTTAATCATTTCTATATGGTAGAGGATTTTTAGATTAAATTAAAGTTTAATTATAAAGGAGTTATCAGAATTTAGGGTGGCTGTTTTAGAATTAATAAAGCGCATTCCCAAGGGGAAAGTTTGCTATTGATGGCCAGATTGTGTGGCTTGCTGGAAACGAAAAAAGCCATTCTTTTGTAAATTAAATTTCATTTAACGCTTGATTGGTAAGCCATGCTTCAGCTTTCTTTATCCAAGGAATAAGTGAATCTCGCCCACGTAGATGCCAAACCCCAAATTTATAACCTTTTATTTCACCTCCCCTCACTATATTTATATCTTTAGAGGTAATTTCTTTTTTTACAGAATAATAGGGCAGAGTGGCCCATCCATGATGAGACAATACTAAACTTCTAATAACGGCAATATCATTGGAAATGACTTTGGCATTTTTAACATTGATATTTTTACATTGCAGTGGCGATAGTCGTGAATAATAAAGAAAGTCTTCCTCTTTTAAGTCGGCCATCTTTTTACATTTGTTCTTTTTTAAAAAATGAGTGCTGGAAACGGTTACCACTGCTTCTTCGATAATTGGATTAAAAGCAATCATTGGATCACTTGGTCGTCCACAATCAAAACCAAAGTCTGCAATACCTTTTAGTAGTGCTTCTTCAATTCCTTCTTCACAAGTAATAATTTTAAAACGAACACTGTCATTAAGGAAAGTTTCAAAGTCATAAGCCAAAATTCTTGAGGCAAATTCTCTCGTGGTGGCGATGGTGAGTGTGTAATCACGCCCCAGGATTTCATTTTGTTCAATGGAAATTTTTTTAGCCCAAAGGGCCATATTGCTTCCCATGGGAGTGAGTACCCAACGACTGTTTATTTTTTCAATCACCGGAGCCTTTTCACTTATTCTTTTTAAATCTCTTGAGATGACAGATGGATCTTTTCCTAATTTTTTCGATAAATCGGCTAAAGTCGGATTGGTTTCAAGTTCAGATAATAAGGTACTCTCGTCAAAGGTAAAAAGCATATTTGTCCTTGTCTTTTTTGCAACAGTATTATGACTTATTTGCAATAAACACAATGGTAAAATTAATTTAAAACCTATCTATCAACAGAGGAGGTTTTTATGTTGAAAATTTTACTATTATCAAGCGTGCTAACATTGTCGGCTGGGTTTTCCAACGCTTATGCTTTAGAGATTCACGAATGGGGGACTTTTACTTCTATGGTTAATGAAAAAGGGGGGCTTTTAAGTGGTATGAACCATGAAGAAGTAGGCTTACCTGGCTTTGTCTACGGTCTACGTCATGATGGCCCTGCAGCCCAAAATTCAGCTGCTCAATTGGCCCTTAAAAATGGTAGTAGACCTCATTGTTTTAGCAAATGTTCTTTTTTTGGTGCCAATGATCCAATGGCAGATGTCATTCCCTTCAATCAATTCAACACTACGGTGACACAAAAAATGGAAACTCCAGTAATCTATTTTTATGGAGCCAAAGGTGAACAGGTTCATGTGGAAGTTTCTTTTCCTGATGGTATGATTAGCCAGTGGTTCCCGGCAGCATCTAAATTTAATTCTCATCTGGAAGAATTTAATAATGGTTTCATGCAATGGGATGTCACCTTAAAAGACCCTTCCGAAACATCCCTCTATCCAAGAACAAGCGATAACAGCATTTGGAATCCAGCACGATTAACTTCTGCCAACACTATTCAAACAAGTGTCAATGGGACAGAAGAAGAAAGATTTATTTTTTACCGTGGTCTAGCAGATTTTAAAGTTCCACTTCAAATAAAAATGAAAAATAAGAGTGCAACCGAGCTGTTAGTCACGTTGACTAATAATTCAGATCAAGCTGTTCCAGCATTATTTTATTTAAAAAGCACATATGCAGATGGGGTAACGAATTTTTTAAGTTTACCTACTTTAAAACCTCATGAAACGAAAAGCTTCTTAACTTCTAATGCGCAGAATTTAAAAAGTGCAAAAAACGTTATTCAAGCCGCTTTAATTCAATCTGGATTATTTGAAGATGAAGCCTTAAGTATGTTAAACACATGGGATCAAAGTTATTTTCACACTGAGGGCGAAAGAATACTTTATCTTTTACCAACGGAATGGACTGAAAAAATTCTTCCTATGAAGTTATCCCCAGTTCCACAAAAGTTAGTGAGAACCTTAGTTGGAAGAATAGAGCTTTTTTCTGATAATGCACAATTGGCCCTCATAAACAAAATTGATAAAAATACAGAAGGGTTGTTAGTGGACCGTCTTTTAGAGCCAAAACTCAGGGCCATTCAAAATAAACTTCTAAGTTCGAAAGTGACAGATTTATTAACAAAAGCCAAGCTGGTAGAATAGAAACTAAATGGTAAGAAATATCGAGGATAGATTTAAACTCTATCCTCGTTTCTTAATTTTTTTTTATTAATTTTTCATGGCTTCATAGATTCTTATTTGGACTTTACGGTTTTTCCACTCTTCAGCAATTTGAGGACGACTATCTCCATAGAAAACAACGGAAATCTTGTTTTTAGCAAAACCCATTTCTTCTAATCTTTTTTCCACCTGATGAGCTCTTTGTTCTGACAATGTGTTGTTATGATCGGAGTTACCTTTTTTACTAGCGAAACCTTCAACCACTATTCCATGAAGTGCCTTTCCTGAATGAAGCCATTTTTTCGAAATTTCTTCAATTTTTTTGTCTTCTTCCCTTTTAATGTTCCATTTATCATTATCAAAATAAACATCGTCCACAATAAATGGTGGAGCCAATTTACTTTCATCCTCTAAGCTTGTGATTTTTGCAGGAGTCTCCTCTTGAATCTTTTTAGGTTCTACAATCGGCGAAGTGACCACATGATTAGGCTCCGCTTCTGGTTCAGGTGAAAATTTTAGTCCAGCAAATATGGTATAACTTTTTCTATCCATACTTTCAAAACCAGCGAGTCCTGCTCCTGTATAAAAAGAAAAGAATGAATTGAGTTTGGCTTTTGCTGTTAAATAATAAAAACCTTGATTTTGTCTTCTATCGGCGTTGCTTGAAAAATTACGAACTGATTCTATATTTAAATTCCACATTGGATTTAAATCATAGGAGACTCCAAGTTGAGTCAGCAAATAATTTGCATAGTTAATGTTGGCATATTTATTATTTTTGTTGGAGCCAAGACCAATACCACCAATGGCGTGCCAACTTTTTTTATTCCACTCAATGATCTGACTAACTTGTGCACCAATGCTGCCACTTGAAGTAAAGTGGCTTTTTTGTCCTGTAGGAAACAAAATTTGCGGATTCACTGAAAAAGTAAAATCCTTAAAATCGAAGTAACGATATTTGGCTTTTAGAATAGTGTCCGATAAAGAATTATATTTTGATCCAACAATTTGATTTTGGATGATTGCCGTTTCTATTCCTAGTAAAAAATGGGGAGTTACATAAAAGCTGCCACCTAACGTTGCATAGCTGTTGTAATCAACAACTGAACGAATAAAAGCGCTCGAGTTTGGGTTGCTTAAGTAAAGTGGGTTTTTGGTATAGGCGAAGCTGCCTGTAAGTACATAGCGGCCAGGAAATTTTTCCGCCAAAGTATCATCGAGCGAGGAATATCGATAACTATCAGTGAAATGATATGATTGAGTATTAAGAGCAAAAGCAAGGACTGGGATGAATAAAATCATCCCAGATAAAATTTTAAAAATGTTTTTCATGGTAAAGTTGAGTTTGGTCCAATAACTGTGTTAGGCATTATAAGAACTTTATAAGCGGTTGAAGGAAGAGTCCAAAAATTTGTACGAAGATCTAAGTCGCCATAGGCGCTTCCGTCGTAGGATACGACTAAGATTCCTGCAGTCGTGTCATCAATAAAAGTACAATTTTGAACAAATCCCGAAGGAGTTGTGCCCAGTTCATTCTCGAATTTAATTCCAGCATCGTTGTAGCTTGCGATAACATTTTTAATTTCGAAAGTGCCTACGCGGTAAAGATCAATACCAATGCGTTCTTGTGATGGAGCTATAGGCTGACTTCCGGTGACATTGACGTTTGTGACACTGACATAGATAGCGCTATCGATAAAGATTTGAATTTTTTTGGCTCCCGATTGGGACATATCAAAATCATGAATAACGAAATTTCCTAAAGCTAGGTAAATACCATTATTGGATCCTGTATAAATATTTGAGTGGTCACTATTAAGCTCCACATTCGTTGCCATGAGATAGAGAGCATAATTCCCTGAACGACTTAAATCATTTTCTGTAATAACCGGATAATTCACAGCCCCGCTACCAGAAAATTCTGTTTTAATGGCAAAGAGGATACTGTCGGTAATAATATTTCCAAAAATAGTGATGTTATTCAAAACAATATTTTGAGAAGAAACTTTCAATCCAATGAAATTATTCGAAAGATTATTATTAAGAATTTTCAACCCTTCACTATCAAAAGCAAAAATTCCTGAACCATTAATTATGTTGTTAATGGTATAGTTATTAACGGTAATTTGGTCACCTTGAACAAAAATTCCGGTAACGGCATCTGGCGCCGAAATAGTATGGTTATTCCCATTTATAACGACATCTCTACCAATTACTTTAATGGCATAGGGAATATTTCCTGGGCAAACCAAATCATTTCCAACGGTAATACTGGTAGTAATTATATCTCCACAATGAATCATGGCCACTGGAGGAGAACTGATGGTTTTTTCTCCGATAAGAGGGAAAGTTAAAACTTCAGTGTCAGTAGGATTAGATATTTTTGCAAAAGTCACAAGCAAATTATCGTTATATGTACCTGGTAAAGAGGCTGTAAATTTAATTGAACGAAGACAGTTCGATAATGCGCCTATGTTAGCAGAACATGTATTGGATGGTGAACTACCATCAAAGGAAAAATGAGTTCCATTTTCAATGGCGTAACTTAAAATGAGACCATCGTTAATTAAATTCTTAAGCACAACATCTTTCGTTTGCTCTGTTTCAATGGTCATGACAAAACGCAATTCTCTGGCTCCGTTAGTCGCTCTTGCATTTAAAGCTGGAGGAGTAATGTCTCCGTCTTGATTTTGAACAACGCCAGTGAATCCTGGAATTTGAGACTCATCAATAATGTGTGAGTTTCCACAGGCATTGAGAAAAAGGGATATTGTAATTAAAAAGGTCAGGTATAGTATTTTATTCATTTGCGCTCCGCTCTTAATTTAACCTAAGTAATCATCATTGTAAAATAAGGCTAACTTATCTATCAATTATAAACTTCTCGAGTATGACCCACAAACACTTGAAATGATAGATGAAAACGGTAGTCTAGAGTTGTCCTTTTAATAATGTAAGGAGCTTTAAAATGAAAAAATATATTTGGGGAATACTACTTTTAACATTTATTCTTAATGGTTGTTCATCTAAAAAGGCGGCTGCCATTGGTGAGCCTAGTGATGAAGAAATCAATGCCGAATCAGCAAAGGCCTATCAAGAAGTAAAATCGAAATCAAAAATTTCCACCAACAAAGAGTGGACTGAAATAGTTAATCGCGTTTCCGCAAGGATCGCTAAGGCCTCAGGTGAAAATTTTCAGTGGGAATGGGTTTTGATTGAAAGCCCCGAGGTCAATGCTTGGTGTATGCCAGGTGGAAAAATGGCGGTGTATACTGGCATTATGCCGGTACTCAAAAATGAAGCGGCTCTTGCTGCAGTAATGGGACATGAAGTTGCTCACGCTACTAGAAGACACGGGAAACAAAGATACGCGCGGGCGATGAAAGGAAATATAGCTGGATTGGTGATCGGTGGAGCTGCCGCCATAGGGGGACAATTTTTGTGTAAAACAAATACATGCCGACTTCTTTCTGGTTTAGGTGGAGCAGCCGGTGGGCTTGCCATTGCTTTCTTTGATCGAAAATTTTCGAGAGGTGATGAAACAGAAGCAGATCAGGTTGGGCAACTTTTAATGGCAAAAGCCGGCTATGAACCATCAGAAGCAATTCATCTATGGGAAAGAATGGGAGCGAATAATCAGGGAAAAGCTCCACCTGAATTTATGTCAACGCACCCATCTGATAAGACAAGACGGGCCAACTTGTCTCAATGGCTTCCACAAGCAGAATCAGTATATTCTCAATCTTCTCAGAAATTTGGTCTTGGTCAGCCAATTGATTAAATTATTGAAGGGTACAGCGAGTTTCCATTAACATATCTTTTCTCCAAATAGAGAGTTCAACATATGTACCAACTCCGTTCAACATGGCTGTGGCATAATTACGTGATGGCTCATAGATGTCCACGAACTGAAGTTCAATCACGTTGTTGCCTTTTGAACTTAAGATAAATTGAAACTCATCAAATTTAGCAAAGGTAGAGTTTTGTTCTTTATCTGCTAATTTCACTTCAGTATCAACAATTTTTTCTGCGTTATAAGAGGCAACACATTTTAGTGAATAAGTATTGGCAAATGCACCAGTACTAAGGGCGAGTAGTGATAAAAAGATAATGTTTTTCATTTGATCTCCAATGTCTTTAATTGTTAAAAAAATCTTAGCAAAGCTTTAAAAGAAGGGCAAATAGACTTCAAAGAAGTCTTGCCGAATCATCCTTATGGATGGAAAAATAGTGGAATGACTGAAACACTTTTAGGACATTTTGAACTGTCAGAAGCCAAGCTGATCCAAATTCGCCTTAAGGATTTAGGAATTGACTGTGAAATCCGGGCCAATGATCAAACTTGTAATACCAAAAACTGTAAAGTGACGGTTGAGCTTTGGGGAGAAGAATCAGATCTTCCCAAGGTGACAGAATTTTTTCGTCAACAATTCTTTAAAAATCTCGGAACGACAGAGCTTAACTATGAAGCTTTGAATGCGGTTTTTGATCCCAGTGCAGAGCTAGTTCTATGCCAGGCTTGTGGAACAAAATTTGCTCCGACATTAAGTGAATGCCCAGACTGTGGACTTTGTTACTAAAAACTTAGCTGCTCGACTGTATAGGTAAATGCCGGGACATTTTCAAAATGATTTTCGCGTAAGACGCCGCTACACATCTGTGCAAACTCAATGGTCAAAAGATCATCTGGTTGGTGCAAAATAAGATAACATTTTTCTAATCCCATCTGCTCCCAATCCTTTATTCTTTGTGCCCAATAACCAAGACGTTGTCGGTCACTAGGATGAAGGTTATTTCCAATTAATCTAATCATGGACCAGGAACTCGAGAGAGTTGAATGAAGCACATCTCTTCTACCGGCCACATCAGTGATGACTAAACCCATTTTTCTATGATGAAGATAATCAGAAAGCGCAGGTAATATTTGATGTCCTTTAAACCAACTAGGATGACGAAGTTCAATTGTCAGTGGGAATTCGGAAGGCCAATTTTGCAAAAAGCGAAAGAGAGTTTCTTTTTCATTATAAGAAAAGTGTTCGTGAAACTGGATAAAACAAGGACCTAAGTTATCTCCCAATGTTTCAATGAAATGAAGCCAGCTTTTGAGCAGTTCAGTGCTTCTCATACCTCCCTCTGAATGAGAAATTTCTTTCGTGACCTTAGGACAAAAATGAAAATTGGCGGGCACTTGTTTTCGCCAATTTAAAGCGGTTTTTTTATTGGGGATTCGGTAGTGAGTGGTATTGAGCTCGATGGCTGAAAAGTTTCTCGAATAGTAAAACAAAAATTGATCTGTTGGGGTTTTGGGAGGATAAAGTTTTCCAATCCATTCTTTTACTCCCCATGCAGGGGAACCAAGATAGAGTTGAAGCGGTTTTTTATTAGTTAGCCGAAGTGAATTTTTTTCGTCGTTGGCAGGAAGAGTCCAGTCAATGTGCTCGATATTGTCTAAATACCCAAATTCCATTTTATTGCTCCAGGAAAATAGTACTTAGTTTGTTAGCATTTAATCTTTTTATTTTCTGGATCAAACATCGGCTTTAAAGAGACCGTGGCAGGATATTTTTTGCCGTTAATTTCAACTTCCCACTTTCCTTCTTGCAGATAATTGAGATCGCAAGCTTCACCTGCTTCAATCATCGCTAATCCAATTGCTCCACCTAACGTATGTCCGTAAGAAGCAGCACGAGTGTAACCAACCATCTTGCCATTACGGTAAACGACTTCTGCATGATACATAAGTGGCTCTGGGTCTTGAATCATGACTTGAACTAATCTTCTTTTCAACGGAAAGGCAGCTTTTTGTTTTAGAACTTCATCCTTCCCAATAAAGCCATTTGGTTTATTCAGGTCCATCGCAAAAGATAAACCTGTTTCATATACATTATCGGTATTATCGATATCATGACCATAGTCACGGTAACCTTTTTCCATACGTAAGGAAGCAAGGGCTTTAAGACCTGCGTGCTTTAAACCAAAATTTTTCCCACTTTCAATAATTCTGTCATAAACATGAGTTGCTTGTTCAGAGGGTATATAAAGTTCAAAGCCAAGCTCACCTAAATATGTAATACGGATTAAAAGTACTCGGGCAAAGCCTAGATCAATTTCTTTCGCTCCTCTAAAAGGAAAGGCCTCATTGGATAAATCAGCAGTGGTCAAAGATTGCATCAACTCTCTCGACTTAGGCCCTTGTATATTTAATTGACCATAACTTGAAGTTACATCAGTGACAAAAACAAATTCATTTTCTTTGATAGCACGTTTCATCATCGTTTCTGCGTGACGAAGTTGAGTATCGGTTACCACCACAAAGAATTTATCGTCGGCAAGTTTCGTCACCGTTAAATCGGCTTCAATCAAGCCTGCTTTATTTAACCACTGTGTATATGTGATCATGCCAATGGTGCCATCAACGTTGTTGGTTGAAAGTCTGTTTAAGACTTTACCTGCGTCTTTTCCTTGCACTAAAAATTTACACATGAAAGACATGTCCATCAGGATTACACCATTTCGAGCAGCATCGTGCTCAGCTTTCCAATGAGGAAACCAGTGCATGCGACCAAATGATAATTCTCCTGTTTCTGCTTTTGTTCCAGGTGGAGCATACCAGTCCGCTCCTTCCCATCCAGATACATCTTTGAAGTAAGCTCCAGCTGCGGCTAAGCGATCGTGAAAAGGAGATTTTTTAGCTCCTCTTGCTGTTTCAAAAGTTTTGGTAGGGTAGTGACATTTATAAACCATTCCAAGAGATTCCACTGTTCTGGTTTTTCTGTATTCAGGATTCGATTGATAGACTTGTAAGCGGTCAATGTTCATTCCCGTCACATCTACAGTCGGAGTGCCGTTCATAATCCATTCCGCTACAACTTTTCCCATTCCTCCGCCAGTTAAAATACCGATTGAGTTTAAGCCTGCTGCCACGAAATAATTTTTTAGCTCAGGAGCTTCACCAACGATTGGACGAAGATCTGGGGTAAAACTTTCTGGTCCACAGAAGAATTTTTTGATGCCGATTTTTTCTGTCAGCGGAACTCGCTTCATGGCTTTTTCTAAATATGAGCCCATACGCTCCCAGTCCGGATTGATTTCGCCAAAAGAAAAATCCTTTGGAATACCATCAATCATCCATGGAGCACATTTAGGTTCAAAAAGTCCCAACATAAGTCCGCCCACTTCTTCACGGATATAAACGTATGAAGAAGGATCTTCAAGCACAGGCATGTTGGGGTTAATTCCTGGTATATCTTCAGTAATTAAATAGTAATGTTCAGCCGCTTGGTTTGGAATACTAACTCCTGCCATCGCCCCAAATTGTCTTGCCCACATCCCAGCGCAATTAACAACGTATTCTGCTTCGATATCTCCTAAACTTGTACGAACACCAGTCGCTTTTCCATTTTTCTGAAGTATGCCGTAAGCAGAAACCTCTTCAAGAATTTTTACTCCTTGCATACGTGCACCTTTAGCTAAGGCCATGGTCACATCAACTGGATTCACGCGTCCATCTTCTTTCACATAAAAACCAGCAAGGATGTCATCCACATGAGCAAGAGGAAACATTTCTTTTACTTGCCCCGGAGAAATTTCATGCACATCAATTCCGCAAAAACGGTTGAAGCTTGAAACTCTTCTATATTCTTCTAAGCGATCTTTATCAGTGGCGACTTCGATGAATCCACAGGCTTTAAAACCTGTTGCTAAACCAGTCTCTGCTTCCAAACGATTGTAAAGATCACGAGTATATTTTCTCATTTCGGTAGAGGTTTCTGAAGTAGAACCAAAGGTCACCATCAAACCAGCAGCATGCCAAGTTGTTCCTGAAGTTAAGCGATCTCTTTCTAAGAGAACCACATCCCTCCAACCAGCGTGGGCCAAATGATAGGCAACTGAGCAACCGATGATACCCCCGCCAACAACGACGACACGTGCGTGCTTTGGAACTTTTTGCTCTGTCATGGGAACTCCTTGGCCTAAATTTGAGTGGGGTTACTCTATGAAATAGGGGGAAAGTCGTCAAGAAAAGTCCAATACTTTACAGATCTTAGGAGATTTTTAAGAAAGTCCTATAAGAATGCACGGTTTTAACCGACAAGCTCAAAATGAATGAACAAAATCATGATGAAATTCCTCAAATTCCAGTTAAAGAAAGCCGCCTAAAATTGCTGAATCCAGTTCATTTCACTAATCGCATTTTAGAAAAAGGATCAGATCTTTATGATGGAGTTGGCTTTGCAATTTTTCGGCGATTTGTGAATGCCTGCATGCATGGCCATTATGTTTATGAAAAAAATTCTGGTGGTCTTTATGTTGGGTCAGCAACTTTTTATGGACTCCTTTCTATTATTCCAGTTTTAAGTTGTGCCACTTTCATCTTAGGTTTAATTCAAGGAAATATGGAACAAGCTCATGTCCAACTCTTTCGTGAATTTAAAAGTATGATTCCCGCAACCTCTCATGAGTTACTCAATCAAGTAGGTTCATTAACTGAATCTCATTTGAAAAATACTCCGCTGACATTTTTAAATTTAGCTTTACTGGCCTGGACCACCAAAGGCTTCTTTGCCACTTTAGTCGAAGGACTATTGAAGGTGACAGGAACAAAAGAGCGTGGGGGAGCTTTCATGGCCAATTTCCGAGCCCTAGGAACGGTTGTTGCGTTAGGGGGCGTGCTGATGGCAAGTTTAGAGTTTGGAGAAAATGGTTTTCTGACCAATTTATTAATTGAGCAATTTCCTAAAGACACTTATGCCAAAGAAATATTTTCGAGCCTTGCACGCTGGCAAATTTTTACCATGATGACCAATGCATTGACCGTGACTTTACTTTATAAATGGCTTTTAAAATCGCCACTTTTTGCTTGTTTGGAAGGTACTGTCGCTTTCATCACAGGATTTTTGGCGCTTAAAAGTTTTTACTGGATTTATCTTCACTACAACGAAGCGAGCACGACCGCTCTTTTTGGTGGATTTGCTCCCATGGTGGTTAGTATCTTGTGGGGCTATTTTGCAATTACTGCATTCTTCATAGGCGCCTGTGTGGCTTCTTTACCACACCAGAAAATGCTGATCGCGAAAATTCCTAATGTTCCTAACTCTTGGGACGAAGCCGCTTAAAATTAATATTATTCTTGGAAAGTCCAAGCGACAAGACGACTCTTCTTTTGGCCCTGGGCCATTTCAATTGTTTTCGATTTAAGTGCACGAACTTTTTTTAGTTCACTGGCTATGGCGGGGAGATTGGCTTCTTTGGAAACTAAACTGCTAAACCAAACAACCTGTTTTTGAAATTGCACACTCTCTTGAATCATTTTAGTCACGAAGGCAATTTCTCCACCCATGCACCAAAGCTCTTTATCATGACCACTGAAATTTAATTTCGAGACGGGACTTTTTTTAAGTTTATTCCATTTACGATTTGACGTTTCTTGCACTTCTTCCATTGAACTATGGAAAGGGGGATTAGAAAGGGTCATATGAAATTGATCACCCTCATGAATAATATTTTTAAATATATGATTTGGGTCTTTTTGAAGTCTAAGCTCAATAACTTTTTCTAATTTATTTTCAGTAATTATTTTTTGAGCTGCCTTGAGCGCCTCTTCGTCGATATCAGTCCCTACAAAACTCCAATCGTAAACTTTCTGACCAATTAAAGGATAAATGCAATTAGCTCCAACACCAATGTCTAAAACTTTCAGTTTTTTGGCATGTGAAAAAAGATCGGCAAGATAATGAATCATGTCCGCTCTTCCAGGGATAGGAGGGCAGAGATAATTTTTGGGAAGATCCCAAAAGCGAACGCCGTAAAAATGTTTTAAAAGTGCCTGGTTCAGTGCCTTTACCGCAAAGCTGTTAGAGAAATCGATAGACTCTTCACCATACTGATTTCTTGCTACAAAAGGTGCAAGAGCGGGAGAAGAAGCAGTTAATTCTTTGAAATTATATCGGCCCTGATGACAGTTTTTTGGATGAAGAGGAGATTTTTGTTCCATAAATGAGAATTCCTTAAGTTTTTAGTCAGGTATGTCGATAAGAGCATGAATCAACTAACCTATGGGGATCTATATGAGACTATCGGTAATTTACCTTTTATCTGCAATAACTTTTTCATTTTCCGTGACTGCACAGTCGATAGAAGAATTTATTAAAATGAACATAATATATCAAGCTGCTGGAGAGAAATACGTACAAGCTATGAAGGAACTGGAAGATAACAAAATGGTTAGCGATGATCAAAGAAACATTTTGATCACGAGTAACAATCAGTTTTTGGATGATCATCGTCGTTTAGAACAAGAAATCAAAGACCTCCAAGATTCATGTAAGTATCCCGTTGATTCAGACTTCCTTTCAAACTTCCTAAATATAAGCCAAAAAATCATTTCCGATGAATATTTAAAAGTGATCAACGAAATTTCTAGAAAAATTAAACCTGATCAATTGGCGGCTATCGATTATCAACACCTTTTACTCAACAATCGATCCATTGAGCTAGAATCGAAAAAAACTGTCAACGTGGAAATTTGCGATCTCAAAAATGGTAAGAAAGTTAACGCTAAAAAGTCTAAAGCGAAGCCTGAGACAGAAGGCAAAAATGAAGATAAAGTTGAAGGGGCTGCGCCTTACTAAACTATAATTAACATAGTCATTTCAAAGTCCATTTTATATACTCCTTCTATCTATTAGAAGGAGTTTTTTTATGAGACGTTGGCTCACTTTATTAAGTCTATTAACACTTATTGCTTGCTCAAAAAAAGATAACCGAAAAGAAGTTTGGATCTATACTTCCCTTTATAAAGACACCATTGCAGATATGACCCCAAAGCTTGAAAAAGCTTTTCCCGAGGTTAAGGTTAATTGGTACCAAGCGGGCTCCGAAGAGATTGCAGCGAAGGTCAATACCGAATTGATGGCGGGCGAACCTAAAGCCGATATTCTTTTATCTTCAGAGAGATTTTGGTACCAAGAGCTCTCTGACTCAGGAAAACTTCATTCCTTTAAGCCTTCTCAATATGAAACTTTTTATGATGAATTAAAAAATTCTGAGGGCACATTTCATGTGGCCAGTATCCCGGTGATGGTTTTAGTTTATAATAACGAAGTGGTAAAAGTTGAGGACGCCCCAAAAACTTTTTTAAGTTTAGGCGAAGTTCGATTTAAAGATAAAATTACGGGGGGGAGTCCTCTCGCCTCAGGAACTAACTTTACCACCGTGGCTGCTCTTCAAAAAAAATATGGCTGGGATTATTTTCAAAAACTCAAAGCCAACAATTTTCTTTTTGAAGGAGGAAATAGTGCCGTCGTGAAAAGAATTCAAAATAAAGAAAAACCAATTGGCTGGGTCCTTTTAGAAAATATTCTTAGATTTCAAAATGAAGATAAGCGTTTGCAAGTGATTTACCCTGAAGATGGTGTCATCACTCAGTTTAATACTTTGGCCATTGTGAAAAAGAGTTCCCCTCGTGATGTTGAACAAAAAATTGCTGATTGGATTTTTACAGAAGTGGGACAAAATGCTATGATCGGCTCTTATATGTATTCTCCCATCAAAGGCTTTAAGTCGCCTGTAGGAGCTCCTGAGTTTTCGACCATTAAAGGAAAGGCTTTCGCTTGGACTAATGAACTAATCAAAGAAATCACCTTGAAGCGAAGCGATTTAAAAGAAGAGTTTTCAAACATCGTTTTTAAATGAAAAAAACTTTTTTTCTTTTCCTTTTAGTTTGTTTGTTTCTATTGTGTATTTTTCCTTTTGTTTATTTAGGGAAAACGCTGATTTGGACTGAAGGTCACCTTGATCTAAGCATCTTTGGGGAAGCTCTACAGCATTCTCTCACTTTGATTTCTATTCGGAATTCTGTTGTTATATGCACTCTGACTGTACTTGTCTCTACCTTAATTTCTCTTCCCTTGGCTTGGCTCTTAACTAGAAGTTCTCTTTCTAAGAAAGGTTATTATCGCACACTTTTTTCACTCCCTTATGCAATCCCTCCTTTCATCGGAGCTATTGCTTGGATCAATTTAGCCAATCCCTCCAATGGATTTTTAAAGACAATTTTTCCATGGATTAATATTTATTCTGGAGCAGGTTTAGTCTTTGCCACGAGCGCTTTCTTTTATACTTTTATTTTGATCAATCTTTTGTCTGCTCTAGAAAAAATCGATCCATCACTTGAAGAAGCTGCTCGGATCTCTGGAGCCACACCTTTTCAAGTATTTACTAAGATTACTCTTCCATTAGTTACGCCCTCTTTAGTCACTGGTATGCTTTTAACTTTTCTTTCTGCCATCGCTAGCTTTGGGGTTCCTGCTCTAATAGGAAATCCAGCTGGCATTAGTATGATGACGACACAAATCTATACTTTGCAAAAAATGGCATCAGCGCATGGTTTGAAACTGAGTGGGGCCCTCTCCGTTATTTTACTTTTGATCAGCTCATCTGTATTTATTTTAGATTATTGGGTGGCGAAGAAATTTCGTTATAGTTTAGTGAGTGGTAAAGCATCCCGAACTTCTCATGTCGAACTAGGGAAGTGGAGTTTACCTGCCCACATATTCTTGTTTTTTCTTTCCTTAGTTTTATTTTTCCTTCCCATTGGGGCCATTCTCATCTCAAGCCTAAGTAAACTGCAAGGTGACCGCCACCTTTCAAATTTCGGTTTCCAAAATTTTGAAACCATACTTTTTCATACGGATGAAACATACCGGGCACTTTCTAACTCATTAATTTTGGCATTCACCACTGCCATTCTTTGTACACTTTTTGCTTATGCCTTGGCCCAAGGAGGGAAATCTCTTTCGGGGACTTTAAATAAGTTTAAAGAAGCTTTTATCGCCATACCATACGCAGTTCCTGGAACAGTGTTGGCTCTTAGTATGACCTTAACGGTTCTGGCCTATAAACTTCCGCTTTATAATACCATCGGCATCATCTTAGTGGCTTACATGGCGAAGTTTCTCAACTTTTCTTACCGTTCAATCAATGACGGAATTGCTCAAATTGATGATTCCTTGATTGATGCCGCTCGCGTAGCTGGAGCCAATTCTTGGCAGAGATTAGTGAGAATTTGGTTGCCTCTGCTTAGACCATTTTTAATGGCTTCGTTGTTTTTGGTTTTTATGCCGGCTTTTTCTGAACTAACCATGACGGTTCTTTTAACTGGGCCAGGAAATGAGACGATAGGTACTTTAATTTTTCAATTACAAGAGTATGGTGATGCTAGCGGAGGTGGGGCAGCAGTGCTGTCTTTCTTAACGCTCATTTTAATTATTGCCACCAATTGGATATTAAAATTATCCACTAAAGGGAAATACGGTTTATGAGTTCAGTCGAATTTATTAATGTCTCAAAAATTTACTCTGAAGTTCCTGTTCTCTCCGATTACAACTTTAAAATTAAAGACGGAGAGTTTGTTTCTTTTTTAGGTCCTTCAGGATGTGGAAAAACAACCAGTCTTCGTATGATTGCTGGTTTAGAAAAAAATAGTACCGGCGTGATTAAATTAGATGACGATATTATCTCTAGTCCAGAGGCAGATATTTTTGTTGTGCCTGAAAAAAGAAAACTGGGGATGGTTTTTCAAAGTTATGCCATTTGGCCTCACATGACTGTTTTTGAGAACGTTGCATTTCCACTAAAGATGGCCAAAGTTTCAAAACCGGAGATCAAAAGTCAGGTCGAGGAAATTTTAAATTTAGTCGAACTTGGTGGATTTTCTGAGCGTTTGCCTAATACCTTAAGTGGTGGTCAACAACAAAGAGTGGCTTTGGCCCGTGGTCTGGCAGCTCGACCGAAAGTGCTGCTACTTGATGAGCCCCTTTCAAATTTAGATGCCAAGCTTCGAGAGAAGATGCGCAAGGATATCAGGGACATTCAACAACACTTTAAAATTACCTGTGTCTACGTTACCCATGACCAAGTAGAAGCTTTTAGCATGAGTGACAGGATCATGATCATGAATAAGGGACAAATTCTTCAATTTGCCACTCCGGCAGAAATGCGTGCGAATCCTGCTGACGAATTTGTAAGAGACTTTATTGGTTAAGTAGCTTGGCCCGGATATCCATTAAAATATCATTATAAAAATAAGCTTTCGGTGAATTCGCTGCTTGGAAATGATCTGGAAGAAGTTTTAAGTCTCCAGTTTCCAGTAAAAGTTTTTTGATTTCTGGGTTTTGTTCGATCTTGGCCAAAATTACTTGATAGATAAGTTTATAATGAAAGTCTGAGCCTTCTTTTAAATCTTTGTATTCGAATTTTTTACCTTGGTAAGAAATCCAGCTGAATTTATGATCCCGCATTACTTTATTACCAATATCACCTGCATGTTTTGCATCAAACATGACCATCGTCTTTACTTGATCACGAGTAAAGCCATATTCAGAAGCGTAATTTTGGCGAGTATCCGTGGCATCACTTAAATCGGGAAACTTCATCATCTGCCAGAATGATTCGACTGAGGCATATTTTTCATTTTCAAATTCAATGGGAGAAGGTGAAAGATTAGAGAAGATACCAAGCTCTGTTCTCTTAGATAAAATGACTTCGCCGGCTTTTGCTTCTTGAGGGAGAATCTCCCAAGACTCTGCTTGATCTTTAGGAAATGGTTTCCACCAATCTGATGGATAATCAGCAAATGATAGAGAAGAGCAGATGAGGCAAATCGCAATCAGTAATTTTTTCATACTTTCACGCTATAATATTTAGTCAGCTTCTTCAATAGTTTGGGTAATAAGCTTTAAAACGTGTTAAAACTGGGGCCAAAATGGCTTCTGATCGCCCTATTTTTCAAAGATTTAGAGTTAGATTTTTAACTTGGCCAAAGGCTTCTTTTTTTTAGTATTTTAACCCCATATTTTGGAGGTTCCGATGAAAATGTTATTACTTATGTCTTTGATCCTTCCTTTTTCTGCTCAAGCTTGGGGCCCTACAGGTCACAGAGTGACTGGAGAAATCGCTCAGAAATATTTAACACCAAAAGCTCTTTTGAAAGTGAATGAAATTTTAAAAAATGATTCATTAGCAAAAGTTGCCAACTGGCCAGATGAAATTCGTTCTGAACCACAAACTTATTCTAATACTTATGTTTGGCACTACACTGAATGGAAAGATAATACTGATGACCATGCTGAGACTCAGTTAACAGGTCTACTTTTGACTTACATAAAGTTTCACTTAGATGTTTTAAAAAATGAAGCGGCAAAACCAGAAGATAAAGTTTTCTCTCTTAAGTTTATTACTCACTTAGTGGGTGACCTTCATCAGCCTTACCACGTAGGTAATGGAACTGATCAGGGTGGAAATAAATGTAAAATTGTTTACTTTGATCAACCCACCAATCTTCATAAAGTTTGGGATGAAGATATGATTAATTCAACGAAGTTAAGTTTCTCTGAAATTGTAGATTTTGCGACTCAAGCCTTATCACTAGAAAAAATTAAGACTGTTCAATCCGGTGACCTTAATGACTGGGCAAAAGAATCAAAAGAAATCCGTTCACTCGCTTATCCAAACGAAGTAACTCCACCAGCCAATGTACCTATGCCACTTTTAGGTGGTGGTGATGCTAAAGCCTACTGTCAATCTGGTGTTACTCCAGACATTATGCCTAAACTTTCTTATGAATATAACTATAGATTCATGAGCACCTTAAATAGAAGACTAATGGAAGGCGGAGTTCGCTTGGCCATGGTTTTAAATCAAGTTTTTGATGATGGACAAACTGACATCGTACCTACTGCTTCAAGAAAAAAGAAATAATCTTTTTGATTTAAAAAAAATCTACCTTCATACTTACTATTACCCACAACTCTAAAAAGTTGTGGGTTTTTAGTTATAGATCTCATCAATTACCAATCCAATTAAAACTACTTTCCATCCTCTCCAAAAAAAATGATGGCTAGATCATTATTTACATAGTGCATTGCGGTGCATACTGAGCCATTGTATAGTCAATCAATTACTAACAACAACAGTGTTTCCACAGAAGTCGTTTGTGATGATTTCCAAGAATTAATTATGAACAATATTTATCGCTTCTTATTTTTCATCACTATTTTTCTCTTCCAATTGAGTAAGGCCAATTCAGCCAGTACGATCGTCAATGGAATCGTTACCAACGATTATAGGTCAGTGGTACAGATTGAGGTCGGTAATGCTAGTTGTACTGCAACTCATCTAGGCCATGGTATATTTTTAACTGCTGCTCATTGTATAAATGGGAAGACTTCAGCAGATGGTTTGAAAGTGAGTGATTATGCTAATGTTGATTTCGATTCCTACTATTATCAAGAACCTGTTACTTTTCAGTTTTTTGACATTGAGCTCATTATGCATCCCGATTATTTGGAGTCTAAATCAATAAAAGATGACCTTGCCCTAATCAAAATTGTGAACTTTAAAAAGATGAAAATAAGTAATCGCTACGCTTATAAATTCATTTCAAGACTAGGGTTTTCAAAAATTTCCTTAAACGACCACCCAGTGCCTGAAGAGAAAGTTAGGATGGTAGGTTTTGGTTGTAGTAATAGTATATTTGTTGCAGATGGGTGTACTGGCTCAAATGTAAAGAGGTTTGCAGACCACAAAGTTAGAGAAGTTCAAAATGGGGAAATTTCTTTAGAAGGTTTGGTCATTGATGAGGTATCCGGCTTAAGAAAAAATAACCCTACAGCCAGCAGTGGAGATTCAGGGGGGCCTTTATTCAATTCTAAAAACGAAATCATTGGAGTGGTTAGCAAGGGGGAATTAGACCAAGAAGGATATATCACCCAAAGTTTTTATGTCGATCTTACCTCTGGTTCTTCATTTAGTTTCCTCAACAACAACTTTAAGTTGAAATCCAAGTGGCAAGAATTTTTAGATTCCCTTCGCAAAAAAAGAAACTAGGCTTTAGTGTTGAGTTGACCGCAAGCGGCCAGGATATCATCGCCTTTTGTTGCACGAATCATGGTTGGAACCTTGTATTGATCAAGAATGGTCTTAAAGTCGACCACTTTTTGATATTCAGGTCTTTGGAATTCGGTACCAGGGAATGGATTAAAGGGGATAAGGTTTACAGATGCCTTTTTAGCTTGAAGTAGTTTTCCAGTGGCATGGGCATCTTCAACACTATCATTAAAATCTTTCACTAATAAATATTCATATATGACGTAACGTTTTTTCCCCTCAGGAATGGCACTGACAAAATTCATCACCTCCTCTAAGGGATAGCGAGCGTTTATGGGAATGAGCTTATCTCTCTTTTCTTTGAATGTAGAATGAAGTGAGAGGGCAATGTTCACGTCGGGCATTTCTTTTTTCCAACGTTCAAGACCTGGCAAATAGCCCGCTGTCGAAATGGTAATGCGATCCTTGGCCATCGAAAGTCCATGCTGAGAAAGAAAAATTTCACAGGCGTCTTTGACAGCATCAAAGTTATGAAGAGGTTCCCCTTGTCCCATATAGACAATATTGAGCAGGCGATCATCAGTAGGACGATTTTTTGTTAACCACTGACTTGCAACGAGGAATTGACCAATAATTTCTTCAGTCCTCAAATTTCTTGCAAGCCCTTGTGTGCCGGTAAAACAAAAACTGCATTTCATGGCACAACCAACTTGTGAGGAAAGGCAAAGTGTATATTTACTTTGAAAGGGAATGAGCACGGCCTCAACCTTGAGCCCGTCATTCAGCTTCATTAAAAACTTTACCGTTTTATCACTGGCTTGATAGACAGTATCAATCGTGGGGTGGTCAAAATGAAAATGCTCTTCTACAAATTGAATGGATTTTTTAGCCAAATCAATGAGACATGGCTCAAGTTTTCTTTTCTTATAATGCCAATTAAACATAAGCCCAGGCCCTGAAGGTGCCAAGTCATGCTGATCAAAGAGCGACTCAAGTTGAGGCAGGGTGTATTGGTAAAAAGAAGTTTTCATGATCTTTTGCATGTACCATAGCTCATTGGAATTAGGAAGAGTAACTACCCCTGGTTACCTGACTTAATTTGTTTTTGTTTTAAACTTAAAGAGATTTCTTCCGATAAAGTTCTGTGAAAAAACAACCTCCAACGAACATACCCTTAAAAGAACTCTTGCCTGAAAAGACTGTGCTCTTAATGGGAGCAGGTCCTGTGCCCATTCCAGCTGAAGTGGCGAGTGCAAATACCATGGTAGTGAGCCATTTAGGCGATACCATGAAAACGATCATTGCCCGCTTAAAACTGATGGCCCAATACGTTTTTCAAACAGAGAGTGAGAAAATTTTAGGAATTTCTGGCCCTTCTTCAGCCGCTATGGAAATGGCTGTCACCTCATTATTGTGGCCAGGGAGAAAAGTTTTAGTCTTAAATATGGGAACTTTTAGTGCCAGATTTTCTGAACTTGCCACTGGAGTTGGAGCAGAAGTCACTGAAATTTTTCCCAGCCCTTTATCTGCTTTTGAAGTTGATGATGTAAAAAACGCCCTTGAAAAAAAATCTTTTGATGTACTTACCATCGTTCAAGGTGAAACTTCTTGTGGCATTAAAAATGTCAATCTCAAGGAGATCGTTGCCTTAGCCAAAAATTATAACGTACAAACAATTGTCGATGGGGTTTGTACTTTATCAACCATGCCATTACCGATGGATGATTGGGGCATTGATATATTGGTGACGGGTGGTCAGAAAGGATTATCCTGTATTCCTGGAATTTCCTTGATCGCCTTTTCAGAAAAAATTTTCCAATTTATAAGCGAACGTAAAGTCATCATGCCTCATTGGTGTTTAGATGCTAGACGCGCTCACAAATTTTGGGGACTAGGAGAGTATCATTATACAGCTCCTGTTCCTGGTATACTGGCCATGCATGAAGCCCTGAGACTCATTTGTCTTGAGACTTTGGAAAAGAGATTTTTAAGGCATGAACAGTCATGTCTAACTTTACAAGTTGGATTGAAACAAATGGGTTTTGAGTTATATGCTCCAGAGACATGTCGCCTAACTTCAGTTCTTGCTGTCAAAAAACAAGGTGTCATTAATACTAAAGAATTAATCCAGTATATGATCACTCAACATGGAGTTGAAATTTCTGGTGCTTTTGGATTAGACATTTTTCGTGTGGGACAGATGGGAGAACAGTGTCGAGCAGAGAACGTAAAAAGTGTACTAGACGCCCTTTATGATAGCCACCAGCACTTTGGTGTCAAACTATCGAGATAGTTTTTACTGGCATCTTAAAACAACATTTCCTTTTTCCGCGTAGGTAAAGCTTTTTCATTCGTTCTAGGTAAAGCCCTAACGAGTGAAAGTGTGAGTCATGCCACCTGCGATATAATGCTGTTCAAACTAATGTAGGCACCTTGGCATAAATACCTTTGAAAATTTAAATAAATGGTAAGCAAAACTAGTGTTAATAGATGCCCTTTTTTGTTATAACGTTGTCACAGATTTAATCTAAATATAAACTTAATAACATTTTGGAGAGACTATGCTTTTTGACATGACCGTTGCTCAATTTACAAAGATGCTTCATAACCTAAGCTTGATTATGGATAAGGCGAATGCTTTTGCAGAGATGAAGAAAATTGATTCTGAAGTTTTGATGAATGCACGTTTAGCCCCAGACCAATTTAATTTTATTCGCCAAGTGCAAATTGCCTGTGATTCAGCCAAACTTTGCGCTTCTCGCTTATCTGGAAAAGATGCTCCAGTTCATGATGACAAAGAAAAGACTCTTCCTGAACTTAAGGAACGTATTGAATCAGTGATTGGTTTTTTAAATACTGTTAAGGCTCAAGACTTTAATGGAGCAGAAGAAAGAAAAATTACTCAACCACGTTGGGAAGGAAAATATTTAACAGGATTAGAATATGCTCGTGAACATGCTATTCCCAATGTTTATTTTCATATCACAACGGCTTACGCCATCCTTCGCCACAACGGTGTTGAAGTGGGTAAAAAAGACTATTTAGGTGAGCTTCCTTATAAAAAATAATGGGCTTAACTAATCACTTTAAAAAAATTTTTGGTCTTTCCTCTGAGAAGTTTGATTTCTTCAAGCTTCTCGAGGATATGACTCATTTTCAAAATACAAGTATCGAAATTTATCATCAAACGGTTGAAGTTGAAGGTCGCTACCAAAATCAACAAATCAAAATAAAGGATTTGGGAAATGAACACTTGATGCTTTTACAAAATGAAAGTGAGTTTTTTTATTTCAAAAATAAGACTCAAGTCTTTGCTCTTTCATTAGACCTTGAATGCAAAACTGCTTTGAAGAATTTTCTTCGTCAGGTGATGACTTCAGGACTCGAGAAAATGAAAGAGCGATTAACAAAAATCGAAGTCTCTACTCCGGAATTAAGCCTTGCTACTGAACAAAAAAACTTAAAATGGCTTGAGTTAACCACCGATTTTTCATTGAAAGCTTTCGACGATACTGCCAAAAATCCAGATTTACTTTTACAAGGTATCATTATTTTCCAAGAGAGAAATAATGGTTTTTTAATGAGAATTAAATGTTTTAATATTGATTACTTGTTTGAAGTAGATGGTGAAAATCAATATGTTGTCACCGTTTTTGACCACAAAAATGGCACTGGTGAACCGCTCTTAAAACTAGATCATGGATTTAAAACACTTCTTCGACCAAGCTTTAATTGTGCTATTAAAATGGTTGAGAAGTTAGGAAAAATCCTTACCCAGAACGGTCAACCGTTAACCTAGGCTTGTTATGAGCACTGAACTCAACTCGATAGAGTATAGGCTGACAGCAAACTTCACAGTCGATGATCATCTCTTGAACTTCCCCTTCTTCAGGGTAAAACTCCATGCAAATGGCTTCGAAACAGTAAGGGCATTTCACTTTAAAATCGGTTTGGGCCATGGCTTTTGCCTCTGAATTCTGGTCTTTTAATTTAGCATAATCTCTTTACCCCCAAAGGCAACTGTCAGAGGTCATGGCCCTTGGGGTTTACCTGAAATTAATACAGGGTTTTAGCGCCTAACTGCTCTGTAAGCTTTCTAGGCTAGCCGTTTTATGACTCAGATGTTAAAAGGGGGCTTATCAAGGAAATGCATTATGAAAAAAACCAGTACAAAAAACCAATCCCATGAAATGAACCCTGCCGCTTTTACCAAAGTTACCACTGTTTATGTTGGAAACTTGGACTATGGCCGCGATGAAAGAGATATTAAAGATCTTTTCTCTCGCTACGGAAAAGTAAAGTCGGCCAAAATTGTTCTCGATAGCGAAACAGAAAGAAGCAAAGGAATTGCCTTTGTTCAGATGCTTGATGAGAAAGAAGCACTTGCTGCTATAAAAGGCCTGAACGGTCTTCGTTATGATAACCGCACTTTGAAGGCCAGTATTGCCAACAATCGTTTCGCTGAAGTTGATGCCAGCAGAGAAGCTAGAAAACTTGTCTTCACTGAGAGAAACTCTCCGAAAGAAGAAAAAAGAGAAAGAGCATCAGATCGTCCTGTGAGAAGAGCAGATATGAAAAAGAAACAAGGTCTAGGCGTTCTTTTCAAATATCTCGCTACTAAAAAATCTTAATTCTTTAAACTAATTCAATATTTTTTTCGTTCATCACTCTTTGTTACCCTTATAGGTATCAAAGAGTGAACTTTTTTTTCATTTCCCAATAGTTAATCCATATTAAACTTTTAAAAATTAAAACTAATGGAAAAGGCTGAATAGAAAATTTGGAAAGTACTTACTGTCTCTTCTGCTATTGCTACTGCTGTGGTGACGGCGACAGGAAATGTCTACGCTTTAATGGTATATAGCCCCAGCTTTTCACCAATCCAGCACATGAAGTATCCAAGATCAATTTCATGAACACGATGAGAAAAGCTGGCTTTCTCTGGATTGGCGTGGTGATTATTTTGATAGCCTTCACCAAATACAAAGAGACCAACAAACATATTATTTCTTGAGTTGTCAGGGGTATCAAAATTTCTTTTTCCAAATTTATGGGCAAGGGCATTCACCATCCAACCTTGAACTGGGTGACTCATGATTCCTAAGTAGTATCCAATACCAATAATTGTTGAATGAGTTAGCACCATGATCAATATGGCAACAAGCGCATGAATAACATAGGGTAAGCTCGATAGATTTCTCTTAGACATGAAACAAACTTCAAACGGAATATCTTCTACCATGGCATTTACCGCAGGATCACTTTTATCCATTAACTTGTTCATGACATCGAGATAGTAAACGTACTGACCTTTCCAAACACCCATGAGACCCTTATGAACGGGACTGTGTGGATCTTTTTCAGAATCTGAATAAAGGTGATGAAAGCGATGCATAGTGGCCCAAGATTTGGGATCAATTCCTGTCACCCAAACACCAGTCGCTTTTAAAAACTTCATCATTTTCGGCCCCAAAATAATGGCCTTATGGGTAAGTCCACGATGGTAAAGAACCGAGATATAAAACATGTTTAAGGTATAACCAAAGAGGAAGAGTATGAGTGCAATAAGATACGTATTCATGGCCATTACTATAATCCATAAAAAAGAGCTCTTCCAGCGCTTTTTCTTGAGTGAAATTTGAATGATCGTTTGCTTACTTAGGTCGGACATTTTAAATTCGCATTACGATAATGTTACTCTGCTTAAAAATTCCAAGAAATGATAGCCATCCCGCCTTCTTTTTTGGGGACAAAATCAAAAGTGTAGTCACTATTATTCATTTTTTTGAGGGCTTTTTCTTCAGGACTTTTATTAATCAAGTTAGCAATAGAAATAATTCCCATGATAACGCCAGGAAAAATGAGTGGTTTATATTCGGGATCTTTTTTGTTGTAGAGAGATAAAAAGGTTACCGAATTGATCGCAATCAATGAACTTCTCATGATTCTAGTATACATTCCATTTCGGGCCAATCGTTCTAAAGTTTCTTGGTCTTGTATTTTATGATCTCGGGCCAGCTTTTCTGCTTCATTAGGTCTAAATAAACCGATCGTTCCGTCTGTCATGCGGGTAAGGCCAACTAACACCGAAATTGTTCCCAGGGTATCATGACTTGCCGGTTTATCACGATTTAGCTCATCACTTCCTTTCCAAATGGCCATCGCTCCAAAAAGCACGGAATAAATGGAAGTGGCATAACGAGTTTTAGGATAACTTTGGTTAATGGACTCGTTTGCGTCAGAAATACCAGAGGCAAGCGCAACATTTCTACCCAAAATGAGAATCAAGAATAAGAGTGTCATAGAAAAGTTTTTCATGAGGTTCTTATTTTACAGGTCTTGGGTTAAAATGAACAAATGTTTTTCACCTTCTTTTTCTTGATGTCATTTTCTCTTTTCGCAGACCAGATATCCATCACTATCGATGATCCGGGAATCCAATCTCTCAAGAATTACTCTTCTACTCAAATCAACGATAAGATTTTATTAGCTTTAAAAAATCATCAATTAAAGGCACTTTTTTTTGTCTGTGGTAAGCGCGTCGATAATAGTGAAGGAAAAAAAATGCTTGAGGCTATGACTAAGGCCGGACATTTATTGGGAAATCATTCTTATTCCCATTTGAACTTTAATAGTAGTGCAGTAACACTTGAGATTTTTAAAGAAGATCTCAATAAAAATATCCAGTTTCTTTCAAAGTTTAAAAATATCTCTCCTTATTTCCGTTTTCCCATGTTGAAGGAGGGAGAGACGGCAGAAAAAAGGGAAGGATTTAGAGAAGAGCTTCAAAAGAAAGGATTGATTAATGGACAAGTCACGATTGATACCTCTGACTGGTTCATCTCCGATCATTTAGCGACTAAAGTGAATGATGGAATGAAAGACTTCACACGTTTTAAGAATTTCTATTTTGATCATGTCCTTGATCGAATAAAATATTATGACAGTCTTGGTAAACAATTAGGATTCAAAAATATAAAACATACATTGCTCATCCATCATAATCTTTTGAATGCTTATTTTTTGGATGAGCTTCTTAAAAAGTTAAAAGAAGAAGGTCATACATTGATCTCTCCTATCGATGCTTATGCTGATCCTATTTTTCTTCGAACTCCACACACATTACCAGCTGGAGAAAGTCTTATTTGGGCCTTAGCGAAAGAGTCCGGGAAATTTGAAAAAGAACTTCGTTATCCGGGAGAAGATGGAGAATATTTAAAGCCGGAAATGAGTAAAATTGGTCTATGAAAAAAATTAAATTAGAAAAAATGAGATGTTTAGATACTGTCACTTCCACTCAAAAAAGCAGACCTTGTTTTGTTTCTGCAGGAAGTGGACTCATCCTTCATCAAAATCATTTTTATGTTGTGGCCGATGACGAGCTCTCCTTAGGCATTTTTCCACACCAAGGTGATGCTTTAGGGAAATTTGTTCCAGTCATGAATGGAGAGTTACCTTTAGGTCACAGAGAAAGAAAGAAAGCAAAGCCAGACTTTGAATCACTCATCTTGTTAGATAATGATAGACTACTTGTCCTTCCTTCCGGTTCGAAAGAAAACCGTCATCTTGCCATCATTTATCACCTTGATGCCAATAGAACTGAGGTTTTAGATTTGTCAGTTCTTTACCTTGCTTTGGAAAAAGAATTTAGTGAACTCAATCTGGAAGGAGCCGTTATTAAGGGCCATGATCTTCTTTTATTTCAACGAGGAAATGGGGCGAAGAAAGAAAATGCAGTGATTACTGTCGAGTTAGATTCATTTTTAAACGGACAACTTAATCTAAAAAAAATTAAGCATTACCAATTAGGCGAAATAAAAAAAACACCCTATTCTTTTACTGATGCAGCCATTGATGATCAAGGCCATTTATATTTTTTAGCTGCTGCCGAAGCCTCCGATTCAACATTTGAAGATGGAGCATTTTTAGGGGCCATCATAGGCAGGTTCGATACTTCTGGAAAAATTATTGAAACAATAGAACTTGAAATTAAACATAAACCTGAAGGTTTAGCTTTTGATCATGATGGCTTTTTTTATTTGGTTACAGATGGAGATGACATTACAAAAGCTTCTGTTCTCTATAAAGGAAAATATCATTAAAAACTCGACTAGGATGATGACATGAAACCAGTTTTTCTCCCGCACATAACATTAGATTATCTACAGAGAACTTTTACTGAAGGCTGCTTACCACAAACTTTTGGCATCCAGTTTTCTGAACTTAAAAACAATACCCTTTCCGCAGAACTAACAGTAGACGATAGACATATACGCCCAGGTGGAATTGCTAATGGTGGGGTTTTTCTGATTTTGATCGAAACAGTAGGAAGTGCCGCTTCTTCCTGTGCCATTGATTTTGAAAAAAATAATACTCTTGGAATCAATGTCACTGCCAATCATTTAAGATCTGCCGCTAAGGGTGATAAGCTCACTGCGACTGCAAAACCTGTTCATGTAGGAAGAAGTACACATCTTTGGGAAGTCGATATTGTAAATCAAAATGGACAGCTTATTTCAAGTGGGAGAATAACTATGATGATTATTCCAAAAAATTAATCAGTGATATTTCGTCTGTTACTTTCGTAGGCTAAAACTCCTGGTTATTCCTCTCTACTTGAGTCCTTTACACGGCTAATGACATGATAAACTCTAGGTAAGGTTGATGATTTTAGCACTTTAGTGTTCCTGTTTTTGAAAAAGTGTCTAAAATTTAGACTCAGTGGTAAATTTACTTCACTCAATTTATTGGAGACCTTATGAAAATGCTTTTAATGATCCCAGTCCTTTTTGCTTTAAATGCTCAAGCTGACCAAGATGCGAATTTTGAGCAACATAAACAAATGATGCTTTCATTTATTGATAAAAGAATCGCCAAGCTTCAAGAAGAAAAGGCATGTATTTCAAGTGCGACGAACAAAGAAGATGCAAAAGCTTGTCGCAAAAAAGCAAAATCACAAGGTGAGTCCATGAAAGCTGAACATAAGGCCAATCGAGAACAATGGAAAGCTGATCGCAAGAAACGTAAACTCGATAAGGCTTCACAAAATGGTGCAGCTGATGCCACTCCTACACCGTAATTTTATCTAAATTAATATTTAAGACTCCCCCTGATCAGTACTATCTGATCAGGGGTTTCGTTCCCTCCACTTAATTGAGGCAAGTTGTGTTAGGACTTTGGTTTGTCCTGAAAAAGCTATGGCCAAGATGTCGGCTGGTTGATAAAAAAATCTCTATAATATGGCCAAGAAAACTCTTCAATCTGGATTTAAGCTTACGGGAATTGCCCCTAACATACTTTTAAAGCATGTAGAGAACACTGCGCCTTTTTTATTTGAAGGAAAACTTAAGACTACTGAAAAAAACCAAGCTTATTTGGCCAAACTCATTTTTTATAAAAAGCATTTGAAGCAACTCTCAAATTTAAATTTAGCGGAATATTTTAATCTCTGCATGAGCGCCCATTGGGCCACAGCAGGAACCTTTGTTCCGACTGATGTTGATAACCAAATTAGAGAAGGCCTTTGGAAGCATCCCGATGCAAAAAAACATATGGAGGCCATGGGAGAAACAGCCCTTGCTTCTTGGGCCTGGGATTACGAGCAGGTCACTAATCGAAAGTCTTATCATAGTGATACTGGACAAGTTCTTTCCACTCATGAAGGAACTTGGTTATCGGTAGCCATTGGAGCTTATTGTGCTTTGTTTGGAGGACGCTATGACGATCTTGCTGTCAAAATCCAGGAAGCCATTCTATTGGAAATTTCACGTGAAGAGACGCTTCTTCTCCATTTAAGAGAGAAAAAAGATCATATTAATTTTCTTCGAACAGCGGCCTTAATGGCGCACAATTTTGGTGACCTTGACCGCGTGATGGATCAGTGGGAAATGGATCCTTCTCTGGAATTTTATGAACGCATTTATAAATTAGGTCATCGTTTAAATTCTCACTATTCACCGATCTTGGTTTATACAGGACAAGTTAATAAAGAATTTTTGGCTCAAGAAAATCATCGTCATATGTCTATGAGACAGCCTCGAAGTCTTCGACGATCTCATCATTTCCTTATTCCGGTAGGTCCATTTATGGATGACTGGGGGCATGTCTTAGGGGCATCAAAAGAGTTAAGCTTAGAAGAAAAAGGTGAAATCGTAAGTTCGCTTTATGAGGGATTCACTAGGCAGGATCGGGCTTTGGGTTATGTTCGAGCCTACAAAGGTTTGATTGAAAGTTTACCTGAAGGATTAAAATCGCTAGAACAATTTCTACCTTACGATCTTATTCAAGAGATGAAAAAAAGTGGCTTTATTGAGAAATCAAAAATCAGTAAAAAGGAATTTGAAGATTCATATCGCAAGAGTCTTAATGAATTTGTTTGCCCATTAACGGGTATTCAATTTTAAAAACCTTTAGGATCTAATTCAAAAATAACTTTGAGTAATCTTTCTGGACGGCCACCTGTGGAAAGTACTTCGCCTTCTTGGTTTTCGATAATAGGGCGAATTAAAATCACATGATGTTTACGAAGCCATTCAAATTTATCTTTTTGTTCTAAGGCAGCGAACTGCTTTCGATTTTTTTTCACGAAAGTACTGCGTTCATTGATGGGAAATTCTGTTCCATCAAACTCACCCCATTTAAGAAGTTGTTCATCTGTTGGAGGAAAATCACGAAAATCATAGAATTCATGAGGACAGGCGTTCAAATCCAAGATTTCCAAGAGCTTTTCCATTTCAGGATCGTTCTTAACGCCATAAATTTTAAAATTAGACATGCTTCTACCTTGGGATGTGGAGTTTTTCCTACTATACTAAAATCTCTATGGTCAATAAAGCCCTGATCAAACAGATTCTAAAAGAAATTCTCGAGAAAGAGCTCAAAGCAGCTCTTTTAGTGGAAGAATCCCTCGAGAGTTTCAAAAAACAAGACGACATGAAGGCGGAGAGTAAGTACGACACAAGAAGTACTGAAGCTGGTTACCTGGCTTCAGCTCATCAAAAACGGCTGCTTGAGCTTAAAAGAGATCTCATCCTCTGTGATAATATGGAGCTTAAAAGCTTTACCCAAGATTCAGAGATTGCCCTAAGTGCTCTCATTCAGATTTCTATCGATGGCAAGATCAAACACCTTTTCTTATCCTTAGTTTGTGGAGGAGTTGTGCTTGAGCAGTTCTCTCCTATCATTCAAGTCATTTCACTTCATTCACCTTTAGGAAAAGAACTCATAGGATTAAAAGTGAATGATGAATTTGAAATGTTGTCCAAAGGAAAAATGCAGACTTATCAGGTGCTTTCCTTGCTATAAAAAATATCTGTGTTTTTTTTCTGCTATTATTTTTTAGTTCCTCTTAATTAAATTGGCTGTCAGTAGTGTTTTTCACTACGGCCTTTTTTCTTAGCGGAATCTTTCTTTTTAGTATTTAGTCGATCCATAACTGAACCGTATTTGGGTTTTGTTTTTTTACGAACCTTAGGAACGATCATGGCTTTAGAAATCATGTTCTGTAGTTTTTCGATGGCACCATCAATATTGGCTTTTTGAGATCTCGACTCTTGAGACATGACTACGACAAAACCTTCTTCATTAATATAATTTACGTAAAGCTCGCGAAAGCGGGCCTTGGCGTCCCCTCTCAATACCTCTGAAGTCGATAGATTCCAGTGAAGAATCACTTTCGTGTTCACCTTATTAACGTTTTGACCCCCTGGGCCACCGCTCTTGGCAAAAGTTATCACAAGTTCATTTTGAGGGACGCTCACCTTAATCATAGGGGTATTTTACAATAAAAAACCTTGAATGCATCACCTTTTCTCTGAGATTGGTGGCCTCTTCATGGTCCTTTTGTTAAAAAAATGGAATGTCTTTTTTTGTTTAAGAGGTGAATTGTGAAACAATTATTATGTTTAGCTCTATT
Organism: Bacteriovoracaceae bacterium; assembly: GCA_049318265.1. Classification (GTDB taxonomy): domain Bacteria; phylum Bdellovibrionota; class Bacteriovoracia; order Bacteriovoracales; family Bacteriovoracaceae; genus JBEIOQ01. Next base: position 83,285 of record JBMOGR010000003.1, read on the forward strand.
TTCTTTCTCCCTTTTTTCTCATGCTGCCAAACTGTCAGACTTTAAACCTTATAAATATGAAGTGCTTTTCACTAATCCAGTTTGCAAAGAGTATAAATACGAAACTCCTATTGCGGCAAATAACGGGGACATGCTTTATGCCAAACCGAAAGATGTTTATTGCAAAACATCTGACATGAAGACTTCTGCTGCTCGTGAGAATTCGCCTCAATTTAGACTTACAGAATGGATTCGTGGAGCTTCGACTAAAGAAATTTTCATGGCCTACTTAAGTTTCTCTAATAATTCTATCGCCGCTGAACTATGTAATGCAGTTAAACGAGGTGTGAAGCTTTCTATCATACTTGATAATGGAGCAGGTGGTGAAACTGGTGAGCCAGCCGAAAATCAAACGGCAGAAGGTTTAAAAAACTGTGCCAAAGGACCAACTGCAGGACAAATTGATATACAGTATCGTGGCAATGAAGGCGGTATTGGATTTGCTCATAATAAAATTTTGGCGATCAATGCCAATGATTCAAAAGAATTCAAAATGGTATTCTCATCAGGAAACATGTCTTCTGGGACAGCCATTCATCATGAAAACTGGAATTTTATTACGACATCTCAAGAAAGCTATTTTGCTCAAGCTCATAAATGTTTAATGAAAGGAATGGTTGGATACGGTAAAAGTAAAACTGAGTTCACCAAATTTATGAATGAATGCCGCTCAGAAATTACGAGCGCGGAAGAATCAGATATTAAAAGTTTTTTTGTTCCAGCAGATGGAGACCGCGCCTTTGCCGCTCTTCACGCTACTGCCATGAAAGCGAAAATGGTAGAAATCGCCGCTCATCGCTTCAGTGGTAAATTTTTAAGCCTTTCGAAAGAGTTAACAGATGCTGGAAAAACTGTTCGCCTAGTGACAGATGACGATATTTATTGGTCAGCTAAAACAAAAGTTGATACGGGAAGAAATACCGTTGCTGAAGCAACTAGTGTGATGAAAATGAAAAACGACGTGGAGTTAAAATTCATGCAGACCAATCAAGCCCAAGAATTACTTCAGCATAATAAATTTATGATTTTTCACGGAGCTAAAGCAGCGCTTTGGACGGGAGCAGGGAATTTAACTTCATCTGCCTTCAGTAAAAATTATGAAAACTTTTACCTCATCACCATTCCTGAAGTGGTTGATGCTTTCAAAGCACAATACACCAAGTTTTGGGAAAAAATGGCGACCACTGCAGAGCTTATGCCCTCTGAACAAATCCTTCCTTAATTTAAGATAATGCCTGATTAAAATCCGCGATCAACATGGTCGCGGATTGTAATCCTACAGCGACTCTCATTAAACCTAAATCATTTTTGACAGCTTGTTCACTCTCAGCGAAGGCAAGAGTCGGAATCAAGTAAGCATCAACTCCGCCGTAAGAAACGGCAATTTTAAACACCTTCATTTTTTTACAAAATTGTTCAGTGGCTGTGGGGCTTTTGTTTTTCATGGTAAAAGAAAATAATCCGACAGGGAAATTGTAGTCTGGATGATGTTCTGTTTCCCAAGGATAATTGACTTTGGCAATTGCAGGATGCTGACGAAGAAATTGCACGAACTCCATAGTTTGGGTCTTGATCCAATTAATTCTCGCATCATAACTTTTAAGCCCTCGAAGACTAAGAATAGCATTCATTGGTGACATTATTCCCCCCAAAGTCATGAGCCCATGCTCAAAAATTTCTTTTCTATGGGCCTTTGTAGTACAAACCGCTCCGCCCATCGCATCTGAATGTCCCGAAATAATTTTTGTGGTGGAGTGAATGATAAAATCAATCTGAGATAAAATATCAGGACTCAAATTTCGAGGACCCAAATAAGTATTATCCATGGCTGTAAGAATGTTTTTTTCTTTCGTGATTTTTAAAATTTGGCGAAGGGGAATTTCTTCAAAGAAAAAGAAAGTAGGGTTTTCTAAATAAACCATTTTGGTATTTGGTTTAATATATTTGGCAAGATTTGGAAGCTCACTTTCATCGAGCATCGTGACTTCGATTCCTAAATGAGGAAGTCTGTTATGAATTAATTTTTTTGCCCAAGAATAAATGTGTCTATGGGTAATAACATGATCCCCTGCTTTTAAATAGGTAAAAAGAACAGCCGATATCGCCGCCATACCTGAAGCAAAACTTAAAGCCGCTTCTTTTCCTTCCATGGGAGCCAGATACTGATTGAATTCTTCAACCGTCGGATTCGCTCCTCTTGAATAGACAGCTATCTCATCTTCAATGACTACCGCTTCACGAAAACTCGCAACATCTTTAAAATAAAAATTGGTAGAGAATTCTGTCGTTTGCATTTATTGATCCTTGTGAAAATATTAATTTCTATTCTAAGGATCTCTCTAACCATTGAAAAGCTGTAAATGATCTTATAAAGTTTTCATTATGATGATTAAAAATTTTCCTGAACAAATCTCTGGTCCCCGTTTAAAGCTGATCAAACATGATCCAAGCAAAGTAGATCTTTTAGCTCCTATTATGTTTAGCACCATCGATATTGATCGAGATAGACTTAAAGTTTTTCTTCCTTGGGTCAATGCTACGAAAACGGTAGATGATTCTAAAGCCTATATTCAGTTTACCCATGAGAAATGGGCCCAAGGGGAGATGTTTGATTATGGCATGTACGTAAATGACTTGTTCATTGGATGCGTAGGTTTTCATCATGTAAATTGGACTCATGAATGCCTAGAACTTGGTTGTTGGTTAAGTAAAGACTTTGAAGGGAAGGGCTATTTATCGGAGGCGATCAAATTGCTTGAAGGGGAAGCATTTAAACTTGGCTTTAATCGTATTGAGATTCGCTGTTCGAATAAAAATTTTCGCTCAGTTGAAATGGCTAAAGGTAATCAATACATTCTCGACGGAACACTAAGACAAAATGCCATTGAGCATGGACAATTTCGAGATACCCATATTTTTTCAAAATGTAAAAGTGATTTACTCTAGATCTTGAAGAGCTTTTTCAAATCGCAAGGTTGCTTCAGAGAGCTTGAGGCTCTTTTCTTCTAACTCTAAAAAGAGTTCATCTATTTTGCGTTCAGCTTCCTTGATGGTCTGTGAAAGAGGTCCTATCTTTTGACTTTCACCTTTTTCAGTGGCTGCTAAAATGGCTTCATTGCTGGAATGAATACTTTCTTCTAATGATGTAATATCGAATTCAATTTTATCAACTTGGCTTTTGAGCGGATTCACTACAGATGATCTTTCTTTAATAATTAAGGCCCGTTGGTGCTGAGCTTCTTTACGACTAAGACCAGATTTTCTTTCTTGACCTGTTTTTTCTTCTTCCCAACCAACCTTCTGCAGAAAGTCATCATAACTTCCATCAAAAACCAATTGCTCATCATTTTGAAAAACAATGAAACGGGTAGGTAATTCTTTTAAAATCATTTCACTGTGAGTAACAATAAAAACAGTTCCAGGAAAAAGGGCCAAGCTTTCAGTTAAAGCAGAAATAGAATCCATATCAAGATGGTTGGTCGGTTCATCTAGAAAAAGGACATTGGCTTCTTTGGCTAAAATTTTACCCAGTAAAACTCGAGATTTTTCTCCTCCTGAAAGGATAGATATTTTTTTTGTAGCATCATCGCTACTAAACATCATGCTGCCACAAATGCCTCTGATTTGAGTCTTCGTTAGATTGCGGTCAACGCTCGCAATTTCTTCCTCTACGGTTGAATCGGCGACTAATCTTTCAATATTTGTTTGACCAAAAAAACCATCTTTCATCGAGGCATGGTTTTTCATTACACCTGAATTCGCTTTGAAGTTTTGCGCCAGTAGATTCAGGAGGGTACTTTTTCCTTTACCGTTTTTACCGATAATCGCAATCTTTTCACCATGTTTAACAGTGATGGAAAGATTTTTGATCAGTGGTTTATTTTCGTCATAACCAAAATTTAAATTTTCTGCTTCTAAAATAACTTTGGCTTGGGTAGGAGAGTAATGAAAACTAAAACCAAGACTCTGAATCTTGGCTAATTTTTCTTGTTCTGGCATTTTCTCTAGCATTTTTACTCGAGACTGAACCATGGAAGCTTTATTGGCCTGGGCCCTAAAGCGGTTGACGAATTCTTCTACTTCCGCTCTTTTCTTTTGATCATTTTGACGAGTTTTTTCATAGATTTCTTCTTCGAGCATGATTTGTTCAAAAACTTTTTGTGTGTCACCTGGAATTTTTTTAATTTTGTTTCTATGAATCATTGCCGTATGAGTTGTCACTCGGTCCATGAAATCTCGGTCATGGGATATAATAATCAATTCATTTTTCCACTGTCGTAAAAAACCAGTCAACCAGCGAATGGAAATAATGTCGAGATAGTTGGTTGGTTCATCAAGCAACAGTAGATTAGGGTTATTCACTAAAACTTTTGCTAGATTTAAACGTACTTGATATCCGCCAGAGAACTCTGAGGGGGCCCTCGACATGTCTGCTTTAGTGAATCCTAAACCGAAAAGAATAGCCTCGACTTTATAAGTTAATTCTTGTTCCTCTGGGAGCAGACCAAGACTGGCTTCTTCTAAAATGGTTGGTTTGGTAAAACGTAAATGTTGAGCCAGGTGGCCTAAACGATAATTTTTCGGAAAAGATAAAGATCCACTATCATAGGCTTCTTCACCGAGAATCATTTTAAACAAAGTTGATTTCCCGTAACCATTTCGTCCAACTAACCCTAATCGTTCACCGGGCCCCATTTGCAGGGTAACTTGGTCAAAGATCTCTCTTGTGCCGTAGGATTTAGATAGGTTTGTTAGCTGTAACATGCTTGGAACTTTAGCATGAATTGATTAAGATTAATGCATCAATAGTAAGGAGATTTTATGAAATTATATGGCATCGCTAATTGTGATACTGTGAAAAAGGCTCGTACCTACCTTGAACATCATAAAATCAACTTCGAGTTTGTCGATTTTAAGAAAATTCCACCTACGGAAGCGGATATTGAACGGTGGGGAAAAGCCTTTGGAGGCTTCCCTGTCAACGAAAAAGGGCAAACTTATAAAAAGTATAAGTTGGAATTTGAAGTGCTTGCTGCAAAGAACAAGGGGCGCTTTATAGCGGAGCATCCTTCAATGATCAAAAGACCGATACTAGAAAAAGGTGCGAAGATTTTGGCTTTTGGTTTTCGGGAAGAAGATTACAAAGAACAACTAGGTTTGTGATCTTTGTCAGTTTCAATCTATCGCTATGTTTGTTATTGTAGCTCAACTAAATAAGGAGTTATCAATGAATTCAAAACACTTACTTTCTATTCTTGCCCTTTGCTTAATGGTGAGTTGTGCTTCAAAACAAGAAAAAAAATTAGAGAAAGAAATTGCCGATGTACCTGCTGTTTCAAGTTATGAACAAATTGAAAAAAGCGTTGAGAAAAATATCGAAAATTCGACTAATCTAACACCGGAGCAAAAGACAGCTTTGCTGGCCCTCCACACTGAGACTCAAGCATCGATTAAAAAGTATCGCGAAGACTCGCTAAAACTTCATCAAATTTTAGCCACTGAAATTGGGAAGGCTGATTATTCACAAAAAAAAGTTGATCTTATTAAGAAAAGATTAACCAAAGCCAATAAAGAAAGACTTAAGATAACTTTCAAGGCTATTGATAAGGCTAATAAAATCTTAGGAAGAAGTAAGCTTGCAGACCGATCGGAGATTATGAGCGATTTATATAATTCTCACGCTGTTAATATTAATGATTAGTTCTTTTACTGAAATATTTTGCCCCCGATTGAATCGGGGGCAAAATCGTGCTATTGTTACGACATGAGACCAAATTTCTTTCCTTTCTCATTCACCACCATCACTACAACCCCTAGGGGTTAACAAAATCTTATGGCCTTTTCCAAGGCTGCAACAACAGCTTTGATTACGCCTAACCTAAAAGACATTTTCTAACGTTTAAATTTGAACATATGTTTGGAGTTTTTATGAAAAATATACATGATCACCGTGTACTGGGTGACAAGTACTCTCTTTTTTCCTTTTTTGAAGACAAGGGACCAGGATTTCCTGTTTGGAAAGATCACGGTCTTAAAATAAGAAACGCCCTGATTGCTTTTTGGCGAGAACTGCATTCTCATCATGGGTACTTAGAAATGGAGTCACCAATTCTCCTTGATAAGTCACTATGGGAAGAGTCTGGTCACATGAACTATTTCAGACAGAACATGTATTTTTCTGAAGTTGAAAAAAGAGAATATGCCGTTAAACCTATGAGTTGCCCCGGTGCTATTCTGGTTTTTAAAGAACAAAAACGGTTCTTTAAAGAACTTCCCTTAAGGCTCTGTGAATTAGGCCATGTCCATCGTCATGAGAATTCTGGCTCACTTCATGGCCTTCTAAGGGTGAGATCATTTTATCAAGATGATGCTCACATTTTTTGTGAAGATCATCAGTTAGTTAGCGAAGTAAAATCCGTCATATCATTAATTGAACAAATCATGAATCGTTGTGGAATGAAAGACTTTCAATTTTTGCTTTCCGTTCGTTCTCCAGGGAAAAAAGAGTATTTGGGGGAAGATGAAGATTGGTTGATGGCGGAAAAAGCCTTGGCCCAGGCTTTAGAAGAAAAAGGGTATCCAGTTATTTACAATGTAGGCGAAGCAAAGTTTTATGGGCCTTCATTGGATCTTGAAATAAAGGATGCTCATGGACGATCTTGGCAATGCTCTTCTATCCAACTTGATTTTAATTTACCATTGCGCTTTAATCTTCATTACTTTGATCAAAAGGGACAAAAAAAAATTCCCTACATGCTCCACAGAGCTATCTATGGCTCACTTGAACGCTTTGTTGGAATTCTTTTAGAACACTATGGTCGTCGATTACCTTTTTGGTTGATGCCAGTTCAAATCAAGATACTTTGCCTGGCCCCCGAAGCTCAAGATTATTCTCAGCAAGTGATGAAAGAGTTAAGACAATTTGGCTTTAGGGTCGAATTAGACGAAAGTGATTTCTCTTTATCACACAAATTAAAAAAATCCATAGAGAATGAATTAGTCCATTCTTATCTTGTGATTGGAAAAAAAGAAAAGGATTCTAATAAAGTTTCTTGGCGTAAGAGTGAAGAGAATCAAAATGTAGTCCTCGATCTTGATCAATTGGTAGCGAACTTACAAGCCTAGTTATTACCTGTCGTGAGCATACTTGCGCTCACGACAGGCCTCTCGTACACTTAAATGCATGTATAAATTATTTTCAATAAAACACAGTGGAGGAACGATTGTTGAGCTGATGCTGAAGCGATCGGGTCTTCCCTATGAAGTTCAATTTTTCACATGGGATCAGATTCGCTTGAGTAAAGAGTTTGGTAAGCTCAATCCCTTAAGACAAGTTCCTGCTTTAAGTTTACCTGATGGCACAATTATGACGGAAAGTTTGGCCATGGCTTTATTTCTTAATGAAAAGGCCCGCATGAATTTAGTTCCTGAGACTGAGGATTTAGCCTATCCGCTTTTTTTACGCTGGTCAGTTTTTCTAGTTGCTTCACTCTATCCCACATTTACTTTTGGTGATGTTCCAGCAAGATTTGTAGCAGATCAGAAGGCTCAAAAAGAATTACGCTCAACAACCGATGATTTTAGAAAGAAATTATGGTTGGATTTGGAAAATGGTGCCAGTAACGGCCCTTGGTTTTTAGGCATTCAAGAAAGTCTGATTGATTTTTATCTGAGTGTTATGATGAGTTGGCGTCCAGGAGAGGATTGGTTTAATGAGCACTGCCCAAAGTTATCTGCTATTCGTGAATTATTTAGAAAGCAGCCAATTTATCTAGAAGTCATGGAAAATAATTCTTAAGATAGCACTCCAATAATTGATAAATTTACTCCTGGAAACGAGCGTTAGATTTTAGCAAATGGACTGCACTGCTTGGTGGCTTTTTTCTTCATACAACATACAATGGACCTTCATAAAAATTCGGAGTTTTTCGATGCAATCCAATGAAGAAAATGGGCTGGAAAGAACACTTGGTCCTCTTATGCTTTGGGGACTGGGAGTAGGCTATGTTATTTCTGGTATGTACTTCGGATGGAATCTTGGTTTGCCGCAGGGGGGGACTTTAGGTCTCGCTATCTCAACTTTGTTTATTACTGTGATGTACATTTTTTTTACCTTCAGTTATACAGAACTCGCTTGTGCTATCCCAAAAGCCGGCGGAGCTTTTGATTACGCCAATCGTGCACTTGGTGTTGATGTCGGTTTTATCACTGGTATGGCCCAATTGATTGAATTTATTTTTGCTCCTCCTGCAATTGCTTTTGCCATCGGTGCTTATTTTCATGAGTTTTTTCCCACTATACCTATAACTGTTATTGCGGGTTTTGCTTTTTTTATTTTTACTGGATTAAATATCTCTGGTGTCAAAGCAGCAGCTTCTTTTGAATTGTTTATAACCATTTTTGCAGTCTTTGAACTTTTCCTTTTTGCGGGAGTTACACTGCCGCATTTTCAAATGGCGAATTTAACTCTTAATGCTTTTCCAAATGGCGTGACTGGTATTTTTGCATCCATTCCTTTTGCTATTTGGTTTTTTCTTGGAATTGAAGGCGTGGCAAACGTCGCAGAAGAGGCCATTGATCCACAAAAAAATGTGGTGAAAGGTTTTGGTTGGGCCATGTTCACTTTAGTTATTTTATGTTTTTTAACTTTTATCGCCTCTATTGGAGTGGGTGGTTGGGAAGCCATTGTTTACTCAAGTCCAGGTGCTGCCGCTTCAGATTCACCACTTCCCATGGCACTTTCTAAGATCGTAGGTAAAGATAATATGCTTTATCATCTTCTTTTAACTATTGGTCTCTTTGGATTAGTAGCTTCATTTCATGGAATAATTTTAGCTGCTGGAAGAGTAACTTTTGAATTTGGTCGTGTAGGATATTTTCCAAGGTTTTTAGGAAAAACTCATCGCCGTTTTAGAACTCCTGCCAATGCACTTATCGTCAACATGTTTGTGGGGATAGCAGCACTGTTAACAGGCAAGACTGGTGAGATCATTACCATCGCTTGTTTTGGAGCGATTACTCTTTATATTTTTTCTCTGATTACTTTTTTTCGTTTAAGAAAAATGGAACCCAATTTAGAAAGACCCTTTAAAGCGAGCTTCTATCCTTATGCTCAGGCATTTGCATTAATCATTGCAATTGTCAGTCTTATTTCAATGATGATTTTTAATCTAAAACTAGGATTGATTTATCTTGGAATTTTGGCACTGTCGTATGTTTGGTTTCGGTTTTTTGTGACGAGTGAAGAGAAAGCTAAGGTACTTGCTTAAATATATATTGTAAGGAGACTGCATATGGGTCAGATGACAAAAGAACAAGTAATAGAAGAGGTGAAAAATTCACCTAACCCCAAAGTCAAAGTGGCCATTACAGATCTTGATGGAGTTTTGCGTGGAAAGTATCTTCATAAAGATAAATTTCTTTCAGCCGTCGAAGGGGGCTTTGGTTTTTGTGATGTTATTTTTGGTTGGGATATAAACGATCTTGCCTACGAAGGAATGGATTTTACTGGGTGGCATACCGGATATCCTGATGCAAACGCAACTTTAGATCTGACAACTTTCAGAAAAGTTCCGTGGGATAATGATGTTCCCTTTTTCTTGGGTGATTTTAATCTTGATATTTGTCCTCGTAATTTATTGAAGAAAGTAAAAGCTGAATGCAATAAAATGGGTTTTAAACCATCTTTTGGCCAAGAATTTGAGTGGTTCAATTTTCGTGAAACTTCTGAAGAGTTACATGCTAAAAATTTTAATTCGCCTGATCATTTGACTGAAGGAATGTTTGGTTATTCACTTCTTCGTATGGCCAAAAACTCAGACTTCTTGAATGAAGTTTATGACCTCATGTTTAAATTTGGAGTTCCAATCGAAGGACTTCATACTGAAACCGGTCCAGGAGTTTTAGAAGCAGCGATTCTCTATGGAGACGCACTAGAATCTGCCGATAGAGCAGTTCTATTTAAGTCTGGGGTAAAGGAGATTGGTCTTAAATACGACATCATGCCAACTTTTATGGCGAAAATTAGTGATAAACTTCCCGGTTGTTCTGGGCATATTCATCAAAGTTTGTGGGATGATAAAAATAATCTTTTCTTTGATGATAAGTCAGCGACAAAGATGAGTCCTATGATGGAAAGCTATATCGCAGGTCTACTTCATTGCATGCCTTTTGTTTTGCCGATGTACGCTCCTACTATTAATTCTTTTAAAAGGTTAGTGGAGGGCGCTTGGGCTCCAACTACCATTACTTGGGCCATTGATAATCGCACAACTTGTATTAGGGCCCTTCCAGGAAATTCAAAATCAACACGCATTGAACTTCGTGTAGTAGGCTCCGATGCTAATCCTTATCTTGCTCATGCAGCAGCACTTGCTTCTGGACTATATGGTATCAAGAATAAATTAAAACTTGGACCAGCGACAAAAGGAAACGGCTATCGTGATTTAAGTAACGGTTCTCTTCCTAAAAATCTTTGGGATGCTACTCAAAATATGAAGTCATCAAAAGTGGCAATGGAGATTTTTGGTGAAAATTTTGTCAAACATTTTACTGGCTCACGTGAGTTAGAGTGTAAGCAATACGCTAAAGCAGTTACAGATTGGGAATATAAGAGATATTTTGAAATTGTTTAATATTAATAATAATTGAAAAGGATTCATTATGAATTATGACTGGAACACACGTTACAATTACAATTTTCCGACACTGGTTCGTTTTGGTAAAGGTGTTATTGAAGAATTAGGTCCACATTTAAAAGAACAAGGTTTAAAAAATGTTTTGATGGTTTCGGATGCGGGATTAACGAAACTTCCTGTTTTTGATAAGGTGGTTGAGGGATTAAAAAAATGTGGCTTAACTGTCACTATTTTTTCTGACATCGCTAAAAATCCGGTTAAATCCAATGTTTTGAAAGGCGCAGAGACTTTTAAGAATGCTCATTGTGACTCTATTGTTGGCTTCGGTGGAGGAGCTTCTATGGATGTTGCCCGTGCCATTGCTTTAAAGGCTCACCATACTTTAGATCTATTTGATTATGATGATGCCATTGGTGGTGATCAACATGTTACGGGCCCAGTTCCATATTTCGTCACTGTTCCGACAACCTCTGGTACTGGTTCAGAAGTAGGTCGCTCGACTGTTATTGCTGATGATGTAACTCATGAAAAGAAAATTCTTTTTTCACCTAAGCTCATGGCAAAAAAAGTTTTTGCAGATCCTGAATTATCAATGGGACTTCCGGCTTTTGTGACAGCGGCTACAGGAATGGATGCCCTTACCCACAATATTGAAGCCTATCTTTCAAAAGGCTTTTCACCAATGTGTGATGGAGTTGCTTTAGAAGGAATTCGACTTATTTCTCAAAGTTTAGAAAGAGCCACGAATAATCCTGATCTGGAGTCACGTTCAAAGATGATGATGGGTGCCCTTATGGGAGCGACTGCTTTTCAAAAAGGTCTCGGCATCGTTCACTCATTGGCCCATCCTTTGTCGACTTTGAGTGACATGCACCATGGTTTAGCCAACGCGATCATGCTCCCTTACGGGATGGAATTTAATAAATCTGTTTCTGGCCCTCGCATGAGCATTATGGCGCAAACTATTGGTCTCAAAGATCAATCGCCTGAAAGTTTTATTAACTGGATTATGGACTTAAATAAAAAAGTAAATATTCCGGCAAAACTGTCTGCACAAAATGTAACAACTGCTCACTTAGAAAAATTATCTGATCTTGCTTTCAAAGATCCATGCTGGAGTTGTAACGAAAAACCTGTGACCAAAAAAGATTTTTTTGATCTTTATACTAAGGCGCTCTAATGATTAAACTGGGTGTGAGTAGTTGTTTTATGTACCCTGACCAAAATCGTGCGGTCTTTGGTCATAAGACACTCTCTTATTTAGAACATGATATGAGTCGCTTTTTGTCTCGTAAAGGAGTTATGCCCATTCTTCTTCCAGACTTGCCTTGGGAAGAATTAGAGCAATACCTCATTCAGATGGATGGATTTGTTTTCCAGGGTGGTGCGGATGTTTCGCCAAAATCTTATCAGGAAGAGTTAATTGAAAATGGTCGCTGGCCAGGGGATCATCACCGTGATCAATATGAATTAAAAATTATGGATTGGGCCTTTAAGAATAAAAAGCCCGTCCTTGCTATCTGTCGCGGTTTTCAATTGGTGAATGTTTATTTTGGTGGATCTCTCTACCAAGATTTAAAAACGCAAACGAAGACTGGCGTTGAGCATCGTAATGCTGAACTTTATGACCGAATTTATCATGATGTTGATTGCACATCTGGAAGTTTACTGGCAGATATTTATGGTAAAAATAAATTGACCGTGAATACTGTTCACCACCAAGGTGTAAAAGTTTTAGGGAATGATTTAATCGTCGATGCTATTTGTCCAGAAGACCAATTAATTGAAGCTTTTCACTACAAAAATATGAAAGAAAATTTTGTCTTAGCAGTGCAATGGCACCCAGAGTTTTCTCATACCATTCAAGATAAAGTGATTAGCCCTGAGCCATTATACCAATATTTTTTAAAGAGGTTTGCATGAAGATTACTAACCCCGCTAATAATCAATTGATAAAAGAAGTCGCAGAGGATACCTCTAATTCTATCAATGAAAAATTTGAACTGGCTCAAAAAGCTCAAGTTGAATGGGCAAAAAAAAGTTTAGACGAACGATTAAAGTGTATTCAAACATATAATGACTTGCTTGATAAAAACAAAGAATCGCTGGCGCGTGATCTTTCCCTTGAAGTTGGGAAACCTTATCAAGAGGCCTTGAATGAAGTGAATGGGGCGAGAAATAGAATTAAGTTTTTTCTAGAGAATTCTAAGAAGTGGTTATCTGAAAACCATTTAAATACCGATGGAAACACCAAGGAAGTTTTAGGCTTTGATGCATTAGGTGTCATATGTAATATCTCTGCTTGGAACTATCCTTTTCTGGTTGGAACCAATGTTTTTATCCCGGCCTTAATTGCTGGAAATGCCGTTTTATATAAACCTTCTGAATTCGCCACTCTTACAGGACAAAATATTGCTACATACTTACACGGAGCTGGAATTCCGACTGATGTGTTTGTTCCAATTATTGGAGGAGCAGATGTAGGGGAAGTGCTTTTGAATCTGCCTATGGATGGTTACTTTTTCACAGGTAGTTATAAGACTGGAAAATATATTGCTGAAAAAGTGTCTTCCAAATTAGTACCAGTGGGTCTTGAGCTTGGTGGAAAAGATCCTCTTTATGTTACTGATGAAATCATGGATTTAAAGCAAGTAGCTGGTGCCGTTGCCGAGGGATGTTTTTATAACAATGGACAGAGTTGTTGCGCTGTGGAGAGAGTTTACGTTCATGAAAATGTTTACGGTGAATTTATGGGACACTTTTTACAAGAAGTTAAAAACTTAAAAGTGGGGGACCCTATGAGTAAAACCACTAATCAAGGAGCCATTACTCGACCTTCACATATTGCTTTTTTAGAAGAGCAAGTGAAAGATGCTACTTCTAAAGGAGCGAAGTTACTTTATGGTGGTCAACGCCTTGGTGAGAATGGTGGCTTTTATTCTCCAACCATCCTGACTGAAGTGAATCACACAATGAAGGTAATGACTGAAGAGAGTTTTGGGCCTGTCATTGGTGTAATGAAAGTAAAAAATGATGAAGAAGCTGTAAAACTCATGAATGAATGCGAGTATGGTCTTACGGCATCTGTTTATTCTAAAAATATCGAACGAGCCAAAAAAATTGTTGGTCAAGTCGATGCTGGAACTTCTTATATAAATTGTTGTGACCGTGTGAGTGCTTATCTTCCATGGGCAGGAAGAAAAAATTCAGGGCTTGGCGCAACTCTCTCTTATCTTGGTATCCTGGCTTTTACAAAACCTAGAAGCTGGCATATCCGCGGATGAGATATTTAAATTTTGTTTTGCTTCTTTTTTTTCTTTCCTGTTCCTCGATGAAAAACCTCGAGGGCGAAGAAAAAATGTCCGGCAACTTAAGTTATAGGTCTATTAATAGCTTTGGTGAATTGATCGTTAAACCTGTACATAAGCAGTGGAAGGGTTATCCCTTCCTCTCTTATGAGGCTCGCCTAGAATTTTTAAAGTCGATTGCTAATTTTGAAATGACCGCAGCCTGTGGTACAAAAGCCATTAAGGTGAATATTGAAATGGAGCCAATGGAGTATCCCAACTCTCTCTTCTTTTCTCCGGTTAATCCTTCAGGTCTTAAAGTCAGTTACACTTGTAAGTTAAAAGAACAATAACCAGCAAAGATTTTAGGGAGCGACTGTATTGCCAGTACCGGGCGCCAATGGATTTACATTGGGTGTGGTATTGTTATTAGGATTTGTTCCGCCCATAGGAATGGTTCCCATGTTATTAATATTGGTATTGGGACGAAAACTTTTTGGCACAGGAGTAATAATCGCGGGGCTGATAGTTATTTTTCCAAGACTTTTTTCGCTAAGCGTTTCTTTCATTTCCTTTTTATTTTTCTCCGCAAAACTAGAATGAGAAAAAAGAATCGCTAAAGTAATTAAAGTTCTTAACATGATAAACTCCTTTGACTGCCTTCTCTTTCATTTTAGCTCAAAAAGATCGGAGCGAGTGAAGGAGATTTCACTCCCAACCAGAATTATTATTTTGTTGCTGGAGTAGTTGAGGTAGAGGCTGCGTTGTCTACAGCATTATTGTTTTGAGATTGCCTATCATGCTTTTGTTTATAAATATGGCGAGAAGCTTTATTTCTTTCGTGTTTTAATTCTGATCTTTCTTCTTTTGAAATGCTTCCATCGGCCATCGCTTGCATGCGGTCTTCTTTGATTTCTTTTTGTTCCTGATGAAGTTTATGAGCCTCTTTCCTTGTTAGATCACCAGAGCTTACGCCTTGTTGAATACGATGATGTTGATTTTTTTTTCTCTGAGCATAGACAAAAGTTGTACAAAAGAAGCTTAAGATTATAGCTAATGTTAGAATTTTCAGGGGAGTCTCCTTGTTTAATAACAGCGAAGTCATTCTATAAGAGTTTTAAAGGGAAAACTAGCAAACAAAAACCAATGAAAGAAGTTAGGTACTGTTAAAAAAAGTTGGCTACACATCGGCTACAAATTTAAGCCCAATTATGATAAAATAAACTTTATCTTTGATCCCCATAGGGACACTTAATTTAGGTAGAAGAAGACATGAATCAGAGGTGCTTAATATGTAAATATCTAGATAAGAACATCTCTGAAGGTATTTCTTCAGCCATTTTTTTTAAGCATGATAATCAACACACAATTTTTCTTTGTTACTTACACTCAATTGATTATTTCAAATTAGGTCAACTCCGATTTTTAATTCAGCATCAAAAAAATTTTATGGAATTATGTTTACCTGAGGATCAATGGGTGGTGGAATATTTAAATGAACACCATGCAACCCGATTTTAAAGATCTTTTCTCAACTGATTCCCAAAAATATTTAGATTTTAGACCTCGCTATCCAGATCAACTTTTTTCATACTTAGCTAGTTTATGCAAAGGCCATCAAAGTGTTTGGGATGTTGGAACAGGAAATGGCCAAGCTGCCTACGAACTGGCGAAAACGTTTGATCAAGTTATTGGAACTGATCCGAGTGCCAAGCAGCTACAGCACGCACTTACCAAAGAAAATATTATTTATAAAGAAGGAACAGCCGAAAATCCACCTTTGGAAATAGGTCAAACTTTTGATTTGATTACTGTTGCTCAGGCTTTTCATTGGTTTAAGCATGCCATTTTTGCAGAAGTGGTAAAAAAACATGCAAAGAGTGAAACTCATCTTGTGGTCTGGAGTTATGCTTTGGCATTCTTGACTCCCGAAATTGATAAAGTTGTTATGGAATTATATCGTGGTGTGCTTGATACTTATTGGGACCCTGAACGCCAACATGTCGAAAACGGGTATCAAAACATTTTTATGCCATTTCACGAATTAACATCCCCTGCTATTTCCATGAGTGCTAACTGGAGCTTAGCACATCTAGTTGGTTATTTAATGACTTGGTCTGCGACTCAAAAATATATCAAAGAAAAAGGGGAGAACCCTGTTGAGAAATTTTTTCCAGAACTAAAAAAAGCCTGGGGTGATAATGAATTTCACACTATCACCTGGCCTTTAAATATTCGTACCTGGAAAATTATTTAATTTCGTTACGACTTAATTTTGCTTCGAGGTCTTTAAAGCCACCAATTAATTTACCATCGATAAAAACCTGAGGGTAAGTTGCCCAGCCACTCCATAATTTAATGGCCAGTCTTTGTTTCCACATAGAAAAATAACTTCCGTACTCAAGATACTTAAAAGAAATGTTTTTTTTCTTCAAGAGCTTTTCGGGCTTTTTTTACAAAAGGATTATGAGCCATTCCTACCACTACGACTTTGTTTGAGCTTACGGTACTCATTACTTCGTTTACGACATTCCCGTGAAAACTTTCGATCGTTTTTAGGGCTGCCCCATCTACTTGAGTGTCATTTAATACATTTCTCATTTTTTCTCCTTATTCAAATTGTCTTTCGACTAGTTTTTTATAATAGGCTGTTTCACTTTTCATTAATTGGTCGTGAGTTCCTGACTCTACCATTTTTCCTTGGTGTAAAACGATAATTCGATCAGCTTTTTTTACCGTTGATAAACGGTGAGCAATCACAATAGTGGTTCTTTTTCCAACTTGATTTTCTAAAGCAGCTCTTACCAGATGTTCGCTTTCAGCATCCAGCGCCGATGTGGCTTCGTCTAAAATTAAGATAGGTGGATTTTTAATAATGGCTCTTGCTATCGCCACTCTCTGTTTTTGTCCTCCAGAAAGTTGTACCCCTTTTTCACCGACTAAAGTTTTATAGCCTTCAGGAAACCGTCCGATAAATTCAGTCACATGGGCCAATTGAGCAGCTTGTTCTACTTCTAAAAGAGATGACCCTGGTTTACCGTAACGGATATTTTCTTCTAGGGTTTCTGAGATCAATACTGGTTCTTGAGAAACAAGACCAATACTTCCACGCAATGATTCTAAATCAAAGGTTTGAAGAGATTTTCCATCGATCAGAATATCGCCAGAACTAAGATTATAAAATCTAAGTAATAATTGAACGATAGTTGATTTTCCTCCGCCTGAAGATCCTACTATGGCCAAGGTCTCTCTAGGATTTATAGTGAAGCTGACATCTTCTAATACTTTAACATCAGGGCGTGTTGGATAGGAAAAAGCCACATTCTTAAATTCAATTTTTCCTTCAAGTGCGGAAACCTGTTCTAACTTTTTTTCAGTATGGGTCACTTCGGGAAGTTTTTCTAATAATTCAAAAATTCTTCCACTGGCTCCAAAGGCCGACATGAAATCAGTATAGAGACTTCCCAACATTCCGACGGAAAAAGCCACCGTCATAACGTATAGTAGGTAACTGGTAAGTGTTCCGACACTCATCTCTCCATTAATCACTAAAGTCCCACCATACCAAATGATAAAAACGACAGAGGTTAACCCCAAACCCATTACCAGACTGGTGAATTTTGCAATCTCTTTAATTTTTTCGACAGAAAGTTTGAAAGAGAATTCTAACCTCTCACCATATCTGTTAATTTCATATTGTTCTTGAGCGAAAGCCTTTACTGTTCTTACACCAGAAAGACTTTCTTCAGCAACGGCGGAAGAACCTGCTAAGGCATCTTGTGTTTTTCTCGACATCCCTTTGACTTTTTTTCCAAAGCGACCGGCTAAAAAACCTAAAGGGGGAATAAGAGCTAGGATAAAAAAAGTTAACTTGGGGGAAGTTGAAAAAAGCAGAATCACCCCACCAATGGCCTGTGCTAAATTTCTAAAAAGCATGGATATATTGACACTTAAGGCATTTTGCAAAACGGCAGTGTCTGCTGAAAGTCTGCCTAAGAGTTCACCTGTCTTTGCCCGATCGAAGAATTCCATATTTTGAGAAATGACTTGAGAAAAGAGCTTTTGACGTAGACGCTTCACCGTTTTCTCACCAGCAAGTGTGAAATAATAATAGCGGAGAGCACCTGTTATTGCCTGAACGATGAAAATAACTAACGCCAGCTTGAGAGCAAAATTCAGTGCATTCTGATCTTTATTTTTAAGCGCTTCATCAATGATCAATTTTATGGATTGAGGATAGACAAGTAGGCATCCACTGCTGATAATAAGAAACAAAAATCCCCAGCCTAAGTAAGGCCATTCTTCTCGCGAGAGTTTAATGATTTTGGACCATGGTAAATTATTCATAGAGTGAGTGTAGCAAAGTGATCTTTAAGATTCCAACAAACATCGTGCTTTTTTTCTTAGTATTTTTGATACAAGCCTGTTCTCATTCTACGTTTGAAACGGAGACAACACCCAAGGGTGTTTTAAAAGAACTTTACAACGATCATTACTATTCATTAGTGACCGAAAAAAATATTCGAATCGAGCCAGTTTCCAGAGATTGGAAAGGGTATCGGCATGTAGACACAGAGCCGGAAAAAGTCTCTTTTTTAGTGAGAGCTGCTCTGGTTGAGGTTAACAATACTTGTGGAGCCGACAAACGTCCGAGAGTCTCTGGAAAACCGAAAATTCTTCGTTTTAAAAACAAACCTGAGCTTGGACCGATTGGTGTAGAAGTTGAATATAAGTGTCTTAAGCGTTAAGTAACTTTTTTGTGGCCTTTCTTTGACTCAGGGCTTTTCTCAAAATTTCTTTCTAAACACTGTTCATTTGTAAGGTGATGTCAGTTTTGCGCCATAGTCAAATTGTCGCTTTTTTTTATATTATACATATTCGTTCAGTTTACTTTTTTTTTGGTAGGTATTTTATGTTATGGACTCTCTTAATCTCCAGCGCATTTGCCGGAGCTCTCAATGTTCAATCGATACAAAAAAACATTAAAGACCAAGGTCTTCAATGGACTGCCAAGGAATCAATCTTCACTAGACTTTCAATTAAAGAAATTAAGCGCCTTTTAGGTGCTGAAACTTTAAAGAACACAACTCTTAAACAAGATTATTTTCCTCGTGCTGCAGAAGATAGCATCGATTGGAGAAATGTTAATGGAGTTAACTGGCTAGGCCCAGTGATGAATCAAGCAAACTGCGGATCATGTGTTGCTTTCGCTACTGTTGCCACTCTTGAAGGTCAAGTTTCTGTAAGCTCTGGACAACCTTGGTATCACCCAGCTTTCTCACCTCAAGCACTTTTTGGTTGTGGTGGTGGTAAGTGCGATAGTGGCTGGTTTACATCATCTGGTGCTTCTTACGTTGCTAAAAATGGTGTTCCAGATATGGCCTGTCTTCCATACACTTCTGGGTCAAGTGGAAAAGATGTTGCTTGTAAGAGTGCTTGTGGCGATATCAAATCTCGCTCGTACAAAGCTCTTACAACTTATTCTGCAAGCGGAGCAGTTTCAACTGTGATTGCTGCTCTTAAGAAAGGACCACTTATCACTCAAATGAACGTTTACTCAGACTTTGTTGCTTATTCAGGTGGTATTTATAAATCAACTTCTTCAACTCAAGTTGGCGGTCACGCTATTAGTTTAGTTGGGTACAACGCTACTGAACGTTACTGGATCATCAGAAACTCTTGGGGTGTTGAATGGGGTGAAAAAGGTTTTGCAAGAATCAGCTGGGATGATAAATCTGGAATTGGTTCAACCAACTACGGCTTCACAATTGCTAAAGATGACGCTTACGTAAATATTGCTTCTCCACTTGACGGTGCTTATATTTCTGACTTATCTGAAATTAAAGTGATCCACTCAAATTCTAAAGAAGTAGTTAAAACTGTTCTCAAAAACACAAAGACCAACACCGTTTACAACGTTGAATGTATTGAAAAAGAAAACAATCAATGTGCAGCTCAAATTGAGCAAGGTATTCCAGATGGTACTTATGAAGTTTACGCAGAAAGAGCTGGAAAGCGTTCTGTTATTCAACGTTTAAATATCGTTAATGAACTTCCTGCAAACTTGTCTGTTAGAATTACCTCGACCAATATTGATTGGATGAACTTGAAAGGCCGTATTGAAATTGCTTTAGCAACAACCACTTCTTCTGTTCCTCTTCAAGCTGTTGAACTAGTTGCTTTAGATAGTTCTGGCAAAGTAGCTTACAGTAGAACTCAAGGCGAGATCCTTCCTTCAATGCTTCTTGGTTTCAGAACGACAAACATGAAGAACGGAAATTACGAAATGTTTTATCGTGGCCATATTACAGTTCAAGGCAAAGATAACGTGGTTGAATCTCAACACATTAAAATCGCCATCAAGAACTAATGACTCTATCAATTATTCTATAAAAAAGCCCCTCGCAAGAGGGGCTTTTTTTATTCCGGTAAACTGTTCCATTTTTAAAATAGTTCAAGCTTTGAAGGTCAATTTAGAATTGTCGAATCAAACAGCGAGCAAGACCAAGAGAAGTAGTAAGAGTAGAGTTAAAGAGGTGCTGGGCTATTTTGTTCAATCCCAAAAAGCTTAAATAAGTAAAATTTAAGTCAATAAAGTCTAAAAATTACGATGATAAATAGTAAAAGATAGCCCGAGGGGTTTTCTTGTTCTAAAAGGTGGGGCAGCTAGTTAGTAGTATTTCGTAATATATTGCTAGTTCTGCTTGTGCTCTTTCTTCTTATTAGAGCGTGTTTTATTCGATTCAGGCATTCACCTTAACATAACCTCATCTTAGATTTCAAAGACATACACGAAAAAATCATGGCAGATTATTTTTTTCGATTCTTCACGCCCTTCATTTAGACTGCTGTTAAGAATAACAAAGAAATTCAACTCAATAACGAAGTTGAAAACATTAGATTAAACGAGCATTAGCTCAGGAGAAAATTATGAAAAAAATTATTATCGGATTAGTTGTTTTAAGCTCTGTTTCTGCGTTTTCATCAGACGAAATGATCTGTGGAAAAATTAAAAGTTTATCCGTAGCTTCGCCTGATCAAAGAATGTATATTATCCTTCATGACGATCCAACGCAGTATGTTCTAGAAGGGACTACCGGTTCAAATGTTGCTCTCGCTGCTAAAATTCATAATCTCGAAATTTGTCTTTCTTATTTTGTAAACAGAGGTACTGCCACTTCCAGATTTCCATTGCACATTCTTCTAAAGGACTAGTTTTTGGGTTAAGCAATGAATTGATGGACGAAGAAATAACGATTGCCACGCGAAAAAGGTTCGATTGTTAATCACAAGTTAATCAAGCGTTTAATGTGATCGTTTGGACTTTAGGGCTGCTTAATTAAGAATTTCATTTTGAACTAATTACACTACTAATTATTCGATAGAAAAAGCCCCTCGGAAGAGGGGCTTTTTTTTGATCTTAAATTTTAATCTATATCGGGAGGACAATTTGTTTCCAATCGATGTTGTAAATCTTTGATGATGGCCAACTTTTTTTCTTTGGCATCAAGATGAGAAAATCTTTTTTTATATTCTTCGATTGAAAACAATTCAAAATTCATTCTCAGTTTTTTGAAAGGAGTAGGATACTTTTCACCAGGGGCCTGAACATGATGAAGACCACCGGAAAAACACAGAAACATCGTTCCTTGGTCTAAGCATTCCAGTATATCCGCAATCCCCCCTCTTACTGACATGGGATTTCCGTGCTTATCAAGACCATTGGGTCTTTTCATACGCCCTTCAGGAGCGATGAATACGATGTCGTCTTTTTCTATACTGTTTAAGTAATTTTGCCAGCTATCATCCCTTTTTCTAGTAATGGGGGTAATTCTTGGAATCATCAGTTTCCAAAAGAGTCCAACGATTGGGCGCTCTAAAGTAATATCTGCGCCAGGTAGACTAATGTGCCCCGACATCCTCCATAAAAATTTCATGGTTAGGGCCTGAATAAAGAGCGGTTCATAGAGACTGGTATGGTTTAAAAAAACTAAAAGTTGAATATTATCGAATGGTTTTTCTTGTTTTCCCTGTAACCAAACGAACTCACCTTGAAAAAATAGGTGGGACAAAGTTTTAACTACCGTTAGAATAAGAAAAGCGCACAGGCGTCTCATGTTTTGTTGATCCTTATTGTTTGGGCTCAATTGTAGTAGGGAGACAAAAGAAAGGCAAAAAATGATTAGACACTGAATAGTTGATCACAATGTTTTGCGTAGAATGTATAAGCCGTTAAAAGGAATTAAATATGTCAAAAATGATAAGCCGTTACAATGGAAATCTTCGCACTGAAGCGGTTCATCTAGAATCAAAGAACAAAATTATTACCGATGCTCCGAAAGACAATCAAGGATTAGGAGAAGCATTCTCACCTACAGATCTTCTATGTACTTCATTGGCATCTTGTAAGTTAACCATTATGGGTATTAAAGCTAAAAGTTTAGAGGTTAACATGGATGGAGTTGAAATCGAGATTGAAAAAAAAATGAGTCAAAGTCCACGTAAAGTGGAAGAAATTATTTTGAATTTCAATTGGCATGGAGCTGATAAAAAAATATCGGCGGAGCAAATGGAATCTCTCAAGAGGGCAGCTATGGCCTGTCCGGTGGCTCTCTCGCTTGATCCTTCAATTAAAAAAACGATTAATTGGTAGTATGAGAAATACCCCATATTTTATTTTTATTTTCTTTTTTCTTTTTGTGACGACTGCCTTTGCTCGTCATGAGAAAGTCTCCTATAAAGAAGTTCCTTTTAAAGAGTTTACTGTGAGCTTGCGCTTGGAAAACTTTGATGATGGTTCTTTGGCAGCGAAAGTTGAAGTGAGAAAGAGTCATCAAATTTTCTCCAGTCTCAATTTTGAAAAAATTAAAAGTACAGGCGGGCATGCAGCGGTTTACATGAGTCGCCGTCAGCATCTAGAAGATGTTTTTCTCATTTATAAGTTTGGAGATTTTAATAGTCGAACTATTCTAGTGAATTCAGATGGAAAACTTTTTGATCTTCCTGGAGGCGAAGTCTTTCATGATGAAAGTGCTCATCTACTTTTTTTCTTACGTAATTATGAAACAGAACCTTATGCAGAATATGCTGCTTATGATGTAAAAAAGAAGATGATACTTTTTCACTATAAAGATTCAGCAAAACATCACGCATTTAATGATCAACTACATTACAAAGTGATGAAAGCTGGTAAGCTTTATTACGCCCTTTCTACTAACAAAGATAAAGGTGGAGCAGTGGAATTTGATTTGGCAAAAAAGAAAGTGGTGCGCAGTACTTATGCTGAGGTCAGTAAACTTAAACTTGTTCCCTTGTCTAACCTCTAAGGTTTTTCTTCTACTCTTGGTAGCTGACATTGTTTCATAATTTCAAGAATTTTAAAACCTGGGCCATATTCATTTGTTAGAACTAAGTCTTCATCGACTTTTTCAAATGATGCCACAAAACGTTTAAATATATTGCCTTGTTGCATACGAATACGTTCAGCGGAAAATTTCATCTTGATTTTGTGACGATTTTCAAATTTGGGAAGTTCAATGATCTTCTCAACCCCTCTCTTTTGAGCACTTAATTTTATGCTTATTGAGTGGCAGTCTTTTTGTGTAATTTGTACAGTCTCGTAATCGTCAAAAATTCCTGTAAACATTTTGTCGTTTAAAACCAAGTAGACGTTACTCCATTGCCCCTGGCATACCATTTTGCTAATGGAATATGTTCCCGAAACATCAGCACAGGTACCGGGAACTTCAAAGCTCCAAGCTAGTGAGGATGCGCATAAGAGGATGGTAAGGAGCAGAAGTTTTTTCATTTCAATTATCCTTCAAGAGCCAGCACTATACCATCTAGGCGAAAGTTTAGGAATAATACCTGTATTTTTGACATGTTTGTATTGTTGCCTCATTGACGAAAATCAATAAAGTGAGTTAAAGAATCCTAACTCTTTTCAGGTGGTACGTTTGTTGGTTCATTTCATACTTTGGCTTAGTTTATTTTTCTTTTCCAGTGAAGCCTTCGCTGCCAAACTTCATATTATTCATACCAATGATTTACATTCCTACTTGGAGTCTCACGTTGATGGACGTGGAGGGTATGCCAAGCTCAAAACTAAGATCATGGAGTTAAAACGTTGGGGAGAGGCTCAGGGAGCCCAAACGCTTATCTTGGATGCTGGGGATTGGGGAGAAGGAACGTCTTTTTATCTAGTTCAAGAGGGTGTTCCAAGTTTAAGAGCCATGGAGATGCTGGGGATTGAGGTTTCCATCATAGGTAATCACGACTATATGTTTGGAGGATTAAGACTAGCCGATCAACTTCAAATGGCCAACATTTCAACCAAAATTTTGTCAGCCAACCTGATTTCCACACCAGCGATGAAACTTGGGCCCTGGATTAAAGCAACTACTGATGTGACGAAAGGACCTCTTTCTATCCGTATCATTGGGCTATCCACTAATGAGGCTCACTACCAGTATCCGCTAAAGCCTGGTCATATTATGGACCCTATAGATGTCGGACGAGCTTATGATAAAGTTCTCAATCAAGGAATGCCTGATCTGGTTATTGCTCTTACTCATCTAGGATATAAAAAGGATCAAGAGCTGGCACAGAAGACATCAAATATTGATGTCATTGTAGGCGGTCATTCTCATACACGGTTAGATGAAATTCTTTGGGCCACCAATAAAAAAGATCGTCAAATCCCTATCGTCCAGACTGGAGCCCATGGTCTTGGGGTCGGGAGCTTATTATTAGATATTACCAAAAAGAAAGTGAGAACTATTTCTTATCAGGTTCATGATGTCTCTCAAGTAACACTTGAAGATGGAGAGTTGAAAAACTTTGTTCAAACATTGATAGAAAGAAGAGCTGATGAATTTGAAATTCGCTTTGGAAGAAAATGGGACGAAGTTATTGCTACCTCTGATATACCACTTTCTGGATATCAAAATGGACGTCGCGAACTAACAACATCATGTTGGGGCGAACATATGGCCAAGATGGTTTCAGAGGCGACTAAAGCAGATATTGGCTTTCATATTTGTGCCTTTGAGGGAATGAATATCGAAAAAGGAAATATCACTTTTGGAAGCATTGTTGATAATTTTCCTCATGTCAGAAAAGTAGGAGACCCAGGATGGGAGTTGGTGCGTTTTCATGTGAATGGCTTTCTTTTAAATAACATCAGACGTTTCATTAAAAGTCGAGATAATGATCTCGGTATAAATTTTTGGCCAGCAGATATGAATCTTCATCCTTTAAAAGTTTATAAATTGGCCATGCCGAGAGAGATTTTTGATGCTCTAAAAGCTTCCCTCCCTAAATATCTTTTCACTCTAGTACCTACTTATGAGAAAACCGGAATCTATTATTGGCCCATTATGGAAGATTATCTTAAAAAGAATAGCCCACTTCATTGCCTAGAAAAGTAATATCCCTTAAGATTTCCATTATTATAATCTTGGAGATTTTTAATGAATAATTTATTACCTTTTCTTGGAGTCATCTTAATTTCCAATCTTGCTTATTCTTTTGATTGGCAAGGCCATCGAGGAGCAAGAGGGCTTTATCCAGAAAATACTATAGCAGCCATGAAGAAAGGATTACAGTTTCCGATAACGACTCTAGAAATGGATGTTGTCATCTCGAAAGATAATCAAGTGGTTGTTTCACACGACGCTTGGATGAGCGAAGAAATTTGTCTTACAAAAGATGGAAAACCAGTTAAAGAAAAGGAATTTGCTCTATATCAAATGAGTTATGTCGAGATTAAAAAATTTGATTGTGGATCAAAAACTCATCCACGTTTTTTAAAACAAGAAAAAAAGAAAGAAATAAAACCTCTCTTAAGTGATTTATTGGGAGAGATGGAAAAGTCAGGCAAGCATTCTTACAGTATTGAAATTAAATCGACTAAAGAGGAAGAAGAATTATCATTGCAACCACAGTTCAAACAATTTACTGATTTGGTTGTGAAATCAATCATGAAAAAGGTGAAGTTAGAACAGGTAACTCTTCAGAGTTTTGATTGGCGTGTGATCAATTACATCCATGATAAGTATCCTAATATCAAGACCGTCGCCTTAATTGAAGTGCCCTACGATTTTCAAAACGTATTAAAAGAGTTTAAGAAAAATCCTACCGTTTTTTCTCCGGATTATAAGATGCTCACCAAGGAACAAGTAGATTTTTTCCATAGCAAACAAATTAAGGTTATTCCTTGGACCGTTAATGAAATTGCCCCTATGAAAGAGCTCAAAACAATGGGTGTTGATGGCATCATTACCGACTACCCTAACTTAATTCAAGAAGTTGAGCAGGAAAAGATACTTAAGTAGTCAGATAATGCTTGGAGATGAGCACTGGGTCTAGCTTTCAAGCCGAGAGTATTGAAGAATAGTCAAATTCAAATTCCAACCTCTTAAAGGAGAAAGTTATGAAACTTTATTTCAGCCCAGGTGCTTGTTCACTCGCTTCTCACATCTGCTTAGCAGAACTAAACTCAGTTTATGAGTGTGAAGTTGTAGACATGAAGACTAAGACTGTTGCTTCAGGTGATTTCTCGAAAATCAACGTGAAAGGTCAAGTTCCTACTTTGAAAATGGATAATGGCGAATACCTAACTGAAGGTGTTGCGATCATGAACTACATCGCTAATCAAAAACCAGAAGCTAACCTTTTCCCAAAATTCGGTACTATGGAATACTACCGTGGTCTTGAACTTATGAACTACGTTTCTACTGAACTACACAAAGGTTTCTCACCACTATGGGGAGCTGAAAGAATGTTCACTGCTATGAACGTTACTGACGCTACAATTATCGATAGCTTCAAAACTTACCACATCAATAATCTTGCTACTAAATTTGATTACCTAAATACTAAACTTGCTAACAATGATTTCTTCATGGGCAAGAACTTCTCAACTGTTGATGCTTACGTATTTACAGTTCTTAACTGGACAAACCACTTGAAGATCGATCTTTCTAAGTGGTCAAACATTACAGGATTCATGGACCGCGTTTATAAGCGTCCATCTGTTCAAGCTGCTATGAAACAAGAAGGAATTCTTAAGTAATTAAGATTGAGTTCTTTGTCCCCTCTTTGGGATCGTAACATCCGAATGGCCCTCAGTGAAAACTGAGGGCTTTTTTTGTGGTAGATGTGAAAGAAAAACTTATAATTGTTTTATGATTATATTATTTTTTTCAGCAATTTTAAGTTTTGCCCAAACTCCTACAACAATCGAAAAATCGATTAACGATTGTCCTCCCCATTCCAAAAAAGTTGTCGCGAAAGACAAAAGTTTTGTTTGTAAGATTAAAAAGAAAGGTAAGTTGATTCCTATGACTCAAGCTGAGCTTGATGAAGCTTGGTCAGCGATCCTTCCCGGAGCCATGCCTCCAGCTTTTTCTAAATTATTTTCCCCTAAAACAGATAAAATTAAGGAGCTAGAAATAGATTCTTTTAATCATTGTTATTTAACTCAAACTGGGAAAATGAAGTGTTGGGGCGAAAACTTATCAGGGAGTATCGGTAACAATACGACGGTGAAAAGTTTTACTCCTATTGAAATCAATTTACAGGAAATTAAACAAGTTCGCCGCCGTGGTGATACGACTTGTGCTTTAGTAAACCCTGGAAACTTAAAATGTTGGGGAGGGTACTTTGATGACACCATTAAAGATGGTGAAATCTCTCGTACTCTTGAACATGAAAAAATGATCGCTCCGATCGAACTTAAAACTCCAGGCATCGTTCAAGATTTTTCCTTGGGTGGCGACTTCAAATGTATTGTCTCTGATGGAAAAGCCTACTGCTCAGGCCGTAATGCCCAAGGGGAATTAGGTAATGGAGAATTATCTGCTGAATATACTGATTGGTTAGAAGTGAAAGGTTTAAGTAAAGGTGTGAATAAAGTTGTTTCCGCTCTTCACCATAGTTGCGCCCTCATGGATAGTGGTAAAGTGAAATGTTGGGGATCAAATGTTGATGGCGCTTTAGGTTCAATCGATAAGTCTGTTTTAGGACCTATCGAAATCACAGGCCTAGAAAATGTTAAGACCATTGGCTTAGGAAATAAGTTTTCCTGCGTACTCTTAAAAGCTGGCAATGTAAAATGTTGGGGGAGTCCTGAGTTTTTAGGCATTGGTAGCGAAGAGAAAAAAAATATCGTGACGCCAACGCTTGTTAGTGGTCTTGATACTGGTGTCCTTCAGCTAAGTGTTCGAGACGATAGTTCATGCGCTCTGCTTGTTTCTGGGGAAGTAAGGTGCTGGGGACAAAATAACTTGGCGCAACTAGGAGATGGTACTAGAGAGAAAAGAGCTATTCCCGTGGTTGTGAAAAATTTAGAAAGTGCTGATTTAATTGCAGTCGGAAAAGAAAAATCCTGTGCCGTTCAAAAAGATAATAAAATGAAATGTTGGGGTGTTAGTCCAACTAGTGAGAGCTCAAAAGTGGTTGTCAATGAAACCGCTCAAGAAGTTTTTGGGCAGTAAACTTTTTATTTTAATATAAAATAATTAGATTAGTTTAAATGTATTCATCAAATCTGTCGCAATAGGGTTTTCAATTTTTCTAGCCGCTGAAACAAGAAATAACTCTTCATAAACATTTTCAAGTTTTCCAATGATGAAAAGTTCTTTTCTATTGATATATTCTTGCACCGAAAATTCTGGGACGATAATTAAACCCAGACCTTCAAGAGCCATCAATTTCTGAATCATAACATCTTGAGATTCAACTAAGATATCAAGTGAAATTCCTTTTAACTTACAATAGTGTTCTATTTCATGCCTCACTTGACTGTCAATTGTTGGAAAGATGAAGGGCATTCCATTTAGTGACTGAGGAAAATTTTTCTTAAGTTTAATATATTTTTGTGTTCCAATAACTAGGAGCTGTAACCTCGCAATTTTTTTTACGAAACCTTTTGATTGTGGAATGTGAACTTGTCTATTTGTTAGAATTAAATCAATGGAATGACTCATAAGCTCTCTTAGTAGTTCATCACTTCTTCCTTCTAAAATAGAAATTGTGCAATTATGAGTTGTAAGAGCTTTATTGGCAATGAGCAGAGTTAGATGTTTAGGTATTATGTCGAGAGCACCTATTTTAAGGTGAATCCTATTTGGAATCGCATGATCATGAAGTGTTTCAACTAATTCATTTCCTAACTTAAATATTTCTTTTGCGTAGTTGAGGGCTACTTCACCATGTTCAGTTAAAGAAAGTAACTTGTGTGATCTTTCAAAAAGCTTTATCTCAAGATTTTCTTCAAGCTGTTTAAGCTGAATGGAAAGAGCTGATTGTCCCAAGTTAAGTTTTTTCGAGGCAACGGATATGCTGCCTGATTCGGCCACAACCATGAAATAATACAAATGATTAAAGTTAAGCCATGTGGTTTTGCTATTGATAAAGGTTTTCATGCTTTGATTATATCAAATCAAAACCATTTTTAAATGAATTTTATTAAAATCTGCTCTTATGAGATATTAAGAATCGAATCTGTCCATAAAGGTTCATTTTTAAACTTATTTTAAGGAGTTCTTATGATTAAACGTAATTTTGCCCTTGTATGCTTGATCCTTTTACTCAACGCATGTGCTTCTCATAAAAAGCCAGAAGTTAAAATGGAGTCAATTGTAAAAAAAGAAAATCCAACCGAAACCATTGATCAGACAAGGAATAATATTCTTGATATTTTGCAGTCAGATCCTTCCATCACTGAAGATGAAAAAGTGAAGCTAACAGCTTTGGTTGATCAAGGATTTGCTCGAAATTTAGAGTTAGAAGTTTTGGCCAATCAAAGTAAGGCTTTACTTGTTAGAGAGTACATTAAAGATAACCCAAACCAAAAGGTTATTAAAGCCTCTTTGGCCAATATTAAAAAGTTGCACTTAAGCAAACTTGATCAATTGATTATTATTTTTAAAAAGATGTCTGAAATAATGAAACCCCATACTCAGTCTTCAGAGAAGTTTTTAAATCGAACAATAAGAGAGTTAGATAGAATATAGTTTTTTGTTAAAGATCAAAGTAGAAGATATGGAATTTCAATTTTTTCAAAATTTTTCTAAACTCAGTTCAAATAAGCTATACGTCATTTACTCTATGGCGTATGGGCTATCATCCCTAATAATTCCTTTTGGGATTCAATATTTGGTTAATAGTCTTACCCTTTCGGGAATATGGTTTAACAGTCTTTCCTTTCTTATGATATTAACAGTGGGATTAACATTCTCTCAGATCTTCAAGCATTCACTTGTTATCTTACTAGAAAATCTGCAACGTGAAATTCTTGTGAGTGAGATGGAGAAATGGAAGAATTTTAGTAATAAGGATAAATCCTACTACTTTTTTGAAGTGCCTAATTTACTTAAATCTTTTTCAAAAGCTTATTCCCATTTAATTGAATTAGGTTTGTTGTTAGGTTTTGGTCTGGTCACAATTATTCTATTTCATCCTGCTTTTCTTTTACTACCATTAATGATCGGTTTGGTTTTATGGCAAATATATAAAACGTTTATTCCTGCGATCAAAGGTTCTATCGCAGAATCAAATCAGAAATATGAAATTCATGAATATATTCATCAGGGAGGACAAGTTAATGATTCTCACATAGATTCATATCTCAATGCGAGAGAAGTTAATTTTAGCTTTACTAAAATAAATTCTTTCAAAATCTGTGCCATCATAATTATTTGTCAGGCTATTTTATTGGGAATAGGAAGTTTTTTAATTCAAAAAGAACAACTTTCAGTGGGACAATTAGTTTCTGCGGAAATAATTTTGTCCGGAATAATTATTTCACTTCTTAAGTTACCTCAAAC
This sequence comes from Bacteriovoracaceae bacterium, assembly GCA_049318265.1. GTDB lineage: Bacteria > Bdellovibrionota > Bacteriovoracia > Bacteriovoracales > Bacteriovoracaceae > JBEIOQ01. Next base: position 114,080 of record JBMOGR010000003.1, read on the forward strand.
TTTTGAGTCCATTTTTAACTATGAAACTAGTCAGTATAAAATTGCTAAAGCTCTGAAGGTATAGGATTGTAATGAATAGAAAGAAATTAATACACCCGCATTTACCGCTTGATTTTGTCCAGGCTAAGAAACAGAAAGTTATAGTATTTTTATTTGTAGCTCTGCTTTTTTTTCCATGGATCTCTTTCACTGTGGGCAAAGGGCATGTTTCCGCCATAAATCCCAATGAGAGAACTCAATCAATTACTGCGCCAATTGCTGGCTTTATAAAAGAGTGGCATGTTAAAGAAGGTGTTAGAGTAAAACAAGGAGATATCATTGCAGACCTTGTTGATAATGATTCATCGTATATGGAGCGATTGGAAAAAGATAAAAATGCAGCCACTTCAGCACTTTCATCCGCTAAACTCATGATGGAAACATCAAAATTGGATTTTGATAGACAAAAACGATTATTAGAAGAGGGATTGAGTTCAAGAAAAGATTATGAAAAGGCCAAAATTGAATTTTCTAAACATAGCGTCGAATATTCAAAAAATATTTCACAGTTAATGAAAACAGAAACTCAACTTTCGAGACAATCAACTCAAAGAATAGTTGCACCTCGTGATGGTACAGTAACAAGAATATTACCAGGGGAAAGAGGACAATTGCTTAAGGCTGGTAGTCCAATCGCTATTTTTACCCCTGATGTGACCTCACCTGCGGCAGAAATTTGGATTGATGGAAATGATGCTTCAATGGTTAAAAAAGGGCAAACGGTGCAACTACAATTTGAAGGTTGGCCTGCTATTCAAATCGCTGGCTGGCCATCAGTGGCCATCGGTACTTTTAAAGGAAAGGTCTATTTGGTTGATCCTGCGAGTTCATCAGGGGGCAAATTCCGTGTTTTGGTTATTCCAGACTCACCATGGCCCAGCCAGGAAATTCTTCGCTTGGGGGTTCATGCAAAAGCCTACATTAGGCTTAATAACACCATTATTTTAAAAGAAATATGGCGCCAGTTAAACGGTTTTCCTCCCGTGGTCGAACCAATTAAAGATGAATTGAATAAAATGCTTTTAGAGAAAACTAACGAGAAAGATAATTTATGAAAAATGTCTTCTTTTTAATCATTTTCATTTCTGAAGCTTGTTTCGCCATTACTCGTGAAGATATCGTTAAATCAGTACTAACCCATTTTCCTCTAATTGAAGAAGCTGAACTAAAATTAAAAGCCTCCGAGGGAGAAGTTATCTCTGCTGAAGGAGCCTTTGACCATAAATTGTCGTTTAAAAGTCGTCATCGATTGGAAGATAAATACGACAATAAATATTTTGAAACAATCATTGAAAAACAAACTTCAGTTGCTGGGACAAACTTATTTGCAGGACATCGACAAGGGAAAGGTACATTTCCTGCCTATGATGGAAAATATAAAACCTCAAGTGCTGGAGAAATTTTTGCGGGTCTCGCAGTCCCTTTATTGCGAAATTTTAACACTGATGAATTTAGAACTAACCTTGCCGTCAGACAAATTGAGAATAAACAAACTGATGAAATGGTAAAGCTTAAAAAACTCATTACAGTTCATAAAGCCTTGTCTGTATACTACAAATGGCTACTTGAGTTACAGAAATTAAAAATAAATCGAAATTTATTTGAATTAGCTGATAAAAGACAAAAGATGCTAGAAAAAAAATATCAAGCCGGTGATATTGAAAAAATTAAATTAACAGATAATTTTCGTGCTTTTGACAAGAGGTCCACAGAGGTTCTCAAAAACGAAATAGAACTTAATAAATTTAAGACAGAACTTTCTCTTTACCTACGAGACTCCCAAGGAAATCCGAAGACAATTAATTTAGAATCTTATCAAGAATTGACTTTGCCCGCACCGGAACTTGGAGGATTGACTGAAAATAAAATTAATCCTAATCCTCAATTAGAGTTTTTGAAATTAGAGTTGTCCAAATTATCTATTGAACAAGATTACCATAATCAATTACAAAAACCCGGTCTTAACTTTGAAATAATAGGTTCTCGTGAACTTTCTCCTGTAAATGCCGCTTATGACCCTGAAAGCCTTCAAGTCGGATTAAAGCTTGATATCCCTTTAGAAAATCGAAAGGCAGAAGGAAAATCGGTGTCTACCTTCTATAAAATGAAGTCCTTAGAAAAACAAAAAAACTATCTGGAACAAGAAATTAATCAGCAAATGAATTTTTTTAAAAATGCTAGTATGCTCTCAAAAACACGCTGGGAAATAGGAACCAGAGAATTTGAAGGAACTATTAATATGGCAGAAGCTGAAAAAAAGAAATGGCTACAAGGAGCTTCTGATCTTTTTATTCTCAATTTAAGAGAACAAGATGTTGCAGATGTCGAAATAAGGCGCTTGGCTGCCCTCTATGACTATCACCAATATTTATTAGATTTTGATCTATTTAGAGCCTCACTTCCTATTTATTACGAGTAGAAAAGTAATAGAAGAAGGGAAGTCCAAGTGCAATTAAAAGCATTCCCATCAAAGAGGCTTGAGTATGTTTCATAATGGTGTTGACCAAAAGCCATGAACTAATCAAGACAAACGAAACAGGTAAAAAAGGGTAAGCCCATTTCCAATAACCCTCTCGCTTGATTTGCCCATTCCGGGTGTATTTAAAAGCGAGACTGGCCGTTAATCCATAAAATATCCAGGCAGAAAAAATAACTGAATCTGTAAGCTGATCAAAGGTTCCTGAGAGCGCCAAGAGACATGCTAAAATGCCTTGAACTAAGACGGCGTATACTGGAACACCACTATCTTTTTTGATTTGACTTAAACTTTTAAAAAAGAATCCATCTTCTGCCATAGCATAAGGGACTCTTGCACCAGTTAAGATAGAACCATTCATGGCTCCTAGGGCAGAAAAGACAAAAGCCAGTGAAAGTACGGTTAAACCTTGTTCACCTAAAAAAGTCATTGCCGCTTTAGTGGCGACTGGAAGAGCTTGGGGATTTAGCTTTGAATTGGAAGAGAGTATTTCTTCAAAAGGAAGAGCATAAAAATAGGCTAGATTCACTCCTGCATAAATGAATAAGACAATCATCATTCCAATGATTAAAGATAAAGAAATATTTCTTTCTCCCTTTTCAATTTCACCACCCATCATGCTTAAGTTGTTCCAGCCATCATAGGCCCAAAGGCTTGAGAGCAGCGCTAAACCAAAAGCAGAAAAGGTAAAGGACGAATTTTCTGTAGTCGCTACAAAATGAAGATGGCTAAAACTTGCCTCTTTGGAAAAGAAGAAAATTCCCAAGGCGATGCCTATCATCATGAATAATTTTAAGCCCGTCATGAAAGATTGAATTTTTCCTGCGAAACTAACTTTGGCACAATTTAAAATGGTAAAAAAGATAATAAAGACTAATGAGAAATGCTGATCAATGTGTAAGAAAGTTGTAGAGCCAACAGCATAAGCGGCAATGGATCCAGGGGCACCTATCCAAAACCTTGTCCATCCAAAGAGAAATGCAGGAATAGGGCCGTAGCCCACTTTTAAATAAGCGTATTCGCCGCCTGTTTTTGGAAAAAGTGTTCCAAGTTTTGCGTAGGTGAGTGCTCCCATAAATGAGAGACATCCACCAACTACCCACGCCAGTAAAATCCAGTACGGGTTATGAAGATAAGTGGCCATGGTTCCGGTTTTTAAAAAAATGCCAGTACCAATAATTGTTCCCACCACAATAGCTATCGCGTCTCTAAGAGTTAATCCACGGACAAGTTGTTGAGTCATTTTCATTGTTCCTTAGAGTTCTTCTCCCACAACTTCAAAAAGTGGTGGGTAATCACCAAGGGCCTTCGCTTCTTTCATCAGAACTTTAATGTCTTGATCAAGGATACTAAAAAGGTCATTAAAATGATTGAGGACAAAATATTGGGGTTGGATAATATCTATGCGATAAGGAGTTCTTAAACATTCAAGAGCATTAAAAGGAACACGTTTAGGAATGGGCGAATCGATACAGTAAACTGTTTCGCTGACTGAAGAAAGCATTCCCCCTCCGTAAGCACGAATTCCTTTGTCTGTTTGAACCAAACCAAATTCAATAGTAAACCAAAAAAGACGAAAGAGTCTTCGTCTCCAACCTGGATCAACTGTGAGGGCGAGCTTTCCAAATTTTTCCATAAAGTCTGCATAAGCTTTATTTGTGAGCAGCGGTACATGTCCGTAAAACTCATGAAAAATATCTGGCTCTTGAATATAATCCAACTCTTCAGGAATTCGTATAAAACTGGCGGCAGGAAATTTTTTATTGGCCAAGAGAGTAAAAAACTCATTGGCAGGAATTAGTGCTGCCACTGGTTCTACTGCCCAACCGGTCAGATCTCTCAAGCGGTCATTTAAAATTTTATGTTGGGGAACAGAATTCTTGCTAAAGTCGATGACATCGAGACCATGGATAAATTCATCTGAAGCACGATTCATTACGATTTTATTTTGACGATGAATGAGGGTATTCCAAGTTTTATCTTCATCGGTAGACCACTCAATGACACCCTGATTGTTTGGATATTTAGAGATATATTTGGTGGGTGTTTTGACTTGAACCAAGAGTACTCCTTAATCGAGAAATTTCTAAGGAGGAAGAAAGTTGGCCTGATTTTTGATCAGGCCTTCTGAATGAAATTATTTTAGTGATTGAGCAGCAGCAAAAACATCGGCCACAGAACCTGTGATCGAAAGCGTGCCGAATTTCACAATTGTTTCTTCCCCAGGTAATTTTACGTCAATATCTTTACGGTCGCGAGCGTTTTCAAGAATTAATTTTCTTACGTCTTTAGCTTTCATTTTAGGTTTGTATGAAAGTAAAAGTGCCGCAACTCCAGCAGTTGCTGGTGACGCCATCGATGTTCCTGAAAAAGTATCGTAAGTATTTTTAGGTGTAGCGGAAAGGATGTCTACTCCTGGAGCAAATAAGTCAACTGATTTACTTCCGTAGTTTGAAAAAGTCGCTGGAAGATTTTCATTCTTTTGGTATGAACTAGCTCCTACCTCCAACCAGTTGTTGGCTTCTTTCATTTTTCCAAAAATATTTTTTCCTAACTTACGGTTTGGAAAGTTTCTTGCCGTATTATTATCTTGGTTCGAGTTACCTGCAGCGTGAACCAATAAAACACCTTTTTTCGCTGCATATTTTACTGCCTCATCAACAGCTTCTTTTTTGAAAGGCGAGTGATCTTTTCCAAATGACATGTTAATCACTCGTGCACCGTTATCAACGGCGTAGCGAATAGCGTTGGCAACATCTTTATCGCGTTCATCGCCATTAGGAACACAACGAACTGCCATGATTTTTACGTTAGTGGCAACACCTTTAATACCAAGGCTGTTGGCACGGTTAGCAGCAATGATTCCCGCAACGTGAGTTCCGTGTTCTCCATCTCCGCCAATAACATCGTTGTTTCCGTAATTTTTTTCAGAAAGATCGTCATAATTATCGCCAACGATAGTACGAGAATTAAATTCTTTATTGTAATAATAGGATAATTGATCTTGGTAGTAATTTAAAACTCTCTCTACGCGAGCAATAGTCACTCCAAGTTGAAAGAAAGCATTAAGAGCGTCTTTGGCTTTTGTTTCATCTTCATTTGAAGGAGTAAAGTTAGCAACACTATCAGTGCTAATGACTTCAACGCCAGCAGCTTTTAAAACCTTTGAAGCATCGTCATAATTCTTTTTGATTTTACCATATTTTGTGACTGTTGTTTGCGCCGTAGCGACTGCATCGTTTACTGCTTTTGAGTCAGATTCAAGTTCAGCCTGCTCCTCTTTTGTTAATTTAGCACCAGAGGCTTTTTTCTTCTCAAGGCGGACTAATTGACGAGTAACTTCTAGAGTATCAGGACCAACTTGTTTATTAGGATCTCCTTCGATCATCTTTATTCCGTTGCCATTAAGTGGGTCAGCTACAAACTTAGCTCCGCCATCTTTTGCACCAATGAAGTTCCACCCAAAAATATCATCAATATATCCGTTTCTATCATTATCAATTCCATCGTTGGCAATTTCACCTTTGTTGATCCACATTTTACCTTGTAGATCTTCGTGGTTAGCATCAACACCTGAATCAATAACTGCGACAATAATTTGTTCCCCTTGTGGAAGACCAAGAAAGTCATAAGTTAGTTCTGATCCAACACCTTCAACACCTTGAATCGGACTAAGGTTAAACCAGTTTTTTGGAGTATCAGCAGCTTCAAGTGAACTGCCTTTAATGGTTCCTTTGGCATTTTTAAGGATACTTTTAGACTGAATTTCTTTAAGAAATTTAAGATCTTGTACAGCCTTAGGAATGACCGTTGTGCGGGCCATGGCATTGAAAGAAAGTGGTAAACTGAGGACAGCAAGAGTCAGTAATGATCTTTTCATTTATAATCCTTTGGAAAGCTGCATGCTAGAAGAGGAAATCGATAGTATCAATATTACTTCCCACTTTTTTTAGCAAGTGCTTGTCAGAAGATATTAGTTAGTCGTGTAATTTTGGGGTCAAGATGACCCTTACATTGAAAAAATTACCCTGTTAAATGTTGTTACTATTTATCCTGGTTCTATTACGCTTGGTAATGTGATTAATATTTTTCCTCATACTAGAACGCCTGATGACCCAGGTTGGGAAATTGCTTCATTTGAAACTGATAGCAAGACGTTGAAGCTCCTAATAAGAGCAATTGCTACCATGAAAAAACAAATGGGTATTAGCATCTGAGGTATTGATTATATCTTTGTTCGTATGCCGGATAATCTTCCCGGGTAGAATAAAAAAACGGCTTCACGTCTTTTTTTATTCTGTTAAATGACGTTTTAAAAGAAGTGGTTTTGCTTTCATTGGTTCGATGGCCCAATGGTGCCGTGGGTACTCTCGCGATAATTCCTTAAACATTTCTACGTAAGCTCCTTTCCAAAAGCTCATTAAGTCAGTGGTTACTTGCAGAGCTCTTTTATGGGGACCCCATAAATGAACTTTGATATTCACTTGTCCTCTGGCAAGTCTGGGAGTTTGTATTAGTCCGTAAAAATCTTGGATATAAGATTCGACGTACGGAATATCTTTTTCTTTATAATGGATGGGAACCGTTCTGCGATCGGAGAGTTGGATGGTGAGAGGGGCGAATTCTTGGATTGGTTTTGTTCCCCCTGGATCTAAGTATTGGGGGATTTCGCTTTCTAAAAAGTGGTCAAAGTTTTTAAGGTCTATTTCTGTAAGTGATACTAGTTGTTCTGACCACTCAAGAATCCACTGCTCGATAGGGAGCGTTTCCATTTTATTGAAAGTAAATTCTTGATAGAAAGTAAATCTATTCAATTCATCTGAATTCTTTTTTTGATTCCAAACAAGCCCTAGCTTTTTTCTGATGAGATCTTTTGATTCTTTGGTAGGGGAGGTGATTTTACTTTTTGTTTCGCTCAGTAAAATACTGCCTAAAAGAAGTTTTTCTGATTGATATAGAAAACCATTTTTTTCCTCTAAGATAACATCAATACTTTCTTTGATTGGAAAGGGATTTAATTCGTACAGCCAAGATTCTTCTATCGCCACCAGCTTGGTAATCTCTTTGGATGGATTTAGTTCTAAAATTAGCCATAAGTCGTGTTTGAAGTCTATCTCGGGAGTTGTTCGAGCAAGTTTCAACATTTCACCTGAAGATAAGAGAAAGTCTTTTTGTAGTGTGCGGGCTTTGGCAACTCGGTCTACAAAAGCCGTGAGAAGTACTTCCTCAAAACTTTTTTTAACTGAGATACACTTCAAGCCTCTCATGGCTGTTTCAATTCTTTCTTTTAAATATTTTCTTTCTTCTCCAACCATTCCTTCTAAGATGAAACTCAAGATATCATTTTTAAAAGCTGCAGACGTTTCATAAACAAGTCGTGCAAGTCTAGGAGGCAAGGGTAGCTCCGCTAACTTTTTTCCTATCTCTGTCAGTTGTCCTTGATCGCCTACTGCTCCAAGATCAAATAAGAGTCTGAAGGCATGGTCTAGACTTCGTTCATGAGGAAGTTCCATAAATCGAAGCTCTTTGACATTTTTCAGTCCTAAGCTGAGCAGATCGAGAACTGTATTTGATAGATCAGAGCGAGTAATTTCTGCTTTGTGGGTGTATGGTCTGTTTTCATAGTCTAGTTCGCTATAAAGCTTAAAGACCACACCTGGCCCAAGTCGAGCCGCTCTACCGGCTCTTTGAATAGCACTTGATCGTGATATTTTTTTGGTGGTCAGTTCTGATAAACCACTGTCTGCATGAAAATCGACCTCACGGTATTCACCACTATCGATCACTATTCTTATGCCTGGTAGAGTTAAAGAGGATTCAGCAATATTGGTAGCGATAATAATTTTACGATTTGGGTTTGATTCGAGCACTAATCTTTGTTCATCTTTGGATAGTTGACCGTGTAGTTCTAAAAGAGCGACATCACCTTTGATCGAGAGCTGAAGGTAATCTCTAATTTTCTTGATGTCTCTCTTACCCGCAACAAAAACCAAAATATCTCCCGGTTTATCCCATATTTTTTCTAAGGCAGAAAAAACTTTTTTCTCTAAAGGGAGATTCAGTACGCTAGGTCGGTTTTCTAAAAAGAATGTAGTCAATGGGTGAGGCGGAGCTTCTATCAGATGTGTAACGGCTTCTGGATAATACGTTTTTAGCAGGTCTTGGTCCAAAGTGGCAGACATAATAAGTAATTTTAAATCTTTTCTGGAAGTTTTTCTCAGATAATCTAGATAAGCTAGAGCAACATCGGTTTCAAGATGTCTCTCATGAAATTCGTCCAAGATCACAAGTGAAACTCCCGCAAGCTCAGGATCATGTAGGAGCATTTTTAAAAAGGTTCCTTCGGTTAAAAAGAGGATCTTTGTTTGGTCTGAGCTCTTTTTTTCAAAACGAAAGGCATAGCCAACTTCTTTCCCCAGCGTAAAATTCATTTCTTGAGTTATTCTTTCTGCTGATAATTTAGCAGCTAATCTTCGAGGCTCTAGTACAATGATTTTGCCTGGCAGCTGGTTCATTAAATAAGGAGGTACGCGAGTGGTTTTTCCCGAACCAGGGGACGCTTTCAAAATAAGGCAGTCATTTACTTTTATAAGTGAAGCTATCATTTCCAGATGTTCGTCTATCGGAAGTTGAAGTTTAGGATTAAGTGGAAGATTCATATATAAACTTCACGCTGAAATTTTAGATGAGACATAGACAATGAAAGGAAATGCTGTGTTGGCTTAAGCCCCACAGCACTTTTTAAATTTCTTACCTGAACCGCAGTGACAAGGGTCGTTGCGGCCTATTTTTTCTTCTGCCGTTCTTCTGATGGGTTCCATTCCTACAATCGTTCCCACTTTGTAAAACCATTTACCATCAATTTTTTCAAATTCACTGATTTCTTGGTGGAAAAAAACTTTTTCATTATTATTTGCTTTATAACGGGCAATGAACTCAACGGTTCCTTTGCTATCGTTTTCTTTTCCAAGCTTAGTATTTTTTATTTCTAGACCAAGCCATGTTGAATTCTTCGACCATTCAAGAGCCGCAGCTTTATCAAATTCATCATTAGGTGTATGACTATGGGTTTTTTCGATGTAATCGATTTGACTATTAACATAGGCAGAATAGCGTGAACGCATGAGAGCTTCAGCCGTTGGTGCAGCTTTACCTTTGATGTAAGGTTCACAGCACGAATCATAGTTTTGTGTACTACCACAGGGACAAATTTGATTTTTCATAGGCTTGAGTTTAAACGGCTTTTGCCTGATTTTCTAGACCTTCGTAATATATTTCCCAGTGGTCTGAATTAAGTGGGTAAGTGACGGCTTCTCCAACTTCGTTAATGCCAGTAAAGCACTTCTTTTTTTCATCAATGCCAGTGATCTGAAAAAATTTCATTTTGTAGTTCCAATCTTGATAGCGCACCTTTAGATCCGATTTTTTTCCTTCAGTCTTCCATAGATGTTCTAACGTCATGGGTTCCTCCTTGAATTTTAATTGCACCTGATAATTGTCCGTTTATTTAGAAAAAATGACAAGGGCTGAGACATTTTTCCTGAACAAATATTTATCTCAAGTATTTAGAGAGATTGACCGAAAAGCTGGGTTAATAAGGGAGTCTATGAAGCAAATGAGTACTAAAACCTTCCAGACACTGCTATTGGGAATGTTTCTATCGTCCTGTGGACCTAGTGGTCTGAAGCTCGATTTTGGTAAACTCACTTCCAAGGAATTAAAAGATAAACTTGGAGGGCCCATTCGTGTGGAAAGTACTGCCCAAGGAAAAGAAGTTTATGTCTATCCTGATGATAAAAAGTTTCAGGTTGATGATGAAATCGTTGATGCTTCTTTTCGAAAACCGACAGCTGAAGAGAGTAGTCTGATCTATTGGCGGCATAAATTTAAAAAGAAAAAAACAAATCTAAGAAGATTACCCTTACCAAAAGATTCTCACCTTATGGCCGAGCAAGAATTGTCTTGTCTTCAAGAGGGAACGACTATCATCTATGATCCAAATATTGATAAAGTAGTAAGAGTCATTGAATATGCAAAGAAAAAATAATGCATGGATACTTTTTTTTCTTCTCTTTATGTTTTCTTGTAACAAAAAAGAAACGGTTAGTAAGCTTGCTATAGACCTATGGAGCGAGCAAGTTGATGAAAGGTTGACCTTAGCACAAAGTTTTCGAGAAGTAGCGCAGGAAAATAATCTTGAGTGCCGCGCAGACTTTTACAACGTCAAATATTTAAAAGATGAAATCAAAGTTCTTGAAACAAAGCTCCAGGGAAGAAAAAAAATATCTGGAACGTGGAAACATTTGAATTTTGAAAAACTCCCAGACACACAAGTCGAATTTCTAAAGCGCTTCGGAGAACAGTTGGGTGATTACAACAAAACAGACTATGATTTCTCTGCCTGTTCAGATGTTCCTTGCATTTTAAATACCATTTATAACAAGCCTGATGGTATCGAAGGTCTTGCAATTTATTACTGGTATTTGAAAATGGGAAATATTTTATCTGTTGATAATAAAATGTTGGATCAAAAATCCCCTAAAGCTGGTGTTTATCAAGAAAAAGAGTTTGCCTTCGATAGCTATCTTTGGAGTAAAGAGGAGCTCTATGGTTTTTGGAGATTGGCCAACTCACTCAGCTCTAGTTATTCCATATTACCTCGATTAACAGAAATTCAACGAGCTCCAAGAACGGCAAGGTTTGAAGAATATAAAATAAATGTCTGTGGTCTTGCTTACCCATCGGGCACTATTATGCTCAATGATGGATGTCTTGTGCTAGAGAAAGGAGCTCGACGTGACTACGGGGACTTCTATGCTTCTGTGATTCATGAAATGAGTCACCAAATAGACTTTACCTTAGGAGCCAATAATCTAGGATATTACTCTATTGAAGATGAATGGCTAGTAGAAGGAGGAGTCTGGACCACTAAAGAGTCAGTTAATTCCAAAACTGGTGAAACAGAAAGAAAGTGGCAATCGTCATTAAAAGCTGATCAGTGGGTCAGTAAATACGCTTCGAGTTCCCCAATCGAACATTTTGCGGAGACACTTTCTTATTATCGTCATGAGCCAGATCGAGTGTTGAAAATTCTTCCCAAGACGACCTACTCACTAGTGAAAGAAAAGTTTTTTGAATCTAAAGCCTATGACATCGATGCCCTTTTGCTTCAGTTTTCAACAGAGCTTGATCTTTTCGAAAAAGATATTTTTAGTTATTCCCAAAAATGTTTAAGTGATCCACAGGATGTTGTTTTATCAGATGAAGAACTACAAAAAGTTTCTGTATTAGGAGCGAGTCTAGATTTAAAACGCTCAAGATGTATAACTCGCAATACCCTTGATTTGGTTAAATCAGTCATAAGCTCAGTCAAAATTAATCGAATTGATGGTTGTAAAGTTTATAGTGATGGTAATGGTGGGAAAATTAACACTAGTCTTGAGGCCTTAGTAAGCAAGAGAGTTCTATCTCACGTTCAAAATGCTCTTGCGGATGAAAATTATTTTAATAAGCTTAAAACTTTTTACGAGTCACTTTCAAATTCAAAATACTCGCGAGAAGCCTATGTTCTTTGTTATAAACAAAGCGAAGAAGAAGCTTGTTTCAAAAACAAAATTATAAATAAGGTCAAAAGCATTATCCCCGAAAATGCTCATTTTTCAGAAACCTATAGAGCTGATTTGATAGCCAAGTTTTTAGAAGCTAATCCGTATTCAAAAGTAAGAGACGAAACACAGAAGGCCTATAATAATTTTTTATTTGCCTCGCAAGATAAAATACGTGACACAGCTTCTGAGAGTTTTAAAGCTTGTAAGAGTGTGCCATCCAACGATCAAGTTCCTCCTAAAATAAAAGACTTTTCTCCGGGAGAGGCTTACGTGGTGAGCTCATTGATAAATTGTCTAAATGTTGATGTGGATAAGAGCTTACAGTTTTTAGTCGACAATTTAAACACTGATATCTCGATTAAGATTGAACAAGAACGATTGATCGTGACTGATTTGGTAAAGCCCATTTACTTAGTAAGCTTAAGAGATATTTTAACTAAGGATATCGCTGAAGAAACTCACATGCTGAAAGTTTATAAAGAAGAACAAAAAGTGAAATGGAGAGAGAGTTTGGTTTCTAACTTTTCTTGGGTAAGTTCTTTTGTTGATGTTTCTAAGCAGAAATCAGATTGTTTGAAGGCGGCTGAAGTTAAAATCGATCTTTCTCTTTTATACCATGTTAAAGAAAGTGAATTCGGTCAATTATTGAACGACCTTTGTAGTGAAGTGGTCAAATCCCCAGAGCTTAAAAAATATGTTGATGATCACTATTTAAGTTCGATTGATGCCGCCTTGGAAGAATTGATTCGTTATCTTAGTGAATCTGCTAGAACTCGTGCGCGCACTTGCTTGACCTTCTATCCACATGGATTTATTGGTGACTTTCTTAATTCGAAGAAACGAGTACAATGTCTTGAAGATCAATGGCGCTTGCTGGAAACGAAAGCTTTCCAACGTTTTAATAAGGAAGGTCTTGGTTCTCGTTATCAATATAATGAGATGGCCTTAGCAGAAAAATTCAAACCTGCCTCACAGCGATTAAAAGAGAAAATTATTGTGGAAGAATTTAAGTAAAAAAAAGCCCCTCTTTTCGAGGGGCTTTTTGATGAATCTTAATTATTACTTTACTGCTTTTTGTTTTCCAATTCGGTAAAGCACTCCACCAGCCGCAAGGAAGATTAAGAGTGAAACTAAATCAGAGGTCGCAAATGCTCCCATGGCAGCAGAGAAATTTAATTTTTCTGCAACTCCCGGAGATACTTGAGTTAGAGCAAGAAGGATACCGGCAATCGATCCACCAGCGATTAAACCAGAAGAGAAAAGAATACCAGGACCTGTTTCTGCTTCCGCGTCTGTTTGACTTCCTTTCTTTCTATCCGCTAACCAGCGAATGATACCGCCGACGAAGATAGGAGTTGAAGCAGAGATTGGAAGATAAACACCAACAGCAAAAGGAAGAGCTGAAATCCCACAAAGCTCAAGAACCAGAGCAAGAGCAACACCCAAAAGAACTAATCCCCAAGGTAATTTTTGCGTTAATATACCATCGATAATGAGTGACATAAGACGTGCTTTGGGAGCTTCATATTTTTGAACGGAAGTACCATCATCACGACTATTAAGAGCACCGTTGATACCTGGATCAACTAAGTATTTCACTGTTCCAGCATCATCAACTAGGTATTTTCCTGGATTTAAAACCGCAAGAACACTAGCGTCTGACTGTTCGGTCACTTGGTAAACATAGTATTCGTTAGCGTCAGCTGCTCTTTCAGGTCCGCCCACCGGTTGTTTTTCTTTCAAGAGAGATACGCCTGTCGGAATGGTATAAGCTGGAACTTTTTTAGAATAAATGGTTGAAGCATCATTTAAAAGTTTCAAAGAGAAACCGATAACGATGGCCGAAGTAAGAGCTCCAATCAATAAACCAATCTGTTGATACTTTGGAGTCGCCCCTAAGATATAACCAGTTTTTAAATCTTGTGAAGTTGTTCCACCGTTAGAAGCGGCAATACAAACCACTGCTGCAATACTAAGTGCTCCTACGCGGTACTCAGGCCCGATCCATCCTACGGCTAGAAATACTAAGCATGTGAGTAAGAGTGTAGCAACAGTCATACCTGAAATTGGATTGGAAGAAGAACCAATTTCACCAGTTAGACGTGAACTTACTGTTACGAATAAGAATCCAAAAAGAATAATTAAAATGGCTGAGAATAAATTAATGTGTAGAGCTGGTGCTAACCATAGTCCTAGAACCAAAAGAATTGTTCCGATGATAACCACAGAAAAAGGTAGATCTTCTTCAGTTCTATCTTTGATTGCTCCTACAACTTTACTTCCCATCACACTGGCCAAGCCAGATTTCGCACCAGAAATTATTGTCGGTAAACTTTGGAAAAGAGAAATAATCCCTCCCGCAGCTACGGCACCGGCACCAATATAAAGAACATAGTTTCTCCAAACGTCATGGATAGACATTTCTGAGATAAGGGTTTTTGCTGGAAAAAGAGGCTCAGTTAAATGCCCACCAAAAAGAACAATCATCGGAATTAAAACAAATGAAGAAAGAACTCCACCACCCATCATAATGGCTGCAGTACGAGGGCCAATAATATATCCAACCCCTAAAAGTTCTGGTGAAACCTCACCCGAAATTGCTGATCCCTTAAAAAAGGAAAATGCTTTTTCTGGAACATCTTTCCAAAGCATCATCCCAACGTTTAAAAATTTATAGATAAGACCCAAAAAGAATCCACCGAAAACAACTTTACCTTCCGATCCGCCTTTTTCGCCTACCATCAGAACTTCGGCACAAGCTGTTCCTTCAGGATAGATTAATTTCCCGTGCTCTTTGACGATTAAAGCGTAGCGAAGAGGAATCATCATTAAAACGCCGAGTAAACCACCCAGAATGGAAACAGTCATAATACGACTTAAATCCATATCGTAACCTAAAATCAAAAGGGCCGGCATCGTTACAGCCACACCAAAAGCAATAGATTCACCCGCAGAACCTGTGGTTTGAACCATGTTGTTTTCTAAGATAGTCGCCTGACGAAGTCCGAACATTTTAGAAATACTTTTGAAAAGAGTAATGGAAAGCACTGCCACAGGAATTGAGGCAGAAACTGTCATACCAACTTTAAGAGCTAGATAAAGAGAAGATGCTCCGAACAGAATTCCTAGAATAACTCCCATGAGGATTGGACCTAATGTGAGTTCCTTCATGATTTCTGAAGCGGGAACAAAAGGTTTGAACTTAGACATACTGACGTTCCTTTTTTCGTTAACGAAC
The DNA here is from genome assembly GCA_049318265.1 of Bacteriovoracaceae bacterium. Lineage (GTDB taxonomy): Bacteria > Bdellovibrionota > Bacteriovoracia > Bacteriovoracales > Bacteriovoracaceae > JBEIOQ01. The sequence goes on from JBMOGR010000003.1 coordinate 129,441, forward strand.
ACTATTTTTGAACACTACTTTTTAACACTACCTTTCTAAAACTACAAAGATACAAAGAAATTAACACAAAGGCTCCTCCAAATAACTGTGTCACCTCCATTTTTTCGCCAAAAAGCAAGGTGGCTAAAAGAATGGCAGCCAAAGGTTCCACCGTATAAAGTAAAGATACTTCGCTGGCAGTAAGATATTTAATCCCCTGAGCGAAAGTGATCATAGGTAAAATGGTGACAACCAATGAAAGTCCGAGAATATATACAAAACCATGTCGAAGGGTAAAGAACAGAGTTTCCTGTGTATGAATATGTAAGAGAAGTAGTATCAAAGCGGCACTACTTTGAATGATGGCCACAGAAACTGTGGGCTCGATTTTCTTCAGTTTTTCACTCGAGAAAAGAATGTAAAGGGCGTAGACGAATGCGCATAGAAACCCATAGAGAAGGGATTTACCACTGGTGATTGAATAATTTCCACCTATCAAAAGTACAATTCCTAGAAAAGAAATGGGGAGAGCCCATTTTTGTGCAATTGCTAATTTTTCTTTGAGTATTAGAATTGAAAGCACCACCACCATAGTTGGGTAGGTATAGAGAAGAAGTACGGTCATGGAAGCCGAAAGTCCTTCTAGTGCTAGAAAATAAAGTGATGAAAAGGTAGCGTAACCTAAAATCCCTAAGCCCATACATAAAAGAATCTCTTTTTGACTTATTTTTTTAAGTTCACTTTTCTTAAAAGCCAAAAGATAGATCCACATCAGTATACTTGCGATCGAAAACCTGATGGCCAAAGCTGGACCTAGTGCAACGCCATCTTGTAATAGAAATTTACCGAAAATACCTAAAAATCCATAGCCTATTCCGGAAAGCAGGATAAAAAATATGCCCTTAGTTTTCATTTAAATTTCGATAGAATGCGATAGGCGGCGACAAAACCAAAGGTACCAGTGACGAAAGTTGCAGTTCCTAAGCCAGATTCACAGTCTAATTTCAAATTTGAGTTTGCTTGCTTGGTTTCACAAATTTCCCCATCCAAAGTGGGATAATGGGCCCGCTCGCTGGAGAAAACACAATCGACATTAAAAAAAATATTTTTCCCCTCAGCAAAACCATAATCATTACGCAATTTTTTTCTGAGCCTCATCAGCAGTTTGTCATTATAGGCTTCACCTAAGTCTGCAACTTGAATTTTGGTAGGATCAAATCGTCCGCCTGAAGCACCGATAGTTATGACTGGAATACCAAGGTCGCGGCAACTAGCAATAAGGTGGCACTTGTACTGAAGACTATCAATAGCATCGATGACATAGCTATATTTGTGAGCAAGGATAAATGAAGAGCTTTCTTTGGTGTAAAATTCAGGGATGGTATCCACTTTACATTCTGGATTGATCATTAAAACTCTTTTTTTCAAAAGTTCAATTTTCAACTGGCCAATATCTGGAAGGAGCGCGTGCAACTGGCGATTTGTATTTGAAAGACAGACCTCGTCGGGGTCTACTAATGTGAAGTGACCAACACCAGAGCGGGCCAGAGCTTCCACCGCCCAAGATCCAACGCCCCCGGCTCCAACGATTAAAATATGGGCTTCTTTGAGGCTCGAAAAGCCACTTTTACCTATTAAGCGAGAGATCCCGCTAAACCTATACTCGTAGGGGGTGAGCCCTGTAGATTCCAACATGTTCATGGCTATCCTTATAACAAGTTTTTTAAACTATTTCCTCAGTAATTTTTTCCGGGTCGGTAGAGAAAAATTGAACCCTATGGAAGAATCCGGTCCATGAAATGAATAATACTTTTGAGCTTACTTCTAAGTCAGTTTTCTATTGCCCAGAGTTTGCCACCCTTGGTGATGAAGATAATAAATTTAGGCCTTAATTATTGTAAAAGTGCCCGCGATCTTTATAATAGTCCTAAATACTAAAATAGGATTACTCATGCGAGCGCTCTCTACCTTACTCATCCTCTTTCTATTTTCTTCATGCGCTTTTTTTGATCAATCAAATGCAGCTAATGGCAATAAAAAAAACCAACACGAAAAAAAATCTGACAAAAAAGATGATGATGTTATCTGCCGTTCTCGTTGTGAAAATAGTTTTGCCCAAGTTTTTGAATACAATCCACAAAATGATAAATGTCTCATTAAATTTGCTTACCCTTGTTTTCCGGCCAGCTGTGATCAGGGTAAGGTGACCTGTAAAATAGATTGTTCATCTGATAAGGATTGTGCTGTTGGGGCAGTTTGTAATTCGGTAGAAAGAAGATGTGTTCCTCAAGGTCAATATACTTGCCAAGATAATTATACCAAAGTTGATTCAGCGGGAAGCCAAGGCTCTTGTGTTCCTTATCGCTGTAATTTAGGACAGTGTATGAATTCTTGTATCTCAGGCTCAGACTGCGCTAAGGGATTTATCTGTGATAAAAATCTTTGTCAAATTCAATAATTGGTAATGTTTTAGAAATAGTAACGTCCACCAATTCCCGCCATCATGTCAATGTCAGTGCTCGTGATAACTCGTACAATAGGTACGACTTCAAAGAACAATCCATATGGGCGTTTGGGAATCTGATAATCAAGACCAACAGGAAGTCGGACACCTAAAGCCATTTTACTATTGCCATTACTCTCTTCAAATCTCATATAGCCACCAAGACCAGCGTAGAAGGAAATTGGCGCTGAAGCTTTGCGAATCAGTTTGGGAATAAGTGTAGGGAGAAGAATTTTATAATCAGCAAGGAAAGTTGCTTCCGAATGTAATGAATAAGCGACCGAAAAATCATAAAAGTGATCCGGTTGTCTTAACTGAAAAGTAACGCCAGTTGGTTCACCTAAAATAACACCAACACCGCCTTTTGCTCCTTTGAAATTTGTTTGAGCGAAGGCTGTGGAAGAGATAATCATTAAAATGGATAGTATCGTGCAAAGTATTTTATTCATAAACAGACCTTTACTTACTTGTTAGCTGCCCGCAGGCAGCTAATATACTATCGCCTTTGGTATTTCTAATCATCACATGAACTCCACTTTCTACCAATGAATTTTTAAATTGATCAATCTGAATGTTGGATGGTCGTTGATATTTTGATCCTGGAAAAGGATTAAATGGAATAAGATTTAAAATCGCCTTCCTTGGTTTTAAATACTGAACAAGTCCAGTTATGTCAGATTTTTCCATGTTTAAATTTTGAATCATTAAATATTCGAAGGTAATAAATTGTCTTTTTTTCAAAGGGACTAAATCAAGAGTCTGAAATAGTTCCTCCATACTGTAAGTTTTGTTCAAAGGTATTAACTGGCTTCTGGTTTTATCATCAGTGGAATGAAGTGAGAGAGCCAAATTAATCGCTGGGAATTGATCAAAACGTTTGAGTCCTGGGAGATAGCCAGCCGTCGATAAAGTGATTTGACGTGGCCCTAGCCCAATGCCATTGATCTCTAAAAATAGTTCAGTGGCTTTTTTGACATGGTCAAAATTATGAAGTGGCTCGCCTTGACCCATAAAGACAATATGGGGGGGGATACTTTTTTCAGGAACATTTTTTTCTAGCCACATCCAGGCCACTAAATATTGACCTATGATTTCATGCTCTACTAGATTTCTTTTTAAACCTTGAGTTCCAGTATAACAAAAGCTGCACCCCATGGCACAGCCCACTTGAGTTGATAAGCAAACGGTATAACGTTTATGAAAAGGAATGAGAACTGTTTCCGCTGTCATGACATCGGAAAATTGCATCAAAAACTTAACCGTCCCATCCTCTGATTGATGGAATTCTTTTACCACTGGTATATCAAATGAGTAGTTGAGCAAAAGTTCTGCCGTTTCTTTTTTTAATTGCGGAATATCTTTCCAGGAAATTTTGTGACGTCGATAAATTTGGCGAGTTAGTTTTTGTGTGCTTGCGGTACCAAAAAGATTGATTAATTCTTTATGTGTTAGAGAGAAAAATGATTTTTTCATATTCTTTTATGGCTTTCTTAGTACAATTATGTCATGACGAAAATTACCTCTAGGATACATTCTTTATTGCAGAATTACACGCGTATTTATGTCGACATCCATTCACATAAGGTAAATCAGGCAACAATAAAAGAAGACGTGCTTAGTATAATTAATTTAAGGCTGGGACATGACCTATTACAATTTTTCCCAAAGAGTTTTTATTCTATTGGAATTCATCCTTGGGATGTGAAATGCAAGGACAGTCTAGAATTAGATTTAAGTCAACTTGAAAAATATGCACTACTAGAAGAGGTCATTGCGATAGGTGAGAGTGGTCTAGATCGCGTTCGCGATATTGATTGGTCCTCGCAAAAAGAAGTTTTTTTAGCGCACATGAAAGTTGCTAAAAAAGTCGGCAAACCATTAATCATTCATGCCGTAAGATCTCATTCTGATATTTTGCAAATGTTGAAAGTTGAAAAATGGGAAATGACAAAACTTCCTCTTATTCATCACGATTTTAGAGGAAATATTGAAACGGTTAAACAATATAAAAATTATCACTGTTATTTTTCTTACGGACAATCCCTATGGCATAATGGAGATCATCTTCAAGCATTTCTTTCTTTACCCATTGAACAGATCTTTTTAGAGACGGATGATCAAGTACAATATGGCATTGAAGAGATTTATTATAAGGCAGCAGAGCTCCGAAGAATAAAAATGGATGATTTAAAGCTTTCTCTCATGAATAATTTTTTTAATCTCATTCAAGATTTGCCCTAATATTGCATACTTTGTCGAAACACCATGTCAAAGAACACTTTTTCTTCTTAAATCTCTGCTTCCCTGATAGACTCTAAAAAAACTTTTATACTAAGGATATACCGTGAGTACAACTCGTCTAGAAGAAGATTTGTTAGGTAAAAAAGAAGTTCCCGCAGATGCTTTTTATGGCATCCATACAGTCAGAGCTATTGAAAATTTTCCCATTAGTGGTCACACTATTGGAAAACAAGAAAGTTTCATTCGAGCCTTAGGTTACGTCAAAAAAGCCTGTGCTCTCGCCAATGGTGAGTTAGGGGCTTTACCTAAAGAAATAGTCAAAGCTATTGTAGAAGCCTGTGATGATGTTATTGCTGGAAAGTATAATGATCAGTTTCCCTCAGATGTTTACCAAGGCGGAGCTGGAACTTCCGTTAATATGAATGCCAATGAAGTGATCGCTAATATAGCTCTTACTAAAATGGGTAAAACGAAAGGTGCTTACGAATTTCTTCATCCAAATGATCATGTCAATAAAAGTCAGTCTACCAATGATGTTTATCCCACAGCTTTTCGGGTGGCCTTATTAGAAGAACTTAATACTCTTTTACAAGATATCGATTATCTCTGCGAAGGATTTAAGAAAAAGGGACTTGAGTTTGAAAATGTTTTAAAAATGGGGCGCACTCAATTACAAGATGCCGTTCCGATGTCACTTGGGCAAGAGTTTCATGCTTTTTCCACTCTCATGAATGAAGAGTTTAGGCTTACGACCACTGTTAGAAAACTTCTTTTAGAAGTAAACATCGGAGCAACAGCTATCGGTACTGGAATCAATGCCCCTGAAGGGTATGCCAAAATTGCCGTAGAGAAATTATCACTTCTAACCGGTCAGGCTTTTTTATCCTCAGAGGATTTAATTGAAGCGACAAGTGATTGTGGTGCCTACGTCATGATTTCATCCATGGTGAAAAGAACGGCGGTAAAGCTTTCTAAAATTTGTAATGATCTTCGTCTTCTTTCTTCGGGCCCTAAGGCAGGTTTTAAAGAAATTAATTTACCAGAGTTACAAGCTGGCTCATCTATAATGCCCGCCAAGGTCAACCCAGTGATACCTGAAGTTGTGAATCAAATTTGTTTTAAAGTTATTGGTAATGATATTACAGTCACAATGGCAGCAGAAGCTGGGCAGCTGCAGTTAAATGTCATGGAGCCAGTGATTGCCAGTTCTCTCTTTGAATCCATTTTTTTAATGAGACGAGCATGCAGAGTTCTTCGTGATAAATGTGTTAATGGAGTGACTGCTAATCCTGAAATTTGTCGTCGTCAGGTTTTAAATAGTATTGGCATTGTGACTTTTTTAGATCCAATTATCGGTCATAAAAAATGCGACGAGATCGGAAAGATTTGTGCCCAATCAGGTAAAAGCGTTTCTCAGGTTGCGCTTGAGTTAGGTTATGTTACCCAAGCGCAATTAGATCAGGTCTTTTCCACAGAGAATATGCTGAATCCTAAATATCAAGGGAAGAGGTACTGAACCTTTTTCCCTAATCTCTTAGCCAGTGGCAAGTATAGCCTTGAGGATGTTTCACCAAATAGTCTTGGTGATAATCTTCGGCATCATACCACTTTGAGGCTTCTACAATTTGAGTCACGATCGGTTTTTTCCACTTTCCTTTTTTTTCTGTGGCAACTTTTACTTCTTCCGCCACTTTTTTCTGTTCAGGCGTGGTGAAAAAAATGGCCGAACGGTACTGAGTTCCCACGTCATTACCCTGGCGGTCTACGGTAGTTGGATCATGCATTCTAAAAAAGAATTCGAGGATTGTGGCGTAGCTCACTTTACTCGGATCAAAAATAACTTTAACCGATTCAGCGTGTCCCGTTGAACCCGTCTTCACTTGCACGTAACCTGGATTGTTGAGCTCACCTCCAGTGTAACCAACGACTGTTTCAAGCACTCCGGGAATCTTTCGAATAAGATCTTCCATTCCCCAAAAACATCCACCAGCTAAAATGGCTGTCTCTTTTGTATTGGTTGTATTCACAACTTTCTCCTTCACTGATTTTTTTACTTCGACTGATTGATTGGGAAATAGTTTTAAGTATTCTCCATATCCTTCCTTTTCTAAATTCTTTAATGGAACAAAGCGAAGGGCCGCTGAATTAATGCAAAATCTTTTTCCACCTTTATCTTTGGGGCCATCATCAAAAACGTGACCTAGGTGAGAGTTTCCATCTTTACTGCGAACTTCTTGTCTGGGCATAAAAAGTTTTAAATCTGTTCTGGTGGCAACATTAGATTCATTAATAGGCTTGGTGAAAGATGGCCAACCTGTTCCAGAATCAAATTTATCCACTGAACTAAAAAGTGGTTCACCAGAAACAACATCGACATAAATACCTTCATCGTGATTGTTCCAGTATTTATTTTTAAAGGGAGCTTCTGTTCCATCATGTTGCGTGACTTGGTATTGCTCAGGCGTTAGTTTATCCTTTAAAGCATCCTTACTAATTGCATTTTTTTTCCATTGGTCAGAAGCCATAAGCCCTCCTATTGTCAAAGCTAATAATGTTATTGTTATAGTGATCTTTTTCATAATTTAAGTACCTCCATCCACTCTTACGTTTCCGGTGAGGAAAATGTTACATCGAAGTGTCTACAGAGGAAAGTTTCACAAAAGAGCAGTGAGTTAAGATTCCAAAAGCTAGTCAAAAAGGGACAAAATCAGTATAGTCAAAGGCATAAATATGATGTCGCGAAAGAAATACCAAGAAAAATTATTCCTTCAGGAGATGTACCTGAATAAGACTGAGGCCAAGCTTGGACCTCACCAGATGATTATGGTCCTAGATCATCTAAAAGATGATTTTAATATCGGGAAAATATTTCGTTCTGCTGAAATTTTAGGGGCGGAGCAAATTTTTATTGTTGGAACAAAGTTCTTTGATTGCATACCTGCTAAGGGAACTGTTCGCAAATTAAAATGCGAGTTCTTTCCTGACTTTGCTTCATGCTACCAACGTTTAGTTGAATTAGATTACAATTTGCTTGGACTAGATGTGAAGGGAGAGAAGTTTTTAGGAAAATTGGAATTACCCAAGAAAACAGCTTTTATTATGGGACACGAGGAATTTGGTCTATCTTTTAAAGTTGAAGATTATACCAAAATTGAATTAATGAAGATTAAGCAGTTTGGTAAAACACAAAGTTTAAATGTCGCCGTAGCTGCTAGTTTGGTCATGCAAGAATATAACCGTCAACATCATCTAGATTAATTATAAATTAAGGAGTTCATATGAAAAATGTTGTTTTTCTTATCCTTTGTCTTGGGATAACAAGTTGTGCTCACAAGAAAATCGCCAACATTACTGCTGAAGAAAAAAAGGTTGAAGCTCAAGCTGTCACTTTAGCATTGCCTTCAATTTCATTTGAAGTTAAGGATGGAATTCTTCATCCCGAATCGGTCATTTATTCTGCCAAACACAAGGCTATTTTCCTTTCTAATATTGCTAATGGAAATGCTGTTGAAACTGAAAAAGTTTCTTATATTTCTAAATTAGCTCCATCTGGTAAAATGCTAAAGGCAAAGTGGGTAACTGGATTTCGTGCTCCTAAAGGTATGGCGATTGTTAAAGATTATCTTTATGTCGCTGACATTGACCGCTTAGTGAAAATTGATATTAAGAAAGCCAAAATTCTTAAAACCTGGGAACTTCCTACTGCTAAATTTTTAAATGATGTTGTGGCGGACAAATTTGGGAACATTTATGTTTCTGACATGTTTGAGAACACCATTTATAAGTTAGACAATGACGGTATTAAAATTTGGCTTAAGAGTTCTAAGTTAGCTGGACCTAACGGCCTTTTTACTGATGGCAATCAACACTTACTCGTTTGTCTATGGGGTGAAAAATTAAATCCACAAAACTTTGTAACTGAAACACCAGGGGGTGTTATTTCAATTGACCTTAAGAAACCACAAGATGACTTTGTGATTGAACCTTCTGTCAGAGGATACTTAGACGGTATAACTGCTGACAATGATGGAAATCTTTGGATTTCAGATTGGATGAGCGGAGACGTTTATAAAATGAATAAAAATGGTGTTGGAATGAAGAAATTTAATCTTGGCCAAGGAACGGCAGATATTTTTTATGCTCGCGAACTTGGACTTTTACTTGTTCCACAAATGAATCAAAATAAATTAATTGCTATAAAACTTTAATCGAGATCGTCCAATAGGTTTGGGAGTTCTCTGCACAAAATGGGAACTCCTGACTTTTGAATTGGGTAACATAACTTATCTATAGTCACAGACCCATCAATCCCGGCAATATGAGATGTTAAAACATTCTGATAGAGATGGATTGGATCTTCTAAATTTTTTTTCAAAGCTTCCAATTTGCGTTTAGGGTAGAAATAGGACAAACGAATAATTGATTCGAGCAAATGCCTTGTCATACAGTTATGATGAGGTGAATTTGATAATTCTTCCATAGACTGAAGAGCAATTGATTGAACTTTGTTTAAATCTTTTTCTTGAATTGCTTTTTTTAATTTCTTTTTTAAGGTTTTAGTATCAAGGGCAATCAATTCTTCATCAGGTATTTCTTGGAAACGAACTAGCGGAACATCATGCATCGTTTTAAATTCTTGGCAAAAAAGATCTATACCTGCTTCAGTGTATGGCTTTATTTTTCTATCATAGGGCCTTGCTAAAATTTTTCCTATTCCTTCCCCAATCATTAATCTGGTGTAGATGATATCTGATTTCCCTTGGGTAATTTCACGGTATTCTATTTTCTTCTTTTTATTCAGTTGTATCGATTCATCCATATGTTGGTAATAACAATTGTGCTCAGTTTTCGCCCAAATAGGCAAAGAAAGGGTTAGGGTAAGGAGGATAAATAGGCTTTGAATCATGCCCCCATGATAGCGTTTTAAAGGGCACTTAGGAAAATTTTGTTAAGGTTAATAAATTTTTTACATACTGTACAGAAGTTAGACGATTCTTACGTTCCTATTTTGCAGCAATCTTCTATCCTTTACTTAGAGGGATTGAATAAAAAATCATCTTTGGCGAAATATTGAATTGGGTTAGTAATGGTGAGTCTATTTTTTGTACTAGTCGTTCTAATGTCACCAATCAGTTGAATGGCCTTAGGAGTATTTAATTTTTCGCCAAAGTATAAAAGTGAAGGACTAATCATTTTATCACTCCATTTAACTTCAATTATCTCTTGAATGACCTTATCTTTGAGGACAACGAAATCAACTTCACGATGCTCTTTATCTCTTAAAAAACAAAGCTCCCATTTTTCCCCAGTATAATCTTGTTGGAAATGGCAATTTTTTAATAAATGATTAGCTACTAAATTTTCAAAACGTGCACCTTCGTCACCAACAACATCAGCATTATCAAAAAAATAAACTTTAAATGGTTTACTTAGCGCTCGAGGTAAATTTTTGGTAAAAGTTTTTACTGTAAAAATAAGATACATTTTCTCAAAAATTTCAATCCATTTTGCAACAGTTGTAGGGGAAACTTGTAAATCGCGAGCGAGATTTGAAACGACAATCATTCCACCAACTCTTTCACGCAATAAATGAAGAAGCAGTCCCATAGTTTGTATATCTTTTATATTTTCTAAATCGCGAATATCATCTTTGATAATTTTATCATATCGTTCTTCACGCCATCTTCTTGCTTCTCGTTCATTATTATCTAAAAAAGTCTCTGGGAAACCACCAATAGTCATTAACCTTTTAAATCCTTCTTCCTTACTTATGCCCTTTGGTAATTCAGTTAAAGTGAAAGGATGAAGACGCCAATAATGATATCTACCAAGCATGCTGTCGCCACCACGGCGATAAACATCTAGGCGAGCACTTCCTGTAACGATAAATTGGTGAAGACTTTTTTCCGTATCATAAAGACCTTTGATGAGGTTTTTCCATTTAGGATATTTATGAATTTCGTCAAAAATGAGAAGTTTTTCTTGATCTGACCAGTTGTTATTTAAAATATCTTTTTGATCTGAAATACGGTCCCAATTAAAATAGCGACCTTTAAAATCGTTTGTTAGAAGATCTTTAGTTAAAGTCGTTTTTCCTACTTGTCTTGGGCCACCAAGAAAAACCATTTTTTTCTTCAAATCCCTAATTATATATGGTGTGAGGTATCTCATGAGACTATTTTATACCCTAGTGGAAAATAGTCAAGACTATTTTTAAGTACACTGGAAAATAGTCTTGTTTCCCATTTTGATAAGGAGAAAATCATTTAGCTGAGCTAGAGAGAAGAGATATCATCTATGTGGAGAGGAAGCTCAGGGCTTATTTTAAGCTCAGAACAAAAGGCTAATTCAGGCTCTACTTTCCACGAGAAATTCCCGCTAAATTTTTTTTTCTAAATTCTTAAGTGGCCTATTATATTTTGCTTAACAGAAACGTTCTGAACCGTATGGGCAGATAACCTTCACCACTTCAGGGACAATTTCAAACAGATTATTCTCAAAAGACGAATCGAAAACATTAGGAAGTATCAGCTTGGTCTTTGTTTGAAGCCCATGTTGTGATCAAAATATAAAAACTTCACTGTCACGGCATGTCACGTTCAATTAATCCAGGTCATCCATAAGATGTGGTTATTAAACCATTCCTTAAGGAGGATATATGAAAAAATTAATGATCTGTTTGCTCGTACTTCATGCTGTTTCTGTAACTGCAAAACCTCTTGGAACTCCTGGGCAGGACTCAAAAATTAGGGAGCTCAGAGCCCAATTTAGAGATGCATCTCCTGTTTCAGAAAGTAATCTAAACTTTGATAAAACGTGGAATTGCACTGCATACAGCGCAAAGAAAAATGAATATAGTGTTTTTAGTGTAAACATGATTTTTAGCAAAGTTAATGCTGGCTCATCAGTCTTCGATTTATATCTGGATAATGGTTGGTTTGCGCCTGAATATGCATTCATTGATCAAGATGATAATGGAGTCGCTTCTATCAAAACCCAAACTGTCCAACGGGGCAGTTTTACCTATAGGCAATATTTTAGATCTTTAAGTAAAACTCAACTGATCGGAGAGTTTGTCGTAGATGCTGACAAGAGTGACACTTATTCTTCATTGTCTGTACCTGCTGCTGATGTCATTCAGTACATAACATGTAAGTTAAAACCGCAGATTGAAATTTAGTACATCCCATCCGACTGCCGCATCCGATTGTTTAAAATTTACACATAGTTATAAATTTTTCCTTTGGGCGGCAGTTATTTTGAATTCAAGGTATAATTAAATATGTTTATTATTAGCTTATTGGTAGCTCTTTTAAGTCTTTCTGCTTTTGCTGAAGAGCTCAGCATTGGTATCTCTTATCCTGTTGGCCAGGGCTCAGAACTCAGTTCTGTTCGGATGGCCTTTGATGTACCTCAAAAATGTGCTTCTCATATTCTTGAAGTTTCATCCAAGACCAATAAATGGCTTGATAAGGTCCGATATGGTCAGCCTGTGGATGATGAAAAAGAGGGCCCCTCTAGCTACATAAGTAAAAAGGTTCCAATTTCATGCCAAGACTACGCTTTAGAATTGGTAGCGACCGAATCTGCAGCATATGTCTACGGCAGTGGTCACACTAGTGTTCAGATGGAGCTTTTTGTAAAATTTCTTTCGAAGATTCAAAGCCAACATATCATCAGAGTACTCAATCCTGAGACAAGAAACAAATATCCGGAGCTTCGTAAACCTGAAGTCCTCGGCGCCTATTCTTGTCCTTTGAATAGGATCTGGCTTGACCTGGGATTAACTCCTTTGAACATGGGATCAATCTATATCCATGAGCTTGAGCATTGGGCGCGAGAAAGATACATGTCCACATCCGGACTCAAAGTAGGAAATAATTCAATCACTTCATTGAATAGAAAGCAGTATAGAATTGCTGACGAAGCCTTGAGTTCTCTGCACTCAGCTTTCCGTCAGATAAAATTAAAACATGATCCCAACCGGAGTTCCGACGATCGGGTCAGAGATTTTCCTATCAGGTTCCAGATAGTTGATGGATTACCTGATTTTTCTCCAAGACCTTATAATTTTTTTTCAAGTAAAGGCGATCTGAATCTTTATAATCCAAATGGTTCCCTCGTGGGTATTTGGAAACAAGGAATTCGTGACCATGGCATTTCTAAAAAAGCCACTTTTCTGGAATTTCTTAGAGACACATTATTTAGTGATAAAATGAGGATTATGAGACAGGCCTCGAAGATATTCCGACTAGTCGAAGAAATTTATTTTTTGAAAGAAAGCCCTGATGCCGCTGTTGCCTTGAATACACTTAGATCGAACTCAAAAAGCATAAATGCTTTCTTGTCGCCCCTTGAATGGGCAGTCCGGCAAGACTTTAGTATTTTCGAAGACGCAACTAAACTTTGTAGTGACACCGAAGGTCCTTTTCCCGGTGGAGAAGGTGCGGGCTTTTATGACAATGAATTGAAATTATCAAATGGGGGCATCAAGGCATGTCTAAAGCCTCTAAAAAAGCTTTAAAGATAGCTGAACTTTTGGAGGCTGAGTGCCATCTAGCTTCTGGTAAGTTAGCGGAGACTCCTTCTTCTTTTACTCAAAGGGTGAAAGAAGGTGATTATTCTAAAGCTGAAGGTATTGCCTTTATGGAAGGAGACAAGGTCCAACAGATCAGAAGTCTCATCAGCGCAGGGGCAATACAAGAAGCTCAAGCAATACTTTCCCAGACAAGCGAGATGACTAAACAGGAGCTGCTCTTTGAGCAAGCCAGGTCTCTTTGTTTCAATGCTAAATTCGTTGAGTGCCAACAGATTCTGCAAAATCTCATTGATGACCCGGACTTGAATCCGCTTTCTCGGATGACGGGGTATCAGCTTATGTCCTTGTGTGAATTTGAAATAGGAGACATCTCCAAATGTCTGGCATCGATCAATCGCGTTTTTGCAATGGAGACAATTTATCCACGTGCCGAAGCTTCATTATTTGCCAGATCTTTGAGAATCAGGGCCCTCTCTATGGCTTCTTCAACGTTTCAAGTGAAGCATGGGTTAAAGGACCTGTGGGAAATAATCGCAAGTGGACGTTTTTATCTGAACGTAAAATTCCAGATCATTATCTACCTTCTGACAGAATGTTTTATAGAAAAGTCACCCGCAAGATTAGCAGTGATGGCCTCTGCAGGAATGAAGCTGGCCCAAAAACTTGCAAGTCCTCTGCATGAGGGAATTTTCTTGAACTATTTGGCTTCCGTATGCCCTGAAGTGGATGGAGATGCCATCTTAATGGCAAAACAATATCCCATGGTGGCTTCCTCAAGAGAGAAAACATTATCTAGGACCATGGACAAAACTCCTTTTAATCAGCCATTGGAAATAAATGACATCATCTTTTTAAGTCATAAATCCAGATACTCATTTAAAGCGGACGAACTTCATGCTTTTGATCTTTCTCCTCAAAATGAGGCCATCCTCACTCTCTTATCTAGTGGACCACTTGAGAAACATATCTTATTCAAAAAACATTGGGGCATGGAATTCAATCCTATCGTTCATGACACAAAAATAAGGACATCTCTTAAAAGGATTCGTCAGCAAACGGATCTGGAAATAGTTTCACAAGACAACCTTCTTCATCTTCCTCACACACTGATCATTCCTTAGTACTACTTACAGGGTCACATGATGTCACACTTTGGCGGAGTCAACTCGCGCTAAAGTGGCTCTATTAAACACTTGTGAACGAAAATGGTTTCTTTCACAATATCAAACCATCTGTTTGAAATAGGAGCAAAAATGAAAAAACTTTTAATGATCGGTCTTTTAACACTCGCATCAGCTCATAATAGCTATGCACAAGAGACAGTGTCCCAGGCAACTTTAAGTCGAATTGAAGGAGGCGAAGCGGTACTAATTGTGACCGGGAAAATCGCAAAAATTCTGTTTTCGAATATTGATTCGCATTATGAAGCTGTATTCGGAGGAGGGAATCCGATCTTCCGTCGAGGCAAGAGCTATCAGTGCGTTTTAGATAAAACTATCACCGACGACTCGAAGTATTCCTGCAGTTTCATGATCGTTAGTGCCAAAGATGCAGCGATCTACAACAACCCGAATATAGTTATTCCTGAGTAGAAAATAGCTAATCTCTTCCCCTCGTTTTTGACTCAAATCCTGTTACGATTTACACATAATTTCAAAGCGGCTGGAGACCTTAAAATCTCCAGTCGTTTATATTTTTAGCCTGCTCAGAACATTAGGCTAATTCAGGCCCTACTTTGAACATGGAGAACTTACAATAAAGAAAACTTAAGTGATCGATCCCTTTGACAATAGAAGCTAATCTTGATTTAAGAAGCTCTATTATTTAAAGGAGAATCTCTATGAAATGGCTTTTCATCGCCTGTATGTGCTTTTCTTCTGCACTTTGGGCAAGAACACTGACAACAGAACAAAAATTGGCTGACTTGAGTGAACTAGTTGGCCACATCAAGGCAGGTTATGGGCCTCTTCAATACAAAAAGGTTAAGCTTGGATTAGACCTTGAAGTACTTAAGGACAAATATACGGCGCTTATCAAAGGATCAAAAAGTAACTCCGAGTTTTACTACTTAATGGTAAAATTTGTAGCCGAATTCAATGATTCTCACTTTGGTGCTACTGTGAAATCAACTTATCAATCACGTCTTGGATTCACCACTGATTTAATTCAAGGAAAAGTTCTAATCGATCAAATAGACAGAACAAAACTTCCATTGGATAAATTTCCTTATGAAAAGGGAGACGAAATCTTAAGCATGGATGGAAGAGACATTCAAGCTGAAGTAAAGGAACTTTCTCAGTATATGGGACAGGGCTATTCTCTGACTGCACTTCGTAAAGCGGCTATGCTTGTGGCGAAAAGAAAAGCGAACAAAGTTCCAGTAAAATCTGGAGCTGCGGAGCTTGAAATTCGTCGTGGTGATTCTCTTGTCTCAGAAAAAGTAAGTCTTAACTGGTACAACGTAGGTGATCACATGGATGAAGTCGAAAATAAAGTAACACTTCGTTCACTCAAAAGAAAAACAGCTTTAAACTATGACCAATTAACTTTACCTGAGACGGAAGAAGGTTTCCGTTGCTCTGGCGACACAAGAATAAAAATTCCTGCGGAAGCCACTATCATAATGAAAAGCCCTTTTGTTGCCTACTACTGGCCTAGTGCTAAAGGAAATTTAGGATACCTTCGTATCCCTCACTACCTTCCCGAAGAAGCTGATCCAAAAATAGATGCTTATGCCCTACGCTTTAAACAATATGAGTACGCCGTCAAAGTCTTAGAACAAAACACTGTCGGTCTTGTCATCGATCAAGATCATAACTGTGGTGGCTCTGTCGATTGGCTTCATAGGATTTTAGGTCTATTCATCGATCGTCCATTTGAACCGATGCAGTTTGAACTTCTTGCAAATAAGCAATCACTGGTAGAATTTGAATCATGGATGACAGAAGTTTTTGAAAACACAATTGAGTACGATAACCTTGTGACAGTGAAAGACCTTATCAAAGACACATGGATGAACACGGATAGCTACTTAACCAAAAAAACATCTATTGATGGTCAAGCTCTAGTTTATCCCAATGCTATTCGTTACTCTAAACCAATCCTTATGCTAATTGACGAAATGTCTGGCTCTGGTGGCGACGCTTTCCCTTCTCAGATGCAAGGTTTTGGAAGAGCGAAACTTCTCGGAACAAGAACGATGGGTGCAGGTGGACACGTGGTTGAATTACCTGCTTTAAACAATTCTCAAATTTTAATTCGTATGACCAAATCTCTTTTCTATCGTCCAGATCAAATAGCGGTAGAAAATAATGGTGCAGCTCCAGACATTAAATATTCACCTTCAGTGAATGACTTTAAATATGGATACCTTGAATACCGTGACTTCTACACCAAAGCTCTTTTAAATATGCTCTAAATGAAGAAGGGGCCCTAAAAAGGGCCCCTTCTTTTTATCTTATTGAAGGCCTGTCAATTAAAAATAATAAGTAAAGCGTAGTGAAGAATTGAAAGCATTAAAATTGGTTGATGAAGTGCCATATTTATATTCTGAATCACCTTTTATGACTCCCAATTCGGTATCAAATTCTTTTGTTCTATATCCGGCACCAAGACCATAAAGTGCTGACTCGAGTTTCGTCGATGTTGAAGAGGTTGCTTCGGTGGTTTTAGAAGTTATATAACCAAGTCTTGGGGCCAAGTAAAAAGTAGAAACAATATAGTATTCAAAACGTAAAACGTTTGCGAAAAAATTGTCTTTTGAGTTTTCAGTGTAATCTTTTCCAAAAGCATATTCAGAATTAAAATAGACATCAGCTAGATCGTTCAGATAATGAAGCTCTCCACTAACTTTGGTATTTTTTCCGACACTTAAACTTCCAGGAGTCCCTGTTACTCGCTTTTTTCCATGATATTTTACCGTTAGCTCAGCTCCAAAACCATTTTCACCTGCGACTTGATCAACACCATAAGCGGCACCTGCAAAAAATTCATTATAATTTAAAGTAGGGAAAACCAAATCTGGATTTGCTTTTGTGGTGGATTCTAATTCGCGTCGACTCATTCCCACTCCAAGACCCAAATTAGGCATGATTTTATATCCAACACCTGGAGTAATTGTTTGCATATCATCTACGACTCTGACACCGCTAGAAATATCAGTGTCACGTTTGTAATCAAATTTTATCCCCGCACTAATTTTATCTGTTGGTGCTACCGCTAAAGCTCCTGAGTAGGTGTTGCCTGTATTTGAATCCGAACGTGCAGAAGGCTGATAAGTTGTTTTTGTTTTACTATAACCCAAACCAGCTTCTATCGAAAAATTATTTTCTGTGTGAAGAAAAACATTAGCATCAAGACCATAGTTTTTATCTTCTGAAGTCTTAGTCCCATTGGCTTCCACATCACTGGTACCATAAGCTCCAGCGATAGAAGCCGCTTTACGTTTACTCCATCCTACTGCGATTGGACTTTCATTTTCGATCGATTTTGATTTTTCTAAGTTAGGAAGAATCATTCCTGCATAAGCGTCAGAGAATAAAGAGATCCCAAGTACTAGGATGAACATAAAAACTCCTGTTAAATATTTTTATTAGCAAACAAAAAAATCCGAGTGTCTCATCAAGAGAAAAGCTATCCTTTTCAATACTTTCTGTGATTGAAACAAGAAAAACATTTAACTTAATCCAATTCAATACTGATGTCATGAGGTGCAACTTCATTCCCACCAAAAAATGGATATAATTTGTATTTTAAGGCACGAGGCGAACTACAACCTCTTTTCATGCGTATCTTCTCAACTCCGTCGACATAAAAGATGTATTGATCTCCGCTGGTCAGAATTTTCAAATCATAGGACGTATTTAATTGCACTGTTTGAACGTACTCAAAGCTACGGACTTTTTTAGCATATGTGTAGGCAAGAATCTGAAGCTGATTTTGATACCAGCGCCAACCAAAACGCGCGCTATTGGTATGGACGAAAGAAGTACAATCAGCAAAACCAAATAGTTTATTAATATCTGATTGGTTGGATGGATCCCTTGTAGTGTAGATTGCAGTTTCGTCAAATCGAACCCTATAATTATAATCATTACTCATTGTTGGTGGAAATTTAACCCAGTAAAATCCGTGCGTTCCCTTTGGAAGATAGTACGTTTTTGCAAAAACGGTCGCAGAAAAAAATAAACCGATGAAAAAACTAAATCGCTTCAAATAAATACTCACAATACAAATCCTCATGTTTGGGCCATTTTCAATCTTTTGCAACGTTTCTACTGCATGAAGATCATTATCGTAAACTGTCTTGATTCAGAGGAATTTTACTTGAATAATCCGCATTAGCAATCTGAAAACAAAAATTGAGAATTAAAATGATAGCGCATTTTTTTTTCATTTTTACCAAAATGCTCAAGTTAATGGAAGTTTTATAGTCTCGGCTGGAGAAGAACTCCATTCGGAGAGGAGAGAGCTAAAGGGGGAGTTTTAGCTCAAAATAATGCCCTCATATTTCCTACCTTTAAGGGATGCACCATTTAAAAAAAATGATTTAGAAAAGTATATTTTCTTGGCAATAATCAGGAGTAACAACATTAAACTGCTTTGCCTTTTGTTTAAACTCTTCCAGCTTAATTCCCCAAAAGTGATCTATTGGACCGGTACGATTCATGGAGTAGAAAAAATTATCATAGTGGAGAGGAATTATTTTTCGGGCGCCAGAAGGGATCACTCGCTTCTGAATTAAATGCTCACTTGATGGCCGATTAGCAATTGTCAATAACAGCACATCAACTTTAAAATCTTTCAAGGGATCGTTTTCATAAATTTTACCGATCGCCTGAAAAAGAATTGAGCCTTGGGGGTGAGTTATCAGAAAGCTAAAGGTATCCCCAACTTTAAAATCCCATACACTGTTCTCCAGCTGCATGTTGTTTTCAATATTTCCTTCCATGAGTGAAACACCTAAAAAATGGGGAGCATGAGGAGTACTAAAAACTTTAATTTTGAAATCGCCTATTGTAATTTCGTCTCCTGCCTTGATCTGTTTTAATTGATTAGCGGGAACTCCTTGCCCCAATCCTAAATTAATAGCGGAGCTTGAACCATGCATGACTCCACCATACTTTTTTGTAACATAAGAAACGTCCGCAGCATGATCGAAGTGTGTGTGGTTGACAAAAATGGCATTTAGGCGATTTAACTTACAACGCTTAAACCAATACTCCACTTCAGTTTGATCGGTTTTTACTTTTTTAAAAGGTAAAAAATCAGTGATTGAAGCTCTGGTTATTGCGGGATCAAACATAAGAGTTGTTTTATTATCGGAAAGAACAAAATTAGTTGTCCCTAACCATTTAAAATTAACGAAAGCATCAGCCTTTACAGAATTAAGCGCCAAAAAAATAAAAAGAGAAGAATAAATTTTCATATTTTGAAGTTTTTTACCAAAAGTATTTACATCGTCCCAAGAACATTGCATGGATCCAGTCAGACAACTAGCTTTTTTGCTCGCTTCGTCTTGATCAAGGTTAACCAAATATCCCTATCTAAAAATTTAATATATTTTACCATACTACCATAAAGGAGTTTCTATGAAAAAATTATTTGTAGTCTTCATCTTCGTTTTTGCTGTCAACGCTTTTGCAGTAACTATCAATTGTAATAAAGGATCTGGTTCATTTAAGGGAATGAGGGCTTCAATTATTTTTGGACATCCACATTTTGAAGAATATTCAGAAGTATCTATTTTTGATAAAAAAAATAAAGTTGGTTATGTAGAGGAATATTTTGATGAAGATGGGCGCTATCATTCCAATGCTAGTTGGAAAAATGAACTAGGTTTTGGCATGGCCACTTATAATGCTGCTCAGGCAGATATATATGTTGAATATGATGGACTTAGAGATAAGATCGCTGGTTTCTTTAAAGATTGTAAGTCATCAAAATAGCTTAAGCTAAAAAGTGTAGTACTAGATCGCTCAAAGTTTTCTCTCCAATTCTCATTTTTGCAAAAAATATGGAGAGAAAACTTAAGGCCAGAGAAAAAGTTCTTTCACGATACTAACGACTTCGATCAAATTTTTTGTCAGGGAGCACAGGAGTTAGTTTTAACTCAAGAATAATGCCCTAATCTTTCCTGTCTTTAGTGATTTCAGATTTTCATGAATTAGTGTCAAAAATAGTGGTCCTATATTCTGAATATCAAATAGAATAGCCTCTCCAACAAGTTTAAATTGTTGATGAATAGATATCATCTTCAATAAAAATGAATGATAGTATCAATAAAATCGATTTTTCTGATTAATTATATACTGAGATCCTCTTAGTCTCCCGAATTATGGGGGAATAATCGAGGAATAGATGTTTTACCTTATCTTAATGACAAAGTTGTTTTCAATCTCATTTGCCCAAAGTTCAAATCAGCCACCAAAATATCTCAGTAGTCTTAATAAAGAAATAAATCTTCTAAAATCTTTTAAGGATGTACACAAACAATTAACTCAATCGCCTTATCACCTTTCATATTCCCAAAACCATAACTTTATTGAGAATTCGAAAGAAGAGCTATTTAAAGCCAATTTTATGATTCACGATGCCTTTTTAACTTATCAGGCAAACAAGGTCGATCAGTTTAGGCTTGCAACTAGAGTAAGTAGCTATGCTCAGGAGAGGCAACCGACAGAACACAGTTTTTGGTATACGGAATTTCGCTATCGAAGAAGCGGTATTTTAAACCAAGAAGTACATGGAGTATCTCTTTCGGCAGAGAATAGACAAGCATACAATATAGATGAAAAAAGACGCATTAGTACTGGAGCTGATGGATTTTCGAGAACACAGTTGAATTTTTCTAAAACGTTCACTCCGAAATTTTCATTGGATTTTAACGTTATCAATTTTATCAACTATAGAAATACGTCTAGTCGACAAAATCCTCAGATTCCTTTTAGGGCTCTCTATTTTAATCGTCTTATCTTATCACCGTCTTATGTTTTTAATGACAAATTGACGGCCTCTCTAGGGATTTTCTATGACTCTGGTCACATCGACAAAGAAAATGCTGAAAGTAGAGGGGTTGCAAAATCCGATGACTTTGTTTGGATTGATCCAGCGATCAACTATGTAGTTAACAAATGGTTCAATGTAGATTTGGACTTTGGCTGGGGTCTATACCGATCACACGATGGCAGAGAAGGTATCGGACGAAGTGGGCTGTATTCCCGTGCCAATAATATCCATGCTTGGGGATATTGGTACGGATTGACGTTTAATTTCACTGTTTTTTAATTCATTTTTACTGAACATAATCTTTAATTCTATCGATTTTTCAACAGTACCCTCTTCGGATATAACTATATTCAGGAGGATATATGAAAACATCAATGATTCTCATTTTCTTTCTTAGTAGCTTTATAACAAGAGATCAGATTGGCTACTTGATGATCCAAGAAAATGGACTTGGTAGAATTACTTTAATTGAACGGATACTTAATACTATTTGAAGAACTTTTTTGGCATTTAAAGACATTATATTCAAAACGGAGGAACTATGAAAAATTATTTTATTCTAATGGTCGTAGCACTATTTACTCTAGCATGCTCTTCAAGTGACGTTGGTATACCAGAATTTAAGAAAACAAAAAGTAAACACATAACGGAGGACAGAAGAATAGAATAATTTGAAACAATCCCACTATCTTGTGGTTATAAATTTAGTTGGCCATGAACTTTTCATGGCCTTCCATTCTTCTAAAATTCCCGATAAAACTAAATCTATAAATATTACTAAATAAGTGTAATTACCAAAATAGTTGAAACAAACTAATCCAACTGATTCTTCATGTTCTCCAGATAGTTAACAAGGTCTTCACGATCTTGTTGCGAGAGTTTTTCTCCGCCAACATAGGGCATGGACTTAGTTACTAGTATTTTATCCTTTATTTGAGCAAAGAAAGCTGGGTCTTTATTTCGGTCAACCCAAATTTTGCTCGAAGCCTCTTGAACTTTGGTATCGGTATCTTTATTAGGGATAAAGGCATATGGGTCGGATCTAGTAATATCACTTTTGTTACTGTAACTATGACAACTAATGCATCCAAATTCTTTATTATGAAGTAGGGTTTCACCTCGTTTCACACTGTCTTTAAAGGATTGATCCTTAATCTCTTTCATCGATTTTAGAAAATTAGAATAGAGTTTGGTTTCCTTCTGATTAGTGTTTTTCTCAAGATCATTATTATCACATTCTACACAGTCATTTTTGTTTGCAATTACTTTTTTCTGACGCTCTTCGAGTAGGTAACACATTTCTTGTTTTTTAACTTCTGCTTTAATGCCTCCTCCTAATTCATCTAAACAGGAAAAGGACTTACCAAAAAAATCCTCTACACCTTTTGATGTAAAACCATTAGGAGCAAGTTTTTGAAGTTCAAGGTCATTTTTCCCTGCTTCGGCTAAAAGTTCTCCTGCCACGACGTCTGTAATTTGTAGATCGCCGATTATGTTTCTTTGATTTGCGATGGCAGCACGATAACTTGAAACATCTTTGTTCCCAAAATTCATCGTCCAGTCTCCAGGTTGAAGACCAGCATAAGCTCCAAATGAGAAGAGCAGTCTTGAGCCGGAAGCTTCGTCATATTTATGACCTTTATGGGAAAGAAGTTTGAAGTCGGGTAAATATTTTTGAATTTCTTTTTTACCCTTTCTCGCTGAAATGCATCCAAGCAGTTGCTGTAAAAGAATATTTTTTACTTTTGCATAATTGGGATTTTTACTGATTGCCCCTGCAATCGACTTGGATAAAAGATGACCGTAGGTATCGTTAAATCTCAGGTTCGTACGTTGACGGTAATCAAGAATATATCGTTTGTCTTTTTGGCTCGTATAAAATGTCTGAGGGCTTCCAGCTGCATAGGGATACATCGAATAATCATTATAACCCAACCCTAATTCATTTTTTAGTTGAGGGTTTTGTTGCTTTGGCCAAGGTAGTTGTGAATAACAAGGATTGTCCTTTTGTTGTATACGAAAATTTTTGTATTGTTCTATTTGGCGGTTATGAGCAGCTTTATTATCTGCCTTATTGCAGTCTTTAGGAGCTAGATCGCGATGTGAAGATTTTCGATAACGAACTTCATTTTGTTTCATACCATCATCGTCCATTCCATAAACAACAGTAGATCTGTTCTCTTTGCAATCTCCCCAAACGAAATATTCCTGCCAGTTGTATTTAATGAAAGGTTCTTCATTTACTTTGCCGTTACTGTGGCATTTAAGACAAGACTCTGGGTTTCTCTCAACTCTTTTACCAGAACCTTCTCCTTGAGCAGCGTTGATCTTAAGACTCATGGTTTTTAATTTTTTGCTAGCATCATCAAAATAAATAATTTCTACATTGCCATAAGTTTCCGATTTGGGATCACAAGTATAGCTCATGGTAACTTTGCCATCCATCGTGGTTCGAAGGACACGGGGGTATTCAGGACGTACACGAGAGTCACCTTCACCCTTTTGGGCACTTAAACTGTTAGCAACCAAAGTGAAACTTTGCATGGCCCCTTGAGGGATTTTTTCTAGAAAGCCATTGATATCTGTAACGCTTTTATCATTCGCGATGCTGACTAAATCCTCAACACTATAAGGTAGCTCTGAGCAGTCAGGACGGATCCCTAAGGGAACTTCGGCTACCATTTTGATTGAATCATTGGGCGGGGTAATCGAAAAAATTTTACTGGTAGCAGTTTTACTTTTAATTTTATTTAAAGATGTTTCATCTAATTTGGTTTGATCTAGAATAACGTCTTTGGCTCCATCACGGAAATAGACGTCATTGTTTTCAATTTTAGTAACCACACCTTGATATGTTTGGCCCAAGACACTCAAAGAAAAAAGTTGAAGAAGCCAAAACAGTTTTTTCATTCGTGGCAATCCAATTCACGTCCGCTTAGTGAGCCATTAACCCATGCCATAACGTAGGTGAGATTAAATTCGCCATCTTTTTTTTGAATCAATCGGATAATTTCTCTTGGCCCCTCTAAAACCACAATTCCTTGGACCTGAGGAGAAATTTCTAGTTTTTCTTTTTTAAGATTTTTTGAATGTTGAACTAATTGAGTAATTTTATTTGCTTCGCAGTTGAGACTTTTATCGCAGGTAAGGACATATTTGATGTAGCTATCTTTTACCAGCGAGTGACCAACCTTGACGGAGAAAATTAAGCCATCTTCTTTGCTTTCCACACCGATAAATTCATTTGGATAGAATGAATTAAATTCTTGATTGGATTTGAGTTTAAATTTCTTGGTTTCTAGTGTTTTATTCTCAAAGATTTTGTTTAGCTTGCAATCAAGCATTGCAAAAGTAGGTAAGGAAATAAGTATTAACAATAAAAATAAAAAAACTCTCACTTTTGTAAATCGGACGAATTTGAATGAGGCTTTAAACTTTAAACTTGATAATTTTGGTATTGCAGACCAATTACTGGTAATGACAACTCATACTTACAGTCATCAAGCGATTTATCACTTCATTAATCTTTAGAGTCCCAATGAATGATTGCCCTGAATTCAAGAACTTAAAGGTTCAAGTCTCATTTCCTTGCCGAGGTGAGGGGGCTTAGGGTTAGTTTTAGCTCAAGAAAGTTAGGCTAATCTTTCCTATCCTTCTTCTTATGCCCTTTCTTCAGATTTGGACGTGTTTTAGTCTATTCAGGCTTTCAGCTTAAGCTAACCTCGGCTTAGATTTCAAAGACATAGCACGAAAAAACCATGTCAGAATATTTCCGCAACTTTCACATTCCCTTCATTTAGACTGCTGTTAAGAATAAAAAAGAAAATCGGCTCAAAAACGAAGTCGAAAAAATTAACTCAAAGAGCGGAAGCTCGAAAGGATTATTATGAAAAATTTATTGATTGCAGTTATGCTTCTTGGATCTGTTTCAACTTTTGCCGATGAGCCTGTACAAGGAATTATTAACAAAAAAACTGGAGACGCATTGAGTATTGTATGTGCTAGTAAATTAAATGATGTTTGTACTACTTTTAATATTGCCCTTACTCGAAAAAATCCGATCCTGCCAGTTTCATATATTAATACTAATCCAATAAAAATCGATCAACTAGACACTTTTTTAGATACGAATAAGAAAAAAGAATGGGGAGAATACGAACTTACCAATGCTATGTTTGATGCCAGCGGTATCGTATTTGATTCACTAGCTGATGTAAGTGAGGAACTCTGGATGGACGATAATGGAGCTATCATTGTTTTACCACCTGTTGCGGTTGGGATGGCAGCTGCAGGTGTTGGAGTCGCGGCCGGCGGAGCTGTTACATTTATTGCTGAAACTACTTATAAGGCAGGACGCTCAGGATTCATGGGAATTAAAAACTTATTTGTCCATGGAAGCACTGAAGGGGCACTTTTAGCGATCAAAAATAATGAAGCCAAAGTAGTTAGCAATAGGAAATTTGAGAAAATATTGAAATTGCTAAAGAAGTAGGCCTAGATTAGTCATCCGCACAACGAATAACTTTTATAGTAAAGAATTTCGATAATTGAAAAGCCCCTGTGATCGTTAAAAATTACAGGGGCTTTTAAATTGATCTTATAAATTTGGTTTAGATTGGACTTAACTTTAAAAATTGATGATCCCTTACATACTTAAGATCCAATTTTAGTTCGAATTTTTAATAACTTATCTTTTTCTTCCTTAAGAAGGACTTGCAGTTCTCCAAGAAAACTAAAACTTTGGAGGAGTCGCTATGATTCATGTTTTGAGGTATACTGAAGAACTAGAGAAGGTAGGATTTACTACCGAGCAGGCCAAAAAGTCTGTGCAATTATGGATGGATCTTATGGATCAAAATTTTGCCACCAAGGCCGATTTCAAAGAGCACTACTTCATGACGAAGGCTGACTTGAATGAAGTAAGGTCTGAAATGAAAGATCTTCAGGTTGAACTACGGTCTGAAATGAAAGAACTTAAGACCGAACTAAACGCTAACATAAAGACAGTTGAGCACACCCTAACAATTCGTATGGGAGTCATGCTCGGGGCCAGCATCGGTCTGATAACGGCTTTAACAACTTTCATAAAGCAGTAGTCAACCGCAGAAGGAAAAACTTTTATCGTAAAGAATTTCGATAATTTAAAAAGCCCTGTGATTGTTAAAAATTACAGGGGCTTTTGGATTTCAAGTGATTAAAAGTTTTGAAGGGATCCAGGGAAAAGAATACGTTCTCGAAGTGACTCCAACAACGTTGAAGAAAAAAACGATAGAGTTATTTGGAGACTGGGAAGGACTATTTCCGGAGCAAGTTCAAAAGTTCAAAGATCGCTGGCTATAATTATCAAAAAATTTTACCTTAGCTAATTCGCCCTAGATCTTCAAAAAAAG
The DNA here is from genome assembly GCA_049318265.1 of Bacteriovoracaceae bacterium. Lineage (GTDB taxonomy): Bacteria > Bdellovibrionota > Bacteriovoracia > Bacteriovoracales > Bacteriovoracaceae > JBEIOQ01. Next base: position 156,100 of record JBMOGR010000003.1, read on the forward strand.
CTTGTATCATTAGAGTATTTTGAGAATTGATTTGATTTTGCTGATATAAAGCAAGAAAGACTTCTAAGGTTTTATAATCGTGTACGTTCTGATTTAAGTACTTAAGCCACAAACAATCCGTCCGACCTAATTTTTTATTAACTTCTTTAAAACTATTGTTGATATGTTTTACCAAGTGAACTGAGTAGGCGTTCATATCAGAGATTGCATACTCAAAGTTCTCGCGAAATTGGGCATCTTCACTTAGTAACAAGTTGAGCTCTTCATTTTCTGCTAATTTATGAATGAAACGATAAAAACCAAGTTGCCCAATGAAACTGTCTTTATTGCTATAAAATTTAGCAGCGTGCTGTAGGTCATGAATGAGAAAACTTAAAGGATCTCTTTCGCCCAAGACATATTTTGATAGTCCAGCTTCGCTCGTAATCATGGTTACAGAGCGCTTTCCTTGCATTTGATCCCATAGTACTTCATTCGGTTTTGGAATTTTAAAAAGTAAGATGAGTGGAATGATGTCATGATGCCATTGTAAGAGTGTTGTATTCACAACATTGGGAATACCTCTTAAAGTATAGTTTTGTATTATATCCATTACTGTCATCTCAGGAAACATAGTTTGATCAAAATCCAAGATCACTTTGTCTAACTGTGAGATAGGAAATCCTAATATTGGCGAATTTCCTGATTTAATTTTTGCCCCTAACCATAAATTTTTTCTAGTTAATTTCACAAAAAGTAAAATATAGAGAGCGCAGAACTCTGCCGCCGAAATCTTACGGTCTTGGTACAGCATAGTGAGCTTTTGAAGGCGAGGATAGATCTCCTGGCTTAAAGCAGGTAGCGCTTCTGTGGTAATTGCGTGTTTTTTAAAGCGGCCTTGGCGTAATGACATAGGAATTTTTTGTACCAAAAATTAATCGATTTAGATAGAATGAGCCTCTATGCAATACAAAAAATCTATCTATGACGTAAGAGTAGGAGCGCAAGCGCTTAAAATAGAGACTTTCACGGACTTAGACCAGACCATTGATGAACTATGTGCCTCTTTACCTGAAGGAAGTTCAAGCGATCCTTTAAGTGAAGATCTTTGTCCTTATTTTGGAGTAGTTTGGCCGGCGGCGCTTGGGCTTGGCAAAAAACTACAACGCATTAAAGATGAACTTGTTGGTAAAGAGATTTTAGAAATTGGTTGCGGTCTGGCCATCCCTTCTTTCATCGTCACTAAGTTAGGTGGCCATATAACAGCCAGTGATTTTCATTTTGATGTCGAACCTTTTTTAAAAATTAATCAAAGTTTAAATGATCTTCATTTTCCTTATTTACGGATGAATTGGCGTGAACCAATTCAGGCCACAAGTAAGCGCTATGATTATGTCATTGGCTCAGACATTCTTTATGAATCTAGGCATGCCAATGAAGTGGCAGAAGCGCTTCTGAAATTTGTAAAACCTGGTGGCAAAATTATTCTCGCTGATCCAGGAAGATCCTATTTACAAAACTTTGTGTCTGCCATGAATAGTTTAGGATATACGGAACTTTTGGAGTCCATTTCCGTTGTCGATAAAGATCAAAATAGAGATATCTATCTTTTAAGTTTTATTGTGACTAAAAATGCAAACTGATTATCTTCAACCAGACTTTTACCGCTTTAGTGATGACTCTTTGAAGTTGGTGAATTTTGTATTGGATGATTTTAACCATACCAAAGATATTCTTGCTCTTGATCTCTGTGCTGGTTCTGGAGTGGTTGGAATCGAATTAGCTATAGCCTATGCACAAAAAAAGAACAAAATTTCTAAGCTCGATTTCTGTGAAGTACAAGATGCTTTTCTTCCATACTTAGAAAAAAACTGTGCTTTTTTCTTAAATGATTTTCCTCGAACCATTTACCATCAAAACTATCAAGATCTTAAATTAGATACAAAATATGATCTCATCGTGAGCAACCCTCCTTATTTTTTTCAAGGAAGAGGATTGCTTTCTCCCCAACTAGAAAAAAACCGCTGTCGGTTTTTTCTTGATTCTAATTTGAAAGAGTTCTTCTTATGTCTCGTTCGGCATTTGAAAGTAGGGGGAACAGCCTATTTTCTAAGTCGTCCCGATGAGCAAGAATTAAGTGTGGCACAAAGTGCACTTCCACTTGAATTTGTTTTTCTTCATAAAAAAGATTTTGGGTCATGCGCCCTTTACGCCATTGAAAATAGGAGCTTACTATGAATATTCTTTTGCTTCTCCCTTTGCTTTCTATATCTCAAGCAAAAACCCTTGAGCCAAAAGCCAATGCTGGAAATTACGCTAAACATCCCGTTTTTCTCGCTATCACCAGTGTACTCAAACCCTATGGAAATTTTGAAACCAAAATAGTTGAGGAAGAAAAAGTTGTTCAAAAAGCACTCTCGCCATCGGAGAAAATGATTGAAGAAATAAAGGCCAAAAATCGCGCCGCTCTTGCCAAACGAGATCAAGAATCAAAACTTAATGAAAAATTAAGTGGACCTGAACTTTGGAAAAAACAAGTGGATCAAGCTCAAGCCAGTTGGGCCAAAGAGATTAGTGAAACGAGAGCTCAATGGCAAAAAGAACAAGACGTGTTTTTAGGTCGAATTAAAATATACAAAGAAAGTACTTTTAAAATTCCTGTCAAAGAAGAAAAAATCATCGAGAAAAAAGTGATTGAACGAGATATACCAGATTCATTTTTGGTTGAAGGAGCATTGGATGTTCCTGTTCGTGATCAAGACCAACGTCCTACCTGTGCTTCTTTTGCTGGTATTAAGTCACTTGAAATTTTATTGGCGCAAAATGGTGAAACAAAAGATTTATCTGAGCAGTATCTTTATTGGGCCAGTAAACCTGATTGTCAAAATTCTCCTTGTACCACCAAAGGTTCTTGGGTCACACCAGGATTTAACTATTCTAAAAATCAATTAATGCCTGATATTCCCCTTGAGAGTGCCTGTCTTTATCAAAAAGATTGGCAGACTAGTAATGAAACTCAAGTTCCACTAAATGAGCGCTGTAAAAATGGTGAAGTGAAAGTTGAATCTTTTGAGTTTGCTAGAACACTGGCCGATGTTTTGATGAATGTGAAAAAAGGTATGCCTGTCATTATGGCAGCCACACTGACAGAGAATTTTTATAAAAATCAGGGTTTAGTAACCCTCGAAGATAGCACCAAAAATTTAGGCGTTGGTTTAGATTCTCACGCTACGGGGCATGCTTTTACTGCGGTTGGAGTGATCGAACTACCAGAAAAACTTCGCATCATTGAAGGCGGTTACTGTTTAGTGGTGGCAAATAGTTGGGGTGTTGGTTGGGGAGCTGGAGGGTTTTCTTGTTTAACAGAAAAATGGCTTCTAAAGTATCGACTCAATTCGCCTTTTGTCGCGGTAACAAAAATTAGTATTAAATAAAACGTTTATCGAGTTTAAAGTTCTGGGGAACTTTCCCCTGAAATTCTCGATAAGCGCTCATAATTTCTTTCATATCAGATTCATAATCTTTGGGATAAATGATTTTTGCAATTCCAACTGTTTTAGTGCTGTAATCAGCATAAGATAAAACGATTGGCACTCCAGCTTTTTGAGCAACTGTATAAAAGCCGGTCTTCCACTGATCATTGGGACTTCTAGTTCCTTCAGGAGAAATCATCATAATAAAATGGTCATTGGATTTAAAAATATCAGCCAATACATCTGTTTGATGGGCTCCATGAGACTGATTTCTTTCAACTCCAAAAGCACCCATCGGCTTTAAAATTAGGCTCATGGGAAATTTTAACCAACTTTTTTTAATGATAAATTTAGGGTCACCAATCAGATACATTAGTCCCACGGCTGGAAGAAAATCCCAGTTGGATGTATGAGGTGCGCCCACCAAGACGTAAGACTTAAGGTCTTTCAACAATGCCGGTTTAAATTTCCAACCTTGAAGCAAGGCTCCCAAGTAACATATTTTTCTAAACATGCAAAAATCGTAACATAGAGAAGACGAAATACCAAATCTACTTTAGAATAGGAATCTATGATCCTGTTTGAGAATGACTACTATTTAATTGTCAACAAACCCTCTGGTTTGCCAGTTCATGCTACCCTCGATAAAAATCGTGATAACCTTTATGACCAACTAAAAAAAATCTACCGCAAAGAACTCTTTTTAATTCATCGCCTAGATAGTGACACTTCAGGAGTTGTACTCTTTTCTAAAACCCCAGAGGCGAATAAACATCTTGATGAAAAATTTAAAAATAGAGAGATGGATAAATGCTACTTGGCCATTGTTACAGGAAGAGTCCCTCAAAATGAAGGATTGATGGAAGATTTCTTTATCAAAAAAAGAGTGAATGGAATTGAAAAGATGCTCAAGGTGGAAAGAGGTGGCGACAAAGCTATCACTACTTTTCAAGTGGTTGAACGAAGGGGAACTTATACTCTTTTAAAACTAATGATCAAAACAGGCCGCATGCACCAAATTCGCGCTCAATTATCGATAAGGGGAATGCCCATTTTTGGTGATAGATTTTATGGAGTCGAATTCAAGGGGGAGCGTTTACGATTGCATGCTCAATCAATCTCATTTTTTGATCCCTTCACAGGAAGAGATGTTATTGCCATTGCTCCCCTTCCACGTGATTTTTTCCCAGCCCCTAAAAAATATATAAAATTTTATAAGCCTTACGATGTCCTATCTCAGTTTACCACAGATGATGGGGCACGAACTTTAGCTGAATTTAATTTGCCCAAAGGTGTTTATGCTGCTGGCAGATTAGATAAAGATTCTGAAGGCCTATTACTTCTCACTGATGATGGCCCTTTTATTGAACAAATGCTTAATCCAGAATCTCATCAAGAGAAAACTTATTGGGTTCAAGTGGAAGGGATCCCTTCGCCAGATGCTCTTGAGCGTTTAAGAAAAGGTTTAATCATTCAAGATTATAAAAGCAAACCAGCAAAGGTTACAGTTTTACCAAAAGATCCACATATTCCTCCTCGAGATCCACCCATTCGCGTTCGTTTATCTATTCCAACCCTATGGCTTGAAATAAAAATTGTAGAAGGAAAAAATCGTCAGGTGAGAAAAATGACAGCCGCCATTGGACATCCCACATTAAGGCTTGTGAGAGTAGCGATCGGAGATATAACATTGGAAGGTCTTTCACCCGGTCAATCCAAGGATATTTCCCATGAGTTTGGAAAGTAAATCAAGTCCTGATCCTTATATTGCGCTTAAGTATCCATCCTTTAGACTTTTTATCGCTTTCAAATTTTTTATTACGGTTGCTCTTCAAGTAGAATCAGTTTTAGCAGGATGGCAGATTTATGACTTCACCCATGATGCTCTATCATTAGGACTGATGGGATTAGCAGAAGTTATCCCTAATATTTCTGTGACACTTTTTGGGGGACACTTAGCCGATCGAATTAACCGCAAATACATCATGCTCACCTGCCTAGTGGTTTTATTTGTCGATGCTGTTGGTTTAAGTTTTTTTAGTCGTCAATTGGGAGTGCCTTATCTTTACGCCTCTATTGCCGTCACTGGTTTATGCCGAGGTTTTATTGGGCCCGCTTCTTTTGGCCTCATGAGCGAAACTGTTCCACGTGAGCATTACGTGAACTCTTCTGCTTGGAGTTCAAGTCTATGGCAGATTGCCGCCATGTTGGGTGCTGGGAGTGCTGGCTTTTTACTTCACTTGCTAGGCTATTCTCATTGTTATGATCTAAGTGCTTTACTTATATTCATCGCAACCTTTGCCATTTTTCTGATTAAGTACGATTTTAAACCACCAACAAATAAACGTGATTCTGTTTTTGTTTCCATCAAAGAAGGATTAGCATTTGTTTGGGCCGATGGCCGCATTGTGGGTGCCATGGGACTTGATATGCTGGCTGTTCTTTTTGGAGGAGCAACGGCTCTGCTTCCCATTTTTGCCAATGAAATATTAAAAGTAGGGCCTGAAGGATTGGGATTACTGAGAGCAGCTCCTTCTTTAGGTGCACTTTTAATGGCCATTTTTCTAACTCGTTTTCCACCTGTTAAAAAATCAGGAAAAAAACTTTTTATTAGTGTTGCCGTTTTTGGACTATGTATGATTGGCTTCGCCATATCTACAAACTTTTATTTGTCCTTAGTTTTTCTCTTCATCAGCGGTGCCATAGATAACGTAAGTGTTGTCATTCGATCTACCATTATGCAAACTCTTACCCCTCATCATATGAAAGGCAGAGTTTCTTCCGTCAATTCAATCTTCATAAGTTCTTCCAATGAAATAGGGGCTTTTGAATCTGGAGTGGCTGCCAAAGTGATGGGAACAATACCATCTGTGGTCTTTGGCGGAATGATGACCTTAGTGGTAGTGATTATGATGTATTTTCTTTTACCAAAACTAAAAGAATTGGAATTTAAAGATGCCCTATAAAGCTCCTTTCTTTTTTGGACATGCTCATATTGGAACTATCTTTCCAGTCTATTTTCGTTCGATCAAAAAACTTGAGAAAGTTCGAAATCGAATTACCACCAGTGATGGCGATTTTCTTGATCTTGATTGGTATACCCAAGGAAGTTCTAAGATTGTCATTTTAACTCACGGACTCGAAGGCAGCAGTGATCGACCTTACATAAAGGCCATGGCCAGAATTTTTTTGGAAAATGGATACGATGTTCTCGCTTGGAATTGTCGAGGATGTAGTGGGGAGTTAAACCTTACACCAGCTTTTTATCATAGTGGCTTCACCACTGACTTAGACCGAGTGATTACTGAAGCACTTCACTATCAAGAGATCAACCTTGTGGGTTTTTCCATGGGTGGAAACATAACAATGAAGTATCTGAGTGAGTTTGAGCAATATAGTCAGGTAAGACGCATTCATCGTGCTGTCGCTATTTCTCCTCCACTGGATTTAAAGGCCTGCTCAGAACAATTAAAAAAAGCCAGCAACTTTGTTTATACTCACAACTTTCTTCTCACTCTTAAAGACAAAGTGAAGAAGAAAGCAGCTCTTCATCAAAACTTCCCCGTAGACTTAAAAAAACTTACATGGGCCAGAAACTTTCATCATTTTGATAACTTGGTGACAGCGACACTCTTTGGTTACAAGGATGCTGAAGATTATTGGAGGCAAAACTCTGCCTGTAACTTTATGCATAGGGTGCAAACCAAGAGTTTAGTTATTTCTAGCTTCAATGATCCGCTTCTTGGCGATGAATGCTTTCCGCTTCTCAATCAGAAATATATTTCGTACGATTACACAAAACATGGCGGACATGTCGGGTTTATTCAATTTGGTAAAAATGGTTTTTACTGGAGTGAAGAAAGAACGCTGCAATTTATTCAAGGATAAAAAAATGAAATTTTTATTAGTCACCCTTCTTCTGATGACGAGTCTTTTTGCACACGCCGAAATGGATGCTGCTCAAAAAGATCAAGCCCTAACTCTTTCAGTCGACCTCCCTGAAGTCTTTGGAAAAGATCAAGTGGGCCAAATCTTAGTCGAGCATGATATCAACTTTAGTCGAGTGAAAGATTCTGAACCGTTCGAAAAGATTCTTCGTTTGATTTATTTTCAAGGTTCAAAAGAAAAGAAATCTTTCAATCCAGAAGATATTGAAGGTACGATTATTTCAAAAGAACAATTAAAAGGATATTTAGATACAGATTTATTGAAAGTTAAATTTGATTTACCTCTTTATAATGTCTCAAAGAAAGCCGATGTTTATCCACTTGCTTTAAAATTTCGCGCAAGTATGATGCAGAGAATTTTCAAGAGTGCAAAACTTCTTATTGTGCGCGTACCAGAAGAAAAAGCATTTTGGAAAGTTTTCTATAACGGTGTTCTAGAAATTGATGGTATTTCAATTAAGATCAATGCTTTTGGGCAAGTGGTGAAGTTGGACTTATTGTTTAAAGGAAAAATTGCCAAGAGTTTAGCGATGTCTGAAATTGAAACTATTGCAGAAAAAGATTTTTAAAAAATTCTCTACCGATAATATAAAGCCAGAATGAAGTGTGAACTTATTCTGGCTTTTTTCTTTTGTCCATTTGTCGGACCAAGTTGCAAAAATAATTTCAAATAAAAGTTGATTTACGGAAAGTTTACGGATAATCTTGTTCTAGAGTGTTACTCCGTTTAGGAGAGAAAGGGAGCTTATAGTTTCATGCTAACAAGAAAACAGAAAGAAGTCTTTGATTATATCTGCGCTTACTTAGATGAGCACGGAACTTCTCCCACTCAACTTGAAATTAAAGAATACTTCGGCTTCAAATCTTTGGGTTCTGTTCAAGATTACATTAAATATTTAGTTAATGGTGGTCACCTTCGTAACGACCCCAATGCTGTTAGAGGATTAGCACCAGTCACTCACGCCGAGCCTTCTGTGGAAATTCCCATGCTAGGAAAAGTGGCCGCAGGAATTCCTATCGAAGTGGTGGAAGGAACAGAAACAATTCCAGTTCCTAAAACTATGCTTAAGCATGGAACTCACTTTGCTCTTACCGTTACTGGTCAATCGATGATTGAAGATGGGATTTTGGATGGTGACGTGATTATTATTAAGAAGCAGCAAACAGCTAATAATGGTGACACCGTTGTAGCCACGTTAGACCATGAAGCCACTGTTAAACGTTTTTATAAGAAAGCCTCGCGCATTGAACTTCATCCTGCAAATAGTTCAATGAAGCCAATTATTGTTTCTGAAGAAGATTTTCAAATTAAAGGTATTTTAGTCGGTTTACTACGACAGTATTGAGCTCAAGGATGTTAACTTCATCTAGAATTAGGAAAGTTAGTCTCCTTGGGTACCTTTATTCCAATTAACGCGTTTAAAAACAACTTGTACAACAATCGTCCATTGACGACGAGTTTCGCTTTTTAATACCATGCTGCCATGCCAGTTTGGATTTTAGTCATCGAGTGGTTAGCTCGAATTATTCTCTTTGTTTTAGTATGCCTCTCAGTTTGGTCTGTAACCATTATCTTAGAGCGTAGGAAATTTTTTAAAGATCTTGAAAATAAAGACAACTTAGATGATTTAAAAAAATGCATCGAAAGTAATTCTTTTACCAATTTGAGCTCTGATGGTTTTAGAACACAAGTCTTAAAGTACGCCACTCTAGGGACAACACACGAATCCGTTGAAAAAATGGTTAATAGTTTTGTTCTGCTTGAAAAAAAGAAATTGGAAAAGGGTCTCTCCGTACTAGGAACTCTGGGTTCAACAACTCCTTTCATTGGATTACTCGGAACCATCATGGGAATTATCGTTTCCTTCGGTGAACTTTCTCTAGGTAAAGGCGACATGAACCAAGTGATGTATTCGCTGGCAGAGGCTCTCATTCTAACTGCAGTTGGACTTTTTGTGGCCATTCCTGCGGTTGTTGCCTTCAATATTTATTCTAAAAAATTAAAAAATCTTTTGGTGGATGGAGAGTCTATTAAGGACTATTACCTCGCTCACAAAAAGGTTTAACCATGGCCGGTTCATCTTTTGATTCCGAAAATGGTTTCTCTGAGATTAACATCACACCTTTTGTTGATGTTGTTTTAGTACTTCTGGTCATTTTCATGGTTGCCGCTCCCGCCATGGTCAAAAATGTTTTGGAAGTAAAACTTCCTAAAGCTTCCACGGGAGAAAATAAATCAATTCAAACTTTAGGTATCGGAATTCTCGCCAATGGACAAATTCTCCTCAATGGAAAATTAGTCACAGATGAGCAATTAATTGAAGCCGCTACTCAGGTAAAGAAAGAAAAAGAAAAAGCTCAAGCCCTCATAGCCGCCGATTTAAAAGCGGAACACGGTTCAGTGATAAAAGTAATCGATCTTTTAAAATCCGCTGGCGTCGATGACTTTGCTTTTCAAGTGGAAAAACCAAAGGCGGAATAAGTGTCTTCTGCTTTTAAAATATCTTCTCTCATTCATCTTTTCCTTGTAGCGGTATTTACTATCATTGTTTTGAATCAAACCAGAGTTGCGGAAACGACCATCACTCAATTTAAAGTGATTGAGAAAACGGCGGAAGTCCCTCTTGAAAAATTGAAGATTATCGATAACCCCACAGTTAAAATGGAGAAACCTAAGCTTAATTTAAATAATCAAGATGTTCCAAAACCGTCAAAGCCAGTTAATGAAGTTTTTGGCTTAAATCGTAAGGCCTTAACTGGAAATGCTGAAGGAGCTATCGAAGTAAAAGCCGGTAATACAATTTTAAAAGAAAATGATAATAAGAAATTAAATAAAGAAGATCCGGATTCAGTACCTGCTGATATTCCTGTCCCCGCCGAAGAGTACCTGGTCAGTGAAATGCCCAAAGTGCTTTCAGAATTTCGAGCACCTTATCCTAAAGAAGCGAAAGAAAAAAATATTGAAGGTGCTGTTATTTTGGATTTAATCATTGATCAAAATGGAAAAGTTCGCTGGGCAAAGTTGGTTTCAGGGCCTGGTTTTGGACTGAATGAATCCGCCCTTGAGTCGATTTATAAATTTCAGTTTAAACCAGCAAGAATAGATGCCCAAAGCGTGGCAGTCAAAATTCGTTATGCAATTCGTTTTGTTTTGGAGAAATAAATGCTTTGGCTCTTACTCTCACTTATAATTTCTGTTCAAGCAAAAACACTTGAAGGTACATTAATCGAAAAAGGAACCAGAAAAAAACTTTCTGATGTTAATGTTTTTGTTTTACCACACAAGCTTTCCGCTACAACTGATGCCAATGGGAAATTCCTCATTGAAAATGTTCCTGAAGGTGAATTTACTTGGGTGGTGAATTACAGTGGCTATGTAAAATACGAACAAAAAGACAATACAGATAATCCCATTTCACTTTTGTATTTAGAAAAAGTTTATTACAAAGTTTATGAAACGACTGTCACTGCAAAAAGTAAAAAAAGAGATGACGTCACTCAGACTTTAACTCAAGAGGATTTTCTGATGATGCCTGGAGCAGGCTACGATCCAGTGAAGGCCGTTCAAAATTTAACAGGTGTGGCCCAAACTCAAGGCGCACAAGTTGTCATTCAAGGTTCTTCTCCAGACGACACAAAATATATGGTGAACCAACACGAAATTCCTTTGGTCTTTCACTTTGGTGGACTCTCATCTGTGGTTATGCCCAATGCCGTCGAGTCAGTTGATTATCTTTCTGCCGGTTTTGGCCCTGAATATGGTCGCGCGATCGGAGGCTTGATTGGTTTAAATACCAGGACTCCCAAAACAGATCGTTATCATGGTCTTGCTTATCTCGATATTTTTAATTCTGGCGCATTAGTTGAAGGACCGATTAACAAAAATAAAAATCAATCATTTTTATTCTCAATCAGACGCAGCTATATCGGTGCGGTTCTTTCAAAAGTATTAGAGGGAAGAGATGAATTTAATTTCACCGTGGCTCCAACTTATAGTGATTTAACCGCCATCTACGATTATAAGATCAATGATAAGAATCATTTTAAGCTCGATGTCATTGGTTCCAAAGATGAGTTGAAATTTGTTTTAAATAAACCGATTGATAACGATCCAGGGCTACGTGGTGACTTTTACCAAAAGACAGAATTTTTCCGTTTTATTCCTCGATACGTTCATGATCTATCGGCCAAATCTCAATTAGATGTTTCAGCTGCAGCAGGTGAAGATAGAATTCTAATTCAACTTAATAAACAATTTCTCAACATCAAACAAAAACAAATCACTACCCGTACAGAATACCGTAACGAAATATCACCTAAATATAAACTTTTTGTGGGAACAGATTCACGATCTTCATGGAATGATGTTTCAGTTAACTTGCCAAAGATTTATTCAGTGGGAGGAGTGAATGATCCATTCTCTTCAGGTTCGAAGGCTGTTACTACCATTCATTCTACTAATGGCGAATACGCCGCTTATGTTCGAAATGAAATTAAGCCAAGTGCCGAATCTCCTTGGACCTTTGCCCCCAATCTTCGCTTAGAGCGCTTTTGGATAACCAAAGACTATATGGTTTCTCCTCGAGGAAATATACGGTACCAATATTCTGATAGTTTGACCTTGAGATTGGCCAGTGGGCTTTATTATCAACCAACATTACCTCAAGAAAGAGATAAGGATTTTGGAAACCCAGATCTTAAACCTCCAAAATCAGTCCATCTTTCGACTGGTTTTTCCAAAGATTTTCGTGCTGGTAGTTCAAATGGTTTTATTTGGAATAGTAGTGTTTTTTATAAACAACTTTCAAATCTTGTTATTCCTTCTTCTAAATTGGTTTCAAGAAATGGTGGGACGACAACGGAAAATTATAACAATGAAGGTAAAGGAAGAATTCACGGTTTGGAAAACAGTGTGAAATATAGCTATCAAGACCTGCGCTTAACATTGGCTTATACACTTTTAAAAAGTACTCGAATTGAACCAGGAGTCAGTCGCCATTCTTCTGAATATGATCAAACTCACAATGTAAATGTTATCGGATCTTATGAAAAAGGCAAATGGACTTATTCTACAAGGCTGAGATACGTCACTGGAAATCCATCGACTCCTATTACAAGCAGTTACTATGATGCCGATAACAACGTTTACGTTCCTGTGAGAGGACCAATCTATTCTTCTCGAGTGGATGACTTTATCCAACTTGATTTACGTTTTGATCGTAAATTTATCTTTGATCAGTGGCTGCTTTTTGCTTATTTAGATATTCAAAACTTAACCAATCATAAAAATGTGCAACAAATAAATTACTCATATGATTATTCACAAAGTCAGCCGACGACTGGATTACCAATAATACCGACTTTTGGTTTTAGAGGAGAGTTCTAATGAAAAGATTTACTATTTTCCTATTTTGTTTATTTCTGTCAGCTTGCTCTGATGATAACTTTAAAAAAGTTTATAAGTTACAAAACTTACGAGTCATTGCTATCACGGCTGGAAAACAGGGAACTTTAACTCAGGCTGAATTTGCTCCCGGTGATACAGCTACGCTTGAAGCCTTCGTAAGTGATATTGATAGCGGACGTACCATTACCGCAGTAATTGCAACTTGTTCTGACTTAGGTGTTTCTTATGGACGTGAACCTACTTGTGACAATGTTGCAGACAAGATAACTTACGCCGATATAACTCTCAATACTGGTGGAGTTGCTGGTAATACAGGGGCCATGCCGACATTTGACGTAACTATTCCTGCCACCGTTTTATTAGGCCGATCAGCTGCCGATCAATTCAACGGGGTAAATTATCTCGTTACGATGAAATTTTCCACGTCCGACGGAGAGACAGTGAAAGCCTTTAAACGTTTAACAGTTACTACTAGGGCCACAAAGAACTCTAATCCAAGTATAGGCTCAATCGTGATCGATAACAGCTCTTTCGCAACTTATCCAGGAGCAGGTGATTTTAGCCTTTCAGCTTCCTCCTCTGAAGAAACCTATGATTTTCAATCTGCCAATGGAAGTATTTCAAATTTATCTGAAGAAATGAATGTAGCGTGGTATGTGAGTGATGGTGAAATTAATTTTCCTGTTACGGGCAGAACTGGTTTAACTCATTTTAAGCCAGGGGATAAGGGAATTTTAGTGGTCGCTGCTGTTATTCGCGATGGTCGTGGAGGAATGGCCGTTACAATTAAAAAGGTTCCATAAACCGAAAGCGAAAAAATGAAACATAAAACTCCCCTCAAGTACCATGCCAAAAAAAAGCATTTTTGGTTTGATTTAAGCTTGGTGGTTGTTCTCTGGTGTTTGGTTTATTTTGTTCCCTATTCTCAAACAGTATTTAAAGTTATTGCTGCCGTCGCAACCCTTGAACTCATCGCTTTTTTTTCTTTTCATCTACTCAACCAAAATTCAGGAATTATTATTCAGGGATTTCTGGGGGGCTTGGTTTCAAGTACCGCGACATTTATTAAATTTAGTTCACCTAAAAAGAGTAAAGTGTATAATCACATACAGTCTTCCTTAGGTTTATTAAGTGCAACTGCAGCTATGCTCTTTGGATGTTGTTTCATTTCAATAAATTTTTTAAGAACCTCACAATACAAACTAATGACTCCTTTTCTGCTTCAACTTTTGGTTATTTTTATTTATGGCTCTATTCTTTTTAAAAGGACAGAAAAACTGCCATCGAAAATAGTTGATACTAAATTTGATATTGAAGATCCGGTCATTTGGAAAAATGTTTTTAAGTTGAGTCTATTTATTATAGCTCTTATCTATTCCATTAGGTTTCTCAATCATTCATTGGGTCTAGGAACAAATATTGCTCTATTTATTATGTCTTTTTTTGAGGCCCATGGGGTTTTAACGGCGAGCTTATTATCTGAACAAAAGTCAGAGCCCATATTGTTACAGATGTTACTTATCTTAACCGGAGAAACGATGAGTAAATGGATACTTCTCTATCGAGCAAAAAATATTCCAGTTTTTAAACATGTTGGTATTACTTTATTGATTTGCCTTTCTGTTTCTTGGCTTAGTTATTTTTTTCTAAAGTAAGTTTCTTGGTGTAGGGAAAAAGAGTAATGAAATACAAGAAAGCGAAGATTAATCCAAGATAGGTTATTGTATTTCTAGTGCCATTTTGGTCCAACGAAAAACCTATGATTGGTCCAATCACGGCAAAAAGTATTCGAAATAGAAAACTTTGCACAGAGTTCGCCGTCGCTCTCATGTCGTCGGTTAGATGGTGATTAAATTGTTCTCTCAGAATAACCTGCATTAGACCTCTGCCTAAGTAAAAGAAAAGAGCAAAAACTAAAGCGATTTGTCCGGGAATGAGCCCAAGGCCCAAATAGGCGATGATGGGAAAGGTACCAGCTAATAGTAAAATTTTTTCTTCCCTTATATAGCTCTTGAGGTATGTTATATTTTTTCCAGCAACTCCTGCCGAAAAATTAAAAAAAGCCCACAACATACCAAAATAAGCTAAAGGAACATGTTGATCTTGCCAGTATTTTTGTAAAATCCAGACAGAACAAAATGTAGAGAGACTCCATATAACCAAATTCATTAAGGTGTATCGGTTCTTAATGTGTAAAAGCTCCTTTAAAACTTTAAGAAAGTTTTCTTTATGTTTAGTAGTACGACTAACATGTCTCACTTCTACAAAAGTGAATGCAATGAAGAGTGGAAACCACGAAACGACGGATTGTAAGATAAATGGCAACTTAAGGCTAATACTAGCAAAGAATCCACCTAAAATTGAACCAACCGCTTCAGCAGTTGTTTGTGAAAATTGTATCTGAGCCAAGGCCTTACTTTTATCTTCCCTCGAGTGAGTTTCATCCATTTGGTCGTAGAGAAAAGCGACATCAGCTCCTGATATTAAACTAAAAGCCAAGGCAGTAAATAGTTCATAGAGGAGCATCCCTTTAAAAGTTGTTACAAAAGAAAGGAGTGTGAAGCCAATCCCATAAAAAACTCCACCTAAAATAAGAGTTTTTCTTCTTCCATAAAGATCACAATAGTAGCCACTTGGTATTTCTAAAACGGCTACCATGAATGCAAAAAAACTTTGAACTTCAAAAATTTCTTGCATCGATAACCCAAGCGATAAACTATAGGGAACGAGTACAGGTATCGAAATAAAAAACATGAAAAAGAAACTAAAGTTTCTAAGTCTTCTAATGTTCTTTTGCTTCGGCATTATTCTGCTTGGTTTTCTATTTTGTTATCAATACGAGGATAGGGATCTTTGTTTAAGAATAGGTATTCGTGAAAAGCTTCTTTTAAATCGATATAGACATTATCTAAGAAAAATAAATCCATCGTTTGGTTATCGACGTAAAATTCAATTTCATCTTTGTAATTTGGATCATTTTTAAAATGAGCACCTAAAAAGCAGGCACAAAAATCTACTTCTAAGTCATCAAGCATGACTTTTCCATTTGAAACATCGTTGGTGTAAAATTTTGCCTTCAGTGTACCTTGAACGACTGCATACTCACCGTACTCGGCACGGTGTTTCTTGTAGTATTGGCCTTCACAACTAATGCTTGCCTGACTAGAAGGACTAACAAAACCCATTTTTACATCTTCATTTAATTCCTGAAGAAGTTCTTTCATCCAAGCTAGGGATTCATCCAATTTAAAATCGTGTATTTTACTAATTGCTAGTTTGTTGATGTTAAGTTTTGAATCAAGATTTGTTTGGGCTACGATATTTTCGCCATTCATCGGAGTACCCTTTACGTGAGATATATACAGCAAAAGCCCCAAGAAACCTTGGGGCCTAAGCGGTATTTTATAAACTAATTAAAAAATTACCAGCTAGCTTTTGTCACACCTGGAAGCATTCCCATGTGAGCCAAGTCGCGGAACTTATTTCTGCAAAGACCGAAATCACCAACGATTCCTCTTGGTCTACCAGTAAGGACACAACGTTTACGGTAACGTGTATGTGAGCCATTACGTGGCATTTCAGAAAGTTTCTTTAAAGCTTTTGTTTTATCAGCATCAGATGCACCTGCATCGATGATAACAGCTTTCAAAGTTGCTCTTTTAGTCATTTGATTTTTAGACATTTTTAAACGTCTGTCGTTTTTTACTACTGAAGACAAGCGTGCCATTTTTTCTCCTAAGATATCACTTAATAAGAACTCATTTCTTTAAAATAGAGGACAAAAATAAAGGAATAAGCGCATTATGTAAAACACTTTTTGCATAAATTCACGAACTTTGCTCAGGTATCTGTTAATCATGCGCTGCAGAGACCTAGCTTTTTGATGGTGAAAAGTGAGTTTTCCCCTATGATGGGAAAGGATTTAAGCTCATATCAGAATTTTGACTCTTTTTACAAACCTCAGGAGTTACCTTTGAATACTAGTTACTTAAATGCTTTTTTGATCTCTATCGTTACCTTTTTTTTGCTTTCCAATGCCCAAGCACAAATGGCCAAGGTCACCCATATGGAAGGGGAAGTATGGTTGAACCGAGGACCAGCGAAAATAGGCGATCTAATCTATCCCGGGACCCATGTAAAGGTTGCTGGAGCCAAGTCATGGGTTGATATGAAATATATTAATGGTCACGTTGTGAGGGCCACAGAAGGGGCTTTTACCGTGACAGAAATTGGGCCCAAAAAAAGTTTCATCGAACTTCTCTCTGGAAAAATCTTTTCCTTAGTTAGTCCCTTAAAGAAAAAAGAAACTTTTGTGGTAAAAACAAAACGTGCCGTTTTTGGCGTGAGAGGTACTAAATTTATGATTGAGGAAAACGCCGAAAAAACTTATCTTTGTGTATGTGAAGGCGTTGTTGAGGCTGATAATGGAAAAGAAAAAGTAAAAGTGAAAAAAGATGATGATCTTTTTATTGAAGATGGAAAAAAATTAACTGTGAATAAAGCTTCTGCAATGATGAATCAAATGTTAACCGATATGGTCAAAAATATTGAGACTGTTAAATAGGAGTACCAATGGAAAATAAATATCGTGATTTTTATCCAGCGAAAGAACCTTACACTCATGGTTTCATCAAAGTTTCTGATCTTCATACCGTTTATTATGAAGAAGTCGGAAATCCTCAGGGAAAGCCCATCGTTTTTGTTCATGGGGGGCCTGGCGGAGGAATTGATGAAAGTTACCGTCGATTTTTTGATCCGAAAGTTTGGAGAGTTATTCTTTTTGATCAAAGAGGTTGTGGTAAATCGACTCCCTTTTCTGAGTTGAAAGAAAATACCACTTGGGACCTAGTCGCTGATATGGAAAAAATCCGTCAGCATTTGAATATTCCTTCCTGGGCAGTTTTTGGTGGTTCTTGGGGATCGACTCTAGGTTTGGCTTATGCCATTGAAAACGCAGATAAAGTGAAGGCCCTCATCTTACGAGGAATTTTTCTTTTACGTGAAAGTGAAATTAAGTGGTTTTATCAAGAGGGTGCTTCCAATATTTATCCAGATGCTTGGGATAAATATTTAGCTCCCATTCCAGAAAATGAACGTCATGATTTAGTGACAGCATTTCACAATCGACTAACATCAAATGATGCAAAAGTTCGCAGTGATGCTTCTAAAGCTTGGTCAGTGTGGGAAGGATCGACCTCCAAATTACATATGGACTCAGATTTAATTGACCGCTTTGGCGGTGATGAGTTCGCCGATGCATTCGCCCGTATCGAATGTCATTATTTTGTGAATAAGGGATTTTTCAAAGAAGATGGATGGCTGTTAAAAAATGTTCATAAATTGAAAAACATTCCTGCCTGGATTGTACAAGGACGCTATGATGTTGTTTGTCCAGCCAAGTCTGCTTGGGAGCTTTCTAAAGCTTGGCCAGAAGCTAAACTTCACATAATTACAGATGCTGGTCACTCTGCCGGTGAACCTGGAATTAAATCAAAATTAATTGAAGCCACAGATTATTTTGCAAAAATTTTATAATAAAAAGCCGGCCTCAAAGCCGGCTTTGTTTATTCAGTCTCTTGAATAGTATTTATTTTTTTGGTCTCATCTAAGGCGATTGAAACAGTCATATCTCCAAGTACATTCACGACCGTTCTTCCTCGACCTAAAATCCAATCAACCGTTAGTAGCATGGGAAGGATTTCTGTCGGTAATCCTACCGTTGATAAAACTAAAGAGAGTGTAATAAATCCCGCTTCTGGAATTCCAGCAACACCTATTGTTCCAAGAATACAAACTAGTGCGGCCATAATTTGAGTTGAAAAATCCATATGGATGCCAGCAGCTTGGGCCACAAAAAAGACTGCCATCCCTTCGTAAAGAAGGATGCCATCATTGTTTAAATTCGTTCCAACACAGGCTCCGAGCGTTGAAGCTTTCTTTGAGACTCCTAGTTCATCTAAATTTTTAAGGGTCAAAGGAAGTGTCGCTAGACTTGAATTGACTCCGACGGAATAGATCAAAGTTGGACGAACTTTTTTCCAAAACATTTTGAGAGGAACTTTTTTAAATATTAACCAGCCTTGATAAACAATAAAGGCATGGAGGAAAAGTCCCAGAAGTCCAATTCCAATATATTTAATTAAACCTTGAAGTGGGTCGAAGCCGTACTCACCAATAGTTTTAGCCACAACACCAAAAACTGCAATCGGAGTTAAGTGAACTAACCATGTGAGCGCCACTTCAAACATTTTAGTAATAAGATTTAAAAGTAAAACAAACTTATCCATCAGTTCTCTTTCAGGGCCACTTGAATTGGCACGAACTCGGCGAAGAGCAAAGCCTAAGAGAAGAGCGATAAAGATTAAACTAATGACTGTGTTTTCAACGAATGGACGCATAAAACTGTCTGGAAAATAACTTTTAATACTTTCGATAAAGTTGATTTTCTGCCCAGCGTATTTAGCTAACTGTTCAGGTGTAGTCATAGTGCTATGAATTGCCGATAAACTTTCTCCGGCTCGGAAAAATTGAGATAGGCCAATACCTATACTCAAAGCCAATGTTGCATTAAAGGTGGTGATCATCACAAGTTTGATACCAAGTTTTCCTGAAATTTCAGAAGAAAGAATAGATGTAAGAATGACAAAAAATAGAAGTGGGGTTGCCGCCGCTTTTACCAACGTGATGATGACTTTTCCAAGTTCTCCTAGAGGAGAAACTGAAGTTCCACAAATTGTCCCGACAATTGCCCCTAAGATCAGAGCAAGAATGATTTGGGTTGAAAGCGACTTAAAGTACTTCATCATGAAAAATATCCTTCAGGCTTAAATTAAAAAAAGATTATCTAATAAAAGTAGTCGGAAATAAAGCATTGTTCAGATTCTTACATCAATCTTATATTTTCTTACATCCGTTCTCTTTTCCAAAATTACTCTACAATCAAATAAATCATACTTCGACTAAGTAAAAGGATGTACTTATGAAAAAGGAAATGTTGCCAGGATTACTGGGACTGGCGCTTCTCGCGAATACAACTTATGGTTCTGTTTCAATGAATGAAACTGCAACTGTAAAAACCTATCAACTCTCTGCTGAAGGAATTGAATTAAAAAATAAGATAATCGAGGGACAAGCTTTCCAAGTTGCGAACTTAGTGGGTGTGGATGGTTTTACAGGGGTAAGACATGATGTCGGAGCTCCTGAAATTCCAGTTATACGTTTTTTCGTTGAAGCCAAAAAAGCATCAGATATTAAAGTTGATGTTCATGCTATGAAGACTGATGCAATCTTTGCATTATCTCATGAGTTAAAACCGGCCATGGAATCAGTGGAAAAAGTTTCTGGGGCGACTTATAAAATTGAAAGAAATTTAAATTACAAAACGACCGATGTAGATTTTGAAATCGCACCGTCGGGTTCTGTTCGTGGTCACAAACAATTTATGGTGACCTTATATCCAGTAGAATACGTGGGAGCGAATAATACACTTAAGATCTCACGTACATTCTCTGTTTCTGTAAAAAAGATCAAAGACAACAAAAGTGATTTCGCTCTTGAAGGAATGGTCTTTGTTGTTGCTTCTAAATTTAAAAATTCGCCATCACTTTCTCAGTATATGGAGCTTAAAAAAGCTCAAGGCTTCGAAGTTTCACGTATCGATCTTGCTAATGGAGTAAACGCTGATCAAATTCGTGCTAAAATCAAATCCCTCTACTCAACACGCTCAAATTTAAAATACGCTGTGATCGTTGGTGACGCTGCTGATGCTCCAGGAAGAACATCAACTAACATTGAAGGTTTAACGGATCATTATTTTAGTGCTATCGATACTAATAATTACGATACAGATATTAATGGACCAGATATTTCAGTTGGTCGCTTTTCAGTGGCTTCTGAAGCTCAGTTAGCGACAGTCTTAAAAAAATACACCCGCTATATAAAAGGTGACTTTAGTTCAATGTCTTGGACAGGAAATCTTTCTTTCTTGGCTACTGATGACCGTTATGAAGTCGCTGAAGGAACTCATAATTATGTTGTTGATAGTTATACAAAAAATCTTGGCTACCTTGGAACTTTTCCGGAAGTTTCTCAAAAAGGTGGTGATAAACTTTACGCCATTACTTACAACGCTAGTACGCCAGAAGTAATGAAGTCAATTGCTCAAGGACGTTCTATAATTGATTATTCTGGCCACGGAGCCAACACTTTTTGGGATGCTCCAAAAGTAACTCAATCAGATGTACGCTCTCTTGGAACTAACTCTTCACTTCCTTTTGTTATCTCAAACTCATGTATCACTGGAGATTACAGAGTTGATGAATCTTTCGCTGAAACTTGGCAACGCCACGAATGGGGTGCAGTTATGTTCTGGGGATCGATGGATTCAACTTATTGGGATGAAGACGATATTTTAGAAAGAAGAATGTTCGATGGTATCTTCAAAGGAAGCTTAAAAACTTTTGGAGATATTACGAA
This sequence comes from Bacteriovoracaceae bacterium, assembly GCA_049318265.1. Lineage (GTDB taxonomy): Bacteria > Bdellovibrionota > Bacteriovoracia > Bacteriovoracales > Bacteriovoracaceae > JBEIOQ01. Next base: position 177,381 of record JBMOGR010000003.1, read on the forward strand.
GAACGCCATGATGGAACTTTGGAAACAATATGGTGGTCAAGAACGTTCAACTTATTACTGGGAAACTTATCATATGTTTGGTGATCCATCGATTACTCTCCGTTTGAAGTAACCATGGAATTTTAAAATAGAGGCCCTGGACTTTGTTATGAAGCTCCAGGGCCTCTTCCATTTATACCTGATAAATAAAGAATTTTTTCTAAAGCTAAGTGGAGTGCTTGGTTGATGGGATACTTTGTTTCGGACCAAAGCGGTGATAAATCATTGAGGCGGGTACGAATTTCCTGAAGCTCAGATTCTCTCCCTTCAGGAAAAAGACAAGGTGAAGGTCTAAAGCTCGATTGTTGGCACTTTTCTTCATAATAGAAGAGGCATTTTGCTGGCCCTCTTTGTAACATACTTAAAATTTGTTTTAAATCTTGGCCGGTGGAGAGTTCTAGTGCCGCTGGAAGCATTTCAAGTATGCTTACTTGAGGAATAGGGTTTGGACAAAGACATGGCAAAGTGACTGTTTTACTTTTGCCCTCTGTATCGTAGATTGACTGAACTTGTAAGCTTAAATCATCAAGCATTTTTCACCCTTACCCTTAAGCAATAGATTATAATAAATCCCATGAAGATCAAAGTATTGTCATTCAATATTCATAAAGGCTTTAACTGGAACAACCAAAAATTTACTCTACATGAGTTAAAAGTGTTCTTAAAAGTCATAAATCCAGATGTCGTGATGCTGCAAGAGATTGTAGGAGAAAACACTAAGCATCGTTCAAAATATAAAGAATATCCTTTATCTACTCAATTTGAATTTTTAGCAGACACTCTTTGGCCTCATTTTTCTTACGGTCAAAATGCTGTTTATGATCATGGTAATCATGGGAATGCTATTCTTTGCCGTTACCCCATCAAGTATTCTCATAACGTCAATTTAACTCTGCACAGTCTTGAACAAAGAGGTCTACTTCATTGTGTGGCAGATATTAACGACCAACCAGTTAATTTTCTCTGCACTCACTTAAATCTCTTCCATTATCATCGCGTTCGTCAGTACCGATTAGTGGCCGATTATATTAAGAGACTTGATCATGAGGCGGTCATTTTAGGTGGTGATTTTAATGATTGGAACAAACATGCATCGACTTATTTTGAACTTGAACTTGGGATGAAAGAAGTCTTCAAAGTTAAAACCGGTCACTACGCCCAAACTTTTCCATGTGCGCTTCCTTTTTTAACTCTCGATCGAATGTACACCAAAAATATTTCGATTGGTAACACCCAACTATACGAAGGTTGCTGTGAACTTTCTGACCACCTTCCCATTAGTTGTGAGTTCTCACTATGATTCAATTGGGGCTTAAAAATATTCGTCTAAATCAAGGGATAGATTACTTTTATTCGGCGGAATCTTTTTATCAAGAAATGGTCAATATGATAGACCAAGCTCAATCTTCGATCATTCTTCAAACTTATATATTTCATGCAGATGAAGTAGGAACAATGATTATAGAGCGCTTGAAAAAAGCTGCTGCTAGAGGAGTCATTGTCTGTATGGTGGTTGATCGTCTTGGATCATCGACACTCCCAAAAAACATGAGAGAAATTTTAAGTAAGGATAAAATCAATTTTGGATTTTTTGGCAATATAAAATATAAACGTATTTTAAATGGTGAATATTTTGTAGGAAGACGAATGCATCATAAGGTTCTTCTCATTGACCGCAAAATGGCTCTCATTGGTGGCATTAATATTGGTGAACCTTTTCTTGATTGGTATGACTTTGCCGCTAAAATCCAAGGACCAACCTGTGAAGATATTTTTAAGGTTTGTTATACCTATTTAAAACTTTCCATGAAGAGACAAGTTAAGCGTTTATCGAAGGCAAAATGGGGAACTGGTATGGGACTATTACCACTTCGAGTGGTCGGTAACGATTCCTTGTTACAAGTAAATGGTCTTAATCGTTCTCTTAAAAAATATTTCACCATGGCCGATACTGAAGTTCTTATAATTTCTGCTTATTTTTTTCCAAGCCGTGATTTCAGGAAAATGCTTTATGATCTGGTAACAAAAGGTGTGAAGGTAAGAGTGATTTGTGGACATCTTTCTGATGTGAAAATCATGCAGTATGCGACGACCTATTATTATGAAGAATTGATAAAACGTGGAATTGAAGTGGTAGAATGGATGCCAACCATTCTTCACGGCAAAGCTTTTATTATTGATGACGATATTCTCTCTGTTGGATCTTACAACTTTAATTATATGAGCTACTTTACCAATATCGAACTGAATGTTGAAGTTTACGATAAAGCTAAAATTAAAGAGTTTAAAGATCATGTAATGAAACAATTGGATAAAAATACGTCTAAGATATCACTGAATTCAATGCCTCAAGACTTTCGTTCCAAGGCTTTTCGCTTTTTTGCTTATTGGATTGTTCGCTTTTTTTCTATAATTAGTGTTATTTTTATTCGAAATACGCCGTCAGTAAAATTCGACGAGATTTAGCATTTATTCTTCGTCTTTAACGGTATATTCAGCTTCAATGGTATCACCATTATTCATGCTACGGTTTTCTGTATTGGATTGAGTTTGGTAAGCTGGTCTATGGTAGCGTTTAAAAATCACTTTATTTTTTCCAAGTCCCCACTTCTCAAAGATTTCTCCCGATAGGGCTACCATCCAAGAAATAACAACCAGAACAGGATTAGTTTTAAAATAAGTTACAGTGGCCAATGTCGCCACTAAAACTCTTGGACAAAAAACTAAACCAAACCACCACAAAACACCTCCAAAAGGAACGGAAGAAAAGAGTAGGGTGAGGCGTGGAAAAAAGGTGATAAAAATGAGAAAAAACCAACCATGGCGAAGAAAGTAATTCACTTCACCGAAAGGGACTTGAAAAAATTGGCTTATAAGTGAACTAGTAATCACAAGGATGACGAAAAGTACAAAACCTTTAACAATGGTCCATTTGACTGACATAGAGAAAAGAGTACACTAAATATGTATTAAGTGACGAGTAAAAACTCCATAAAATTTCATCCAAGAGGCTTATATGAGTACCTTCAAATCGACTAAACGTTTTATTGGTTTTCCTTGTACCCACAGACAATGGAAAGCTGAGTCTCATTGCAAATTTGTTCACGGTTACAGTCGAGAATTTCATTTTGAGTTTGAATGTAAAAGCATGACAAAAGAGCAGTGGGTGGTGGACTTTGGTGGATTATCGGAAGTAAAAAAGTGGCTTGATCATATGTTTGACCACACCTTTTTAGTCTCTCAAGATGATCCTTATCTCGAGACCTTTAAAAAGCTAGATAATGAAGGTGTGATTCAAATGCGCGTGCTTCCTAATGCAGGAATGGAAGGGACTGCACTTTACGTCTACGAACAAATGAATCCAGTGGTACAAAAACTAACTAATGGACGTGCGTGGATTACCAGAGTGGAAGTTCGTGAGAACGAAAAGAACTCCGCGATCTTTATCCCTTAATTCTCTTTATTTATGTAAACCAATTAGACTCAAAAATTCGCCTCGAAGTTTTGGGTCTTCTTTAAATTTACCATCGAGGGCAGATGTTATCATCTTAGCACTCGCTTTTTTAGCACTACGACAAGTTAGACAACCATGGGAGCCTTCAATGACAACCATGACTCCAGCTGGTTTTAATTCATGCTTAATCGAATCCATAATATTGTAGCAAAGGCGCTCTTGTAATTGAGGTCTTTGAGCATGACAATCTACAATGTGTGCCAATTTTGAAAGTCCAACAACACGAGATTCTTCGCCTTTAGTTGTATCAGGCAGGTAGCCAACATGAGCTTTACCTGTAAAAGGAAAGAAATGATGGCTACAAAGAGAAGTATAATCGATGTCCTTAAGAATGATCACTTCGTTATAGTTATCGGCTGGAAAAGTTGTGGAAAAAATTTCTTTCTGGTCAGTTCCCATTCCTGAACAAATTTCGATCAGTGCTCGCGCCATACGATTAGGGGTTCCAATCATGTTTTTATCATTCAGATCAATGTCAGGAAAAGCATCTTTTAGGCCTTCCAGCACAATTTCGTAACCACGCGCCATTTTAGCTCGAGCCGTGTTGAGTTCTAACGCCCTAGTTTTCATTTTCTTTAATTCCTGATCAAGAAACTCTTCAGGATTTTTTGCTTTTGCTAAATTACGGGCAAGGTCTTTATTGAATGATTTTTCGAATGGCATAAGTCCTCAAGTGTAAGGTAAAATGGCGACTCTTAAATAGAGGCTTATTTATAACTTAATTTGTGAAGGATGACTATGCGTTTTTGGACACTTTTTCTTACCCTAATCTTAAGCCTTTTGTTGGCTTGCTCAAGCAAGAAACAAGATACGGAAGTTGTCATTGCACCCACCGATAATATAAGAGCAGCGGGCAATTATTTAACAGAAACGGAAGCCATTAAAAGAAAGTCCATGGTCGCTTCCCCTGAATATGATATTAAAATTCATCTGGTCCCAAGTAGCAATTCCTATACTGGGAATGTAAAAATGAAATTTGATTTCACCCCGATGTCGGATGATTTAACGATCGATTTTTATCAAGGAAAGATTCAGAACCTCTTGGTTAATGGAATTAAATTAACCAAGCATAGCTATAATAATTATTTTCTTAGTATTCCTCGAGAATATTTAAAAGCAGGGGAGAATATTGTTTTAATAGAATTTGAAAAAGAGTACTCCAAAAATGGTTCAGGTTTTTATAAGTTTACCGATCCACTTGATCACAAAAGTTATTTTTATACAGATTTTGAGCCTTACAACGCCAACTCTTTCATCCCTCTCTTTGATCAGCCTGATCTTAAAGCCCTTTATCGACTCACAGTTGATGCTCCCAAAGATTACAAAGTGATCAGTTCAACTAAGGAATTAGAAAAAAAGGATAATGGAGATGAAGCCTCATGGGTTTTTCGTGAGACTAAGTCATTTAGTACTTATGTCTTCTCTCTTCATGCGGGCCCATACCATGAATGGACGGATCGTTATAAAACAATTCCTCTCCGTTTATTTGTTCGTCAAAGTTTAAAAGATTTCGTGGACTACAAATTTTGGTTTGATATAACTAAAAATGGATTGAAGTATTTTGAAGGTTATTTTAATTACCCATATCCCTTTTTAAAATATGACCAAGTGATTGTGCCCGATTTTAATAGTGGTGCCATGGAAAACGTTGGGGCTGTTACTTTTGCAGAAAAGTATGTTCGTCGAGGCAAAAAATCCAAGGAAGAAGAAGAGCGTTTGGCCAATGTTATACTTCATGAAATGTCCCATATGTGGTTTGGGGATTTAGTGACGATGAAATGGTGGAATGGTTTATGGTTAAATGAAAGCTTTGCAAGTTTCATGGCAACCAAGGCTCTACAAGAAGCTACGGCTTTTAAAAAAGCTTGGATGACTTTTTATGATGACGATAAAAATTGGGCTTACTTTGAAGATGATCTTTCAACTTCTCATCCGATTGAAACTCAAGTCGCAAATACTGATGATGCTTATAATAATTTTGATGGAATAACTTATGGAAAAGGTGCCTCAGTTTTAAAGCAGTTAAATTTCTATTTAGGAGATGAAGCTTTTAAAACAGGAATGCAAAAATATTTTAAAACTTACGAATATGGCAATACAACCTTACAAAACTTTTTGGGTACTTTAGCTGAGAGTTCGGGCAAAAATTTAAACATTTGGTCTGATTTATGGCTCAAGAGCACTGGATTTGATCGAGTTGGACATACATTACTTTGCGAAAATAACAAAATCAAAAGTTTTTATATTGAAGAACAAGTTGTTCAAGCTCGTGACGAGAATCGTTTTCATGCTACCAAGATTGGACTTTATTACTTGAATAAAGAAGGGAAACTCGTTCTTAATAATCAATTTGATGTTACATATCAGTTAAAATCAAAAGTGGACGAAGTTGAAAACCTTCTGTGCCCTGATCTTGTTTGGCTCAATCAAGATGATCATGACTATGTTCGTGTGGTCTTAGACGAAAAAAGTCTTTTTACCGTGAAAAATTCCCTTAAAGATTTATCTGATCCGCTTACGCGTTCTCAAATTTGGACTACACTTTGGGATATGGTTCGTGATGCCAAGATGAAAGTCAGTGATTACCTTGTCATTGTAAAAAAACATTTACCTAGTGAAACTGAATTGAAAGTGAAACTAAAAGTTTTAGAAAGCATTCCTGACAGTCTTTTTTATTTGAAAGATAAGGGCAAAGAAGCTCATTGGTTTGAGGATTACCTTACACAAAGTTTTACTAAGGCTAAAAGTGATGATGAGAAAAAACTATATTTTGATCAGTTGCTTGCAATAGGCAGATCTTCACAGACTCAAAAATTTTGGCTGAGATCATTAAGTAGTAAAGACACTCTTTTTGATCAAGACCGACGATGGGAAATTCTCATCGCCCTCTCTCGCAGTGGTTATATGGATTATCTTGGTTTATTAGATGCTGAACTCAAACGGGATAAATCAGAGAAAGGGAAAAAGAACTTTCTCGCTGCTCAAGTGAGCTTTCCTCAAAAAGAAGTTAAAGGAAAATGGCTAAATTCTATTTTCGAAACCAATGCTCATACTCTTGCAGAAAAGAAAACGATTCTTAAGTTTTTGTTCCCAGCAACTCAAATTGAAATAAAGGATTCCCTTCTTCATCGTGCTTATGAGCTTATCCCCAAAGTCATAGCCAGCGAGGAAAACGAATTTATTGAGACCTTTGCTAGAAGATTTGCTCCCTTGACCTGTGAGAAATATCCTCATAACAATCTTGTGGGATTTCTAGCGAAACAAAGTGAAATTCATTCAGTTCTAAAGAAACAACTACAGATGAATTTAGATGAGGATAGCCGTTGCCTTAACATTAGGGCCCATCTTTAAACAATCTGTAAACAATCTGTAAACAATCTGTCTCCCTTCCTAACATGTGTCTATATTTTTGACAGTCCCCCTTCACGGGGGATGGTTGTGAGCCTCATGCCGTTGGTATCAATCTTGCTCTATCTAATTCAAAAACCGGCAAACAAAGGATCATGGTCTATGGTATCAAAGCTTTTATTAGTGGCCACCCTTCTCTTGAACTCAAGATTGAGTTTTGCCCAAGTGTACGGCGACTACATTACACTACGTGATGATACAGTTGATATGTTGGACTTTAGGGCCAACGCATTTAAAAAATATGAAAAACTCCATGCTAAAACGTCTAAAGACATTGCTTTAAATGGAGGTGAGTTAAATCTTATCCATCAAGCAGTTGTTGATCGTAAGATGTTATCAGAAAGAATCATCAAATATCTATCTGAGAATTTACCTCGAGCCAAAGATCAATATGAAAAATTCACTAATTCAGAGCTAGATTTTTATGAAACTGATTATGCAGAAGATGCACCTCTTCAGTTTGCACCCGATACTGAGAAAATGGAGGAAAAAGATGAACGTTCCCTTGTGAGAGTTTTAGGTCTCGCCATGACTCTGGCAGATAACTATCTTCAAGCCATTTATTTTTATCAAGACGATGCAAACCTTAGAAAAATTATTAATGAGTCTTCTTCAGTTCCTGGAAAGCCAGGCAATGAACTCAAAAAACATATTAAGAGTATGTTGACTCGTAAGAATGTTAAAAACTTATCAAAGGCACTTTACGTTTATTCTAAAATTAGAAAACAGTTAGTTGAAAAGAGTGTACGTGATGACGAATTTAAGTTTTGGACAAACGTCATAGATGAGAGTTTTATTATTGATGAATTAAAATCGAAAAAAGTTGATTTACTTGAAGGTGAAGAAGATCTTGATCAAGATCAAATCTTTAACCGTTTACAGAAACTATTTAAACATAAGAAAAAACGCAGCGACTTTTTGCATCAAGCTGGCTACAAAATAATGAACGCTCTTTCTAAAGCATTTGGAAATGTGGCCGGTCGATTTCAATCAAGAGATGGTTTCTTGAAAGATCGTGAAGATGTTATTGCCGATATGAAAAATACCTTGAAGCCACTTGATATACTTCTTGAAAAGACACCGATGAGACTTACAGACCGCTTTATCCCTGGATACTATGGTCACAATGCTATCTGGTTAGGTAGTGAAGAAGAATTAAAACAACTTGGATTATGGGATCACCCAGTATTTAGACCACTACAAGAAAGAATTCATAACGGTGAAAGTATTGTTGAGGCGCTTCGTCCGGGTGTGACAACTAACAGAGTAGAGCACTTTCTTGATATCGACGATATGGCGATTATGAGAATTAAAACGATCACTGAAGAAGAATTGAAAAAGAATCTAATTGTAGCAGCACAACAATACGGCAAAGCATACGACTTTAACTTTGATGTCGAAACACAAGATGTTTTAGTCTGCTCAGAACTAATCTTCATGAGCTTCTTGAACATTGATTTCCGTACAGAAAAAGTGATGGGCCGTTGGACTATTAACCCTGATTCTGTGGCAGAAAGAGGTCGTCCAGAAGGCGAGTTCAATGTAAAAATGCTATATACTGGTGGAAAGAAAATTGAAGGTAAATTAGAAGAGAAAATGGCTTATACCTTGGCACACAGTGAATTGAAAGATGAACAGTTACTAAAAGACTTTAAAAAAATAGATGAAGCAGGCTTGAAGAAAGAAGGCATTTTTAGAAGAGCTGTAAATAATATTAGAAATTTAGTGAAATAAATTAAAGTGATAAAGAAAAAAAGGGAGGCTTGGCCTCCCTTTTTTTTATGGGCGTCTTCTAAAGAGTTTTCTGAAATTTAAATTGGCCAAAGAAGTAATGCGAGTTACTTTTTCTCCTTGGCAGTTAGAACCATCGTTTTCACATTTTTTAGATTCAGAACAATTAAGTTCCGGATTAAAGGTAAAATCTTTTTCACCACCGGTAAAAATACCTTCAACTTCTAAAGTTTCTTGGTTAATGACAGGAGATCCAGCTGCACCACCATAAGTATCTAAGTTGGTCATGAAATATTTAGCTCCATTATTAGATAGAACCATTCCCTGATCACTAATTTTAAGAGGTAAACCTAAACTTGTTCCGATAGTAAATAGCTTAGATTCAGGAGCGAGCACTCCGTTTTTTCTGTATTTGAGTGGAAGGCGTCCAACGATTTCGCGGTCAACTCGTATAACAGCGTAATCTTCTTTTGTTCCCGTGTCGTAAGTTCTAGCAACAATTTGCTTACAATGGTAGCTTTGGTCGGCAATAAACTTTACGGCGGTTTCAGAGGTACTTTGCAATTTATAATCAAAAATCCAAGTGTAGTTTTTGCAGTCATTGTCGTTTTGTACACATTGAGCGGAAGTGACAAGTAAATCTTTGGCAATCATAAAACCAGAGCAGCGGATTGCGGATACTTGATGAGAGAATCTTTCTTTTTCACAGATACCAAAATCGACCAGTCTCTGCCCAAGAACACCATAAATTCCATTCTGCTCGTCAGTTACAATAATTTTATTATTATCAATTTGAGCTGCAACAGCTGAACCCATTTGGCGAAAAGTATGAAGAGGATGTTCATTTAAATCTAAGCGATTATCATCACCATAAACCACTCGTTGTTGAGCAAGAAGAGGTAAAGAAAAGGACAGACATAATAGGGGAACATATGTTGTCTTGAGGCTTTTCATTTTAGTACTCCTTACATGAATGAAAAAAAGATGAGGTGATGATATTGTTCATTCTAAAGTAGTTTAGGGCAAGACACATTTTCTTACTTTTTGCCTAGTTCAAATTCTACTCATTTTCGTTACAATAAAGTCTATGATTCAAAGACTGTATTGGCGCCACACCGTTCTAATCGCTTTTAGCATAGGCTTATTACTCTACCTTTATTTAGGTCCCGTGCGCACGCAAGATCCTCTTTACCATCTATTCGCGGACTCGCGTGGCGCTCTCGGAATTCCTAATTTCGGCGATGTTCTTTCTAATTTTCCTTTTCTTTTGTTTGGTTTTCTAGGGGTTCACGCACTTCTTAACACAAACAAAACAATTAAAAGTAAAACTGCTTGGTTGACTTTTTTTGTTGGCGTCATATTAGTGGCTCCTGGTTCGGCTTACTACCATTGGGCGCCAGATAATGCTCGCTTAGTTTGGGATCGATTGCCCATGACCATCGGATTTATGGGTATGTTCGTGGCCTTAGTATCTGAGTATATTGATTATCGATTGGAAAAAATGTTGGTCCCTTTTATTTTACTGGGATTAAGCAGTGTTGTACTCTGGAGTACTACCGGCGATCTTAGACTTTATATTTGGGTGCAAGCTGCATCCATCTTTCTTATTCCTATTGTGGCCTTGTTGTATCCAAAACGTTATACGGGTGGCGAATATCTTGTCTTGGGATTTGCAGCATACGCATTAGCGAAAGTAGTGGAGTATTATGATCCACAAATCTTCTCTGCTACTAATGGATTCGTCAGCGGACACACTTTAAAACATCTTTCCGCAAGCTTATCTCCCTTTTTCATAATGAAAATGCTGAAAACGAGAAACCAATTGAACTAAATTTTTCTTGAACTAAAAATCTTTAAACCCAATACATATTAAGCCGAAAAGAGACTGATTTAGTTTCTCTTGTTTCAAAGTATTGGGAGTTTTCAATGCGTATGGTTTGGGTTTCTCGTTTGTTAGTAAGTTTAGTTCTACTTCAAGCTTGCTCCTTTGCACCGACTATTTCTAATATGGATCGTGGGCCTGCCGCCGTTAAACATAGCCATCATGATCCGATTGGTTTTCAAGAATTCCCTTACACACCACCTAAGGCCCGAGTTTATAAATATAAAGGACTTTTGAAAGCACCTCCCATTCGTTTCTTGGCCGAGAAAATTGTGGAAACGGGCTTGGCCATTTGGATTAAACGTCTACCTTTAGATAAGGTAGTAGAGAAGCGTGTTTTATCTCGATTGCATTCAGATCAATTTTCTAAAGACATGGTTCCATTTCTAATGGCCATGCAAGAACTTTATTTGGCTGGCAAGAAAATTAAAAAACAAAATTTTCATAACTACATTACTAAAGCTATTCCGGATAAAAACTCTGTACCGGGCTTAGAGCACACGATGTTTAACTATGATGAAGAAAAGAAAAAGAAAGAAGATAAAAAATCTGACGATCAAGCTTCTGATGAAGAGTCAGCTTCAACCGAAAAAGACAAATCATCAACTTCAAATATGATTGCTCTTGTGATTACTGTCTTTGATGCCATTATTTTACAAGATCCAGAATTCACTTTAAAAACTCCACCGAAAAGAACTGGTGCCTTGATTGGTCAAACTGCTCCCCATATTAAAAAACTTTTAGATTTATTCTTAGCAGGTATGGAAAAAGGTTCTGCATCCCAAGAAGCCGTTTATGCTATAGCAAGTGAGCCAGCTAGAGTTCTTGCTGCAACCGCTAGCTTAGTAGATGTAATTCACTTATATGCTTATAAACATTATCAGATGTTTGCTGGCCGATATGCACATAAGCAAAAATTAAGAGCTTGGTTTAAAAATAATTTAGAAAATAATGAAGAAGAAATTGTGAATTATTTAAGAGATTCACAGGATAATAAAAAATACGGTGTCCACGTAATGGTAGATGGTCTTCAAGGTGCTCTTATGGAATCACTAGCAATTGGTGATCCATCAAGTCCATTCTTAGGAAAGGTTTATAACGACTTTAAGAATCGTGAAAATTTTCGTCCTAAAGCAATACCCCATAAAACGTTACCTGATGTAAATACTAAGTGGTTTGAGTATGTGATGAAGAAAGGTGGTAACATTGGCCTTCCTCAATATTTGCCTTTTTTTAGAAAACTCTACACGGAACAGGCTAGCGGGATTGTCAGACAAGGTATTTCAACTACACCGACAATCAGTATTCGTAACATTCCAATGATTCAAACAGGGGCTCAAGCAGCTGGAGAAGGTGGTACTGGTCTTCCGAATTTTCACTTCGTTAATCGTGACGAAAATCGTGCGTACTATTTTTTTGGAAATGATGCCATTCTGCTTGATGAGTTAACACAGGCCCAAGGGATGAAAACAATTCCTGAGCGTCTACCACAATTAAATTCACTCAACTGTATGGCCACTTATGAAGCCGGAGCAGATTGGAGTATTGATCCACTTTTTAATGTTTCCATTGGTGAAGGAGCTCGTGACTTTGGTGAAGTTCTTTGTTTAAGCGAACTGGAAAACCGAGTAAAAAATGAAGAAAAAGCCAAAGAGATCCGTCAAAAATATTTACGACTTATTGACAAAGATAAGGATCGCAAACATAAAAAGGAAAGATTGCTAAACAACTTAGCCGATCTTGAAAATGAAACTATACCGGAATACTTAGCCTTTTATTCTCCATGGACCGATCACTTTTCACACTTTAAAGGGCCATATTCAGATGAAATTATAGGACCTACAGGCGAGATTAATCGTTTAGATTACTGGTTATCTCGTATAGAAGAAGTTTACAAAAAAGCTGGAATCTATGATCAAACACTTTTTGTTATGGCAGGTGACCATGGGCTTTCACCGGTAAGATATTTATTAAATCCAGAGGTCGTAATTTTTGGTGAATTAAAAAAACAAGGTGTGGATTTAAAAATTAATAAAATTTCTTCTGATGAAGGAGAAGGACCTAAACTTAATGATCACGTGAAACCTCCAAGTCAGAAGGGGTATGATGTTATTATTGCTTCTACTGCAGGTGGTAACTACATGCTGGATTTCTTTTTAGATCAAGGCGCGAACTGGTCTCGTCAACCTGTTTACAAAGAACTAATCAATTATAAACTTTTAAATGGGAAAACTCTTAATGTCATGGATGAAAGTTTAAATCGTCTAGGGGAAACTCTGGACTATTTAGTTGTTCGTGAAACAGCCTGTGATCACAAGAAGAGTTCGGTAAGAGTGATGAGTAAAAAAACAGGCTCACTGGTTGAAGCTGTAATTACCAGAGAAGACGAGCATGTCTTCTACGAATCGGCTAACGATCTTTTAGAAATAAATAAAATGAACCCCTATGCAGCTCGTAAATTTAGATCTAATGATCACGACGATAAACGCTCTTTAGTACAAAAGTGTATGATTGAGGCAAAAAAAGATAACGTAGCTACTTGGTGTACAGAAGACGAGTGGAGACATTTAACTTCTTACTCACCACGTCCAGATTCTGTTGTTCAGCTATCACATATTTATGACACTGATTTAGCAGGAACGGTGAATTTATTCCCAGCGCCATACATCGGGTATAATTCTCAAGTTCCTGGGAAGCATGCTGGTGAGCTTTATATGGAGAAGGATGCTTTCGTCGGAGTATGGGGAAAACCTGTGAAAAACAAGGTTCGCATGCAGTCGGAAGTTAACGGAAGTGTGGCCACCACAATTTATGAATATCTTTCTGGAAAACGTATAAAAGCATACGAAGAAAATTTCGGTTTCCGTGGATTAATGGATCAAATTGAAGAATAATAGACTTAAGAAATAAGTAAATGAGTTTACCTAGCTTAGGATATTATCATGCAATTTACCGAACTTCCTCCAGGACGATCTGTTCTGGGGGAAAAAATCCCTGTCTTCAAAAGTATTCTTGAATCAAAGAGATTCATCTATCTCATGGGTGCCGTACATGGTGATGAGATAGAAGGCGCACATGTGATGAAAGAACTTTTTTCTTATTTGAAAAAAGAAACTCGCTTTACTCTTCCATTAATTGTCGTTCCCATTGTGAATGTAGACGGTTTTAATAAGCAGTCGAGAGTCAATCATAATGGGGTCGATCTCAATCGTAATCTTCCCACCGATGATTGGACAAAACATTTTGATGAACCTAAGTACAATCCTGGAAAGGAACCCCTATCTGAACCAGAGAATCAATTTCTTTTGAGCCTCTTTAAGAAATTTGAGCCTGGATTTATTTTAAGTTTTCATTCATGGAAACCAATTTTAAATTTCAATGGCGATTGCAAAGACATCGCAGAATATATTTCAAAATATAATAACTATCCTTTAGATGGTGATATCGGTTACCCAACTCCAGGTTCACTTGGTACTTATGGGCCAGAAGTCCTAAAATGCCCCGTCCTTACTTTTGAATGTCCTCCTATCAGTACGACATTGACCTTGGAAAATATTTGGAAAGAAAATCAAGAAGGATTACTCAATTTAATGGGGAGCGATTTAATTCGAAGGAAGATATGAAAGAATTTTCGTTTGCAGGAAATTCCTTAATCCCTACTGAAATCTCAAAGCTCCGCCTTTTTTCCGCAAAGGCGAGACCTGATACTTTGAATTTAGGTCTAGGTAAGCCCTACATGGATACTCCACCGGAGCTTAAAAAATTGGCTAAAGAACTGATTGATAAATCAGCACTCGACTATTCTGATAATGCTGGGACTCCAGCTCTCCGTGAAGCAATCGGGAAAAAATTTAATTTAAAGGCCAGCGAAGTTTGTGTCACCCACGGAGCCCAAGAGGCCCTCATGTGTACCCTTATGGGCCTACTTAATGATGGTGATGAAGTTTTAATTCCTGATCCAGGATTTGTTGCCTATCAAACAATGGTACAAATTTTAGGTGGTAAGGCGACAGCCTACCCACTTACATGGAAAGAGGGAGAATTCGTTTACGATATCGATCAAATTTTAGAGCGTGTAACTGAGAGAACAAGAATCGTCATGCTAGGAAGAATATCTAATCCTACTGGCAGTGACTTAAGTCCTATTCAATTAGTGAGACTGGCAAGACAGTTAAAAGAAAAAGATATTATTATTATCACTGATGAGGTCTATGCTGAATTAAATTTTTTCGAATTCTACCAGCCAGGGACTTGTCTGACTGATAATATTATTGCCATTAATTCTCTTTCAAAGTCCCATGCCTTAACTGGTTGGAGACTGGGTTATGTTCTTTGTCGGATGGAGCCCTTGATGAAAAAAATCATCGTAGCCCATCAATATATTGGAACTTGTGCCACAAGACTTTCACAAAATTTGGCGGAAAAAATTTTTGTTGATGATGTTCTTTACAATAAAATAGTTCAAAATTTTAAAGAGCATTATAGAAATGGGCTCGACCTTTTTTTAAAGACAACTGAGCTTCCACTGAAAATGCCACGAGGCAGTTTTTATCTTTTTCCTAGGATTCCTGACAAATTTAAAACCGATTATGAGTTTGCGGAAGAACTTTTGGCCAGACAAAATATGCTGGTGATTCCTGGTTCAGTATTTGGGGCGTTGGGGACTCGTCATGTGAGATTGGCACTTTCTTTAGAAACTCATAAAATTAAACAGGCGGCGGATACTTTTAAACATTATTACTAAGCACTTTTATCAAGGGCATCTTCAAGCGAAGCTCTAATCCACTTTTGATAATCAATGCCCTCTTTCTGTGCTTTACTTTTGATTGCCTGAAGCAGATTGTCACTAATACGTAAAGTAATCGTTTTATCTTTTGGTTTGATTTCGAATTTAGCTTTTTTCCACTTTCCGTGTTCTAGAAGAATAGAGAGATCTCCGTCTAGCGGATCTTCTCTTTTAAATATCTCTGCTATTTTTTTATCAATTTTAGCTTGGGGCATTTTTTTCTTTTTCATATCTCATTACTTCTTTTTTATGCATATAACGTGCAGAAAATATTCTTATTTTATGAAGCCTAAAAGTAAAACATATAAAAATGTCTCTATTACCAGGTCCATTAAAGATTGCGATCAATCGTTCTTCTTTTTCAGAATGCTTTCGATCATAAATAATGAAGGGCTTAAGAACAAATAAAGCTTCAATTTCATCTAAACTTCTAAATCGAGAAAGGATTTTATGTAAGTTTCCCTCATCCCATTCAAATTCATACTTCTCCAGCATAGTATATCTTACGTAAAGACATTTGTAAATACATCTCTCCGGTTGCTAATTATAGTGATACAAATCTTGGATTAAGTAAGAAATTATAAGTAAGGGATTTAAAAATAACGGCCACTCCGTCCTAAAACGAAATGGCTTATGTACGAACTAAATTATCTCAAAGCATCTTCTAACACTAAACTGACATCACTTTTTTCATCACGGTACTTGATAATTATCGGAGTATAAATCTGTAGCCCTTCTTTTTCACCGAAAGCTCCCTTAAGTGGACGGCTTCCCATAACAACCACAGCATTGTCAGGCACCTTAGCTCCGCGCTCGTAAATAATTCCTTTAACAGCATCATAAAGTGAGACTGCCTTGGAAAGAATCACTCCCGGAGCGATGACAGCACGTTTACCGACACAAATACCTTCAACGATCACACTGTCGGCACCAATAAAGGCATCATCTTCAATCACCACAGGCTTTGCACCTACAGGCTCTAAAACACCGCCAATTTGCACTCCTGCAGAGAGGTGAACACGTTTCCCGATTTGAGCACATGAGCCAACCAGAGCATGGCTATCAACCATAGTGCCCTCATCTACATAAGCTCCAATATTGATGTAAGAAGGAGGAAGAACGATCACGCCTGGAGCAAGGTAAGCTCCACGACGAACACTTGAACCACCAGGCACCATTCGTACTTTATCTGCTAGAGTGAATTGGCGAACAGTGAGTGTGTGTTTATCAATAAATGTTTGATAGGCACCTTTCATCTCTTGCATTTCACCCGCACGAAAAACTTTTAAAATGTTTTCTTTGACTTCAGTATTGGCTTCCCATCCAGTCGCTGTCGGATTAGCCGCTCTTACTTTGCCCGTTTCAAGATCGTTTAAAAATTGCTCAACATTAAAGTTTTGCATTTTGTCCCCACTCAGTAATGTTTTGATTGTGTTTTAAAATAATGGGAAGTTCTTTTAAATCTTGAGAATTAAGTGGTGGACGTGATTTTGGAGTTTCAATCATTCCTCTAGTATGCATCAGTCCTTTAACAGGAACTGGGTTTGAACAAAGAAAAAGAGAGTCGGCAGCTTCTTTCCACATTTTGTCTTCTTTCAAAGTTCCTTTGAGACAAAGCTCGGTATAGAGGTGAGTTTCTTTGGCCCAAGCATTGGAAGCGACAGAAACAAGTCCAACAGCTCCAGCTTTAGCAAATTCTGGCATTAGGCCATCATCACCGCAGTACATAGAAATACCAGGAAGATTTTTTTTGTAGTTTGAAAACTCGTCAACAGATCCAGACGCTTCTTTAATCGCCCAAAAGTTTTTATGGCCAAGTAGTTTCTTCATGGCCTCGACACTTAATTTAATACCTGAACGGGAAGGAACATTGTATAACATTGACGGACGAGTAGCGGTGTCTAGTAATTCTTTGAACCATTCATATTGTCCTAGATCATTTGGTTTTGCATAAATGGGAGTGACCATTAAGTAAGCATGCACTGGCATTTGATTTAAATGCTTCAACCATTTCACGGCACCGGGTGCATAAAATCCTGGAATCCCCACCATGATGGGAATCGATAATTCTAAATCACAAACGAAATTAACGATTTCAATTTTTTCTTCGTCCGAAAAACTTAAGTTTTCGCCCGTACTTCCTAAGATAACCACACCGTTTTTAGCTTCTTCTTGTTCTAATAAGAGTTTCTCAAAAGAAACGAAGTCAATTTTAAGATCTGGGTGAAAGGGAGTTACCACTGCAGTCCAAAGGGGAAATTGGTTTAAATTCATAGGGCCCTCTTTTTGAATAAAGTTTGATCAAGATATTGTTCAATTGATAAAAATTTTTGTTGTGGAGGATGCGCGAGTAACATCTCCAACATTTTAAGTGCTCCATTAGCAAATAATAACCTATCGTGAGCAACATGCTCAACAATCAGTGTTTCAAATTCTGTTTTCAAGGTCAGAGTATGAGTTCCAACAACATCACCAGTACGTTCAGCGGTTATGTGAGTTTTCTTTTCTAATTGAGGGCCAAGCCAACTGGCCATACTCTTGGACGTTCCACTAGGTGAGTCTAATTTCTTGGTGTGGTGTATTTCATGAATCGAAAGATCGAGGTGATCAAATAAACTAGCACCTGAACGAATTTCTTCCAACATTTTCCTCATCAGATGAACACCTAAAGAAAAATTAGAGCCATGTAGCCAAGCAGATTTTCTTTGAGCAAGGTCGGCTGCATAGGGATGATAATTAAATCCTGTCGTACCACAAACAATAGGACGATCTAAACGCATCAGAATAGGCATAATATTTTCTAATACGTCACCATTAACAAATACAACTAAGGCATCTGCTTCTTCCATTTTTTTTAATAGAGGAGCATTTTGTGAATGAAAGACCTCACTCAAACGAAAAGCGTGATGGTCGTTTAATAACTCAATCACTTTGCCACCAGTTTTTCCTCGCCCTAAGACTGAAACTTTTTTCATTTTTTTCCTTCAATTAAAGCAAGGTGCAAGGCCTTGACCATCGATTCGCCTTCGTTTTCTGGAACAAGAAAACAAATATTATGAAGACTGGCCCCGTAATTAATCAGTTTTAAATCAAAAAATTTGGCGTGAGAGAGAATTTGTTCAAAATTTAATTTGTTTCCCACCACCGCAATCAGATGAAGATTTTTTATCTCTGTAAAAGTACATAGGGAAGTTAGTTTTTGAACGAAGTTAGGGTTTAAATTAACGGGGCCCATACTTTCGTCTAAAGTTAAAGCAAGATTTACTTCTGAGGTGTTGATTAAATCCACAGGTACTTTATATTCCTCAAATAAATGAAATATTTGGGAGAGAAAAGTGCTCTCCAGCCTCTTCGGTGTTTTTGAAAGTAATAACAGCGTTTGATTTTTCCTAAGCGTAATACTTCGATAATGAGGTGCTTTTTCGGTTACGTCTATGATGGTCGTGCCTTTTTTCTCTGGTTCAAAAGTAGATAAGACCTTGACTGGAATTTTTCCTTCAATCGCGGGCAAAATGGTATTGGGGTGAAGAACTTTGGCACCGAAGTTACACATTTCGGATGCTTCTTCAAAACTAAGCTCCGAAATAATTTGGGCTTCCTTCACGATTCGTGGGTCAGTTGAATACATTCCGGCCACGTCAGTCCAAATTTGTATTTCGGTGGCATTGATCGCTTTGCCTAAAATGGCTGCAGAAAAATCAGAGCCACCTCTTCCTAAGGTCGTGGTGTTGCCACTTAATGTAGAACCGATAAACCCTTCAGTGACGAACTTACGACCTTGTGAAAGATGTGGCATTAACTCTTTTCGAACTTCTTTTGATACTTCATCATAAAGAGGAGCAGCATGTCCCCATTCACTATTTGTCTTCATCACTTTTCTCACATCAAAGGGAGAAAAAAGGGGATTAAGAGAATGCAAATACTCACCAAAAATAAGAGCAGAACTTCTTTCACCCACAGAAAGAATACGGTCAACTTGTTTCTTGTATGAATTATTTTGGTCATTCATACCTTTGGTTAGTGTTTTTCCAACGACCTTTGCTTCCAAGTAAAGTTCTTGAAGGGCTCTTTGAATATGATTGAGGTTTAGCTCTTGAGCTAAATTTAAATGCCTCTGATAGAGAACCTGCCAATCTTTTTCTAGTGTTTCATGATCATGAAAAAGATCCACATGACTAAAGAGTTTGGATAATTTTAAAAGTGAGTTGGTTGTTCCGGCAGTCGCAGATACGACGATTAATTGAATGTCGGGATTTGCTAAGACGATTTTAGCTGCTCTCTCCATAGAGAGCTTGTCCTGCATACTTGTCCCACCAAATTTGGCAACAATGGCCACCTTAAAGCTCTCCCGAACTTTTGAGGAAATGCTCAAGATTAATGATGGCAGCTCCTGCAGCGCCTCTGACAAGATTGTGACCAAGACTTAAAAGTCCCACTACATTTGGAGTAGCTCCTTGCTTGATTCTCCCAATGTGAATTCGCATATCGTAGGCTGTAAGGTCACGCTTAGGTTGAGGACGATTATCTTCGCTGTGTACTTTATATAATTGATTATTTTCCATGAAAGCTTTCGTTACACTTTCTGCCTTCACTTCTTTTTCATAAAAAGCATGAATGATCACTGAGTGTCCATCGGCAACCGGTACACGGTTCACGTGACAAGTAATATCAAAAGGGGCATTTTTTATTGTTCCAGCTTCTAAAAGGCCTAGGATTTTTAAAGATTCAGTTTCAACTTTGTCTTCTTCACTACCAATAAAAGGAATTGTGTTACCGATTAAATCCAATGAAGGAACTCCAGGATAACCTGCTCCAGAAGCTGCTTGTAATGTGACAACACTGACATGGGTTAATTTTCCAAGGCTCATTAAAGGTTTTAAAGCACAAGCCAACATAACAGTTGAACAATTAGGATTAGTAACAATTTTCCCTTTTGTTTTTTGAGTTTGGATTAAATTAATGTGGTCTGGATTTATTTCAGGAATAAGGAGTGGGGTTTTTTCATCCATGCGATAAGTTGAGGCATTGGAAAAAATATGAATTCCTTTTTCAGCTAAGTAGGGTTCAATCTGAGCAGCACTTTCACTTGGTAGGGCGCTTATGGCGTAAGGAGCTGTTACTTCTTTTGGATTTTTTAAAATCATGTCTGCAATATTTTGGGGAAGATCACTTTCATCGCGCCAATTAACAACATCGCCAAAACGTTTTCCAGCGTTGCCACTACTAGCAGCTATTTCAGAAATTTGTAAAAAGGGATGGTTTGCTAACATAGAAATCGCTTTTTGCCCAACTGTACCGGTAGCACCGAGAATAGCGACATTAAATTTTTTCATGGATTCTCCTGAAGATTTATTGGGCTTATTGTACTGATAAGCCAATCGTCTCTTCAAGAGAGAAATGGGCCTTTTTAGGCTTCCATAAAGGCTTCGATCTCTTTTTTTCTACGGTAGGTGTCGTGATAACCTAAATCCACTAGGGGAGAGGTAAATGATCGGTCAAAGGCAAGGTAGCTGATGAGATCGGTTCCTTCTTCTTCAGAGGCACCAATAC
This sequence comes from Bacteriovoracaceae bacterium, assembly GCA_049318265.1. Classification (GTDB taxonomy): domain Bacteria; phylum Bdellovibrionota; class Bacteriovoracia; order Bacteriovoracales; family Bacteriovoracaceae; genus JBEIOQ01. Next base: position 198,291 of record JBMOGR010000003.1, read on the forward strand.
CCTTCAGTAAATAGCGCATTGTGCGAGGAAGATCACGGACAAATTGTCCTGCGATTAAACCCAAATCTTGGCTGGGCCTTAGCATTAAGACTGGAATCGATCTTAGTTCTGGGTGATCGGGAATTTTCTTAAGTGTTTGATTAATTCTTTCCATTCTTTCTACATCTGATTCAAGTGAATCAAGGAAAACAGAATTGAGGGTAACACCACTGATTTGCGCTAACCCTGGCGTTGAGTCCTGCGGAGTCATTGTCAGTTCTACAGTTCTCTCTTGCGCTCTTAAATGTCTTATTCCCACAGCAATAATTTTCTGGGCCCCTAAATGAATACAAGGGCTAACGGGAGTCGTTTGGCGAACACATCCGTCTCCATAAAAACTTTCACCAATTTTAGTGGGAGGAAAAAAGAAGGGGATAGCACTCGATCCCAAAATATGATCCACGCCAAAAGTGGTCCTGAGACCAAAACGATCTGAACGGTACCAGGGTTTCACTTCTTTATGGCTATCGTAAAAAATAACACTAGCACCACTAAAGTAGTTTGTTGCCGTTAAAGCCATCCCTTTGATTGTGCCTTGGTGGATATTTTCCCTGACTTTGATCATGTCTATATTTTTCGTCAGTAAATTTCGTAGTGGACCATTATCTAAAAGATAATTAAAAGAAGACCCTTCTTTTTTTAATCCACCAAAAACTGAACCTGAAATCCAACGGGCTCCAATTTTAGATAAAGAAAGGGGATTGGTTTTATAGACTTCTTCCGGCGAAAGATTACTCCAAACCCGGATCAATTCTTTCGTGGCAAGGTCGTAATCATTGGCAAAGGCAGCTAGATAGGCAGTGTTGATGGCTCCCGCAGAGGTGCCAGCTAAATAGTCAAATACTGGACCTTCCCCTAAGGGTTTGATGATTTCGTATAAGGCTCGAAGAGCTCCCACTTGGTAACTTGCCCTTGCTCCACCGCCAGTTAATACAATTCCTAAATTCTGCATACGTGTAGAAATTATCTCTTGGTAACTGATTTTATACAATATAAATTACAACTTGCAGTTGACTCAAATGGGGAGCAGGCAGAATATGTTATTATGTCTAAGATTACGTCTTTTTTATTATTAACGGTTTTTTTCTTCGCTCTTTTGAATGGAATAAATTTTAAGATCCAATCTAAGAACTCGATCACTTCTGGCAGTACAGATCTTCCTAGTTTTATATGTGATGAAAGTGAAGCAGTTGAAAGTGAAGTCGGACCAGATCTTAATTTTACTTTAATTCCTGATTATTCTCTTTTGGCTTTGGCTTCGCTACAACTTCTTGAAGACCACATTGCTCAATATCATCAACATTTACTAATTTCCTATACTAAAGCACTTATATACACTTCTACTGATTTACCTCCCCCTGCTGTTATATAAATCTCTGCTATAATTCCCAATAGAAGTTTATTAACCTTTGGAAACTAACCAGGAGCCCTCGCGTGGATTTTAGTATTATCGTGAATAATTTGATGTCACCACCCATCCTCTTTTTCTTTATGGGTGTTATTGCCGTCTTTGTTCACTCTGATCTTCATATCCCTCAGCCACTTCCAAAACTTTTTTCCATGTATCTACTTGTGGATATTGGATTTCACGGAGGTGTTGAGCTTTACCATGGTGGTATTCAACCAGAGATCTTCTTAACACTTGGTGCTTGTATGCTGATGTCGATGCTTGTTCCGCTCTACACTTTCTTTATTTTAAAGAAAAAGTTAGATGTACACAACGCCGCAGCTATCGCTGCAACCTATGGTTCAGTTAGTGCTGTAACTTTTATTACCGCCGTTTCTTTCTTGGAATATTCCAATGTCGATTTTGGTGGTCATATGGTTGCTGCAATGGCCTTAATGGAATCTCCTGCCATCATTTGTGGCGTTATTCTTGATGGGATGTACGGCCAAAAAGAAGACAGTCTAGATTTAAATCATGAAGGTGATAAAAAACACGGCATATTTGCTATTGTTAAAGAAGCTCTTTTTTCAGGTTCAGTCTTTCTTCTAATGGGGAGTTTAGTAGTAGGGATTTTAACCAATGAAACGGGATGGAAATCGTTTCGTTCTTTTGATGCTATCTTCAAAGGAATGCTAATGTTTTATCTACTCGACATGGGCATCCATGCAGCTCAAGAGATCAAACAACTAAAAGGCAAAGGAGGATTTCTCGTCCTTTTTGGAATTGGTGTACCTCTCTTGAATGCAGTCGTTGCTATCTTCTTCGCTAAAGTGATCGGACTCTCACCTGGAAATGCACTTTTGTTTACTGCACTTTGTTCTTCTGCCTCTTATATTGCAGTACCTGCAGCACTTCCAGACGCTATTCCAAAAGCGAATCCAGCCTTTAGTGTTTCGATGGCATTGGGGATTACCTTTCCGTTTAACATTATTATCGGAATCCCACTTTACTATTATCTGATTCAAACTGTGAATTAGTTCAATACTTCAGGAACTCTCTATGATCTTCTCAATGCTAAATCGATCATAGTGGATATTTCTATCGGCAAAGTGGTGGACGATTCTATGATGCACTTTTTTGAACACTACGAAAAAGATTGCAAGAATCCTGGAATGTAATTTCAGTTGAGTGGATTAAAGGGGCAAACCCATATTCATGAGTTGGCACCACAGGATTAAAAGTGATTATCGAACGGAAGCGGGTAAACGCCCGCTTAGTGTTTTAGGTTTGAAACGATCTTTACAAGAGAAGGTTAAGTAAGGTTCTAGTGTATCCCTTAGGTCACCCATGGTTTTGATACCCTTGCAATCAATGAAGGCAAGTTTCGCGTGATCAAGCACTAGCCTGTAGCCATTTTTGTTTGACTCTATCGCTTTTACCACAAAGTCCTCTTTCGCCTTTAAAGAGAAAGTTGAATCAGGGGTAGAGTGAAGTGCGCAAGCCTTGTTCAGATCTTTGTGGTGGGAGATATGATAGAGTTTATTATTTTCCGAAAGCTCGTCTTCTTCTTTGGAGAATACCAGGGGAGTCGTCTTTCCAACAAACTTATGCTCTCGATCTGTCTGATAAACTGTAAACTTTGAAGGGGCGAAATCCTCAAGATTATCGCCAGTGCACTTAGCAGAACTGTTAATAGAGAGAAAAAGAGAGAAAATGAGAGAGGCCGATTTCATAAGTGCTCCTGTGAATATCCCACGAGCCTTATCGGATAATAGCCTAAATACTTGAGTTTAATGTTTTAAGGTTGGTTTTTGTCCATCTTTTTAGAGAGTTAAAGCATATAGAAGGAGTCGTCATGAATTACACAATCAAACTCAATTGGGCCAATAAAGAAGGCACTTTTGAATATGATCATTTTAGTCGCAATCATACTGTCACTTTTTCGGGTGGCCAATCTCTCACCAACTCCTCGGCAAAGGAATTTGTTGGTGATGAGAGGCAGTCTAATCCGGAAGAGCTAATGGCGGGGGCCTTGAGCTCTTGCCATATGCTTACTTTTCTCGCTCTATGTGCAAAAAAGAAAATGCATGTTTTATCCTATCAAGATACCGCTATCGCCACTTTAGGCAAAAATCCTGAGGGAAAAATGTGGGTGGAGAAAATTGAAATTAATCCTCAAGTGACTTTTAAGGATTTAAACCCTAGTCCGGAAGAATTAACTGTTCTCCATCAACGCGCCCATAACAATTGTTTCATTGCCAACTCGATCAAAAGTCCGGTTTTTATGAACGGGAAAGATCTTCACCTTTAATCCATTTTTGTAATTTTTGATCGGCGTCTTTCTGAGCTTCAGAAAGGCGCTTTTCTACAACACGGCAAACGTGCTCAATTTCTTCAGGGTTTGCATTGGCTGGAACCGGAATGGGGGCAGCGTGGCTTAAAAGAATGCGTGAAAAAGGCAGTGGGATTTGGAATTTGTCCCATGACTTTTGAAAGCGAAAACTTTGAGAACAACTAGCAGAGATGGGGAGAATCATACATTGAGCTTTAGAAGCAATGATAACAATTCCGGGTTTACAAACGAAGGCAGGACCTTTGGGGCCATCTACTGTAATACCACCAAGGTTTCCAACTTTTAATTTTTCCACATAAAGTTCCATGGCCTCTTTTCCGCCCTTATCAACTGTTCCTTTTCTGGAAGATCCTCTGACTGGAATAAAACCAAATTTTTCAGAAACATAAGCTGCGAAGTCCCCATCCTTAGACCTTGAAGCCATTACTAAAAATGGTGCAGTCCCAGCGTGGGCGGTTAAAATCCCAAAAACTTGTCCATGCCAAACGGGGACGATGAAAGATCCTTTGGGATGAGCTGCTATGGCCATTTGGCGATGATCCATACCGGTCCATTTATAGCGATAAGTAATCATGAGGCTTTTGACAAAGAGATATATGGCGCGCTTTAAGAGATAGTGAAACAAAGAAAACTCCTTTATACTCTCGTACCATGTTTGAGAAATATAGCGCTGCCCAAAACTTCCAAGGAAATATGATTTTGACTCATGGTCTGAATCTTAATCCTGAAAAACTTATGGAACTAACCAAGTGGTTCCAAAGTTTAGGCTTTGACGTCTATTTGTTACGATATAGTGGCCATCAAAAAGGTGATCGGCCAGAACATTTTTCCATGAAAGCTTCTATTGAATCTCTAAAACAATTAGTCAACTCTCTCAATGGGAATTATTACTTTTGCGGTTTTTCTTTGGGCTGTCTCATTTATGCTCTAGCGGTAAAAGAAAATAAAATTCCTGAAGCCCGAAAAAATCTTTTTTTGTCTCCGGCATTTAGGCCAACATTATTGATTCAATTATCAAAATATTTACCTGCTAACTTTAAAATTCCTTCAAGGATTTATAAAGATTATCAATTTCATAAAGGACTTCCTGCTTTCGTCTATAAAGATGTTTTTGTTCACTCTGATCGTTTAATGGAACTGCCTTTTCAAAATGCAACTTTGGTTTTTATGGATCGGGGAGACCTGGCTTTAAATGTAAAAGACTTGGTTGAATTGACTAAAAACTACCAGCAGCAAATTTATTCTTTCAGAAAAACACCGGCGCCTCATCACTTAATGGTCGATGAGCATTCAGTGGGGGAAAAAAATTGGGCGCTTTTTCAACAGCAGATTCATCAATTCATGGAGCTTTCATGACTTGTTATCGTTGTATGATGAAGCACTGTTTATGCCAAAGCCTGAAACCTTTTCAGACAGAGACTAAATTTATCATTTTGATTCATCCCAAAGAATTAAAAAAAGAAAAAGCCGCTACAGGAAGACTAACCAAGCTATCGCTTTTAAATTCTGAGATGATTGATGGCATCAGCTTCACTGAGAATGATAAGGTCAACAAATTGTTACAAGATCCACAATATTATCCTATGCTATTATACCCTGGTGTAGAGTCTCTGAATCTCTCCAAAAATCAGTTTGATAAAACAAACCTTGGGCAAAAAAAACTGATGATTTTTATTCTTGATGGCACTTGGACGTGCGCTAAAAAAATGCTTAAGCTTTCACCCAATCTGCAAGCATTGCCACGATTAAGCTTTACACCAACAAAGCCCAGTGAATTTTTAATTAAGCAACAACCTCATCCGGATTGTCTTTCCACCATAGAGAGTACTTCCTTTTTAGTGGAGGAATTGAATCGAGTGGGAATAGAAAAAACCACCGAACATGATCATATGATCGTAGTCTTTAGAGAAATGAGAGATTTTTTTATTGCTTGTGCTAAAGATCCAAACCGTCAAGGTTATCGCCGCTCAAATTACACTACGCCTTCTGAAAGAAAACCAGCACTCACTAAACGCAGACTATTCTTCGAAACTTAAAATATCGCCGGCCTTTGGTGGATTTAGACGATGGTGGATAGCTTTCTGAGGTATGGGATAAGTGCAATCTTCAGTTTTTATTCTCGATTTTGACCACAAAGTTCTTTCCACCATAAGCGTTAAAACTTTTTCTAAATCTTTTTGAATCTCATCTCCATGAAAAATTCCAAGGGCTCGGGCAATGGCTTCAAAAGTACAAACACTTTCTGGCGTTGGTTCTTTCCGCAAATGATATAAACTCAAAGGCCCTGGTGACAATTTGACCTTAGGGAATTTGTGTAAAAGTTTTTCTCGTTTAACCGCTTTTTTGGCTTGGCTCCATGTACCGTCAGGAACAATCAGGCGAACTTTTTTTCCTTTCAATTTTTCTAAGTAGTGAGCATCCAAAACTTCTGCATTTCCTGCTGGGAAGAGTACCAAATTCACGTGATCATCTTCTAAATCATCTAAATTTAAAGCACCATCCTTCGTTCCACGTACTCGAATCTCTGCATTGGTTAGGCATTCGCGAGCTAGTGTCGCAGTGTTACTGGTAAGATGAATTTCCGATTTATGCATTAAGACAACTACTTTTGTCGTCAGTTCAAGGCGCGGAATAAGATCGCAGAAGCACAACAATTTGTGGATTCGACATCGAGGACAACGGTGAGGTGAGTGGAGTCTGCTCATAATTTTGTAAGACTTTAACAGGATTCTCTTACTCTGGCTTTCATTTCTGTTAACAAGTGTTAGAAAAAAAATGGTGCAGGAAAAAAGTGACAGGTCTAGGATGGTTTTACTCAAGTCCCCTTCATGATGGAGGTACTATGCAAATCGCCCTTACTCTTTTCTCTACTCTTGTTTCCTTCTCTCTTTTCTCAACCAATGTTTTGGCTTTTGAAGTTGTCCCTGGAGAGTACATCGCAAAACTTAAGCCTGGTTTTGAAGCAAGCTTATCACTTGCTGGAATGAAAGGAATGTCTGCTTCTAAATCACTTGGTAATGGTCTTGTTCTTTTCAAAGGTGTTCAAAACCCTCTGTCCTTAAAAGGACTAAAAGGAGAAAGCATTTATGAGTACATTGAACCTAATTATATTTACCATGCTTTTCTTGGCGCTCCGGACGATGAGCGCTTCGACGAACTTTGGGGACTTTCAAATACGGGAGCAATTGCTCTCTCTAAGGCAGGAAACGATATCAACGTCCTTAAAGCTTGGGATATTACCCAAGGAAAGAAAGACATCATTGTTGCTGTCATCGATACCGGAGTGGAATTAAGTCACCCAGACTTAAAAGATCAGATCTACGTTAATTTAAAAGAAAAAAAAGGTAAGCCTGGAGTTGATGATGACAACAATGGTTTCATTGATGATGTTAACGGTTATGATTTCGCTAACAATGATAATGATCCAAGTGATGACGTAGGTCACGGGACACACTGTTCTGGAACGATTGGGGCAACTCATAATACGATTGGAATCGCTGGCGTTATGGCCAACGTTCGTATCCTTCCCATTAAGTTTATTGGTCTTAACGGCGGGACTTCTGCTGCTGCCATTAAAGCCATTCAATATGCCATTAAAATGAAAGTGAATGTGATGAGTAACTCATGGGGTGGTGGAGCTGCCTCTAAGGCCCTTGAAGACGCTATTAAAGCTGCCAACAAAGCAGGTATTGTGTTTGTTGCCGCTGCCGGAAATGATGCAAATAATAATGATAAAATGCCTAGCTACCCGGCTAGTTATAAAGTCGACAATGTTATTTCTGTAGCAGCTTTAAGTGCGAATGGTAAAATGGCAAGTTTTTCTAACTATGGAGCATCATCAGTTCATGTGATGGCCCCCGGAGATAAAATACTTTCTACTTATCCTGGTAAGACTTACAAATCTTTATCTGGAACAAGTATGGCCACTCCTCATGTTTCAGGTGTGGTTGGTTTGATGTTATCACAAGAAAAAATTTCACCAAAAGTTGTACGTGATCGTTTGATTGCTTCATCTGTAAAGAGCAGCTTAATAGCTTCTCAAACAGTTTCTCAAGGGCGTGTGGATGCCTTTAGAGCATTAACTCAAAACTAAGTCAAAAATTTTTGTTTTAATAACTAAGAAAAGAGAAGCCCTAGGCTTCTCTTTTCTTTTCTTAATTGTTTAATAATTTTTTTTCATTCACTAAGGAGACAAATTGCTGACAAGAATAGGAACCAGGGATTTTTGTCACTAGGTCACCTTGAGCATTAGTAACCAAAGTATAGGGTGTGTATTTAACTCCACCAATGGCCTTGAGAAAGTTCTCATCGGATTCAAGTGCTTGGTAAACTAATTTAGATTTGTTGACCTCTCGAAGAAGCATTTTTGAATCAGCGAAAGTTCCAATGTAAATGACCTTAAGTTTTTGAGGAAACTTTTGTTCTAGGCATTGAAAACTTAGTGCCTGCTTGTGACAACTTTCACAACCTGGTTGAAAGAAACTATAAAAAGTGGGTTGGCCTTTGAAGTCTGATAAAGGCTGCATTTTTTTTGTTCTCAAATCTTTTAATTGGAAATCAAAGGTTTTTATCTGAGCGTTGATTGACCTAGGAAAGATTAAAAAAGAGAAGATTAAAAAAGAGAGAAAACGGAGATTTGAAAATCTTATTCTAGGGAATACTGAATGGGAACGTTGAGTGTCCATTGTTCTCTTTTTAATTCGCTGGGAAAGGGTTTAAACTGTTTAAGGCTTTCAATCAGTTTTAGCGCAGCCTCATTTAATTTAGAGTATGTACTGCTTTCCGAAATTTTAACATCAATAATTGAGCCATCTTTTTTAAGCGTGAAAGATACTGTCACTTTCCCTTCTTGTCCAAGCATACGCGCTTGGTTGGGATATTGTTTATTTTGCTCTAGCACAAGTTTTAATTCATAAATATATCGCTCTAGCGCTGAGGATTCAACTCCATTAGGGTCCCCGACATTTCCTAAGCCATTTGAACTTGTAGTCGAATTACCAATCGTCGAACTGGCCTTAGCATCAAGGGCAAGATCACTAACCGCTAAGCTTTTTACCACCGGTGACTTGACTGTTTCTTTGGTTGTTTTCGAGACACGCGAACTAGCACTTTGCACAGGTGCATTGGTGGCAAAGGAACCCATTTCAACTAAAACGCCTTTTGGAGATAGACTTTGTTCTAGTGATTTATAATGTTCTGATAGTTTGTAACCAAAAGTCACAAAAATAAGAGCGTGGAAAAGCACACTCAGTAACATGGAACGGGGAATATTTTCGAAGCTCGGGCTATTATACATGGCAGATAAATGTAACATGGCCCCTCTCTTGTTTTCAAGGGAAGGCAGTCAGCCGTGTAAAATTGTTTGCTTTTTTTTAGTCTGTAAATAGTGAATTTTTGGATCTACTTCATCCATTCATACAATTCGTAATGCTCTTTGCTCATTCCTAGTTTCTGATAAACTGCTTGGGCTCGAACATTGGTCTTGTCGACGTATAGTCTAAGTCCTCGATATTGATCTGAATTTTGAACAATGGCCTGAAGATGTAGATAAAGGTCTTTATAAACTCCAAGGCCTCTTACTTTTTCTTCTACAAACACTGAGTGAATCCATAAGACAGTACCATTTCTCCAGTCGCTCCATTCAGGGATGGTAAGAAGGCAAGCTACAACTTGTTGGTTGATTTCTGCTACGTAGTAAACACCTTTACTGGCATCATTCAATACGGCCATGACACCTTTTTTAACTATGCTTGGATCTAGCTTTAAATTTTCTGTTTCAAATGCCATTGCCACCTGAGAGGTGGCAATGAAATTTAAATCTTGAAAAGTTGCTTGTCGAATTTTGGTGGGCATGAAAATTAATTGAGTGCCAATTCAGCCATCATCGCTTTATGATCTGATGATTTTAAGCTTCCTAATACTTCAGAATTTTTTGGATGAAGACCTTTGATAAAAATGTAGTCGATTGTTTGCCCGAAAACTTTCATACGAGCATCGTTTTTAAATTCTATCGATTGCATTCCCATGTTGGAGGTCATTTTTTTTAAAAATTTAACCTTGGCTGGCATGTTGGTATTAAAGTCTCCAGCAAAAATGATTGGGCCATCGTGAGCTTCCATTTGAAGTCTAGCAATTTCCATGTGTCTTGCAAATGCTGCTGGTAAAACAGCATTGATTCCGTGAACTGAAATGACTAATAAATCTTTATCAGAACCTGCGATAGGGTACTTCCCTGAGGTCAGAGCTTTGGGAGTATTAATCAATGCTTCATGATCTTTAGTTTGTTTGATTTTTATCCATGAAGGAGCCACTTTAGAGCCAATCATTGTTCCTGTTTTGTAGTTGTTATCTTTTTTATAAAGAAAAGCCACTCCCATATCCCAACAAATTGATTGAAAAGAATCAAAGATCGGTTTTACTTTCGCACTCAAATAACCTTCTGAGAGAATGAGTAAATCGCGATCGGCACCATAATAAGGAAGATCAACATCAAGTCCAGCTTCTTGTCCCTTCTTTAAATTCCAAACCATAATTTTTATAGATTCAGGGTTTAGGGCCCAATCATAACATTGACCGAATTTTTCATGTGCTTGTGATTCTGGGATAAGTGAGTATTGTGAGGCAAAGAGAATTCGTTTCGCAAAGACCTCAGATGATAATAGTAGACAGAGCGCGACTACGGCTAAATTGACAATTTTCATACAACTCCATTTGTTTGAAATTTGCTTCATCTAATAATGATGCAATCAGTATGCCTCCTTGTCGGAAGCTTTGTTTGTTAGGTTTAGATGAAGTTTTTAGCTGACAAGTTTCCTCGGTATCTTCTAGAATACTGAGCAGTTAGATAGTCATTAGAAGGAGTTCTCATGGGTCGTAAATGGAATAACATTAAAGACAAGAAAGCCGCTCAAGATAAAAAAAGGAGCCAGAGTTACACCAAGGTTTTGGCAGAAATCACTGTTGCAGCCAAATCTGGTGCAGATCCACATTCTAACTTTCGTCTTCGTTTAGCGCTTCAGAAGGCGAAAGAGAATAACGTACCTAAAGACAATGTTGATAAAGCTATAAGAAAGGGCGCTGGACTTGATGGAGCAGCTCCTGATGAAGTGAACTATGAAGGGTACGGTATTGAAGGTGTCGCTGTATTCGTTGAAGCCCTCACGGATAATGTTACCAGAACTATTGCTAACATAAGAAATGCCTTTTCTAAAAACGATGGCTCTTTAGGGAAAGAAGGCTGTTTACAGTTTGTTTTCGAGAGAAAAGCAGTGTTCGAAATTCAAAAAGGAAACATTGATATTGATGATTTGACCATGAACTTAATTGATGTGGGAGCTGAAGATGTAAGTGAAGAAGATGGATATATCACAGTAAAAGCTGCCATGGAAGATTTTGGGGCCATTAGTAAGAAGCTTGAGGAACTAAAAATTAAAGCTGAAGAAGCAGGTCTGGAGAGACTTCCCCTAAATTACAAAAAAGTCTCTAAAGAGTCGTTCGAAAAAATTATGAAAATGGTGGATATGCTCGAATCTGATGATGATGTTCAGAAAGTTTACCATAATATTGAATACGATGAAGCTTTCCTATCTTAAATAAACTTCTTTTTTCAGGTCTATTTTAAAAATTGACCTGAAAAAAGAGCATTTTTTTCCCTTTTTTTTCCTAAAATTCTCTTTTGAAAAAATATTTTTTCTCGGAAACGGACGAAGATTTTTAGATTTCTCTAAAAACTTGATGATTTTAGAAGTGGTTCATCTATCTCAAACTTCATTGAAAAAGGCCCATTGGCATGATTAGACTACGTTTAACTGACTTTTTGCGTCAATCAACCTAGGTAATTCTTGCTAATGCGTTCTGGGCTTTTACTTTGGGTTACCGAAATGTAAACTTTTTTTAGATTAAATTTAGCTAAACGCGGATATGATTTGTTTGGTTTTTGGAATACAAAAACGTTTTTGCGGAAATTGATTAACTACTACGGAGGTAGCTTATGAAAAAGACATGGTTGTCGTTAGTGCTTTTAACTTCCCTTATGGGACTCTCTGCTTGTAAACAACCTGCAGAAGATCGTTTTGTAAAAGACATTGGTCTTAGAACAAAAATTCAAGATGAAAAAGCGTGGCTAGAACTTTCAGTCATGATGAACCTGAAGACAGTTGTTCTTTCTTCTGTTCAATTTCCAATTACATTTAAAGGAATTAATTACGGAAAACTTTATATGGCTCCTTCACTTACTCAAGGTGAGTCAGAAGTTGCAATTGAAATTAATTTAACTGACGTGGTTAAACTTCAAGCTTCAGATGCAACTCTTCCAAACGGTGGAAAACTTCCAGTTGGTGGAATTGATCGTGCAGACGTAATTGAAATTGAAATTCCTCAAGTTCACGGTAAGGCTTACATCGCTCTAAATACAATCGCTAGTGGAAATGGAAAAGTATTCATGGGTGGTTTCGCTCTATCAATTCCAGCGGCTGATGGTATCGGAAGTGCAGTTGGAGATGGACAACTTTTCCCATTCTTTAAAATTGGGAAAGTGGCTATTTACGCTGGAGTTTATACATCAGAAATTCCAAACCAGACTGGTATTGGTGTATTTACTGACTTAAGTTCAGTTATCTCAAAAGACCTTGCTGATATGATTGTTGCTCAAGATTCAATCTCTCAGGAAGATTTTGTTAGGGCCCAAAGAGGTCGTTCACTTTCAAGAAAAGAAAATACATTCTCGCAGGGCGAAAAAATGGATCTTCGTTACGCACGTAAATTGAAAATGGTTCTTGGAAAAGCAGAGAAACTTTCGCGCCCAGTAATGGTTAAGTACTAAACTCACTCAGCTACATTTGAAATAATTGCTACTTAGAAGGCTCGCTTTAGGCGGGCCTTCTTTTTTTTTCCTTCATTACAGAAGTAAGTTTTTGTTACATTTAGTACTTTTACCTTTTCGAAACATCTCGGTATGTATGCCTACCTCGAAAGACTCTCATTGAGATAACTAGGATAACAAAATGAAACAATTGAAAATCGCTCTCGTTCTCACAGGACTTTTAACTCTTTCTGCCCAAGCACAGATTAACATCAACAATGGTGTAAGAATCGTTGGTGGGTCAAAAGTTGCTAATTCAGTAGCTGAAGCTCCTTTTATTGTTAAATTAAATGAATTCTGTGGTGCTAGTATTATATCTGATACCTTTGTCCTTACAGCCGCTCACTGTGTAGAAGATTTGGAGTCAAACCCAACTGCTGGATATGTGACGACAGTTGATAACAAAGTTTTCCGCGTGAAAAAAGTTTCGGTTCATCCAAAATTCCAAGTTATTTATGATAATGGTCGACCAAGTGCCCTTACATACGATTTTGCACTACTTGAGTTAGCGGCTAAAATCGACTTCAACACGACTAAAGCTCGTCCTATAAAACTAGCTTCAAATGTGTTTGAAACTCAAGGTGGGCAAAATGTAGGTGTTATGGCCACAGTCTACGGTTACGGCGTAACTAATGAGAATGGAGATGAGATGACGGATTTCCTTATGAAAGTAAGTGTTCCAGTTGTTTCTCACGCTGATGCCACTGTTAAAGAAGCATATCCAGTTTCAGCAGCGACGGAAGCAGTAATCTTCGCTGGGTACAAGGAAGGCCTTAAAGACGCTTGCCAAGGTGATAGCGGTGGTCCACTTGTTGTCACAGATATGAAGTCAAACCAAAAAGTTCAAATTGGTGTTGTAAGCTGGGGTGAAGGCTGTGCAAGACCTTTCAAATATGGTGTTTATTCGAAAGTAAGCGTAGGACTAACTTGGATGATGAAAGTTGTTCCTAATTTAGTTAAGTAGTCCAAATTCAAAAGTTCTTAAGTATGAAGGGGTGTACAAATTTTTGACACCCCTTTTTTATGTCTGAAATTTTTTCTTCTTCTCTATCATAAAATTCCTAGATCATTAACAATACATGGAAACCTTAAGGAATATCTTTGGAGTAATCGATGAAAGCCCTTATTATCTGCTCTTTAATGGCCTTTTCAAGCCTAGCTCTGGCCATAGATGAAGTGGTTGAGTGTTCTACAAATAAAGGTGAATTGAAGCTTTTTATTACGAGATCACCTTACAATAAGAAAAAAATTGAAAACAATATCAAAATTGAGGTCAGCCAAGGTGATAAATTGGCCAATGTTTTTTATGGTATTAAAGCTGAAGATTCACAGACTCAATTAACGAACTCATCGAATATGTTTATCGGCAAGGCTGAAACGACCCAAAAAGTTGGTGGCGGGCATACTGATAGTATTATTTTAAACATTGAAAGAACAAAGGCGAGTCTTGCTTTCCAAGGTTCTGTTTATCTCCTTAGTTGTTCTGCAGTTGTAGTGCAAGACTAGAAGTAAATATTGAGGAATAAAAATCCAAAAATGAGAATAAAAAAAGCCTGGGTTTCCCCAGGCTTTTCTTTTTATAAAGACAAGTTGTGATTATCTTCTGTTTCCGCCGAAACCACCACCGCCGCCGCCGCGTCCACCGCGATCGCCGCCGAAGCCACCTGTACGTGGAGGTCTGTCACCAGCTGGTTTTTCTGTAGCATAGTCAACTTTAATTGTACGGCCATCAAGCATTTGGTTGTTCATACCTTCAAGAGCAGCAGTTGCTTGATCTTGGTTTTCGAAAGATACGAAGCCGAAGCCTTTTGACTTACCAGTGATTTTGTCTACAACAACTTTACATTCAGTTGTTTCACCGAATTTTGAAAACGCAGTTTTCAAAGAGTCATTGTTTGTGTTCCAAGATAAGCCACCGATAAAAAGTTTCTTGTTCATGAGTTCTCCTTCATAAAGAAACGGGTTTAATTTTGGGATTCTAGCATCAGAAGGATTAAACATTGGAAAGCACCAGGGTCTTGGAAGAGAGAAGACTTAAACAAGTATCACTTTTACCAGCACCGAGTTCACCAGCATTTCCTACCTACTTCAGGCAAGTCACCTGGAGCTATCCTATCAAACCTTATTTGAAAACACTATACCCTTTCATCTTTGCCTCATTAACATTATTTGCTAAAGTTTTCTTAACATGAAAACGAAAATTTCCCCCATAAAAGACCTCCTAAAATTCTCTATCCCCTTGATTACTGGACAGGTGGGGCAAATGTTAATGGGGGTAGGTGATCTCATGGTTGCCGGTCGGTACTCAAAGGAGGTAGTTTCTGCCGTAGGGGTAGCGAGTGCTATCTTTGGTTCGTTTTTAATGCTGGGGTTAGGGTTTTCATATGCCTTTGCACCTCTTTTGGCTGAACGTATGGGGGAAGGGAAAAAGGTTCAAGGCTATCTTTTTACCATCATCGTCTACAGTCTTCTCATTTCACTCTTATTAATTATTCCTCAAGTGATCTTTTTAAAATGGGGAGTTCCTTATTTAAATCTACCGGCTCCAATCGTCCCACTCTTTCGTGATTTTTTTAATGTGATTGTTTGTTCCTTACCATTTATCATGGTTTATCAGGGTGTAAAAGAATACCTACAAGTGCAAAAAGATATTTGGTACGCCAATATTTTGGTGATCGTTGCCAATTTTACGAATATGTTTTTAAACATCATTCTTTGCTTCGGGCTTTTTGGTTTTCCAGAGATGGGAGGTAAAGGTTTAGCCTATGCGACTCTGATCAATCGAGCATTGATGGCGACTGCTTTAGTTTATTATGTCCGCAAAGATTTGTTCCTGAACTTAAAAATTGTAAAAAATTATATTTCTGATGCCTTCCGTTTAGGATTCCCTATTGCTATTTCCATCTTAATGGAAGTTTCTATTTTTACCGTCGTTACAGTACTCATTGGTAAAATGGATGTTGAAAGTTCAGCGGCTCATAATATTATCATGTCTATTGGCTCCTTTACCTTTATGTTTCCTTTAGCCTTAGGAAATGCCACCTCGACACTCATTGCCCTTGCCTTATCTGACAATAGAGGGGAAGACGCTAAGGCCTATGCTTACAGTGGTTTAAAGCTGGCTGCTATTTTCGAAATCTGTACCACTCTATCCTTTATTCTTTTACCTGTTCTTCTTCTTTCTATCTATACCGATAAATTAGATGTCATTGAAAAAGGAAAAGAATTAATTATCTTCGCTGCTCTCTTTCAAATTCCCGATGGTATTCAAGCGACTCTCTCCGGAATTTTACGTGGAATGCAAGTGACCAGACCGGTGATGATCCTAACTATGATTGGTTATTGGGTCATTGGTTTACCGCTTGGAATTTATCTGGCTTACTACCAAGGGATGATGGCAAAAGGCTTATGGATAGGGCTTGCGAGTTCACTCACCATTATGGCCGTTTTACTTTTCTTATTGTTTTTGCGTCACTCTTCCCGAAGGTTTACGTTGGCTGTCGAAGCTTAATGAATCGGCAATAGACTTAGGAGGAGCTGGGAGAAATATTTTTGCTATTCCTCGTTCCTCGTAGCGCATGTCTTTCACTTGGCTTTTGGCAATACGAATGATCTGGCCGGCACTTTTTCTAGGCTTAGTATCTTTACAAAATTCTCCCGAGAGAAAACCTGCATAGATGTGCGCTTGAAGTTCACTAAAAGAAGTTTTAATTTTATCGTTGGCCAGATCTTTGATGGCATTATTTATAAAATAATAGGATTCACTTTTGATGATTGAGAGCGAATCTTCTGCATAAAGCATTTCTAAGGCAATCTTTTCATCGTTACGAGATGCTCTATTTTCTATGGCGACACGTTTATAGGCTTCAAGGCAAGGTGAACACCAAGCTTGCAATGAAAACGAAGAGAATAAAAATAGGTAAAGGAGAGCTTTATCCATTGGTTACTTTTCGGATTTCTAGTGGCGAAAGTTGATCAAAATTTTTCCAATGAACTGACTGATTGTTTTAGTCGGATTAGCGTGAAGTCAGGGATCCAGAGGCGATCCCCGATATAAAAAGATTTAAGATAAGTTAATTTTTACTTAATGGCTGTAACACTATAACCAGCGTCAGCTACAGTTGTCTTGATTGTTTTCTCGCTTAGCTCTTTATCTTTTTTCGTCATCAGTGTCATTGATTCAGTATTTAAATCAATTTTGACTGATTCAACTTCCGGCATCGATTTAAATTTGAGAGTAATTTTTTCGACACAAGATTCACAATGCATTCCCTTAATTCCAACAGTGTAGTTTTTCGCAAAAGCGCTGAAGCTAGTTAGTAGAGCGAGTGTCATTAAAAATTTCATACGGTCTCCTTTAGACTTTTATATAGTCGTGAATTTTATCATGAGAAATTTGTACTCGTCCATTTTCGTCTCTGGAAATAATATCTACAAATTTTGCATTTGGTATAATCTCTTCGTAAGAATAAGCCGTTCTTGCGTGTACTTGTTGTCCATATGAATCATCGAGTCCGGTTACAATGACAAGAATCTCTGCACGGCCTTTTTTAAGTTCAGCAAGGTCTAATAAACAGATTGGACTAGATTCATTTAAGGTATGACGGACAGTCCATGAAAGAGTGAAAATAGGGGACATATTACGTTCAAGGGTTAACTCATAAAGTTTGCGGTGGCGCTCTCCCTCTTTAGAAGTTTCATCGATGGCCAATGTGACTATGGCCCTGGCTTCTACAATACGATTCATTCTTCCATTGCTCATGCGAAAAATGAGTTGTTTCTCACCATTATGTTTCGTAATTAATGCCACGCTTGAAAAAATTATTTTAGAGGAAGGTTTTGAAAAGCGAGCGAAGATCATTCCTGTAAAAAAGGCTACAGTTAATAAACCGACAAGTGCTTCAAGTGTAACGATAATATTTGCCGTGGTTGTTGCCGGTGTTATTTTACCGTAACCGATAGTGGCAAATGTTTGCACTGAAAAGAAAAAAGAATCTAAGAGTTGATGGAAAAAATGGTCTGTTCTTACTCCCTCAAGTGCTTCGGGCCCTGCTAGAAAATAGAGGGTTCCAAAAAATAAATTAATGACGAGATAAGTGACCACCATAAAAAAGATGAGTTCGTAGCGCTTCATGACCATAAAGCTGTGATAGAGATCACCAAACTGAAAAGCTTTCTTATGTGGAGCTATATTGAAATTTCCACTTTTTTTCATGATTCTTTCTGAGTTAGCTGAGTTAGCCATATTTGACACTCTCTTTCACTAGTACGGTCATACTACACTAATGACTTATCATTTGTCTTAATTTTAACCAGGATGAATCAATGCATTATAAGCGTATGCCGATTGAAATCGAATCTCCAGAACAACTACCCGGCGGTTATGCTGCTATTAAAAATAATTTAAGTGAAAGTTCATATACCGATACTATTTTTAAAAATCTTGATTTGAATTTAAATGACCTCGTCATTTGTTACGGCGATCATATAGGACATCCAGGTCTACGTTCAGAAATTATTCGTGGCGAACAAAATTTAAGTCCTGAGGACGTCTTGGTCACAGCAGGAGCCGCTGCAGCCTTGTTCATGATTTCTACCACATTTTTAGAAAAAGGAGATGAACTAGTTGTGGCGAATCCTAATTATGCTACCAATATCGAAACTCCTAGGGCCATAGGTGCCGACATAAAGTTTTTACCCATGACTTTTGAAAATAAGTATCAAGTGGATTTAAATAAACTTGAAAGCTTGATCACCAAAAAAACAAAGTTGGTTAGCCTTACTTGCCCGCATAACCCAACCGGAACCATGGTTTCAGAGAGCGACTTAAAAGAAATTATCAAGATGGTTGAAAAAAATAACTGCCATCTTTTATTTGATGAGACCTATCGAGATATGTCACTCAAAATAAAATTACCGATGGCGGCTTCACTTTCAGAGCGAGCCATTTCGGTATCTTCTCTCTCAAAAACCTACGGTCTTCCAGGAATTCGTATTGGGTGGTTAATAACAAAAGATAAAAAGTTACACGAAACATTTTTAGCAGCAAAAGAGCAAATATTTATCTGTGGGTCTGTCGTTGATGAAGAGATTGCTTACCGTTATATGGCCAAGAAAAATCAATTTTTCCCCAGTATCAAAAAAGACATGGAAGAAAAATTTGCTATCACCAAAAAATGGATGTCTTCGCAAAAGTATATGGAATGGATAGAACCAATGGGGGGTGTCGTTTGTTTTCCTCGCGTGAAAAAAGACTTTAATGTTGATATGGAAAAATTTTACGACATTCTTCTGACTGAATATAAAAGCTATGTGGGAGCAGGACATTGGTTTGAGCAAGACAAGCGTAGTATGAGAATAGGTTTTGGTTGGCCAACACAAGCTGAACTTAAAGATGGCTTAAATTGTGTTGAAAAAGCGATTGAAAATTGTCTGATAAAATAAAAAATCTGGGGGCGATTGTCACCCCAATTTATTATTTAACGTTTAAGTAAAGTGCTTTGGGTTACATTTTTTATTTGATTTTTAGCAAAGACAAACGACTATAACAATAGTTCAAAACTTGCTTTACCAAAGCTTAACAATCAACAATATATAATGTTAAGATTGTGTTAACCGATATGGATTTTACTCAAATGAAAAATTATTCTTTAAGTATTTTTTTCCTTTTACTTGCTTGCGCAAGAGCTGCGAAGCCTGTTAATTATCGTCAAATGGTGTTGAGTCAATTTAATGAGCTTATGCCGGAAATGGTTGTTTGTTATAAAGTTGAGAAGAAACTTTTTCCTAGAAATGATTTTTCACAGGAAATGAAGGTTCGATTTGTTATAAATTCGGATGGTTCTACTTCAAAGGTTAATATAGAGCATGGCTCAACTGTCCCATTCCCAGTACAAAGCTGTATCAAGAGAATAGTGGCCAAGACCAATTTTTCAAAACCGCCAGAAAGTAACCCTGTTCTTATTACAGCACCACTAAGTGTCACGACAGAAAAAAATTAAGAGAAGTTTTTCTTAATAGCATCGATGATGGCAATGGCTGTTAAAGTCTTTTTATTTTCAACTCTAAAAACGAGTGCCAATTGATCAGCAAAAATTGGTGCTCCAGGCAGGGCATTTTTAAGTTTCAACGATTTTGAATTTAATGCCACTCTCTTTGGTAAAATCCCCACTCCTGCACCAGCTTCTGTTAGACTTTGAATCACTTCAAGACTACTTGAAGTAATGACACGTTTAAAGCGCTTAAATTCTTTTGATAGTTTTTGAGTTTGAACCAGATCTGGATCACAAATAAGAATATCGCTGTTTTTGTTTCCTTGCTTTTCAAAAAAAGTGACTTCGTCTTTTCCTAAAGGGATCACCACTAAATCTGGGTGTTTGACTGGATTAATGACAATTCCAAAATCGATTTCAAAAGAAATCACTTGTTCGGTAATTTTTCTTGATAGGTCATGCTTGAGCGTGATTTCTAGTCCAGGGTTCTTTTGTAGAAGCTCTGGAAGTATATTCGGAAGGCTGTATTGTGCCACTGCAGAATGACAGCCAAGAACATATCTTCCTGAGATCTCATTTTGCTCTTTATTCACTTCACGCACAAGCGAGTCCCAGTTTTGTAAAAGTTCACGTGCTCCTTGAACAAAGCGTTGCCCTGCTTTGGTCAGGGTAACGCCATTTTTATTTCTAATAAAGAGTGCAAGTCCTAAATGGTTTTCAAGGTTTTTGATGGATAAAGATAATGTGGGTTGTGTTACTCCAAGCCTTTCGGCAGCTCGTGAGAAATTCAAAGTTGAGGAGAGTTCAATAAAGTATTTTAGTTCCTGAGGAGAAGCCATCATAAGTTAATCCTATGGTAAAAATAAGAGCTATTAATTTTAATAATACATAAGTTTGGCCTAAGATGACAATACTTGGAGGAAAAAATGAAATACGTGAATAGAGCTTTAATGATTCTTTTGGGCGGGATTTTAGTGATGAATGCCCCTGTTGGTTATTTTACAAAACTTGAGGATCTAGGTCTACCGCAAGATTGTTATCTTTTAATAAAGGCCCTTTGGGGAACCCATTATTTAATGCATTTAGTGAAGGCGATTGAGTTGGTGGCAGGATTATTTTTAATTTTTAATAGGTTTGTTCCACTGGCCCTTATGCTTTTACTACCTGTTATGGTCAATATTGTAGGAATTAACATTGTTTATCTTGGTGGTGGTTTTAAAATGGCTTTACCAATGATGTTAGTTACACTTTACCTGGTTTATATCAAGCGTGACAGTTTTAAGCCTATGCTTCAGGCAAAGGCTTAGTGCTATGAACTACCACGGCCATGTTTATTATGATGAGAAAAGCGAGCAAAGCGCTTTAAAACTTTTTGAGGAGTTAGGAAAACTTAATCTTCCGACTTTAAAAAAACTTCCATCGGTTGGGATACCCACTGGCCCTCATCCATTACCAATGTTTGAAATTCATTTTGCTCAAGATGATTTTCCTTTTATACATACTTGGTTTAAATATCGTCGAGGAACTCTTTCGGTGCTCTTGCATGAGAATACCAATGAGGATCAAAAAAATCATACTGATGGTGCATTGTGGCTTGGTGAAAAGGTCCAGATTGATTTTGGTTACTTTAAGAATTAGGATGGTTTCTTAAATGGAGGCTCTATGAAAATTACTCTGAAACCAGAACTACCAGGAATTCGTGCTCTTTTTGATTTTTCACCTAAAACGGCTGAGCCTATGTGCTTACTAGTGCAAAGACTTTTAGTTGAAGATAATTCTCTTACTAAAGGTGAGCGCGAAACCATTGCCACTTACACTTCATTTTTAAATAATTGCGAATTTTGTATGCAGTCACATGCTGGAATCGCTGAATGCCACCTAGGTGGCGGCGACTTAATTGGTGCTTTCAAACAAAACTTCAAAGGTTTAATTTTAACACCAAAAATGAACATGCTGCTTAAAATTTGTGCTCAAGTTCAACAAGACGGAAAAAAATTAAATGATGATCTTGTAAATGAAGCTAAAAGTGTAGGCTGTACTGAGCAAGAAATTCACGACACCGTTTTGATTACAGCTGCATTTTGTATGTATAACCGTTATGTGGATGCATTAGCAATTAATGTACCCAAGGAAAAAGTGGCTTATCAGGAAATGGGAAGAATGATTGCGACTGCTGGTTACATGAGATAACGAAGAAAAAAAACTCCTAAAGCCGAATACAAAATATAATTAAAAATTGTGGTTACGAGGATGATTCTTTTAAAACGAGGATCATCTTTGTGGGCATACCAAAGGCTTTCATCTCCACCAGTTCTTCCTTTCATCAATTGGAAAAAACTATAAGCGTAGTAAGTTTCTGAGCACATTGAAAGAAAAAGTGATGCCGTAAAGATAATTAACACTGGCTCGGTGACATAGTTTTCAACTCCTCCTATCAACAAGGCAAAGCCCATCATCAATATAGTTAAGAGGTCATGGGATATGCCTATGATCGGAGTCCAGTTTTTACTGACAAAAAGCATATACATTTCAGCCAAACCACGAATCCACATTGAACAAGTGAGCGTCATCCAAACGGCACGATGGGATGACGGAGCATCTGGTAAAATATAGAGTGCAAAAGGGAGAGTAAAAAACCAATTATAAATGGTGTAGTGGAGCCAAAAAGCTTTAGCTTTACAGATAGGGCCGCCTAAGCGTCCAGGTTTATTCTGTCTGATGAAAAGGACAACAGCGAGAATAAAAGAGCCAATGGTGAGTAGCAGAAAAAGTAGTTTTGGTGTCATTCTAGCTTCTATTAAAGGGTTTAATCGACTAGTATTAGTCTATATGAAGAGAGTGCAATGAAAAGGCTTTTTACCCCAATATTTCATCACGTGATCAAAACTTTTTACGCTCGGGGACACATGGCCTTTCGTGAAAACTTTGATCGACTTGAAATAATCCAACGTCAAAAATTATCGACACTTTTAGCAGGTTGTGAAAAGACTGAATGGGGAAAGAATTTAGGTGTTAAAGCTAATTTAAGTTATGAACATTTTAAAGAGATGGTTCCTCTTCAAAGTTATGAAACTTTGGAACCAGCTATCTTAGAGCAGAGAAAAAGTGGACTGGCGATTTTATCCCACCAATGTCAACGCTATCAACCAACTAGTGGTTCAAGCAACCAACGTAAATGGATTCCATATAATCAAGCTTTACTAGACGAATTTGATAAGGGAGCTGGACCTTGGATTTATGATTTGTATACCAGTTTTCCCCATGTCATTGAAGGCAAACACTACTGGTCACTCTCGTGGCTTCCCCAAAATCTAAAAGCGGAAATGGTGGACAACGATGATCTTAATTATTTTCCTTGGTATAAACGCCTCATTTTAAAATTTACTATGGCCGTTCCTTCTAACGTGCAGAATACTCCCACACTTGAGAGCTCACGATATCTTACATTGATCCATCTCGCGAATACACAAAACTTGTCTATGATTTTTATCTGGTCACCGACCTATTTTTTTTCCTTACTTGAAGAGCTGATGCTTTACCGTGAAAGTTTAAGTGAAAGTTTAAAACAAGGAAAATTCACTAGCTTTGTACAAGAGTTAGAAAAATTTCGTTGCCCAAGTAATTTGGAAGCCGCCAAAATACTTCTTGAAAATGATCAAGTTGAAACATTAGTTGAAGAACTATGGCCAATGTTATCAATGCTAAGTTGTTGGGATACAGCAGAAGCGCATTTTTGGACTGAGAAAATTAAAAAACAATTTCCGCGATTAAAAATTCAAGGCAAAGGTTTAGTGGCGACCGAAGCCATGGTGACTATTCCTTTTCAAGATCAATATCTCCTTAGTTATCATAGTCATTTTTTTGAATTCATGGATTTGCACACGAAAGAGGTTCTTCCTTCATGGGAATTGAAAAAAGGCCAGCATGTAAAACCGATACTCACCACCGGTAATGGATTTTGTCGATATATGCTGGAAGATCATTTGCTGGTGCTCGAATCTTTTTATGGTTGCCCCAATCTAAAATTTATGGGGAGGCTTGGAGGAGTCGATTTAGTAGGGGAGAAAATTTCCCGTGAATTAAGTGCTGAACTTTTAAATCTCATAAGTCTTAAATTTGCAAAAGTCATACCCGTTACTTTAGTAGGGGTGAGAAAAATAGAAGGCCTAGAAAAAAGTGGCTACGTTCTCATTGTTGAAGTAGAAAATGATAAGGTTGATTATGAATTGTTATCAAATGAGATTGCCAAATTTGCAGAAAGCTGGCTAATGGAATCTCACCATTATCATTTAGCTCGCGATTTAAAGCAGCTATTAGCATTACAAGTTTATATGGCACATGATGGTCTTCATTATTATCAAGACCTGATGTTAAAAAAAGGTTTGATGGAAGGTGACATTAAAGTTGAGAGTTTAATCAGGCTTGATGAATGGGGAGCTCAATGACCGAAAGTTTAAAAGATAGAGATGGAGCAATCATTAACCATTGGTATATAGCTTGTCTGTCCAATGAATTAAAAACGAAGCCTCTACAGGTGATTCTTTACGATAAAGCTTATGTTCTTTTTCGATCTTCTCTTGGTGTTACTTGTCTTCCTGACCGATGTCTTCATCGGGGAGCTCTTCTTTCTGAAGGAGAAGTTCGAAATAATCATTTAGCCTGCCCTTATCATGGATGGGAATATGATCAAAATGGTAGAGTAGAACGTATTCCTTCTGAAAATCCTGATTATGCCTTGAACAGAGAAATTTGTTCGGTGAAGGTTCCAAGCTTCGAACGCGAAGGAGTCATTTGGATTTGGACTGGCGATCAGAAAATAGAATCTACTGAGCCTCCATGGCATTTTCCTTATTTTACTGAAAAAGGCTGGCATAACTATTTCATGGTGACCGACTTTGAGAATGAAGTGACCAATCTTTGTGAAAATTTCATGGATGTTCCCCATACGGTCTATGTCCACCAGGGATGGTTTCGAGATGAACAAAAAGAGCGAACTAAAATTCCCATGACTGTGGAAACTAAAGAAGCTCAAGTGATGGTGACTTATCATCAACAAAAAGATGAGTTTAGTTTAGGGGCTAAACTTTTACTTAACCCTAAGGGACTTCCCATGAAGCATACTGATCAATTTATTTTCCCCAATCTGACAAAAGTTGATTATTGGTTTGGAGAGGAGAATGGTTTCATTATTAATTCACAATGCACTCCTGTTTCGACAATGAAATCGAGAGTCTATACCTATATCGCTTACAAAGTTCCTCTGCTTGGAGCTTTAGTGAAGCCCTATGTTCGCTTTTATACCCGGCAAGTGATCAATCAAGATGTCAAAATCATGTTGAATCAAAAAAAGAGTTTTGATTTTGATTCAAAAATGACTTTTAGATCAACCGATGTGGATGAAGTTCATGTGGCCATAGAAAGGCTTCGACACTTTGGAAAAATGAAGGATCCTAAACTTTCAAATTTTGTCGATAAAAAAGAAATCTTCTTTTGGATTTAGATGAAGTTAGACGATTTGTTTTTCAAGCATCCCAACTTTTCTTTAGCTAAACCATCTGACAATTTGGAGTTAATTTCTTTTTTCCAAAAACGACCGATGAAGAGTGTTGGTATTGGACTTCATTATGAACGAGAACCAAATTTTTTCACTCTCTGTGATTATCATTCGCCTCATTTTTTTGTTTTCATGGCGAAAGTTAACGGTCGGTTATTAGGAATAGGTACACTTATCATACGACCTGGGTTTATCGACGGAGAGTTAACATCCGTAGGGTATCTCGGTGATTTACGAGTAGAGGCAAACAAAGAGATTGCTTATAAATGGCGCGCTTTTTATCGCGATCTTTTGTTGGATGCACCCCTTATAGAGGAGTTTCAAGGTTGCGAACATTTTTATACCGTGGTTATGGATGAGAATGTTGAAGCTAAAAATTCTCTGGTGAAAAAAGATAAATTTTTCTCTTATGAGCTTTTGTCACCTTATCAAATGATTAACGTTTTTGCTGTCTGGAAAAATTACAAGCATTCTTACAACATACGAAAAGCAGGCGCTTCCGATATACCTGTGATTTTGGCTTTTTATCAAAATGACAAAAGAGATTTTGCTTTTGATTTTAATTTAGAGTTAAAGAGACGACTTCAATCTTGGAGCAATTTTCAGATTGAAAATATTCTCTTAGTTTTTGATCAAGACAAACTTGTAGGAGCGACAATGCTTTGGTCGCCTAGTCCGGCAAAAAAAATTATCCTCACTCGTCTTCCTCTTTGGTTAAAATCAATTCTTAAAGTCATAAGTTATTTCCATCCTTTGCCTCATGAAAAGGAAGAACTCAAATGTCTTTATATGAATGGGCTCTTAGTTTCAGAGAGTTATGAAACGGTGCTTCGGGCCATGATCGATTATATTTTTACTCATAAGTTGATGACAGCTTACCATGCTCTTTCCTTTTGCTCATTTCCAGTGGAAAATGAGTTCAAACAAAATGTGAATTTAAAGCAAGGTCTAATTGCGACGACGACCCCCCTTTTGTTCTACACAGTACAAACAACCAACAAAAAAAATTATAAAGCTCCTCCAGCTTTTGAAATGGGATTAGTGTAATGAGTGAATTGACATTAAAATTGAGAAAAGATCCTCGTTATACCGTTTTTCTTATTTTATTTTCTTATTTAGTTTTAGGCTTCACCGTTCTGGGTTTTAATCGGACACCTTGGCAGGCATTGGCTACCTCATGTGCAGCTATGGCTTTAGAACTTGCCTTTGCGTTCACCTTTAAAAAAGACCAGAAATGGTTTTTTCCCATTAGTGCACTGATCACCAGTACTTCATTATCACTCCTTTTAAATTACTCTCATAATTATTACTTACTCTTGGTTCCGGTCTTTTTTGCCATTGGAGCGAAATATGTTTTTACCTTTAATGGAAAGCATATTTTTAATCCTGCCCAAGTTGGGGTAACCCTTTCCCTCATATTTTGTGGGCAATTGATCACGGCTGCTCCGGCCTATCAATGGTACGGAATTGAATCGATCGCCATTTTGATTGTTGCTTTAGGTGTGTTCTTTGTAATCCCTACGGTGAAACGGGTTCCCTTAGTGCTCTCTTTTTTAACTTTTTATACCCTTCAAACCTTACTTCGTGCTCTTATCATGAGACACCATCTCCCTTTTCAAACTCTCTTCTTAGGTTCTATTTCGTCACCAGCTTTTTTTCTTTTTACTTTTTTTATGATCACCGATCCTCAGACTTCTCCTTCAGACCCCAAACAACAAATTAAAGCGGGCGCAATTTTGGCTACGCTTGATCTCATTTTTCATATTCGTCGTAGTTACTATACATTCTTTTTTGCAGGTTTTACCTTTCAAAGTTACAAACTGATAAGTGCACATTATAAGGCCATGAGAGCGAGTGGATCATTTCAAGGTTATTTTAAACAGAAGTTTATCGATTCAGGTTATTATAAACGACTACTTACGATGGCTTTAATTATTGTTACGGCAGTGACCGCCTACCATACAATCATTGCACCAAAGCTTTCCATTAATAATTTAAACTTCACTATGGAAGCGACAACACCGGAGCAAACGGGGATTGATTCAAAGCTCGGGGATGCCTTATACAGAACTGATAAACGTCTCCATCACATTATTAAGTGGATTTTATCAGTGGGTGATTCTGTGGCCACGGGAGATTACGATGGTGATGGAAAAATGGATTTATTTTTCACCCATGTTTTAAAACGAGATAGTGATCGCGGTGCTCTTTATCATAACCTTGGAAATTTTCACTTTGAAAGAATTTCTTTACCCGCTTCTGTTGAAGAACGATTTAAAAAAGTTGAACAGTTTGGCCTTCTCTCCAATGCTCTTTTTGTAGACTTTGATGATGATGGAGATAATGATCTCTTTTTGACTTATGCCTTTGGTTCACCCTTACTTTTAAAAAACTTGAAAAGTGAGAAGGGGGAACCCCAATTTATGGATGTCACAAAAGACTTAGGGCTAGATACTTACACCAATTCTATTTCCGCCAACTTTTTTGACATGAATAATGATGGCAAACTTGATTTGGTAGTGGGAAATGTTTGGCCAACCCATTTACCTGATTACCCAAAAGATAAACCAGAACTTCTCAATGTTTTCCATCTTCCTCAAGAGGAATATAAGGGTGATGTTCGACCTTATAATTTCATGCACAAGAGTTGGCACTTGGCCGATAACGGTGGAGTCAATGATCTCTACCTACAAACGCCCGAAGGAAAATTTCAAAAATTAGATTCTGCAGCGATGGGAATGCCTGAACACTACTGGACCTTGGCTATTGGAACAGCCGACATTAATCAGGATGGTTTTGTGGATCTTTATATGGCCAATGATTTTGGACCAGATAATTTCTATTTAAATCAAGCAGGAAAACACTTTAAGAAAGTTGAGGGCAAATTTTTTGGCGATCTTGGAAGAGATACTTACAAAGGAATGAATGCATCCATTGAAGATTTTAATGGAGATGGTTTTCAAGATATTTATATCTCTAATGTTCATCACGAATTGCAAGCGGAAGGGAGTCTACTTTGGACTTTTAATAAAGATGAGTTTGGTAACCTGACCTTTAAAGATCAGGCCACAAAATGGGGAGCTTTGAACGAAGACCGTTTTGGTTGGGGAGCTTCCATCGCTGACTTTAATAACGACGGTTATCTCGATATCGTGCAGGCCAATGGAATGGTGGATGATCTACCAGATAAGAAATTTGATAGCTGTAAAGACTATTGGTATACCAATGAAAAAATCGCTCGCTCTCCTCCAGAGATTCACCGTTATATTCATTACTGGGGAGATATCAGAGGCTATTGTATTTATCCTAATGAAAAAAACCGCTTTTACTTAAATACCGGTAATAAAGAAGCGCAAATGTTTGTGGATGTGGCTGAAGGAGTTGGACTTACTCAAGAAGCGAATTCAAGAGGTGTTTCGTCAGTCGATTTAGATAACGATGGACGCATGGATTTAGTTATCACTAATCAATTCACTCCTGCTGATATCCTAAGAAATAAAGCCCATGGAGATGATCAAGGTGAATGGTTAGGATTAACTTTGGTTTCTAAAGTAAAGGGTTGTAATCGAATGGCGTTAGGCTCAAAATTAAAACTGACTTACGAATATCAAGGCATTAAAAAAGTTCTTTATAAAGAAGCTAAACTGGCCAATGGTTTTTCAGCTCAAAATGATCCGAGAATACATTTTGGTTTAGGAAAAATTGATCGTACAAAGCCCATCTCTTTAGAGGTAAACTGGTGCAATCAAACTCAAAAAAGTTATGATTTAAAAACTATTAATCAATACAGTATCTTGGAATTTACGCTTTAAAGTTTTCTTGTTCGATCAGCTTCTCTAACTCAGGATCTAAAACGGGAGCAGCTGATCGTTCAATCTTCTCAATTCCTTTCCACATTCTCAAGTAAATCGACCAAAAACTGGGTCTTGGTTTTGAGTGGTCAACGAATTTTGGAAGATGAATCCATGAGACATGAGGATTTTCATGATGGGCTAAGTGGTCATGATAGTTTAAGAAGAAAGCTTTGGTAATGGGATTTACTTTTAAATTCCAAGCACCATGTCGAATATCTCTTACGCTATAAGCATGGTCGGTATACTGAAGAGAAGACCACAAAACGGCAAAACTACCGTAACAAAGAATCCATCCCTTAAAGCTTAAATCTAAAATATAAAAAAGACTGGCTTGGAAAAGAAACATGAAAACAATTTCAAGGCGCATACGAGTAATGGTACCTTTAGTGATATTTTCAAAATTTCGTAGCATTGAAGCTCCGCCCATACGGCCCAATTTAAAATTGTTTTTTCCGGTAAATCCAGAGCCAATCAAAGAGCTTGGGTGAATTAGCAGCCACAAAGAACCGACTAAAGGGGAGAGCCAATAAAGACCAGAAAGAACACTATAAAGAACAAAACTCCGAAGGATCTTATTGTCGCCTTCATGATAAGTTTCAAATAACTCAAAGTCGGTACGATTATTTTTATGATGATTTAAGTGACAGCGTCTTTGAAAAGAAAATCCAGTAGGAAAAAATGAAGAAAATAAATTTCCGAAAAAATAATTCACCGAGCGCTTATGGTGAAAATTAGAATGAACTGCTTCGTGTAAAAGACTAAAGACAGTGTTCCCCACAAAACCAAATCCAATCATGGAGACACCCATCAGAATCCAAGATTGACTATGGGAGGCCAACCAAAGGAAAAAAGCACAGAAACTCATTGAGGCGATGGCCACAATCAGGTTTAAGTTTGATGGAATGGTAATATCAATTTTTTTGTATAGGTTTTCCATAGAGCTATTATAGCCGTTTAACATCACTTTTGGAATGTGCTTTTAACAGGCCATTAAGAACCCACAAATCGCCTACAAACATAAAGACCAATCCAAGAAGGAGAAGGGCACCTAGAACCTTGGGGGACTTGAAGTAGGAAAAGAAAAGAATCAACGTCATCATGGTCATGAGCAGAAAACTTTGAAGACTGGCCTTGCCATAATTTTCGACTGATTCCTTCAGGTTCTCACTTCCTAAAAGTAAAAATTGAATGGCGTTATCACCAGTGAGTCCTACTAAGACAGAGAGCGCCACACTAGTCACGACATTGATTTTAAATTGTCCTAAGATCACCACAATTAGTAACATCGCCGGTGCCCACAAAGTAGAAATGGTCACAGAAATAATAGCCTTGGGGTTAACAGCTAAACAAAGCCATACCATGATGATAAAAACTAACAGAAAGCAAAAAGTAAAACTATCGTAAAGCGTTTGTAGTAAACCTTGGGCATAATCTTTAGAAACAATCACCTCAGAAACTATTTTACATCTGTTACCACAGACTTTTTTTGTTCTTTGTTCAAAGCTTTCAATATCTTTTGTGTCGTAGGATTTAACGTATAAGAGTGCCCGTTCATTTTCAGATGATGAAAAAAGTTGTCCTAACTGAGTCTTCATAAAGTCTTCCATGATCATTGAATGAAGATAGGTGGGGTAGCGCTGTAGCAATGAACGAAGGTTATTGAGAGAATAGACTTGCGCTACCATTGGATCTTTTTTCATGATTTCTAATACGACCGAAACATCTAGACTACCACGGGGAAAAAGTAGACTAACTTCGCCTTCTGCTCCTCTGGTATTTTGAAAATGATTTCTATAATCGGATATGGCATGATCAGAATCAAACATATCAAATGGACTATAACTTAGATTCGCTTCACCATAAATAAATAGAAGAAGTAAAGGAAAACACGAAATGATCATAGTGAATTTTCGTGGCATTCTCAATTTGGTTAATTGAAAAAAAGTGGGTTCAGAAATTTTTTTGTTAAAAACAAAAATACTTTTAAGTTTTGGAAAAACTTGGAATAAAGCAGGTGTTAACAATAGTAAAAATGCCCATTCAAGCATCGCTCCCAAAGCCGACCAAAGACCAAAATGGATAATATTAGGATTATGTGACATAACCAAAGATCCAAAACCAATGGCGGTGGTCAGTGAAGTTAAAAAAGATGGTAGGAGCAGTTTTTGAATCGCTTCTTCAAAAGTTTTTCCTTCATTTCTCATGACAAAACAGACGAACACATAGTCTTCAATCACTGCTACTGTCATCATCAAAAACAAACAAGAACTTAAAGGGTCTATAGCGTGGTCAAAAAAGCCCATGGCTCCTTTCAGCATTGTATTTGTTAAAAGCACTATGAAAACTAAGCCAAGGCTAGCTTTCCAAGAGCGATAAAAATAAAAGAAGGTCAAAAACAAAAAGAGACCAGCCAAAATGTTAAGTTTGTTTGACCAATGAATTCCATCAAGAACACTTTTTTGAAAGAAGAGTGTTCCACCTGGTAAAACTTGAAAAGGTAGTTCTTTTTGGGCCCTAAGTATTAGTTTTTCAATAATTTGATAATCATAGATGCCGTGCCGAAATTTCTTTTCACTTTCTTTGATTTGCAAATGAACGATGACATCTTTTAAGTTTGGATCAGCAAAAAATGGAAAATAAGGATGATCCCTCAATCGGGTTTCTGAAAATCCACCTTGGCAAACATCTTTTAAGACTGTTGGATAAAAAAGTTTGTCATTTTGAAAGTTGATGTCTCTTAATTCAAAAGGACTTGAGATGGCGATCACCATCGGTTCACTTTTTTGTAATTCATCAAGAAATTTTTTGAGCAGACAAAAGTCATCACCGGTAAAAGGAGATTCTTTCTTGAAGACAAAAGTGAGCTTATCTTCGAAGCCATAATCACTTTTAAGTTTTTGCATATCTTGATGAGAGGAAAGACTTGGGTCATTCATATCTTCGGTACGAATGGCAATTCGGACCTTTCTTCCTTCGATACCGGCAAATATGACTAGCACGATGAACACCATGAGAATGGACTTAGGAAAAGTTAGGAAGAACTTAAGCACTAAGCCTAAGAAATGATGAAGAGCCGCTAAGGTTCGATGAGAGAATACCTGCAAGTAATTCCGATTATTTTTCTCGGCCATTATATCTATTCCCTTCATTCAGATCTTTTGCGAAAATAAGTATGATTTTAAAGAGGAGGGACATAATGTCCAATAAAAAACTTTTGTTAGTACTTTCATTATCATTTTCATTTTCAACTGTTTGGGCTACGACTCAAACCTCGGCTTTTGAGCAAAGAGTGCTGAATGAAGCTCCTTATGTTCCAAGCACTCTTACCTTGGATGAAAAAGAAGTGGCCAATTTTGGAACGATTAAACGTAAGCCCGCAAACAATTTTTCAGTCGATATGGAAACAAAAGACATGAAAACTTTGCAGGTCATTGTTTCTGAACTACATGCTTTAAAAACACCTGAACAAGTTCAGGCTTTCATTGAAAAATTAGAGGCCAATTATAATAGTTATCCAAATAACGTTAAATTTTTCGCCGCTAGTATTATCCCTACGAAGGCTTTTCGTGGTTCTTTTTATCGTTTAAGAACTTTATTTGAGAAAAAATCAAAATTTCTTCATTCTCAAGTTCTCACCATGGCGAAAAAAATGGCCACTCGTAATAACGTTTATCTACCAACTGATTATTCCCGCGCCATCTATGACTACGCTGCTTCTCCTTATTTCGTGAATGGAAGACTAGCTTCGACATTTACATCTGAAGCTGATGTGCAAATCTGGCAAGTGAAAGAGTTGCTTCCTTTACTAGAGACCGCTGCCAGTCGTTTGAGTGCATTGAAATTGGTTGAACCTATAATATGGGATCAGAAAATTGCCTTTGGACCTGACTCCTTTCAAGATGATATAGGACGCTTCAAACAAATTGGTGAGTTTGAAAAAAATATCGCAATCGCATCAATCTATAGTTCTATATCAAGCCTTTCCATGGCGCGTGCATACAGTATGGAAAACGCTATAGAAATGTATAAAGATTTAGGCTCACTCTACGGCTTTGATGGCTTTGGACTTTTTAATGCTGTTGATGGTGTCTCAGCTAAAAAGGTGAGTCGTGTGCTCAATAAGAGAGCTTTTAAAAATACTGCTACAATTATGAGTGATGGTAAATTCTGGATGAGCAAGGCTTACGATAATTCTCAAAATGCCATCAGAAGTCTTAAAAAGGCCTGGAGTAATTCAGCCAACACTCGCTCAGATGAAAACTTTTATTTGTTTAATACAGGCTACTTAAATGTCAATCGTGATGAAATCGAACAAAATCTTCAGATTATGGACCGAGTTGTTACTTCTCAAGGTGTCGAATCACTTCGAAGTGCTGTTACAGGCGAAGTTGTTCAAGTGAATTATAAAAATCTCTTCATTGATCCTCCAAAAGATTTGAAAGCTTTTCTTCCGACAGGATTTGATGAAAAGAGTACCATTAGTCGCAAGATTGCAGTTGCAGGAAAAGAAGCAGTGGTTACCTACCGCAATTATGCTGAAGGAAGTCCGACAGCATGGAATGTAGAAGCTTTTGAACCTTATTTTCCAAGTATCAAAAAGAACTCGGATGTTTACAAAACAGTAAGAGTACTTTCTCACGCTGGTGGAAACTGGTTAAGTCTTCAGTAAATTGTGAATTTTGTATTTTTTAAATTGAACCCCTCGAAAGAGGGGTTTTTATTTTTTAAATTTCAAAAAAAACTTTGGAATATGAAGCAAGAAATCCTGAAAACGAATTTCACAAATACAAGCCAATTCAACTCCTTGATGAAAGAGAGGATTCTTTTTCAGAAAAAAAGCGGTATCTGAATCTTCGAGCTGCTTTTTTGTGGGGTGAGCGATTTCTCCTTTAACAGCTCCCAATTTTTCTTTAAAAGTAATGAGGCCTGACTTTTGATCGTAATCACTTTTAAATTTCTCAAGATAAAACTTATCCTGAACCATTTGAAACAGTTTGGGTGTAGCTTCTTTATTGTTTGGAAATGAGTTACGGAAATTTTTTCTCATCATCAAATAGGTTTTATGTCCTTTACTAATGAGCATCCAATAAACAGGAGAAAAGGGACTTTTTAGTTTTGATTCTACAATAAAAAAGAAAAAACTTTTTTGCAAAATTTTGGCTCCCCAAAAATCTTGGTGCATGACTGTATCACCAGAGTAGAGAAAAATCCCAGGGGAGATATCAGGAATTTTTTTTCGAAGGATGGTTGAAAAACCAGCTAAGCGTTTTTCACTTTTTGTAAAAAATAAAAAAACATGAGTCTTCTCATTTAAATCAACACAGAATTTTTGCCAAGAGACATCGTCATAATATTCAGAGAACAGATTGAACATTTGTTTTTTTAGTTCTTCTGAAATGGAGGAGGTCTTTACTGTTTGGGCGTAAAGTTTTTTCAAAGGTCTTTCCCCATTTTGTTTTCCAAATCATTCAAACTTCCAAAAAGGTCAGCTTTCCAGTTCCACTTCTTTTTTGTTTTATATCTTTCTTGGTAGTAACTAGAATTTTCTAAATACCAATCACGAAGTTTCGGTAATTGATGAAGACCAACACCAGGATGAATATGGTGCATACAATGATAACCGATGTTACGAGGACCAACTAATATTCTTTCCCACGCCGATGTATGGTGATCAAAAGTACATTCAATCATGGTGTAGACTGAGCGGTCTGCCACAATGTCATACTCATGTTCAATCAATAATCGATAGATGCAAAAAACTCCAGCCACTGGTATCACGGCATAGTAACTAAAAAGTAAAAAAGGGTATTGAAAAGTAAGGGCGAAAAGACATAAATGAAAAATGGCCAAGAATATATCTTCTCTAGCACAAACGATCACTTCTTTATGACGAGACAAATCTAATTTTGAAACGTCTTGCAGGAAAATTCTAGCATAGGGAGTTCGAACAGCAGGAATAAAAGTGGCGAAAATACCCACTATTGATCTGATAATCCAGAAAGGGACAAAGAATAGACCTTTCTTAAAAGCCAGAAATAGACGCTGAATCCCTGTGCATTTTTTATTAATATTATAGTAAGGGTCATTATTAAAAAGTGTGTTGCGATGATGACGAAGATGATGGTAGGCCATGGCATTGATGGTTGTGCCGATGGGATAACCAACAAGAATTTCTATGACCCTGATAGAGAATTTCTTTTTAATTAATTTCATGTGTGACAAATCATGAATGATCACACCAAAAGCGTGCAGTCGTCCTGCCATAATAATTATCCAAAGCGGACAAAGATAGTAGGGGGTCTTGAACATCAGAAATGCTGAACCAATATAAATTGCCCAATCAATTAAAGTGTAAAGATAGAGTTTAGGTATGCTTGGGCCAACAAGTATCTCTAAAGGAACATCCGAACGCTTGAAGGAGGTGACTATACGGTTATTCATCATAGCCTATTTTATCCTGAAAGATTTTCCTTTGCCTATAAGGTCTTTTTACTTAGTGGATCTTTTTACTTGAGCGATCTATTTGCTTAGTTCATACTAAAAGCTATGACTATTTCTGATCTTCGATCGAAAATTCTCACTATTCCTGATTTTGAGCGGATTAAAGCGATTGCACTTTATGGCACCTTGGCCACTATTGCCTTTGTCACTGTTTATGGATGGTGCAACACGACGGCTGCCCAAGCAAAATCACATTACGAACTTTTTACTGAATGGGAATTAACGATCCCTCTCATTCCTTGGATGATTTTTCCCTATATTTCCCTCAATCTTTTGTTTGTCGTTGCTCCTTTCATTTTGAAAACTGTCGGTGCCATTAAAGGATTTTGTCTCTCTATGGTATGGGGCGCACTGGTAGCAGGGTTGTTTTTTTATTTTACCCCTGGGAAACTCGGTTTTACTCGAGTTGATGTACCAGAGTTTCAAGAGATGTATAGCTTCATGTTTTCCATTGATCACCCCCACAATCTTTTTCCAAGCCTTCATGTGACCTATTCATCTCTCGCCATTCTTTCTATGAGAGAAGAAACACATTCGAAAGCTTTTCATCTTTTTCTTTATCTATGGCTATTTCTCATTACTATCTCCGTAGTATTGGTGCATCAGCATCATCTATTTGACGTCCTTACGGGTGCGCTGCTCGCGGGGATTCTCTACCGTTTTATTTATCGTCGCTACACGCATACTTGAGGGAATCGCTTTTTCGCTTTTTTTATCTCTTCCGGCCTCATCTCTTTCTTAACAAATCTCCTATTCAGAACTATAATGGTGTCATCTAAATTTATCTCTTCCAATGGAGGCCAATCTTGGACACATCAAAAAACTTAAACAGTTTCGGAGCCGCTTCAGAACTTAAAGTAGGAAATAAAACCTATACTTACTATTCATTGAAGGCAAAAGGCTTAGGAGACACACAAAGACTACCTTTCTCCTTGAAAGTGATTCTAGAAAATTTACTACGTCATGAAAACGGAACGACTGTTTCCAAAGAAGATATTGATTTCGTTGCCGCTCTTGGAACAAA
Source organism: Bacteriovoracaceae bacterium (assembly GCA_049318265.1). Taxonomy (GTDB): domain Bacteria; phylum Bdellovibrionota; class Bacteriovoracia; order Bacteriovoracales; family Bacteriovoracaceae; genus JBEIOQ01. The sequence goes on from JBMOGR010000003.1 coordinate 234,855, forward strand.
AAAAATGTCAGGCGAAAAAGAAATTGCCTATCACCCAGCTAGAGTTTTAATGCAAGATTTTACAGGTGTCCCTGCGGTAGTTGATTTGGCTGCCATGAGAGAAGCCATGAAAAATATGGGTGGTGATCCTCAAAAAATTAATCCACTGGTGCCAGTTGATCTAGTGATCGATCATTCGGTGATGGTTGATAAATACGGTGAAATTACTTCCTTCAAAGAAAACGTTGATCTTGAATACGATCGTAACTTTGAACGTTACGCTTTCCTTCGTTGGGGACAAAAAGCTTTCAACAATTTCCGCGTAGTTCCTCCAGGCACAGGAATTTGTCACCAAGTGAACGTTGAATATCTAGCTCAAACTGTTTGGGTGAATGACAAAAATGTTGCTTATCCAGATACATGTGTTGGTACTGATTCACACACTACCATGGTTAACGGTCTTGCCGTTCTGGGTTGGGGAGTTGGTGGTATTGAAGCTGAAGCAGCAATGCTTGGGCAGCCAGTATCCATGCTTGTTCCAGAAGTTATCGGTTTTAAATTAACAGGTAAAATGAAAGAAGGCACTACCGCCACTGATATCGTTTTAACAGTGACTCAAATGCTTCGTAAAAAAGGTGTTGTTGGAAAATTTGTTGAATTTTATGGTTCTGGCTTAAATCACTTAACACTGGCTGATCGCTCTACCATCGCCAACATGGCCCCAGAATATGGAGCTACTTGTGGTTTCTTCCCTATCGATCAAGAAACAGTAAATTACCTCGCTTTCACTGGACGTGATGCTGAGAGAGTGGCCTTAGTTGAAGCCTATGCCAAAGCTCAAGGTATGTGGAGAGAACCAAATTCTGAAGATCCAATTTTTGCTGATTCACTTGAACTTGATATCTCAACTGTTGGTTCAACCATGGCCGGACCTAAGCGCCCACAAGATAAAGTGGTTCTTGCTGATGCCAAAGAAAACTACAATAAATTTTTAAATGAAGCTGTCAAAGAAGGTCTCGATAAAAAAGTTCCAGTTGCTGGCGCTGACTTTCACATGCAACACGGTCACGTGGTGATTGCGGCTATTACTTCTTGTACCAATACTTCTAATCCATCTGTTCTCGTTGGAGCAGGATTGCTTGCACGTAAAGCAGCTGAAAAAGGTTTGACAACAAAACCATGGGTCAAGACTTCATTGGCTCCGGGATCACAAGTGGTGACAGAATATTTAGCTAAGGCAGGACTTGATAAGGACCTTGATAAGTTAGGATTCAACCTAGTTGGTTATGGTTGTACAACATGTATTGGTAACTCTGGCCCATTAAAAGACAACATCACGAAAGCAGTTGAAGAAGGTAAATTGAATGTTGGCGCAGTTATTTCTGGTAACAGAAATTTTGAAGGCCGCGTGCATCCTCTTGTTCAAGCGAATTATTTAGCAAGCCCAATGTTGGTTGTAGCCTATGCTCTTGCTGGTAGCCTACATGTGGACATTACAAAAGATGCCATTGGTTTTGATAAATTTGGTAAACCTGTTTTCTTAAAAGATATATGGCCTTCCAATGAAGAAATCGCTTCAACCATTAATCAGTGTTTAACGAGTGAGATGTTTAAGTCTCGTTATGCTTCCGTCTTTTTAGGAGACAAAGCATGGCAAGCCATTCCTGTGAAAGAGGGAGCAACTTATGCTTGGAATGAAAAATCAACTTACGTAAAAAATCCTCCATACTTTGTGAACATGAAAAAAGTTCCAGACGCACCTAAAGATATCGCGAACGCAAAAATCTTAGGTCTTTTCGGTGACTCAATTACCACTGACCATATTTCTCCAGCGGGTAACATTAAAAAAGATTCTCCGGCTGGACAATATTTATTGGCGAATGGAGTACAAGCAGTAGATTTCAACTCATACGGAGCTCGTCGTGGTAACCATGAAGCGATGATGAGAGGAACTTTTGCTAACATTCGTTTGAAAAATGAAATGATGGGTGGAATAGAAGGTGGTATTACGAAGTATCTACCCACTGGTGAAACCATGAGCATTTATGATGCTTCAATGAAGTACATCGACTCAAAAACTGATTTAGTCGTGATTGCAGGTAAAGAATACGGAACAGGTTCATCTCGTGACTGGGCAGGAAAGGGCACGATGCTTCTTGGAATTAAAGCGGTGATCGCTGAAAGTTTCGAGCGTATTCACCGTTCTAACTTGATTGGTATGGGTGTTGTTCCAATGCAATTTGTGAATGGAATGAGTCGCACAACACTTGGCCTAACTGGCGAAGAAACTTTTACTATCAATGGAATTTCTTCTGGCTTAAAACCTAAGTGTGAACTGTCAGTGGATATGACAAAAAAAGATGGTTCAAAACAAACCTTCAAAGTGCTTTGCCGCATTGATACTCTTGATGAATTAAACTACTTCATGGATGGTGGAATTCTTCATTATGTTCTAAGAAATTTAAACAAGTAAGCAAAAACAAAAGCCCCTCTTCGGAGGGGTTTTATTTTTCTCCAAAGTAAATTTATGAATCAAGAATTAGATATCCGTCCTGGCCAATCCCTAGAGCTTTTAAAAGAACTTCATATTCTCACTCGCGATGGAAAGATCAATCAAGATAGCCGCCGAAAACTAAAACAAGTAAACCATCTGTTTCAATTCATTGAACCTTTATTAAAAGAATTAGAAAAAGAGGGCATGCCCCTGGCTTTAGTGGATCATGGAGCAGGGAAGTCATATTTGGGATTTATACTTTTTGATTTGTTTTTTAAAAATCTTGCAGATAGTACCATCTACGGAATTGAAACGAGAAAAGAGTTAGTCACTAAATCAGAAGAGCTGGCCCGTAAATGTAAATTTGATCGCATGAAGTTTGTGAACCTTTCGGTGGAAGAATCTATTACTTCTCCCTTATTGCCGAACACTGTTGATATTGTAACTGCTCTTCATGCTTGTGATACCGCAACAGATGATGCCATCGATTTTGCGCTTAAGAAGAAAGCTAAGTACATAGTGTTAGTACCATGCTGCCAAGCTGAGGTTGCCTCTATTCTAAAGAAAAATAAAGGAAAAATGTTATCGCAAAATGTCCTTACCGAAATCTGGAGACACCCTATTCATACCCGTGAATTTGGAAGTCAGATTACCAATGTCCTGCGCTCTTTAAAACTTGAAGCTCAAGGATATCAGGTCAATGTGACGGAATTAATTGGTTGGGAGCATTCTATGAAAAATGAACTTATCATCGCCACTTATAAAGACTTGCCTCGCCAATACCCTCAAGAACGGCTGACAAACTTGTTGCAAAAACTCAACCTAGAAGAGCTTTCAACACGTTTTCTATAAAGATGCCAAAATTGTTAGCTACTCAATTAAAGAATTTTTCTGAAAAAAACAAAGAGTAAGCCAGACATAATGGTAGTCACTGGAAGAGTAAGTACCCATGCCAGGGCCATCGTTTGCAGTGTTTTACCTTGCACGTTCTTAAGTCCACCCGTGGCCACCATTGAACCGGTGATACCCGAAGATAAAACGTGAGTCGTTGAAACAGGAAGTCCAGAAAGTGCCGCTAAGCCGATGGTTGAAGCAGCTACTAATTCAGCACTGGCACCTTGAGCATAAGAAAGGTGAGATTTTCCAATTTTTTCACCAATAGTGACAACAATTCTTTTCCAACCAACCATTGTTCCAATCCCTAGTGAAAGAGAAATCATTAGAATTACCCAAGTCGGAGCATAGTCAGTGTACTCCTTTAAATGTTTCATATCTTTCTTGAGAGCATCTTTTGATTTTTTAGAAAGCTTTAAAGTAAGGCTTTTTGAAATGCCTTCTACTTCTTGACCAATTAATAGAATGTTTTTTCTGATGAGAAAGTTTTTCTCTTCAGGGATTGAGCCTTGAGCCTTAAAGCTATCAAGTGTAGCTGCTAATTGAGTTAAGTTCTCGTCAAGTACTGCAACGTGAATACGGTCCGCCGTCTCAGTGGGATTTAAATTAAGACCTTTAAAAGTTCTTTGTAGTTCAATCAAGTGTCCTTGCATCTCTAGAGGATTTTTCCTTGAATCAAGAGAAAATTTCGCAGGTACGATACCAATCAAAACGAGCATGATAAGACCAACACCTTTTTGCCCATCATTTGATCCGTGTGAGAAACTTACACCAGAGCATGTGAAGATTAAAATGGCGCGTACCCAACCTGGAGGTGTTTCATTTGTCTTGGCCGGTTCAAAAATAGCTGGGTTTGAGATTAATTTTTTTACAATATACATCATCAAAATGGTCAGCGTAAAACCAAGTGCCGGAGAAACAAGAAGTGATAGGCCAATACTTTGAGCTTTTGACCAGTTTACACCCGATACGGCTTCGTTTCCTGGCAGTAAAGTAAAGGCAATACCTACACCCAAGATTGATCCAATAAGTGTATGGGATGAAGAACACGGAATTCCGTAATACCAAGTACCCAAGTTCCAAATTATGGCAGTGAGAAGCATTGCTAAAACCATGGCCACTGAATGCATAATACTTTGATCAATAAGAAGTTCTACTGGAAGTAGATTCACAATCCCCATAGCCACGGCGATACCACCAGCAAAAACTCCGATGAAATTAAAAAAGCCTGAGATCATAACTGCATGATTAGGCTTCAAACTATTGGTGTAAATGACCGTTGCCACTGCGTTGGCAGTGTCATGAAATCCATTGATGAATTCAAATGCACAGGCCAGTAAAATACTAATAAGCAATAGAATGGTTAACGACGAATCTAGACCAAACATAGGTTCCTTTTTTTATTTTGTGAGACTTATTTTATTAAACCATTATTACCATGTAGAAGGGAACCTACTTTTTTAAGATTTTGTTAAGTTTGCTCTTTAAGTGTTAGTAAATTTGGATACTTGGGTTACTTTTTGGCTGCCACAGCAAGCTCCACAGAAATAAATAAATCAGCGATCCCATCGGCAGTTCCATTATAGATTTTTCCAAGGAACATATCTTTGTTTAAATACCACTTATCCGTTTTACCAATGTATTCATAATCAAAAACACTTTTGTCTTTGCTTTTTTCTGTGACCATGAAGTGTCCCGTTGTTTCTTTAAAGGGCGAATCTTTTTTAACAGGGTTATCTAAATAAATTTTTGAATCATCATCTGAAAGTAAGTACTGCTTAAGTTCAAAAACTTTTTCTTTGGCTGCATTGGTGTATTCATACGCCACCATTAAATCATTTTGGGCGAAGTTTCCAACACTGTTTAAAATATAACGAGTGACCACAAAGCGTTCAGTTTCATTAGGCTCCTTCGCTCCCGTATACTTTGTTTTTTTGACGATTACAGTTTCAATTAAATTTTTGTTGAGGTATTTACAGTCTTTGGTTTTGTCGGTGAATTTGCGTTTACTTTTGTGTTCGTTATTACATTTCTCATCAAAATTGATGATGGCATTTTTGATGACATCTAAAGAAGCTGCAAATTCTTGCGTTTTAAAGCCGCGTACAATACGCGTGGAATCTTTTTTGGCGGTGGCCATGGAGACATTTTTGATTATTTCCGCTTTTTCTAAGTTGACTCCATCTATGTTAGTGGTTGGGACAAAGGCGTGGCTGTTATTGAGGCTTAGAAGTATAAGTGTCACAAACATAGAGGCTCCTTAATATAACGATAGTTTGTTCATTATAGTGAAGCTTTTTTTTTCCTACTAGAGAGAAAATTTTTGAGACCGGGAAAATAGAGTGAAAACACTCCCAGTGCAGTAATCAGAAATCCAAGAATGGTATTTGAACCCACTGTTTCATGATAGAAAAAGTACGATACTATACTGGCCAATACCGGAGAAAGGAGCATGGTGGTACTCATGAGGTTAACATTCAAGTATTTCAGTGTATGAGTAAATAAAGCGTGACCTAAGATAGAAGGGAAAATGGCCATGAGAATAAAGGCCCACCAGTTTTGATCGCTGTGATTAAAGAGGCTGGTAAACGACGAAGCTCCTTTGGTCAGATCAAGAACTAAGATTGTCATTAAAGAGCAGCCTGCCGTTAATAAATTTAAGATGAAAGTAAAGGGAACGTTCGAAGTGTGATGTCGAGCTTTTTTTGAGAGAAGAATATAGCCCGAGAAAAAAATAGCTGAAACTAGTACCAGCATATCTCCAAGAAAGGCCTCTGGATGAAATTGCATATTTTGAGAAAAAGTAACGACAATTCCTGTTAAACCTAAGGCCATAGCGATGAGATAGCGCACCGATATTTTTTCTCCGAAAAGTAAATAACTTCCAATGGCAGTAAAGAGTGGGTTGGTCGCAAAAATAATGGATGCATTGGCGACACTAGTTTTATGAACACCCATAAACCATAAAATAAAATGGATAAAGAGCACTACTGAAGTAAGAACTATCATCTTCCACTGAGAGCTTGAAAGCCTTTTTATCTCGCCCATTTTCCCAGTGTAAAGCCCTATCAGCCCCAAGAAAACGGCGGCCAAAAATAAGCGCCAAAAACAAATGATCACGGCAGGAGCTTGTGCTAACTTGACTAAGTTGGGTGCTTGAGAAAGGATAATAACAGAGAGTATGAGTTGGGCATAGGCCATAAGTCAGTATTATAACCTTAATTAACCTCAGAATGGCAAAAGATTCCTATCAGAAAAAATTAAAGAAATCTCATAAAATAGAATAGATGAAAAAACTATTATCAGTCTTTCTTATTTTCACCTTAGTTACACCAGCATTTGGCACCAGTTTGACTTGCGCTCAGTTAGAAGAAAAAATTGTAGAAGCTCAAAACAAAGTTAACAACGCCAAAGTAGGTGATGATAAAGTTTCATTCTACATTAAAGAAATTAAGAAACTTGATGAAATGCACCAGCTGGCAGATAAAATATTATTGGCGAAAACAAAATACACCAGTGGCTCGGCATCTTTCCTAGACGATATTTATGGCACGAAGAATCCACTTCAAGATCCCATCCTTCATAAAAACTTATCTGCTTTTACTAATGGTTGCGAAGGCGATAATGTAGATGATTGTGCTTCAGCGCTTTTTCGTCTGACCCAAAAAGATGTTGAGAGAATGTCTCGTCAGGAACAGGCATTAAAAGATCAACTGAGTGCTTTGAACAACACTCCAGCCATTCAAGATTTAATGCTTTTAAGTCAAAACTATGCCAATGAGTATAAGCAAAAAAAATGTCATGCCGGAGTTATTGAAGCCGCGGTTGCTAAAGTCGAAGACAAAAGCGAGGAAGTGCAAATTCAGTGTGAAGCTCAAAATGAAAGCAAAATCGATATGTTTGGCAGCGATGTGATGGATGTAATCATCAATAGCAATGAAAATCCTCCAACGCAAAAAAGCCGTGAAGAACTTTGTAAATCTCTAACTGGTACAGAATACGCCCTCGCTGGATGCGTTCCTGAAGATAAGCAGTGTGCACACCTAGGAAAGAATTTTGCCTTAGAGAACAATGTTTGTGTTGAATGTAAGGGAAGTACCAAGCATATTTATCAAAGTGTTTGTTACACTTGTCCAAAAAATCATTCTGTTGTCCACGGTGAATGCAAAATTGAGTGTTCGAAACTTGAAGCGAGACAAGCAGAGGCTCCCTACGAATGTGTTGCTGATGTCGCTGCAGAAAAAGCCAACAATCTTCGAAAAGTTCGTAGAAAAGAGAAGTGGGGCAATGTTCTTCGTACTAGTGCTATCATCGCTGTTGCCGGAGGCGCAGCCATTGGTTTAGCATTTGCTTTTAAGGCCATATTTAAAAATTATTTTAATAGCACTGAAAACAATTACACTATCACTAACGTTAATCCAACTTTTAGTTCTCCCACTTATAATGCTGGAAACTCATCATCAAGTTATAGCAATCCAAATTATAACTACTATGGTATGGGTATGAATCAATATGGTGCGGGCTATTCTAACTATTTTCAGAATGCCTATGGAATGAGTAATAATGGCTATTACAATCCTTATGGCTCCAGCCCTTATGGTTGGTACTAAAAAAATGATTTGTTATGGGTTTCACTTATTATTTTTACTCTCCTCATTCCGTAGATGAGCTCAAGCTAGTACTGGAAAAAACGGACGATGCCTTCGAGCATTTACTTGAAGAATTAGAAGAACATCCTTATCTAAAAATACAAGAGAAGCTACTCTCAAGTCTTGCCAACGTCATTCCTAGTCCTATTCTTACAGAGCTTTCATTTGACGATTTTGCGGTTGAAGAAGGGCGTATATTAGAAATGCAGAAGGCCTTTGATAGTGCCCGCAGCTGCCTCTGCCTTGAAGACGTCCCTTACCTTCAAGCCAATCCTTTTCAAGTGACATGGCTTAAAATATTAGTGCAATTTCTTGGTCCCTCGATGGTAGATACTGGAAGTGTGGTACCAGTGAAGAATATTTCTGATTTTGCTTTAGAGTTAAAAAGAGTGAAAGATTTGTTACAAATGACAGAGAATGGAGTTAAAGAGATTTCACCCATCCTTGTCAAAAAACCATTTTTACCAGTCGAACCCTTAGATTTCACCCTTCGAGACATTTATAAAGAAATGGAGAGACTGAAGTCCCAAGATCGCTTAACTTTTATAGAAGCCTCAATAGAAAGCAATGAGAAAATGAAGAAACTTTTTTTAGTGATAAAAAATAATTTTCAGAATGATTATCCTCCCACTCATGTCATTCTTCAAAAATCAGGCCTTCATCCTAAAGATTTCGGGGACTTCATGGAGCGTTTGAAATTTCTTCTCAAACGAAACTGACTTAGCAGTTATTTGTTTATATAAAGTTCGTGCTACTTTCACCGAAATGATCCTATCGTTCACGGCGGAGATAGCGTCTTTGGAAAATAACGGCATTCGAATATTACTTTGTTTCCTTTTGGGGTCAGGACTGCTCTTTTTGTCTATTACCCAATCAGGAGTCAATTTGAAAAAGGCTTGGAAAGGACCAGATCGAGTTCCTGCGTCCTCTTCAAGGCCCTGAATAGACATCAATTTATAATTCAATTTCACCCTTAGGCTCTTTTGTAATTTTTACCTAATTCTACGATTTCTTACTAATTTCCCATTGCTGAAATGATAATAACTGAGTGTTTTAATTGGTTAATATTTATCCCAATAACACGAGGATTTCTTATGACAAAATTACCATTGGCGCTGTTCGTTTTGAGCGCCAGCTTACTTGCTCACGCAGAAGCACCTTACAACAAACGTCTTACTTTTAAAGACACTAAGGAATCAAAACTAAAAAATTTGATTAAAAGAATTAACAAAGACACTGGTTTAGATTTCTCTAAAGCAGACTTTGTTTTACTTGAAGACCGTGACCTCGCGACTTCTCACTTTAGTATGTATGCCCAAGCCGTTAAAGGCGTTCCAGTAGATGGAAAAAGTATTCGTATTTGGAGAAAGCGCGGAATCATCGGCGATATATTTGGTGGATTAATTCAAGCCGAAATCAATCTGGATAAAGAAGCAAAAGTTAAAGCAGCAGCTCTTGCTGCAAGGTACGATATGGCCATGTTCTCACCAAAGGCTTTGAACTCAACCAAACTTGCAAGTCACGTTATGAGCCTAGTAAATAATGTAGTGAAAGCTTCTGATGATAAACAAATCATGGCGGTTCTGCACCAAGATCGCTGGGTAAAATCAGATTTAGTTAGATCAGTAACAGTTAAATCTCGTCGTGGAGAACATATTATCGATATTTCCTTGATGAAGAACTCAGTTGTTTCTTCTTCATATTCAGAATACCCTCAGGCAGATATTTCGGTTAAAGCGAAAGTCTATCCAATCTATGAAGAAGCAGAAAATACTAAAGAGATTCTTCCTCGTATTGATTCAGAACTTAAATATCTTGATAAAAAAATTCATGTCTCTGATAGCGATCCTTACGAAGTTATGCGTGACCGTAAATACTCAGAAGAAAAGTATGACGTTCTTCTTGCTGAGACTGAAGAAGGCAGAAAATTAGGCTACTGGTCTACTCCTATGCTGAAGAGACAAGCAAAAGAAATTGCCGACAATCTTCCGAGAGAAAAAAACAAATTCGGCAAAAATGGTGGGCTAGTTCTCTCTGGGAAATACGCAACCATTAATCTACATCCTCAGGCGAAAATTAAATTCCCAGGGATTAATTTTACACCGAAACACTCAACTCAGTTTATGCCTTCGTGGCAAGAGTCTTCAAATGGTAGCTACGAAGTTGTCCCTCAATCAGGATACCTTGGTAAATTAGTTCAATCACAAGAAGAACTTCTTTCACGTCCGGCCCGTCGTCTTCCAGATCACGATCCAACTTCCTATATCAATGATGGTTTTGATGAAGTCCAAGTTTATTGGGCTGTCACCACACTTGTCGATTCTCTTCAAAAGAATGGTTATAACGATCCTGAACTTTCAACTCGTCCATTTAATGCCTACTTATATGATCCTGATATCGGAATGCGCGATAATGCTTACTATACTGACGATACAATTAACTTTACCACTTACTCACCAGATGCCATTAACTATGCTCGCGATAACTCGACTATCTGGCACGAACTTGGTCACGGAATTATGGATCGCTTGATGGGAGATTATATCCGTCTTGCAGATACTGGTGGTCTTTCTGAAGGCATGGCCGACTTCTGTGCAGCTCTGGTTGTTCAAGATATCATGAAAGACAAACAATACCCAGGGAGCCAAGATTACAGAATTATCAATCACACTGGCTTTTTCTTAACTAACGAAGTTCATGATGATGGTGAAGCTTACGGTGGTACGATGAAAGACATCTTAAATGCTTCTCTTGTAAAATATGGGCCTGAAGCTGGTCTTGCTAAGATGACTGATTTGACCATGGAAGCTATGCGCTTAACTCGTAACAATCCAGGGTTAACAGCTCAAGACTGGTTTGCACATATGCTTTTTGCAGATGAGATGGATGGAGCTCACCGAAAAGCGGGCGAGATGAAAGATCTTATCTTAAAGTCACTTGCTGGAAGAAACTTCTCAATGGAAGGTAAACCATCTGCTGACCTAACAATTACAAACCTAAATTCGACAAGTGTACTGACAAGTTCATCTCCAGGATCAAGAGAAAATCCAATCCGTCTTTCTATGAAAGCGGGAGATTCTGTGAGCTATAACCTTAAAGTTCAATTGAAGAGTACAGAGACATATGCTTTCCAATACCCAGTAACGGTTAAATTGGAATTCAAAAAAGGTGCTCTACAAGGTGCCATTAAATGGGAAGGCGAAGAGCAAAATCCAATGAGTTTTACTCTGAATTCTGAGAAAGATGAATTAGTGATTCCAGTAACGGCTTACGGCGAATGTGATGCAATTAACCAAGAAGATGGTTCTTGTAAAGACTACGCTTACATCCAAGTTTTCAACAAAGGTGATGGCAATAAGCCAAGCGCTAAGAAAAGATTCTATTTGAGAATTACACCTCAATAGATCGAGCTCATAAAAGACATAAAATGTAGGCCCCGAAAGGGGCCTTTTTTTTTGCCATCTTGCTCAATTTTAGATAGATTCGAAAGGTCTTTTTAACATTTCACGAGTGAGATCTTAGACCATGAAAAGCGTTATCAATCTACTTCTAACAATTAGTTTATTTTCATCAAGCGTTTCTTCTTTTGCAGCAACAAAAACGTGTGAACCAACAAAGCCTATACCTGCTCCTGTGAAAGAACCGATGAAACCGATTAAAGAGGTGGTTGAGCCAGAAGGCAATTTCCCCAAAGAGCAATTTTTAAAAATAGCTGTGATTTCCTCGAAACAAAAAAGAGGAGTAACAGTTACAGATAAAGCTCAAGTTCAAAAATACAAAGAAGATAATATTAAAGAACTAGAGAGCTATATTAGAAAAGCCAGCGACAACAAAGCGAATTTTATTATGGCTCCTGAATATGCAATCGCGGGGTATCCCAATAATGATACCTACGAATACAAGACTAAAGACGATGCTAAATATATGGTTGAATCTGTACCAGGAGCCACCACAGAATTTTTTAGTCGCTTAGCTGTAGAGCTGCAAGTTTATCTTTCTATTAACATGCTTGAGAATGATGCCGCTACTGGAAAATTTTATAATTCTCAAGTTGTGATTGATCCATCAGGGAAAATTATCGCCAAACATAGAAAATATAATCTCTACCAAACAGAGTCCCAATTCTTAACTTCTGGAGATGAGAATGGAACTATTGTAAACACTCCTTGGGGACGTGTTGGCTTCTTAATTTGTGCTGATACTTATCAAATTCTTCTTTTGCATAAATACTTAGGGAAAGTAGATCACCTTTTTGTTTCAGCATCTTGGACTCAAAATAATGCTTGGAAATATTTTACAGCGACAGCTGCTTTAACTAAAACTAACTATGTTGTTTCCAATCAACACTTCAACCCAGATTCTGGAGTGATTAATGCAGACGGCACTGAGCAGTCTCACATTAGACAAACGGAAGGGATAGCTTACGGTTACTTGAAGTATAAAAACCGTCGTTAATTTTTTAATTGTAGATAATATAAATAATGGTCCCCTGATCCAATGACGATGGTTTTTCCATCTGGCATGAGGGTAGGGGAAGACCAAATCTTAAGCCCTGTTTTAAACTTCCCCACTAATTTTCCTTCCCCATCTAAGAAATAGACAAAGGAATCATAAGAGCCTACCGCAATATTCCCATCTCCCATGACAACTGGAGATGAAATAACTTTGGCTCCAGTTTTAAATTTAGTTTTAAGTGTACCATCGGAATTTAAATAATAAATGTAACCATCATTAGAGCCTACGACGATGACCTCTTTGTCGGTGCCTTTATTTAAAATAGCAGGACTTGAATGAACCCATCCACCCGTCATAAAGAGGGCCTTCCTCTTTCCTTCAGGACTAATGAAATGAATACCTTTATCGTAAGAACCGAAAACTAAAGTGCCGTCTTTTAATTCTATTGGTTGTGAATGGACAAGTCCTGCTCCAGTTTCATAAGTGTATTTAAGATTGGCTTCTTGATCGATGATATAGAGTTTATGGTCAATGCTTGAAACGGCAATATTGCCATTTTTCATCACCGTAGGGGTACAATGAATCATGCCTTCCGTTTTAAAGGAGCGTAAAACTTTACCAACTTCTGAAATAAAATAAAGATTACCGTCGTCTGAGCCAATTAAAGTCGTTCCATCGGGTAACTCAGCTGTTGAAGAAAAAATACTTCCTCCAGGAGCAACACTTTTTACCATTTTGCCTTCTAGATCAAAATAATAGAGTGATCCATCATAGGATGGAATAGTCATAAGATTATTTTTAGAAACTTTTGGTGAGCCATGAATCCAGTCCTTGGAAGAGAATTTGGAAATGAGTCTCATTTCAGGTGAAAATATGTAAACGACACCTAAGTGTGAGCCTACGATGACTGTTCCATCCTTGGTGGCAACTGGAGATGATATGACTTTACTATTAGTTTTAAACTTTTGAATTAATTGAATTGAGGTGCTTGGTTCATCAAGAGGTAATGACTCTTTTTGTAGATCAATAGCGACAACTTTCTTCGATGTTCTTTTATCTTTGGCAATGAGTTCGATGACATTTTGGAGCGTTTCCTTAGAGACCTTGATCGGATTAACTTCATTGGCACCGATCAACTTCATGAGTGATAATTCTTTGATAAGTTTAGTGAATTCTTTTTTTCTCGATTCTTGCTTTTTCTTCTGAATATAACGAGCTAAGTGACTAAAAGGTGACTTGATAACGTCGATAGGAGCCGTTAAAATTAAACTTGCTCCAGCAACACCAATGACAGCCTTTGATTCAATTTGCTGCCCTACCATCACTAAAAACAAGGAAAGACTGACATAAGACTCATCAAAATATTTCATAAATTTGTTATTGGTGAAATCTTCCTCATCAAATTGCTCCAACTCTTTTAAAGTATAGGCAAGATCGTTTTGAGTAAGAGTTGGGTTCCCTAAATCGAGAACTTCTAAGTTAGAGAGGTCTGCAAAATCTTTAATTTTACCTTTGATTAAAATGTATTGTCCCATATCACAAAGCTTGGGATTATCTTGATTTTTAATAAGACAACGTATCGCGACTGTTTCTTTGCCAGAGCTCACTGCCCCGCCAATGTAGTCCAATGACCATGCTGAAAAAGAGACAATCAAGAAATAAAAGAAAATAATCGTTTTCATGGATTTAATGCCTTAATCATATTTTGAATGAGTTTTACATATTGGCTTTGACGGTCGAAAACAGAAATTTGTCCGGGATACTCAAAGGTAAAAGCATTTTCAACTTTTAAACCGTTGACGAAAAAGTCCTTTAGGGTTCCTTGGTTATAGGAAGTAGCTATTCCGGGCTCTATAAGTCGGTAAGCTATCTTAGTTGGATCAGTTACACTGGGAATTAAATCTGGATAGTTACCGCTGGTCGATTGGAGGATAAATTGAGGTTCAAAATTTTGTATTGTCTTCAGAGCTAACATGGGGTCTGCATTTTTTGAACTTATGATAAAAAAGCCTTCACGAATATTTGAGCCATGAAGATCGATAGCAAGATCAAATTTTTCACCAGTTAAATTCTCTTCTACGATTTTACTCGCTTGAATTTCTTCGCCTGTAGAAAAAGTTCTATTTAAGTCAATGTTTTCGCCAGTCAATCTAGTTGATAGTTTAAGCCCTTTTGGATTTAGCATTGGTAAAAAGACAAAATCATATTGATTGCGTAAGGCTTGATCGAAAACAGTTTTTTCGATGAATTCCATTAAGGCAGTTACGCCAAAGGGCTCATTTCCATGGACACCAGCGGTAATCAATATTTTTTTAGCAAGGGGGTTGGAGGAAGGAAGATTAAGTCTAAGCAGATTTTCTCCTTCTGCTTGGCCTATCTTTTTTACCTGCAATTGGTTTCGAAATTTTGATACTCGCCATTCTTCAATTGTTTTATAAACTTTCTCTACGTTAAGCTTCGGTTGAACATTTTTACTATTTGGAAAACTCAAATACCATTGGTCACAAAAGTTAGAAACGAGAGCATTGGCCCAAACTGAAAATGGTAAGGAAATAAGGATTAAAAAGAGCCAGCTTTTCATTTCTCATTTATCGGACATTTATGGCCATATATTTAGGATTAAACAATGCGACAAAATGCTTTAAAAACAATATTATAGCTGGCCAGAAAGGGTTCATTTTAGGCACAATAGGGGCAAATCAAATGACAGGGGAGTGACTATGGCCGGGTTAGATAAAGTCGTCAAAAGTTATGATGAAGCTTTAAGTGGTCTCAAAGATAATATGACTGTTATGGTAGGAGGCTTCGGTCTCTGCGGAATTCCAGAAGGTCTGATCAAAAAAATGTATGACATGAATGTAAAGGGACTCACATGTATTTCTAATAATGCAGGAGTCGACGGTTTTGGATTAGGAATTCTTCTTGAAAGAAATCAAATTAAAACCATGATCGGTTCTTATGTGGGTGAGAATGCTTTATTTGAAAAGCAATTTCTTTCAGGTGAGATGAAAGTGATTTTAACTCCTCAGGGAAATTTAGCGGAAAAGATTCGTGCTGGTGGGGCTGGCATTCCAGCTTTTTATACAGCCACTGGTTATGGAACACCGGTAGCCGAAGGTAAAGAAACAAAAGAGTTCAATGGTAGAATGTATGTTTTAGAAGAAGCTTTGACGGCTGATTACGCTCTCGTGAAAGCTTGGAAAGCTGACCGATATGGAAATTTAATTTTTAGAAAAACCGCTATGAACTTTAATCCCATGATGGCGACTGCTGGAAAGATTACAGTTGCTGAGGTGGAAGAAATTGTTGAGCTAGGTGAATTGGACCCAGAACATATTCATACGCCAGGAATTTATGTCCAAAGAGTGATCAAGGCTCCTAGCTTTGAAAAAAGAATCGAACAACGTACAGTAAAAAAGTAGAAAAGAAATAAGGAATTGATATGGCCACAGGATTAACAAGAGATCAGATCGCGCAAAGAATCGCTCAAGAAATGAAAGACGGGTATTACGTCAACTTAGGAATTGGTATTCCTACGTTAGTAGCCAACTACATTCCTGCAGGGATGCAAGTAATGCTTCAATCAGAAAATGGAATTTTAGGGATGGGAGAATTTCCTACTGAAGATAAAGTTGATGCTGATTTAATTAATGCTGGAAAACAAACGGTGACGGTGGTGAAAGGTGCAGCTTTTTTTAGTTCAGTAGAAAGTTTTGCCATGATTCGCGGAGGGCATGTCGATCTTACTGTTCTTGGAGCCTTTGAAGTGGATCAAAATGGATCTATCGCTTCATGGATGATTCCAGGAAAGTTAGTGAAGGGTATGGGCGGAGCAATGGATTTGGTTGCAGGAGCACGTCATATTGTTGTTGCGATGGCGCACTCAAATAAAGGTGAATCTAAGATCCTTACAAAATGCAAAATGCCTTTAACCGGTGTTAACTGTATCAAAAAAGTAGTCACGGACCTTGCCGTCATGGATATCGAAGGTGGTGCTTTTATTTTAAGAGAACGAGCTCCTGGAGTTTCTGTCGAAGAAATCAAATCCTTAACTGAAGGTAAGCTCATTATTCCTAATGATGTACCGGAAATGAAATTTTAAGGAATTATATGGCTTCATTTGATTTGGTTTCTAAATTAGACATGATGGAATTAAAAAACGCAGTAGAAACGGCGACTAAAATATTCACTGGACGATTTGATTTTAAAGGATCTAACGCCACGATCGAAATTTTAAAAGATAGTGTTGAAGTTAAAGCTGAAGACGAAACCAAAGTAAAAGCGGTGATGGATATTTTAACCACGCAAATGGGAAAAAGAGGAATTGGACTTAAAGGTCTAGAAAAAAGCGACATTAAGGCCACAGGCATGAAGATGATGAAACAAACTTTTCCTTTGAAGAACGGCATTGATAAGGAAAACGCAAAGAAGATTCAAAATTTGATTAAAACTTCTGGTGCAAAAGTAAACGCTTCGTACATGGATGAGAAGTTGAGAATAGACGCTAAAAAAATTGATGATCTTCAAACGGTCTATCACCTTTTAAAAACATCGAATGACATTAAATTAGACCTTTCTATGGAAAATATGAAATCTTAAGTAAGTTAAATGGGAGCCTTTATGAGTTTGTACGATACAGTTTCTAAAGATATTACCAATGCGATGAAAGCCAAAGAACAGGCAAAGTTAGATGTTCTTCGTATGTTGAAAGCCGCTCTTTTAAACAACAAGACAGCTGCGAAGCCATTAGATGAAGTTCAAGTTTTAGTGGCACACGCTAAAAAACTAAAAGACAGCTTAGAGCTTTTTCCAGCAGGTGGATCTGAACAACAAAAAATTAATGAAGAATTGAAATTTTTAGAGCCCTATCTTCCTGCTCAGCTTTCGGAAGTAGAAGTGAAGAAGATTATCGCTGATATTATTGCCGCAAATCCTGGTGTTAATATGGGTGGAGTGATGAAAGATCTTACTCCCCAAATTAAAGGTAAATTTGATGGAAAAACGGCCAATGATCTAGTCAAAGCCGCTCTGGCTTAGACGGCGCAAAACCCTTTGCAGCCTAAAGAACTCTTATAACTTTTTTTGATATAAGTAAGAATGGAGACTAATCTCTCCATTCCTTCTTTCCTACTCAAATCGATCGGGATAATAAAGCGATCTTGGGTCATTCCGGCTTCAGGATAAAGCTTCGTTAAGGTCGATTCCCCATATAACTTTTCTATATCGGACCACACAAGAGGTTGATCTAAAAAGAGATAGATCAATCCGTCACCATTAGTATTGCTGTAGGTTTCTATACTTTTTTTCAAACTTTCAGCGTCTGGAGTACAGACATGCATCGATTTTATTTCACCCAATTGTTCTTGAGCAAAAATCTGACCTAATTCTTTTACCAGACTAGGGGTTGGGCAAATTTCATTTTTAACGAAGATAATAGAATATTTAAAACTCATAATTTTTCACATTTTTTTGTAATTTAGAGGATAATAGAGTCAATGTCATGGATGATCAAGATATACACGACTCTCGAGGACAAAGATCGGGTGCGGGAAAAAATCAAAGAGATTTTTTTTCTTACTTCCTCACGGAAACTTTTTGATTCAGAAGAGTTAAAAGAAGCTTTTTTTAAAAAGTGGACCAGTTATTATTTTGAAAAACGCCCAGGCTTTATTTATGTCGCGATAGAAAACACCCCAGAACTCAATGTTTTAGGTTACCTGACCATTGAGCCAGATAGTTTATTGGCAAAAGATTATTTTAAGGATCACGCCCACTATCTTTTATTCGAAGACTTCTATGCCGATTTCACAGCACATTTACACATCAATTGTCATCCTGACACTCAAGGCAAAGGCGTTGGCTCTGCATTGATTAAAAGGGCATCTGATGACTTGAAGCATATTGGATTTCAAGGCCTTCATTTAATTACCTCACCGACAGCCAGAAATGTGGATTTCTATCGAAAAAATGGTTTTACCACCGAACGAACAAGAACACTCAATGACATTAACTACCTATTTATGGGGAAGAAACTATGAACTTTTTAAAACAACTTTTTGACCGCAAAATGGGAATCACTTTCTTATTAGGGTTTGCCTGCGGACTACCATATTTATTAACGGGTGATGTTTTAAAGGCCATGCTCTCTGATTCACATATTGACATTAAGACCATTGGTTTTTTTACTTGGGTAGGCGGCTCATACACATTGAAGTTCCTATGGTCTCCCATCATGGATAACGTTTCTCCTCCCTTTATGGGGATAAGAAAGGGCTGGATGCTGATCACACAAATTTTACTTTTATGTACAATCTTTTTTTTAGGAACGATTGATCCAACTCAGAATTTAACCACACTCGCTTTATTAGCAGTTACAGTGGCCTTTGTTTCTGCTTCTCAAGATATCGTCGTAGATGCCTTTAGAAGAGAAATCATGGTTGGCGAAGATGAGAGTCGTCTAGGGTTAGCAACTTCCTATTATGTTTCAGGATACCGAGTGGGAATGTTAATTTCTAACATTGGTGGTCTTTATCTTGCTCAATATCTTTCTTGGTCTGCGGCTTATCAAATTATGGCCGGCTTCATGGTGATCGGAATTTTGGCCACAGTTTTTGCTCCAGAAGTTCAAGCTCAAAAACGTGTGCATTCACTTAAGGATGCCATCATTGGACCTTTCCTAGAATTTTTTAAAAGAAAAGGTGCACTAGAAATTTTAGCTTTCATTCTTCTTTATAAATTAGGAGATAGCATGGCTTCATCAATTACCATGCCACTCTATTTAAATCTCGGTTTTGAAAAAAGTGATATTGCTAACATCGTTAAAGGTGCAGGAATTCTTGCTACCCTTATAGGAGCTTATCTTGGGGGTGTCACCATGATAAAACTGGGTACAAAAAAAGCTTTAATTTCTTTTGGTATCCTTCAAATTTTGTCTACTTTTGTCTTCTCATACTTGGCCATGAGTGGGAAAAGTTTTCCTGTTTTATGGGGGACAATTATATTTGAAAACGTAACTAGTGGAATGGGAACAGCAGCTTACGCTGGCTTCATGATGAGTTTAGTGAGTTTAGAATTTTCAGCGACACAATTTGCCCTGTTAACTTCTTTGATGGCAATACCGATGAAGATCTTAGGTGGATTTTCCGGTGTCATGGTTGATGGCATGGGATGGTTTAATTACTTCATATTTTGTGGATTAATTGGTGTACCTGGTTTACTATTAATTTTACGCTTTAATAAGTGGGAGAAAGCCAATTAAAAGCAGTACTCTTTTTTTCTTTTTCATCTTTGTTAGCTTCAGTTCTTTTGCTACAGAAATAAAGCAAGGGCCCTTAGTCGAGCTAACAGATTTTCATCATCAGCTTATTTTTGCCACAGTTGATATCGGAAATGCTCCTTACCTTTTTGGTGGTAACAGCCAAGATAAGGGAATGGACTGCTCTGGTTACATTCAAAATATCTATAAATCAGTTGGCATTGAACTACCTCGCTCCACTCGTGATCAAGTAAAAGATAAACGTTTTTTAAAAATTCCTCTTAATGCACGCTCATCTGGGGACATCATTTTCTTTAAAAATACTTATCGTAAAGGTGTCTCTCACGTAGGAATCTTCATTGACCGCGATTATTTCGCTCACGCTTCATCCGGAGACCAACAGGTAGTGATTGAGCAATTCAGCAAGAGCAAGTACTTCAAAAAGCGCTTTTTCCAGCTAAAACGCCTCAAGCTAGAAGAACGCAACAAGCTACCAGTTCGCTTCATGGCTTCAACCACCGAAGAAGAAAATGAACACCAAGACACTGATGAATAATTAATATTAGTACCTGATCGCCTCTGTCGGATTATTGCCACATCCAATTCTTCTTTCTAAACTTAATCATGAAAAATACTCTTCTTTTAATTCTTTTGTTTACTCAATCCGTTTACTCTTTTGATCAGTTAGACCGTGATGCTGATTCTCTATGGGAAAGGGGAGTGGAAATCTCATCTCCACGCTCCAATATTTATTCCTTAGAAAATGCCGTGCTAGAAGATTATGTGTTTCAAGGTAAGAAGCATGTTTCTAACTATCCTGTGACTACCACTGAACTTTTAGTTCCGTACCGTCCCTTAAAATATTTTCTTGAAGCGCCTGTGACAAACCCTCTGAAGAAATTTATTTTCACCAAAGTAAAAGATCTCTCTGGGATAAAAAGTTTTGCTGACTTTGAAAAATGGTTTGGTTTGAATCAATTCAATAGCAGTGATAGCACTGGCATTTATCAAATTCCCAATCCTAATCTCGACAAGTCACTTAGAATGGGTACGACTTTAATGAATACTCCCAATGGAGTTGGCTTTACTTTTAGTTGTGCCGCTTGCCACACCAATTCTTTGTTTGGAAAAACAGTTGTTGGATTAACCAATCGTTTTCCTCGCGGCAACGAACTTTTTGTTATTGCAAAAAAAGTTGCTGATTGGTACGACCCTCTCTTATTCAGAGCTGCCACCAAGGCCACTGTTGGTGAAGCTAAAATGTTAGAAGACACTTTGGAAAACACTCACCATATTGGTGCTAAAAAACCATTAGTGCTTGGATTAGATACTTCCCTTGCAAGCGTCGGACTAAGTTTAAGTAAACGTGCAGAAGACGAATATGCTACCAAGGATAAA